>CAWBNG010000005.1:0-345694 GCA_963790075.1 uncultured Chloroflexia bacterium
CACCAACCAGGCGTGAAAGTGAGGAACACCTTCTAAAAAGACGACCTGATAGACGCGTTCCGCCCCGGTCAGGGACTTGAGCCCCGCGTAGACTTTTTTCAACAAAGGTCCATAGGTCTCCAATTCCTCTTGGTTGGCCTCGGCAAAATCCAGAAAATGCCGACGCGACTCGATGAACAGCGTCCCCAGCGGACCTTTGTCGATTGGCGCATGGCAGATCAACCAGTGCTCCCCCGCGTAGATGTATCCGCCCGGCGGTGGGGCCACCTGACTTTGATGTTTCTGGCAGAGGAAACAATCCATATCATCCTCCGATTTTTAAATCCCGATTTACGAATCCCGAAAACCGATTTACAATCTCTCCCAATGGACACCGAAAAAGCCTATAACCTCGCCCTGGATTACCTGTACTCTTTTGTAGATTATAGCCTCAAACATGCCTCCGAGCTGGCTAAGGCCGAGTTCAACCTGGAGCGTATGTTCGCGCTGATGGCATTATTGGGAAACCCCCACCGGAAGTACCCGGTCCTGCACGTGGCCGGGACCAAGGGGAAGGGTTCGGTCTCTGCGCTGGCGGCCTCAGCCCTGGGGACAGCGGGTTACGTGACCGGCCTGTACACTTCCCCCCACCTGCTGGATTACGCCGAGCGCATCCAGATCGACGGCTCCCCCATCCCGCATGCCGAACTGGCCGCACTGGTCGAGCAGCTCAAACCGGCTGTGGCGCGCGTCCCCAAGCTGACCACCTTCGAAATCACCACCGCGCTGGGTTTTCTATACTTTGCTTCTAAAAATGTGGATGTGGCCGTGATCGAAGTCGGCCTGGGTGGACGGTTGGACGCCACCAACGTGGTCGATCCGCGCGTGGCTGTCATCACCTCACTTTCGCTCGACCACACCGCTGTACTGGGCGACACACTGGACAAGATCGCAGCCGAGAAAGCCGGCATTATCAAGCCAGATCGACCAGTGGTGGTGGCCCCGCAGAAACCAGAAGCCCTGGACGTATTGGTCAATATTGCCGACGAACGCAACGCCCCGCTGACGCTCGTCGGCCGGGACGTACTCTATGCCGGCGGTGAGCACTCACTCGACGGGCAGACAGCTCAAATCTGGTCCCCGGGCGAGCCGCCGTTCGAGGTGCAGATCCCCCTGCTCGGGGAACACCAGGTCGAGAATGCGGCTGTGGCCGCTTCCGCGCTGTGGACGCTGCGCGAGCAGGGGCTGGGACTCTCCGATGAGGCTATCCAGCGGGGATTCGCTCAGGTCAAGTGGCCGGCACGCTTCCAGGTCGTGCGCCGAGACCCACCGGTCATTTTTGACTCGGCCCACAACCAGGATTCTTTCGCCAAACTTCGCCAAACGCTCGACTTGTATTTTCCCGGCCAATCCGTCACTCTCGTCTTTGGTGCTTCGGAAGACAAGAACTTGCCCGGCATGTTTGCGGAAATGAAGGACAAGGTCAAGAGACTGATTGTCACCCGCGCCGACCACCCGCGCGCACTCGAACCGGAGATAATCCGTCGGGCGGCGAAGCAAGCCGGGATCGAGTCAGAGGTGCTCGAACCTGTCGAAGCAGCCTTCGCGCGCGCGCTGGAATTGTCCCAAAAAGATGGTAGTATTGCATTATCGGCCGGCAGCATGTTCGTTACGGCCGAGGTAATGGCTGCCTGGGAGAAATTGACCAAATAAAGTTCCAAACACCAAGCACGGTAGCTGGAGCTGAGGAAGTTAATGAATAATCATACCAATTGGAACGACGAAGAAGAAGACAACTTCAATTTAGCGTTATCGCAACGGACCGAAGAACTTTACCGTATTCCCAACCTTGAGCCGGACCCTGAGGGCTTCATCGAGGCGCTGGTACTGCCCTTGCGTGACCTGGTCATCTTTCCACGCATGGTCTCGCCGATCTTCGTCGGACGCGAACAATCCCTGCTGGCTATTCAACAGGCCCAGGCCAACAATCTGACGGTCATCGGCCTGACCCAGCGCGATCCGGAAATTGACGATCCCGGTGCGAACGATTTTCTGCCCTTGGGCGTGGAAATGGCCGTTGGGCGCTTGCTGCAAATGCCGGATGGCTCGTCTTCGGCGCTGGCCCAGGGACGCCGCCGGGTGGAAATCGTCGAGTTCCTGCAGGTTGTCCCCGTCCTGCGCGTGCGCGCCCGCCCGATTTACGAACCCCAGAACTCCCGACCGCCAAACCCAGGCCTTGATGCGTTCGGCACTCGACCTGTTCGACCGCTGCGTACAACTCGACCGTTCCATCCCCGAGGAAGCGCACCTGTTCGCGCTGAACATCTCCGAGCCGGGCTGGCTCTCAGATATGATCGCCACGGCTATCTCCTTACCCTACGAAGAGAAGTCCAACCTGTTGATGCTCTCCGATCCGCGTGCGCGCCTGCAGCACCTAAGCAAATTGTTGGCCGACGAGGTGGACGTACTCGAGTTGGAAGATGAAATTCACAGCCGCGTGCAATCCGAGGTGGACCGCTCGCAACGCGAGTTCTACTTGCGCGAGCAGATGAAAGCCATCCAGACCGAACTCGGCGAAGGCGATATCTGGACGCGGGACATCACGGAACTGCAGAAGAAGGTCGAAGAGGCCAATCTGCCCGAGGAACCCAAAACGGTCGCCCTGAAGGAAATCGAGCGTCTGAATCAAATGCCACCCATGGCGCCGGAAGTCGGCATCATCCGCACATACATCGACTGGATCGTCGATCTGCCCTGGTCGGTCTCCACGGATGACAATTTGGACGTCAAGCATGCCGCCCGGGTGCTGGAACACGACCATTACGGGCTGAAGAAAGCCAAGGAACGCATCCTCGAATACATTGCGGTGCGTTCGCTCAAACCCAAGAAGGAGCGTCAACCGATCCTATGTTTTGTCGGCCCTCCGGGAACCGGCAAGACCTCGCTGGGCCGTTCCATCGCTGACGCGCTGGGGCGCAAGTTCGTGCGCATCTCGTTGGGGGGCGTACGCGACGAAGCCGAGATTCGAGGACACCGCCGCACCTATATCGGCGCCTTGCCCGGCCGCATCATCCAGACCATCAAGCGGGCCGGCACGGCCAATCCACTCTTCATGCTGGACGAAATCGACAAGCTCGGCGCTGACTTCCGCGGCGACCCGTCGGCAGCCCTGCTTGAGGTGCTCGATCCCGAGCAGAACTTTGCCTTCAGCGATCACTATCTCGAGCTGCCCTTTGACCTCTCCACGGTCATGTTCGTCACCACTGCCAACAACCTGGGAACCATCCCCCCGGCGTTGCTGGACCGCATGGAAGTAATCGAATTCCCGGGCTACATCGAGGAGGAAAAACTCGAGATTGCCAGCCGTTTCCTGATCCCGCGCCAGATCCAGGAAAATGGTATTGAAGATGTCAAGCTGCAATTCGAGACCAAAACACTGCAGAAGATCATCCGCGAATATACTTACGAGGCCGGTGTTCGTAATCTCGAGCGGGAGATCGGCCGGATTTGTAGAAAGATCGCACGCCTGAAGGCTGAGCAGAAGCGTTATCCCGAAAGCGTCAGTGAGTCGCTGGTCGAGAAGTTGCTGGGTCCACCGCAATTTCTGCAAACCGAGGCGGAACGCCAGGATGAAGTCGGCGTAGCCACCAGTCTGGCCTGGACCGAAAACGGCGGCGAGATCATGCCGGTCGAGGTAGCCATCCTGGAAGGCAAGGGCAGTCTGCAGATGACCGGTCAATTGGGCGAGGTGATGCAGGAATCGGTGCAGGCCGCGCTGACGTATGTCAAGTCGCGCGCCGCAATGTTTGAAATTGATCTGGAAATCTTCGAACGGCTGGACATCCACGTTCACATGCCGGAGGGCGCCATCCCCAAAGACGGACCTTCAGCAGGCATAACCATGGCCACTGCCATGATCTCTGCGCTGACCGGACGTCCGATCCACAAAGAAGTCGGTATGACCGGCGAGATCACCTTGCGCGGACGTGTGCTGCCGATTGGCGGTGTACGCGAGAAAGTTTTGGCTGCCCATCGCGCCGGATTAAAAACTGTCATTATGCCCGAGAAAAGCACTAAGGATTTGATCGACGTACCCAAGGTGGTGCGTACGGCATTAAAGATCATCCCGGTCGCGCATATGGATCAGGTGCTGGAAATCGCCCTTTCACCCGAAGTAGTGGCCGAGCCACCCCGTCCGCGCAAACGATCGGATGAGGCGAGCGATGCCGAATCGGAAGATTAAGCGCAATTGAGAATAGCGAATGACGCGAATGCAGTAAAATATTCGCGTCATTCATTTTTTACACAGGAGAATCATGCCGAATTCTCTTCAAGGGAAAGTGGTAGTCGTAACCGGGGCCTCGTCCGGCTTTGGGGAGGATGCTGCCCTACTTTTCGCTCAAGCAGGATGCAGCGTGGTGCTGGCCGCGCGTCGGATCGACCGCTTGCACGCACTGGCCGAAAAAATCCATAATCAAGGCGGCGAAGCGCTGGTTGTCCCGGTAGACGTCACCCAACGGGCAGAGATCGAATTAATGGTAGAGAGCATCATAGACATCTACGGTCAAATCGATATCTTGTTCAACAATGCCGGTTTCGGGCGGCTGGACTGGCTCGAGAATCTGGATCCGGAGCGTGACATCCAGACTCAGATCGAGGTCAACCTATTGGGCGTGATCCAGACCACGCGGGTTGTCCTGCCGCATATGCTGGCACGGCGTTCTGGTCACATTATCAACATGTCCTCAGTAGCAGGCCTGATTGCCGCCCCCCTGTACACCGTCTACGCCGCCTCCAAGTTTGGCGTACGCGCCTTCACGGACGCCCTGCGACGCGAAGTATCGCCTTTCGGCATCCACGTCTCGGCCATCTACCCCGGCCCGGCCGTAACCGAGTTTAGCCGGCATACCGGTAAAACCCGAGCACGGCGCAGCCTGAGACGCTTCAATAGCCTCTCGATGAGCTCCGAATATGTCGCCCGCCGGGTGGTCGACCTGGCTAAACGCCCACGACGCATGCTGGTTATTCCGTGGTGGTTCCGATTGATCATCGGCATCGACCATATTGCGCCGGGACTTGTAGATTGGTTCCTGAAAACTAACTTTACCCGCCATTACCATACCCCAGATTGATCATCCTGAGCAATACTTGCTCATCATTCAATATAACCAGCCAAGCGTACACAATTCTTTTAATGATCCGGAATCGCGTACAATGTGTAACTTTGGTCAGGCGCTATCGATACTGTTTTCAATAAGCGGGTGGTTTCGTTCAATACCTGTATTTGACCTGGTTCCTTTAACACAAACCCAGCACCAGTGTTATTCAAGAGAACATGAGTATAGCCCTGAGAATGCCAAGCATCGACAATCCTTCGCGGAGACCGATAAAGATACACATCATGGGCAAAATTGTCTAAAAGCGTATCAGGCTGAACAACGCGCGCCATTTCATAACTTCTAGGTTCGAATAAAAAATAAATTTTAGCGGTTTGCGGGGTCTGAGCGATCATTTTCAAGGCCATCGCATACCCCGGTTGATATTTTTCCGTGTAGCTTTCTTGTGAGACAATCCCGACCGCCACTGCGAGCGGATTCCTGGAAACCACAGCAAGTCCTGTATCAAGCAGGTTGACAAAAATGACCAGTGCAGCCAGCATCGTCACGATAAAGCTAATCCGCAATTTTTTAAAATCGAGATTCTTGACAGATTGCATGCCTAAAGCTGCAGGAACTGCAAACGGGATAATGGCTGGAAACAACAAGCGTGCCTGCCACAGGTTTTTTGTGGTTATATAGCCAAAAACCCAAAATACCGTACTCAGACAAAAGAAAAGCCCAATCACATTTAATGCCGAACGTTGTGCTAGTTCTAAGTGGTTTTTATTGATCAAAACCCACAAAGCGATGGGCAAAATCAAAAGAAATAATGGACCAATCCTTCCATCGTAGAAGGTGACATCCTGATACCCCAGCGTAATATTCAGGGGAAGTGTGATCAAAGCCAACGCATTCCAACCAGAACCAGTACCTGCCCCGGCATATAAAGCTGATCGATAACTATCCCAATATCGACCAGCAAACACAAATGGGTAAAATGGGTTCCCCATCCACAGCCAGTTGCGGAGGTACCACACCCCTCCAACAAGGATAGCGATCAAACAAAAACGAAACAGTTCCGTGATCCATTTTTGCCTAGCATGAAACATCCAGATTGAGATAAGCAATACCGCAGTCAAACAAACGATCACACTCGTATATTTCACGCCCATAGCCATCCCGGCAAAGACCGCCGCCAGACGCCACCAACGCAGGTCTTGCCCCACATGACCCTCCCAAAGCGAATAAAGCATAGCCACACTGAAAAATGTCAGCGCCATATCGGTATATGCCCAAGCTGCCAGCAATGGCAGGGATGGCATAGAAACCAACAGCATCAAAACCCACCAGGCCGTCAAATCTCCCCAAAGTCTCCTCGTCCAATCCCACAAAAGGAATACAGCAAATATTGTCCATAAAAAATGAATCTGCTGAGGAACGATATCCAAACCGAGTCCCACTCCCCACACATAGGCCCCTTCCACTAAATCAGGAAACCAATATGGAGGATTATTATAGGCTCTCAATCCCCCATCCCTGAGCCACAAAGCCGGAGTAGCAAGATGATATAGGAGCGCGTCAAACGACTCAACTGGCGGTAAAAGGGTCATCAAGAAGGTCAGGATTAAAGCTAGAAATGCAGCCCAGCGCATCCATGCCGGAATCTTACTCGCAGAGACGCGAATTTGTTCGACCAGGTCTCTGAGCTCCGATAAGGTATCCCGCCACAAACCGCGCCAAAAAAATTCAGCCAACAATAGGATTTGAATTCCGAAAAGGACCACTGGTTTTGCAACCCCGATAACGGCCAGGCTAAAACCAAGCAATCCCAATTCTCCAAAACCAAGACCGCCAGCCAAAACCAGGGCCGTTATGCCTTTGAGTGTTTTTTGGAGTGTATAGTGGATGGTGAGCTTGCCAACCACGATAGCGTTCAACAAAAGCATACAGGTAATGATCAACGCCGAGAATACTTTCAGCAGGCCACTGGCCACCTGCAAAGCAAGTGGTTTTTGAACAACATAGAAGGCGGCTAACACAAAAGCAGTCCAGCCGATCAAAAGCAAGCCTAAGAGCCCAGATAGGATTCGAGAATTCCGCATAGATTGATTATAACGTTTTGCGTTTCAAGCAAACTGATTTATGATTAGGAATATCACACAAGGAGTTTCCTAATGACCGCCTCCCGCCTTGAAAAGCTCGTTACTTCGCTCCGGACTTCCGGTCTGGATGCCGTGGCGCTCAATCCCGGTCCCACCCTGACCTATCTAACTGGCCTGCACTTCCATCTGATGGAACGACCAGTTGTATTAATTGTTGCTTCCGATCATGAGCCGGCCATTGTTCTGCCTGAATTGGAACTGCGCAAGGTAGAACAGATGCCTTATCCTGTAGCAGCATTTCCATACGGGGAAAACCCATCCGAATGGGACGAAGCTTTCCGCAAAGCCGCCCAGGCGCTGGGATTGGACGCCAAACGCATCGGCGTCGAACCGCGCGCCATGCGACTGTTGGAATTCCGCTATATCAAGCTCGGCGCGCCCAAGGCCGACTTCCCGGATGCAGGCGAGCTGCTCGGCAACCTGCGCCTGAGGAAGGATCGTGCCGAAATCGAAGCTATGCGCAGGGCAGTCAAGGCGGCCCAAGCCGCCCTCGAGGCGACCCTGCCGCTGATCAAGATCGGCATGACCGAAAAGGAACTGGCGGCTGAACTTGTGATTCAGTTGCTTAAGCACGGCTCGGAGCCGGAATTGCCATTTTCGCCGATCGTCTCCGGCGGGCCGAATTCGGCCAATCCGCACGCCAGCCCGAGCGCGCGCAAGCTTCAAGCGGGCGATTTACTCGTGATCGATTGGGGAGCCACCGTGGACGGCTACATTTCCGACCTGACGCGCACTTTTGCCATCAGCCAGGTGGAGGCCGAATACGAGAAAATTCATCAGATCGTGCAGCAGGCCAATGCCGCGGGACGCGCCACTGCCGGACCTGGCCTCGCCTGTGCCGAAGTGGATCGGGCCGCCCGGGAAGTGATCGAGAAAGCTGGATACGGCCATTACTTTACGCACCGCACCGGTCACGGGATTGGGATGGAACCCCACGAGGAGCCCTACATCCGCGGCGACAACCCGCAAATTTTAGAGCCGGGCATGACCTTCACGGTCGAGCCGGGTATCTATCTGCCCGATCGCAATGGCGTGCGCATCGAGGATAACGTGGTCATCACGCCGGAGGGCGCCCAAAGCCTGAGCGACATGCCACGTGAAATCCGAATCGTGGGATAAATGCAACTCTCCCCCTTCAAACTCGAACGCTACTTCGCCCAATACGAGTTCAGCGTGCAATACCTGCTGTGCAGTTCGGACTGCAAGTCGCTCTCCATCCGCGACCTGCTGGCGCTCGAACCCGGCGCGGAAGAGGCCTTCCAGCGCCACTGGCTGGGCTACACCGAATCGCAGGGATCGCCCTCGCTGCGGGGGGAAATCAGCCGCATTTACAGCGGCATCCAGCCGGAGCAGGTACTGGTCCACAGCGGGGCAGAGGAAGCTATCTTCCTGTTCATGCAGGCCACGCTCCAACCCGGCGACCACCTCATCGTCCACTGGCCGTGCTACCAGTCGCTGAGCGAAGTGGCCAAAAGCCTCGGCGCCAGGGTCAGCCTTTGGGAGGCGCGTGCTGAAAACAACTGGGCTCTCGACCTGGACGAACTCAATCGGTTGATCCGCCCTGAAACGCGCGCCATCGTCGTTAACACACCGCACAATCCGACCGGCTACCTGATGCCGCAGGACGATTTCACTGCGCTCAACGCAATGGCGCAGGAACGCAACCTGCTGCTCTTCAGCGACGAGGTCTACCGCGAATTGGAATACGATCCCGCTGACCGCCTGCCAGCCGCCTGTGATATCAACGCTACGGCCATCTCGCTGGGAGTCATGTCCAAGACTTACGGGCTGGCCGGGCTGCGTATCGGTTGGATCGCCACACAGAATTCTGAAGTTTTTCAGAAGATGGCGGCACTAAAGGATTACACCACCATCTGCAACAGCGCCCCCAGCGAGTTCCTGGCCGAGCTGGCATTGCGCCATCGCGAAAAGCTGGCGGCACGCAACCTTGGGATCATCGCCGGCAATCTCGAATTGCTGGATAGCTTCTTTGCCAGCCACCCAGAGCGTTTCGAGTGGCAGCGTCCCAAGGCGGGACCGATTGCCTTCCCCAAACTGCTGGCCGGCGAGGTGGAAGAGTTCTGCGATACGCTGGTTAAGGCGACTGGAGTTCTCTTGCTGCCTGGAACGACCTACGACCATCCTGGAGACCACTTCCGTCTGGGGTATGCGCGTTCCAATCTGCCTGAGGCCCTGGCCCATCTCGACGCGTTCCTGCAAACCTAAACATGGATTTCTCAAGATCGAACCCACAGGAATTTTTTCGCATATACGGGTTGGAAACAATCAATGAACATATTGTCGGAAAATTTCTTAGCCAATTCGAGAAAACGACAGAAGACAAATGACCAAAGAACATCTTTTACCTTTTCAAAAATTGAAGGCCGGGAGTGGGAAAACCTGGGCATATTAGCGCTTTTAATTTTCTACATAGCCCAAATCCTGCTCGACATAATATGGAAAAATATGTGCGGGAACCTTGCCATTGATTTCTGTGCATTCTGGAGTGCCGGTCATGTCGCAAGGACAGCAGGTTATGCCAGTGTATATAACCTGGATCTTTTATCTCAGATCCAAAGGACACTTTTTCCGGAGACAGCCCTTTCATCCTTTGTCACGGTTCCAGTTCCCTATCTTCCAATTTTCATCACACCGTTTCAACTGTTCTCTTTATTGAAACCAAATCTCGGCTATTGGATCTGGTCGATTATCAATCTTGCCATTGCCATTCTATATATTTACTTTCTTATAAAACAAATGGGAAATGGGTTCCCGGATAAACACATTTTGTTTTTACTTTTATTTTCCCTACCCGTTTTCTTGAACTTTTACTTTGGACAGATCAACACCTGGCTGATGATATGTACTGGGGAATTTTTACGAGCTGCAATAACAGATAAGCCTATAAAAGCAGGTATATGGTTGGGAGGACTGCTACTCAAACCACAGCTTTTGGTCTTGATTCTCCCAATCCTTCTCATACAGCATTCTTTTAAGGCATTGACAGGGTTCATAATTTCTACTACTGGAATAATAGCAAGTTCTTTTATTTTGGCAGGGTTTGACGGAATCGCAGGTCTGGTCTCTCTCTGGATCGGGTATGTTGGTGGATTGCCTACAAATGGTCCAGAAATTATGATGAACTGGCGAATGCTGGGCTTGAATCTTAGCTTTTTCATCCCCAAAAACCTAAGTTGGGTGTTGGCGTTTACTGGGTTGGTAATTACAGTTATCGCTGCCTTGTACATGTGGCGGCGACCCATCATATTTACATCCTCGCAATTTATGATAGCAATGCTTGGCGCGCTTGCAGCCACTAATGCAATATCCTGGCACTCTCACCTGTCAACCGCAATGATCATGATCCCGGTGTTTGCCTATCTCTCCTGTCACGACAACTTACCTGTATATGGTTTTCGTGCCTGGATATTCTTACCACCATTGATAAAGTTTGTTACTTTCATTTTAGCCTTACTAATCAGTCTGATGCTCTTACCTGCAAATATGACGAGTTTACTAAACTTTGCCTTTGGCCTGACCGGTCTTTCTCTAAACCTTTATTTCCTTTGGTGGTCAATCGCGCACGCTAAAAACCTCGAAAACAGAGAAGATGACGCGGTTCAGTTATAAAATTAATTCTTGATGACAAGCTATTGCCAGTATGTCCGCGAACACCCCGAGGACGAATATAACCATCGCTACCACGATCACGAATATGGGTTCCCGCTCAACGACGATAACCTGCTCTTCGAGCGCCTGGTGCTCGAGATCAATCAGGCGGGATTGTCCTGGCTGACCATCCTCAAGAAGCAGGACAACTTCCGCCGCGCCTACGACGCCTTCGACCTGGATAGGGTGGCCGGCTACGGGGAGTCCGACCGCGCGCGCCTGCTGTCCGACGCCGGCATCATCCGCAACCGGCTCAAAGTCAATGCGGCCATCGAGAACGCGCATCGCATCCTGAAACTACGCCGGGAATTCGGCTCCTTCAAAAACTGGCTGGAGGCTCACCATCCACGCGATAAGCAAGCCTGGACCAAGTTATTCAAAAAGAATTTCGTCTTTACCGGCGGTGAGATCGTCGGCGAATTCCTGCTCAGTACCGGCTACCTGCCCGGCGCGCACGACGACGATTGCCCGATTTACCATGAGATTGCCAGACTCGGTCCGGCTTGGATGCGCTAAAATTTTTCTATGTCACAAATCATTCCCACTGCTGAACCATTTTTCTTTCCAGGCGGGGAGACCGGCTGCCTGCTGATCCACGGCTTTACCGGCACGCCAAAAGAGATGCGCTGGATGGGCGAGTATTTGGCCGAACAGGGCTTCAGTATCCTGGGCCTCCGTCTGGCAGGACACGCCACCCAGCCGGAGGATATGATCCGCGCGCGCTGCAGCGACTGGACCGCCTCGGTCGAGGATGGTTTCAATCTTTTACGCGGAACAACCAAACGCATCTTCCTGGTCGGACTGTCGATGGGCGGCGTCCTGTCGCTGCTGATGTCCACCCGCCTGCAGGTCGCCGGCGTAGTTGCCATGTCCACGCCCTACGCGCTGCCAGATGACCCGCGCCTGCGCCTGATCGGTTGGCTCAGCCTGTTCATGCGCTACATGCCCAAGAGCAAGGATCCGCCCGGGACAGGCTGGTTCGACAAAGAAGCTTACGCCGTGCACGTTTCCTATCCCCAAAACCCGGTGCGCTCGATTGGCGAACTGAACAAGTTGCTGGGCGCCATGCGCGCCGCGCTGCCTGAGGTGGAGGTGCCAGTCATGCTGGTGCACTCGAAAAACGACACCTACGTTCCACCGGGGAGCATGGAAAAGATCTATGCCGAACTGGGTACGCCCGACAAACAAATGCTTTGGGTCGAGGGCAGCGGGCACGTCATCCCCCGCGAACCGCCGCGCGAGAAGGTCTTCCAGGCAGCTACCAAATTCGTTAAGGACATTGAAAAGAGAATTTAATGTTCAATAGGAATTCTCATCGATTAGTACTCGTCATTGTTCTCTTGTTCGCAGGATTGACCCGATTACAAGGAGTTTCATGGGGATTGTCCTACTTCGATCCTTATGTCAATAATGCATTTTATCACCCGGATGAATACAAAATCATTCTAGTGGCGAAAAATCTGCAAAAACAACCCATTATTGGTGATCTTAGATACCCAACAGCCATGCACTATACATTGGGTTTGATAACGCTACCCATTCGAAACAACAAAACGAAATTACCCGAAAACCTATATGATGCGTCTTTCTTCATCATAGGAAGGCTGATTTCGATAGTTTACGGCACCTTAGCTGTATTGATGACCTATTTCCTCGGAAAAAAGGTTCACAATCAACTTACGGGATTGATTTCAGCTGGCTTACTAGCTATATCTATCTACCATGTTAGAAATTCATCATTGGCGACAACCGATGTTGCAACTTCTTTTTGGTTGGTGGTATGTATCTTAATCAGCTTAAAAACAACCGCGAATTCCAAGGTGTGGAGTTATATCATACTAGGAATTTCATTTGGGATGCTCATTGGGACAAAATATACGGGTGGATTCGCAATAATACCTATAGCGTTCCATTTCATTCAAATACGACAATCCGAAGAATCAACAAGAACTCGTTTCATTTTATCCCTGGCAATAACTTGCGTAGTAAGCCTGGTTGTATTCCTTGTGACGACCCCTTCTATTTTGTTTCTTCCTTCATCGTTTCTAAAATCCTTCGCGTACGAAGCATCGGCTTAAGCCTCCTTAAGTCACCCCTTTGGCAAAGTTCAACCTGGGTATATTTTTTTTCAAGTCTAACAGAAGCATCAAATGCTTTCATTGTCATAATTTTTTGTATATCGACATTATTTGTAATAATCAATAAACAAAAAGTCTTATTGTCTTTTGTCCTTACTATTCTTTGTTTTTATTTGTATTTCAACACGTCTTTAGCTATTCGTTACTGGATACTCCTACTACCAATTGTTGTTGTAGTAGCCGGATGGGGAATCTCTAGGGCGTTGGAATTTCACAATGCTCTTTTTAAAATGGTGGTCACAATTTTTTTATTGATAACAATTTCTTATGGCATATATCAAAACATAGAACTTTATCATTTACTACATTCGGATACTCGTTCCCAGGCCGCTAAGTATATTCAAAATTTACCGAGAGATTCGACCTTTGCAAAAGGTTTTTAATTCTTCTACAGATCTAAATAATGGGTGGATTTTTCCATTTATTGCACAAAAATCGGTGAAAATAGCTGATAAACCAGACTATATCATCTTAAGTAGCTTCAATAACGATTTGCCAAAGAACTCAATAATCGACCTTGACATTGACGAATTCGGTAAATCAGTATTTTAATGATAAAAGAATTCAAACCTGAAAATAATCTGAAGATAGAATTTCTTAGCCCCACAATTATCGTCTATCAATTAAACTGTTAACAAAAAATGAAACCATGCCTGATCATCATTGCTTTCTCGCTCTTCACCTGGGGCATTGGCGAAGGGATGTTCTTCATCTTCCAACCGATCTATTTACAGCAGCTCGGCGCGGATCCACTGGCCATCGGGGCTATCCTCGGTTTGGCTGGACTGGCGATGACTGCCGCGCATGTCCCGGCTGGTTTCCTGGCAGACAGATTCGGACGCCGTCCGCTGCTGATCTCCGCCTGGGTACTGGGTGCGGTCGCAGCCTGGATGATGGCATTGGCCAACACGCTGCCCTCCTTTGTGGCCGGGTTGTTGCTCTACGGCCTGACAGCCTTCGTCGCCGCCCCACTGAGCAGCTACGCCACCGCCGCGCGCGGGACCTGGCCAGTCGGGCGCGCACTGACTTTTATCTCAGCCACCTTCAATGCAGGTTCGATCGCCGGTCCCTTCCTGGGCGGTTGGATCGGAGATCTGTACGGTCTGAAGACCGTCTATGTGCTGGCAGCCGTCATTTTCATCTTTTCGACCGTGATCATTTTTTTCCTGCGGCCGCAGCCGGTCGATGCGCACGACCCGGCCACGCCCCCGGCCAGCCTGCGGACCAACCGGCGTTACATTGGCTTTTTGGTGCTGTTCTTTGTAGTGATGTTCGCCTTGTATCTGCCCCAGCCGCTTTCGCCTAAATTCCTCGAAGACGTACGCGGCCTCTCCCTAAGTCAGATCGGCTTATTGGGTACGGCCGGTGCCTTCGGGAATGCCCTGCTGACCGTCCTGCTCGGACTGATCAACGTCCGCCTGGGATTCGTGCTGGCACAACTTGGAGTGGGGTTTTTCGCCTTCCTGATCTGGCGTGAAGGCGCCCTGCCGTTCTTCGCGCTGGGCTACTTCACGCTCGGCGGTTATCGCGCCGCCAAACCATTGGCTTCGGCCCTAATCCGTCCATTGATCCATGAGGCTCAAATGGGACTGGCTTACGGCATCGCCGAAACGGTTAACGGCCTGACCATCATGCTGGCCCCGCCGCTGGCCGGCCTGCTCTACACGCAGGATCCAAGCTTGGTATACCCGGTCAGTATTGCCGCCATCGCTATAACGATCTTGTTGACGCTCTCGTTCGTCCCGCGCAAAAGCTTGAGCCAAGCGCGGAACGTCCCCAGCCAGGAGTGACATATGCTCGAAATCGTTTCCTTGACCCTCGGTCCGGCCCAGACCAACGCCTACCTGGTGGCTGATCCCCAAAGCGGCGAGGCGGTGGTGATCGACCCCGCCTGGGATGGCGATCTCATCCTGGCCGCCGCTCAGGAACGCGGCTGGCGCATCGCCCACCTGTGGTACACGCACGCCCACTTCGACCACATCGGCGGCGCGGGAGCCATCGCGGATGCGCTCAACCCACTGCCGCTGGTCGCCCTGCACCCGGCTGACCATACGCTCTGGCGCGCGGAAGGCGGAGCCCCGTTATTCGGCCTGCGCATCGATCCCGGCCCGGAACCGACCATCGACCTGGTACATGGCATGCGCATGCAGCTGGGCCAGGTTCAGTTCGAGGTGCGTCATACGCCGGGACATACCCCCGGCCACTGCATCTTTTATGTTGCGCAAGACAGCTTGCTGTTTTGCGGCGACTTGATCTTCCAGGGCTCGGTCGGCCGCACGGATCTACCCGGTGGAAGCTGGGAGCAACTAGTGAACAGCATCCGCACCCAGGTCTTCAGCCTGCCCGACGAAACGCGTTTGCTTTCAGGTCACGGCCCGGAGACGACAGTCGGCGAGCAGAAGCGCTCGAATCCGTTTGTAGCGGAATGATGGGGAAAGATTTTTCATGAGCCATCCGTCGCCGTACAAATGAAAAAATTTGGAGGAGATATGAAACGAGCAGTCAGCATCAGCCTGGGGAGTTCCGATCGCGATAAACGTGTAACGGTTAAATTCAAAGACGAAGAAATCCTGGTCGAACGGCTTGGCACGGACGGCGATATCGAGAAAGCCCGGCAGCTCTATCTCGAACTGGACGGTAAGGTGCAGGCTTTCGGCGTCGGCGGCGTGGACCTGTACCTGCGGCTGGACGAGCGTGAATACCCCCTACGGGCCGCGCTGAAATTGGTCGAAGGCGTGACCCAAACACCCCTGTGCGATGGTCGCGGGCTGAAGCATACCCTCGAACGGCGCGTCTTCGAACTGGCCGCGCCCCAACTTGGTGGAATGCCGCACTACCACCAGGCCTTTATCCCCATGGCGGCGGATCGGGTCGGCTTAGCCCAGGCGGTCGAGGAAGTCTCGGATCGGCTGGTAATCGGGGATTTAATGGTCGGACTGGGGATCCCGCTGCCGATCTACGGGGTCAAAAATTTCAAGCGCGTGGCACGGATCATGCTGCCGATCGTCAGCTACTTCCCGATGAGCATGATCTTCTACGGCAGCGGCGGGGCTGAGCAGAAGCCAAAATACACCAAATATTTCGCGGGCTCCGACCTGCTGGCCGGGGATTTTCTGTTCATGCGTAAATACATGCCGCAAGGTCTGTCCGGCAAGACGGTGCTGACCAATACCACCACCGAAGACAATATCGAGTTGCTGCGCCAGCGCGGCGTCAAAACCGTCATCACCACCACCCCGCGTTATGAAGGCCGCTCGTTCGGGACGAACATGCTCGAAGCCGCTCTGACAGCCTATGCCGGGAAGGGGAGACGCTTGACGGATGAAGAGTTGAATGAACTGATCGACGAATTAAGCTTGAAGCCAACAGTGATACAGCTTTAGCTCTATCATTGAACATGTTGTGATAGTTCCTGAGAGTGGCTTGATAGCCAACCTTCTGAGAGCCAATGCTAGACTGATACAAATCAAATTTGGCCCGGGAGGATCGCATGGGAGAAGTTACAATACGTAAGCGTATTCGCCTTTTGATCACTTTTTACATCACAATTTTAACTATAGCCGGAATTACCGCCATCCCGCTTGTATGGGAGATTCATATCCTGAAGCTCATCTTTGGGAGTGGCACGTGGATGGCAGCCATATGGCCCGCAATTACCCGCTGGATTGAATTCGTGTTTTCGGGGATCAACACGACAGCCCAAGTCTATCCCTTCATGTTATACGGTACAGATTGGCTGGCTTTTGCGCACATTGTGATAGCGATTGCTTTTATCGGACCATTACGCGACCCAGTCAAAAATCTCTGGGTCATCGAGTTCGGAATGATTGCCTGCATGCTTATCATTCCATGGGGGATCGTTTTTGGAATCATGCGTGGAATTCCGCTGTTTTGGTCCTTGATTGACTTCTCATTTGGCGTCTTTGGTTTTATCCCATTGAAAATCACGCGTGATTATATTTTGAGGCTGTCTACATATAGTTAGTCCTTTAATACCATACGCACGATTGAATCAAAAAAGGGCGCGACCAAGTCGCGCCCTTTGGCACTTATTTTGCGTAATCCACAGCCCGCGTTTCGCGGATGACGGTCACCTTGATCTGACCGGGGTACTGCATGGTCTCCTCGATCTTCTTGGCGATATCGCGTGCCAGGCGGGTGGATTCAAGATCGTCGATCTCCTCCGGGCGGACGATGATGCGCACTTCACGCCCGGCCTGGATGGCAAAGGCCTGCTGCACACCCTTGAATGACATCGCCATCTCTTCCAATGAGCGGATGCGCTTGATATAGGCTTCCAGGTCTTCGCGGCGGGCGCCGGGGCGCGCGCCGGAGATCGCATCCGCAGCCTCGGCAATTACGGCCTCGACCAATTCCTGCTCCACCTCGTGGTGGTGCGAGGCGATCGCATTGACCACCTGCGGGTTGACACCATAGCGCTGGCAGAACTCCGCCCCCAATCCGGCGTGCGTGCCTTCCTGGTTGTGATCCATGGCTTTGCCGATATCGTGCAGGAATCCACCTAACTTGGAAATTTCCACGTTGGCGCCTAATTCGGCCGCCAGGATCCCCGCCAGTTTTGAGACTTCCACGGCGTGGGAAAGCTGGTTCTGCCCGTAGGAGGTGCGGAACTTGAGGCGACCCATCATACGCAGCACTTCGGGATGCAAGCCAGCAATGCCAGCATCGTAAGCAGCCTGTTCGCCGGCTTCGTTCATGATCTTCTCGACCGCCTTGGTCTCGTCTTCGATGACTTTCTCGATATGCGCCGGATGGATACGGCCATCCACCGTCAAACGCGTCAGGGCACGCCGGCCTATTTCGCGGCGGACCGAGTCGAAACAGGAAACGGTCACGGATTCGGGGGTGTCATCGACGATCACGTCCACGCCCGCAGCCTGCTCAAAGGCGCGGATGTTGCGTCCGTTGCGACCGACAATTCGTCCCTTCATCTCCTCATTGGGCAACGGCACGACCGAACTGGTCACCTCGGCCACATGCTCCGAAGCCACACGCTGGATCGCATCGGCAATCAGCTTGCGGGCGCGCTTCTCGCCTTCTTCCCGGGCTTCAGCTTCGATCTGGCGGATGATACGCGCCATATCGGCCCGTGCTTCTTTTTCGACTGCTTCGAACAGTTCTTTCTTGGCCTCATCCTGGGTCATTTGCGAGATCTGCTCGAGCTTCTCCAAATGACTTTCATGGAGTTTTTCGATCTCGTTCGCACGGCGGTCGATTGCTGACTGGCGTTTATTGAGTACCTGTTCCCGTTGTTCCTGGCGATCGGCGCGACTGTCCAAATCGCTGCGACGTTTATCGAGACGTTCCCCCTCCCGGCTGAGTTCGAGTCGGCGCTCTTTGTTTTCTTGCTCGGCCACCTGAACGATCTTCAAAGCCTGGTCCCGGGCCTGGACTTCGATCAGCCGGGCCTGTTCGCTGGCGCCTTTCAGAATACTTTCGGCTTTTTCCTGCTGGTTGCGCAGGGCTTTGTCACTTTGATAGCGATGGAAGAAATAACCCAGCACAATACCAACGATCAGGATTATTCCATCAACAATATAGAAAAACGGGCTCATAATATTTCCTCGTCATCGTAAAGATGTTTATTACTACCTGCTGTGTGCAGTTCGCCCCAGAGTTTCGAAACAGTCGGGGCAATCACAGCATATGCAAATCCACGCCGGGCTAGAAATCCGCTTAGCTTTTTACGGAAATCCTGCCACTCCAGTGCTTGCAACTTACGCGCCTTTGGTTGACCGGCCTGATAAGCCAGCGTTTCGTCATCCACATTTTGTTCGAGCACGGTGTGAATGACCTGATCGGTCAAGCCTTTCCGACGCAGTTCTACGGCCAGGGCACGTTTGCTGCGCGGGCGAAAGGTGTTGCGGTTCTCGACCCAGGCTCGGGCAAATTGTTCGTCATTCGCAAAACCGTTCTGGCGCAGACGCTCGAGCGTTTCATCAATCACTTCCTCCGGCACGTCGTGCTTGCGGAGGTTTTGCCGGATTTCAGCCTCAGAGCGGGCACGATAACTCAGGAAGTTTAGCGCCCGCACGTAGGCCGTTTCACGAGAATCTTCGTTTTTAATTGGGCAATCTTTTCATCACTGATGGTTTGTCCGGTGTGCAGCCAACCAGCCACGATCCTGGTCAGACCGAAGGCGAAATCGCCATCCAGATAAATATTAACCCGTTGCGGGTTGTGCTTCTGCACCTCGATCGCCGTTATCTTATACATTTAAACACACACAGCCGCAGTCCTGCCTGTGGCCACGGCTGTGTATGATTCTTAGGTTTGATACGCCTGTCTAATCAATTCCTGCCAACGCAGGTTCGGTAGATAAGCGAAAGACGGCGACAAACGTTGTCACCGCAGGGCACTTGAGGTGCACGGGTTAGCCAGTGTCTTGGTCGTTAAGCGCTTTCCTGACTTTGCGCATCAAGGTCCGTCAACCAAGCAAAATGACGGATTCCCCAACCGAACTACTGAAAACAGGATTGAGGGCGTACCCTAATTTTTCCTAGAGATCCGTTTACAAGCCATGGCCGCTTTGACTTCATTCGCGGCAGAAAATTAACTGAACCATAATCCTTTTCAAGGATTACTGAATATTATACATGAAAATTACCTTAATCATTCTTTTTAATCACAACTTTTTTGTCGAGCCGGGGTAAGTACTATTAGCCGGGTAAAATCTGGCAGATATCGCCTGAATAGATGACAAAAGAGACTATCCCGGTCTTTGGAGTTGTGACATAATCCAGGTGAGTGACCGGACCGGTAACGTCCCGTCACCAGTCACACCAAACAGTTAGGAGGCCTTATGAGCAAGATTACGCGCGAAGACGCTCTGGAATATCACCACCTGAACGGGAAGCCCGGTAAGATTGAGGTTGTTCCCACCAAGCCTATGGACACCCAGCGAGATCTGGGCCTGGCATATACGCCAGGAGTGGCAATACCTGTTCTTGAGATCGAGAAAGATCCTAAATTGGCTTACGAATACACTTCCAAGGGCAACTTGGTAGCTGTGATCACGAATGGTACGGCGATCCTCGGCCTCGGGGACCGCGGCGCGCTGGCATCCAAACCAGTGATGGAAGGCAAGGGCGTTCTCTTTAAAAAGTTTGCGGATATTGATGTGTTCGATATCGAGGTCAATTCGCATGATCCGGATGAGATCATCAAAGTCGTGGCCGCCATCTCGCCCACCTTCGGGGGCATCAATCTTGAAGATATCAAAGCCCCTGAATGTTTCTATATCGAAGAAACGCTCAAAGGGATGCTCGACATCCCGGTGTTCCATGATGACCAGCACGGTACGGCTATCATCTCTTCAGCTGGATTGGCTAACGCATTGGAACTGGTCGGTAAGAAACATAGTGAAATTCGCATCGTGATTTCCGGCGCGGGTGCCGCGGCCATTTCCTGCGCGGAACTGGCCATTCGGTGGGGCGTAAAACGCGCGAACATCATGCTGGTCGACAGCCGCGGTGTGGTTTACCAGGGCCGGAAGGAAGGCCTTAACAAGTACAAGGAGCGCTTCCTGGTCGAGACCGATGCCCGCACGCTGGCTGATGCCGTGCGTGGTGCGGACGTGTTCTACGGCCTGTCGGTTGCCGACGTGCTGACCCCCGCCATGGTCAAGACCATGGCAGACCAACCGATCATCTTCGCCATGGCCAACCCGGATCCCGAGATCAGGCCGGAAGTGGCGCGCGAGGCCCGTCCCGACGCAATCATCGCGACCGGTCGCTCTGACTACAACAACCAGGTTAATAACGTCCTGGGCTTCCCCTTCATCTTTCGCGGCGCACTTGACGTTCGCGCCAAAGCCATCAATGATGATATGAAATTTGCTGCCTCACAGGCGCTGGCCAATCTGGCGCGTGAGGACGTACCCGACTCGGTCTTACGCGCTTACGGTGTCGAAAGCATGAAGTTCGGGCAAGAATACATCATCCCCAAACCGCTTGACCCGCGCGTCCTGCTCTGGGAAGCTCCAGCCGTAGCCGAAACTGCCATGAAGACCGGTGTGGCCCGTAAGGAAATCGATATCGATCAATACCGCGAGCAACTGGCCTACCGCCTGGGCAAGGGCGAACAGGTGCGTTACTTTATCATGAACAAAGCGCGCGCCAGCGGCGGCAAAAAGCGCATCGTCTTTGCCGAGGGCGAGGAGCCCAAGGTCATCCGCGCCGCGGCTCTGATCAAAGACGAGGGCATTGGTGTCCCGGTTCTGGTCGGTCGCCCAGCGGTGATCGAGGAACATATCAAAAATCTCGGCCTGGACTGCTGCCCCGAAATGGTCGACCCCGCCAATTTCAGCAAGATCGGCAAATATGCTGAGACGTATTACGAAATGCGCGACCGCAAGGGGCTGACCATGCAACAGGCCGTCAAGCGCGTCAAGGAACCCAACATCTTCGGCCCGCTGATGGTCAAGATGGGTGATGCTGAGGCCTTTGTATCCGGCCTGACCTACGAATATCCCGAAGTAATCCGCCCGGCACTGCAAATCCATCACACCGCCGAGGGTGCTGCGCGCGCTGCGGGTGTGTACCTGATCATCGTGAACGACCGGGTTTACCTGTTCACCGACGCAACGGTCAACATCGACCCGACAGCGGAGGATCTGTCCGAGATTGCCTGCCTGGCGGCTGATTTTGCTCGCAAGCTGGAACTCGAACCGCGCGTGGCTTTCCTGTCCTTCTCGAACTTTGGCTCCACACCGCATCCTCTGTCTGACAAAGTGCGCAAGGCGGTCGAACTGACCAAAGCGCGCTGCGACTTTGTGGTCGACGGCGAGATGCAGGCCGACACCGCCATCGTCTCCGAAATCGCCGACGAACGTTATCCATTCAGCCAGGTCAGGGATGCGAACGTGCTGGTCTTCCCCTCGCTCGAATCGGCCAACATTGCCTACAAGCTGCTGGCGCGGTTGGGCAAGGCCAAGGCCATCGGCCCGATCCTGCTTGGCATGGGCGCTCCGATCCACGTAATGCAGACCGGTGACGAGGTCAATGACATCGTCCAGATCGCTGCCGTGGCCGTCATGGACGCCATGAGCCGCAAATAACCCAATCTTGTCACTCAATTTCGAAAGGCCCCAAAAGAATTTTCTTCTGGGGTCTTTCTGCTACAATTGCAGCATGCGCTGGATTTACATTTCCCCACACCTGGATGACGCCGTGCTCTCCTGCGGCGGTTTGATCTGGGAGCAGGCCCGCCAGGGTACCCCTGTTGAAATCTGGACGGTTGTGTGTGGCTTCCCCCAGCCCCAGATACTTTCAGATTTTGCCAATGTGCTGCACGAGGAATGGGGCTTCTCTTCCGCGGAGCAGGCGGTCACTTTCCGCCGGCAGGAGGATCAAGCAGCGGCGAAAATGGTCGCTGCGAAGACCCGATACTTCGACGTGCCGGATTGCATTTACCGGCTATCCCCTGAGAGTGAACCGCTTTACACGGACGTCTTCGTCCCGCCCCACCCGGCCGAGGCCAAACTCCCGGCTCGGATCGCAACGGACCTCTCCTCCGGCCTGGAAAAAGACGACGTCCTGGTTTGCCCTTTGACCATCGGTGGACACGTCGATCATGTCCTGGTACGCCTGGCCGTCGAGCAGTTCCAGCGTCCCTTGCTATACTACGCCGATATCCCTTACCTGTTGAATGAACCACAGGCGCTGGCACCGGCCACCTCAAAAATGAAACCGCGACAGTTCAAGATCTCCCCGGAAGGTTTACGCGCCTGGCAGGATGGAATCGCTGCCTATGCCTCACAAATTGGAATATTGTTCGAGGGCGAAGGCCGGATGCGGGCTTTGATCAGGGACTATTGGATGGCATCCAAGGGAGTACAACTGTGGCAGGCGCGAGACGGGCTTGATTCGACTCTCAATTCATGATATATTAAACCCGCCGTCAAGATAGCTGGACGGGGACAGATGCATCTCTGACCCAGAGATGCTTATTCTATATAATAGGGAACGAACATGCCAACGACATTCCTGACCAAGGAAGGTTATCAAAAGCTCCAAGAGGAGCTGGAATACCTGCGTTCAGTTAAGCGCCAGGAAGTCGCTAACCGTCTTCATGAAGCCATGGAAGGCGGTGAGCTGATCGAAAATGCTGAATACGAAGCCGCTAAAAACGAGCAGGCTTTTGTGGAAGGCCGCATCCAGGAACTGGAAATGCTCCTGGCAACTGCTCGCGTCATCGAGGAGACCGGAAAAAGCAAGGAAGGCCTGATTCAGGTTGGATCAAAAGTAATCATTCGGGAACATGGTTCCAAGGATGACGAAGAATACATCATCGTAGGTGCAGCCGAAGCCAGCCCGCGCGAGGGAAAGATCTCAAACGAATCTCCGATTGGTAAAGCTATTCTCAATCATCGCGTCGGCGACGAAGTGCAGGTTGAAGCGCCCGGCGGATCTTTCAAAGTCCGCATCGTGAAGGTCGAGTAAACAGGGGCTCGAATACATGCCCCGCGCACCTGTACACCTACAGGCCGCGCGGGGCTTTTTTGTGCCAAGGAAGGTTAAGCATGCCAGAAATCACATCCCTTGAAAAAATCCGGCTCGAAAAAATCAAGGCACTGCGGCAAGCAGGATATGAACCCTATCCTACCCGCGCCGAGCGAACCCACACCAGCCAACAGGCGCTTACCGCGTTCGATGAAGCAGAAAAGCAGGATGGGGCGGCGGAAGTCAAAGTGACCCTGGCCGGACGCATCCGCGCGGTGCGGCCGATGGGCAAGCTGACCTTCGCACACATCGAGGATGCCGGTGGGCGCATCCAATTATTTTTCCGGGTCAATGAGCTTGGCCAGGAACAGATCGATTTCTTCAACGAGAAATTTGACCTGGGCGACTTCATTCAGGCCAGCGGCAGCATGATGCGGACGCGTACAGGCGAGCCAACCCTGCTGGTGGGGGATTTCAAGATGCTCGCCAAGGCTGTTTCTCCGCTGCCGGCTGCCAAAGATGAAACGCTTGAGGACGGCACGGTCGTGCGACATGCCGCCCTGGAGGATTCGGAACTGCGCGCCCGCCAGCGTTACGCAGATCTGGCGGTCAATCCCGAGGTACGTCAGGTCTTTCGCACGCGCGCCAAAATCGTGCGCAGCCTGCGCGACTTTCTCGATCAGCATGGCTTTCTGGAGGTCGAGACTCCCGTTCTGCAGCCGCTCTACGGCGGGGCGGCAGCCAAACCCTTTGTTACCCACCACAACGAGCTTGACCAGGACATGTACCTGCGCATCTCCTTCGAACTATATCTCAAGCGTTTGCTGGTTGGCAACCTGGAGCGCGTCTACGAGATCGGGCGTGACTTCCGCAACGAGGGCGTATCTTACAAGCACAACCCCGAATTCACCCAGCTTGAGTTCTATTGGGCTTACGCTGATTATCTGCAGGTGATGGAACTGACCGAGCAAATGGTGTCCCACGTGGCCAAGGAAGTCAGCGGCAGTTATAAAACCACCTACCAGGGCCACGCGCTCGACTTCACCCCGCCCTGGCGGCGCCTGGAAATGCGCCAGGGGCTGCTCGAGACCAGCGGGATCGACATCGCCGAACATCCGGAGGCCGGGTCGCTGGCCAAGGCGATCAAGGCCACCGGCAAGGACGTCCCGGCCGAGGCTACACGCGGCAAGCTGATCGATTACCTGTTGAGCGAATTCCTGGAACCAACCCTGATCCAGCCGACCTTCCTGTATGACTATCCGCGCGACATCTCGCCGCTGGCCAAAGCCAAACCTGGTGACCCGCTGACCGTGGAACGTTTCGAAGGTTATGTGGCTGGTTTCGAACTGTGCAACGCCTTCACCGAATTGAACGATCCGCTCGACCAGGAACAGCGCTTCATCGAAATGGGACGGGACTACGCCTCCGATGACGAGGAGCGCCATCCGATGGACGAGGATTACCTGCGCGCCATGCGTTACGGCATGCCTCCCAACGGCGGCTTCGGCATGGGTGTCGACCGTTTAACCATGATCCTTACCGACAAACATTCCATTCGCGATGTCTTGCTCTTCCCGGCCCTGCGCAAGGAAGAACCCAGCGCATAAATTTCACACCACCTCAGATGCCCCGGCAGTTCAGCGGGGCCTCTGAGGGATCATTTCCCACTTCGCCTGGGCCACCAGGCCGGGACTCGCTGGCAATAGGCTTTCCAGGCTTGGTCAAATTTTCGTTTGAGAACCACTTCTTCACGTCTGGCCCGCAGGACGACCGAGAACGTCATTGGAGCAAAGAGCAGCATGGCCCAGGTGCGGAAAAGCAGCAGAGCCCCCACTCCGGCCAGGATAACCCCCAGGTACATCGGATGGCGCAGGAACTTGTACGGTCCATCTTGGATCAGCTCATGATCTGGATATACGCTGGCGCCAAAACTGCTGGAGATCCCAAACATCCTGCCCAGCGTGAGAAAGCCCCACAAATATAAAACCACACCCGGAAAGTACAGGCACGCTCCACTTACCAGCAGGCTGAACCGGCTAACCGTTGAAAGCTGAAGTGGAATTGGTTTCCACAGGACAACAGCCACGATCACAAATCCGGCCGTCATCAAAATGATCACCGGCCAACGCAGGTAAAAAGCTGGCCCAGTCACTGGGCTTTTGTTTAAGCGCTTTTCTGCCCCCAGATACTGGACCAGAGGAAGAAAGATAGCCACCCCCCCGCAGAGCTTGGCCAGGAGGCTGATCAGATTTTCACTTATCTCTAACATGTTACAGGCTCCATGTTGGTCGATTCCACTTATTTATATTATCCGGATTGGACCTCAAAATGCAATCCCTGCTCCCCAGGATATGATTTGATGTACAATCGGCGCATGTCCAAACGAACATTTTTAATCCTGGGTGACCTGCTCGCCTTGACCGTCATCACCCTGATCGGTTTTGCCACCCACGGGGAGACCAGCCTGTCATTCCTTCCGCGCATGCTGACCACGCTGGTTCCGCTGGCCGTCAGCTGGTACCTGGTTGCCCCCTGGCTGGGATTGTTCGACCCGCAGGTTACGGGTGAAGCGCATTGGCTGTGGCGTCCGATGCTGGCCATGCTGTTTGCCGGGCCGCTGGCGGTCCTGCTGCGTGCCATTTTACTCAATACGGTCGTCATCCCCATCTTCGCCGTCGTCCTGAGCGTCACTTCCGCCCTGGGCATGCTCGTCTGGCGAGGAGTTTGGCTCTTCTGGAACAAAAGACGGTAAAATAATAGCTGGGATTGACGCTTTTTTCACCAAACAGACCCCGGAGTCATAAAACCATGGATGAAGCCCTCCTCATCCGAGACGCACAGCGCGGCGACCTGGACGCCTTCAACCGGCTTGTCCTGGAATATCAAGACATGCTCTTCAACACTGCCCTGCGCATCCTCGGCGACGAAGACCAGGCTGCCGACGCCACGCAGGAAGCCTTCCTTTCGGCTTTCCGCAGTATCAAAAGCTATCGCGGCGGCTCGTTCAAAGCCTGGCTGCTGCGCACGGTCACCAATGCCTGTTATGACGAACTGCGCCGCAAGAAACGCCGTCCGACCATCCCGCTCGAACCTGAGACCGACGACGGCGACGAACTGGAAGCCCCGCGTTGGCTGGCTGACTCGTCCCTGTCGCCCGAGGAAGAAGTTGAGCTGGACGATCTCGAACACGCCATTCAGCATTGTCTGGATGACTTGCCGAGTGATTTCCGCACCGTGGTGGTGCTGGTCGACGTGCAGGGCCTGGAATATACCGAGGTTTCGGAAGCCGTACGCGTCCCCCTCGGAACCATCAAGAGTCGCCTGGCACGTGCGCGTTTACGGTTACGCGAATGCCTGCAGGGCTTCTGGGAACTTTTACCCGCTGCTTTTCGTCTTGAAGATGTGAGCCAAGCATGAGCAGACAATCTTCCTTCCGGGACCTCGAACAACTGTCAGCCTATCTGGATGGGCAGCTGTCCGCGGTTGATTCTGCACGCCTGGAATCACAAATCGAATCGAATCCGGAAGTGCGTGGCCTGCTCGAAGAATTGCGCCGCACCCGGTCCGTTTTACGCGCGCTGCCATCCCGCCGCGCACCGCGTAATTTCACCCTTTCACCTCAAATGGTTGGGCAGAAGCCGCCTTTGCCGCGTTCGTTTCCGGCGCTGCGCTTCGCCACAGTATTGGCAAGCATATTGCTGTTGTTTTCGCTTGCAACCAATGTGGTCGCCCCGTTGGCTGCCCGGCAGTTGGCGGCCGCTCCTGCGGCATATGGCCTGGGCGGCGGGCCGGCTGCCTCCGACAACACCCGCCCGCAATCCGGCGGCGGCTGTGATGGTCCTGATTGTCCCAGCGAAGCCCCGGCCGCGCCCGCGGTCGAGATGGGACTGGCCACCCCCACCCCGCAACTTGACAACCAGCAGCAATTAGCACCTCAAGCCACCCAGCCGGCGCTGGCTGCCCCGAAAGAATCCGGCAACCAGTTTGCCCAGCCCACGCGGGCCGCTGAACCCGCGGCTTACAGACCCATCCCCGGCGCCTGGCTGATCGCCCTGGCAGCCCTCGTCGTGCTGGGACTCGTCACCACCTGGCTGGTGCAGTACCTCGCAGCCCGCAAATGGCGCAATACGAAATAAACTACTGTCCGCGCTGCGGCACGCCTGTGATCCAGGCTGAACGCTTCGGACTGCTGCGCCCGGTCTGCCCGGCCTGCGGCTGGATCCATTTTGCAGACCCGAAAGTGGCTGCGGCCGTCCTGATCGAAGAGGATGGCCGCGTTTTGTTGGTACGGCGCGTCAACCAGCCTTACCGCGGTTCCTGGACCCTGCCAGCCGGTTTCGTCAATGCCGGCGAGGATCCGGCCCGGGCAGCCGAGCGCGAATGTCTGGAGGAAACCGGCCTGAGCGTGCGTGTGATCCGCCTGCTGGACGTGGTCGCCGGACGCGAGCATCCGCGCGGGGCTGATTTCATCATCGTCTATACAGCCCAAATCCTGGGCGGAGACCTGCAACCCGGCGACGACAGCGACGCAGCCAACTGGTTCCCGCGTTCAGAGCTCCCGCCGCTGGCGTTTAAAGCCACCCAGCACATTCTGTCGCATTTTTAGCCCGGACCGTCGTCGCATGCGACGATCTTTTCGCGCCTGTGCTACAATGTTTTTGACAAGGAGCTTCCCATGTCATTGATTGCCGCATTGCGCCCCTCCCCCATCGCCGGGACCTGGTACGCAGGCCGCGCGGAAGATTTGGCCCGCCAGGTGGATGAATACCTGGACCGCGCAGAACTTCCCGAAATCCCCGGGCAAGTGCTGGCCGTGATCGCCCCGCATGCCGGACACCGTTATTCAGGACCCGTCGCCGGCTATGCCTTCGCCGCGATTCGCGGTCGGACCCCCAAGTTGGTAGCCGTGGTCTCACCCATGCACCACCCCTATTCCCAGCCGCTTCTGACCTCGGCCCACGAGGGGTACGCTACCCCGCTTGGGCCAATCGCGATCGATAAAAAAGCCCTCTCTGAACTTGACGCTGAGCTTCAGGACGAACTTGGTTACGGCCTGACCCCCGTCGCCAACGACCCGGAGCACTCGCTCGAAATCGAACTGCCCTTCCTGCAGCGCGCTCTCGGGGCGGAATTCGAACTGCTGCCTCTTATGGTCCGCACGCAGGAGCCGGAAGTTGCACAGACGCTTGGAAAGGCTTTGGCCGGGGTGCTGCGAGAACGTAAGGCCCTGCTGGTAGCCAGCACCGACCTGTCGCATTTCTTCGCTCAGGATACTGCCAATCAACTGGATGCCGAAATGCTGCGCCAGTTCGAGGCTTTCTCGCCAGAAGGAGTGTTCGAGGCCGAACGGACCGGCAAAGGCTTCGCCTGCGGACACGCTGCCGTGGCAGCCGTCTTGTGGGCCTGCCGCGAACTGGGCGCGGATACGGTCCAGGTGCTGCGGCATGCCACCTCGGGCGACGTGACCGGCGATTATGCTTCTGTCGTTGGGTACGGAGCGGCGGTTATTACCAAGAATGAAAAGTAAGCCTTCCAGATAAACAAACAGGCGGCTCCAGGCCGCCTGTTGTATTTGTAATTGGGGAGAAGGTTATTCCCAGCTCGAAACCTCGATCCAATTGCCATCCTTGTCCAGGGTTAGCAGAGTGCCAGCCTTGTAGGTTGTGCCGCCCAGTTCTGCCTCGACTTTCATATTGACTTTTGTGCCATAGCACTTGATTGTCAAGCCCCCCGCCTGGATGCTGAGGCTGCGGATCGACAATTGCAATTTGTCACCGTCCGTTCCGGTGATATCCACGTCGGTGCCGCATTTTTGGGTACCGGCCGGGTAGGTTGCCAGGATTTGCGAATAAGTCGGAATGACGCTGGCTGCATCGCAGGGGATGGTAACCTGTTTGGCATTGCTGATATTCTGCTTGCGGTCGGTGATGGTGATTTCGAGCGTAACACTGTAAGTTTCACCGCCACATCCCCAATTTCCGACAGCTTTAGCACCAGCCTTCTGCTCGCTGGCCGAATGCCCAACCGTCCCATCATCGACATGAACATCCGGGTTGGTTGTGTCGACGATTTTATAGTGGACGTTAGATGAATCTCCATCCGGATCCTTGTAAGAGATCAGGATATCGAAGATTTGTTCCCCACTGACAACTTTTTCTTCCAGGCTGAGATTGGATATGACCGGTGGCTGAGGCACCGGTGTGGGGGTGGCGGTCGGCGTGGGCGTCGCCAGGAACGGCAACTGGCTGACCGAACTGCACCCCAGGATTAAGATGAACGTGAATACCCCCAACACGCTGGCTGTGCGAATCTTGCGTTGGCGCTGCATTGCTTGCTCCTCGTCCGTAACAAAAGAATGTGTGGCATAGTTGGCTCTCCGCACCATTAAGATTGTGCACAATACAGATGCCACATGTATTATAAGTGACAATTCTCACAAACGAGGATAAATAATGGGTTTGCAGTAATGTAATCTCAGGCAGCGTCTCCAATGCGGCAACCCTGTTGTGTGCTTGCCCCAAACTTGGTACGGACTCTATCCAGGTGCTGCGGTATCCCACCTCCGGCGACGTGAGCGAGGATCATGTTACCATCGTCGGCTATGGGACCGCCGTGGTATTGAAATTAGACAAAAAAAGGCCTTGCAGGCCGCTTTTTGTAACAAGAAACTCCCAGTTCTGTTTCATTGCTTCCAGACGAACATCAAAACGCGATTGGCTACGATCACCATTCCTAGGACCCAGGCCAGGGATGGCTTTCCTGCAGCGAACAGCGCCACCACCCCACTCCCAAAGATGACCGCTTCCAGCAGCAGGTGCCAGACTCCATGCAGTTGCCTACCCGCGCCCGGAGCGCCAAAACTGGCCCAAACCACTGAAATCAGCAGCGGCAAACCGATTCCCAGCACAATTTTCAGGAGCGCGCCCGTCCCGATTTTAAACCCCCAGTAACCCACCGCCACCAAAACACAAATTTCCAAGATGAAGCGCAATCCAACGTTGAAAGATTTGATCCCATCCACGTGCATCCTCCAGCAAGCCTAAAATGGAAAAATTCGACAGATTATAATCAACGCTATTCCCAGTTGTAAACCCCCCAATAATCGAGGCTATCTGCCAATTGCGCCAAACAAGGGTATCCCATGGTCCCAAGCACTTGCCTCGGCACAGTATAATAAAACCGATGAGCGCCAGCGTCCCCTTTGGGGGCTTTGTCCAAATTGCCGTCAACGTCCCCGCTGTGCGCGGGGTTTTCGACTACCACCTGCCCGAGGAACTGGCCGGACGGGTCAGTGTCGGTCAACTGGTGACGGTGCCCTTCGGCGCGCAAACCGTCCAGGGCGTGATCCTGCGTTTCGTGGACCAGCCCGCGGTGCGAGAGACCAAGCCCGTGCTCAACCTGCTCGACCCCGACCCGGTCCTGACCCCGGCCATGATCGCACTGGCCGAGAGGCTGGCCGAGGCAACACTCGCCCCTCTGGCTGCCATGGTCGACCTGATGTTGCCCCCGGGCTTGAGCCAGCATGCGGACGTGCTGTATACCCTCGCGGAGCGCGCCCCACAAATGTTCGAAGCCTCCCAGACCCAGCAGCACCTGTTGGCTCTGCTCGAAAAACGCGGTTCGCTGCGTGGGAGGCAGATCGACCGCCATTTCAGCCATGTGGACTGGCGCGCCGCGGCGGGGTCGCTGGTGCGGCATGGAGTACTGGAATCGCGCTCGGTGCTGCTGCCGCCCTCCGTGCGGCCCAAATATGTGCGCACCGTGCAGCTGGCCGTTTCGCCGGAGGCGGCTGAAGCCGCCATATCCGACCTGGGTACGACCGAGGCAACGCAGTCCCGGCGGCAGGCTGCCCTGCGCTGTCTGATGCGCGATCCGGACGAAGTGAACGTCTCCTGGGTCTACGCCGAAAGCGGCTGCAAACTGGCCGACCTGCAACTGCTGGCCGAGCGTGAACTGATCGTGCTGCGCGAAAACGAGATGTGGCGCGATCCGCTGGAGCATGTCAACAGCCGGGAAGTCAAGCGGGACGAAGTGGTCTTGACCGCTCCGCAGCAGGCTGCGCTACAAGCCATCCTGGCCGCCTTCGCCAAGCCTTCCACCCAGCCGATCCTGCTGCAGGGCGTGACCGGTTCTGGCAAGACCGAGCTGTACATCCGTGCGGTCGAAGAAGCCATCCGGCGCGGGAGGCAGGCGCTCATACTTGTCCCCGAAATTGCACTGACCCCGCAGACCGTGCGGCGCTTCCTGGCGCGTTTCCCCGGCCAGGTGGGTGTGATCCACTCCCGCCTTTCGAACGGCGAACGCTACGACACCTGGCGCCGGGCACGGGCCGGCTTGCTCAAGGTGGTGATCGGACCGCGCAGCGCGCTCTTCACGCCTTTTCCCAACATTGGGCTGATCGCCATCGACGAATGCCACGACAGCTCGTACTACCAGTCCGAGCCGCCCTTCTATCACGCGGTGACGGCCGCGCAGGACTACGCCCGCCTGTGCGGAGCAGTCTGCCTGCTCGGCTCGGCCACGCCGTCGGTCGTGCAGCAGTATCAGGCCCAAAGCGGGGCAAGCCTGCGCCTGGAACTGCCCGGGCGTATCACCCAGGCCGGGAGTGGGGCACCCGCCCTCAGCCTGGACCTGCCGCCAATCTCGGTCGTCGACATGCGCCAGGAACTGAAGGCCGGCAACCGCAGCATCTTCAGCCGGGAGCTATCCGAGGCGCTGCGCGAAGTGCTAAGGCGCGGTGAGCAGGCGATCCTGTTCCTGAACCGGCGCGGGGCGGCCACCTACGTCTTCTGCCGCGAGTGCGGCTACACGCTCAAGTGCCCGCGCTGCGAGACCCCGCTGACCTACCACACTCAACTGGGCGCGAACGAACTGCACTGCCACCATTGCGGCTACCAGCGCCACCTGCCCAAGACTTGCCCGCAGTGCGGCGGGCGGCAGATCCGCCAGTACGGGTTGGGCAGTGAGAAAGTCGAGATGGAGCTACAGGCGCTCTTCCCCAGCGCGCGCAGCCTGCGCTGGGACTGGGAGACCACGCGCCAGAAGGACGCGCACGAGATCATCCTGAGCCACTTCGCAGCCGGGCGCGCGGACGTGCTGGTCGGCACCCAAATGCTGGCCAAGGGGCTGGATTTACCCAAGGTCACGCTGGTGGGGGTGGTGCTGGCCGACGTAGGCCTGTTCCTGCCCGATCCATTCGCAGCCGAGCGCGTCTTCCAGGTGCTGACCCAGGTGGCGGGCCGCGCCGGGCGCTCGCAATTGGGCGGCCAGGTGGTGCTGCAGACCTTTGCGCCAGAGCAAGACGCCATCCAATTCGCCGCGGAGCACAATGTGGAAGGTTTTTACCAGCACGAACTGGCTGAGCGGCAGCGGTTGGGCTATCCGCCCTTCGCCAGGCTGGTGCGACTGGAACTGCGCGAGCGAGACGGGCGCAAAGCCGAAGCTGAGGCGCAAAAACTGGCCGCCAAGCTCACGGACTGGATGGGGGCCGAGGAGCGCAAAGAGACCAGCCTGATCGGCCCGGCACCCTGCTTCTTCGCCAAGCTGGGCGGCGAGTACCGCTGGCAGATCGTGGTGCGCGGACCGGACCCGCTTTCGCTGCTGCGCGGCCGGCTCCCCGACGGCTGGCGCGTGGAAGTCGACCCGCTCAGTTTGTTGTAATTGCGCATGGACCCCGTCTGGGATGGTAAATCTTCTCAATTGGTCAGATCCTAATCCCATTAACCTGAATATGCACCAATATCCGCGGTAAAATACAGCTTTGATACCATTGCTGCCTGAGAAATTTTGATTAAGGAGCATTTGCATGCCAGAAGAAGTTAAAAAATCAGAAGAAAAACCGGAAGACAAGAAAAAAGAAGAAAAGCCCACCCCGGTCGATAAGCTGGTCGAAAGCAAACACGCGGTCACCATTGACGGGAAGGAAATCAAGTACACCGTCATCACCGGCACCATGGTGCTGAAAGAAGAAACCGCCGACCGCGAGAAGGAAGCGGAGGGCGAAAAGCCCAAGGCGGCAGTCTTCTTCACCGCCTACACCAAGGACGGCGTGTCCGACAAGTCCAAACGCCCGCTTACCTTTTCGTTCAACGGCGGACCCGGTTCGGCCTCGGTCTGGATGCACCTGGGCATGCTCGGTCCGCGCCGGGTTGCCCTGGAGTTCGACGGGGAACTGCCCCAACCGCCCTTCCAGTTGACCGACAACGAGTATTCGCTGCTGGACCAGACCGACCTGGTCTTCATCGACCCGGTCAGCACCGGTTACAGCCGCCCGGTGGAGGGCGAAAAGCCCAAGGTCTGGCACGCCTTCAAGAAGGACATCGAATCGGTTGGCGACTTCATCCGGCTCTACACCACCCGTTACGGGCGCTGGCTCTCGCCCAAGTTCCTGATCGGCGAGTCATACGGCACGACGCGCGCCGCCGGGCTTTCGGGCTACCTGCAGGAGCGCCACGGCCTGTACCTGAACGGGATCATGCTGATCTCGGCCGTGCTGGACTTCACCACCCTCGATTTCCACGAGAACAACGACCTGCCCTACATCCTGTACCTGCCGGCTTACGCCGCCGCAGCCTGGTACCACCGCAAGCTGCGTACGCGCAAGCCGCTGCAGACGCTGCTCAAGGAGGTCGAGAAGTTCGCCCTGGGCGAATATGCCGCCGGGCTGCTCAAAGGCGACCAGCTGACCCGCCGCGAGCGGACGGCGCTGGTCGAGAAGCTGGCGCATTACACCGGCCTCTCGCCGGCTTTTATCGAGCGCAGCAATCTGCGCATCAACGACCAGCACTTCTTCAAGGAACTGCTGCGCGACCGGGGGCGCACCATCGGCCGCCTGGACAGCCGCTTCCTGGGCATCGACCGCCTGGGCGTGACCGAACATCACGAGTACGACCCGCTGCTGACCAACGTGCTCGGCCCGTACGCCGCCGCCTTCTACGATTACGTGCGCAGCGAACTCAAGTTCGAGTCGGACCTGCCCTACGAGATCCTGAACGATAAGGTCTGGCCCTGGTCCTACGCCGAGTTCGAAAACCGCTACGTCGACGTGGGCGAGACACTGCGCCAGGCCATGACCTACAACCCGCACCTGAAGGTATTCGTGGCCAATGGCTACTTCGACCTGGGCACGCCCTACTTCGCTACCGAATACACCTTCAACCACCTGGGCCTGGACCCCAGCCTGCGCGACCACGTCAGCATGGGCTACTACGAGGCCGGGCACATGATGTACATCCACCTGCCCTCGCTGGAGGCCATCAAACGCGACCTGGCCGAGTTCATCCAGGGAGCCACACCCAAGCGTTAGGAAAGCAGCCCACACCCCCAAAGTTCTCATTTGGGGGTGTTTTCTCACCAAGTCGACAAATCGTATGGCATGGACGTATAATTGGATGGTTTTATTCTGTAAGGTAAGGAGCGCATGATGGAATTGCTTGACCCCAAAGTATACAAATACCTGGATGATCTGGTTCCCCCGCGATCATCCGAAATGAAATTGATGGAAAAATACGCCGACGATGTGCGCTTCCCGATCATCGGGCCGGCCTCCGGTCAGCTGTGCTACATGCTGGCGCGGGCCATTAATGCCAAATCCGTGTTCGAGCTCGGCTCCGGGTACGGCTACTCGACCGCCTGGTTCGCCAAAGCCGTCCAGGAAAACGGCGGCGGGACGGTTTATCACGTGGTCTGGGACGAGAAGCTGTCCCAGCAGGCGCACCAGCACCTGGAGACGCTCGGCTACAACCAGATCGTCCAATATCAGGTCTCCGAGGCGCAGCAGGCTCTGAAAGGCGCGAAAGGTCCCTTCGATTTGATTTTCAACGACATCAACAAGGAAGCCTATCCCGAGTCGCTGCCGCTGATCAAGGATAAACTGCGCTCCGGCGGCGTGCTGATCATCGACAACATGCTCTGGAGCGGCAAGATCTTCGACGACGGCGATAAAACCCCTGCCACCAAAGGCATCCGCGAGTTCACGCGCCTGATCACCAGCGACCCTGACTGGATCGTCTCGCTCGTTCCCATCCGCGACGGGCTGATCGTGGCTTACAAGAAATAAGCTCGTTCGACTCAGGTTTCGATTTTCCTCCGGGAGGGCAGTAGCTTTGCTCTCCCGAAATTGCTATAATCTAAGCAGCCATATCGCCTTCCCGAGGAGAATCAAATGCGCCGCATACTGCTGTCCCTGCTGGTCACCGCCCTGCTGGTTTTCCCGTCGACGGTCCTGGCCGACGTCGCCCCGCCTGCCAATCCGCCGGGGAGCAATCCCGGGCCGGGCAGCGAGCTTACCCAGGTCCGTATGCAGGCCGAGACGGTCGTGGTGAACGTACTCCAGGCCGATCCGCCCCGCGCGCAGGTGACAGCGGATTTCGTCATGCGCAATCTGGGCAGCGGGACCGAGAAGCTGGGTGTGCGTTTCCCGATCGCGGCCAGCGACGGCTGGAGTAAATTTCCAGAGATTAGAAATGTGAGCATCCAGGTCGATGGTCGGGGGGTCACCTACCGGCGCGTCGAGGGACCCGAGCCAATCTACAATTCAGAAGATACGCTGGTGCCGTGGGCTCAGTTCGATGTCAACTTCCCTCCCGGGCAGGATGTCAAGATCCGGGTCTCCTATGACCTGAACGGGACCGGCTATCCGCAGGAGTTTCAGACCACGTTCTATTACATGCTCTCCACAGGCGCCGGCTGGAAGGATACCATCGGCTCGGCCGAGATCATCCTGCGTCTGCCGTACGAGGCCAATCCCCAGAACGTGATCCTGAGCGAATATGGACCGCAGGGCGCCCGTTTCAGCGGGCAAGAGGTGCATTGGACCTACACCGACCTCGAACCCACGCGGGAGAATAACTTTACCTTTGATATCGTCAAGCCGTCGTTCTGGAAAAATGTCGTCACGGAACTGAACAACACGGACCGCGACCCGCAGGACGGGGAGGCCTGGGGCCGCCTGGGCAAAGCTTACAAAGAAGCCTTTTTGGCCTCGCCCAAGGGTTATCCGCGCGGGGACGAGGGGGGACTTCAGTTGTATGATTTGGGCAAAGCCGCCTACGAAAAATCCGTCACGCTCTTACCCGATGACGGCCTGTGGCACGCCGGTTTTGCCGAATTGCTGCTGTTAGAATACATGTTTCCGTATTCAAGTCGGGATCAGGCATATCCGCCGGATTTGCAGCGCGGTTTGCAGGAGTTGGATCTGGCCTACCAACTGGCACCAAATGAAGCCAAGGTCAAGGAACTGCTCGACCTTGCTTCCAGTTTTAATTTAATCACTCTCAACCCAGGCGGTTCACCCGACTTCCCCTCTCTGACTGCCACCCCGCTCCCGCCCACCCCAACGATCGAAGTGCTGGGACCGACCCCGACCGAAGCGGCCGCACCTAGCGCCACACTCGCACCCCAGCCAAGGCCGACCTCTCCGCCAGTTTCAACACCCGCCTCCGGAACATCCCTGCCCCTGTGCAGCGGAGCCGCCCTGGTCCCACTGGCCCTGCTCTTGGCCTGGCGCCGTAAAAGATAATAATCCGCTAGCCAGCGGGAGAATATCTTTGCTATAATCTAAGCACAACATAGCCCCCACGCGCAACGTGGGGGCTCCCATTGCACTCAACCGGAGGATCCATGGACAGTTTCGTTCGCGGCTGGAATTTCCTAAAACAGGCCTGGCAGATGGCCCTGGCTGACAAAGACCTGATCAAACCCTCGATTTATGCGCTAGTGGTCGGATTCATTATTTCAATGGTCGGTATCGTACCGATGATCGGTTTGTTCTTCATCTTCGGCGGAGAAGGCCTGTTCTCCCAGATCGCCTTGGCCCTTGGAGGAGCAGTAATGGTCTTCATCCAGTACCTGGCCACCTACATCTTCATGGCCATGACCATTTACCTGATCTACGGCTACCTGTCCGAAGGCGACGGGCGCATGGACAAAGCCTGGGGAGTCGCCAAGCGCGATTTGCTCGACATCCTCTCCCTGGCGGCCGCCTCGACGCTGGTCAACCTGTTCAAGAATGCTGTCAAGGGCAAAGGCAAGAGCGGTGGGCGCAACGTGCTGGCCGGGCTGATCAACACCATCTGGACCGAGGCCACCTATCTGGTGCTGCCCGCCATGGTGATCGAGGACCTCAACCTGAAGGACGGTCTCAAACGCGCCACCCAGATCATCAAAGACAACCTGCTGCTGGTGGGTGTCAGCACGGTCGGCGTCAAGGCTGTCACCGGCTTGATCGGCTTCCTGCTGGGTCTGACTGGCGCAGTGCTCGGCTTCGGCCTGGGATACGCCCTGATCCTACTGTTCGGGTCTTCGACCGTTAGCCTGGTGATCGGCATCGGTCTGGGAGTGCTAATTTTCTTTGCCTTCACCATGGTTGCCACGGTGCTCAGCTCGTACACCTCCACGGCTTACCACACCTGCCTGTACTTATGGGCCAGCGAGACCGAGCAGGCCAGACAGGCCGGGGGAGCAGTCCAGGTTTCCGCACCGCAGCCACTGGCAGCGGTATTGGGCTAGGCGATGCAACCGAAGCGTCGCGAAGTCATCACCTGGGGGGAGGTCGACAAACTGATCAGCGTGCTCATGCCGCAGTTCCAGCGCGAGTTCAGCGCCATGGTGATCATCACACGCGGCGGGGTCATCCCGGGTGGATTGCTGGCCGAGGCCATGAACCTGACCCACCTGCTGACAGCTGCAGTTGACTTCCCGGCCGAATTGAATGGCGAACGCGAAAAGCTCAAAGCCTGGCCACAGTTCATCCAGTTCCCGGCCGACGATCTGGTACGGGGGCGCGCCACTCTGATCGTCGACGACGTCTGGGGATCAGGCCGCACCATCACGGCCGTCAAGAACCGGGTCTCATCCGCAGGCGGTTTCCCGGAGACCTGCGTGCTGCATTTCAACCCATACCGCAACCTGTTTGGCAGCGTCCGCCCGGATTATTACGCTGCCATCACCGACGCCTTCATCGTCTACCCCTGGGAGATCGATCGCGGTGGGGACAGGGTGATGTTGGGCGGCTGATCCATCGAATAGCATCCTCCATCTTCCCTGACTTAAAAAGCTCCTCCTGTGAAAAAAAAGAACAGGAGGAGCTTTTTAGTTTCGTGTCTTGTTTTAAGGGGTCCATTCAACGAAGCCGCAATTACTTATTTTATTCAAGCACTTCGAAGTTGCTGACCTGCAGCCCCAATTCGTCGTCCACGGCCATTTTGATGTAATCGATACTGACCCTGCTGGGGAAACCATAGGTCGGGTTGTAGGTGACGGAAACCTCGTCCGCTTTGCCGCTTATAGCCTGGTCAACCAGCTCGAATACCTTGTCAATGCCGGCGTAACGGTCGAACATCTCCAGGCGATCGGCCGGGATTGGTTGCCCGCTCGAATCGAACATCGCGATCAGCTGACCGTCCCGTACTTCCACCGTCAGCGGCATCAGATCCATAAATGGGCAAAAACAACTGACCTGCAACTGGAACCGGTAATGGGTGATGTCCTGCGACTCCCACAAGGTCAGGTTCCTGGATAACGCACGTCCCTGCCGGAAATTACCGCATCCCGCAGCAGTCAGTACCAGCAGCACCAATAATGTAAACAACAATAATCTTTTCATTCCGACTCTCCTCTGGGTTGACCTTGCAATCTTGACGCAAGAAGCAGACCAGAAGTTCCCCGAATCCAAGGACTGCCCAGAAATGACCTGCCGGGCAGTCCGAATTTGGAATTACAGCTTAACATATTCCTTCGCCTGGGGTGTCTCATCCGGATCAAGCAGTACCACCAGTCCCAGGCCGGCAATATCGGCGTACAACAGGGGAGCCAGGATGGGTGCCCCGCGGATGAAACGTTCGCCCACAATGGCGTTCTCAACTGTCAGGTTGCTCAGGACGTGCAGGACTGACCCGGTTACGGCTACGACGATGATGATGACCATCGAGACGAAATAGACCCAGATATCGCCACGACTGGGATTGTCAACAATACCTATACCCAGCGAGATCACCACTCCGAGAATCCCGGCGGCGGTCGGAACCCACAACCAGGGGTTGCTGAAGTTGGTGCGGGCGTGATCGAGCACACTGCTGATCAGGGTCGCGAGCATGGCCATGCTGACCCACAGGAAGTAGCCGTGAGATTTGCTGTAAGGTAGCTGCAGACGCCGCCCGCCAAACAAGATCAGCGCCCCGCTGTCTACCGGGGATTCGACCCAGATGGCGCTCAGTCCCAGCACACCGACCAGGGCAAAGGTCAGCGGAGCCAGTACAGGCGGCGCCCAGATCGTCAGGCTGATGCTGGTCTGCTGGCCGGCCGGGGCAAAGACCAGGATAGCCCGCGAAATGTGAAAGTAGGCACCCAGTAAACCGACGAGGATACTGGTCAGGAAGGTCGGGATGGCCAACCACATCGCCAGCGGGCGGTTGCGCAGTGCCAATAGTCCTGCCAGGATTAAAATCGTCCCGGCAATCGGCCCGAAGATGATCGGGATCCACTCGTAGGGCACGATCGTCCCGCTGATGCTGTGGGCCAGGTAGATCTCGACCGCCAGCATGTACTCATTGAAAGCGGTCATCAGGAGCATCACCTGGTCGCGCGAGAGCGGAATCCGCAGGCGGCGTATGGCTGGGATGATTTCTGCCAGATAATACATCACGCGACTCCCTTACGGCGTTGTAGTCGGGGTAGGTGGTATGGCTGGGACCTGGACCTGATCCGCAGCCTGTAATTTCTCTTTGGTGAGCTCGCGCAAATCCGCCAGGTCACTCAACATCTCGTAGGCACCGTGCCACTGGGTGTAATCCGCGCCCTGCATCCACATGCCGAACTTGGCGGTGCGGCCCCAGTGATGCCAGTTCTCGAAGTAGATGAAATCGATCGGCTCGTCGAACGGAGCAGCGGTCAGCAGACCCTGATCCTTGAGCGGTTGGATGATCTGATCCGCTTCCTGAACGCGGGCGTTGATAGCTTCCACGCCCCTGTCAGCCGCAGTGTAGAAATCGTCGATGAATTCTTTGTTGTGGCATTCCAGGCAGACGGACTGCATGCGCACCATGTTGTCCTGCCAGGCCGGACGGCGGGTGCTGACCTGGGCTGCCAGGAACCATGTCAGGCGGTCGCCCACGTCGTGGGTGGTAGCCGTACCGCCGAAGCCGCTCATGTGGCACAAGGCGCAGGTCGCTGCTGGGAAATCATTGGGGGTCAGCGTGCCTGGCTCGGCTTCCCAGTTCCAGGTGTAGCCCAGCGTGGCATAAGCAATGCCGTGCGCCGATTCCTGGTAGATCTCCCACTGCGGGTGATCGGGACCGATATGGCAGTTGTTGCAGGTCTCTGGCTTGCGCGCCTGCTCCAGGCTGAATTCGTGGCGCAGGTGGCATTTCTGGCACTGGCCCACCGAACCATCCAGGGCAGGTTTCCCGATGCTGTGACAGCTCTCGCAGGCAAAGCGCGTGATCTCCGGCCCCTCCAAGGCAAATATAGCGTTGCGCGATTTATTGGGATCGAAATTACCCTCCGGCACCGCCTCGAACTGGGCCATCAACTCGGGCGACAGGTCCTGACTGCCGGCAAAGGCGACGTATGCCGGGATGCCGTGGCGGCTGTGCGCGAACTGCGCCGCCTCCTGCTGGTGGCACTTCTGACACATGGCAGTGGTGGGCGATTTCAGGATGTTCGCACCCTCATGGTCTTCGGAGCCGGGATAACCGGAAGCTACCTGGTGGCAATCCCGGCAGCTCACGTCGGCAGCGGCCATGCTGCTGTGGCCGTACTGGTCGACGATGCCTGGCGTGGCATTGCGATGGCATTCGACACATTCATCGCTGCTGTTGGCCAGGGCGTTGACTCGTCCCACCGCAGATGGTCTCCCGGCATTGCCGATGGCCTGCACCACCAGCGCCAAACCTAAGACGACGATGATCACCAGCAAGGCGGCGATCAACAAGCGGCTGGCCCTCCACACGGAATTCGATTTTTTCTCAGTCATCGCCTCTCCTCTTAAGCATAATCAAAGCAATCCACTACATTAATCTTAGGTTAATGTAGTGGATTTTACAAGCGGAGTTTGTGACTTTTGTTACATGCTAACGGTTATAACGACGGCCTTTCCAGGTCACCCCCCTGCCAGAGAGCACGTTCCAGGCGGAGACGAACATCATGGCCATAAACATGCCCGCCCCCAGCGGGACGGTCAAGGCATACCAGGCTGGGAGGCCCATGCCGCGCGCGGTCAAAACCCGCCAAACCACCAGGTAACCCCACAACAGGACTGCCTCGCCCAGCACGGCAATTCCTTCCCAGCCCGGAGTGGAGACCGTTAAAGCGACTCCCCCCAGCAGCCATAGTGGCAGCAGCAAAGCCGCGGTGAAGGCCAAAAAGGCTCCGAAAACGCCCAGCAGGAGCAGGCCCCGGTCGTCACGCAGGCCAAGATACATATTCTTGGTCCAGCCTTCCCACATTTCCTTCAGGGAGGTGTACATGCGCGTGGAGGCCACCCGCCGGCCGTCTGCCACCACCAGCCGGTAACCGCGTCGCTTGATCAGCACGGCCAGGTCTTTGTCTTCCACGATCGAACTTTTAATCGCTGCATGGCCGCCGACCGCCTTGTAGACGCTGCGCTTGATGAAAATGAACTGCCCGTTGGCAATCGCGTCCTTGCGTTTGGGATCGTTGACTTTGCGCGGGGAAAAACCCACCGAGAGTGCGGTCATCACCAGGGGGAGCACGGCTCGCTCCCAGAAAGTCAACATGACCTGACGGGTCATGATGGTGAACAGGTCGGCACGTGTCTCGACCGCTTTGGTATAGACCGACACCAGCGCATCCGGCGTGAGGATGGTGTCCGCATCCACGAAGCACAACCAATCGCCGCGCGCTGCCGACGCGGCCTGGGTCAGCGCATAAGGTTTTCCCGCCCAGCCCGGGGGCAGGTTCGAGCCAGTGATAACCAGCAACCTGTGATCCTGAGCCGCGTAATGGCGCAGGACCTCGGGCGTGGAATCGGCCGAGCGATCATCGAGCACGATCAGCTCGAAATTTGGATAACTCTGCGCCAGCAAAGCTTCCACACAGCGGCGGATGTTGCGTTCTTCATCCCGCGCCGGTACACAGACTGAGATCAGCGGCCCGTCCGTGACAGGCGGAACCGGCGCGACCATCTGATCGAGCTGGTACTGGTTGTGCAACCAGGTGATAATGATCAACCCGGCAACAAATGCAAGCGAGGAAAAAATGACGTAAAACATAGGCAGCTAACTCACCCGCACCACCGACCCCCGTTCTGTCTTCTCGACTTCGATCCTGGTCGGGAAGGCATCCTTCAGTTCGTCCAGGTGGGTGATAACCAGGATCTTGGCAAAGTCCCCTTTGACCAGGTTGATGGCCTCGATCAGGCGCTGGCGGCCCTGCGCATCCTGGGAGCCAAAACCTTCGTCAATCACCAGCGTTTGCAGGCGCGCACCCTTGCGTTGCGCCAGCACCTCGGACAGCGCCAGCCGGATGGCAAAGTTGACCCGGAAAGCCTCACCGCCTGAGTACATCTCGTAATCGCGCATACCGGCTCCATCACTGATCTGGATCTCGAGCGTCTCTTTTAAATCGTCGCGTTTCTTATCCTTGTATTCAGCCTGGGTCACAAAGCGAATACTCATCGCGCCGTTGCTCAAGCGATCGAGCAGTTCGTTGGCCTTGGACTCGATCTGGGGCAGAGCCTGCTCGATCAGCAGTGCCGGGACTCCGTCTTTGCCGAAGGCCCGTTCAAGGGTTTTGTGCTGGCTGATCTGGCGGGTGTAGGTCTTGCGCTGGGTTTCGTAATCCGCCTTGCGAGCGCGCAGATCGTCCAGTACAGTCACCTTCTGACGGGCAGCACCGACTTCCTGATTGAGGCGATTTTCCTGTCCCTGCAAGTCGAACAGGTCGCGCTCGGCAGATTCGAGGTCCGGCGCTTGCGACTCGGCCGCAGCCAGGACCGCCGCAGCTTCAGCGTATTCTTTTTGCTGCCTGGCAAGCTCCTCACCAAGCTTCGAGACCTGGGCTGTCAGGTCCTTGATCTCCCGTTCCAGGGGGGCCAGCGCCGCACGCGAGGCTTCAAGCTCGCGGTGTTCCTCGTCTGCCGCGCGGCCTTCGGATTCAGCCTGGCGGGCGGCATCGTGCGCCACGGCATCGTAACCCAGTTGCTTGAGTTCAGCATCGACCGCACTAAGCTGGCCCAGTGCCTGCTCGGCGTAATTTTTCTTCTTGAGCGCCGTTCCCACCTGTTTGAGGCGTTTCGCGCCCTCGTTTTGCCATTCAGAAGCCGCACCCTGCAACGTCTCCAGGCGTTCCTGTAATTGTGAGAGCAGGCTGGCTCGCGCGACACGCTCGTCGTCCACTCCGGCCAGTGCAGCCACCTGCTTCTCAAGCGCCTCGACTTCCTGCACCAATTCCTCCACGCGGGATTTATTCGCGCGCCACTGGTCACCCATTTGTTTGCCTTCTGCCTGCATTTGTGCCAGCGTGGACCGGCGGTGTTCGTCTGTGAGGGGTTGCCCGCACAACGGACAGGCAGCGCCCTCGACAACCTCAAGTTTTTTAATGCGCTCGTCCAGCGCGACCATCTGGAGCTTGAGCGCTTCGTTTTCTGCCCGCATGACAGAAACCTGCTCGCGCGTGGCGTCCAGTTTAACCCGGGTTTCGTCACGCTGCCCGAGGCGGGATTCAGTTTCGGCTAATTGCTTTTCGACCCCCTCGATCTGCGTTTTTACCTCGTCCAGGGCCGAATGCTGTTCGGTGAAAGCCTGCTGTTGGTTTTCCAACGCTGCCTGTTCAGCCTCAAGGTGGGCGCGCTCGGCAGCAATCGCTTCCAGCAACGGCTGGCGGCGTTTTTCATGTTCGCGAAATTGAGCGGCAATCCCCTCCCAGCGCTCCAAATCGGCGCGGGCTCCCTGCCAGCGTTTGAAGGCCGATTCGACTTCCTGGGCGCGCTCGAGCAAGTCTGCAAAAGTCGCGCGCTCCGCTTTCCGTCCGGACAGGCGGGTTTCTAGTTCGCCAAGATTCGTCCCGGAACGTTCCAGGGCTGCCGCCAGCCTCTCAACCAGTTTGCGCTGGTTATCGAGGGAAGCCACTTCTTTTTGCATACTTTCCAGGGCAGTCGCCTGGGTTTTGCGCGTCGTCGCCAGCCGCTTGAGTTCCTTTTCCAGTTCTTTCAGGTGTGATTTGCGCTGGGCTTCTTCGACCAGCTCGGCCTCGATCTCAGCCACCCGGCCGTCGATATTCTCGACTTCGCGTTCGAGTCCCTTGCGGCGCTCGGCGGTGCGTTCCTTGTAGATCTCCCAGGTTTCCAGACCAAGAATATTGCTGAGTACTTCCTTGCGCTTGCTGGCAGTCTGCTGGGTGAAGTGGTCGGCTTTGCCCTGCAGGAAGAAGGCCGCATTAACGAAGGTTTCGTAATCCAGACGCAGGATCTGTTCGATGCGCGCCTGCGTCTCGCGGATGGTGCGCTCGGTCAGCGGACGCCAGCTCTCGCCATTTTGCACCTGGAATTCCAGCACCGTGGATTTGCCACGCGGCAGCGAGCGTTGTACACGGTAGAGATTGTTCTCATAGGAAAATTCAAACACGACCTCAGCCGCCTCCGACTGCAAGTTGACCAGCAACTCGTCTCGTTTACGCGCCTGGCCGAAGAGCGACCAGGTGATCGCATCCAGCAAGGACGATTTGCCCGCTCCGTTCGGGCCGGAGATGCAGGCCAGGTCGAAACCGCTGAAATCCAATTCGACCGGGTCGCGATAAGAAAGAAAACCGGAAAGACGCAGGGATACTGGGATCATGAGAGCTGCTTTTGGAAGGCGTGCTGGGATTTAATGCGCTGGTAACCAACGGCTTCATAAAACTTATGCGCTTCGGTGCGGATGACGTTCGAGCGCAGGTAAAGTGTCTGGCAGCCATGTTCGCGCGCCCAGGCTTCGGCCTGCTGCATCAGCGCGCGGCCCACGCCGGATCCACGCCGGGCTGCATCCACCACCAGCCCGCCGACTTCGGCCGTGTGGTCGAGGACGATCAAGCGATAAATAAAGACATGCACCCAACCAGCCACCTGTCCATCTACTTCGGCCACAAAGACGGCATGATCGTCATCCCCGCTGATGCCTCCCAAACGCGAGATCATCTCCGCTTGCGAAGACGGATACCCCAGTTGCGTAGCCAGTTCGGCCAGGGCAGACAAATCTTCAAATCGGACTTCACGTACAGTAATCGCGTTGGTTTTAGACATAAGCAGGTGAATTATACCGTCAACCCCCAAAACCGTTCCCATCCTGCTTGCCGAAGGGTTAGACTGATGTTATCATGAGACGGATATCCTATGCTAGAAACCGCCTCCGCCCGCGCCCGCCGTCGCCTGATCCTACTCGGGATCACCCTCGTCACCCTCCCATGTTACTGCCTGGGGTTTGTTGCGGTCGGATTGGCTCCCAAACCCGGCCAAGCCACTGCCACGCCCACGATCACTGCTACAATACCGACGGCAACGCTTCCGCCGACGCTCACGCTGACCGCGACCGAAGGCCCCACGCTCACCCCAACTGAAACACCCACTGGAACAGAGACCTCGACGGAGACCGCATCTCCGACGCCGTTCCTGCCGCCAACACGCACCTTCACACCTCAGCCGACGGACACACCGACCTTTACACCCACTTACACCCCGACGATTTCGCCGACGCCTTTCCAGCCCCCCACGCCGACCGTTACGCCCTCAGCGACAGCGACGACACCCCCGCCAGCGACTGCCAGCTTCACCTCGACTCCCACACCTTAATCAGTCCGCTTCTTCTGGTGCAATGTATGAGCAACATCAAGCCCTTCCTCAAATCTTTGATTTCCGTATCCGGGTTGTCAGCTTACGAGACACCCGTGATGCACTTGATCGAGGAGCGTTGGCGCCCACTGGTGGACGAAATCAGCCTGAGTAAACTTGGCTCACTGCACGGATTGAAGCGTGGCAGCGGCTCAACGCCACGCCCATCGATTGCTGTCGCCACCCATATGGACGCCATTGGGCTGATGGTCACCGGCCTGACGGATAGTTTTCTGCACTTCACCGACGGTGCTGTGGTTGACCCGCGCGTACTGCCTGGACAGGCAGTTACCGTGCACGGCAGGCAGGACCTGCCCGGAATCATCGTCCAACCACCAGCCCGGCTCCTGCCTGAGGGCACCGGGGACGGCACTGTCGAAGTCCAGTACCTGCTGGTAGACGTAGGACTGCCAGCGCGCAAGGTGGCCGAACTGGTGCGGGTTGGCGACCCGATCTCCTTCGCCAGCCAGCCGGTCGAGCTGACAGATGAGACCCTGGCCGGTCACTCACTGGATAACCGCGCCTCGGTCGCTGCGCTGACTGTCTGCCTGGAGGAACTGAAAGGCATTGTCCATGCCTGGGATGTGTGGGCAGTTGCCACCGTCCAGGAAGAAATCAACTACGCCGGGGCTTACACCTCGGCTTACGAACTGCGCCCGGATCTGGCGATCGTGGTCGATACGACCTTCGCCAAAGGTCCCGGCGCGAACGACTGGCGCACCTTTCCAATCAACAAAGGCCCAGTGCTGGGAATTGGCCCAAACATCCACCCGTCTTTGCATAAGCGCTTCAAGGAATTATGCGATCAACTGGAGATACCTTTCGGGATCGAGCCCATGCCCCACCACTCCGGCACGGATGCCTATGCCATGCAGGTTACTGCCGAGGGCGTCCCGACCATGGTGATCAGCATCCCGCTGCGCTACATGCACACCCCGGTGGAATTGATAGCGCTCAAAGATGTCCAGCGCACTGGCCGCCTGCTGGCCGCGTTCATTGGCGGCCTGGATCGGGATACCCTGAACAGCCTCAGCGGGGACGAATAAGCATGCCGGCCGACACGCCCACCATTGCTGCCGCCCAATTCAAGCTGCTCGAACGCCTGACCAACGCTCTAGGCGTTTCCGGCGACGAGGGCGAAGTGCGCCGGATCGTGCGCGAGGAAGTCAGTCCCTTTGCCGATCAAATCAAGTTGGATGCGATTGGCAACTTGCTGGTGACCAAGCACGGCTCCGGCCGGAATCGCCTGCGCGTCATGCTGGACGCCCACATGGACGAGATCGGCCTGATGATCGTCTCGGACGAAGGCGACGGTTTGTACAATTTCGAGACAGTCGGCGGGATCGACGTCCGCCAACTGGTCGGCAAAAACGTCCTGATAGGCCGGGAGCACATTCCGGGCGTAATCGGAGCAAAAGCCATCCACCTGACCACCCAGGAGGAGCGTCGCAAGAGCATCCCGCTGGACACGCTGCAAATTGACGTTGGCCTCAAGGGTGCAAAGATCGAGGTCGGCGACCAGGCGACCTTTGCCACCCGCTTCCAGCGTGTCGGAGCATCGATCATGGCCAAGGCAATCGACGACCGCATCGGCGTAGCCACGCTGATCGAACTGGTCAAACACGCCCCGCCGAATATCGATTTGCTGGCCGCCTTCACCGTGCAGGAGGAGGTCGGTCTGCGCGGGGCCAAGGTCGCCGCCCAGGCCTTCGCACCCGACCTGGCGATTGCCATCGATTCGACCCCGGCTTACGACCTGCCCCGCTACGATGGCGGAGAGAACACCCAATACAATACCCGGCTCGATCACGGTCCGGCCATCTACATCGCCGATTCGTCCACCCTGGGTGATCCGCGCCTGATCCGTTTTTTGTCCGAAACAGGCGAGGCCGAGGGCATCCCATACCAATTCCGCCAACCGGGTGGAGGCGGGACGGATGCTGGCGCCATCCACAGAACGCTGGTTGGAATTCCCTCCGTTTCCGTCTCGGTGCCTGGCCGCTACGCGCACACCGCCATCGGCCTGTGTCGCGTGGCGGATTGGAAACACACCCTGGCTTTGTTGCACGCCGCCCTGCTGAGAAGTCTCGCCCGGGCTCCTGGCTGGCGAACGGCGTTAGCATCCCTTCTAATACTGGTAGGTATAAATGAATGGTTTGATTGCATTACTGGGTTCAGGTGAATATTTGCCGATCATGGATCCGATCGACCGCGTCCTGCTGGAAAGCGTCAAGACGGACAGACACACGCCGCGCGTGGTCTGTTTGCCGACTGCAGCGGGCACTGAAGGCGAAGCCAGCGTCCAGCGCTGGATGGATATGGGCCTGCGGCACTTCCGCCAATTGGGTGCGGATGTAAGCGCCTTGCCGATTATCGACAAAGCCTCGGCTGACGATCCGCAATACGAATCTCAGCTCGAGGCGGCCGATCTGATCTACTTCTCAGGCGGCAACCCGCTCTACCTGTTCGAGACCATGCATGGCAGCCGCGCTTGGGCTGCTGCGCAAACAGCCTGGGACCGCGGCGCAGCCTACGCCGGATGCTCGGCCGGAGCAATGATCCTGGCCGCGCTGGTGCCGGATGTCCGCACCGCGGGGTTGCGCCAGGTGGAAGCCTTCAACCAGCTGCCAGCAGCTTCGGTTATCCCGCATTTCGACCGCATGCAGCTCTGGCGTCCAATGATCCTGACCGTCTTACGCGGTCGCCTGACGGGAGATCAATATGCACTGGGCATCGACGAAAATACTGCACTGATCGGACGCCTGAACCAGACTTGGCGCGTTATGGGCGCAGGCAAGGTGTACCTGATCGATCGCGAAGGAACCCAGGCCCATACCGCAGGCGAAGAATTCAAGTTACCGGACACCACACAGGAGCATAAATGAAAGCCTTGATCCAGAAACTGGCTGAGGCCACCGGACCCTCTGGTTACGAAAACACCGTGCGCGACCTGATCCGCGCGGAGGTCGATTCGCTGGCCGACGAAGTTCGCGTCGACGCGCTGGGAAACCTGATCGTCCGCAAGGGCCAGAAAGGCAAAAAGCTGATGCTGGCCGCACACATGGACGAGATTGGCTTGATTGCCACCCACATCGATGAGCACGGCTTCGTACGCTTCACCAATGTCGGCGGGGTCTTCGTGCGCAACCTGCCCGGCGGGCGCGTGCGCTTTCTGAATGGCACGCACGGCGTGATTGGCACCTATCCAGCCGACAGGCTAAAAGGTTCATTCAGCCTGGACAAGGCATTTATCGACGTGGGTGCTTCCAGCCAGAAAAATTGTCCGGTCAAGGTGGGCGATATGGCCGTATTCGAGCGTCCTTTCAGCGAGTTGGGTAAGCGCCTGGTCGCCAAGTCGCTGGACGATCGTGTGGGTGTGGCTGTAATGATCGAAACCCTGCGCCGTTTGAAATCAACTCCCTTTGAGATCTATTTCGTCTTCACTGTACAGGAAGAAATTGTCGAGCGTGGCGCCGGCCCGGCCGCATATGGTATCGCCCCGGACCTGGCACTGGCTGTGGATGTCACTTCCACTGGCGACACACCGGAAGCCCATAAAATGGAAGTCTCACTGGGGAAAGGCCCGGCAATCAAGATCCGCGACCAAGCCATGATCTCCGACCCGCGGATCGTCGCGTGGATGACCAGCACGGCCGAGAAAACCGGCCTCCCGTACCAGCGCGAGGTACTCGAACTGGGCACCTCCGACGCGCGTATGATCCAGGTCAGCCGCGCAGGTGTGCCAACCGGTTGTCTCTCCATCCCCTGCCGCTATGTCCACTCCCCGTCTGAGATGGTCGACTACGACGACGTGCAGAACGCCGTCCAATTAATGGTCGCGCTACTCAGCGCGCCAGTCCCAGTAGGATTATGATACGAAAATTCAGATTCCTGTCTGCTCTGCTCTTGCTCCTGACGCTGCTCTCCGGCTGCGGAAACCTTCCTGTAAATTTGCCCTTCCTCAATGCAACCCCCACCGCTACCAGCACACCGGTCGCCACCCCCACCAGCGGGCCGTCTCCCACATCCCAGCCTGCGACACCTTCCAGACCGGATTCGCTACGTCTGTGGGTTCCACCTCAATTCGATCCCAACGCCGACACAGATGCCGGCAAGCTATTCAAAGCCCGCTTGGACGACTTCGCCTCCCGCAACCCCGGGTTGATCATCGATGTGCGCGTCAAGGCTGTCAGCGGCCCGGCCAACCTGCTGGATGAGCTGCTTCTGACCCAGAACGCTGCGCCAGAAGCTTTGCCAGATCTGATCGCTCTGCCGCGCTCCGATCTTGAAGCCGGAGCACTGAAAGGCGCGCTGCATCCTTTCGACGGATTGAGCGAGATTCTCAATGATCCCGACTGGTATACCTATGCCCGCCAATTAGGGCATGTCAAGAACACCGCTTATGGATTGCCCTTTGCTGGCGAAACCCTGCTGCTGCTTTACCATCCCAGCCAGCTAGGCCAACTGCCCGACACATGGGAAGGCATGCAATCCCAGGGTGTAACGCTGTCCATCCCGGGTGCCGATCCCGCAGCCACCTTCGAGCTTTGCCTGTATCAATCGACTGGTGTAAAGCTGGTTGACGAACAGGGCAATCCCAAACTTGATCAGGGGACGCTTACGGCCCTATTCGCCTTCTTGCGTGCAAACCTGCAAAACGGTATGATCCCGTTCAATATCACCGAATACCAGAACGATACCCAGGCTTGGCAAGCTTACAGTGACGGCTACGTCAACACCGTGGTCACCTGGACCTCGCGCTATCTGATGGACACACCCGCTGATACGCTCCCTGCACCACTGCTCGGGCTGGATGGAACCGCATACACCGTAGCCACCGGCTGGTCCTGGGCACTGGCTGGATCCAACCCGAGCCGGCAGGCGCTGGCCGTCAAACTGGCCGAATTCCTGGTCGACAGCGAATTCCTGGCCCCCTGGACGAACGCCGCCGGGGTGCTTCCCACCCGTCCCAACGCCCTGGCTGCCTGGCCCGATAAGACCCAGCAGGCAAATCTGAACGCGATTATGCTCTCCGCTCAACTAACGCCATCCGAGGAAGTGACTACCAGCCTCGGTCCAGTAATCGAAGAAGCAGGGCTTAAAAGTGCTCAAAGGACAACAAACCCCCGAGGAAGCAGCCCAGGCAGTCGTCGATAGTTTGAAATAGAATTAACGCGATTGGGATATGCTAGAATAAGAATGTTAGAAATTTATGACACTTTTGAAAGGAGAAAAATTCATGCAAATCAGTAAAACAGTTGCAAACCTGATGGGCGCTCAGATCGGGCACGAACTAGGTGCTTCCCATCAATATTTACAGGTCGCTACCTACTTCGACAACCTGGCCTTCAAGAAACTGGCCGAATTCTTCTACAAGCAGTCCGCCGAAGAACGCGAACATGCTATGAAATTTGTCCACTTCCTGACTGAGACCGGCGTGGATGTTAAAATTCCCGCCGTGGCGGCTCCAAAATACGAAATCGCTTCAGCGGAAGCCGCTTTCCAGATGTCATTGGAATGGGAACTGGAAGTCACCCGCCAAATACACGCCATGGTAGAACAAGCCGCCAAGGATAAGGATTACGCCTCCCACAGCTTCTTGCAGTGGTATGTAGACGAGCAGGTCGAGGAAGTTTCCAGCATGGAAACGATGCTCGAGATCGTCAAGCGCGCGGGAGAAAAGAACTTGCTGATGGTCGAGGCATACTTGATCCACGAAGCCGCTTAGCGTGCCATTTCTTTCAAAGATAAATCACAAAAATACCCCGCGCATGCGCGGGGTATTTTTGTTTTGACAAACTTTTATTTCTTCTTAGAATCTTTTGATTCTTCGGCTTCTTGTTTGCGAGGCAGACCCCAGAACAGGAGTGCCACGCCAGCACCCAGGGCAAAAGCGCCCAGTGCACCGGCACTCAGGAAGTGTGCCATGGCAATCGCGGTGCCAACGAAACCCAGGAAGACGGCGATTTGCAGTTGCCAGGCATCTTTCTTGAAAGCCTGCAACGTGAACCAGCCAACTCCCAGGCCCAAGGCCAATAAGCCCAGGAAGCGGAAGAGTATCGCCAAGAAATCAAAAATGATTTGCAGCCAATCAGGGAACATTAAATCTCCTCTCGAGTAAGTGATCAAGCCCAGGCCCAAATCATCCACAGGCCGATCATGAATAAACCTATAACAAATCTTATCACAAACGACCAGCCCCAGCCAATAAGCAATGCGCGTGTGCTGGCAAAAGCTTTGTCCACCTGGCGCTGCCGCATATATTCGGCCAGGAACAGCACCAGCGGCGCACCAATGATCCCACCTATTGGAGGGAATACCAAACTACCTAAAATCCCGGCCAGCAGTCCCAGGCTGATCGACATCCAGGATGCGCCTCCCTGCCGGGCTTTGGTACCCATCATAATGTTATCTGCTACGTTCCCAACTACCATTAAAACAGTCAGCACAGCGAAGATCACCCAGCCCAGAGTGGTGAATCCAGTGAGAAATCCAAAAATCAGGGCAGCCATCCAGATCACCACCAAACCGGGGAAGATCGGGATGATCAAACCAGCCAGGCCGACCAGCATGACGAACAACGTGAAGGTTTGTGTAGCGACTTGGCGCCAGAATTCCCAGTCCAATGGCACATTAACTCCTGTGATGAAATTAACCTGGCTGAGGGATAGGTGCTCAGTCAGATCAACAAGTTAGGGACGGATGCGCTCAATTCCGCCCATCCACGGACGCAGTACATCGGGTATCACGATCGACCCATCAGCCTGCTGGAAATTCTCCATGACGGCGATCAGGGTGCGGGGCAAACCCAGACCCGAGCCATTCAGGGTATGAACAAAGCGCACTTTGCCACCATCCGCTGGACGATACTTAATGTTGGCCCGACGAGCCTGGAAATCGGTCACATTCGAGACTGACGAAACTTCCAACCATTCATCACAGCCCGGTGCCCAGACCTCAATGTCGTAGGTGATAACAGAGTTGAAACCAATATCGCCCGTGCAGAGCTGGTTAATGCGGTAGGTCAATCCAAGCCCAACCAAAGTCTGCTCGGCGTCCGCCAGCATCTTGTCCAGCATGGCCGGCAATTCTTCAGGCAGGCAGTAGATGTACATTTCGACCTTGTCGAATTGATGGCCGCGTTTGATGCCGCGCACGTCGCGCCCGGCGCTCATCTTCTCACGACGGAAGCAGGGGGTGTAGGCCGTGTAGAAACGCGGCAGGTCGGTTTCATCGAGGATTTCGTCCATATGCAGACCGGTCAACGGGACCTCAGCAGTCGGGACAAAGTACAGGTCTTCCTCATGATCCTTGTACAGGTTATCGGCGAATTTGGGCAATTGCCCGGCACCGAAGACCGTCTCGGTCTTGACCATGAAGGGCAGGTAACGTTCTGTATACCCCTGACGGATGTGTAGATCGAGCATGTAAGCGATCAAAGCCCGCTGTAAACGTGCACCGGGACCGTTCAAAACATAGAAGCGCGACCCCGTGATCTTGACCCCGCGCTCAAAATCGATGATACCCAATTCAGGACCCAAATCCCAATGCGGTTTGGGTTCGAAATCGAACTGCCTGGGCTCTCCGACCGTGCGCAAGATCTGATTCTCACTCTCGTCTTTGCCGACCGGTGTCTTGGGATCAGGGATGTTCGGAATGATCGCCAGCACGGAATTCAGACCGTTTTCCACCTCGTGCAGTTCCTCATCCAATTTGTCGATCTTCTCGCCCAATTCGCGCATCGCATCGATCTTGGCCTGGCGCTCGGCGACGTCTTTCATCTGGCCGATCTCCTTCGAGACGGCATTGCGTTCTGCCTTGAGTTTCTCGACCTGGCTGACCAGGCTGCGCCGCCGGGTGTCCAGTTCCAACGCACGGTCGACCGGCGAAGGATCCATCTGGCGATTCTTGAGCGCCGTGCGGACCAGGTCGGGTTGTTCGCGGATCAGATTGATATCGAGCATGCTGCACCTCCAGAGAGAATAGAATACGCCCCCATCCTTTTGCAGGACGAAGGGGCGTCTCGTGGTGCCACCTGCTTTCATCGCCGAAGGACGGCGACCTTGGTTGCGCTGTAACGGGCGCTGCCCGTCCCTCTTACGACCGAAGTCCCTGCGAGGGCGACGTTTCTCTCACGAGAACACCGGAGGGGATTTCACCACTTGGCCGCCTGCCTCGCACCGACCGGCAGGTCTCTGAACGGTTAGACGGTTACTCGTCTCCGGGTACGCCGTTTGGAAGTTCTTTAGATTATACGCGCCTGGGAGCTTCTGTCAAGCGCTTATCAGACCGGGGGCTGCAAAATCTCCCAGTTTTGCGCGAAATCCGGAGACTTCGCATCCCGGAAGCAATTCAATTTCCGCTCGTCTCGTCAGCTTGATCCTCGCCCATGAATTCTTCCATCGTGGCGTGTCCGGGCTGGCTGATGCCTTCCCGTGCGACCACCTTCCACACGGTCAGGAGCAGGATTTTAATGTCCAGCCAGAAAGACCAGTGATCGACATACCAGACATCCAGGGCGAACTTCTCGTCCCAGATCAGCGCGTTGCGCCCTTTAACCTGCGCCCAGCCTGTCATGCCGGGCAGCACAGCATGCCGGCGCATCTGCGAGGAGGTGTAGCGGTCGAGATATTGCATCAGCAGGGGTCTTGGCCCAACCAAACTCATCTCACCGCGCAGCACGTCGAATAACTCCGGGAGTTCGTCCAGGCTCAGGGCGCGCATAACACGGCCCAGGCCTGTCAAACGAACCGCGTCCGGCAGCAAGTTGCCATCCGCATCCCGGGCACCAGTCATCGTACGGAATTTGTGGATGAAAAACGGCCGTCCTTTATAGCCCGGTCGTTCCTGGCTGAAGATGACCGGCGTCCCGAGGAAAAGTGTCACCAGTGCCGCCAGGATGAGCAGGATCGGCGAGGTCAGGAGCAAGCCAAGCGTAGCGGCTACCAGATCGAATATCCGTTTGCTGACTGGGATGCCGGGTGGAAAAAGCATGGAGTGATTTTACCCTACATCCACATTTCCTCGAAATGGACTAGATTAATTTGTGGTATATTCTGAGTTGGAGCGATTAATGAATGAGCGAATATTGATTATAGAAGACGATCAGGCCATTCTGAAGCTTTTACAGCGTGGTCTGGCTTATGAAGGTTACACCGTGGATACGGCGCTGGACGGCCGCAGCGGATTGAACCTGGCACGCGACCACCAACCCGACCTGGTCATCCTGGACTGGATGCTGCCGGGCATGGACGGATTGGAGGTTTGCCATCGCCTGCGCACAGGTGGCGAGGTGCCGATCCTGATGCTGACAGCCAAAGACACCATCGAAGACCGCGTTCAAGGGCTGGATGCCGGGGCTGACGATTATATGATCAAGCCCTTCAACCTTGACGAACTGCTGGCCCGCGTACGCGCACTGCTGCGCCGCACCCAGCCGGAGCGCATCCCGGTGCTCAAGTTCGCCGATCTGACCCTGGATACCGGTTCACGCCAGGCATCACGCGGCAGCAGGCTGATCCCGCTGACTGCCAAGGAGTACGAACTCCTTGAGTTGTTCCTGCGCCACCCCAAACAAGTGCTGACCCGCGAGGTGATCTTCGATCGCGTCTGGGGCTACGACTTTGGCGGCGAGAGCAACGTGCTCGAGGTATACATCCGTTATTTACGCCAGAAACTCGAAGCCGATTCCGAACAGCGCTTGATCCATACTGTCCGCGGTGTTGGCTACGTGATGCGTGAAAATCCCTAAAGCGTAAAATTTGTATGGTCTTACGTGCCCGACTGACCCTGCTGTATTCCTCGTTAATGGGGGGCATCCTGTTGCTCTTCAGCGTGGGCGTCTACGGGCTGGTGACCATCTTCCTCTTCAACCAGGTTGATCAGGTGCTGACCCAGACGTCGCGCGATATCCTGGCGGTGACGCGCGTCGATTCACTGGGTGAATTGACGCTGTTCAACTTGCCCCCGCTGGATATGGGTGCAAACGTCCTGGTACAGGTATGGGACCGGAAGCAGAACCTGCAATCCACCTCTCCCAGCATTTCCCAGCTCAACCAGCCGCTCGATCCGACCGGACTAAAAACGAACAAACCGATTTTTCGCGAAGCCTACATTCAAGGCTTTCACATGCGCGTGTTGAGCGTGCCTCTGGAAGTTCAGGGACGTCCGGTGGGCGTGTTGCAGGCCGCCACGAGCTTGCGGGTAATCAATTCAATCCGCCAGGACCTGCTATACATTATGATCGTCGCCGCGCTAATCGCTGTCGGCCTGGCTGCTGCCGGGACCTGGGTCACGGTTGGACGCACGCTGGCTCCGCTGGATGATGTGACCGATACCGCACTGGCCATCAATCGCGCCGACGACCTGTCCCGCCGCATCCCCTACAACGGTCCCGAAGACGACGAGATCGGTAACCTGATCCGCGTTTTCAACCAGACCCTCGAACGTCTGGAAAACCTGTTCACTTCCCAGCAGCGTTTCCTGGCGGATGTCAGCCACGAGCTGCGCACGCCGTTAACGGTGATAAAAGGCAACGTCGACCTGATACGCCGTATGAAAACCATCGACGAGGAATCGCTGACCAGCATCGACCAGGAAGCCAACCGCCTGACACGCCTGGTGACCGACCTGCTGCTGCTGGCCAAAGCCGATTCCGGCAAGCTGCATCTCACCCTTAAGCCCGTCTCCTTGGACACCCTGCTGCTGGAAGTCTTCCAGGAAATGCATGTCCTGGCGGGGGGTAAAGTAAATATTAAAATAACCGATATCGACCAAGCCCAGGTCAACGGCGACCGCGACCGGCTCAAACAGGTCCTGATCAACCTGATCGCCAATGCCATCCAGTACACGCCACCTGATGGCAGTGTCTACGTCAGCCTGGGACGGGTTGGCGAACAGGCGCGATTGATCATCAGGGATACGGGTCCCGGCATCCCGCCGGAGGATCTGCCGCACATTTTCGAGCGCTTCTATCGCGCCGAGAAATCACGCACACGCGCCAAACCGAGCAGCGGCTTTGGGCTGGGACTGTCAATTGCCTACTGGATTGTCGACCAGCACGGGGGAAGCATCGAGGTCGAAACAAAAGAAGGCCAGGGCACGACCTTCGCGATCTGGCTGCCGCTGCTGGGCAGTCAGCCGTCCACGAACACACAAAACAACTAGGGAATTCCCAAGCGCTGCCGCGCCTGGCGGCACAGACCCGCGCCATACGAACCGAACCACTGGTCGAGAGTCGTGCTCGTGGCTGCCCCCTGGCGCGCGTCCTCGTAAATCGGTCCCCCGTAACGCACATACCGCAGCGTCTCAGCCGCCCATAATGACGGCGGACGCGGGATAACCCCGATTCCACCGTTGTAGCCGGCTAACGCCAAACGCGCGTCACCACCGGCGCTGTCCAGCGAGCGGCGCAGGTAAGCCAGTCCGCGCTGGGCATTGGTATCCGGATCGTAAGGATCGTCTGCTGCGTAGAAATGGTAAGGCATGACCTGGAACAGGCCCATGGCCCCGGCTGAGGATTTTGCCCGCGGGTCGCCGCACGATTCGATCTGCATTACAGTGGCAATCAAGTTGGGATCCAAGCCGGTCTGCGCAGCCCAGCTCTGGATGCGACTGCCCCAGTGTTGTACTTCAGGCGTGAAGAACGGAGCCAGCCCGGAGTTCGGCACATCCACCCCCAGACCGGCAGCCGCCCCAGCCTGAAACGGCGTGCTGCTGGCCGAAACGTTCCCGGCCGGCAGGGTCAAGGTACTGGAAAAAAAAGCCAGCAACAATCCAACCAACAGGACCATGGCCGGCGGGATCACAAAACCAGACAGACAGCCGCTGCCCTGCGGCGCGGCTGTCTGATCTTCTTCATACCACAGTTCTAAATCCGAGTCAGCGTGATAATAAGACATGAGACAATTTACGCATTGTAAAATGATAGCTGGTTCAAGACACGCGGACTCACAAAACAGGAATGCTTGGGAATTTCCCGACAAATGCCTATTGGTCGAAGCGTGATTCATTCCGGGCTGGATCGATGAAGGACTGCTGGCGGGAGCTGGCGGCCATGTTGTGATACGTCGGCTCACCCCGGAAGCTTTGTTGTGGAACCGGCTTGGGCGCGGGGCTAAAGGAACTGGACGGCCGGCTGAGACTCGAGGCCGGGCGCAGGGCTCCGCTGGGGACGGAACGGCGGCTGGAGTTGTTGGTGGTTACCGAACGCGTGCTGCGCGGACGGTCTGTCTGGCTGAAGAGACGGTCCCCGGCCAGCGAGAACGTGCCAATGATCAACACGCGGATCAACCAGACCATGACCGCCACAAAAATCGGGACGACCCTGGTCAGGGTGGTTGAGCCGATCACGGCGCTGCCCAGCGACTGGTGGTTGACGATCGCAACCGAGACGCCCCACCAGGTCAGCATGGCATTCATGGCAGCGGCCAGCAGCCAGGCCCCAAACAAATACCAGACTTCGGCCGGTTCGTCGCGTCCCTGCTCGGGGGTGAACAGGCGGGCGATGCCGGCAAAGTCGATGCCACAGAAGGCAAAGGCCAGGATGGTGGCCCAGCGCAGGCCCGCAAAGCGCAGGTCACCCAGCACATCGTTCAGGGCAAATTCGGTGGTGCTGTAATTGAAGATCTCAAAAGCCAGCAGCGCGCCGACGATCATCAGGCCCCAGGTAGCGCCGCGATTGAGATGGCGCCCTCGAAAGAGGGCGTTCAGGTTGATTCCAGTGCGACGGGTTGTATTCATCTCGACCTCCTTGTCGAATGTGATACCGTGCGCACATTATAGAATATATGTTCTATATTTGTCAAGTAGCAAAGTTTGGGAGGATCCCACCGGATCCAGGCGCCTCAAAACGGATTACTTTTGTCCCCCGACCATCTCCTGGCGTACGGCGTGGTAAAGATTCTCAGCCTTCAGTTCGCTCAAGGTGTAGCACGGCGCTTCCAGGTGGTTGGCCAGCATCTGCGCCAGCCCCTGGTCGAAGGCGGCGTGCTCCATGTTGATCACGATGCTGCGGATATCTTCATTGGCGATCAACTCGGCGAACTTGTAGGATTCCTCCTGCGGCGGCAGCGCGCCGAGCGCGACGTTTCCCGCCCCGTCAGTCAGGATGATCAGCAGCGGCTCGATATCGGGATGGGTATACTGCTCCTGGCGCAGCACGTCGGAAGCCAACATCAGACCGGCCGAGAGCGGCGTCTTGCCGCCGACCGGGATGTCCACCAGCGCCCGTTGGGCCAGTTGGATCGAGTTGGTCGGAGGCAGGACCAGGGTGGCACGGTCCTTCTGGAAAACGATCAGGCCGACCCGGTCGCGCCGCTGGTAGGCGTCCGTCAAGAGCGACAGGATCGCCCCCTTGGTGGCATTCATACGCTCGGCCACAGCCATTGACCAGGAAGCATCCACCAGGAACAATACCAGATTGGCCACCTTTTTGACGCGCACCTTGCGCTGTAGATCGTCCTTGCGGATGGCAAATGCGACCTTCTTGCGCTGCTCCGTCCGCCGCTTCTGATACGGCGCAGCGGCACGGATAGTGGCATCGAAAGCCACGTCATCGGTCTTGCCACCGGCTGGGCGCGCGCGGACATAGCGCCCGTGCTTGCGCTCGGTGCGAGTCAGCGAGCGCCGCCCGGCATGACGGCGGGTTAATTTATCCAGAGGGGTATTCAGCTTGCGCGGTTGGAAGGTCTCGCCAACTTTCAGTTTTTGACCACCCTCCCACCAGTTGGCGGAAGTGTTGGCGAAGACGTCCTGCGACATCGGCTCGGGCTGGCCCTGCTGCGGGCCTTCCTGGGCCTCATCTTCGAGTCTTAAGTTTTTTTTTCTTCTGCGGGAGCCGGCTCGCTGGAGGACTCGGACCCTTCCGTATCATCGGGCACAGCCTGACCGGCCAATTGCTCGATGCGTTCCTGCAGTTGGTCGCTACTGATCTCAGCCTGCTGGAAAGGTGTGCGCTTGATGCGGTGCGGCAGGGCCAGTTCGGCGGCCAGGGCGATATCGTGATCATTGATCGCCGTGCGGCCGTCGAATGCAGCCTGGGCGCGCGCAGCCTTGAGAATGGTCAGGTCAGCGCGATGGCCATCGACGTTCAGCGAAGCTGTCAGTGCAGCGATCGACAACAAATCGCGGCTGGAGTAAGTGACTTTATCGACAATGGTGCGGGCGCGTTCGATCTGCCTGGACAGTTCCTGCTCCTTCGGCAACCACTCCTGGCGGAAAGCGTCCAAATCTTGCTCGAAGGCCAGGTTGCGCTCCATGATCAAAACGCGTTCGCGCGGTTCGCGGATGCCGGTAATCTCCACTGCCAGTGCGAAGCGATCCAGCAACTGCGGGCGCAAATCACCCTCTTCGGGGTTCATGGTCCCGACCAGGATGAAGCGCGCCGGATGAGCGAAGGAGATGCCCTCGCGCTCGACCACGTTGACGCCCATGGCAGCTGAATCAAGCAGCAGGTCGACCACGTGATCGTCGAGCAAGTTGACTTCATCGATGTAAAGCAAGCCGCGGTTGGCCGCTGCCAGCACGCCGGGTTCGAAGTGGCGCTCACCCTTCTGGATGGCCTGTTCGATGTCCAGTGTGCCGACCACACGGTCTTCGGTGGCCGAGACGGGCAAATTGACAAAGGGGGTTGGCCGTTCGGCAGTCGGCAGCTTATTGCCGTTCGCGGCAGCGCGTTCCTTGCATTCCGTACACCAGGTGGTCGGCTTGTCTGGGTCACAGCCAAAGCGGCAATCCTGTACCACCTCGACGCTGGGCAGCAAGGCTGCCAGCGCCCGTGCCGCGGTCGATTTGGCTGTCCCGCGCTCGCCACGGATCAGAACCCCGCCAATGCGGGCGTCAACAGCATTTAACACCAGGGCGCGTTTCATGCGCTCCTGTCCAACGATAGCAGTAAATGGATAAATTGCAGGCATAGAAGTCATTATAACCCAGCCTCAATTCATTGCAAGGGTTGCCAAGTTGTGCATTAGCCTTTATAATCCAATCTACAATTTTGTTAGCGGAGTCACGCATATATGGAACAACAAGAGGCCCAGAACGGCCAGGGGGCAGGGACCGAGGAAACCCCACAGGTCGAACAGAACAACAGCAACAACTTGCCCAGCATGGAAAGCTTGCTTCAGCAAGAAGAGTTCAGCGTGGAGCTGCCCCAGCAAGGTGAAATCCGCACCGGCGTGATTGCCAGCATTAGCCCAAGCCAGATATTAGTCAGCATCGGCGCCAAGTCAGAGGGTGTCATCGCCGGTCGCGAACTTGAACAAATCGAACCGGAAGACCGCGAAGCCTTCAAAGTCGGGCAGGAAATTCATGTCTACGTACTTAATCCCGAAGATTCGAACGGAAACGTTGTGCTTTCTTACAGCCGCGCACAGGAACAGATGTCCTGGGATGCGGTTGAGAAGATGTTGGAAGAGGATGAAACGATCGAAACCACGATCAGCGGGTACAACAAGGGCGGCTTGATCGTACCGGTCCTGGGCCTACGGGGTTTCGTACCCGCCTCCCAGATCGGCGCGATGCGCCGCTCGATCGCCGTTGGTGACACACCGGAACAGCGTTTTGGCAAGATGGTCAGCGAAGCGATCTCGGTCCGCATCATCGAAGTCGACCGCGAACGCCGCCGACTGATCCTCTCCGAGCGGGCAGCCTCCAGCGAATCGCGCCAGTCGATCAAAGAGCGTGTCATCGAAGAGCTGGAAGAGGGCGAGGTCCGCACGGGCCGCGTCACCAGCCTGGCCGATTTCGGTGCCTTTGTAAATATCAGCGGCGCCGACGGTCTGGTGCACCTTTCTGAACTGTCCTGGGAACATATTTCGCATCCCAGCGAGATCCTGGAAGTCGGTCAAGAAGTCAAGGTTAAAATTATCAGCATTGACACGGAAAAGAAACGCATCGGCCTTTCGATCCGTCAGCTGTCTGAAGATCCCTGGCGCTCACGCCTGGAGAAATACCAGGTCGGCCAGTTAGTCGAAGGTGTCATCACACGCCTGACCAAATTCGGCGCATTTGCCCGTCTGGAAGGCGAAATCGAAGGCCTGATCCATATTTCCGAAATCAGTGAAGACCGCATCGAGCATCCACGCGAAATGCTTCACGAAGGGGACGTGGTCACACTGCGTGTCATCCGCATCGATCCCGACCAGCGCCGCATTGGTTTGAGCCTGCGCAAAGTCGATTCAGCCGCCTTTGCCGACAAGGATATGAAAATCCTGACCAAGGAACTGGAAGAGATCAGCGAAGAGGAAATTGAAACGTCCACGTCGGAAGAAGAAGCCCCAGCAGACGAAAAATCGCAGAAGCCTGCGACTGTTGAAGAAACAGCGCCAGCCGAAGAAACAGCGCAAGAGCCTGCACCAGTTGAAGAAATTGCGCCAGCGGAAGAAGAACCGCAGAAGCCCGCGCCAGCCAAAAAATCGACGCGCGCGAAAAAGGGTTCGTCAACACCTGCGACTGCCGAAGAAACAGCACCAGCCGAAGAAGAAGCGCAAAAGCCTGCGCCGGCAAAAAAATCCACGCGAGCTAAAAAAGTAAAGCAGGCAGAACCAGCGGCCGAATCATCAGCGGAAGATGGAGCCGAAACAGCTTCATCCGAAGAAGAGTCTCCCCCACCCTCCGAAGAAAAACCGGAAGCTTAGCAAACCAGAGAGCGCACCCCATCCGGTGCGCTCTCTTCAACCATCTTGCGAATCATGCCCCTACTCGTCGATTCTCACGAAGACCTCGCCTGGAACATCCTGACCTTTGGCCGGGATTACACCCGTTCCGTGGCTGAAACGCGCCAGTTGGAACACGGCTCGACCGCCGAAAAAGAGAACGGGGCAACCTTACTCGGTTGGCCGGAGTATCAGCGTGGACAGGTGGCGCTTGTCTTTTCGACTCTCTTTGCTTCGCCCCGCCGCCGCTTGGTTGGCGATTGGGAAACCATTGCCTACGACGATCATGACTACGAGCAGGCCCACCAGCTTTACCTGCGCCAACTATACACGTATCGCGATCTGACGGACGCACACCCGGACAAATTCCGCCTGATCCAAACGCAAAAAGAATTACAAGTACATCTGGCCGAATGGCAGAGACCCGCCGATGAAAAGGATGGGCATCCGGTCGGATTGGTAGTCCTGATGGAAGGTGCCGAGGGCGTTCGGAACGTACAGGAATTGAGCCAATGGTGGGAACTGGGTTTGCGGATCATTGGCCCGGCCTGGACTGGCACCCGGTATTGCGGCGGGACGCGCGAACCCGGTCCGCTCACTACAGACGGACGCCAGTTACTGTCCGCGATGGCCGAATTCAACTACACCCTCGACCTGAGCCACATGGACGAGCAAGCCGCACTGCAGGCCCTCGATTTCTACCCCGGACCGATCATCGCCTCACACGCCAATGCCCTGGCGCTCCTGCCAGGCTCAGAATCCAACCGTCACCTGAGCGATCGGCTCATCGCGGGTCTGATCGAACGAGAAGCGGTGATTGGCGTTGTTCCTTACTGCCTGTTCCTGAAAACCGGCTGGAAGATTGGTGATCCTCGCGAAGGCATCACGCTCGAGCAGGTGGCTGCCCACATTGATCATATCTGCCAGTTGGGTGGGGATGCCCGTCACGCTGCCATCGGTACCGACTTCGATGGCGGGTTTGGACTGAACGCCGCCCCGAGCGACGTAGACAGCATTGCCGACCTGCAAAAACTATCTAGGCTATTAGAAAATCGAGGGTATACTAAGGACGATATCGCAGCCGTATTCGGTCAAAACTGGCTGCGACATCTCAACCAACAGCTACCACAATCATGAACGATCCCCGACATAAAACGACACCTGCGGCAAAAGCCGTCGAAGCACAAAATTCGCCATCGCAACTGCGCGTGCGCCTTGGTTTGAGTATCACGGTCTTCGGCATGCTGGTCTTTTTGGTCGGCGCCAAACCGGAATGGTTCAATCTCGACCGCAGCCCGGTTGTTGGTTTCGTCCAAATCGCCGTTTTTCTGATTGGGCTGGCACTGATCTGCGTTGGCGGATATATCGGGCTGGCCGCATTGTGGGGAAAAGGTCAGCGCTCGATCGCCGCTGACATCGGCTTGCGCCTGATCAGCACCGGTTATGTCATCTCGGTCTTTACCGGCATGGCCGACGTCTTCGGTATGGGCACCCAGCCCCTCCCAGCCGTGCCATTCTTCGGACCATGGCAGGCACGCGGTGTAGAACTGGGGCAACTCTTCATCGCGGTCGGTTTTTTGATGATGATCCCATTTCGCGCTTCACAAAAAACAGAACCGGATTAACAAGCTTACAAAACCCATGGCCGGAGCACACGCTCCGGCCATATTCTTTTAATTCAATTGTTCCGATCAATCTTAATTCGCGGTCTATGAAGGGAGGGGGATTTTTCTCCTGCCTCCGGTTTTGCCTGCTTGCGGCAATGACCATCCAAACAGCTTTCGGTTGATTTCCAAATACCAGCGACCAAAGCGCCGCAGAAGTTCGAGCAATTTTTTGAGAATTTTTGGTTTGCGGGCAAATATCAGAACCAGCGGGAAAATCACCAGGAAAGCCCCAAATAAAAGACTGGCAAACAACAGCAAGGTCCCCTGTATCAATCCCAAGGCTGGCAAGGTTAAGGGGGACAGTAAAACGTAATAAACCGAATATACTTTTTTCTGTGGGTCACCATTATCCAAACGCTGGTTTTCCAGATAAGCCAAGCCTGTCCCCAACCACATAATACCAACATACAAAACGAACAGGATCAGAGAGAGTTATTGTTTTCATCTTCCACCCCGGTTATGCTTCAGTGATTGGTCCTCCGCATTATATGAACATTTTACAGGCACTTTCCCGTACAGCGAACGCCTAACGGACCAAGTCATCCCTGCCGCATTCCAACCACGCTCTGCCGGCGTTTTGTTATTACAAGCAACTTTTTCCAGAGCGTATCGTATATTAACCAGATACCCAATATTTTCAAGGAGAATGTCATGTTTCACAAGCGGATGATTAAAGCATTTAGTCTGTTGGCGCTGGTAAGCTTGCTTGCGCTGACATTTGTCACCCCTGCTCTGGCTTTTGATGGCCGGGAAGGAAATAATATCACCATTTCGGCTGACGAAGTTATCAACGACGACCTGTATGTCGGCGCTGATAACTTTACCCTGGACGGTACGATCAAAGGCGATTTGATCGCCGGTGGTACGGTCATCACCATCAACGGCATCGTCGAAGGGGACCTCTGGGCTGCCGGTCAGACAGTCATCATCAATGGGACAGTCATGGATGATGTTCATATGGCCGGTGGTGCGCTGTTTGTCGGCGACAAGGCTCAAATCGGTGGAGACATCGTCAGCGCTGGCGGCAGCCTGGAATTGCGCCAGGGCAGCACCGTTGGTAACGACTTGGTCTTTGCGGGCGGTCAAGCGCTTCTGGCCGGCGATATCCAGCGCAACGTACTGGCCGGTGTCGGTGGATTGGAACTGCGCGGCACGATCGGCGGGAACGTCAAAGCCGGCGTAGGCGACTCTCAGAACGGCTCCGAACCGCTGTTCTTCATGCCCAATTCCCCGATCTCGATCCCAACCGTCAAAGTAGGCCTGACCTTGGACCCCGCAGCCAAGATCGAAGGCAATCTGCAATACGAGAGCGTAAAACAAATTACGATTCCTGGCGGTATTGTGATCGGCCAGGTTACGCACGTTGTACCCCAGGTCAACGAGAAAACGGCTGTCAGCCTCCGACCGACACCGCTTCAAAAAGTTGGAAAGTGGTTCCTCGATCTTCTGCGCACGGTGGTTACACTGCTTGTGATCGGCTTGATACTGGTTTGGTTGTTCCCCAAATTCATTAATAATGCAGCGGAAAACTTGCAGGCCAAGCCACTCGCGAGCCTGGGTTGGGGTGTGGTGACTTACGCAGCCTTCTTCTTTGCTATCCTGCTCATCATCCTGGTCATGACCCTGGCCGGCATTTTCTTCGGGGTACTGACCCTTGGCCAACTAACCGGAACGGTCATCTGGCTGGGAATCCTGGCCCTGTTTGTCTTGGTCATCGGCTTTGTTTTGGTGACTGTTTTTGGAACCAAAATCGTGGTCGGCACCTTGGGTGGCAAACTGATCCTAAAAGGCATCAACCCTGATCTGGCCGAGCACAAACTCTGGCCTATGCTGATCGGCGTGACCCTGATCGCCATCCTGGTCAGTCTGCCGTTGGTCGGTTGGCTGCTCAGCCTGCTGGTGGTCTTCTTCGGCCTGGGCGTCCTGTGGTTGCTGGGTGCAAAGAAGCTGGCCAAGAAACCCGTTGGTTAGAAAGCCAAAAGGAACACAGAAAAAAAACCGAGGACAACGATCCTCGGTTTTTTTGTGTGTTCCTTTTATTACGGGCAGTCTAGCGACCAGGTGATCTGTTTTATGTACTTTTCGCTCCGGCCGACCGCACCGCCTTGCTTGCTGGTGGCCACGAACTGGTAATCCATCCAGCCCTGCTTGTAACGGACATCGGGATTGACGTCCAAAGCCGAGAAGACCAGCGAGTAATTGCCGTTGCCGTCATTCTTCATCGTACCCCCGTTGAACCATGGGCTGATGATCGAAGTGGCCAGGTCCTCCATGCGATAATAGAAATATACGTCGGTCACATAATTGTTGGTGGTCGTGACGTTGAAAGAGACCTCCGATGGCGCACATTTCAAAGAGAACTTGTCACCCGTGTGGCTGATGCTGTCGAAATTAAATCCAACAGCCGCCTGGCCAGCAGGTGCCTCCGTTGGTTCGGGCAGGGCTTCCTGCGTGGGAGCAACAGTGGGTGGTTCCTGGGTCGGTACGACAGCTGCTGGCTGCTGAGCAGCTTCCTGGGTGGCGACTACGGTCACCAGCACGGTAGCGTAAGCCGGCGCCTGCGGTTGGGCGGGCGAGACAGCACCACAGGCAGTCAACGCGACCGCTAGTAACAAAATCATAATCTTTTTCATTAGTTTCTCCTTTTCTAATCTTTCTACTAAAATTGTAAGCGCTATCACCGATCCTTGCATTGACCCATTTGGGCTATATCGACACTCACAACCACCCAGCCTGACAAAACTGCAAACCAAAATATGACATTTTTGTCCCATTTGGTATAATATCTGGCATGCTGAACTCCTGGACAAATCGAGAGACGCCTCGAACGGATCCTGCTCACGGTGCAAAAACCTGGCCGCTATGTCGGCGGCGAGTTGAACATCGTCGTCAAGAATTGGGACGAAATCGAGACCAAGGTCGCCTTGGTCTTCCCTGATATTTACGATCTTGGGGTATCGAACGTCGGGTTGAAAATTCTTTACGACCTGATCAACCAGCGGGACGACACGCTGGCCGAACGCGCTTACGCGCCCTGGGTTGATATGGAAGAGCGCATGCGCGCGCAGGAAATTCCTCTTTACGCGCTCGAATCGAAACGCCCCCTGTCCGAGTTCGATATCCTCGGCTTTTCTCTACCCTACGAGACGCTTTATACCAACACGCTCAACGTGCTTGACCTGGCTGGCATCCCGATCCGCTCAGCCGACCGGGACGAGACCTACCCGCTGATCATCGCTGGGGGACACGCGGTGATGAATCCTGCTCCGATGCATGCCTTCGTGGACGTCTTTGCCATCGGCGAAGGCGAAGAGATCATCCACGATATCATCAACACTTACCAGGCATGGAAGCGCTCCGGCGCAAAATCCCGCCGCGACCTGCTGCTGACTATGGCCAGGATTCCCGGCGCGTACGTGCCGGCTTTTTACGAAATGCATTATCTCGAGGACGGGACGGTCTCTCACATCGAGACGCTGGTCGACGGCCTCGCCAATCCGGTTGTCAAACGCATAGTCCCCAAGCTGCCACCCCCACCGACCAAGTTCATCGTGCCCAACATCGAGATCGTGCACAACCGCGTCTCGGTCGAGATCATGCGTGGATGCACGCGCGGGTGCCGGTTCTGTCATGCGGGTATGATCACCCGCCCGGTCCGGGAAAGAAGCGTGGAAGAAGTTGTCGAAGCCGCGGAAGAGGCGGTCAATGCGACCGGCTTCGAGGAACTGGCGCTGATGTCCCTGTCATCTTCCGACTACAGCCATATCGTCGAACTGGTGAACGCAGTCAGCCAGCGCTTCCAGGGCCGCAATCTGAAGGTTTCATTACCCTCGCTGCGCATCGAAAGCGTCTCGGTCGACCTGATGGACAAGCTCAAAACCCGCCGGGTGGCCGGCTTCACCCTGGCGCCCGAAGCCGCGACCGAGCGCATGCGGCGCATCATTAACAAATTCATACCCGACGAAGACATCCTCAACACCACGCGTGAGATTTACCGCCGCGGCTGGACGACCATCAAGCTATACTTCATGATCGGCCACCCGTCCGAGACGCTGGAAGACGTGCAGGCCATCGCCGACCTGTGCAATCGCGTCCTGCGCGAAGGGCGCAAGGTGATCGGCTACAAGGCCAAACTCCACTGCGGCGTCAGCACCTTCGTGCCCAAACCGCAGACACCCTTCCAGTGGGTTGCCTGTGATACACGCGAGAATATCCTGGCCAAGCAGGCTGTGTTGCAACGCGAACTGCGCGATAAGAACATCAAACTTTCATGGACCGACCCGAACGACACCCTGCTGGAAGCCTGGCTCTCCCGCGGCGACCGGCGCATTGCCGAGGTGATCTACCGTGCCTGGCAGAAGGGCGCTAAATTCGACGCCTGGGGCGGCCAGATGAAGTTCGAGGCCTGGATGGAAGCCTTCACCGAGCTGGACCTCGACCCGGCCTTCTACACCTATCGCCAGCGCCGCACCGACGAGGTCTTCCCATGGGAACACATCACCGCCGCCGTGCGCAAGAACTTCCTGTTCCAGGATTTCCGCATGTCGCTGGAAGGCGAGATCCGCGTGGACTGCCGCCTGAACTGTTTCGCCTGCGGCATCCTGCCGACCTTCTCCAACTTGCGACGCGAAAACCCCGGAGAGGTGTGGATGTGTCCGGATGTCAAATCACCGCCGAAGAAGCAAGCCGCGCTGGCACAACCGCTCATCGGTGACTGACCCGAGATTCACAGCCCGCAGCAGGTACTGCGGGCTGTTTTTTCACCCATCAGGTATAATCCCGCCAGCATGAGAATCCGCCTCACTTTCACCAAGCAGGGAGCCCTGCGTTACATCGGTCACCTCGACCTGCATAAGCTCTGGGAACGCTCGCTGCGCCGCGCCGGCTTGCCCCTTTCCTACAGTCAGGGTTTCCACCCGCAGCCGAGAATCCAATTGGCCTCAGCCCTGCCCCTGGGTTTCAGCTCACGTGCCGAACTGGTTGACATCTGGCTGGACGAAGACCTGGACTTGCAGGGCTTGCCCCAACGCTTACAACAGCACGTCCCACCCGGTTTGGACATTCTGCAGGCGGAGGCAGTCGAAGAACGCGGACCCGCGCTGCAAACGCAAATCACAGCCACTGAATACAAAGTGACCCTGCTCGATCCACCTGACGAATCCGACCTCAACCGCCGCCTGTCTGCCGTCCTCGAGGCCAAATCCCTGCCCCGCGAGCGGCGCGGCAAGTCTTACGACCTGCGCCCCCTGATCTACGAACTTCAGCGCACCGAACCTGACGCTGAAGGAAATCCACGCCTGTTCATGCGTCTGGCCGCCGGCCCGAATAATACCGGCCGCCCGGACGAGATCATGGATCAACTCGGTATTCCCATCGAAGCTGCGCGCATCGAACGAACAGCGTTACGCTTCAAGATAAACTAAGTGGCCGGCTCATATGAGCCGGCCGCTTTTCGCCAGACCGGAGCCAGACTAATCACTCTGGTTTGGTGATAAACAAGGTCTGGGTCGGGTAAGCAAATTCGATGCCATTTTTCTCAAAGCGCTTCATCAACGCCAGGTTGATCGTCTGCTGGATGTCCATGTACAGGTTGTAGTCCGCGGACAGGACGTAATAGACCACCTCATATTCTAAGGCGGAATCGCCAAAGGATTTGAAATGCGCGCGATCGAAACGCGCCTGCTTGTGCGTTTGGATGATCTCCTTGACCCAGCCGGAAATTTGTTCCAACTGCTCGATCGGGGTCTGGTAGATCACGCCAAAGGAAAACAGCACCCGCCGCTCGCCCATGCGTTTGTAATTGCGGATGCGACTGTTGAGCAGGTCATTGTTGGCAAAAATCAACTGCTCGCCCGAGAGACTGCGCACCCGCGTGGTCTTCAAGCCGACATTCTCCACTGTGCCCATGTAATCGTCCACAATGATGAAATCGCCAATCACGAAGGGCTGGTCCAGCGCGATGGAGAGCGAAGCGAACAGGTCCGCCAGAATACTCTGCACCGCCAGGGCCACGGCGATGCCGCCCACTCCCAGGCTGGCGACCAGGGAGGTGACCTTGATGCCCATGTTGTCCAAAGCCAGCAGCATGACAATCGAGAACAGGACCAGCCGGACCACGAAAGAGACCGCCCGCAGCATGGTCACGCGCTCGGGGCCGTCTTGCATGTGCTGTGCCTGATAGCGCTGGATGGAATACGTTATCAGCGCATCCCCCCAAATCGCAACCTGGATCAGGATTGTAAACAGCCCGATCCGGCCAACCCAATACTCAACCGACTCAGAGAACGACAAGGTCAAGGATCCAGCATACAATGCCAAAAGTGCCATCAAATAAAAATTAGTGCGCGTCAGGATCTGGGCGAAAAGATCGTCGATCTGGTTTTTGGTCTTATCGCTAAAAGCCACGAACCGGCCTAGCAGGATGCGTTTGGTTATCCATAACGCCCCCAGAATCACCAGCGCGGTCAGAACAGCCCGAGACCAATCCTGGAGTGGATTGCCCAGAAAGCTCTGCATCAAAAAGCCCATCAATGCCTCCATAGGTCAGATTTTCAACCCCAAGAGTATAGGATAGATTTTAATCTTCTGCAACCGCGGCCCCGGCTCGCTTGATTTCCAAGGAATAGTCGCTACAATATTCTTACCAAAGCGCACAAGTGCGATCTTTTCATCGAAGGAGGATTTTTCATGGCATTGCTCGTGTCGCTTTTCTTCGGTTTTGTGCCCATGTTCATCTTTGCCAGCATACTTTACTGGCTCGACCGCTACGAGAAGGAACCTGTAATCCTCTTGATCGGTGTCTTCACCTGGGGAATGATCATTGCTGCCGGTGGAGCGTTTGTCATCAACACGGTTTTAGGGCTGGGAGTATATTTTTTCACCGGTTCGGAAGTCGCCACCGAACTCTCGACCGGCTCGCTGATCGCCCCCATTATCGAGGAAAGCCTGAAAGGACTGGCCGTCCTGATTGTCTTTCTGGTCTTCCGCAGTGAGTTTGATTCGCTTTTGGACGGGATCCTGTACGCCGGGGTGGTTGCCCTGGGCTTTGCTGCAACCGAGAATACATTCTACATCTACGCTAAAGGCTACCTGGCCAACGGCTGGCAGGGATTGTGGTTCCTGGCCTTTGTACGCGTCATCCTGGTCGGCTGGCAGCACCCGTTTTATACAGCCTTCACCGGCATCGGCCTGGCGGTGGCACGCATGAATCGTTCGCTGGCGATCAAGCTGATCGCTCCGCTGGCCGGCTTCAGCCTGGCTGTGATGGCACATGCCGCCCACAATACGCTGGCCAGCCTGTTGCCGCAAGTCATTGGGGTTGGCGGACTGATCGTCGGCACCGTCCTGGACTGGACCGGTTGGTTCTTCATGTTCCTGTTCATCCTGTGGGCCCTCGACCGCGAAAAACAGTTGCTCAAGCGGCACCTGGTCGAGGAAGTCAGGTCCGGTCTGATCAGCCCGGAGCAATACCGCGTAGCTACCTCGGCCTGGGCGCAATCGATGGCGCGGCTTGTTGGGTTGGCAAACAGTCGCTACCGGACCACAGCCCGCTTCTACCAGGTTTGCGGCGAGCTGGCCCATAAAAAAGAACAGCAGCTGAAGGTCGGGGACGAAAGCGGGAATGGCGCCGCGATCCAAAAACTACGCGCGGAAATGGGGCAACTGGCGCCGCTTGCGCAGACTTAGAGGGCCGCAAGACAAATATAAATCGTGGTAAAATCCTGTCCGCGCGTGCCCCCGTAGCTCAGTGGATAGAGCGTCGGCCTCCGGAGCCGAAAGCGACGGTTCGAGTTCCGTCCGGGGGTACCTTCCCAACGCATAACATTTTCGAGAGTGAATTGAAAAGGATTGATTTAGGGAGCAATTTAACCTATACTGAATATAAGTACAAACGTCCTTTTGGAATACCTTCAAGTATAGAAGTCACTTTTAGGAGGGTAATGTGTCCATAGAAAGTATCCATAGCTTCTTAGTTCACCCATCAAAACATGATGAAACACCTCCCGAGATAAGCGGGACTCCAATTCCAAGACAAGGTAGGCTCTATGAAATGCTTACCGAAGTCTACAATCGCGCTCCAGTAGAGTGCAATATCGAGATCATTTTTCAACCTGATGATGATGGAAGACAGAGAAATGAGCGTAGAGACATTTTGGTTGCTTATGCTGAAAATCCAAGTGTTGAGCATGGGAGAGCTGTTGCAGAGAAACTGCAAGAGGTAACAACTCATCGTTCCGGCCTGGGCCTGCTTTTTTTATTAAGGGTATTGAACATAACGAACATCAGTTGGTGGTTTCACGCTTTCCAGCTGACCAAGGAATAATCGCACAAGAGAATGCCCAAATCCTTTCAGTGGAATTCATCGAGAGAGTTTTTATGAAGAACGCAAAGGCCTATAAGAGTGCTATTTACATTTCCGATTCCTTTGCTGGTGGATTTTGGAATGGAAAGGCAGTGGATCACCAAATTTCTGGAGATCCAGAGCTCTCGGATTATTGGATTCGCGAATTCCTTCAATCCGAGCTACTCACCACTGGACCTGCTGGCACCAAAAGACTTGCTGTTGCACTTCGTTCAGCAACCCGCATTGCGGAGGATTTGCAGGTTCGAAGGGAATTAATATCCGCTGCAGGGCTACTTCGTGGCAGAGATGGACAACCGATAAGTGCTCGACAAGTGGTTGAACAACTTGGTTTGTCCCAAGAAGCAGTTGAAGCTCTTGAAACTGCTTTCTCAAGGGTTGACTTAATGGATGAAGTATTCCAATTTGATCTAGAGGAATTTATAAGGCAAGCTGCTTACCATGCTGTCGAGCTTGATAACGGAGCGCTATTGATAGCAGAGGAAGTTCGGTTTGAGGATGTGTTTGACCGTGAGGATTTGAACATTGCAGAAGGAAGAGTGCGTTATACGACAGAGGGTCGCGTAGTAGACGAAAAGCTTAGGTACTCCAAATGAATGAACAAAATAAAGAATATCAGCAAAGATTTGATTCCTTTCTCAAGACCATTTCTGAGAATTTACAGAGATATCTACAAGACATCCTGTCGGATATTCCACGAATTAGATCGAATCTCCGTAAGAGCAAAAGATCCAAAGAGATTTACTGAAAAGGCGAAATGGAAAAAATCCTGATGGAACTCCCAAATACAATTCACCGCTATCTGAAATTCAAGATCAAATTGGTGCTCGGGTAATCGTATATTATAAAGATGATGTAGAACCAATCGTAAAGATCATTGAACGTTATCTACGAAATATCGAAGAGAAGGAAATCGTACCGAAATCGCAATGGGCATTTGGGTATTTCGGTACGCCACTTAAATTTATATTTACCAAAGGACGTTATACCTAAAAATATTGATATGAAGGAAGTCCCTAAATTTTTTGAACTCCAAGTAAAAACACTTTTCCAGCATGCGTGGTCGGAAGCCAATCATGATTTAGGCTATAAACCTATTAATCAACTTAATGATATTCAAACTCGTCAACTAGCATTGGCTTCTGCCCAAGCATGGGGAGCAGATCAAATATTTCAGTCTCTATGGATGGAACTCAATACAACAGAATCACAAAACCCACAACCAGCGTGAGTTATCCATAACTAAAGGGCTACGTTAAATAAGGCTCTTTTAGTTATGTTGGAATTATCGTCAACCTTAAATTTTTATTCCGTACATCACATAACATTTCAGGGTGTTGAAAAAGTCGGTAGTGGGTGGAAATTCGATCTCGAAAATGCTGTTCTGAGAAAAGAAAAAAGCATACTGAGGTTATGCTTGATCAATCTTTTCAGGTTTTGCCCTGCTGCGATCATCACCCCTTCGATGTTCACCTTGAGCAAACGCCTCATGCGAAAGCGTCTCAACCGGTGAAACTCCTTGGCCTCTCCAAACAAAGGTTCAACCCATACACTTCGTTTGCGCATTGCCCTTTGGTATTCTTCTGTCTGGCGATAAGCTGCTGCCTTATCAAGATATTCCTGGAAGAACGAGCGGAAAATGTGTCGCCCACTTTTGCTGCCAGTACATTTGCCCTTCACTGGACAAGGATTGCACACTTCTGCTTTGGGTTTATATAGCAAAACCTGCTCCGTTTTTCGTCGAGAATGGAGTGGGAGTATTTGTCCTTGGGGACAAACATATTGATCTTTCACAAAATCAAATTGAAAGAGATTGGCCGGATAATACTTGGTCCGCTTGCTAAAATCAGATGTAGGGAGATAGGCCTTGATGCCTCGTTCTTCAAAACCAACGATGTTAGGAATGGTGCCATATCTGGCATCGCCGACTGCAAGCTTTGGTTTTATCTCCCATCTGGAACACACCCAGTCCACCAGATCCAGAATGGGCGTATTGTCCGTAATAGAAGCAGGTGCTACCAGGGCACTAAGAATGATACGTGCTTTGCCACCATCTACTACATAATGATCGCAGTATCCCAATACAGCACTGCCTCCACCGGAAGGCTTCATTGGAGCGGCATCTGGGTCGATTGGACAGACTTGGTCATCTGTGATGCGCTGGTAGTGTGGTTTGCGAGCACCAATGAGTTGTTCCCCATTGTATTTGGCAACCAACTTTCCGAAGGGAGATGCATCTTCATCTAAGCGCCTGAATAATTGTTCGAGATGCTGTTGCGTTTTAAATTCTGCTCTATCGATCATCCCCCTGATATTCGCATTAGCCAGCACTTTGGTGCTATCAAAATACAACTCTTCTCCCCATACTAACCTGGCTTCGATGCACAGTTCCACAATGTGCTCAAAGAACTGCTGAAATACTTCTAGACCATAACGCTCCCTGATCTTGCTCAGGCTGCTGTGATCGGGCACAGGCTCATCTAGGTCATAGCCAATGAACCAACGATGAGCCAGATTGAGATTGACTGTTTCCATCAATTGGCGTTCAGAGCGGACACCCTCGAAGAAGGCGATCAATTGCAGCTTGAAGAAAACCACTGGATCAACTGAAGGACGTCCAATGTTCGAGTAGAACTCACCTGCCAAATCACAGACGAAGCTGAGATCGATACATTGTTCCACCTGGCGATAGAAATTGTCTTTGGGAACCAGATCTTCCAATGAAACGGCTGCATGTTGCCTAAAATCCCTAGCTTTGTGACCCAGCATAATACACCCTCCGTCACAGGTTCAAGCGCTGTGCCACTGCTTGAAGTTCATCATCGGTGATACCCAGATAACGTTTGGTGTAGGCGATGCTTTCATGATTGAGTTTGTGCATGATAAGAGCCAGATCTACTCCACTCATACGTGCATGGTAGCCCCAGGTCTTCCGAAGACTGTGGGTGCCAAAGTTGCCCGACAAGCCTGCTTCACGACATATGGAAGTGATGAACTTCCAGGCCTGTCCACGCTTGATTGAATGTGAATAGTCGTTTGCTTTCGAATTGAAGAATACAAAGTTGTTTTTATTATCCCCAATATCTTGAAATTCAACCAGATATTCATCCAACGCCTCTCGGATACTGGTGTTGATAACTACTTCGTGGCGTTTGCCCCGCTTGCGTTCTTTAATCCAGAACCGTCGTTTGACTTGTTTTCTCTCATCCAAAAAATGACTGATCTGCAATTGTAGCAAGTCGGAGATGCGCAGCGCAGTGTTGATCCCCACCACGAACAACAACAGGTCGCGGAAATGTTTCTGTCCTCGCAATAGGTTTTTGATTTGAGCGATCTTTTTTCGGTCGCGAATGGGTTCAACAAAGTTCATAAATTAGGGTGAACACAAATCCTGTTTGTTTGCATTGTGTCCACTAAGAACACCCTAGCAGAAATCGGTGCAAGAAACAAGAGCCGATTTTAACGGCCTTTTTCGCATCGATGTAAACACAATGCATATTTTGTTTACTCTTTGCAATAATTTCCATATCATAGGTAATCCCACTTTGGAGTAAAATTTATCTAAATTATTCCTAATGACGAAAGTAAGTTAGAGTAAAAATTCATGTCTTATCTATAGATAAATGTATGCAAGGATGTATGACATGGGTAAAAATGTCGCGGAAGATGAGCCGAAACCAAAGCACGAGAACTACGCAGGGATGGCAGACCTTGTTCGGCGATTGGCTGATATAGAGGTCAAAGCGCAGGCGCTGATTCATGATCAAGGGGGAGCCAATCTTGAACCATTAAATGAGATAGTAGATGTACTTCGCCAGGCTCAAGAGATTATACAGGTGAGCATGGGAAGCTTTTCCACAACGTTGGAGAACATACCAATCGGAGTTTTTCGCAACACGCCAGGTCCTGAGGAAAATTTTCTGATGGCAAACCCGGCTTTCCTCAACTTATTCGGCTTTGATTCCATAGAAGAACTCAAACAAGTGACCATGGCTGATCTCTACGTTGACCCTAGCGAAAGGCAGTCTTTTTCAGATAAGCTCCTGGCTGAGAAAACCGTTACTGGGATAGAGTTGCAATTAAAGAAAAAGACGGAACTCCCATTTACGGATTGGTCACCGCTAGAGTAATATACAAACCGGGAGGTGAAGAAGTCGCTTATTTCGATAGTACGATTGAGGATATCACCGAGCGTAAGAAGATAGAAGAAGCGCTGCGCAAGAGTGAGAATTGGTACCGCATCCTTGTCGACAACACCCCGGATTTTATATACAGTCTTGATCGGGAAGGTCGTCATACCGCTGTTAATGAGAGCGTATGCCAGGCAATGGGTTTGCCTGCTGATGAGATCATTGGAAAGAACCACGCGGAATTAGGTTTTCCCGAAGAGGCCATAGATGAGTGGAAGAGCCTGCACCAACGCGTGCTAACAAAGGGGGAGATCGTCGAAGAAGAAACCAGAACTCTAATGCCTGACGGACAAGTTTATACCTATGAGGTAGTACTGATCCCGATGCGTGACCAGGAAGGTTTTATTTCGGGAATAAGGGGGATAAGCCGGGATATCACCAAGCGAAGGCAAGCGGAGGAGCAGCTTCGTAAAAGCGATCGAGCCCTCAGGGTGCTTAGTGATTGCAACCAAATATTGATACGTGCTACGGATGAGTCAGAATTGATGCAAGATATTTGCCGGGTCATAGTAGGCGTCGGAAAATATCGATTTGCTTGGATTGGGTTCGCTGAGCAAGACGAAGAAAAGACGGTGCGCCCTGTGGCCCATGAAGGCTATGAGGAAGGATATCTGGACACAGTCAACATTACTTGGGCGGATACCGCAAGAGGGCAGGGACCTACGGGTACAGCTATTCGGACAGGCAAACCTGCTCTTGCGAGAGACATTCTGAACGATCCCAACTTTGCACCCTGGCGTGAACAAGCTCTCAAACTCGGTTATGCCTCATCAATTGCACTTCCGCTTATCGAAAACGGGCAGCATTTGGGTGCGTTGAATATCTATGCGGAAGAGGCAAATGCCTTCAACCCAGAGGAAGTGAAGTTATTGAAGGAATTGGCGGATGATTTAGCGTTTGGCATTACAACACTACGCATACGCGCTCAGAATGAACTGGCTGAAGCACAAATTCGGCAACAATTAAAGTTTTTGTCCGCCTTGCGAGGCATTGATTTGGCCATCACATCCAGCCTCGACCTGCGTGTCACCTTCGATATCTTACTCGATAAGATCACCAATTCATTGAATATAGATGCTGCGGGCTTGCTACTACTTAACCCACACACGCAGATACTCGAATATGCTGCTGGACGGGGCTTTCGTACCGCCGCCCTCCAGCATACCCAGCTAAAGTTCGGTGAGGGTCATGCAGGCCTTGCTGCCTTGAACCGACAAATTGTAAACATACCTGATCTTAGGGGACGGAAGACAGATTTTTTGCGATCTCCTATGTTCTCCGAAGAGGCGTTCATTGCCTATTACGCTGTACCACTAATTGCCAAGGGGGATATGATGGGGGTTTTAGAAATCTTCCATCGTGCATCACTCGATCCCGATCGGGAGTGGTTAAACTTTTTAGAAGCCCTGGCAACGCAGGCGGCCATCGCTATAGACAACGCAGGTCTTTTCAGTAACTTACAGAGATCGAATGTTGAACTTATCATGGCTTATGACTCGACCATCGAAGGATGGTCGCACGCACTCGACCTGCGCGACAAAGAGACGGAGGGGCATTCCCAACGGGTTACTAAGCAGACTGTAAATCTGGGGCGTGTATTGGGGTTGAGTGAAGCCGATCTTGCGCATGTCCGTCGGGGTGCGCTACTGCACGATATCGGTAAGATGGGTATCCCCGATCAAATCCTGCTAAAACCGGGAGCGCTCACCGAAAAGGAGTGGGAGATTATGCGCAAGCACCCGGTGTTCGCCCATGAACTGCTCTCCTCGATCAACTACCTGCGCCCTGCACTGGATATCCCTTACTGTCATCATGAGAAGTGGGATGGCACTGGTTACCCACGCGGGCTGAAGGGCGAGCAAATTCCTTTAGCGGCACGTATCTTCGCTGTAGTGGATGTCTGGGATGCATTGCGCTCTGAGCGACCGTATCGGCCAGCATGGTCAGAGGAAAGAACGCTATCGCACATCAAAGAACAAGTAGGTAAGCATTTTGACCCACAGGTGGTGGAAGCTTTCATTCGTTTATTGGAGAGTGATCAAGATACAAAGCCAGAAAACTAAAAAAACCCTGGCCAGATAAGTATCCAGTAAGTATACAAATCCTTCTGTTCATTTTCCAGTTTTACTACTTACTGCTGGATTTTTCAACAGGCTGATTTATCTTACAACAACATTTCAAGGCAAAACCATAATCTCCTCCCATAATAAGAAAATCCAATAGGTAAAGCAAGAAACCCTACCAGCAATTAAGGACGTGTAGTTTCCAACTTCATTAAACCTTTTTGAAATATTTCTTTTTCAGCGGTACATCTATCCTGATTGGTATGCGAACGGGTTGTGCCCTCCGGGGGTACCTTCCCCTACACACACCTTCGCCATTGTTCAATTCCGATGCGAGGATCGCAGGTCAGAATGAAAAAGTTAGCGTTGCAGCGGCGGCAGGATTGCCCGCCGCTGCAACGACTGGTTAAGCGGCTGTTTTGCGTCTGCGGACAAGTAGCACGCTAGACTACTAATCCATTAACACGGTTGCCAGAGTTTGTCCCTTGTTCGTTCCTTTCTCGACAGCGACAGCAAAGATATAAACCCCTTTCTTCCATGTTTCTGTTCGGATTGGCACCACATTGATATGGTAGAAGCCAGGCAACCGGCCTGCCGTCACACCTGTGATATTTACCAGTGCTCCACCAGGCCCGACAATCATCGGGTCCACTTTGAAGTTGGACGATCCAAGTCCAGTGACTGGCACTCCATTAACATCTGTAACGGATACGATGATATAGTTGGATTGCCGGTTCCCCGGAGCTGCGATGGTGTCTTCGGAGAATGCGGTTACGATTAACCTTGCCATACGATTTACCTCCTGTTCTGATTTAAGATTGGCTCATGTTTATTTTGAGGTAAGGCCATCCGCAAAGACAAGATTCCTTAGGCTCTCCACATGATCTTAAATCATCTGATCAGCACCACATCCCTTCAAGTCGCCACGCAAAAGCCGCCTAACTTGCCTTAATAAAGTTTGGATAACGTCCGGGATCTTAAAATTTAATAAGACCCAAATTGTGTGGATAACCAGACTATCGTTAAGTGATAGCATTATTACGTTAGAGGTTGACGCTTCTCGATCCCCGCCTTGATTTCATAAACCACTCATAGGATCAGTGCTTTGCTTTTCTGATTTAATTATAGGGGGTATTCCTTGCGAGTCAATCTACGAAAATACAGGGCCATCCTGCGCCATTTTCTCACAGGAGAATTTTTTCCAATCCGTTTTTTGGGATCCAGGTCTAACAGTGAATGGATTTTCGTTTTACACGGAAGTCTAAAAAATTCAGTCGCTGAGCCCCAAAAACGCCTCGACCACGACTGGGCCGGGTCGGCTCCGTACGATTCCATCATCCTCGACATCCTGCCGCCCGAAATGGACGGCCTGACCGTCTGCCGCAACCTGCGTCAGCAAGGTGACCGCACGCCCATACTGATGCTCACCGCCCGGCGACACGGTCATTGACGGTGTCGCCGGGCTGGATGCCGTAGCGGACGATTGCCTGATCAAGCCCTTTGCAATCAAGGAACTGCTGGCGCGTATGGCGCGCCCTGGGTGCCAACCTGGGTCACCTGCGCCGTTTCCTGTTTGCCGAAGCCGCCGCCATCGGCAGCCTGAGCTTGGTCATCGGTGCCATCGTCGGCGTGATCCTGGCAAGCCTGCTGGTCACGCTGCTGGGAGTCATCTTCACCATCCCGGCCCACGGACTTTCCGTCCCTGCCATGCAACTGTTTGGACTGGCTGTTGTAGTCGTGCTGGGCATGTCTCTCAGCACCTTGCTGAGCGCACGACGATAAACCACGCTCAAGGTAGCCGAAACGCTGAGAGAGTTGTCAACGCTTGATTTCTATCCGTAAAATGCTCTAGACGTCTCAAGGAAGACGGGAATAGGTATGCCGCTTAGAGCGGAGTTAGGGCTACGGTCTGGATCTAATCAATCCAGACCGTTTTTTGATTCCCGGCCAAATCTTGAGTACAATACAGCAGATGATGATCAACTATAAACGCGCAACCATATTTCTGATTGCTGTGGGACTGCTCAGCGCCAGCACAGCTTGCAGTGTAACCCTGGTCGGGAATGAGACCCCGGCCGCCACGCCGACCATCGGCCTGATCACCGCCACGCTGCCCCCGACCCAGACGCCGCACCCCAGCGGAACGCCCATCCCGCCGACGCCGACCATCACCGTCCAGCCGGTGGCCGGGGTGACGAACACGCAGGTCAATGTGCGGGCTGAGCCCAGCATTGATGCCGCAGTCCTGGGCGTCATCGCTGCCACCCAGACGGTGCAGATCATTGGCCAAGACCCCAGTAAAAAATGGTGGCTGATCCAGTACGACAAAGCCCCCGACGGGTTGGGCTGGATTACAGCCGAATTCGTGCGTGCATCTTTCAACATCGACGTGCCGGTCGTCGGCGGCCCGGCCGAGACTGATACGCCGACGGCTACAGCCGCAGCTGCCAGCCTGACCCCGACCGGGAAAAGCGCCACCCTGACCGAACAGGTCAATGTGCGCAACGGCCCGGGCACCACCTTCGACTCGCTCGGGATCCTCAACTCCCAGCAGACCGTCTACCTGACCGGTAAGAACGCCAGCGGCACCTGGCTGCAGATCCAATATCCCAACGGGCCGGACGGCACAGGCTGGATCTCGGCCGCCTACGCCCAGGCTGAGGGCGTGGATGAATTACCCATCCTGGACGAAAGCGGAACGGTGCTCGGGACCGGCACGCCTACCACCAGCGGACCGACGCCCACACCCACCATCGTACCGGCGCCCAACGACGGGGATACGATGGAGAACCCGGTCGCAACCGCCACCTTCTCTCCGTCCGGCTCACGCTCCTTCAGCTACAATGGCGACGTCTCCTCTCCCGAAGGAGATCCCGAGGACTGGATCCAGTTCACCCCTTACGCCCCGCAGTCAGGACAGGCGGTCACCCTGTACGTCAGCCTGTCGTGTGCGGGCAACGGCCGCATCACCGTCGACCTGTGGCAGGGCGGGAGCAAATTGCTCGAGTGGGGTAAGCTGAATTGCGGAGACAGCGATAAGCAGCTGGTACTGACCTCGGGTTTGCCCTACCTGTTCCGCCTCACGATCATCAAATCTTCCAAGCTGACTTATTTGAATTACACGCTGACCGTTCGCACTGGACCCTAAATACCGAATAACAGATTGAGGAAAAGCCAGGGCGGGGAATTCCCGCCCTGGTGCTTGTCCAACTTTGTGTGACATAATTGTCTTATGATCCGCCGCTTCCTTCTCAGCCTGATGCTGATTGCGCTGCTCGGCGCCTGCACCGGTCAGCGCTTGGAATCCCCTGACCGCCCCTGGGCTTACGCCGACCTGCGCGCCCTCGACCCGTCTGACGACCCCAACCCAGCCAGCGATATCACCGCCGTCTACGCGCGTGAAATCGGCTCCGACCTGCAGATCCGCATCGACCTGCTCGATATCCCATTGACCCCGAACTACACCCTGGATCTGCTGCTCGACACCCGGCCCGGCGGCAGTACCGTCTGCCCGCTGCAGTGCACCACAACCCTGCAATGGGATTTCGACATTCATATCCCGGCCGAGGACGCACCCAGCGTTTTCAAACAGAATCTGAAGCCCGCTCCTAAACTGACCCCGCGCGTCATGCGCGACCCCGCATTGGACACGCTCACCATCAGCCTGAACCGCAACAGCCTGCCCGCACATTTCTGTTTCCAGGTCTTCGCGCTGAGCAGCAATACCTGGCCTGACGATCAGTCCGCTGTCGTTTGCAGCGATGATCCACCGCCGCAGACCCGCGCGCCGCTTTTGCTGGCCTTTGATGACACCTTCGAGGCCCAAACGCCGGCGCAAGCCCTGCGCGCCTGGGACGGGGCGCACACCGGCCCGCTCGGCGCGCGTCATGGCCTGGGCATCCTGGTCGAGGCGGCTGCGCGCTACCAGATTCCGATTGCCCTGCTCGACCTGAAAACGCCTGCACGCCTGTCCGCGCTGGACACCGTCGGCGGGACGGGAGGCCTGCATAATCTGCTCGCAGCGGACCTGCTGCTGACGCCAGATGTTGTCTATGCGCATCCCGCAGACGTCAGCCTGGCTTTCAGCCGCCAGTCCGCTCTGGACTTTGGCTTCCCAACCAGCCTTTTCCTCTACGGTGCGGTTGCTCCGCAAAGTAGTTATCGTTTTCAGTTCGCAAGCCTGCCCCAGACAGATCACCTGGTCCATGCGGCGGGAATCACGTATATCCCCCTGCCGCAATCCAGCCCAGAAACTCTGCCCACGCCAGACGGTCCCACGCTCGCATTGCGCCGCCAAATATTGCAAGCCGCTCTTTCGCAGGACCCGACACAGGTGGTCTTACTCGGCGGGGACCTGGCTCAGAGCGTGTGGGGCAGCCCGGATTACATCGAACCCACGCTGGCCTATCTGGCCGCGCGTCCTTGGGTTTGGCTCCTCAATGGGGATGATTTGCAAACCTTCCCGACGCGCCAGGCCAGCCAGGCAGAGCTGCTCACGCTCCAAAACCGGTCCGCCACGCACTTAACAGACGCGCAGCAAAAGGTTTTATCCAAACTTCGGAAATCCCCAACCAACGCAGCCACAACCTCGGCCTGGAGGATGTTTTTCGCGCTGATTGCTCCCACCAGCGATCCGGCGCTGGCCGACCTGCGCAGTCAGTACCTGGGGCAGGTCAACCTGCTGCTGGCCGCCAGCCAGTGGGCCGCCCAGCCTGATCCCATCGCTACCTGCGAAGCGGACCTGGATGGGGATGGCCGGTCGGAGTGCATCCTGGCAAGCGATCGAATTTACGCGATCTTCGATCCCCAGGGAGCGCATCTGGATTTCCTGTTCGCGCGCGATCAAAGTGGCATCCACCAAATGATCGGACCATCCTCCCAGCTCGCGCTGGGGTTGAGCGACCCTTCCCAGTGGAATCCCAAGCTGGGCGAGGCCAGCGATCCGGGCGTGACCCCGGGTGCCTTTACCGACCAGGACGATCCCTGGGGTGCCTACACTGGCAAGTTCGATGGCAATCGCCTGATTTTGAGTGCGCAGAACGGCACGCGCGTTAAATCATTTGAACTCACAGGCACCGGCCTGCGCATCACTTATCAAAGCAAATCGGCCGTCATAACCTCAATCCCGTTGATCGTCGAACCACAGGCCAGATTTCGTCCTGGCTGGGCGGGCAGCTATCGCTCGCAGGCCATCGCGGGCGGATTTAGCTGGGGACCGCAAGACAGCCTCAAACTGGTTGTGCAAGCCGAGGGTCCGGTCTCGATCCGCGCTTTCAACGAATCGCTGACCTGGCTGACGCAGCCCGAGGATCCCGATTTCGCTTATCCAGCCGGTCATTACCTGCCATTTCCGCTGGCAATGGTTCAAATCAGTGGTCCAGACAAGTTCACAATCCAGCTGGATATCATCCAAAAGTAGCCTTTTGTGGCTAATTGTACAAAACTATTTTTTATGGTAGAGTTAAGCCACAAATTTAATAACGGTGAGGGAATCGCATGAACGTTGAGAAAGTTCCAGACATCATCATTGGACGTCTGCCCATTTACCTGCGCGCCCTGCAACGCATGGCAGAAAAAGGTATCCAAACCACTTCCTCGCAGGAACTGGGGGAAACTGTGGGAATTTCAGCCGCACAAATTCGCAAGGATATCTCCCAGTTTGGCGAGTTTGGCAAGCAGGGAACCGGTTATCACATCTCGTTCCTGATCGACAAACTACGCGAAATTCTGAAGGTGGATCGCATCTGGGATGTGGCCTTGATCGGCGCTGGTGACGTAGGACACGCGCTGGCCCGCTACCAGGGCTTCGTCAACCGTGGCTTCCGCATCGCAATGGTCTTAGACAACGATCCGACCAAAATCGGCGAGCAGGTTGGCGAATTCACGGTCCAGGACTCGGCCAAGCTGGTGGAAAAAGTCCGCGAGGCGCACATCAAGGTTGCCATGCTGACCGTCCCGGCTGCAACTGCGCAGGATGTGGCCGACAAGCTGGTTGAGGCGGGCGTAAAAGCCATTCTAAATTACGCACCGATCAGTTTGGTTGTGCCCAAAGGTGTCGAGGTACAGCACACCGATCCCACCACACACCTGCAACGCATGACGTATTATCTCGATTAGGTCCAAACGCATAATTGTCATCCAACGGCGCTCATCTGAGCGCCGTTTGTCGTTTACCAGGCTTTACATAATCTTCAAAATCCCTTTGTGCACAAAACACAAATATTTATTACACTGATCAAAATTATGGTATGGAGCACAGGATGAAATCTCTTCGCAGAAAACTATTTCGACCGCGCAGCATTTGGATCCGGCGTATCGTGCAGATCCTTTTCTTCGCTTTGATCGCCTTGATCGCAGTCAACCACTCGCTGGCAGAAAATGGCGGTGGCCTCGCCTTTCTCTCGAATGCTTCGCTGCATGCCTTGTGTCCTTTCGGCGGTGTGGTGACGATCTACCAATACGTGACGGTGGGCACCTTCGTGCAGAAAATCCACGAGTTGGCTTTCGCGCTGATGCTGATCGGCTTTGTGCTGGCATTCATCTTCGGGCCAGTGTTTTGTGGCTGGGTCTGTCCTTTGGGGACGGTTCAGGAATGGGTCGGGAAATGGGGTCGCAAGCTTTTCCGCCGCCGTTACAATCACTTCATCCCGGAAAGACTTGATGCCGTTCTGCGTTACAGCCGCTACCTGGTCCTGGCTTGGGTTGTCTACGTAACGGCCATAAGCGGAATACTGATCTTCGCAAATTACGATCCGTATTTCGCGCTGTTCAACTTTTGGACGGGCGAAGTCGCCTGGAGCGCGCTCGCAATTCTGGGTGTGACCTTGCTGGGAGCGCTGTTCGTCGAGCGCCCGTGGTGCAAATATGCCTGCCCTTACGGAGCCGTGCTGGGCCTGTCGAATTTGTTCCGCATTTTTAAAATCCGCCGGGTCGCCTCAACCTGCAAAGCCGATGGGGCCTGCTCGATCATGTGCCCGATGAATATCAAGGTCGATCAGGTGGATGTCGTGCATGATCACCAGTGCATCTCCTGCCTGGAATGCACGTCAGAGGCCATCTGCCCGGTGGCGAATACAGTTATCTACTCTGCGGGAGCAGTTCAATGAAACTGACATCCAAAACCCTGGCTGGATTGATCCTCTTGATCTTGTTTGGCGGCATCGCACTCAGCAATGCCACCGGCTGGTGGCAAACCGAATCGAGCAAATCACCGGCCACATTCACAGATGGCGAGTTCGCCGGCCTGCCCAACCCGGCCGACATCCGCGGTTCGTACACTTTTGGCGATATCAATCGGTCCTTTGATGTGCCGGTCGATACTCTGGCCCAGGCTTTCGGGATCCCTGCAGAGGCAGATGCCGCCAGCTATACAATCAAGGATTTGGAAACCCTGTATGCAGATCAATCATTTGAAATCGGCACAGCTTCAGTGCGGCTTTTCGTCGCTTTCTATGCTGGGCTGCCATATGAATTAATCGACGACACCTACCTGCCTGCTACCGCAGTCGAAATTTTGAAAGCCCGCGGAACCCTAAGCCAGGAGCAGCGCAGCTATGTAGAAGCACATACAGTGGACCTTAGCAGCACAGCCCCCCCTGTCACAACGACTCCAACAGCCGAGATACACCCTGAAACAACTACCGAGCGCATCATCAAGGGCAAAACCACCTTCCAGGAACTGCTGGATTGGGGTGTATCCCCAGAGACGATCGAACAGGTCATCGGCGGAAGTCTGCCGAACCCGCTCACAAAAATCAAGGATTACTGCACCGAAAAAGGGTTGGACTTCGAAGAGATCAAGACTGCTTTACAAACCGAGATCGACAAACTGCAACCCTAAGATTTACTCCCAAGAAAAAACGGCCTCTGCGAGAGGCCGTTTTTTTGATTCGTTTCGTTATACAGTTGGTAGGTTGCGCCGCAAGATGTTGTACATACCCAATCCGCGCACCGCGCCTTCGACAACGCAGGTCATCGGGTTATCGACCAGGTAAGCCGGCACACCGAGGGATTTGGTCAATAGTTTATCGATCCCGCGTAGCAGGGCGCCACCGCCGCAAAGGGCCACGCCCCGGTCGATGATGTCCGATACCAGTTCCGGGGGGGTCTTTTCGAGCACGCGGCGACCGGTCTCAATCACCTGTTTAAGCGGATCTTCCAAGGCTTCGACAATCTCACCAGTGGTGAGCGTGATCGGACGGGGTAGACCGGTGACCTGGTCTTGCCCCTGAACTTCCATGCTCTGCTCTTGATCTTGCGGAACCGCGGCTCCGATCCGGATTTTGAGTTGTTCGGCGGTCACCTGGCCGATGATCACCCCATACTTGCGACGTATGTAGGTGACAATGGCTTCGTCGAAGTCAATCCCGCCAGCACGTAAAGTCTCAGCTGAGACGATGCCATACATCGCCAGCACAGCAGATTCGGTCGCACCTCCACCCAGGCAAATGACCATGTTCCCGGAAGGCGAACCAATCGGCAGGTCCACACCCAGAGCAGCGGCCAGCGGCTGCTGGATCAGAAAGGCTTCCCGGCTGCCAGCCTCCATGACCGCCTCGTAAACAGCACGTCGTTCCACGCTGGTGACGCCATACGGCACCGAGATCATCACGCGCGGACGGAAGATACGCAGTGATCCACTGACCTGCTGCAGCAGGTAGGACAGCAGCGCCTGGGTCACCTCGTAATCGGCGATCACACCATTTTTGAGCGGGCGCGCGACCTCGATCGACTCAGGCACACGGCCATACATGTCGCGTGCTTCTTTGCCGACTGCTACCAATTTTTCCACACCGCGCTGATCATCGACTTCGATCGCGACGATGGTGGGTTCATCCATCAACACCTGTGTGCTGTCAGCCAAACGTGTGTTGACGGTTCCCAGGTCGATCCCCAAGTCTTTCGAAAAAAAGGCCACGGTTTACTGCTCTTCCTGATTATACGAGGGGCGGCGCGCGGCGCTCTTGCGGTAACGACGCGCGGCTTCCAGCCGTAGATTGGAGCGGCGCAATGCCGCCTCTACTGCAAGGTAGGTATCGGTATCGGGTGGTTTGCCTTTGGCAAGCATCTCTTCAGCTCGCTGTTTGGCCGCATCGGCCCGTGCGATATCAATCTCTTCAACATTTTCGGCAGCATCTGCCAAGATTGTAACAATATCGGGCTGCACTTCGGCAATTCCGCCCGCGACGGTGAACAGTTCTTCCTTCCCCTGACGGCGGACTTTAATGATTCCGAATTTCAGGGTAGTCAGCAGCGGGGCATGATGAGGCAGAATACCCATTTCGCCCGCTGCGCCGGGGAGCACGACGATATCCGCATCCCCTTCAAAAACCATCCGATCCTGAGAAACAATCTCGCAACGAATGGGCATATCAACCTCTCACTCGGATTTCTCCAATTGGGCAGCTTTCTCACGCACATCATCGATCGTACCGGCCATCATGAAAGCCTGTTCCGATATATCATCGCATTCGCCATTCAGGATTTCCCGGAAACCACGCACTGTTTCTTTGAGCGGTACATAACGGCCGGGGATGCCGGTGAAACGTTCTGCCACGAAGAATGGCTGCGAGAAGAATCGCTCGATCTTGCGGGCGCGGAAGACGACCTGTTTATCGTCTTCGCTTAGTTCATCGATACCCAGAATGGCAATGATATCCTGCAAGTCCTTATAGCGCTGGAGCACCCGCTGGACTTCGTGCGCGACCTGGTAGTGTTCTTCGCCAACAATATTCGGATCCAAAATACGCGAGGTCGAGACCAGCGGATCGACGGCAGGATAAATGCCTTTTTCTACAATCGAGCGCTCAAGCGCGATAGTCGCATCCAGGTGGGTAAAGGTTACCACCGGGGCCGGATCGGAGTAGTCGTCTGCCGGAACATAGACCGCCTGCATCGAGGTGATCGAGCCGGTTCGCGTGGAGGTGATGCGCTCCTGGAGCTCGCCCATTTCGGTCGCCAGGGTCGGCTGGTAACCGACAGCGGAGGGCATACGCCCGAGCAGGGCGGATACTTCCGAACCTGACATCGAGAAGCGGAAGATGTTGTCGATGAAGAGCAGCACATCCCGGCCTTGATCGCGAAAGTATTCAGCCATCGAGAGCGCTGATAACGCTACACGCAGACGCACGCCGGGAGGCTCGTTCATCTGGCCATAAACCATGACGGTGTCCTTCATAACACCCAACTCGAGCATTTCACGGTAGAGCTGCGTACCTTCGCGGGTCCGTTCGCCGACGCCAGCAAAGACCGAGTTGCCTTCATGCTCGGTCGCCACAGAGCGGATGAGCTCCATGATGATCACGGTCTTGCCCGTCCCAGCGCCGCCGAAGATACCGGTTTTGCCACCCTTGGTGAAGGGCGCAATTAAATCAATCACTTTGATGCCGGTCTCGAAGACATCCACGTTTGTGGTTTGCTCAGTGAACGAAGGTGCCGGGCGATGGATCGGATAGCGGGTATCAGCGTTCACCTCGCCTTTTTCGTCAACCGGGCGGCCAAGCACGTTGAAAATGCGGCCCAGAGTGGCCTCACCGACCGGTACAGTGATCGGAGCACCGGTCGCTCGAACTGGCAGTCCACGCTGCAAACCATCCGTGGTGTCCATCGAGATCGTCCGAACCCAGCTATTTCCTAAATGTTTCTGCACTTCCAAAATTAGCGGGGGTTGATCCGGTCGTTCCACTTCGAGGGCTTCGTATAATTCAGGAATTTCGCCCTCGTGAAACTCTACGTCCACCACACCACCAAGGATTTGAACAACGCGGCCACCTACTTTAGCCATTCTCGCCTCCAGTTAAAGATGATTCCTGGGCAAGTGCTTCAGCACCGCCCACAATGTCTAAAATATCCCTGGTAATCGTCTGCTGACGTACATTATTGTATTCGAGTTGCAAGTCATTCGCCAGTTCACGCGCGTTGTCGGTTGCATTGTGCATGGCAACCATGCGCATTGCGTGCTCGCTAGCCAGCGCTTCGAGGATTGCCTGAAAGACCTGCAAGGCCGTAAAACGCGGGATGATCTCATCCAGAATTTCAGCCCCGTCGGGTTCGTAAATGTAGGCGGCTGGCGTACTTCGTTGTCTGTCGTAGACCACATGCTCGTGCTCAGCCTTTAGTTCAACCGGCAATAGTTTTTTTACTACCGGCTCTTGCCTTGACATGCTGATGAAATCAGTATAAACCAGCCAGACTTCATCGGCATCACCGTTCATGTACTCATCAACCGCCAGTCGCCCAATCGCCGAGACATCCGAATAGGCCGGGGCAGCAGGCAAGTTGCTGAATTCCGCAACGACTTGCTTGCGGCGACGCAGGAGCAAATCACGACCTTTGCGCCCAACCGCGATGTACTTAACCGGCACTTTGTAATCATCAAAATTTCGCGCTGTAAAGCGGATAATGTTCGTATTGTAAGCGCCTGCCAAACCGCGATCGCTGCTGATGACCACCGCCAGCGCATTCCTGACGTTCATACGTTCAGTCAGCAACGGGTGCAGATTTTCGCGTCCGGGCTGCTCCGCTACGTGGGTCAGCACCTGCCAGGCTTTGGTTGCATAAGCCCGGGTGGCAACCACCGTCGCGACCGCCTTACGCACCTTGCTGGCACTGACCGCCTCAAGGGCACGGGTGACTTGGGAGATATTCTTGATGCTCCGGATACGGAGCCGCATGTCACGCGCAGAAGCCATAAATCGCTATTCCTGCCTTAAACCTGGAAGGTGGATTTGAAGGTTTCCATCGCTTTGAGCAGCTTCTCATGAGTCTCATCCGTAATCACTTTCTTATCAGCGATGTCCTTGACCAATTCAGGATGAGACCCGGCCATAAAGCGCAACAGATCGCTTTCCCATTGCCGCATCTTCTCAATCGGCACCTGGCCGGCAAAACCGTTCGTCCCGGCAAACAGTACGATCACCATATTCTCCAACGACATCGGCTTATACTGTGGTTGTTTGAGAATCTCTTGCATACGCTGACCGCGATTGAGCTGTGCCTGAGCCGCTTTGTCCAGATCGGAACCAAATTGGGCAAAAGCGGCCAGCTCACGGTAAGCGGCCATGTCCAGGCGCAGACGGGCAGCCACCTGCTTCATGGCTTTGGTCTGCGCATCACCGCCCACGCGAGAAACGGATATACCTACGTTTACTGCCGGGCGGATGCCAGCATTGAAAAGGTTTCCTTCCAGATAAATCTGGCCGTCCGTAATCGAGATTACATTGGTGGGGATATATGCCGAAACGTCGCCCAATAAAGTCTCGATGATCGGTAGCGCCGTCAGCGAGCCGCCGGTCCCTTTGATTTTGGCGATCTTGTAATCTCCCGCTTTTTCCATCTCATTCACAGCTTCCAGGGCATCGTCCTTCGAGAGCGGTCCCTTGAAAACCTGGCCGTTGACGGAATCTTTTTCTTCGGCCAGCTCACCCTGGAAATCATTTTTGACGATCACGTATTTATTGGCCAGGCGGGCTGCGCGTTCCAGCAAACGCGAGTGCAAATAGAACACATCGCCCGGATAAGCTTCACGTCCCGGCGGGCGGCGCAGCAGCAACGAAACCTGGCGATAAGCCCAGGCGTGCTTGGACAGGTCATCATAAATCACCAGCGCATCGCGGCCGGTTTCCATGAACTCTTCACCAATCGCACAGCCGGCATAAGGCGCAATGTACTGCATGGCAGCCGGATCATCGGCAGAGGCAAGCACAATAATGGTATGCTCCATGGCACCGTAGCGCTCAAGAATGCCAAGCGTGCGAGCTACCGCGGCCTTCTTCTGGCCGATCGCCACATAGATGCAGGTTAGATCTTTCCCTTTTTGATTGATGATCGTATCGATCGCGATGGCGGTTTTACCGGTCTGGCGATCACCAATAATCAACTCGCGTTGGCCGCGGCCGATCGGGATCATCGCATCAATCGGCTTGATACCGGTCTGGACCGGGGTATCCACATCCTGACGGTAAACCACGCCGGGAGCAATCCGTTCGATTGGGCGGAAACCGGAGGCTTAAATCGGTCCCTTGCCATCGATGGGCTGGCCCAAGGCATTGACCACACGTCCGATCAGGCCATCCCCCACGGGGACGGAAGCAATTCGACCTGTCGCGCGCACACTCATCCCCTCAACGATTTCGTCGTACTCACCCATAATGATGACACCGACGCTGTCTTTTTCCAGGTTGAACGCCACCCCGATCACGCCATTCTGAAATTGGACCAGTTCCTGCGATTTGACATTGGCCAAGCCCGCCACGTGGGCAATACCGTCACCAGTTTCCCCTACTGTCCCAATATCGCTGATTTCCGTCTCGGGATGATAAGAATCGATTTGTTCTTGAAGGTCACTGGTGATCTGTTTGATCAAATCCGACATTTCGCCTCCACGCCAGTATTTTAATAAATTCAAGCCCAAATTCCGGGCGCTATAATAGTCCAATGATGTACAATAGCCCGGATAAGAAACTCCTATCCGGGCATATACGCAATTCAGTCAGTTTTAAATCGACGGTAGAATAAGCCCATTGGGTTCGCTATCTCCGTTGTGGCTGGTTCTGCGTTTTTAACTCGATTTAGCTGGTTACAGAACGCACTAATCATACCTGAAAGGCTTTTTCTTGTCCAGTTACAAAAATCACTCTTGCCATTCGGAGACAATGCTTTATACTATTCTCGTTGGGAAGACACAATTATTAAGGAGTATCCATGTCTGAAAAGGCTTTAGAACCGGAAGAGAAACCTCCCAGTATCTGGCCCAAGGAGAAATCCCACTGGCTGGTAGCCGTTTTGGCCAATATCAAGGACGACAACATCACCCGTCCGGCAAACGTGCCACCCGATGCCTACGCGGACTACGACCACATTGAGACGATCCATTTGATTCGAACTGCGCTCGAATCTGACGGCCACGAAACGATCTTTATCCCGGCTGATAGAAATCTGCCATACGCCCTGCAAGAACAAAAACCGGATATTTGCTTCAACATCGCCGAGGGATTAGGCGGAGACGCCCGCGAGGCGCATGTCCCGGCTTTGCTGGAACTGCTCAATATCCCCTACACCGGTTCGCGCGTGCTGACGAATGCCATCTCGCTCGATAAAACCCTGACCAAGCGCATCTGGCGTGACCGTAACCTGCCGGTAGCCCCTTTCCAAGAATTCACCACCGGCGATGAGCCGCTGCGCCACGACCTGCGTTTCCCTTTATTTGTAAAACCAGCCCGTGAGGGGACCGGCATGGGCGTGGACACCAAGGCGATCGTCAATGATGAGGCCGAATTACGCGAGCGCACCAAGTACGTGATCGAAATGTACAGACAGCCTGCCCTGGTAGAGACCTTCCTATCCGGGCGCGAGTTCACTGTCGGGATCATGGGGCGCGCCGACGCCAAACGCTTCAGCCGCCATCCCGAATGGTACGACAAGGACGGCTTCCACCGCTTCCCCATCCTGGAACTGGACAGCTCACGCTCGGTCACACCCAATATTTACAGCCACTCCGCGAAAGCCAAGGATGTTGGCACGGCGGGGGCTCCCAACTACATCTGCCCGGCTGAAATCGACCCGGAACTGACCAAGAAATTCCATCATTACGCCTGGCGCGCCCACCTAGTGCTCGGGGCTCTGGACATCTCACGCACCGATATTCGTTTCGACAGCGACGGCAATCCTCGCCTGCTGGAAATCAACACCTTGCCCGGATTGACTCCCGGCTACAGTGACTTATGCCTGGAGGCCGCCACCGAGGGGATCAGCTACGAAGATTTGTTACTTGAAATCCTGTACCAGGCTGCCGGTCGCTGGGGGATGATCGAAGCCAGAGAGCTACCACCCGAGCCGCCCAAGAAGCGGACCGGGCCGCTGGTTTCAAAATAACGAGATTGCGACGCACCTCAATCGGTGCGTCGCTCGCTTTTTATGTTCTTCTTCCTGTCCGGGAATTATTCGAGGTCCGTTTTACTTGTCAGCGTTGACTTGCCGACCTGACGCAGAGAGTATTCCATCTGCCCTTCTTGCACTTCCCAGGTCGAGACGACTGGCACAAAGCGGGAAGCTACCAAATACAGCAAGATAAAAAACGCCAGAGTGCCAAGTGATAGGGAAATTTCAACCCAGCTGATATGATATACTCGCCAGGTAAATGGATCGGTGGTGACAGTCAGCGAACCCGGCACAATCAAGAAACGCTCGAGCCACATCCCAATGTTGATAAACAACCCGATGACAAACATGACCCACGGTGTTCGACGGATCCGTTTACTCCACAGCAATGTCCAGGGTATGACCAGGTTGCCGATCAACATCAGAGCGAACAACCAAACCATGGGATTCTGCTGGTGAAACGTTAAAAGGAATTTATCCAGTTTATTTCCGCCATACCAGGGCACCAGATAATCATTGAAGAAAAAGTATGCCCAAGCCATCGAAATGATCAGCATCAATTTTCCCAGGGCATCGAAGACTTCCAAGCGGATGAAGTAATCCATATGTTTCATCGTGCTGCGAATTACGAACAAGGCCATAACCAGCGCTGCTATACCCGAATGAATCGCTCCAATCACAAAGTATGGCCCGAAGACCGATGAGGCCCAACCGGGGCGCGTCCCCATGGCAAAGTCCCAGGAGACAACAGTCGTGACCGAGACCATTACTGGGATCATGGCAAAGGAAAAGATTTTCATCGCCGAACGCAGGTGTGTCCATTCTCCTTCTGTGCCGCGAAAACCCAGTGCCAGGATGCGGTATAACTTTTTGCGCCAGCCGGTTGATCGGTCCCGTGCCATCGCCAAATCCGGGATCAAGGGCAGGTACAGGTAGAGCGCGCTGACGATCATGTAGGTATTGATCGCCATGAAATCCCACATCAGGGGCGAATGAAAGTCCGGCCAGATCCCTCGCTGGTTGGGATACGGAAGTATCCAATAAACGCGCCAGGGGCGCCCGAGGTGAAAGAAGACACTCAAACCAGTTTGGATAATCCCAAAGACGGCCATGAATTCGGCTGCTCGCGTGATCGAGCGATGAAAGTTTGTTTTGAACACGCGTAATAAGGCCGAAACGAAAGCCCCTGTATGACTGATACCGATCCAGAAAACCGTATTGGAGAGAAATACCCCCCAATAAATCGGGCGCGTATCACCGGTCACACCCAGTCCATTGAAAATCAGGTAGCCCCAGACGCCAAACAATCCCACAGCTACAAAAACAGCCAAAGGGATGGCTAGTGCCCAAAACTTCCAACCGGTTTCCCGCATGGCATCCATCACCATGCTGTTCATTTCACGGCGCGGCCTTGGGTCAAGGACCAAGTGCTCACGGCGTAATTCTTCTTGCTCTGCTGCTTGATAATCAGGTGAATTACTGGCAAGTACGGCCATAAGACAAGCCTCCGATTAGATTGGTTGAACCTCGAAAAAATCTGGGGCAACCATATTTCACGTTAGATTTGGGCCATATGACTGGTGCGCTTATTTTTTTTCATCGATGTGGCCTCAAACTTTTACGCCTAACGGGCAGGCCTGGCATCAGGGGTTTAGAATAGCATGCAGAGCGGTTTTTGACCTTATGTTTGTTTCACATCAATCTTATGACTTCATTAAAGAGGCTTAGTGCATAGGTTTCCCCTGGCTCTTTGTGATGTTAAACAGGGTTTCTCCTACCAATAAAAAGAATACATCTTTTTTACGTATCGTGACTGTCTCACTTTTCTTTGGTATAATTCCCGCCGCCAAGTATGGCACCGTGGAGAGGTCGCGTAGTCTGGCTTAGCGCGCACGCTTGGAAAGCGTGTAACCTGCAAGGGTTCGCGGGTTCGAATCCCGCCCTCTCCGCCAAACAAAAAAGACACCGGCGGAATCTTCCGGTGTCTTTTGTATTATTCTAAGCTAATTTATGGATTCAAGCTGATGACGTAGGCAATCACGTCCGCAATTTGCTGCTGGGTCAGGTCGCCGTTGTCGCCCCAGGCCGGCATCGATATGGCCGGACCAGATCCCTCGGGGGTGGACCCGTGCTGGATGAACAGGTCAAGGTTGTAGGCAAAGGTTTTGAAATCGGTATTCACCAGAGTCGGGTCGATCGGGTTCAATTGTGGGACAGTCCCATCGGTCGAACCAGGATTGGTAACGCCCTGCTTGCCCTGCGTACCGTGGCAGGCCACACAATTGCTCTGGAAGACCTGCGCACCGGCGGTCGGATCGCCCGTCAAATTGACCGCGTTCCCGGGTCCGCCCGGGTTGGACGGCCGCGCGATATCCTGCCCACCGGATGAACTCGATGCAGCCGTGGCTGCCGGTGCCTGCACGCCATTCAACCCGGTGACGTAGGAGATCACGTCCGCAATTTGCTGCTGGGTCAGGTCGCCGTTGTCGCCCCAGGCCGGCATCGATATGGCCGGACCAGATCCCTCGGGGGTGGACCCGTGCTGGATGAACAGGTCAAGATTGTAGGCAAAGGTTTTGAAATCGGTATTCACCAGAGTCGGGTCGATCGGGTTCAATTGTGGGACAGTCCCATCGGTCGAACCAGGATTGGTGACGCCCTGCTTGCCTTGCGTACCGTGGCAGGCCACACAATTGCTCTGGAAGACCTGCGCACCGGCGGTCGGATCGCCCGTCAAATTGACCGCGTTCCCGGGTCCGCCCGGATTAGACGGCCGCGCGACTTGTTCACCTCCCGCACTGGGGGTAGGCACCGCAGCGACGGGAGTTCCTCCGGCTGCGCCTTGAACCGGCGCCCCAGCAAAAATGGTCGGCCCCTCCGGTGGAACGCTGGGAGGCCGTCCCAGGGGCATCAGTTTCTGGACGAAGAGCATGTCATGCAACTTGGATTGCAGCCAGTTACCACCTCCAAAAATATCCTGCCCTTTGGCAGTTGGTGGATTACGCAGAGCACCCATCAACATACCCTGGTAGCTGCTCAAATCCATGTTGGCCGAAGCGTTAGCGACGTCTGAGTTGTGACAGGTCGAGCACGACGAAGCGCCGGGATACCACAGATTGCCTTCGAGGAACAATGGCTGCACATCCTTAAATGTTGCCTGGCAATCCTGGCCTTTGTTATCGGTAAATGTGAACGTAGCAGTATCAGAATACCCGGACGAAACCCAGGCTCCGATCAGCTTTTCAGCCGTCACCTGGCATTTATTGAAGCCGCTGACAGCCGAGACATTGCGATCCGGCACGGGCAGCGTAGCGGGGATCAAGGTGGGGACCGGCGTCCGCACTACCGTTGTGGCAGCTTTGCGACATGAGAAGGAAAAACCACAGGCTGAGACGTATACGATGCTGCCCCAGACCAACAAGACGCCGAGGAAGCCGAGGATTACTCCATAAATAATCTTTTTTACATCATCCATATCAGCCTCCCTACGGTTTCGTCTGTGCTTTGAGCGTGCGCAGGTAATTGACCACATCCCAGCGGTCACGCACGGTCAGGTTTTCGTTGAGGGCTGGCATCGCGCCCGGAACACCATTGCTGACGGTCAGAAACAGCGCACCGTCGCTTTTGGACTGCACCGCATCGCTGGTCAGGTTGGCAGGTTTCTTGTTTACCAGGAAAGCTGCGATGGGGCCATCGCCCTGCCCGCCGTCGCCGTGGCATTGCTTACAGTTGATCTGGAAAAATTCTTTACCGCGAGCCAAGGATACCTCGTCAGCTGGCACGGGATTGACTGGCGCTCCCATACCTGAGATATAGGCCGGGCCTTCGATAGGGATCGAGCGCGCCGGGACCGGCAGCGGATCTTCCATCGGCTTGAACGAGCGTTGGACTTCCATAAAACTAATGAAGTCAATGTGGATCACATCATAGGCCCATAATTCGAGCACCGCCAGCAGCGCGACAACGAGCAGACCGGCGATTAGAAGGCGCTTGTAAGCAGGATTCATAGTTCTTGTGCCTCCTTGGGCTCGACTAACTCGGCACCCATCTCCTTCATCGCCTTCTCAAACTCTCCCTGCCGTTCGGGCGGGCATTTGAAGAACACCGCGATCTTGCCATCACTGATCTCCGGTACGTAATCCATCGGCTCATAGGATGGGAAACGGCTGTCCATAAACATGCCAATGAAGGAAAATCCCATCAAACCCAGCATGGTCATCTCAAAGGTAACGATCAGACCCGGTGGGATTGGGAACAGCGGCTGGCCGCCGACATGCAGCGGATACAGGTACGGGATACCATAGATCAGGAACACGCCAACAAAGATACCCAGGATTGCGCCAGACATGGCGATACGCGGCACGTTGGTCTTGACCCTTGGCCGACCAAGTACGCGCGTGGGGATCGGCACCCCCGAAATGACGTTCATCTGGTCATCAGGCAGACCCAACTCGCGCAGCTTCTCAATCGCCTCCGCAGCCGGGTCAATGTCCTCAAAAAGGGCCAGAAGTGTCGTTGGTTCAGACATATCTTGCTCCTCTCTCAATCAATCTCGCTGACAGCCGGGATGATCGCTTTACCCACTTTTCGCAGGATGTGGGCTTCCTGACCTTCCTGGACTTCCCAGACAGGGATCAACGGAATCAGGCGCGATGCAAGCATGTATAACAGCATGAAAAACGCGAAGGTTCCGATGGTCAGAGGAATTTCAATTCCCGGCTTGTAGATGCGCCAGGTAAATGGCATACGGGTGATCGTCAGCGAGATCGGAATGATCACATAGCGCTCAATCCACATGCCGATGTTGATCACAATTCCAATGATCCCCATCAGCCAGGGCTTGCGCCTCCATTTCTTGTTCCACAAAATAGCCCAGGGGATGACGATGTTGCAGATCAACATGGTCATCCAGACCCAGGAGAGTGGGCCGTGCTCGTGGAAATCAAGCAGCAATTTCTCCCATTTGTCACCCCCATACCACGGCACCAAATAATCGTTGAAGAAGAAATAAGCCCAGGTGAACGAGATGATCAAGCTTAACTTCCCAAGAAAGTCGAAATGCTCAGGCCGCAGGAAATATTTCATATGCTTCATCGTCGAGCGGATGACGAACAGAACCAGCAGCACTGCCCCGATGCCTGAATGCAGCGCCCCAATGACGAAGTAGGGACCGAAGACACTCGAAGCCCAGCCGGGACGGGTCGCCATGGCAAAATCCCAAGCCACGATCGTATGTACCGAGAACATGACCGGGATGATCGCAAAGGCGAAGATATTCATGGCCGAATGCAGGTTCTTCCATTCGCCCTCCGTACCACGAAAACCCAAGGACAGAATTCGATAAACGTTCTTGCGCCAACCGGTTGAGCGGTCGCGCGCCATTGCCAGGTCAGGGAGAAGCGGCAGGAACAGGTACATGGTGCTGGCCAGCAGGTAGGTGTTGATCGCCATGAAGTCCCACATCAGCGGGGAGTGAAAATCAGGCCAGATGGTGCGCTGATTTGGGTATGGAAAGAGCCAGTAGGAACGCCAGACGCGCCCCAGGTGCATGAAGACGCTCAAACCAGCCTGCACCAGGCCGAAGGTAGTCATCAATTCGGCCGCACGCGTGAACGGGCGGCGAATCTCGACCTTCATGACCCGCAACAGCGCGGAAATGAAGGTCCCGGCGTGGCTGATACCGATCCAAAAGACGACATTGGTCAGGAAGATACCCCAGTATGCCGGACGGTTTACACCGGCCACACCTAAACCCTTCGCAATCATGTAACCCCAGGCGCCGAAGAGGCAAGTCACCACCACCACAGTCAGCAGGATGGTCACCACCCAGAATTTCCAGTTGGTGGTGTGCATCAACTCCATCACCATGCCGTTCATCTCGCCCCGCGGCTTGGGATCGAACATCAAATGCTCACGGGGGTCCTCCTGTTCTTCTTCCTGATAGGGACGCGACACGGCGTTAGCTGTTACGGCCATGGGGCGATCCTCCCTTCAAGTAAGTTACACGCGGCAGCGTGCCCAAATCTTCCAGCAGCTTGAAACCGCGATTATTGCGGGCTGCCTTGCTCACGCGGCTGTTCGGATCATCGATACGACCAAAGATGATCGCATCCGCCGGGCAGGCTTGGGCGCAGGCCGGCACCATCTCGCCATCCTGGATTTCGCGATTCTCGGATTGAGCCTTGTCCTCCACGCGGTGAATGCGTTGGATGCAGAAGGTGCACTTTTCCATCACGCCGCGCTGGCGGACGGTCACATCCGGGTTGAATTGGTTGTTGAGCGGTTCGGGCCGTTCCCAGTCACGCCAGTTGAAGACCCGTGCCTGGTAAGGGCAGTTGTTGGCGCAATAGCGCGTTCCCACACAGCGGTTATAAACCTGCAGGTTGACATCTTCCGAAGCGCTGTGCACTGCCGCATAGACCGGGCAGACCGGTTCGCAGGGTGCGTGGCCACACTGCTGGCATAGCACCGGCTGGAACTCAGTATCGATCTCCGGATATTGGCCATCCCAGAAACGCTCAATGCGGATCCAGTGCATGGCACGTCCGTAAGCCAGGTCTTCTTCACCGACGAAAGACAGGTTGTTCTCCATCGCACAGGCAGCTACACAGGCTTGGCAACCTGTGCACAGGTCCTGATCGATGACCATCCCCCATTTCCCGGTATTGATCTCTTCAAAAACTCCTGCTTCTAAAGGCTGAACGGGATTATCCATTATTTATCTCTCCTCGACATTACTGCTCTGAACCATAAACGCCCAACTTGCTTTCAAGCCGGGCTAATTCGCGCTTCTTGCCAGTCTTCTCAATCCGTACCTTGGTGGAGCCAAAAGCCAGGTCGCCGGCCTCGTTATAAGTCAGACTGAGCAGATCGACGGGATTCGCGCCGCGCCCTTCGGCGTAGCGTCCATAAGCGGTATGACCCTGCCCGAACGGGATCGCAATCGTATCGGGACGGATGGCCGGATACTTATAAACTGACACTTCCACCGCCCCGGCCGGGGAGGAGATCAGCACGACATCGTCATTTTCGAGGCCCAACTCTTTGGCTGTGTCAGGATTAATCTGCACCCATGTATTCCAGGTCACGGTGGTGGTCGGATCGGGCACTTCCTGCAGCCAGGGTTTGTTAGCGCCTACATCGGCAATGACCGGTGACAGGAACGGCACAAAATAGAACTTGCCATCACCCTCAAACTTGGGATCATCGACGTTCAGCGGCTGGCTGAGCACATCCGGGCCAGACGGAGCCACGCGGCTATCCTTGGTCTGCCACCAGCCGCCGTACTGCTGGAAATTGGCCTGGAAGGTATTGATCTCCGGGGCTGTAAAATAACCATCCTTGGCCTCCACCAGTGGGAGCAGCTTGTTCTGCAGAAACTCAACCTCATCCTTGAAGGAAAGTGTTTTCGCCAGATCGCCACCTGCCTGTTGAGCCGCTGCCAGCAGCACATCGACCGTCGAGCGGGTATTGAAGAAGGGCACCACCGTCGGTTGTGCGCCTGAGAGCACGGGTAACTCGCTGCCGGTCTGAATGCGCTGGTAGCCCCAGGATTCCAATCCCTGATGATCGGGGAAAATATAATCAGCCTGCATGGCAGTCTCGTCCGGGAAGGTCGCAAATGAGATCACCAGCGGCACGCTCTTGAGCGCATCATTAAAGCCCAGGGCATGCGGCAGGTCGAAAACCGGATTGACATTGTGCACAAATAACACTTTGACGTCGCCAGCTTTCAGCTTGTCCACGAAAGCGGACATTTCCTGGATCGAGGCCGGGCGGTGATAGGAATCTGCGGTTGGAGCGCCTGGCGAAAGGTAGACACCACCCTCCTGACCGAAATTCCCCACCAGGGCGTTGAAGGCCAGCACGGCTTTGGCTGCCTGCAAACCGTTGACCTGACCGAGTGCCGCCCCACCGGGGATCGCCAACGGGTGATCGGCATCGGCAAAGATTTGTGCCAGCCGATCGAGCGTGTCCATGCTCACGCCGGAGGTCTTTGAGGCAGCCTGGACCTCCACAGCAGAAAAAGCCTGGGGCAGCGAAGATAAGCGCTTTTCAGCTACTAACCGGCCCAAAGCCAGGGCCACCAGGCCTTCGGTTCCGGGCTGAATCGGGATCCACTCATCCGCGTTGGCCGCCGTCTGCGACATAACCGCTTCGAACTGGACCAGGTAGCCGCGGCGACCAGCCTTCCCACGGCGCATGTTGGAATAATTACGCGTAAAAGCAACCGGGGAGAGCCAGGTCTCCAGGAAGTTTGCCCCGAAAGAAAAAGTCATGTCGGCGTTAGCCAGGTCAAAAAAGGGCAGGCCTGCCCCGCCAAGCATGTCTTCAGCCGCTTTCGATAAGGTGGCTCGCGACTCGAACATACCCAGAACCCCAAAACGCACCGGCGGGGGCGCGCCAATGGTGGTGGTCAGGTCGCTGACCAGGTCAAAAATATGATCCGGCGCCATCCCCATCAGGAACGCGATCCCGCCTGGATCGGTGTTTTTGAGCGCGTCGGCGACCACGCTGATGGCCGCCTCCCACTTCATGGTAGTGAATTTGCGCGAACCGCGTGCAGACTGCTTAACCGGGTCCTGCATACGATCAGGGTTGTACAAGCCATGTAAAGTGGCCTGTCCGCGCGCGCAGGTCTTGCCCTGATTGACAGGGTGATTCGGGTTGCCTTCAACCTTGAGCGCACGTCCCTGCATGGTGCGCACCATAATCCCGCAGCCCGCAGAGCACTCACGACAGGTGCTGGCATAGTAGGTGCTCTGGCCGTTGTAAGTGTATTCCGGCATCTTGGTATATGGTTCGCGCGTGACATAGCGCGAGGCTGGACCACAGCCGGTCAACACAGCGGTCGCTGCAGCACCTGCACCGGCCAGTTTCAAAAAGTCTCGCCGGGAAATTTTTTCAGTCATGTAAACAATCCTTTCAAGCCCGGTTTAATAATGACAAGTTCCGCAGTCGGTGAGCTTAGCCAATAATTTGGGATTATCTTTGGCGCGCTCACGATGACAGTTCAAACACCAACCCATGTTGACCCGCTGCTGGAGTTTTGCCGTGGTTTGGGTGCTCATATCGCCATGACAACTCTCACAGTTCAGTCCGGCAGCCAGGTGTGGCCGGTGGTTAAAATGTACAAAATCCGGAACCTGGTAGACCGGCACCCATTTGATCGGCTGGTTGTTATTCACGTACTTGGCCAGCTTCTGCAATTCAGGGCTGGTCTGGGTTTTGGCAATCTGTTGGTGGCAGCCCCAGCACTTTTGTTCGGTCGGCAAACCGGCTGAAGCCTGGGTAAATGCACCCGGATGGCAGTACAGGCATTGGATGCCCAGCCCAACGTGCAGTTTGTGCGGGAAGTTAATCGGTTGTTCCGGCGAAGTCTGGGTCTGGTAAATACCCCAGCCAGCGCCTCCGATGACCGTTAGGAAGGCAATCACCAAAACCACACGCACGATGGGCTCTTTCAATAACGTTTTGATTCTCACGCCCATTTCTGCTCCTCAAAGAGTTTGATATCACTTACGTCTGCGCAGCACGAGGACGGCTGTCGCACCGATCACGATCAGAATACTAAAAATGACCAGACTGCCGCCAAGTGTTCCCAACATAGCAACAATTCCGGTCAAAATACCCGTCCACAGATCGCTGGCCGGGCCACCCAGCAGGGGCGACGGCTCGGAACCTGCTCCAGCCGGCCCGGGTTCGGCGACAGCAGAGCCGGTTGGCAGTGTTTGCGCGTACATTAATACATCTCGTCCGTCTGCCGGGGACCAACCCAGGTCATAGCCGATCGGCATTTCGGTTCCCGCCACCCCAAAACGCGTCCGGTGCAGGAAGCGATATGGGTCGCGGTTCGCAACCGACCCCAGGTATTCATCAATGCCTTCGGTGCGGAAGACAATCTTTTTACCATCTTCCCCGTGACACTCAGCGCAAGTGGATTGGAAAAGTTCTTTGCCATGTTCCAGATCCCCCCCGATCACTTTAAGTGAGGCTTGATCGATGTACTGTGAGTCATCGATCAAACCATTTTTCAAGAACACGGCGAGTTGTTGCATAGAATTATCGTCCAGATATTTAGAAAAATTATGGGCCGGATCTTTATCGCCTTTCAAATGACCGACGATATCTGCCTCGGTCATATTTTGCGTGGTAATGATCAGGCTGGGGAAACCAGTGTAATGCGAACCGCTCGCATAAGCTCCCGTATTGCCTTTGTAGTCCCAGCCATGACATTCGGAGCAGCGCCAGGTATCCGGGCCTGATCGAGAGTTGGTCGATTGGCGACTCCAGATGGGCATCTCTCCTAAAGGCGCTTCAACGCCAAGCACGGCGTACCACTTGTCATAAAGTTGTGCGCCCACGACCAAATCCGGATTTTCTTGTGAAAAATCGCGGGCATAAATAAATCCCGTCCCGATCAGCAGCAAGACGAGACCGAACAAACTTGCCCGAACAAGACGTTTCATCGCATTCACCTCTTTCGACGTGTCAATCGGGGCCCCACCAAGTCAATGATTATACTGCAATATTAAACCAAGATGATATTTTTGAGCCTATTTAGGCAAACATAACCTAATGTTTAGCTCACGATTAGATTTGAATTCTTATTTAGCTTTGCTTTCCGTGTAACATAAAAAAGACGGTTTAATCTTATCATTCACACCGACCGATTACAACCATCGAAGCCTTCTTTTTGCCCGTGATATACTATTATATATCGTCACAAAGAGGCTTCTAAGATGCGATTCCTGCCCAGCGCCATTCGCCCTATTGTTTTCCTGACCATCGGGAGCGGATTGGCTTTTATCAGTGCCGCGCTAAGCGCTCCCATCCAAACCCAACTGACGCCAACTCCGCCCGCGATCACACCCACCGCCACACCGCTGGTTCAACCCGGATCGGTCGCAGGTACGACAGACGGTATTTTACTAATCGCAACCGTGATTGTTCTGATCGTCATTATTCCAATACTCTGGAAACGGAGCGCATGGTCGCACGCATAAAAACTGCCCTCCGCAAAATCGGAGGGCAGTTCGCTACAGGGTAATCAACCCACGTTGCATTCCGGCACGGACCGCTTCCGTCCGGCTGGACACTCCCAGTTTGGCATACAACGACGAGAGATGGAATTTGACTGTGTGCTCGCTGATGGTCAACTCGAGGGCGATCTGCTTATTGGCCAATCCCTGCGAGATCAATTGCAGGACTTCGACTTCACGCCCCGTTAGAGGCTCAATCAGCGGCTCCGCATCAGACAAAGTCCGGACCGAGGGTCTGATTAAAAAGTCTTTTACCAAACTTGGAGCACCAACCCACAAGCCCTCTCCCAGCGCATGGACCGCAGCCAGCAATTCGTCTTCGGTTGCATTGACCGGCAAAACCCCCCAGGCGTGCGGACTTGACCCGGACAAAGCCTGCGCCTCATCTCTTTCGTCAGTCAGCAAGAGCAGCGCCGCATCTGCCTCGTCGGCCAGTTCACGCAATTCTGCGCCAGCCAGCTCAGCAACCACCAAAATATCTACGGCTACGCCCAATGTATCCAGTTCGTCCAGATCGGCAATTTCAGCCACCACATCGATCTCAGCGCTGCCGTTAAGCAGTTCGCGTAAACCGATGCGCAAAGCCAGATTCTGGGCAAGAACTCCCACACGCATCAAATTACCGTCTCCGGAATAATGCGCCGCGGCTCGCTGTGCGGCTCAAGATCAGATAATGCCTTTTCGGCAAATTCGCGCATGCTTTCAGCCGGGATGGAAATACTCTGGTCTCTGCCGACAATCATGGCATTCAAACCCATTACTTCTCCCTGCGCGTTGACCAGCGGTCCGCCGGAATTACTCGGCGCGAGCGGCACATCTGTACGCAAGATCGAGATTTGGCGGCCGTTGTGTGTCTGGGCAGTGATCAACGCGCTGACGATCCCGCTACTCAGCATATCCCGCTGACCCCACGGATGACCGAAGGCCAGTGCCATTTGCCCCACCCGCGGTTGAGTCCGCGTTTATGGTCACACCGGCAAACCATGTGCTCCAATTTTCATCAAGGCCAAATCTACCTCCGGCTCGCGCGCCAGCAGGCGGGCTTCGTACTCGCGTCCGTCATGCAGGCTGATAGCCAGCCTGCGGTGTCCAGCCACATGATTGTTGGTTAAGATCACCCCATCCGCACGAAAGATTATCCCCGCACCCACCCCAAAACGCTGACCACGAACAACCACCAAGCCCGGCAGCACCCGCTCCACCAATTCGTCCAGCGCGCTCGAAAGCGCAGACAGCCAGGTTATCCCAGCCATGTCTTACCTCCTGCCACGTCCTTGTGGACCGCGATGGCGATGGTGACCACCAAATGGCGGCGCGAATCCCTCCTCGGAGACCGATTCGCGTTCTTCAACTATCAGATTGATAGTATGTGGCTTACCCCCACGTAAGACTTCAATCGATACGGACTTCCCGATCACATCGCCTGTCAAATGAGCGAATAACTCATCATGGTCCAGCACTCGCGAGTCGCCAAAACCGACCAGGATATCGCCAACCATCAGCCCGCCTTTCTCGGCCGGACTGCCCAATTCGACACCCACGATCAGCAATCCCCTGGCCTGCTCCCGTTTCAGGGCTTTTTGCCCTGCTTCGGGGATTTCCACCGATTGGCTGCGCAGACCAAGATAACCGCGCTTGATGTGGCCGTGCTTCGCCAACATTTCCGCCGTGCGCCAGGCTAGCTCGGCCGGAATAGTCAGTGCAGCACCATGCGCCAAACCGGAAGTATTGAGGCCAAGCAGGCTTCCGTCCGCAGCCACTAATGGGCCGCCAGAGAAGCCGGGATAAGGTATCGTGTCGGTTCGGATATAACGTTCGAGCAGACCCCCACGCTGCAGGCGGACCGGTCCACCGATAGCGGAAACCACGCCTAAGCTGGCCTGAATGCCTTCATCCGAGGGACGGCCGAGGGCTAAGGCGAACTGACCGACTTGGGCAGGTTCTTGGCTGACCTCAGCCGGAGTGGCAGCGGCTTGTTCGAGTCGCAGCAGAGCCAGGTCCGAGCCGGGATCGCGGCCTGCCACCGTCGCCGAGACTTGCTTGCCATCGAATAAAATAATCTTTATATCCTCATCGCGTTCGACCACGTGGTCAGCGGTCAGGATCAGATCGGCAGTATAGGCAATTCCGCTGGCCGGAAAGCGCCGGCGGGCATCGACCAGAACGGTCGATTTCCCTGCACGATCAACCGCCCCGGCCATGGCATTGGATAGATCTTCAAATGCGTTCGACATTAGGTTCTCCTTTGGTAGTTTAGCGCAGTATAGCCTCCGGTGTGCCCGAGCGCATCGCCTAAACGGGGAGAATCCACCTAGACTTCTGGGTAGGTCGATCCATTATTTATGCTTATACACGTGGATGAAAGCCGAATCATCACAGGCTTGCAAAATGCCAGTCCGTCCAATTTCGACATAATCCTCCTGTAAAAATTGGTTGGCGGGATCTTTGGCCCCGTTATCGTCCATCAAGACATAATCTGCTTCTTGCTGCCAGCGTCGAGCAAGCTCATCATTCCAAAAACCGAAGCGAGCTACCAGATCCGTCTGACTGCCGCGGCGGAATGCAAAGCCATCATTGAGCTGCGGCGGGTAGATTTTCGCCTGGATGTACAACAAGGGCACAGCCAATTCATAAGACCAGTAAACTTGCGAACCGGGTGGGATCGTCTCCGCCAGATAACTACCCGCCTGTTCGTAGGCCGAAATCTCATCCATTTTGCACATTTGACCATAAGATTGATAGACAGGTGCAGCCGTAACCACCAGGACGAGGATCAACAAAGCCGGTAATGCAATTTTCCAGTAATTTACCTTTTCCCAAACCAGGGATAGAAACAGTCGCTTCCCAAGCCAGACACTGAACAAGATAAACCCGGCCAATCCACCAATGACAACAGCTGGGATCAGACGTTGGATCGTGAAGTAATCGATTCCCAATGGAGCGCTGACGGCTGACCACAGGGAAACGCTTTGTCCGCTTGCCCCGATCGATAACACTTTGATATTCAGTAACCCGGTAAGATTTTTACGCAGCCCGAATCCAATCCCTGACATGAAGACCAGCATGAAACCAACCATAGCCAGATTACGCCAGAGGACATTTCGGGCTTTTATTTGGGAGAAAGTCAAGACAAGCAGGAAGAGGCCCAACGGTGCAAAAAATGCCAGATAGCTGACAAAGCAAAAGACGCAATACTCATTTGCCAGGGAGGCCCAGGCATGCGCCAGCATCAAAAGATTGAATGACACCGCCAGAAAAACTGCAGTGCGAAAGTCGGCTGGATTCTTCCAATGCTTCCTGTCGGGCAGGAACAGGACCATCCCCAATCCACCGACAAAGGCTGCAAAATGACCGCTAACGCCATCCCAAAAACTGGTAAAGCTGGACGAAAAAGACGAATTTGCCGACATGTCCCAGGGGAAGGTCCCCCCGCCAGCATAACGCCAGGCATCCAGGAAAGGGGTCAAAGACTTTGGCAACCAATGGGCCCAGATTCGTAAAATACCCGGCCAAAAAAGCGCATTCACCACAACAATCACCAGGACAGCAGTGAATAATGCTGGCAGACTTTTCTTCCAACCAGATTGCCATAAGATATACAGGATCAACAAACCTAAAAATGGAACCAGGTTTTCACGGGTCAAGAACGTAATCGCAGCAAAAAATGCTCCCAATGCGAGCTGCCAGGTTGGTCGATCCCTCCCCAGGGTAAAAACGAGCGACCAAACCAGCAGGCACGCCACCAATCCCTGCGACACAGCCTGGCTATATATAAATATAGGGACAGGATTAAAGGCCATTAACAAGACAGCAGCCAAGGCACCCCAGCGTCCTCCCAGACGCTTAGCGATGATCCAAATCCCAATAAGCATCAATAATTGCAAAAATACTTGGAAATAACGCGCTGTTCGCAGACCGGGACCAAATAAAAGCTGCACATAACCGGGGATCAAAAAAGAGAGCGGCATTTTATTTGTCCACGGGCCAAAGTCTTGGAAGGGAATATAACGGCCGGTAGCAAATAATAGCCCTTTAACTAAATAAGCGCCTTCATCTAGTAGCGAAGCGTTGGTATGTGAGAAAGACCAGGCTTGCCAAAGGTAAAGAATAAATCCGATTCCAGTCAGGATTTCTGCCACGAGAGGACGCCTTGCAACCATCTGCACAAATGTAATTGTTTTATGGATGGCGCGGGCTATGGCCTCGCGTCGGTACAGGGCTAATATAAACAGGCTGGTGCAAAAGACAACCAATATCAATTCCGCTTTATATGCGATGAAGAACGGACCCAATAACTGCAATACCAAGAATAAAATCAGTCCGATAAAACTTTCGCGCCAATCCGAAAACAGCTTGATATCTTTTGCCAGGCAGATGCCAATCACCTGTGCGGCCCAAATCAAAACGACAAGATGAATCCAGGAGTCACGGGTAGTGATCATTAGAAAAGCTTGAAAGGATGAGAACAAATACCCCCAGGATAACAACATCAAAATCACAAAGGCAATTGCCCAATTGCCCGTTCCGATTTTCCGACGCTGGTTTTCCAGCCAGGACTCCAACCCGACCAAGCGTTTGACCTTGGAATAGGCTAGCCAAGAAGCCATAATTAATGAAACACACAGCAGGGTGACTGCCGCGATCGGTAAGATCCACTTGGGAGAAAAAACGGTTACAACAGGATGCGCGCCCCGGAAGAAACGGTACAGGTCTACGCCAGCCAAAACCGCTGTCGATCCGTTAAAGAATAGCAGGGAAAGGCGAACCGTTTTTTGTCGCAGCAACTCTAAACTCCGTCAATTAAGATTTCTAAGCATCAGCCTATCAACCTAATCAAGACAGACCAACGCATGAGAAATCAACTGAGAATACATCTGTAATTATTTCCATTCATTGGCCATAGCAATACGCTCGCCCAGCGGCGGATGATCATAGAACATGAACACCACCCACGGCTCGGGATCGACTTCGCCCAAGTTCTGGTTTGCCAGGCGGATAAATGCCGAAGCAAAGGCTTCAGTCTTGCCGGTGGATTGCAAAGCGTACTCATCAGCCAAGCGCTCGCGCCAGCGAGAGAAGGCGTTCCCAAGCGGCTGGGTCAGCAACCCGAATAATCCCAACACCAGTCCGAAGGCAGGCAGACCCGCGATATCCGCTGGCCCGTTGAATCCGAAGATGGTTGCAGCCCAACTCAAGCCCAATGAGGCCAGATAAAGTCCGACCAGCGTCATGAGTGTACCGGAGGCCAGTAAGAAAGGTATGTCTTTGTGGACATGGTGACCAAGTTCGTGAGCCAGAACCGTCTCGATCTCATCCGGGCTGAATTCGTCGATCAGCGTATCTCCCAACACGATGCGGCGCGTGTTGCCGATCCCGGTCAACGCGGCGTTGGCTGATTTTGTTCGACGGGACATGTCGAATTTGTAAACGCCTTTAACTTTGGTATGCGCCCGTTCAACCAGCCGGACCAGCCGTTCGGCCAGGTCAGCGTGTTCCTCATCCAGCGGGACGAATTTATTGAAGAGTGGCATGATCAGCACCGGGGCCAGATTGGCCAGCAGCACATTGACCAGCACCAGTCCACCCGCCGCCCACAGCCACCAGGTGTCAGGGAAGGTACGCAAGAAGGCGTACAGTCCTTCGAGCAGCAGCAAGCCCAGCGGCACAGAGATCATCAAACCTTTGAGCTGGTCCACGATCCAATCTTTGAGCGTCTGGGTGGACTGGTCAAAGCGGTGTGGCAAGACGAAACCGGAATAATAGGATAGCGGCAGGTTAAGCAGGAAGTAAATGCCGCCAAAGAAGGCCACAAAAGCGATGATCAGCAGCCATTCAGCCTGAAAAAAGCCATTCAGCCAGGCGCGCAACCCGAGGGACCAGCCAAAGCCCAGCCAGGCCAGCAGGTAAAGCGTGCCAAAAGCTGTGTCCACCAGCCACAAGCGGCGGCGGAGGCGGGCATATTGTTTGGCTTGAATCTGTCTTTCAGGATCAAGACTTGTCATTCGTTAATCTCCTGTGCCTGTTTTTCGCGCTTACGACGAACCGTAACTGTCTCCCCATCAATGCCCCAGTTGTCAGTCTCGACTTCTTCGATCACAACCACGGTGGTGGCTGGATTTTTACCCAATGTATCAGCCAGCAAGCGGGTCACTTCGCGAATCAGAGTGGCTTTTTGTTCGGAAGTCGTGCCTTCGCGCGTGAGCTTGATATTTACGTATGGCATGGATTTCTCCTTATTCGTTCTCGAATTCAGCCGCCAAACGGGCAAGCACCTGCTCGGTTGGCAACACCTCGCCGTAGGATTTCAGCGCAGCCAGAAAGGCTTTGTGCACCTGCCCGGCCGGGACGGTCGTACCATCGAAAGTCAGGTCACGGGTGGCACAGGCATCCGAGGCGACCAGCACCTGGAAACCGAGGTCGGCTGCAGCGCGAGTGGTGGCGTCGACACACATGTGAGTCATCATACCTGTGATGATCAAACGTTCCGTGCCCCAGCCCTTGAGTAAATCCAATAAATCCGTCTCGCGAAAGGCGTTCGGATAGTGCTTCTGCACCAGCGGCTCGCCTTCGTAATGGGCCGTGATGTCATGGATATCGGTACCGCGGTCGCCGGAGATGAAGAAGGTCGCATCCGGTTTAAGCGAGACGTGCTGGATGTGGATCGTCTTCCCGCCGTGGTCGCGGAAGCATTGCAGCAGGGCATGCGCCTTCTTGGCCGCCTCGACCGGTCCAACCAGTTCCATCTTGCCGCCGGGAAAATAATCGTTTTGGACGTCGATCAGCAGTAATGCTGTATTCATCTAATTCTCCTTACTCATAACCGATCTCATCTGTCAGGTGAATCTTACTGCGCATGAAGGTTCCGCTGCCGCGCGCAATTTCTCGATCATCAAAATCCACGACGAATGCTTCGACAATGATCAGCCTGCGGGAGGCCTGGATAACTTTACCGGTAGCCGTCATCACACCTTCTGAAACAGGACGTATGAAATAGACGTTATAAGAAGCGGTCAAGACAATTACATCTTCCACCAATGAGTTGGCGGCAAAAAATGATAAGTCGTCCAGCAATTTGAAATAGACAGCGCCATGCACGGCATTGGCAGCATGGAAGAAATCCTCCCGAACGGTGAGGGAAACCTGAGCCTGACCTTCGCTGATATGAATTTCGGGCGCGTAATATTCGTTGACCGGCGCACTCAGATACATGCGCTCAAGTTTGCGAAAATGTTCCTCGTTAGCCATTTCTACCTGTCTGACAACCTATTTTCTGCCAAAATCAGCCGGGATCTCGCCCCAGGCCTGCGTATCCCACTTCAAGAGTGTGAAATCCGGGTAGGTCTTCAACGCTTCTTCCGCATGCGCAATGAAATCAAACAGCAGCCTGTTCGACGGCAGCCGTTCCAGTTTGGTATTGCATTTGCCGGTCTTGATCCAGGCAAGGGCATTGGCGGAATCGGAGTAGATCGGCCATTCAAGTTTTTTACTGATCAGCCAATCCATCGCAAGCATGATCGCCAGGAATTCGCCAACATTATTCGTGCCAGCGGGAAACGGCCCGGCGTGGAAAATCTGCTCGCCCGTTTCGGTCAGCACCCCGCGATATTCGAGCGGACCCGGTGACCCCGAGCAGGCCGCGTCCACACATATGGACGGGAGGCGGGGTTGGGTGGGGGCAAACAGCCATTGCTGATGCGTCCCAGGTTTGCCTTTGAAATCCTCATAGTCGCCACGCAATGCAGCCTGGGCGGCAGCCAGACTCCCAAAGGATTTGTACTCGGCTCCGGCGTAGCCCGAAACGGCGGCAGAGCACTCGTCCCAGGAATCAAAGATGCCGGTGCGGCGTCCCTTCCAGACCACGTAATATTTCGGTTTACCCATACGTCAATTGTAGCATTGACCGACCATAAACCACGCAGACCGTACTTATATACCCATCCCTACGTGCAGGTTGATTGTTTTTACGACTCGATTTCCATACTTAACTCAAGTTGCTACCTTGAGATAAAAGGGTAGAAAAATCCATGAGTATCCGGTACATTTGGGTATCCCAACACCAAAGAACAGGAGTTACTCATGGATACCCAGATTATAGTCATTTTCTGTCTGTGTGCTGATATGCTCAAATCCTTACATCATTACGAAGATCCACAATGTCAAATGAGCGATGCAGAAGTCCTGACAACTGCAATTGTAGCGATGTTGTACTTCAAGGGTAATTTCAGCATGTTGAGCCGTTTTCTATATGATGGTCATTACATTCCTAAGATGTTGAGCAAGAGCCGCTACAACCGTCGACTGCACCGCATCGCTGAGTTGTTCATCAGCTTGTTTCTTCGCCTGGGTGAAACCGGGAAAAAGCTCAACGAGAGATCAACCTACGTGATTGACAGTTATCCGATTACGGTTTGTGACAATTACCGCATCCAACGCTCGAAGATCTACCGGGGTGAAGACTGGCGAAGCTACATCGCGAGCAAAAAACGCTATTTTTATGGTGTCAGGATCCACATCTTGGTCACCGAGCAAGGCGAACCGGTCGAGTTCTTCCTCATGCCTGGCGCGTTCAGCGATACCAGCGCCCTGGCGCTCTATAACTTCGATTTGCCGAAACACTCCTGGCTCACAGGTGACAAAGCCTACAATGACTACACCATCGAAGACATGATGCGCGAAGCAGGACTTGAACTCTTGCCGCTTCCATCAACTTCCTGTGGTAGCAACTTGGGTTAAATACTCATTCTGCTCAGCCAAGAGCGAATTTCGCTGAATAGAGCTAAAAGGCACAACAAGCAACACATCTGCCCTGGGTGTAAGGTGGCGCTTCTTCAGGGCACTGCATGCCAGCAACTGGGGTGCGGTTCCCGGTGTCAACACACTCATCCGTTGATGTTAGGCTAGGAAACTTCATTGGATTGCGCGATCCAGCCAAGTTTAGCGGGTTGTAGTATTGTTCGACAAACCCACACTCTTGATTAAACTGCCTTTATCGGAAAAGCATGTCCGATGAACCTATTCTCTGTCCCCGGAGCATTTCACATCGCATGGTGAGTTTGCGCAATGAGAGAAGCCGCCTTATCGCAGGGTTCAAAAATTTAGATTATCCCCAGCAGCTTACAAGCGGCAAGTCACGCATGGTTACCAATCCCGGATCAGCTGCAATGACGCGGGGAATAGCATTGACGGCAATAGCCACCGTTGCCAAATCGCCGTTGGTACCCTGCAGTCGAATCTGAAGGTTGGGTTTTCCGGTGATGGTAATCGTGTCCTGTTCGTTGTCGGCATCCAGAGCAGCAACAAAAGTCAGCTTCATGAACTCGTCAGTTTCGGTACTGGCTGTGGCGATCTGTTTGATTCCGACCACCTGGCCAGGCTGCGCCACCAGGTATTTTGTTTCTTTGAGTTGCTGGGTGAGGATGGGTTCAACGTTTGTTTCAAAATGAACGAGTTCCTTCCCAAAGGCATGCAGGACCATCCCTGAAGATTGGCTCAATCCGACATGACCCATTTTTCCCGCAGCGATGAGGGTTTTGAATTCTTCAACGGTAAGGCCAGCACCAATTTTTTTCTGAAACGGACCCCTTCGCGTGGATGCATTAATTACACGCTGCACGTGGATATGATCAACCCTTTGACAGATGGATGTTAGCATAAGTGGCAAGCTATCCATCAGGAAGCCTGGGTTCACACCGGTGCCCAAGACAGTCTTTCCAGCTTTCTTGGCCGCTGCGTCGATCTCAGCCGCATCCCCGGGATTCGCAAACCATGGAAATGAAAGCTCTTCAGAAGTTGACACCACATTGAATCCAGCCTCTAGAATTGCCAGGATCTGCGGTTTGAAATCAGGGAAAAACGAGTTTGTAGTATGCAGAACAAGGTCAGCCTGCACCTGGGCATCTAAATCGTTGATAGACTTGACCACTTTGAACCCAAGTGGCATATCCAAACCAAGAACCAATCCTACATCTTTACCTTCTTTTGTTGGATCAATATCTACCCCCGCAACTAGTTCAAGCCCAGATCTCTCATGAACCAAGCGGGCGGTTGCCGCCCCTATCGGACCCAGACCGTATTGAATGACACGTGTGTTTTGCTTCATTGATAGTGCTCCTTATTTATCCAAAAATGTTCGGGTTTGCTAAAACTTTTATCAAAGCTCATCAACTGATAGGCATCTTCTTCTTAAAAAGACATTCTGTGAACTTGGCTGCTTTTGATTAGAAGTAGCATTTACAGAGATTGAACAACCCGCGATGACATACGATCCATGTTTCGGTGTGAAATCCCAGCATATTCCATTGCTTCAGGGGATTCACGAATTGAGGTGCTATTTAACTTATCAATCAACAATTCTCCAAAAGCCTTCTGATAATTGTTCAACAATCTCAAACACTCATCGCTCGCAATGTTCTAAAATGGGCGATAAGTTCCTCGGCCCTCTCGTCACACTCATCAAATTTCAAGGGTGTCAGATCAAAATCGAGTATTTCTTTAAAGAGCTGCACAGATTTATCGGTGTAAATTACCGTTCCGTCATCTTCAACGCTCGCGATCCCATCCTCAACCTGGCAAGTGTTATTTATAGCCACGGCTTCATCTAGCGTAATCCCAGTTGGTAAAAAAACCTCCGCTCCATGCGCTCCTAAGCGAATAGGGTACCCTCCGGGCAGTCCCTGCGGGCCAGGTGAGTGGGACAATAAACCAGTATCAAAGAGCATCGCAAGCGCATTCTTGACACCGGAAGCCGCGACAACTGGGTTAAGGTTTTCTGAGGACAGATAGCCTTGCATCTCCTCATGTAGCAGTTGGTCGCTATCGAATTGTCCGGTAACGTCCTTGTCTCCAACCATGATGCGTAAGAAGTACGGTGGAAAACCGGAGCTGTGTTTAATAAAGCTACCATAATGGTGATGATGCATAATGGCATACACTTGGACATTGCTCACTGGTACTTTCAAGCGCCTGGCAGCGCCTGCCTGGATGATGGGTACGATCAAGTCAATATTTCCCAAGCCAATAGTCGGAGCCAGTCCGCGTTTTGCCAGCACCATATTGCTGCAATCTGAAAAACCACTGTTGATCACAAAGCATTTCCAGCCACTGGACTTAATGGCCAGCATCAAGGATCGAGCCAAGGCCATATGAGTGGGTAACCAAGGTCCTGCACCTGCTTCCCCAAGCCGTTTGATCATTTCTGGTGGAAGATGCTGGTACCTCACCCACCAGGTTTGTTGCGTGGCACAGTTGAGGATCAGTTGAGGTTGCATTTGCGCAATAATTTCTGCTGTTGCGTCGATATTATGCAAGTCCATCTTTACAAACTCCAAGGCAGGTGGAATCCCTTGCAAAACAACTCCTGCCTCTGCTGTGCACATCCTTTTACGACCCCAATCTTCGTTAATGTCTGCGCCGACGATGCGGGAAATCCCTGGAGTGCGGGCTAATAACTCCAATGCCCAGCCTCCAACACCTCCCAATCCGATAATGAGTACTTGGGGATTTTTCATTGTTCATCCTTTGTGAGTCGCGCCTTTCTCAAGGCTGCAGTGGCTGTAATGTCTATTTCACAATCACTTGGATCCGGTATGACAACGCCATACTCTGAACGCGCTTTTTCGATGGAGACCAAGCCCCGCAACACATCCTGTCTGACCGCTTCCGGGTCACGCAGAAATGGATCGCCAGAGCCGCCGCCACCAGCCATATAGCAGGTCACCGTGTCACCATATCCCAACTCGAGCGTCCCGATGGATTGCTCCAGCTCAAACTCCTGTTCGCCCTGGCGGCGAACAACCCAACGTCCGGATTGTCCCGGTTTGCCGCCAAAATTCCCCTGGGGTGGGATCCGAGTCTTCTGGGAGGTCCAGCTGAAGAGCACGTCATGGGCCTGCGACTTCCAAACGTAGATCTGCCCCAGTCCGCCTCGAAACTGGCCTGCTCCACCGGAATCGGGGCGTAGAGAACGTTCCAAAACAATGATCGGCGCACCGATCTCAGTGACCTCCACGGGGGGATTGGCAACATTGGTCACATGGCAAGCCATGGCGCTGATCCCGTCCTTACTGGCTCGCGCCCCCAAGCCACCGTGGCTGCAACAATCGCTCCAACCCTGGCGATGCTCCACATCCCCGCCACGACTATGCGTTTCCAGATTGATGCCGGTTCCGCTGTTGTAGATACAACCGCAGGAATCCGCCATAACTTGTTCTGGAATGGCAGGCGCCAGGGCACCCATGATCAAATCCACCAAGCTGTGACAGACGACCATACGTTGGTAACATGCAGCTGGCAGGCGGGCGTTCACTAGGCTTCCCTCAGGCGCTACAATGGTGATGGGCCGCTGGCCACCCTCGTTGCTAGGGATAGTCTGATCGATGATGCAGCGCAGGGTGTAGAGGGTAGCTGAGTAGGTAGCGGACCAGGGGGCGTTGATCGGACCTTTAATCTGGGGATCCGTGCCTGTATAATCCACCACGAGATCGCTGCCCTTGACCTCGATGGTAACTTTAAGCCGGTAGGGGCCGCCGGCCGTGCCATCCTCCAAGACAAATTCCTCATGCTCATAATGGCCGTCAGGGATAGCCGCCAGTGCAACGCGTGTCTGGCGTTCTGAGTAATCCATGAGTTCTTGCGCACTCGCTATCAGCAACTCAGACCCATATCTTTCCGCCAGCCGTTCCACGGCACGCACACCGGTTGTGCAAGCCGATACCTGTGCCATGAGATCACCGCGCATTTTGTATGGCGTTCGAGAATTGTTGAGGATTAACGTCAAGAGCTGATCGTCGAGCTGTCCAGCTTTGTAGAGTTTCACCGGCTGCAGCCGCAAACCCTCTTGCCAGATATTCAGGTTCCATCCCTGGTTACCGGGCCACATCCCGCCCACATCACTGTGGTGAACCATCATGGCCACAAAACCTAGCAGTTCATCCTTCCAAAAAACCGGTTGGATGGAGATAATATCGTTGGTGTGATGTGACCCCTTTGAGCCACCACCCGCGTACGGATCATTGGTAAAGATGATGTCCCCGGGCGCTAGACTGTCTGCGGGAAAGTAGTGCGTTAGGACTATATCCAAGGCTGGTGTGAGGCCGCTTAGATGGATCGGTACATTGGCGCCTTCGGCAATGAGGCGGCCTTGTCGGTCAAAAATGGCCGAAGAGCAGTCTTTGCCTTCTTTCACCACGTCCGAGTAACTTGTTTGCGAGACTTTGGCTGTCATCTGTTCAGCCACGGACTCGTAAGCGTGCCGAATAACTTCAAGGGTGATCGGGTTTACACTCATCGATTTTTTCCCCCACTTTCAGCAAGAGTGATTATGAGATTGCCGTGGGTGTCTACGCGCCCGCTCTGGCCCGGGCAAATGATTGTGGTCGAATCAATTTGCTCCACGACGGCCGGCCCATCGATCTGATAACCAGGTTTCAGAGCATGACGTTCATAAACAGGGGAGTCCACAGATCCATCCCTGAATACGACGACGCGTCGGCCTTTTAAGGCCTTCCTGTCTTTGCTCCAGTGATTGACCAATTGCAATTCCGGGCTGGTTCCGGTCGCGCTGACACGGTAATTGACGACTTCCACCGGGTCGCCCTCCATCGCATGTCCATGGGTGCGACGATGCGCAACATGGAAGGCAAGGCTGATCCCGTGAAGGTCATCAGCGGAAAGCAGTTGTCCCTGGATGGGGATGTTCAACTCGGAGGACTGTCCATAATAACGGATATCGCATGAACGGGTAAGTTGTTGGCGATCCACTGGAACACCCTCAGCGGTCAATTGGCTATGGGCCTGAGCTTCCAGGTCCTGAAGCGTCTTTTCAGATAAGGCCGGATCCACTTCGTCTAGGTTTTGGATACGGGTGGAGACATAGTCGTAGCGCATGTCTGCCATGACCATGCCAAGTGCGGAGGTGTTACCCGGGTATGGAGGCACGATGACAACGGGAATTTCCAATTCCTCCGCCAGGCGCGTGGCATGTAGGGGTCCCGCTCCGCCAAAGGCAATCAGAACAAAATCGTGAGGATCATATCCGCGTTCAACAGACACGAGTTTGATCGCTCTAATCATTGTGGCATTGGCGATCTCCAAGATGCCTAGGGCGACCTCCATGGTTGTCATCCCCAGGGGCTTCGCGATGGTTTTTTTGATGGCGCGGTGGGCGTTCTCGGCGTCTAGGTGCATTTCACCGCCCAGGTAATAATCGGGGTTAAGGCGATTGGTGATCAGGTTGGCATCGGTCACAGTGGGCTCTGTTCCGCCCAGCCCATAGCAAACCGGCCCGGGGTTGGCCCCAGCGCTGCGTGGACCCACATGCAGTCCGCCCCCACTGTCCAGCCAGGCCACGCTGCCCCCGCCAGCGCCGACGATATTCAGATCAATCGTCGAAATCTGAACGGGGTAGCCTTCGACTTTGCTCTCAGAGGCATATTTAAGATTTCCGCCTTCGATCAATGCCAAGTCGCAACTGGTTCCGCCCATATCCAGCGTGATTGCATTTGGAAAACCCAGCTGGCGTGCAATGTGCGCGCCAGCGATCGCGCCGGCAATAGGCCCTGAGTTGGTTACATTAACGGGGCATTGGACGGCAGCTTTAAAACTCGCTCTCCCGCCGTTTGCCTGCATCGTATAAAGCCAGCCCCGCAAGCCGTTTTCATACATGCGATTCTTGAAATCATCAAGATGTTCAACTATACGGGGGGTCACGAAGGCATTGAGCACCGTAGTGGAAGTGCGTTCGTACTCGCGATAAACAGGGTTGACCTCACAAGAAAGGGAAATGTAGGCTTCAGGATATTCCTCAGCAATGATAGACTTGATCCTCAGTTCATGCGCTGGGTTGACATAGCTATGCAGAAGGCATACCGCGATCGTCTCAACATTCCGCGCTTTGAGTGTGCGCACCACGGCACGGCATTGATCCTCATCAAGAGCGCTCAACACTTGGCCCTGGAAGTTGATCCGCTCGGGCACTTCCATACGCAGATCCCGGCGGACAAGGGGCGGAGGCAGCTCCATCTGAATGTCGTAGATATTGTTCGGCCGGTAAGCGCGACCGATTTCAAGTACGTCGCGGAATCCCTTTGTGGTAATCAAGCCGGTGTTAACCGCTTGGTGTTGAACGACCATGTTGGTGACCAAGGTTGTTCCGTAAACTAATTCATCCAAATGACCTATTTCGCTACCGGAGTCGGCCAGCAGTCGATCAATGCCACGCAAAATTCCTTGCAATGGCTCATTCGGAGTTGTAGGGACTTTGACTGTCCATACCGAACCTTTTTCCTTATCGATCAATATCAAATCGGTGTGAGTACCTCCGGTATCGATTCCCAGGCTATAACCCATAGAAACCACCTCCTTCGCGACGACGTGATAGTACTTTGAGCATTAGGACCACACCAAAGGACATGGCCAGCGTAATAACTCCCACAACATTTATTTCAGGGGTGAGGGCATCACGTATACGTGAATAGATGCGAATGGGGAGTGTATAGGTGCTGGGTGTAGCCCAAAATTGGGAGGCAACGTACTCTTGAAATGAAATGGTGAAAGCGAACAGCATGCCCGCGATAATACTTGGCGATAAAAGTGGCAAGGTTACTTCAAAAAAAGTCTGGAATTCCTTTGCGCCTAGGCTCAAGGAGGCCTCTTCGAGTTGGCGCGGAAAACCATACAGTTGAGAAGACACCGTAAGAACGATGTAGGGCAGGCCGAAGAGAGCGTGACCGATAATCAGGTAGGGAAAGCCTCTAGGGATTTTGATGGAATTCAACAGTATGAGCAAGCCGATACCTGTAATCACGTTGGGGATTATCATCGGCGCAAGCACAAATGAATTCAGGAATCGCTTACCTGGAAAATCGTACCGTACCAGCGCCAGCGCAATGGGTATACCAAGTAGACTGCTCAGAACGGCGGTGATGGTGCTCAGGGCTAGGCTGTTGAGTAACGCCCAAATCATGAGCATGTCGCCCAGAAACTCGGAATACCAGCGTAGACTTAGACCAGGCAATGGGAAGGTTAGAAAGGCTTTTGGGTGGAACGACATTATGACGATTACGACAATCGGGAGATAGAGAAATCCATAAGTGAGGATGGTAGAGGCGCCTAGCAGCCAGGATCCAACCGCAAACCTCGCCCGACTGTATTTGCTGTCGGTTGGGTTGTCAGGGGCATCTTGCCCAAGTGAGTTACTTAGCGGGTCCATAGATTTTGTCCAGCGCGAAATATCTGCCAACCACCATCAGCAAAAGAATTGTCGATACTACAAGGATTATCCCCATGGCCGAGCCGAACGGCCAGTTGAAGGCAAGGGTGAAGTTGTTGGCAATGACATTGGACATCAGATCAGCGCCACTGCCACCCAGGATAGCAGGTGCCAGAAAGCTTCCCGCACCTCCGATAAAATTAATTACCAAGGCTGTCATGATGCCCGGGAAGCTAAGTGGAAGCGTCACCTCCCAAAACGCCTGAAAATTGTTGGCACCCAACATTTTGGCAGCGGGCACCAGTTCGTCATCAATTCCCTTTAGCACTGCATAGATTGGCAAGATGCTGAAGGGTAATGAGGAATAAATCAAACCGATGACGACTGCGAAGGGAGTAAAAAGCAAATGCAAAGGCTCTTTAATGATGCCTAAACCGAGTAATAAGCTATTGGCCACACCTTTCTCCATCAGGATCATCATCCAAGAGAAAATACGGATCAGGTAATTTGTCCAGAAGGGGATCAGCACTAAGAAAATTAGGGTGCTACTCGAGCGACGATTTGCAAGGTAATAAGCCGTTGGATACGCAATAACGAGTGACAGCAATGCAGTCTGTGCCCCGACCCAGAAAGAGCGCAACAGGATGCGAAGATAGATCGATTTGGTAAAGAAATGTGCGTAATTGTCAAGGGTGAATGTATGCTGCACACCCTCACCTGGTACATTCACCCAAAAGCTGTAAATCAACACCATGAACAGCGGCACGCCTAAGAAAAGAAAGAGGTATATCCCAGCTGGCCCGGCCAAGATAAGACCCTGCAGCTTTGGTCGTTGCCGCAACCAACCCAACAAGTTCTTTTGCGAGCTGGTTTTGGAGATCATCCTGCACCTCGCAACGCTTGGCAATCTTCTGGTGGAAAAGTCACCCATACTGCCCTTCCAAACTCGAATGGAGCGTCTGAGCCTACTGGACAGACGGCCATGACCAGATCATTGCTTTCCAATCTTATGAAGATCTGCAAGGTAATCCCGAGATAAGCGATCCGCTCAATGGTCCCGGGAAAGGAGTTGGGCTCTTCTGGGGGAGTGTCCTGGATGGAGACAAGCAATCGTTCAGCCCGGATTCGCATGACACTGCCATTGCTGCCAATTGTTTCGGGACTCGTGAGCAGCTTGAAGGTTAGCCCGCTATGTGTTGCAAATGAAGGTCCTATCAAATCCGAATGAACGCTATTGCCCTCGAAGAAGTTGGATTGGCCGATGAATTGGGCGACAAAGCGTGAGGCTGGCTTTTCGTATACTTCTCGCGGTGTGCCAAGTTGCAAGATATTGCCATCTTCCATCACCGCGATTCGATCTGAGAGCATCAGTGCTTCTTCCTGGTCATGGGTTACAAAGATGAAAGCAATCTTGACCTGTTCCTGGATCTGCTTCAATTCGACGCGCATTTTTTCGCGCAGCTTGAGATCTAGATTGGACAATGGCTCATCCAGCAAAAGCACAGTTGGCTTAATCACCAAGGCCCGGGCTAATGCAACCCGCTGCTGTTGCCCACCACTAAGCTGCCGGGGATAACGCAACTCAATTCCAGGCAGATGTACTAATTCCAGCATTTCACCTACCCGACGTTTTCGTTCCTCTACGCTGATGGTTCGCTCCCGGTACTTAAGCCCGAAGGCGACATTATCAAAGATATTCTTGTGCGGAAACAAGGCGTAGTTCTGAAACATCAGGCTCAAATCCCGAGCATAGGGGGGCGCATAGCTCACGTCAGCCCCGCGTAAGAAAATCTGACCCGAAGTAGGGCTCTCCAGGCCAGCGATTAACCGCAACGTGGTTGTCTTTCCGCAACCACTGGGTCCAAGCAAGGTTAAAACTCTCCACTACGGACCTGAAAAGAGATGCGGTTAACGGCAACCACCTTGTCGAACTTCTTGATAAGGTTCCTCACCTCCACATCAATCATTCGATCTCCGTCCTCGATCGGGGGTCATCTGAATTGAAAAGGGACACAGCCTTGAGGGTGCTTGTGCCCCTTTTCAATCTGATGTTCCATTCAGTTCAGGCTATTTACCGAGTTTCATCTCACTGTAGCGCTCATCCCAATCTTGCTGGTGAGCGAGTATTTTCCCAATATCCAGTACAATGCCGGTATTGAGAATGGCATCCCTGTAAGCAGCCCGATCAGGGTTGCCTGAGAAGAAAGCGGTGCTGTCATATAAGCTTGTTTTCAAAGTTGGCATGTAACCATTGGCATTTACGTAATCAACGTAGACATCTGGCTGGAGCATGTAGTTGATCAGTAACTCTGCCGTATACCGTTCCGGATCTGTACAACCCGCGGCAATGACCGGTCCACCGGACCAAATGGGACCGCCTTCTTTGGGGAACCACCAGCCAAGATTGAGCTGGTCGAGCTTATTGGTTCCATCTGCACCCGGCTTGGTGATTGTGTCGAACCAGTAATCAGCCATCCAGACTTCGCGGTTCGCCAGCAATTGGTCAAGCTGGGCAGAGCTCTGCCAATAAGCGCGGACAAGTTTCTGCTGTTCAGTCATGGTTGCAAAGATCTTATCCACGTCTGCATCGCTTAGGTTGTTAGGATCCATGCCCAAATAGGCAGCCGTCTCTAAGATGCGATAGACGCCGTAATCGCGCAGGGCGATACGGCCAGTGTACTGCGGGTCAAAAAGTGGGTCATAAGTCGTGGGCTTTGTGGTAATCTTGTCTTTGGCATAGACAAATGTATACATGCCCATGTCGAGCGTTGCGACATAGGCATTGTTGTCGCCTGGAACAATCACGCGATTGGCCCACTTGTCGTCCAGGTTATGATAATTAGGCATGTTGTCCAGACGGAACGGTTGGATGAGTTTTTGGTTGACGCCGGCGTAAAGCCCAAAATCGCTGATATATAGCGCCAGGCAATGCTCCCCAGGTGCGGCTTTGACTGCGGCCAGCCACTCATCCTGGCTGCCATAGGAGCCGAGTTGAACATTAATATCCACGCCCATAGCTTCGGCGAAGGGTTTGACAACCATGTCCTCGAAATTTTTGCCCCCACTCTCAGTCAAGGAGTCAACCCTGATCGTTTTAGCCAGAGCAGGCGTGGGTTGGGCAGTGGGAGTTTCCACAACCTCCACGGTACTCGTCGCTACGGTTGTCGGTTCTGCGGTATTACTAGCAACCGGCGTCGTGCTCGGTCCGCACCCCGCTGCCACCAGCGATATCAGGGCGAGAGCCGCGACAAGAAATTGGTATCTCTTACACATTCTGGGTTCCTCCTTTGGTGCGCATTTCGTAAATAGATGGGGCTTTTATAGATACCATATTAGCACCCCCTTGTTTCAATTTCTGTTTCATTTTTGGCGTTTCCGCAATCCTTTCAAGATTTGATTGCTCTTGGTGAGCTCTCTTTCAGCCCCCAGCCCAGAGAAAAGCTCAATTGCACGCTGCAATTCGGCGAATGCATGGGATAGGTCTCCTCGATCGGCAAGCAGTTGAGCATGGCTTCGTAGAACCCAGGCCGTTTCAAAAGTGTCTCCCAAACTTTCATAGAGTCGAAGAGATTTGAGGATGTGAACCTCCCCCTGGGTAAACTGCAGCCGTTGAGTAAGAATCATTCCCAATTGATGGTGGACCGCGGCTTCAAGAAGACGAATTCCGGTATGGTGAGATGCTTTAAGAGCCTGCTCGGCTGTGGCCTGCGCTTGTTCTAATTGCCCCCGGGCCAGGGCCACTCGAGCTAAATGATATTGTGCCCAAATCAACACCAACGCAGAGTCTAAGGTTTGCCCAAGGGCTAATGCTTCAAGCAGATAGTTCTCAGCGACGTCAATCTCTTCCTGGTCTATCTTTACAAAGCCCAGAGAGATGCAGCTGTCGGCTATTCCATGCTGATCCCCAATCTGACGATAGGTGGATAACGCCTCTTCGTAACAGGAAATTGCCCGCCCAAAATCACCGCGGTTGTAGGCAACATCACCCTGGAGTCCTTGGGCTGCTGCTTCACCAGAGATGTGCCCGATCTTGCGACAAACGCCTAGGCTTCTCTGAGCATATTCGATCGCCTGGGTATATTGACCTCTCCGGCGGGCTACACCGCCCAGGCCAATCAGCAATCCAGCAACCAGGGAGCGCTGATCATGAATTTCTGCAATCTTGAGTGCCTTCAGATAATGGCTTACTGATTTCTCATAGTTGCCAAGATTGAAATAGCTGTCGGCCATAATTTCATTAACGACTACTCGTTCTTCCACAATTTGCTCCGCCAACGAAAGCGTGGGATGAGCCACATCCTCATCCCCAATGATGGCCAATGCGTGTTTGCAGAAGGCCAATGCTTGCTGGCTCTGCTCACGGTGTGAGTATACACTTGCCATGCCGCGGGCGTTCCTAGCTGCCTCAATCCTACTCTGATTGTCTTCCGGTTTCGACAACTGCTCTCCAATTGCTTTGAAGATCTCAAGAGCCTTTTCGTAATGACCCTTGTGATCATAGGCGCTGGCCATTTGAAAACCTAAGTGCCGATGACTTGCATGAGAAAAGTCAATCTCGGGTAAGGCTGCTTGATAAACGGCAATGGCTGTGTCGTATTGACCGATAAACTCATAGGATTGTCCAAGCTGGCACTTGATACTCAGAGCCTCTGCTTTGGAGAGTATGTTGCTGGAGTGCTCAACAATGTCCAATACCTGCTGATAATATGTTATGGCCTCATGAAAAGCATAAAGCCGTCGTGCATGTGATGCAGCCTGCATCGCGTAGTGCAGGGCTTTATCAGTGTCTGCCGATTTGCCAAAATGATAGGCCAGCACCCCTGCCAATTCATTGTTTTCACCGGAAGCGGCCTCAAGCGCTTGGGCTACCCGATGGTGCAATCTCTGTCGCCGGGCTGCGCTGAGAGACTGGTAGACAGACTCTCGAACCAGCCCATGACTGAAATCGTATTTGCCTGGATCAGCGCCTGGAATTTCTTCGATCCACCCCTGGAATATCAACTGTTCCAAGATGCTTAACAAATATTGGCTGTCGTCAGAATAGATTTTCTGAAGAGTGGATAGTCCAAACTGACGACCGATGACAGCTGCCATGATCACCACGCGGCGGCTTTCATCGTCAAGATGTTTCAATCGATTATCGATGACGCTGCGCAGATTGGAGGGCACAATCGAAGATGCCGGCGGAGAGCCTTGCCTTTCCTTACGCGCTTTTAACATTTCAATCAGGAAGAATGGGTTTCCACCCGTATCTTTATAAAGATGCCTTCCAAGAACATTGACCGTGTCCGATGTCCCAGATGTTCGATCGATTAATTCCAAAACCTCCGCTTCCGAGAGGCGTGCCAAGGGAATAGTGGTCGACCTTGAGCTTTGGGTTAACTCCTGCAGGTGTGTGGTTAGACTGGTGCGGTCTGCGAGAGCTTCCTTGCGAATGGTGCCTATTATTAAAACCCGAGCTGCAGCCAAGCGGCGGGCTAGGTAATGGATCAATTCGAGAGTGGGGACGTCCGCAGCATCGAGATCATCCAGGAAGAGAATGACCGGTTCGCGCTGGCTCAAATGTGCAAATAACTGCGCTATTCCTTCAAACAAGCGATTGCGTTCTTGATCAGGAAAGAGTGCGCTATTAATGGGTATATGAGGCAGGTAACCGTAGATTTCGGGCAAGAGTTTGGCGACTTCCGCAAGCCAGAGATTGCTCAAGCTTTTGATGTAGATAAAGTCGGCAATGTATAGAAATGTCCGGAGAGCATCAATAATCGGTTGAAAAGGTAGTCCTTGTTCTTGAAGATAACATCTGCCTCGTAGGATTGTACAGGGGGTGGCGGAGAGCTGATATAGGAATTCTTCAACCAGGCGGGTTTTCCCAACCCCTGCTTCTCCAATGACTACAGCCATGTAGCCTGTAGATTGATTGGCAGTTTCTAGAGCATCAAAGAGTAATTTCTGCTCTCGTTTGCGACCGATGAAGGGCCCAGATGGGATGGCGGAGGTAACAGGTTTTTGAGCTGTCGCCAGTTTGTAGCTTGTACCCTCCAGAGTCAACGTATTATCACGAATGTCCTTAAATAACGCCTGGGTTTCTGGGAGAGGTTCCAACTCAAGTTGCTGGAGGAGCAACTGCTGCATATCGTAATATTGCTCTAGCGCTTTATCGCGCATACCAAGCGAATAATACACAACCATCAGATCCCTATGTGTGGGTTCATCGAGAGGATTAACTTTTAAAATAGCCTGGTAATCGGTGATAGCCTGGTGGTATTCTTGTTGAGCAGCGTCGGCGATAGCCAGCTGTCGCAGACAATGAATATAGTGCTGCTTCAGCCGCTGGCGCTCAAAGGATAACCAATCCTCAAATACTGGGCTGTCGTTTAGCCTGTAACCATCGAGGAAGTCGCCGCGGTAGAGTTGGACGATCTCGCGCAGAGCCTCAAGGTCTGACGAGGCGCTGGGTTGTAGCTTTGAGGGGAGAGGCATGTCCTTCTTGGCATCGAGATTAGGACCAAGTGCCGTTGTATGCTCAAAGAGAGTTGCATCGAGCCAATAATCGCTGGCGCCGTTGAAGGAGTAATGTCCATCCTTATAGTGGAGATAGGTACCAGCGGACGCACCCGGTGGGTTGATGGACTTGCGCAAAGACCAAAAAGCGCGCCTTAAGTTGAAGTTGGCATTTTCGTCATTTGTCTCACCCCAGAACATGCCACTCAGTACTTCTCGTGAGTACCCTTGCGAAGGGGACATCACCAGATAGGCCAGAAGTCCCAGAGCCTTTTGGCTGAGGTTACGGTTGACCAATTCACCCACTCGGAAGATCTGTGGGGGACCTAGGAGCATAATCCTAAGAGTGGTCACTTATGACTCCTCTGCCAAGTGTAATACCTACGATTGCATTTCTGTGATTTTGTTTTACGCCCGCACTTGGCCGTGTGTCTCCTGTGAACTTAGCTATTTTGCCAAAGCACGATTGGCGATGCTAATGACATAAGTATACTTGACTTCACTTTGAAAGCGATAAAATAATTCAATTCTCAACTTTTTTGGATTCGCCTTGTAAGTGCAACAGACGGATGTCCAAAGAATACCTCAAAAGAGATTCTGAAATCTAGGCATTTTCTGGGGTGTAGTTTGAGGAGTCCACAATCATGATCTCTCCTTCGGCTGTCACTGACGTCAAGATTCGCTCATTGGGTAAGTATTGGCGGGTCAAGCCATTGGTGTTCTCGTTTGTGCCTCGCTCGCAGGAGGCATAAGGATACGCAAAGTAGAAGTCGATCAAGAGTTCCATTTTATCTTTACGACCTCGCTACCATCGGCCACCTGACCGATGCCTGGGCCTGCGGCTTACCGGACGGGGACATCACCCAGCGCCAGACGGCGGGTGCAAACGGTGAGATCACACTGGCATCGTCATATGCCCCCAGCCCTAACCCTAAAGAACGTAAGGCTTAGGGTGCTTTGCGAGGGTAATACGCTGGTGGTTAATGGCACAGGTGACCCCTCGATACTATTCGTGCCACCGGACTTCGTGGCACACCAGTATAAGACGGCAGATCTTCATAACTAAACGAAGTTTACACCTTGATTTTTAAGATGCAAATGATGGTTTTCAAATCTCTTTTCAGGGTAGTTTATACCCAAAATTAGCCTCAACAGCAGTATTTTTTACACTTTCGGTGTATATTACACGAATAGGTAGCAATTTGAGTTACTTACTTGACAGTTATTTGGATAATTTTTATAATAAAAATGAAAATAATTCAGGAGAACACAAATGACTGATGCTTACGCACATCCGGAATTTCTGGTTGAAACCGATTGGGTCGCCGAACGTTTGAATGAACCGAACATTCGACTGCTCGAATCCGACGAAGACCCCTTGCTCTACAAACTGGGACACATCCCCGGAGCAGAGCAGGTCGACTGGTTCACAACGCTCCAGCATCCGCTGCGCCGTGAATTTCTGACCAAACAGCAATTCGAGGAACTTTGCTCGCGTTTGGGCATCAGCAACGACACCACACTGGTGTTTTACGGCGACAAATCCAATTGGTTTGCCTGTTACGCCTTGTGGCTGTTCGAATACTACGGCCATAAGAAAGTCAGGATCATGAACGGCGGACGCGCCAAATGGGAGCAGGAAAAACGTCCGCTGACCAAAGATGTGCCGGCTTATCCGGCGACCCGCTACACCGCCAAAGAGTCGGACAAGTCCATCCGCGCCTTCCGCACCGATGTCTTCGCGCAAATCGAAGCCAGGCAGCCGTTGGTGGACGTGCGCTCACCCAAGGAGTACAGCGGCGAACTGCTGCATATGCCCAATTACCCGCAGGAAGGTGCCATGCGCGGCGGACACATCCCTGGCGCGGTCAGCATCCCCTGGTCGATGGCGGTCAACGAAGTGGACAGCACCTTCAAGTCACCCGAGCAATTGAAGACTTTATATGAAGGCCGGGATATCAGGCCCGACAAGGAAATCATTGCCTATTGCCGTATTGGCGAGCGTTCGTCGCTGACCTGGTTTGTGCTCAAATACCTGCTGGGCTATCCCAACGTCCGCAATTACGACGGATCGTGGACCGAATGGGGCAACCTGGTCGATGCGCCGATCGAGAAATAAATCAAAAATGAGACCCTTATCCGAGATATCATGGCATTACCCGAAAAATTACAGGAAATCGTAGAAGACTTCAGCTTTGCCAATAACCGGGAAAAAGTCGAGATGCTGGTGCAGTATGCCGAGACACTTCCCGACCTGCCAGCCTGGCTCGAACCCGAGCGGGACAAAATGGACCCGGTGCCGGAGTGCATGACCCCGGTGCAGGTTTTCGGCGAATCCAGGGACGGCGGCCTGATCTTTCACTTCAACATCCCACCCATGTCGCCCACTGTGCGTGGATTGGCGGCGATCCTGTCTGAGGGACTGAACGGCAGTACGCCCGAGGAAATCCTATCGGTCCCGGCTGATTTTTACCTGCAAATGGGTTTGCAAGACGCCCTCAGCCACCAGCGCCTGAACGGCTTTTCCGCCATCCTGGCCCATATGAAAAAAATCGCAGCCAGGGAGCTGGAAAACGCTAAGTAGCCGTGAAGTGCCGAATCGGCATATGTTACAATCGCCACGAACCTGCGTCCGGTCGGGCTTGGATCCTGCCGGTCGCTTGAAAACAATTGGAGGTATGAATGGACGAAAAGAAAGGACCGCGCGTCGCCGACGGGCAGGTCGTCTCGATGGAATACACATTGAAAGTGGACGGCGATGTTGTCGACAGCTCCGAGGGGCACGATCCGATCGAATTCCTCCAGGGAGCGGGCAACATCATCCCCGGCCTGGAGAGTGAATTGTACGGCATGGCAGTCGGTGAAAGCAAAAATGTGATTGTCAACGCGACCGATGGTTACGGCGAACTGGATCCGGATGCCTACCAGGACCTGCCGCGCGACCAATTCCCGGCTGACATCCCGTTGGAACCAGGCATCCAGTTGAGACTGGAAGACGATCAGGGCAAGACCCACATGGCCGTGATCGACAGTGTCAGCGACGAAAGCGTACGCCTGGATTTCAATCACCCGCTGGCAGGCAAGGAATTACACTTTGCCGTGAAAGTACTGGACCTGCGCGAAGCAACTTCCGAAGAGCAGGAGCACGGACATGCGCACGATGCGGGGCATGCGCACTAATTCGACACGGCGGGGTAGAACTCGAGCATACCTGACATCAAACAAAAATCCTGATGAAACATTACTCTTCAGGATTTTTGTTTTCAGCCTAAATTTTTACCTACATTTCACACAAACCAGTTTTTTGAGAAAGAGAGCATAACCAGTTTACTCGGGTTGTATACAACCATTATAGTAATACCCCGAACCCAGGTCTGGGGCATTGCAGGTGAAGCTGCTCGAGCCGTCGTTTGAATAATAGTAGGTGTACGAGTCGCTATAGTTGGGATTATAGAAATTGATCGCGTCCCCAAACTGCGGGGCGGAGTTCCCGCAATGTTGCCCGATAGATCCCCAGTCGGCTTGGGGTGGGATACCCCCCCCATCAGGATAGAAATCATAAACGCCATTGCAGAATGAGGGACCACGAATCAAGCCACTGAAGTCGAACCCGGCAATCGTACCCTGTGCAATCTGACCCACAAACTGCGAGAGCCCATGATTGGCAGTGCAGGCCAGGTTGCCTTTGTCATTGAAGTTGCAAGACAGGCTGAACTGCTGACCGCCGACCATGACCGTGCCGGGAAAGTCTTTGAAGTCGCCCTTGACGGCAAATTCAAAGACAACCCCCTTGCCATCGACTAAGTAAGCCCCCAAGAAGGTAATGGATTTTTCCGCGGCCGCAGCCGGCGTGACCAGCATGGCAAAGCTTGCAAAAAGCGATATAAAGACGCCGAACAGATAGGAAAACCTCATTTTCATACAGAACCTCCTTAGAAATTGAATAAGTAGATATGATTATACAAAATATCAGGACAAAGTCAACCAATACAGTCGTAATTGTATAAATTTATGTTCCGTTTTTACGCCTTCTGGTTTCCATAAAAACATATAAAGACGCCAGGGCCGCCAGCATCAGCAGGATGGCGCTTGTGTACCAATTAATGATGTTCCCCGTAAAGTCATTGGCATTGGCTATGGCGCCCAGCAGCATGACCAGGTGCCAGACGATGATACACTCCAGCGGGACGCGCCAGCTGCTCCAGCGCGGATCGCGTGCCAGGCAAATCCCGCCCACTCCCAGCAAGGCGATCCAGCCGGACATGACGCGTCCGGTCAGCGGGGACAATGCCCACGGCCAGACGGACTGGATCAGGTTTGGATAGATGAAACTGGCCAGCGCAAAAAGCGAAGCGCCCGCGCCAACCAGGCCGGTCGCCCAGCGCATTGGTCGCGGTACCTGCATATCGCCCGGTTCCACCTGGACCGGGTCGGTTCGCCGGTTAAAAAACCAGAGAGCAGGCACCAGGAATGGCGTGACAATGTACAGAATCAACCACAAAGCAAAGCCAGGTTGACCGTGGGAAAACCGGTCCCAGTGCAGCAGGGTTGCGAACAGCATGGCCCAGGTAAAAGCGGTGATGGGCAGGAATCCGTTCGCAACGCGGTGCCAGCGCCGGCCGAAAAGCGCATTCAGAAACAACCAGGAACCACCCAGGTATCCGGCGCCTATGTAGACGGCTGTCATATGCGGCTTGATAGCCCAGGCAAAGCGTTCGCCGGTCATATCGGGAAAGAAAAACAGAATAATGAAGGCCAGCCACAGGAAAGGAACGACTATCCCTGAAACGATCCGGGTCGGGGCGTAAATATTATCTTCTCTAGAATTCACAGGCACACTCCTCGAACGACCAAAATGGGATAAAATTTGTCAAAATTCGTTAAAGACACTCTACAACATTTACCTATCACTTTGCAACAGGGAAATCCTAAAACTGGGCCAGTGGAACAATTACAATCCTTCAAATTTTGAAATTTTACGAGCCCGACTCTGGATAGGGTCGGGCTCGTTTGTAGGGGAAACAGGCTCAGGCTTAAGCCGCTGCGGGCTCTACCGCTGCCGGGCTCATGTCATCCAGCACCAGCAGTTCACGGTAGGTCAGGGTCCAGACGCTGGACTTAAAAATTTGCACCCAGGCCCCCAGCAGTACCAGCGGTGAGAAGGCGACCAAAAAGAACAGGGGTAGGCCTACCACAAGGGCTGCGATAGCCGCCAGCGGGGTCGACAGGAAAAGATTGGTGATGCCAAAGACGATCAGCGCTGGAATCCCGGCCACGATAACAGCCGGGATGGCCATCACGATGTAGAGCGGGATCAAGAGGAAGAACAAAATGATCGTCGCGATCGCAATGCCGATGCCCAAGCCGATCATCACCAGCCACATCAGGCCGACGCTCTTCCAGTTACGCTTGACCAGCTCGAAGCCGCCCCGCAGGGATTCCATCACACCCATATTCTCGAGAGCACATACCCGCCAGAAAAACTCGCGCAGCAGGTTGAGCACTACTTCAAGAAGGATGACCACGAACAGCAGCAGGAAGAACAGCCCAATCCCACCGACAATGCCGGTCACTTTGGCAAACTCGCTGCCACCAGAAACCAGGAAATACATCCCAAGTCCGAGCGACAAAAAAATCAGCATCAGCAGGATGGCCGGCAGATTTACCAGCAGGTTGATCAGGAACAGCCGCCAGGAAGTGCGCGACCAGCCATACCCCCAGCCTTGCCGGAAACCGACCTTGACGTCGGAAGCCTCGTACTCGTCCACCATGCGAATAACCGCTGTCTCAGAAACATAGCGGGCAATCGCAAGGATGATCCCGATTACCAGGAAGAAGCACAGCAAGCCCACACCAATCCAGATCAGGGTATTGATCAACTGCTTTTCCGGCATCTGGTTCAACGGGCGGAAAAACTCCTGGAACCAGCGGTCGATATTCCCCCCGGTCTGATTGCCATTGCCACCACTGAACCGGTAGCCCGAGTTCCCGCCTCCCCCGCCACTGCTACCACCTGCAGTCAGGGCCAGGATCAGGCCGAATAGCCACAGGACACGGTAGTTCCACAGGATGTGCCAGGCACGTTTTAGTACTTTGATTGGATCTATCATCTTACACTCTCCTTATTATGTATGCGGGTCAATGCAGTAATTCAGACCCGAGCTGATCAACTCATCACCTCGAGGCGGGAGACCGCCTCGGCTTCCATCTTTCCATGCCGCTGGCGCAGCCACCAGAAAATCAACCAACCCCAGTACAAAACAGCAATCCCAATTTGCCACTCAACCTGGACGAACAGATTCTCGCCCAGCAGATCGGCTTCGCCCAGGAATTGCAACAACTGGCGGCCAGTCTCATTCAAGTTGCCAGCGAACAAGTTTGTTGCGGTCATAACCCAGACACTATGCTGCTGTCCGGCCTGCAGCCAGGCCGTGGTGTTATCCAGCAAACCGGTCTGCCCAGCGGCCGTCAGCAAGGCACTCAACCCCAGTGTGACCTGCAGGAAAACCCAGGCGGCAAACAAACCGACCGGTACCAGCCACCAAGCCGTCCGCTGATACTCGCGTCCAGCAGGATGTGGTTCGCGATGCGGCAGGCGCAGCGCCACCTGGGCAGCGAATCGCTCAGTTGGGGTAAATTCCACGACCGATGAGGTCTCATGCAAGAGCGCCGACAGATTCCGCAGACCTTCCAGTTCGGCCTGGCAGGTTTCACATTCCGCCAGGTGGGTCCGTACGCGGATCAAGCGCCTCCCATTCAATTCGCCATCCAGATAGGCATTCAGCCATTCGGTTACATGCTCAACCATTTTCCACCTCCAGCGGCGACAATTGCTCTGCCAACAGTTCACGCAAACGATTGCGAGCATAGTTCAGGCGCGACATGACGGTACCCATCGGAACGTCTAAAATGTTGGCAATCTCCTGATAAGACAACTCGCCATATTCCCGAAGTACCAACACCGTCCGACTGGTCGGGGTCAGCGACAGGATAGCTGCCTGCACCAACGCGGCTCTCTCCTTCTGTACGAGCAACGTTTCCGGACCTGGTTGCCGGTCATGTAGCGCCAGGGATTGGATGTCTTCCCCGGTGCTGCGTTCGCGACGCAACATGTCCAAAGCGGCATTGACGGCAATGCGGTAAAGCCAGTTGCGCAGCGCTGTCAACGGACGATATGAATCCAAGTGTAGCCAGGCACGCACAAATGCCTCCTGTGCGGCATCTTCCGCCAGTTGCACGTCTCCGCACATGCGGTAGACCAGGTTGACCACCTCCCGGTGATACCGCCGGACCAGTTCCCCGAAAGCGTTGCGGTCGCCTTGCTGAGCCTTGAGGATCAGGTCGGCCTCGACTTCCGCAGACTTCGTTATCAACACCCGCTGCCCTTTCTCCTTGTTAACTGTCATCTTTTAAACGTGTACATCCCCCATTTTATTCGGTTAGAGAGTTTAAAACGAGCAGACCCGACCAAATTGCCGGGCCTGTGATTAAATTGGAATTCCTTATCGAAATACAACAGGTTGGTTTAAGAGTGATTCAAATCCTGTTTGAGCACCATCAGATGTTCTACATCATGTTCAAGCGTGATCCTGAGAACATCGGCGACATCAATCGGGCCGCGGTGGGCGTGGTTTCCGGTCAACTTCCAGGCCGAATCAGGCAGTGAACGTACCAGCATGATGATCTCGTGGCGTGTCGCCTGCCATTTTTCAAGGGACTCGATCATATCCACATCCCCAAAATCACGTCCGGTATCCTGGTAGTACGCAAAGTCAGGGTTTTCCCCACTGCTGATGCGCTGAATTCGATCTAGAAAATATTCCCGTTCAGCAGTCGCCAGGTGCGCAGCGATCTCGCGTAGAGACCACTCCCCCTCCTTCGACCGCCAGTCCTGCCGGTCTGCGTAAGCAGTCAGCATGGTGACAATCCGCTTTTGTAAATCCATCAAATCTTTTATCAGGGCATCAAGGTTGTGTTGTATGATCGTCATTGTTCCTAACCTTTGTAATGAAATATAAGCTTAACGCTGCTTTGCTTCCCCTCAGCCGTTTCCTTCTACGGTTCTAAAATTGTCGGAGTCGGAAATCAGGCCAATCATGACATGCTGTTCATCCGCGATCGGCAGGTGGCGGAAATGATGTCTTTGCATCACCTGCGAGCACTCTTTCAGGGACCACTCCGGTTTGCCGGTGATGACCGGGGCGGTCATGATCTCACGGATCTTGTTCTCAGCCGGGTCGCGCTCTACTGCCACGATTTTTTGCTCATATCGGCGGTGGTGAGGATCCCTAAAATGGGCTGGTTGCCATCGCTTAGATCCACTACCAAGCTGTTGATACGGCAGCGACTTGTGCGAGTCATGGCATTAGAAACACCGCTATCCGGGTCGACTATGATCACGGGTTTGTTCATCCAGTCTCGAGCTTTGTGCGGCATTAATTCCTGCTGAGGCTCACTTCTAAATATATCCTATTATACAAAACTGTCCCGTCGTAAAACCAGATGGCTACTTAATAATCAGCTTAACTGAGTCCATCATCACCAGAGAACCATCCTTGGCACTCAAATCAGATAAAGAAATCCGCAACCGGGAGCCGCTGGAGAAGGCACTCAAGTCAATGCTCTGATCGAAAGTGCCGGGACCACCGACACCGTCGCTCTCGACGGTAAAGGGACCTTCGGCCAGCTGGTTGCCCTGCTCATCCAGGATGCGATAAACCAGGTTGTTCTCAAAAGGCGAAACCGTAACCGTCCCGACAAGGCGTACCTGGCCACTGACCTGGCTGTCATCGACCGGCGAACTAATGGTCACAGCGCGCTCCAATCCAGCGGGAGTCTGAGAGCTGAAACGGGTCAGGGCCAACCGTTCGCCAACCAAACTGTAGGTCTCGGTCACCGCAAAGGTCGGGCTGACCATCGGGTCGGTCGCACTATGGATCAGCGCCTCAAGCACAATCCTGCCATCCATGATGGTCAGTGAATTGATCTTGGGTCGATCGTCAATGAAGGCGGCTGCCTTCTGGATCGGCAGCCCACCCTGGTTGAGCATGGCCAGCAAGGAGACGAAGATACCCGAGCCGCCGCCGTTCTCAGCCAACAGAACGGCCGCATCCTGGGCTCCGTCCCCGTTCAGGTCTCCAAAAGCCATTTCGGGTTGCAAAGCGGCCAGGAAGATGTCGGGGCCGGAACCGGCCTGAAATTTCCCATCTGTCAATTGGACCGTTTTCTGGTACTGCGGGGCGAAGTAGGTAAAATTCTTGAGCTGCGCCTCGGTCAGGGCCGGGATATCGAGGGACGCGGAGGGCGTCGGGGAGACAGCCGGCGCACTCGTCGCGGGAGCAGGCACGGGCGTGGTTTGATCCGTCGGCCCGATAAACGGCAGGCCACAAGCCATCACTGCCAGCACGAGCAGAAACAGCGGGAAAACCATTTTCCTTCGACGCATAATCATCCCTCACTCATGGACTGATCTTGTCCCAGGCCAGCCCGCCGTTGGTCGTTTTGTACAATGCCCGCTTGCCGTTCGAATCGCTGACAATCACCCAGCCAACTTTAGTGGTGACGAAATCCATCGCGGCAAAATCCTGCCCGAAGCTGACATTGGGCAGCACCTTTGACCAGGTGTCCCCGCCATCATGCGTGACGTAGAACTGGTTGCTATCCCAGACGAAGCCATCATCGATCGAAATGAAATCGGCGGCACCGCCATTGGGGACAGGGGTGGTGGTCGGAGCCCAGTTCTGGCCGCTGTCATGGGTGACATAGATGTAGAGTTTGTTGATATTGCCGTAAATCAGCGTGAAGAAAAGGCCATCTTGCTGGCTGAAGAATTGCGGCCCGTAGGAAATCACCTGGGTATCGCCGACACCATCCGGCATGGACAGCTCAGGCGCGAACCAGGTCCGGCCGCCGTCGCTGGTGCCATACAGATAGATGACATTGTTGACAGGAACCGTCCCGCTGACCCAGGCATGCTGCATATCCACGGAAGTGAAGCCTGTCTTGTCGCCGCTGAATGGCAGACTGTCAGCGGAATCAGCCAGGTTGGGATCGTTGGCGTAGACCTGCTCCCAGTTCTGACCCCCGTCACGGGTCTGATAGATGGCGACCGCCATGCTGCCGGCCGCCATACCGCGGTCAGCCATGATCCAACCCTGGGATGGATCCAAAAAGTCGAGTATGCCGCCGCCAAACGGGACCGCGGTCGAGGTCCAACTCACGCCGCCATCCGTTGTATGGAAGAGCGTGCCGCCCGACAGCGGCCCCGAAGGATCGGCAATCAAGATCCAGGCCCGGTCGGCGTCCAGGAAAAAGCTGCTGGTCGTATCCAGCCCATCCGAGACGCCGTTCATGCTGACGTCATACCAGGTTACGCCGCCGTCGGCGGTGCGTAGTAGGGCATTCGGTGTAACCGCCCAGCCATGCGACTCGTCGATCATCCTCAGGAATGCAAACTGCGGCGCGCTGACTTGCGGCGCAGACAGTGTCGCCGGGACAGGCGTTTCCGTCCCGGGCAGCGGCGAATTGGTCGGGGTGACCACATGCGGAATGGAGGTCACCTTGGCCGGACTGCAGGCCGGGAGCAGCAATCCGCAAAACAAGACGGCCAGTAGCAGCGGATAGGGTTTCATTTCATCCTCTCCTTGGAGCGAACAGACAAGCAATAGCGCAAGGTATTCTATCCCATGCGCTATTGTAATGCGGATTCCCACAATTCGAGCCTGGGGAAGGACCAAGGTTGAGGTGGGAGTATTTATGGGATGATCGCCGTCCAGGTGGTGCCGCCGTCGGTGGTCTTGTAGAGGGCATTATGGCTGCCGGAGGCATTCGCCAGCGCCCAGCCGGTGAGGGTATCGACAAAATCCAGCTGACCGAGCGAATTGGCCAGGTCGACGTTGGGCGTCAGGGACGTCCAGGTGATCATGCCGTCATGGGTAACGCTCAGCCCGGAACTGGTCCAGACCCAGGCATCGTCCGCCGAGAGGACCGCATAACGGCCGCTGCCGATCAGGGTCGAGGTCGGCATCCAGGTGGTGCCGCCGTCCTGGGTTTTAAAGAACATAAAAAGGGTCTGGCTGCCGTTCAAGACGATAGTTGGTAAGACCCCGATTTGAGTGCCAAAGAAAAGCGGTTGCTGAGCCCCAATCTGCAGACCCGGTCCCAGCGGCGGCAGGACCACGTTCTGCTGAGCCCAGCTGTGGCCGCCGTCCTGCGTGACGTAGAAGTAGACGAAATCGTCGATCGGTTCAGCACCACTGACCCAGCCGTGCTGTGTGTCTACGAAGGTCATGCCGGCCTTCTGTCCGCCCAGCGGCAGGCTGTCCCCGGCACCGGGAAGGGTGGGGTCATTGATGTAGTTCTGAGTCCAGGTCGCGCCGCCGTCAGCAGTCTGGTAAACCGCCACCGCTTCAGATCCGGCGCCCGCGCCGAGCGCTGCCAGGGCAAATCCATTGCTGGAGTCAAGGAACTGCAGGCCAGCCGAAGCAAATGGCACGGCCGCAGAACTCCAGTTCGCGCCACCATCCGTGGTTCGATAAAGCGTGCCACTGTGCGAATCGGCTGGGATGCCGATCAGGACCCAGGCGTTCCCGGCGTCCATGAAGAAGCCGGCGGCGGCATAACCGACTTCACTGACGCCGGCCGGGGTGACGTTGTTCCAGGTGACGCCACCATCTGCGCTGCGCAGCACGTAGTGGTCAGCCAAGGCCCAGCCATTGTTGGTATCGAGCATGTCGATCCGGGTCAGTTCGGGCGCGGAGATGACCGACCCGCCGGAGGTGGGAGTCGCCGTCACTGGACCGGGAACGGGCGTGTCAGTCGGGGAAGCAGGTGTGGTTGTGGCCGGGCCTGGTGGGGTCGGCGTAAACGTCCCCGGCAGCGAACAAGCCAGGGCCACCAGCAGCATGACCGCCAATACGGTCAGAAACCTGACACGAGCAAGATGAGTGTTCATCATTACCTCCTAAAATTCGTAACTGATACGGATAAGGGTTGCAAAGCTATTCTAAGCCTGTACGCGCATCCTTCCAAGTCCAACTTATGGGTGAATTGCAAAGCGCCGCAGGTTTTCTGCGGCGCTGGGTGTTGTAATTAATCAGTCGCTATCCCCCAAGCCATTCGACGACGGTCGCTTCACCCTGACCGACGCCCACGCACAGCGTTGCCAGGCCGTAGTACGGACGAGTCTCGTCCGCGGCACGACGCCGCATCTCGTGCAGCAGGGTGGTCAGGATACGCGCGCCCGAGCAACCCAGCGGGTGCCCCAGGGCGATCGCCCCGCCGTTGACATTGACCAGGTTCGGGTCGAGGCCTAAGTCCTCGATCACGGCCAGCGACTGCACGGCAAAAGCCTCGTTCAACTCCACCAGGCGGATGTCCGCGACACGCAGCCCGGCCCGCGCCAGCGCCTTTTGTGTGGCCGGGATGGGGCCAGTACCCATCACCCGCGGTGGGACTCCGGCCGCTGCCGAGGCGATCACCCGCGCCATGGGCTTGAGTCCCAGTTCGGTGGCTTTCTCAGCGCTCATCAGCAGCAGCGCGGCCGCGCCGTCGTTGAGACCGGACGAATTGCCGGCCGTAACCGTGCCGCCTTCTTTCTTGAAGGCCGGCCTGAGACGCGCCAGTGCCTCCAGCGAGGTATCGCGGCGCGGGCGCTCGTCGGTCTCGACCAGGATCGGGTCGCCTTTGCGCTGCGGGATGCTGACCGGGACGATCTCCTCGGCAAACTTACCGCTGTCGATCGCAGCCAGCGCTTGCTGGTGAGAGCGCAGCGAGAATTCGTCCTGCATCTGGCGTGAGATGTGCGGTTTCAGCGCGGCGATGTTTTCAGCCGTCTCGCCCATCTGCTCGGTGCCGTATTGCGCTTTCATTTTGGGGTTGGGGTAGCGCCAGCCGAGGGTCGTATCCCAGGCAGTCAGGTTGCCCCACGGGTAGCTGTTTTCAGCCTTGGGCAGCGAATAGGGCGCGCGCGACATCGACTCGACCCCGCCGGCGATGAAGACCTCCCCTTCCCCGGCGCGGATGGCGCGCGCCGCCTGATTGACGGCGTTCAGGCCTGAAGCACACAGCCGGTTGAAGGTCACCGCGGCCACCTCGACCGGCAAGCCGGCCAGCAGGGCTGCCATGCGCGCCACGTTGCGGTTATCCTCTCCAGCCTGGTTGGCGCAACCGAAGTAGACTTCTTCGATCAGGGTTGGGTCGAGTTGATTACGTTCGACGATCGTCTTGATCACCAGCGCGGCCAGGTCGTCCGGGCGGACGCTGGCCAGCCCCCCTCCCAACGCGCCGATCGGCGTGCGGATGGCATCTACAATGACAGGTACGGGCATGCTTCCCTCCAGTGAGTAGCGAATCGCGTTTCGATTCTACCACTGGGAAGGCATTCCCTTTTAATTGCGACAATAATGAAAGCGGGCTTCGTTTGAAACGTGATTCAGCAGGCAGCGTATCACTTATCCCAGACGGCCGAGCATGGTCTGCGCCAGTTGCTTTTCCAGCGCCAGTTGTTTTGCGGCTCCTTGGGGAGTCTTCAAGTCCCAGTCGGTCTCGACCGCTTCCAGAGTCAGGTAATATCCTCCGCTCTTGAGGCTCAGGCGGCCGTCCTCGTAAAAGGCGCCATCACCAAAACCAGTTAAGGTCTGGGCCTGCGCACTTGCGTCGCTCCAGTCCCGGCTCCAGGACTCGGCGGTGGAAGAGGCCGGCAGGTCGAGCCAGTAGTTGACCTGCAGCACAACTTCGTCGACGGAACCGGGCATGTGGAAGCTGTAATAAATACAGGAGGTTTCTGTCCCCGCAGCCCCCCCGCTCTCAAAGATCGGATGCTGAACCTGGTCGATCTGAGGATTGGGCAGGACGATTTCCGTATGACCGGTGAAAAAGCTGGCCAAGTCGTGGCTATCCAGCAGGCTGCAGCTTTCGAGCAGGTCGTTGAGCGTGGGAGTGGGCGCTGGCGTGACGACGGCGATCGCAGTCGGCTCGAGGCTGTGTGTCCCCGGGACCGATGTGGTGGGACTGACAGCGGGTGCGCAGGCCGCCAACAATAATCCGGCCAGTAATGCAACCAACAGCTTCTTTATCATCTGGCCTCGAATTATTTCCCGGTCCGCATCATCTTGGGATCCAGCGCGTCGCGGAAGGCGTCACCGATCAGGTTGAAGGCCAGCACGAACAACAGCAGCGCCATACCAGGGAAGACCACGATCCACCAATGGGTGTTGAGGCTCGGGATCCAGTTGCGGGCGTAGCTGAGCAGCTGGCCCCAGTCCGCATAGCCCTCGTTGGCACCCAGGCCCAGGAAGCTCAGGGCAGCGAAGGTCAGCACATTGGTACCGATGTCCAGCGAAGCCACCACCAGCAGCGAATAGACGGCGTTGGGGATGATGTGCCGGAACAGCAGGCGCGGACCCGGTACCCCGACCGAGCGGGCAGCCATGACGTAATCCTGTTCCTTGACGGCCAGCACGTCCCCGCGGATGATGCGCGCGTATCCCGGCCAGCCAAACACGATCAGCGCGATCATGCCGGTGATCAAGCCGTTCTGGATCTTGGAACCCAGGATGGTAGCCAGGGTCAGCGCTGCCAGCAGGAAGGGGAAGGCCAGGAAAATTTCGACCACCCGCTGGACGATCTCGTCGAACCATCCGCCGATGAAGCCTGACACCGAGCCGACAACTCCGCCGATCATGAAGGTCAGGCTGGTGACGATCAAACCGATCTTGAAGGCTGTGCGCGTACCCCAGACCACGCCGTAGAAGATGTCGTATTGCCCCTGAGTAGTTCCAAAGGGCAGGCCAGTTGTTGGCGGCTGCGGCTCAGCCAGAAAACCATTACGTGGGATTTGGTATGGCTGTGAAGGGATCGACGGCGGCGCAATGAGTGGCGCGAAGATGGCCACCAGCGCAAACAGGATGACGAGAACCGTCCCGGTGATCGAGACCGGGTTCTTGAGCAAAGCCGCCAGCCAGCGCGGCGTGCGTTCATGCGGTGGGAGCGCCTCGGCGGCCAGGTGGGAGTGTAATTGATCGTGCGTGGTTTCCACTGGTGGGCCTCCTTAATCCAGTTCGATACGCGGGTCGAGAAAGCGGTACAACAAATCCACCACCAGGTTGGCGATCACCAGTAAACCACCCGCCAGCAGAGCAATGCCCAGGATCGAAACCGCGTCAAAATTGAGGGCGGCATTGGCTGCAAACAGTCCCATGCCATGAAAATTGAAGACCGTCTCGGTGATAACCACCCCGTTAAGCAGGCCGACCAGCAGCAGCCCACCGATGGTCACGACTGGAATCATGGCGTTTGGACGGGCGTGGCGGTTGATAACCCAGCGCTCCTTCAGGCCTTTGGCGCGCGCCGTGCGAACGTAATCCTGCTGGAGCACTTCCAGCATGGACGAGCGCGCCACACGCAGGAGTAAGGCCCAGGACACATAAGACAAGGTTAGGGCTGGTAGGAACAGGTGGCGTAAGGCATCGAAAAAAATGTCGTAGCGCTGATTAAACAGCGCATCCAGGGTATACATGCCTGTATAGGCATGCCAGTTCGAGGAGATGACGATTGCATTGGCCCAATTTGACAGGCGCCCGGGCGGAAACCATTGCAGGTTGGCGTAAAAAACCATTAGCGCAAGCAGCCCGAAGACAAAAGTGGGGAAAGAGTAGCCGATGATGCTGAAGACACGCGCTGCCTGGTCGATGAATAAATCGTGGTGTAATGCCGCCTGGACCCCCAGCCAGGTCCCGATCACCATGATCGGCGTGAAGCTCCACATTGCCAGCTCCAGCGTAGCCGGGAAATAAGTCAGGATGGCTTGTGTAACCGGCATCTGCGCCGTTTTCGACCAACCCAGGTTGCCGTGCAGGACGTTACCCAACCAGCGTCCGTATTGAATGTAAACGGGTTGGTTAAGACCGTATTTTTGGATAATTGCCTGGATCGCTGCAGGATTTTTAGGAATACTGGTAATGTACAAAGCTGCGCGTTCGACCGGGTCGAGCATCATCAACATACCAAAGATCATAATGCTCAAGCCTAACATCACAAGCGGCAGGATCAGCAGTCTGCGGATAATATACCTGCTCATTCAATCATCTCCAAACAGATCAGGCAGGCGATTGCTCGCCTGCCTGATGCTTACAAAGCTACTTCGCAAGTGCGTAGAAGTAAATACCCGAGTAAATGGGGTTGTAGTAGTACCCTTTGACCCACATTTGCTCGTAGTGACGTCCTTCCGGCTGGACGACGAACAGGTCCAGAGCATTCTGGTAGGTGATGTTCTGCAGTTGCGAATAAATCTTGGCGCGCGCCTGCTGGTCACTGGTCTGAACGCCCTGATTGATCAATTGATCCATTTGTTTCTGTACGTCAGCCGGGAAAGCCTGACTGCCAGAGTAGGTACCGCCGCTGGCCAGGAAGGGGACCACCCAATCCTGCGGGTCGTGATAATCTTCCAACCAGCCGAGCATGAAGATCGGCATGCGGCCGGAAACCTGGTCCTTCAGCAGCAAGGCGAACGGTTCGCCCACGACCTGCAGGTGGAACTTGGGATTAACCTTCTGCAAATCGGCAGCCAGGATGTCCCCAGCCGTCTTACGCTGGTCGTTACCGGTGTTGTAGATATATTGCATGTAGAAACCGGTATCCCACAGCGACTTGCCATCAGCCGATTTCCAGGTTGAGGCCTTGAAAGCGGCGGTGCATTTATTCAAATCGAAAGTGTAGTGCGCCTGGCTGGGATCGTAACCCAGTTCGCCTTGAAGGATCGGGCCATAAGCCTGGACTGCTTCGCCGTTCCAAATCTGCTTGATGTAGGTTTGCCAGTCAAAGCAGTAGTTGAAAGCCTGGCGGATATTGAGATCGCTGAAGAAATTGGCCGGAATGCCATTGCCATCCAGCTTGCCGCTGCCGAGGGTGTTGTTCCCGCCGGTGTCGCTGACGTTTTCGTTGAAGTAAATGGCTGTTTCTTCCACGGAGGGCAGACCCTTGTACAGGCGGATCGCACCACCAGCATTGGTCGGGGTACATTTGCCGCTGGCGTCACAGGTTTCACCAACCAGCGGATCGATCTGGGAGATATACTGCCGGTCTACATAGGCTATGTCTGCGTCACCAGTCTTGAAGGTGGCAAAACGTGTGCCCCACTCATTGATGACTTTGATGACGGCGCTTTTCATCTTGGCTGGACCGGAGGGACCACCGTCCCATAACGGGGTGGTTACCCAGTAATTATCGTTGCGGGTCAGGTCGGTCTCCTGTTCGGGAACCCATTTTTCAAGCTTATAAGGACCGGTTCCGTTCATGACTTTGAACAGCGGGTCGGCCTCAGCCGAGGGGTTGTTATATTTCTGCGCGTCCTCGGGTTTGCCATCCCAGGCGCCTTGCTTAATAGCCCAGGACATATTAACCACAGAAGCCCAGGTACCGCTCAGGATTTGCAGCATTGGTCCATAAGGCTGCTTGAGATGCATGGTTACCGTTCCAGCACTATTATCGAAGGTAATAGCATTCTCAACAGCTTGAGCTGCCTTGGTCCAATCACCATTAAATTGCTTCTGGACCACATCGCTGGCAAAGCTATTGACATCCAAGCCGAAGAACGGTTGCAATACGATCCATGACGGACCACCGGCGCGGTCGAGGATCATCAGGCGCCACAGGCTATAAGCCACGTCCTGAGGAGTCAGATCCGAACCATCCTGGAATTTGACACCTTGGCGGATATGAAAGGTGTAAGTCAGCCCATCCGAAGAAATGTCCCAACTGGTCGCGAGCATCGGGACAAACTCTGTGGTGGAATCCTTTTTGGGGAAGACCAGTGTCTCATAAACATTGAAAATCACCTCACCGCTGGCTGTATCGTAAGCCCATTGGGGATCCAATGATTCGGGTCCACCCGTGGTGGCTTCGATCAGCGTATCCGGATTTTTTACCTGGGGTGACGCGGGGGCGCTGGTCGGCGCCGTGGTGGGAGGGGATGACGGGGTGGTTCCCGTCGAGCTTCCGGGTGGCGTTGAAACGGAAGCGGGTGGCGTGGGTGTCGCTGGCGCACAGGATGCCAGGGCAATCGCCGCGGCGATCAAAATGGTCAAGATCGTCATAGACTTGCTGATTTTGTTCATCTCTTCAACCTCCAAATCAAACTGACAGTTTATTGGATTAGATTGAACTTATCCGCTGCCGGCGATCCATCTGCGTCGTCACTCAGTCCCTGTGCATGGAGGCCGCGACCAACCCACTGAGATGGCGGCTCCTGGAGGCCTGCAACAAGATATTGCATTTATCATAGGACGGCAAAACGCAATCGTCTTTATTCATTTCATAAGATTATATAAAGTTGACATTAAGGTCCGATTTGACAGGTAAGATTCGCACAAACTTGAGCATAATGGAATTAAAATTGAGTAAAGCATTTCACTCCAAGCTAGCGATCTTTACACGTGAGATCGTCCCCGAAAGGCTAAAATCACCGCCAAAAGCGCGAAAGGCAGAGAATTTGTCTGGATCAACATAGGATTTTTGTATCCTCTGATAAATGACGCATGGCACTATACGCGACCCAAATAATGGGACATAATCAATCTGGATTGATTATTGCGTCAAATATTGTCCGACTTCTCACAATATGAAGGAGGCCTGTAAATGCCAGCCAAAGGTTGGGTTGAAGTTAACGATCTTTACTGTAAGGGTTGCGAATTATGCATCAGCGCCTGTCCGCAGGATGTCATGGAACTGGATATGTCTCACCTGACTCCCAAGGGTTATCATCCTGCTCATATTTTCAAGGATGGCTGCACCGGCTGCGCCATTTGTGCGCTGGTATGTCCTGATGCGGCCATCACGGTCTACCGCGAAATTACCAAACCTGTCCCGGCAGGGGCTTAGGAGGCTCGCATGACTCGCGAAATGCTCAAAGGAAATGAAGCCATTGCCGAGGCAGCCATCCGCGCCGGTCTCGAAGCCTATTTTGGCTATCCGATCACGCCTCAGACCGAAGTACTGGAATGGATGGCGCGCCGCATGCCCGAGCTTGGCCGGACCTTTGTCCAGGCCGAGAGTGAGGTGGCTGCGATCAACATGGTTTACGGCGCAGCCTGCACCGGGACGCGGGTGATGAGTTCATCCTCCAGCCCCGGTGTTTCACTGATGATGGAAGGCCTGTCATACGTGGCCGGGACCGAGGTACCGGTGGTGCTGGTCAATGTCATGCGCGGCGGTCCCGGTCTGGGCAATATCGCCCCGGCACAGGGCGACTACTTCCAGGCAGTCTACGGCGGCGGGCACGGCGATTACCGCCCAATCGTACTGGCCCCATCTTCGGTCCAGGAAGCGATCGACCTGACGGTGCTGTCCTTCGACCTGGCCGAAAAATACCGCTCGATCGTGATGGTTCTGGCCGACGGCTCCATCGGCCAGATGATGGAACCGGCCGAACTACCGCCCATGCGCAAGGTCGAACGCAAGGACTGGGACTGGGCCACGAACGGCGCGATTGGCCGCGAGCGGCGCATCCTGACCTCGATTTACATCGACCCGGTCGACGAGGAAGTCACCAACCTGCGCCTGTTCAAGCGCTGGCAGGAAATCCAAAAGAACGAGATCCGCTACAAAGAATATTTTCTGGATGACGCTGAATTTGTGGTGGTCGGCTTCGGCACCGCCGGGCGCGTGGCGCTTTCAGCGGTACGACAGGCACGCCAGCAGGGAATCAAGGTCGGCTTGCTGCGTCCGGTGACGGTCAGTCCGTTCCCGTTCGAGGCGCTCGACAAACTGGCTGCCAAAGCTCAGGCATTCCTGGTAGTCGAGATGAACATGGGACAGATGCTGAATGACGTGCAACTGGCCGTCAAGGGACGCGTACCGGTCGAGTTCTACGGACGCCCCGGCGGCATGGTCCCGTTCCCGGATGAGATCCTGAGCGAAATCGAGCGTGTGTCGAGTTCCAAGCTGAGTATCGACGCAGATCCGCGCAACGCCTGGTATGAGCGCATGATCGCTGTCAAGTAGAGGTGAGAGATGACAACAATTGCAAAACCCGAAAACCTGGTCTATACCCGTCCCGAGGGCCTGACCGATTTCCCCACGCATTACTGTCCCGGTTGCACGCATGGGGTTGCGCACCGTCTGATCGCCGAAGTGCTGGACGAGATGGGCGTGATCGATAAAACCATCGGTGTGGCGCCGGTCGGCTGCTCGGTCTTTGCCTACAATTATTTCAACTGTGATTTCGTCGAAGCGGCACACGGACGCGCGCCGGCCATGGCGACCGGTATCAAGCGCGTATTGCCCGAACGGGTGGTCTTTACCTATCAGGGCGACGGCGACCTGGCATCGATTGGCATGGCCGAGATCATGCACGCAGCCGGGCGCGGCGAGAATATCACCGTGATCTTCATCAACAATGCCATTTACGGCATGACCGGCGGGCAGATGGCACCCACCACCCTACCCGGCCAGAAAACCACCTCTTCGCCACTGGGACGTGATGTGGAAACCCAGGGCTATCCCCTGCGCATGTCCGAAATGCTGGCCCAGATGGACGGTGCCGGTTACATTGTACGCCGCTCGCTACATGACCCGAAGAATATCCGCATGGCTAAAAAGGCAATTCGCACCGCTTTCGAAACACAGGTGCGCGGACTGGGCTTCTCGATGGTCGAGTTGCTGTCCACCTGCCCCACCAACTGGGGTATCAATGCGATCGATTCACTCAAGTGGGTCGAAGAGCACATGATCCCGGTATTTCCACTGGGCGATTACAAGGTCACTGCTAGCGTGGCGGAGATCAAGGCTTAAGGAGGCCAGACATGCAAAAAGAGATTATTATCGCCGGTTTTGGGGGACAGGGGGTCCTGTTTGCCGGTCAGGTGCTGGCCTACGCTGCGATGGATACCGGCCATGAAGTCACCTGGATCCCGTCCTATGGACCCGAAATGCGCGGCGGCACGGCCAACTGCACGGTCGTCATTGCAGACGATGAGATCGGATCGCCGCTGGTTAAGAATCCGCCGGCTGCCATCGTGTTGAACCTGCCATCCTTCGATAAATACGAACCACTGATGCAACCTGGTGGCGTATTGGTGGTCAACAAATCCATGGTCGACCGTCCCGCTCAGCGCGACGATATTACGATCATCTTTGTGGCTGGTAATGAAATCGCTGAAGAGACCGGCGACCGGCGCTTGCTCAACATGGTCATGACCGGGGCGCTCCTGGCCCGTTTACCTGAGCTAAACCTGGACGACATCAAGGCTGCGCTCAAAGCCCACCTGCCGGAACGCCACCAAAAATTGCTGCCCAACAATTACCAGGCGCTCGACAAAGGCTTTGCCCAAGCCAAAGCGCAACTGGAAAAAGTAACTGCCTAGATATCTGCACAAGGAAGCTTAACCTCGCTTGCGGCTTGCAAGCGAGGTTTTTTATCTATCCATGAAGACCTTCGGGATGCTATAATTTTCAGCGATCAACTCAACCATATCAAACCTGGAGACCCTCTGTTAATGAAGCGACCAATCTCGAACAAGGTAATTATCCATCTTACTTTTGCGCTGCTTTGGGGGTTGGCATTGGTTTCCGGCTTGATAGGGATTGATTTCGGTACGCATTGGGACGAACGTAAAATGATGAAATCCGTGCGGGACAGCGTCCAAACCGGAATGCTACTGCCTGGCTGGTACAACTATCCCTCCGTGAGCTATGACCTGGTAATGTTCAGCACCTTGCCAGATGCCATTTCTTCGCTTTTACAAGAAAATGGGAATATTCCCTACGCTATGAGCGTGCTTGGAAAAAAGGTAAGTCATCGCGACTTCCCGCTTCAAGCCAGGACTGTATTTCTGATTGTCACTCTTTTCTCTGCGTTTTGGGTATATTTACTGGTATATCGATTGAGGCGTAGTTTATGGGAAGCCCTACTGGCAGCTGCAATTTTGTTGTCCTCTTGGGAAGTCGCTTATCACGCCAGATGGATCGCCCCGGATGGGGTATTGATGCAATTCGGAATTCTGACCGTGCTGCTGGTCATTTTATCGCTACGGTCGACTGGGTATCAAAAATTGGTATGGTTGGGGCTTGCATCCTCGGCCGCTGGGCTGGCCTGTGGAAGTAAATATTACGGTGGTCTTTTTCTTATACCAGTTTTTCTTGGTGGGATAGACATCGTCAGAGGTCTGAAGCTCAACTGGTATAAATCCATCTTCTTTTACGCTGTCGTGATTAGTATTTTCATCACTGCTTTTTTATTCTCAACTCCTGGGGGACTGGTCGACCCACTGCATTTTTTGAGCGATTTCCACTTTGAAATTCATCATTACGAGAGTGGGCATTTCGGATATACAGTCTCACCCGGCCTTAAACATGCGTCTCGTTTATTTACCTATCTTGCAACGGTCGCCTTCTCGAAATATTGGTTTATTGCCCTGGTTTTCTTCCTGTTTGCCGTAGCTGGCTTTTACTTCACCATCCGGAACCAGCAGAATTCCTTAGAGTCGCTGGTCCTTTTGGCTGTCCCGGTAATTTACTTTGCCTTTATCAGCAGTCAAAAGGTAATGATCGTCAGGAATGATTTGCTATTATTTCCTTTTTTAGCGATCCTAGCCGCCAGAGGCATCACTACATTATGGACATCACCTTTTTTCCACAAGCGTTTTTGGGGCAAAATCGGACTGGCCTTGGTATTGTTCGTTGCCTTGGCAGCAAACTTCAGCTGGTTATTTACTGCAGCATATACCATTAAATCGCGGGATAAGTCCAATTCCGGGACGAAACTCGCTGCATATATCCGGCAGAATGACAACACGAATTTTTACCTGTCCACTCAGGCCAAAAAACTCCTGCCAAACTCGTCGCTTCAGAGTCTGCACAATATCCTCAGCCAACCGGAAGGCGCCTCAGTGTATTTATTCATGTCCTCTGAAGTCGGAGATCCGCTAGCGAACCAGAGAAATTTATACACAGTCCTCTTTGGGCCATATGAAGTGAATTTTAATTATTATCCCTCATGGGACGGGGATTCACGTGTGGTTGCCATTTCAATGGAAAATGCATTAAAGCAACCGGTTTTCGGACTAACGAAATAAATCACCCATGCTAGATAATTTCCAAACGCCTTCAAATCTGAAGGCGTTTTTTGGCGTAATCCTGTTAGGGAAAAAGAGTACCCCGTGCTATACTCTTGCAAACAATTAACGGTAGTAACCTTTGACAGAACAGATCCTTTCCCTGGCTGAAATCAATCTCGACGACCTGGTCAATTCCTTCGGCTGGCAATCCAGCCCCAGGTTGGCCGGTTCCTTGCGGCGCGTCTTCCACCGGGCCGCGCTGAAGTTTGCCCTTCAGATGATCGCCTTCGACAGCCTGGTCGATACCCACAATCTGACAGAAGGTTCGCGGCGTACCCTCCTGAGATACGTGCGGGATGTACGCATATTTGGGAAAGGGGACCTCCCGGATTCTGGCCCTATGCTTGTCCTGTCCAACCACCCCGGCATGACTGATACCCTGTGCCTGTTTGCGGCGGTTCAACGCCCAGACCTGCGTATCATTGCCCTCAACCGGCCTTTTCTCCAATCCCTGCCGCATACCAGCCGACATCTCTTCTACGTCAGCGAGGATGCCAGCGACAATTTGCGGGCAGTCAGGCAGGCGACATCCCATTTGCGGGATGGTGGCGCGCTGCTGACCTTCCCGGCCGGCCGAATCGAACCTGACCCGGATGTGTACGGTGGCGCGCTCGAAGCTTTGGATACCTGGACTGATTCAGCCGGAGTCTTCCTGCGTTTCGCCCCACAGACCCAGATCATTGCAGCCCTGGTACGCGGAGTATTGTGGGACAAAGCCGTCTGCCATCCGTTGACGCGGCTCAAACGCAGCCCTGCAGAACGCGAAAAACTCGGTGCAGCTTTCCAATTGCTGATGCAAATTCTTTTCAATACCCGCCCGGTGACCGTGCGCATACAATTTGCCGAACCATTGGGCCTCGATGAAATTGGATCAACAGACATGCGCGCCATTCATGCAGCAGTGCTGGAACGCATGCGTGGGCTGGTCTTGAACCCGCCCAGGGGTGAGGGAGAATCTGCTCTGTGAAACCCAAACTCCGAACCTGGTTGACTCGCGCCTTTTGGTTGGGGTTATTAGGTGGGCTGCTTTATTGGGCATTACGTTTTGCACCCTTGAAGGAAATTTGGGCTTCCCTGCGCCGGCTTCAGTTGTGGCAAATCGGCTTGCTGTTGGTGCTGAACCTCGGTGTGATCGCATGCATGACCATGCGCTGGTGGATCATCGTCCGCGCGGGAGAAGCAACCCTGCCGTTCATACCCTTGATGGGCTACCGGTTGTCGGTCTTTGCCTTGAGCTACTTCACACCCGGCCCACAGGTGGGCGGAGAGCCGCTCCAGGTGCTGTACCTGCAGCGCAATCATGGGCTGACATACGCGCGTGCGACGGCCGCCGTCATCATGGACAAACTGCTGGAATTTTTAGGCAATATCCTGTTCCTGGCGCTTGGGCTGATCGCCATCTTCCGGCTTGGATGGCTCTCCTCGAGCGGCCTGCAGCTTACGGGTGGATTGATCCCGTTGGCAGCGATCCTGGTCTGGCCGCCAACCCATATCGCCCTGCTGTACAACGAACGTTACCCGCTTTCTGTTCTGGCGCGCGCCGTGAAATCCCGCTTACCGGCTGTCCCGTGGATTCACAACCCGGCACGCCTGCTGATCGTCGCCGAGCGCATGGCAGGGGCGTTCACACGGCGTCATTTCGGGGCATTGCTCGCCTCGCTGGGCGTATCTCTGCTGGCCTGGGCTGGGATGGTAACCGAATACTGGTTGATGGCCAGTTTCACCGGCATCTCCATCAGCCCCTGGCAGTCTGTGGCCGGTTTGACCAGCATGCAAATTGCGTTCATGGCCCCACTGCCTGCCGGGCTGGGCGTGGTCGAAGCCAGCCAGGTTTTTGCTCTGACCGCCATGGGGTTTTCAACCGCTGCCGGGCTGACGATGAGCCTGCTGATGCGCGGACGGGACATCCTGTTCGGCGGAGTCGGCTTGTTGCTGGCAAGCAACGGGATTAGTGTAAAATGATAACAATCAATTTCACCCACTTTATTCGTAATACAGGTAAAGGAGACATAAAATGAAACAACTTACCGGTAAACACTATGGGATTATCATCGCAGTGCTCGTCACGGCTGTCCTGCATCTTCTGGCAGCTTTCGATAAAATCCTCTTTCCAGGATCAGCGGACCCATTGTTCCTGCTGAACGGGCTGGGATATCTGGGCTTGTTGGGCGCCTACTTCCTGCCCATCCCGTTCTTCCAGCAAAAGCATAAACTGGTTTGGTGGACGCTGTTCGTTTATGCCATTCTGACTATCCTCGCCTGGATTTTTATCTGGGTCATCCAATACGTACTGATCGGGGGCGAGCCATTCTTCGGCCATGATTCGATTTACGGTGTGCCGGCTAAGATCGCCGAGCTCTTCCTGCTATATTTCCTTTGGAAGGATAAACCCTGATCTTTTCATGATCGGGGGGATACGCTGTGAAAACTTGTAAAAAACTGTACTTTACCGCGCCGGAGCAGGTCGAGGTCCAAGAAGAAAAACTCCCCGACCTGGCTCCGGGGCAAATCCTGGTCCAAACCGACCTGTCGGCCATCAGTCCCGGCACTGAAATGCTGGTCTACCGCGGCGAATTTCCGCGCGACCAGCCCGTTGACACCTGCATTCCTGGACTAGAGGGTGACTTTCATTACCCATTGGCGTACGGTTACGCCTGCGTGGGCCACGTCACTGAACTCGGCCCAGGCGTGGACCCGGGCTGGCTGGGCCGCCTCGTCTTTTCTTTCCAGCCCCACACGACTCACTTCGTCACATCTCCCGAAGCGCTTCACCCGGTTCCTGAAAGCCTTTCTGCCGAGACTGCTGTTTTCCTGCCCAACATGGAAACGGCCGTCAACCTGGTGCAGGATGCGGCTCCCATTCTGGGCGAACGCGCCCTGGTGCTGGGACAGGGCATCGTCGGCCTGCTAACCAGCGCCCTGCTGGCGGAGTTCCCACTCGAGGCGCTGGTCACCTGCGACCGTTACCCGCTCCGCAGGCAGGCTTCGACCGTGCTCGGCCTGACAGCCAGTCTCGACCCGGCCGCTGCAGATTATTACGATCAGGCCCGCGCGCTGCTCAAATCCGGTGCGGACCTGACACTCGAGCTCTCCGGCTCGCCCTCTGCGCTGGACCACGCCATCCAGCTAACCGCTTTCAGCGGGCGGATCGTGATCGGTTCGTGGTACGGCGAAAAAGTCGCTTCGCTCGACCTGGGTGGACGCTTCCACCGCTCGCGCATCAAGCTGGTCTCCTCACAGGTCAGCAGCATCGCGCCTGACCTGTCTGGCCGCTGGGACAAAACCCGCCGCTTCGAGGTCGCCTGGGCGGCGCTCGAACGCCTACGACCCGAAAAATGGATCTCACACCGCTTCTCGTTCGAGCAGGCGGGCGAGGCTTACCGCCTTTTAGACAAAAGCCCCGAGGCAGCCATCCAGGTTATCTTCGATTACCGCACATGAAATTCCATACCACCACGCTCGATGATTGCCAGGACGCCACCGGGGTGGTGATCGCCATCGATGTTCTGCGCGCGTTTTCCACCGCCGCTTATGCCTTTTCGCTAGGCGCAGAAAAGATCATCCCGGTCAGCGATCCGCAGGCGGCTCTGCAGCTCAGGGATAGGCTCTCTGGCGCGCTGGTCATCGGCGAGATGGGCGGCCTGCCCTATCCGGGCTTCGACTATGGCAACTCCCCCACCCAGCTGCTCAAAGCGGATTTCCGGGGCCACACCCTGGTGCAGCGTACCGGAGCGGGGACGCAAAGCCTGGTCCGCTGTGCTAACGCTGAACTGCTGCTGGCTGCCAGTTTCGTGGTCGCCACCGCGACGGTCGCGTATGTTTCACAATTCTCGCCCCCCGCGGTGACCTTCGTCATCACCGGCTGGCACGGACCTGGCACCGGCGACGAGGATCAGGCCTGCGCCGAATACCTGCAAGCGCTCTTCAACGGGCAACACCCGGATCCGCGACCATTCCTCGCGCGCGTCATCGCCGTCCAAGGATGCCCAGGCTCACCTCGACCCGCAGCAACCCGCTTTCCCTGCCTCCGACCTGGATTGCTGCACTCGCCTGGATGCCTTCGACTTCTGCATGCCGGTCTCCCGCGAGCTAGGCCAGCTTGTCATGCGCGCGGTTCGCGGCTGAAATTTTTACCCGATTTCCTGTACGGGATAAGGAGCTTTCATGTACACGCTTGCTGTCCGGCGTAATTTCATTGCCCGCCACTTCCTGATCGGCGGCGATTGGGGTCCGGAAAATTCTCCCAACTCGCATCACTATCTGCTCGAACTGCAGCTCTCCGGCCGGGAACTCGACCAGCACGGCTATCTGATCGATATTATGGAAGTCGAGAAGAACCTGGACGAGATCATCGATCACTACAAAGAGCAGATGCTCAACGAATTGCCCGAATTCGCCGGGCTGAACCCCTCCATCGAGCATTTTGCCCGTATCCTGGCCACTTCGCTCAACGAACGCCTCCAGGCACCAGGTCTGGCCGGGTTGAAAGTCGTCTTGTGGGAAAACGACTCGGCCTGGACCAGCTACGAAATCCAAAGATAATCCACATTTTTGGTCAATCCAGTGCAGATCGGACTGGTCATCTACGGCTCTCTCGATTACACCTCCGGCGGTTATCTCTACGACCGCCGGTTGGTCGAGTACCTGCGCGCACAGGGTGACAGCCTGCAAGTCATCTCGCTCCCCTGGCGCAATTACGCCGCCCACCTGAGCGACAACCTGAGCTTCCGCCTGCCGCCCGGCCTGGACCTGGTCATCCAGGACGAACTCAACCACCCGTCCCTGCTGAGGGCCAATCGCCGCCCCCATCCCTACCCGTTGATCAGCCTGGTGCACCACCTACGCTCATCGGAGGAGCGTCCTGCCTGGCAGAACGCCTTCTACCGCTGGATCGAACGCCGCTATCTGCGTTCCGTGGATGGCTTCATCCTCAATTCGAAGACCACCCGCGACGCCGTCCGGAAATTAGCGGGGGATGGTAAACCGCATATTGTCGCCTACCCACCGACCGACCGCTTCGGATCGTCCCTGTCCGAAAGCGAGATTTGCCTGCGCGCAGCCAGCTCCCCGCCCTTGCGGATACTCTTTCTGGGCAACCTGATCCCGCGCAAGGGATTACATACCCTGCTGACAGCACTCAGCCTGCATCCATCCGCTTTCCATTTGGATATCGTCGGCTCGCCGGAAGCTGACCCCGCCTACGCCCGTGCCATACAAGACCAAGCCGTCGCTTCCGGTCTGGAGTCCAGCGTACACTTCCATGGTCCGCTGGATGATAACGCATTGGCGGAAAAATTCAGATCTGCACAGGTGTTGGTCGTCCCATCTTCGTACGAGGGCTTTGGCATTGTCTACCTGGAAGGGATGGGCTTCGGTCTGCCTGCCATTGGCACCACTGCCGGAGCTGCTTGTGAGATCATCACGGACAGCCAGACGGGCTATCTCGTCCCGCCACAAGACCCTGCCGTCCTGGCTACCCGTCTGCTGACTCTGGCCGGGGACCGGGACAAGTTGACACACATGTCACTCAATGCCTTGGAACATTATCGGCGCCTTCCTGCTTGGGATAAAACAGCTCACAGCATTCGCCAATTTCTCCTAAAATTCTCACACCGAGCATAAGATCATGGACTACTCTTTCCCCCGTTACCTGCTTGCCAAACAAAGTATCGATGACCGCGCTTTAAACCGCTTTGTCTACGAAGCCCTGGTCGCCAACCTGCCGCCCCGGCCACTGCGCGTGATCGAAGTAGGTGCCGGGATCGGGACCATGCTGGCGCGCCTGCTGCGCTGGGGATTGCTCGAAAAAGCCGAATACCTGGCCGTGGATGAGATGCAGGAAAATACAGACTTCGCGCTGGACTGGCTCCCTTCCTGGGCGGTGCAAACCGGCCTGCAGGTGGACCACCTGGGAGAAACCCAATTGCGACTGTCCGATGCTAAGCGAGATGTGCGCCTTACCATCATGCTGGCCGATGTGTTCGATTTTATCCGGACGCATCCGCCCAAAGCCAATCTGCTGATCGCTCACGCATTTTTGGACTTACTCCCCATGCCGGACAGCCTGCCGCTGCTGTTCTCGCTGCTCAAACCCGGCGGATTGGCCTGGTTGACAGTCAACTTCGACGGCTTGACAACCTTAGAACCGTCCGTCGACCCGCAATTAGACGCCCAAATCGAACATCTCTACCACCAGACCATGGACGCCCGTCCGAGCGACGGCGACAGCCGTGCGGGGCGGCACCTGTTCGGGTACTTGAAGCAGGCCGGGGCTGAGATCCTGTCCGCCGGCTCATCAGACTGGGTGGTCTATCCAGTGGGTGGACAATACCCGCAAGACGAAACGTATTTTCTGCAGTTCATCCTGCACTTTTTCGAGAATTCGCTAAAAGGTCATCCCGAACTGGACCCGGCAGCTTTCGCAAACTGGTTGGCAGAACGACGGAGGCAGGTCGAGCGTGGTGAGCTGGTGTATATCGCCCACCAGATGGATTTCCTGGTGCGGGTATGAAACCATTCGCCCAATTTGGCGTAGACGCAAGTACAGCTGTGTTATATTGTTTTAAAACGAGAGCCAGCCATGATTTACACCTATGAAATTGAAGGTCTCAGCTTACAAACCGGGGACATCCTCTGCACCATGAACGGCAAACCGGACATCTTGCCCGGCGAGTTTTGGCGTCTGATCGGGCGGCTGGTCCCGGGTGACGTGGATCACGTCGCAATCTACCTCGGCCCACGGGGGCGTTGCGTGGAATCCGGTTCGCGCGGGGTGATCACATTCGATGTACATAGCGAAATTTGGGATACGGAATTCATGGCGCGTAAGCGCGGACTGTTGTTTGACACCTTCTACGGGGCAGCTTATCCCCTGGACGGGCTGGAATTATCCGATGACGACGAGGCTCATATGCGTGCTGCCATCGCAACGTTTTGCCTGGAGCAGGTAGGAAAACCCTATAATCTAAACTTCCTGAATGCCGAAAGTGAAGAGGCTTATTATTGCAGCCAATTGGTTTACAAGGCTTACCAGCGCGTGGGCATCGATCTGAACACCGGCCTGGCGATGGAACAGCTGCCCGGTACAAATGCCATCATCTATCCACAAGAGATCTGGAACGGCTGTCCGCACCAACAGGTTTTTTTTCCTGATGAGACTGCACTTCGACCAGCGCTACAACCTGGATGAGTGAATATCTTTGGTAAAAGTGTGCTGAAATGACAAGTTTCGGCACACTTTTTGATTCCAATCCTCGGGACTTGCCATGCTATAATCCAATCCGCTCATTATATGAACCGAGAATACACTTTATGAACTTCCTGATCACCGGCGCAGCCGGCTTCCTCGGCTCGGCCTTAGCCGACCATCTGGCCCGTGAAGGGCATCAAGTACGAGGTCTTGACGACCTGTCCACCGGCGACCCGCAATCGCTCTCGCCGGATGTCCACTTCACGCGCGGAGACGTCAACGATCGTCCCAAGCTGTGGACGCTGCTGCAAGACGTGGATGTTGTTTACCACCTGGCAGCCCGGGTTTCTGTCCCCGAGTCGGTGCTCTACCCGCGCGAATACAACGCTGTCAACGTTGACGGAACGGTCAGCCTGATGGAAGCCATGCGCGACGTCGGCGTGCGGCGCGTGATCCTGGCTTCCTCCGGAGCAGTCTACGGGGACCAAGGCGAGCAACCGCTCAATGAACAGGCAACCCCCAACCCGCGCTCGCCGTATGCGGTCTCCAAACTGGCAGCGGAGTATTACGTCCGCACGATCGGGCAGTTGTGGGGCATTGAGACGGCAAACCTGCGCATCTTCAACGCATACGGGCCTGGACAGCATCTGCCTCCCTCGCACCCGCCGGTGGTACCCCATTTCCTGCGTCAGGCGCTGCGCGGCGGATCCCTGGTGCTCCACGGCGAAGGGAAGCAAACCCGCGATTATGTCTATGTGGATGATGTGGTCAAAGCCCTGGTCGCGGCCGCCACTGCGCCAAGCCTCAACGGATTAGTGATTAACGTCGGCTCGGGAGTGGAAATCAGCGTGCGAGAATTGGCACGCCTGGTCCAGGAAGTCACGGGCAAGGAAACCGATGTGCTGTATAATGCGCAGACCTCCGGGGGTGTTTCACGCATGAGAGCAGATTTAAGCCTGGCTGGGCAAAAATTAAATTACCATCCATCGACCTCTCTGGAGGATGGGTTGCGTTTGACGCTCAACAAAGACCCGCGATTTAAGTAGTCCGCCAGCAATGGCTACATGTAAAAATAATTAGGTTTACTTGTGTAAATCTGTGGATCTTCTTTGATGCTCCAGCCACTCCGCCGATCTTTTTATAATCGCCCCACCCTGAGCGTTGCCCGCGAACTGCTCGGGACCCGCCTGGTTCGCATGCACAACGGGGTACGGCTGGCAGGCATCATCATCGAGACTGAAGCCTACATCGGGGAGTCTGACCTGGCCTGTCACGCCAAGGCCGGGCGGACAGCCCGCACGGCGATCATGTACGGCCTGCCGGGACACGCCTACGTCTATTTCACCTATGGCATGCACTGGCTGCTGAATGCTGTCACCGAAACAGAAAACTCTCCAGCAGCGGTGCTGATCCGTGCCATCCAACCGGTAGAGGGGATCGAGATCATCTCTGCCCGCCGCCACGGGCGCGGGACGGACGGTCCCGCCAAGTTGACGCTGGCGCTGGGCATCGATGGGACGCAGAACGGCCTCGATCTGTGCGACCCGGCTTCCGGCTTGTGGATCGAACCGGGGCATCCAATTCCCGAAAAAAGCGTGACGATTGGACCAAGAGTGGGTTTAAATAGTGTGCCTGAGCCATGGAAGAGCATGCCATGGCGTTTCAGCGTAAGTCCAAATCAACAGGCATAGAATTATTTTTCTCTTTCGAATTTGCTACTGGAGGAAACATGGGTCTTTTAGATGGTAAAAAAGCAATGATCTTTGGTCTGGCCAATGATCGTTCCATCGCCTGGGGTATCACCCAGGCTTTGCACCGCGAGGGGGCCACGATTGGTATCAGTTATGCCGGGGAAGCGCTCGAACGTCGCGTGCGTCCGCTGGCTGAGTCGATTGGGTGTACGTTCGTCGAAGAATGCGATGTGACCAAGGACGAGAATATCGAAAAGGTGGCCACCAAAGCCGCCCAGGAATTCGGTGAGATCGACATTCTGGTCCACTCGATTGCCTTCGCCAACCGCGATGAGCTCTCAGGTCCCTATTATCGAACCAGCCGGGAAGGGTTCCGCATGGCGCTGGACATCAGCGTTTATTCGTTCGTCGCCCTGGCCTGGGCATTCCAACCGTTCATCAAGCAGGGCGGTGCGATGTTGACCATGACCTACTACGGCTCGGTCAAGGTAGCACCTCACTATAACGTGATGGGGGTAGCCAAGGCCGCCCTGGAAGCCTCGACCCGCTATCTGGCTTATGACTTTGGGCCGATGAAGGTGCGTGTCAATGCCATATCGGCCGGGCCGATCCGTACACTGGCCGCAGCAGGCGTGGGTGGTTTCAAAGACATGTACCGCGAATTTGCCGAGATGGCTCCGCTGCGCGAGAATGTCAGCATCGATGACGTCGGCAATTCCGCCGCCTTCCTGTGCTCGGACATGGCCAGCCACATTACCGGCGAAGTGCTGTACGTCGATTCGGGCTACAACATCATGGGCATGCCAGAGCCTCCGAAAAAATAAGCTCCGCCATACAAGCCTCAGCGTCCCATTCACCGGGACGCTGACTTTTTCTTAAGGTACAATTACAAAATAACGTAACTTTACCGCCCAAAGGAATTGCATGTTCAAACGGAATACCACATCGACAACCGAAGGCTCCCCACCTATCCCGACCGTCGAACGCATTACCTCGGTGCTCGGACCTGGCGTCATCTGGCATGGAAGCATCAATGGCAGTGGCGGCGTGCGCATCGAGGGCGCTTTCGAAGGTGAGATCGCACTGCGCGGCATGCTGGTGATCGGCGAAACGGGGCGCGTCACCTGCGAGAATATCCGCGCCAATACTGTCATTGTGGCAGGCGCTGTACGCGGCAACATCACCACCCAGAAACTTGAAATCCGCTCGACCGGGCGCGTATGGGGCGATGTGATCACCACGGCCTTCGTAACCGAGGAAGGCGCTTTCCTGCGGGGTCAGATCCGCATGGAAGAAACGGTCGAACTCGACCTCGGACCAACTCCCGAAGGGACGCCGTCCGAACAAGCTTCTGCCGCAGCGGTCGAGGCCACACCTGCACCCGCTCCCGAACCTAAAACCCTAAAATCCAAGAAGGCCTCCTAACCATCCACCACCCAAAGCTATGATGGTAAATTTGGAAATCCCATACAGGGGCGAGGGTTGTCTCGCCCTTAAGTGAATGGAAACACTATGCAAATTCCCATGTCATCCCCTGACCTGACCGATTCTGAGCGACAAGCCGTCCAGGAGGTCTTGAATACACCCAACCTGAGTATGGGCCGGCGCATCAAGGATTTCGAGCAATCCTTCCGTGACCTGACCGGTGCCAGGCATGCCGTCGGTGTCAACTCCGGCACAGCGGGACTGCACCTGTGCGTTCGCGCAGCAGACATCGGTCCCGGCGATCTGGTCATCACCACGCCGTTCTCGTTCGTGGCCTCCACCAACGTGCTGCTGTTCGAGCACGCCATCCCGGTCTTCGTGGACGTCGATCCCCGCACAGGTAACATTGACCCACAGCTAGTCGCACAAGCCGTGCGGGATGTTGCCCAGGGGGGCAAAGAGTCCGAAAAATGGCTGCCGCGCCACGGGCTGGGAGAGAGAAACCTGCTTAAAGCTATCCTGCCGGTGGATGTTTTCGGACAGCCAGCCGACCTCGATCCGATCCGCCAAGTAGCCAATGAGTATGGCCTGAAGGTGATTGAGGATTCGTGCGAAGCGCTCGGCGCGACCTACAAAGGAGGCATGGCTGGGATGCTCGGCGATTATGGCGTGTTCGCCTTCTATCCCAATAAGCAGATCACCACCGGTGAAGGTGGCGTGATCGTCACCGATGACGACCGGGCCGCGGATTTGATGCGCGCCTTGCGCAACCAGGGGCGTGCGCCGGGTGACACCTGGCTGCAACACACTTATCTGGGATACAACTACCGCCTGGATGAGATGTCAGCCGCACTGGGTGTAGTGCAGTTGAGTCGCCTGGAGGAGTTACTGGATAAACGCGATCGGGTGGCAGGCTGGTACAACGAACGCTTGGCCGAAATTCCCGGCGTAGAGCCACCCGTGCTAGAGATGTTTACCACGCGCATGTCGTGGTTCGTTTATGTCGTGCGTTTCGACCCGCGCATGGATCGCGACCTGCTGGCCCAAAAGCTCGGCCAGCGTGGTATTCCCGTCCGCCCGTATTTTCTACCGATCCACTTGCAGCCTTATATGGTCGAGCGCTTCGGCTACCGCACCGGCGATTTCCCGGTCACTGAGGACCTGGGTTTGCGCGGACTGGCGCTGCCGTTCTCAGGCGTGATGAGCGAGGCTCAGGTGGAAGCTGTCTGCCAAGCGCTGCGCGAGGAAATCAGGGCCTTGGTGTGAACCGAATCCATCTCGTTTTCCAGAGCGATCTGCGCAGCAAAGCCTGCCGAACACGGAGAACCTTTCAAACCTTCGAAACACCCTTCCTGCGAGGCGAGAAATTTATCACAACCCGCACGAATCATATTTGAACAGCATGATTCCCAACTCCTATCCCCCTGCGCGCCAAAGCGGTTTGATCGTACATGGGCTGCTGATTCTGATCCTGATAGCAGTATTTGGCTGGGGAATCTGGAACCTGACCCAGGCAGCGGTGGGACCAGCCTTTATCGTTTACTTGCTGGTCACACTGGCGGCTTTTATTCCCATGCCGTTTCTGGGTTATCGCGCCTTTGCTTTGTTGAAGGCTAACTATAGCCTCGACCGGGATAACCTGTCCCTGCGTTGGGGCTTGCGCCTGGAGGAACTGCCGCTTTCGGACATCGAGTGGGTACGCCCGGTCACGGACCTCTCCACGCCGTTGGCCCTGCCATGGCTCCGGCTGCCAGGATCCATCCTCGGCCTGCGCCGCCACCCAGACCTGGGCCTGATCGAATTCCTGGCTTCCGAACGGGATAACCTGCTGTTGATCGCCACAGCCAAACACATCTTCGCCATCTCCCCTGCGGACCCAGCCTCCTTCGTGCACGAGTTCCAGCGTGCTATCGAATTGGGCAGTCTGACACCGGTTCCAGCAAAATCAATCTACCCAACTTTCGTGGTAACCCGGGCCTGGGACGATCCGTTGGCACGCTTTTTATGGGCTGCAACGCTTTTCTTGAACATCGGGCTGTTCGTCTGGGTCGGTCTGATGATTCCCAGCCTCAACCAGGTAAATATTGGCTTTGGCCCTTCCGGCCTGCCGCTGGGTCCATTCCCGGCAGTGCAAATCATGCTTTTGCCCATTTTGAGTGCCCTCCTTTCTGTAACAGGCTGGCTGGCCGGACTGTACTATTATCGCTATGACGATCAGCGTATTCTGGCTTTCATTCTCTGGTCGACCAGCATCCTCAGCAGCTTGCTCTTTCTACTGGCCGTACTCTTCGCGTTTAACACCCCCGTCTGAAATGCAAATCCTGTTCGGCTTCATCCTGGCACTTGTCATCGCCATACTGGCCTATCGTCTCCACAGCCTGGAACGCTCCGGTGTTCTGGCCGCCACCCTGGTCGGGACGATCATCTTCGGGCTGGGAGGCCTGCCCTGGGCAATTCTGCTGCTGACTTTTTTCGTCTCTTCTTCAGCCCTGACGCGCGCATTCCTTCAACGCAAGCAGGGACTGGATGAAAAATATTCTAAAGGCGGACGACGTGACGCCGGCCAGGTTCTGGGCAATGGCGGCTTGGCAACTATTTTTGCAGCCCTGCACTTTTTTTTTCCGCTGGCCGTCTGGCCGTGGCTGGGATTTGCTGCAGCGCTGGCGGCTGTCAACGCCGATACCTGGGGGACAGAATTGGGCATTTTCAATCCCTCCGAGCCAAGGCTGATCACCCACCTGAGCCAAGGCGTGGAAAAAGGAACCTCGGGTGGAATCTCACTGGTCGGCACACTGGCTTCCCTGGCTGGATCGGGACTGATTGGTCTGTTGGCTGCCGCGCTCCAACCCTTCAGCATCAATTCTTCGACAACTCAATTCTTACCAGTCTTCCTGTTGGTCACACTTTCAGGCTGGCTTGGTTCGCTGTTCGACTCGTTCTTGGGAGCCAGCGTCCAAGCCATCTATTTTTGTCCGGCTTGTAATAAAGAAACCGAACGCCACCCCGTCCACACCTGCGGCACCCCGACGACCATGATCCACGGCTGGAGCTGGCTGAACAACGATTGGGTCAATTTTGGCTGCTCGTTAGCAGCCGTGATTATCGCGGAAATCATTCTATGATAAGATTTCGGGAATTCCGCAGGTTGGGAGGAATTGGTTAATTCCATGCAAAGAATCAATCGCCTTACTTCCAAATTCTCACTTTATCTTACAACCTTCGTATTTTTAGCGGGGCTCGTCGCTTTTGCGTATCTGGGCATCTACAACCGCTGGTGGGGAGACGACTGGTGTTTTAATGCTGATCTGAGCACATACGGCTTTTTAGGTGCGATGAAGGGCTACACCTTCATCACCCATTATGCTTCAAATCGAATTTCTCTGACATTTTTCTCTTACTTTTTTCAGTTAATGGGTGTATTTGGCGTCCAAATTTTAACAGGATTAACCATTCTGCTCTGGTTTATCGGTATTTGGTGGACGTTATCTAACCTGAATCGCTTCCTAAAAGCACTCTTGCCTCAGACCAGTCTTATAATAATGGCGGGGGCAATCTTGTATTTCACCATTTACATGGCACCCAATCGCTTCCAAAGCATTTATTGGCGATCCGCTATCTTGCCTTATACCTCGCCAACGGTTACAACCGTCCTGGTTCTGGCTCTAATCACGGAGCGGATGGCGAGTATGGAAGGATGGAGAGCTGCTCCTTATCTGGCGCTGCCTCTGGCTTTCATCACCGGGACGTTTTCAGAGCCCGGAAATGCCTTTCTTGCCTCCTTACTGACTATTCTGCTGGTTGTAACGCTTCTGGCCAGAAAGCAGGGCAAGCATTGGGCTGAGCGAGCTCTTCCTGTAATCGCGGCCGGCCTGGTCGGTATCTTTCTGGCGATGGTGGTGCTCTTCTCCGCGCCAACCAACCAGATGCGGCTTGACCTCGGAACTTACAGGTTAAACGAACCGATCAAGGTGCCCTTCCTGGCGCTGATTTTTTCCTTCGACTTTATACGCGACTCCCTACATGGCTTACCACTTCCTCACTTAATTTTGGCATCAGTCATCGGTGTTTTACCATTTCTGACCCGCGCCTTCCAAACTCGTATCAACAGAATAACAGGCAGACAAACTACGGCCGCAATTTTAGGAATTATGATCACAATCTATTTGATGATTGCGGCTATGGAAGTGCCCAGCATTTATGTGGAAGGTGGCCCACCAGCCCCTCGAACATTGATTTTTGCCCGGTTCGCTTTGACTGTAGGGATTGGCTTAATCGCCTGGTTAATCGGCAATTTAATCTCCGATCAACTTGATAAGCCATGGACATTGATTCTTGGTACATTGGTTCTGCTCCTTAGCAGCATTTATATACTTCGCACTACGACAACGGTCATTTCCGAACTTCCGCAATTCGTTGAACGAGCGGCCATCTGGGATAAACGCGACGAGTTGATCAAGAACGCTAAAGCTCGCGGGCTTACTCAAGTTGATGTAGTTTCCATAGATGGATACTACATGGGTCACACTCGCGACTTCAAGGAGAATCCTGACTTCTGGGTTAATGCCTGTGCAGCTGATTATTACGGCATCGACTCCATTGTGGGCACATCTCCGTAATTGCCCACTGTTGCGAATAGAACAGTCCTCTCTCGAACCTCGCGGGAGGACTGTTCTATATTGTTATGCTAGTCCCATTTAATGGGTAAAGAATGGGCTGCCCTGCACGGCTGCCAGCACTTCATTCCAAAAGGATTCCACGTCAGGGTAGGGATAGATGCGCAGCAGCTCAGAGTGGGCTTTGTCCGGCTGCCCGCTGTAGAGGTAATCCAACACCAAAGGCAGCACGGCACACTTGGTCGTATGGTCCTGCTCACCATGGTCGCCGGGTTGGGCTTGCTGCGCCCAGGCGGCGTGCTCCTGGATGTCCCCACCAAACTGGTCAGCAAAGCGTGGGCTAGCCGGGATATATTTGTCTTGGCCCGGGACATATTCCATGATCACACGCACGAACGGCGACCCGGCATAAGGGCAGTATTTGTACGCGAACAGATCATCGGCGGTCAGGAATTCGTAGATGCCATCACCGTTCAAATCCTGGAACATGCCGCCAGCATTTGATTCCGGCTTCTGCAAGATCGAGACGGGCACCTCACGCAAACTGATTACCCGCATCCCAAAGCAGCAGTGCGCCCCACCGGAATAGGTATCCACGATCACTTCGGGGTAGCCGTCAGCATTGATATCTGTGCCCGTCAGGTCTTCGATCGCGGAGGCTGAATCAATCCGAACGGACGGCTTCCCGCCAGCCTCGACCATGACGACATCGTTGAATCCGATCTCGTTATTAGTGTCGTGCCACCAGCGGACGGCATAAGCACCGATCAGGCGCTCTTCTTTAAGCTGGTAATTGGCGTTTTCTGTTGATGACGGAGGCACGGGAGGTGGAACAGGGAGTCGTTCAGTTGGAGCCGGAGCCGAGGCCGTTACTTCAGCGAACAGCGTCCCCGCGGCAGCGGTCAGCGCCTGTGATCTAACACCAGTTTCCGTCACCGGGGAGATCAGTCCACAAGCCTGCACCAAAAATAGCAGCAAAACAAATACAATGAGGAAACGCTTCATAAAGCTAATACTGTCTAGCGATTAATGAACGGCCTTGCTGCTCTTCCAAAGTTTAAAATCCTTCAGGATCGACCCGCCGATGAATTCGCGCACAATCGAATTCTCCGGAATCAGATCGGAACCCAGCGGCAGGAACCATTCCAGAAAAGCGAGCAGGCGTTTGGCTTCGATATATTCAGGTGTACCAAATGGTACCTGGCGCAGCAGCGGTTCGGCAAAAGGTTTGAGGGCTGCCAACTCGTAGACCAGCGCCGAGTTGAACATGATATCCGCATTTTCCTGAAACGGAAAAATATGGCGCTTCTCGCCACGTCGAACCGACTCCCAGCGCGAAATAGTCTGGGCAGCAGTGTAACCACGTTCGCGCGCATCACGCACGATGCGGCGGATCAAGCGTGTGTCGGTTGTGGAAACCCGGTTGTGGCGGTCGAGGTTTAGCTGTGTCAGGGCCGAAACATAAATCCGAAAAGCCTCCCCACTCAGTGATTCGGGGATCAAGCCGCGGGTCAAGACCATGGATTCCTTCAAGGATAATGAACTGGCCACGATGCAGCTGGATCGTCTCGCCTTTTTCGCGCATCCCATTCTTGAAATTGTACTTCGGGAGCTGTACCTTATCCCCAGCCACCAGCGCTTCCAGATGTTCCGCCAACAAGGGCAGATCGAGCGCCTCGATCGTCTCGAAGTCAAACTGACCGTTTTCGTCGCGTGGAGTCAGATCGCGGTCGACAAAGTAATTGTCGAGTTCGAGCGGGAAAGGCGAAATGCCTAAAGCCAGCAGTTGGACCGATAGGCGGCGTGAGAAGGTGGTCTTGCCAGACGATGACGGTCCGGCAATCAGTACCAGACGGACCTGGCCGCTCCGCGCCGCAATTTGACTGGCGATGTCCGCCACATGCTGCTCATGCAGCGCCTCAGAGACCAGGATAATCTCCTTGCCGCGTCCAGCCTGTATGGCATCATCCAGTGCGCCGACGTTGTCGATACCCAGGCGTGCCAGCCAGTCGCCGTACTGGCGGAAAGTGGCCAGCAGTTTCGGATAATCCGGCAGCGGCAGCAGTTCGGTCGGTTTGTGACGACGCGGAAAACGCAAGGTAAAACCGCCATTGGTCGGTGTCAGGTCGAACCAGCGCAGGTAACCCGCCGCGGGGACCATGTAACCGTGGTGATAGTCCATACGCTCACCCAGCTTATAAAGCGTCAGATAATCCTTCTGGCGATGCGCCAGTAATTGAACTTTATCTTCGTAGCCTCGGGACTTGAAGTATTCGATCGCTTCCGCCAGCGGGACTTCCTGGCGGCTGAACGGTAAATCGGAATCGACCAACTCCTGCATGTGCCCCTGGAGGGATGCCAGTTCCGATGTGGAAAGCGGCGGACGTCCGACCACCTGACAGTAATAACCACCCGAAGCGACAGAATGATCGATGGTCAGTTTGCCTTTGGAGAAAAGTTCTCTAAAGGCCATCTCCAGCAGGAAGGTCAGCGACCGGCGGTAGATACGCATCCCGTCTGCTTCGCTCATGGTAACCGGCTGGACGCTGGCGTCCATAACGATCGGATAGGTCAGTTCGCGCAGGTGGCCATTGACGACCGCACCGACCACCGGCGCATCAAAACTGTTGGCGATCACCCCCAGAAATTCGCCAACTTTAGCCCCACGCGGGCCAGAAAGCACACGCCCGTCGGGTAGATGAATTTCCACCTCCGGGCGCGGTTCTACCATACGAATAATTTGCTTCTTGCTCATAAGATCACTCCCCTTGAGGGGAAACGTATTTTATCATTAATCCCAAACCGGCAGCCTGACGATTCCGTTAGCTTCAAACCAGAGATTTTCGAACCTTGTTAGCGTTTCGCCAATAGTTTCTGCGGTTGGCGCGCGTATTCTTCCAAAGGGATTTCACCAAGCGTCAAAGCCTGCAGGGTGTCATTCAAAAGTTTGTTGACGGGTGTGGGCACCCCGTTTTTTTGACCGGCTCGGACAACTGCGCCATTAAGCCAATCCACTTCGGATTTACCGCGTCCGGCATGCAGGTCGATGTGGAAAGAAGGCATCTTACCACCCCTTCCGCCCCCCAATATGCGCGCTACCAGTGGACGCAAGAATGTTGGCCAATCCGGGATTTTTGCCAGCGTGCGCACTGGCGTACCAGGCAAGTCGACCACCTGTATACCCTGAGCTTCCATCACGGCCAGAGTTTCACGCAACTGCCGCATCTCCAGTTTATAGAGACCCGCATGGGACAGAACCTCAACTGCAGTCATGTCCAGGATGGCCGAAGTGGCGTTGGCGATCAGGTTGGTGAGCATTTTGGACCATTTCATATCCGCTGCCCTGGGGAAAAGCTGCGCTTTCAACTTGGCCGCTTCCAGGGCTGCAACTAAACGTTCAGACAATGGATGGCCGGCTGCCACGCCTATCCCGCGCAGCTTCTCAAGCACAATATCGCCTGCCGCACGGCGGCCGATAGCGCTGGTTACCGTGCCAGAGATGACCTTGTCCGGCCCAAGCACCTCAGCAATAGCTGGCTCGTTGTCCACTCCGTTTTGCAGGCATAAGATTGGCGGCATTTTATCGGCATAATCGCGCAGACCTTCCAGCACAGAGGCCGTGTCGAAAGATTTCAAGGCAAATATTGCCACATCAAAGGGTCCAAATTGGAATGCATCTTCCAGCGAGTCCACCATCACAAACGAACGGGGATCGAGGACATTCGCATCACGGGTCTGGCGCCTGCGGTCGAGCGTCAAATCCAGCCGCAACCCCCGTGTGCGCAATTCCTCGGCCACTGCAGGCCGCTCCACAAAGACTACATTGTGACCTTCCAACGCTAGGCTACCACCGATATACGTCCCGATCGCACCAGCGCCAAAGCACAATACAGATAATGGTTGCTTAGCTGCCATTTGCGCCATAAGAACTACTCCGCATCCGGAATTTTCCAGTGTTCTCGATCATTCAATTTCCTGAAGTGCCAGCGATGACGCTGCGGCAAATATTCCAAGCGCGCAAAAGCTGTGTTTTCGAAATCGAAACTTGGTCCCTGATTATTGGCCTGTGGCGTGATACCTAAAATCGCCAGCATGACCTTGTTCAACAACCCCCCGTGGGAGACCACCAGGTAACGTCCCGGCGGACGCTGCAACAAATCATGCAGGGCATGGCCCGCTCGCAGGAAAAGAGCCCAATCGCCTTCGCCATTTTTGGCAAATAAATCATATGGATTTAAGAAATCGGGCTGGGGAAATTTCTCGCGCGCTTCCTCACGGGTCAATCCGGACATTTGACCATTATCCCGCTCCATCCAGATGGGATCCAGTTCGAGCGGAGCGCTGATGGCTTCGGCCAGGATCTCGGCTGTCTGGCGAGCACGCGTCAGAGGACTGGAAAGGATCAGGTCGAAGGATTCGTCTTCGGCTTGCCAGCGATGCGCCAGCGCTCGCGCCTGGGCCAGGCCGGTCTCCGTCAAAGGGAAGTCTGCCTGTCCCTGGAAACGCACTTCGGCATTCCCAATCGATTCTCCGTGACGCAAAAAGACAAACAGATACCTGGATTTTTCAGCTTTATTCGACATCATCAGGTTCGAGAGGAGCGGTTCCCTGCTTCAGGATGTAAACCGGCCGGCGTTTGACTTCCTGGAAAATATAACCGACATACACGCCGATGAAACCCAGCAGCACCATCAACATCCCGCCGACGATCAAGATCACAAACATCAGCGAACTCCAGCCGGGTGCCAGATTGGACGTGTGACCGGTGACCCAGAAACTGAGCACGTAAAGCATTTCCATGAAAGCCAGGCACAGGAACAGGCCCCCGACGCTCAAACCGATGTAGAGCGGTACAAGGGAAAAGGAGAAGAGTGCATCAGAGGCCAGTTTAAGCATCTTGCGCAGCGAATATTTAGACCGCCCACCGATGCGCTGCGGCGGGTGGTAGGGCAGAATCGCACTTCGGTAGCCCATCCAGGAGATCAGGCCACGCAAAAAGCGATGGTATTCCGGCAAGGACTTAAGCGCATCCACTGCCTGGCGGCTCATCGCGCGAAAATCCGAGGCACCTTGCAGGACATGCGTGCCGCTGATGCGATTGATCATGCGATAAAAGGCCGAGGAGGTAAATTTCTTGAACGAGATGGCTTGCTGGTCGTCCAAACGCTGCGCCTGGACAATGTCATATCCCTGCTGCACCAACTGAATCATCTCCGCAATCATCTCGGGCGGGTGCTGTCCGTCGCCATCCATGGTGATCACAATATCCCCTTCAGCGTGATCGAGTCCGGCAGTCAGCGCGGCCTGATGACCAAAATTTCGACTCAAAGTCAGCACATCAACACGATCATCCTGTTTGGCTAATGCCGCCAGGGATTGGTCGCTGCCATCCTCGGAGCCATCATCGACATAGTAATACTTAAAGACGAACGGCAATTCTTCTGTTACCGCCGTGAGTTGCAGATGGAAATGCTCCACCACGCCCGCCTCGTTGTAAACAGGGACAATAATGGCGATTTGGAATTTTTTGGTAGACACAGTTTTCTCCGTAATGCGGAGCCATTTTACCATGTCCTTATAAATCTTCTTCGGTTAGTCTCATTAGATAATCGCGATAATTATTCTGGGGAAGACGTTGGGCAAAATCAATAATTTGCTGACGATTGATAAAACCCATGCGAAAAGCCACTTCTTCAGGGCACCCGATCATCAAACCTTGACGTTCTTCCACGGTCTGCACAAAGTTAGCGGCATGCAGTAAATTTTCATGCGTATCTACATCCAACCCAGCAGTACCGCGCCCCAATTGCTGCACGAATAATTCTCCCTTTTCCAAATAGACACGGTTAACCTCCGTGATCTCTAGTTCCCCACGTTCAGATGGATTGATCGAACGTGCTATTTGGGTTACTTTATGGTCATAAAAATACAATCCGGGCACTGCAAAACGGGAGCGCGGTGTGGCCGGTTTCTCTTCGAGACTGGTGGCCCTGCCCTGCTGGTCAAACTCGATGACGCCATATCCACTAGGATCTCGAACGGGGTATGCAAAAACAGACGCGCCGCTTGTTATGCAGGCAGCATCTCTTAGTTGATCCCAAAGCCCGGTGCCATAAAAGATATTGTCGCCGAGGATTAAGCAGGATGGTTGCTCATCGACAAACTTCGCGCCAAGGATAAAGGCGTCTGCCAGTCCGCGCGGATAATCTTGCTTAAGGTATGAGAAATTGAGACCCCAGTTTTGGCCAACTTGTAGAAGCCATTCAAGCTGAGGTAAATCCCTAGGGGTACTAATGATCAAAATGTCGCGAATACCTGCAAGCATCAACACCGTCAGTGGGTAATAAATCATCGGCTTATTGTAAACAGGCAAAAGCTGCTTGCTGACGCCCATTGTCAATGGGTAAAGACGAATCCCAAGGCCGCCTGCCAGAATAATACCTTTCATCATTTCCACTCCCGATTTTTATAATTCTTTTCTAACCAATCACCATAATTATCCTGTTGTAGTATCGACTGCACCCAATTCATGTTTTGTTAATACAATTGCACTGTTACCCGCAAGCCGGCTTCGATGTTATGACGCGGTACCCAGCCTAATTCAGCGCGGATCTTCGTAATGTCCATAGCATACCGCCGATCGTGACCAGGGCGATCAGGGACATAAGTGATGAGCGAAGAGTACGAATCTGCGTGACCAGATCGATGTTATATGGCTGATTCTCACCACCCACGTTATAAGTCTCACCGGGATGACTTTCTTTTAAAACAAGGTGAATCGCCTCACAATGGTCTTCCACATACAGCCAATCACGAATTTGCTGCCCATCCCCATAAATTGGCAGCGACTTACCTTGGATAGCATTTTGGATCATCAGCGGGATTAGTTTCTCAGGAAATTGAAAAGGTCCATAATTATTAGAACAGTTGGTAATCGAGGTTGGCAAACCATAAGTATGGAAACAGGCGCGCATCAAGTGATCTGACGAAGCCTCAAATGCCGAATAAGAGGAGCGCGGATTATAAGGCGTCATCTCGCTGAAAACAGTGTCGGACAATTGCAACGACCCGAAGACCTCGTCTGTGGAAACAAGGTGGAAGCGTTTTCCAGAAAAAAATCCATCCCAAGCTTTTCTGACAGCTTCGAGCAGGTTAAACGTACCAATTATGTTCGTCTGGATGAAAGGTACAGGGGCAAGGATGGAACGATCATCATGCGATTCGGCCGCAAAATAGACAATCGTGTCAATACTATGCTCGGCTATCAACCGATTAACCAACTCGGAATCACAAATATCCCCGTGTATGAAATTAAAACGCAACTCATTGTGTAACTTTTTGAGATTTTCCAGTGACCCGGCATAGGTCAGGGCATCAATAACGATTATCTCAGCTTGCTGCTCTGCTTCGAGTATATATCTCACAAAATTCGAGCTAATAAATCCCGCCCCACCTGTGACAAGCATATTCTGAATTGAAAAATCTCCGAGAAAACCCCAAAAGCCTCGTTTACTTTTACTTTAAAAATTGAATGCCGAAATCGCTTCAATTACCAATTCTTGCTCGGAATTGGAAAGCGCATTGTGGAATGGCAAGCGCACCAAACGATCACTTACATCTTCTGTCACCGGACAATCGCCTACCTTTCCACCGAATCCACATCCCATATCCGAAAGGTGAAGCGGAAGGTAATGAAAGACACTGTAGATGCCGAGATCCCGCAAGTATTGAATGAATCTCTGGCGCAAATCCAGGTCGGGCAGGAGGAGATAGAACATGTGATAAGCCTGTTCTGTATAAGCAGGGACAGTGGGCAATTGTACGCCGTGCTTCTGCGCCCAATTACTCAACGCCAAGTTGTAGGTATCCCACAGGGTTTTGCGGTGTGATTGGATGCGTTCTCGCTGTTCTAACTGTCCAAAAAGGAAGGCTGCCAGAATATCTGACGGCAGGTATGATGAACCAATATCCACCCAGGTGTATTTATCTATCTGGCCGCGGAAGAAACGCGAACGGTTGGTACCTTTCTCACGAATGATTTCGGCACGCTCGACATATTTTTCATCATTGATGAGAATTGCACCGCCCTCACCACTTGTAAAATTTTTTGTTTCGTGAAAACTCTGCGAAGCCATAACCCCAAACGTACCAAGAAACCTACCCTTATATTTGCCAAATAACCCATGAGCGTTGTCTTCCAGAATTGATAAATTGTGACGATTGGCAATCTCCAATATCGAGTCCATTTCACAACCAACCCCGGCATAATGCACCAGTACAATCGCTTTGGTTTTGTGAGTTATTAATGCTTCGAGCTTGTTCTCATCAATGTTAAGGGTATCGTAGCGAATATCTGCAAAGACAGGAATTGCACCACGCAGAACGAAAGCATTCACAGTCGAAACGAACGTAAAGTCAGGGACGATGACTTCATCTCCAGGCTGGATATCAAGCAAGATTGCCATCATTTCCAACGCGTGTGTGCAGGATGTAGTCAACAACACCTTCTTGACGCCAAGTTCCTTTTCAAGCAGCGCATGACATTTTTGGGTGAATGGACCGTCCCCTGAAATGTGGCCAATCTGTATAGCTTCGGCGATGTATTCCAGTTCGTTGCCAACTGGAATGGGTCGGTTAAAATCGACTCGGGGTTTTTGATGCATAGATTATTAATAACTCCCAACTCTGATCACACAGATGTGTTTATGTAAGACTCTCTAAAACCCTGTTATTCCTTTCGCACAAGAATAGTGAAATCATAAAGTTTGTAATCATGTAACAAGGCAACATTTTTCGAAAAATTACGCTTGCAGTAATCAAAGAAGAACAGTGGATCAGCATAATACAAATCGGTGCGCATTTTATCAGCGTCAGAATACTTCGTAAGCATATTAAAAGATAAACCCTTAATGGCACAGCAATTCATAATATTCAAAGATTCAATAACAATTTCAGTCCAAGATTCATGGCTGGCATCTAGCTTTATATTGAATGTACCACTGACCACTGCATAATCAAGTTTTTGAAGCCGGGCGATGTCAGAAGTGAACAAGCAATCCGGATTATTCGGATGCAGTTCACGGCCTTTAATTACCATGGATTCGGCAATATCAAAACCAACGTAAGATAGCTGGTGGCCCAGACTTAACAAATAATCGTACATCCCACCATAGCCAGAACCAAAATCGAGCAGAGCGTATTTACGAGACAAATCGATGACCTTGATTAGCTGCGAAAAACGAATTTCTTGTGATTCTGTAGAGTTATAGTCCACACCTTTATAGGTTGGGCCAAACAGCTCGAGTTTTTCAGTAAAATATTGTTGAACTTTATCAAGTTCTTCGGATTCGGTCATAACTTTTGCTCCTTTACTTGATTTAAGAAAACACATGCTCCCCCATCATAAACAACGAGTCTAAAATACTGACGTGAGCGTCATAAGGTGGATAGAGTTGCGGATATTCCGGATAATTATATTCCATATATTCAAGCGTAATACCAGCAGCGCTGAAAAGATCATCATCAATGTAGTCTTTAGCCGATGGACCACTGATGTAATGGGAAGCTCCAACAGCCTGTAAAATCTGAATAAGCCGGTTAGTTTTTTCTCCGTGAATACCAGAAATCTCGGACGAGCGCATAAAGCGAGTATGTTGAATACCAATTTTATGGGCAAGATCTATGGTCAGGTCAATAGTGAAATCAACTAAGAAAATATCACGGCGCTCATAATACGATTGTAATAGCAATTCGTATTGGTGGAAGTATGGGGCTTTGGTGTATGAATATTTTAGAGCCTTCCAATGGTTTTTAGCCCATGGCTTAGACCAATCTATTTTCACATCCTTACTCAACAATCCCGTAGTTGCCCCGGCACTATGTACCGGGATTGTTAGCCATTGCTTCCCTTGCACAGTTTTGATCTGATTGCGGTTACGCCACCCGTGCTTGTCGTATTGAACATCATCGTAAAAAATAAATAAGTCTGCACAGCGAATCTGATCAAAATAACCGCGCCAGGGAATATAAGACGGCTGGAGGATGACAACATTCATACACGGTTAATCCATCGACTAATAATATATGGTGGTCGGTCCATCAACCGGTAGAACATACGCGCCAAATACTCGCCAAAAATGCCCAAGACGAGCAACTGCGCGCCGCTGAACAGCGCGATGATTGATGCCAGAAAAGGGAAACCTGGCAGGCTGCCTACCACCAAATAAATGTAAGATACATAGCAAAAAATAATTATTCCAAACAAGGTCATCGCAAAACCAATCCAACTCGCCAGACGCAAAGGGGCTGTGCTGTAACCAGTCAAAATTAATAAGGCAGCTTTGACCAATGCGGGAAAGTCGTAATTAGAAGTTCGAGCAGGGGCAATATCCACCATAACTGATGCAAAACGGTTAGTACCCCAAGAGAGTAAAACATCAAAAATCAAATTAGGGCTTTGAAAGTTGGCAAAAGCATAACGCAGTTCGGTACGGAAGACCCGAAAGGCTGAGATATTACGCACAGATGGCACATCCATTACTTTGGCGAGTAAAGTCTTGATAGTTTTTGTCATCCAATTACGCACAAAGCCTTGCGGGAGGATGCGTGGTGCACCATAAACCACATCGAAGCCTTCGTCAAGTTTTACCAACAGGATTGGCAGAGCTTCAGGCGGATGCTGAAGGTCCTGATCCATGGTGGCACAAATCGCATAGTGTGCGACACGCACTCCAGCCAGAGTAGCATTATGTTGGCCGTAATTACGCATCAAATTCAGGCCAATGACCCAAGGAAAACGAACCGCTAATTGCTCAATAACCGTCCATGCATTATCAGGGCTGCCGTCATTGACTAGGATTACCTCGTAGCTATCGGCCAATGTTGGTAGGACAAATGAAAGTCGCTCCACCAGGGAAGCAATCATCAAAGCGCCACGATATACTGGAACAACAACAGAAAGACCTGTAACTAAATTTGGGGGTAGATTTTGCTGCTTAGTCAATTGAATTTACCATAAAGAAATTGTTACTGAGAACCGACATCTGCGCTAGGAGCAAGTACCTGGATGCCGTAATATTTACTCATACAGAACGTTACCCAAAACTTTGGGTTGTCATTAGGCTCATTCAGTTGTGCCCAATTTAGTTTAGCGGGAATATGCACGTCAGTTTGCCCACTTCGTAAAGCTGATGCGATTAAGAGTTCCATATCATCCCATTTACTTGCATACTCTATGTGAACAGGAATAGAGGCAAAAAAATTTATACCACTGTTCCATGCAGTAACAACTATCAAAAACGAAGTAATGACCAGCAGACCACGACGCAAGATAACGGGATAGTTTGCTCGGCGCTGTGTCAGCCAACTCCCAAGCATATAGCCACCAAGCATACAGCTGGCAACGAGAAAAAAGACGGCAATAATTAGTGTCCGGCCCGGAGGTACATCGGACATGCCATAAGCAGACGGGGGAAAACACCCAAAGGCAATAATAAAACCATTCAGGAAAATGCCTATCACCATCCAAAGACGAACAGTCAAATGGTCGTTATTCTGCCAACCAGCCCAAGTTGTCCCGAGGACCACAGACAATATCCCAGCGAGCTTTGTGGGGTTACCGAGAATATTCTTTAGGAATCCAAAATAGCCAACAACCGAAATGTCCAAAATGCCAAGAAGGTTTTGGGCTGGAGGAAAATTCGCTTGGCGTATGACGTTACCAGGCGAGGCAACCATTACAATTAATCCCAAAACGGCTCCTAATAATCCGGCTAATAGGAAATTAAACTCAGGAGTAGGATATTTTAGATACCCTGTCCAAAGCCCCAGAATAATTAACTCTATAAACAATACTAATTGCAGGGGGGTAAAAGTCTCACTAAAACCGCTATTCAAGAAAATAAAGAAAAAACTGATAACATATCCCAGCCACAAGCATGTCGTGTTTCGAATTTTTAGTATAAAAATCTGATATACAGATAGATATAGGGTAATTAACATCAAAGGGAAACTGTAAGCGCGCATTCCACCCCACCAGTGCAACGATTGAGGGATATTCGGGCTAAGCAGCAAAATTGAATAAAGAGCAAAACTGCCCAAAGCAATTGAGGTGAAAACCCTTTTCGACCGCCCAAGATTGGTAGGCAATAGCTGAGCAACAGCCAAAATTGTTACTATGAGCCAAACTAATAAAAATACTGGAACTAAATAATACATTCTTGACGCGCCAATAATATTCAGCAAACTGTCAGCAATACTGGTGGAATATCCTCCGCTCCAATTACGGTACCAATACCATATTGAACGGGCAAAACCTAATCGACGAACAATATAAGCCGAACAATAATCGTCTGCCATCAACTTGGTAAAACTGCCCAAATATCCATTGAGTGCTAGAACAACACTCGAAGGGATGGTTATTATTAACCACCCTAAAAAATATTCTCCTTTCAATGCAAAATCTTTCATAAACAAATCCAATAGCGAATAGAATTACTCATGAAAACTCGCCTGCTATCTTTGAGAGATTTTACCACTTACAGCATGATATTCCGTGTTGCTAAAATGGGTAATTCTTTGTTTCGGACACCATCCACCAAACCACCGAATCATGTATGAAGAGGTGGTTGGTCAGCATTGATTTACTCCTATTTATAAAAGGTTTGGACAAACCCATTCTATTTGAGAATCCGTTTCGATCAATTATTCCATTGCTAAAGTGGATAATGCTTCGATCAAGTGCATCCTCAAAAAGATCAATCAGAACCTTGAAAACTTAGATACGTTCTGCCGGTCAGCCATTCTTCGCTAATCTCGTTCAGGATGGCTGAAACCAATCGCAAACAAGCAGCCTGATTGGGAAAGATCGAAACGACGCGTGCCCGGCGGCGGACTTCGCGATGCAAGCGCTCCACGCCATTGGTGGTGCGAATGAGCCGCCGGTGAGCCCTTGGGAAGGAGAAGACCGTCATTCCTTCCGGGAGGTTCGCGGCCATCCAAGTCGCCAGGCGGGAAGCGCTCTTCTGGTATTTCTCCACCGCCTTGGCCAGATATGCATCGGCCGTAGCTCGGTCTGGAGCCTGGAAGATAGTGCGGATGTCCTCGGCTACTTCGGCTTGCATCTCCTTATGCGGCACATAAGCCTGCGCATTTTGTTGCAGATGGAACCCTGGACTGTCCGTCCACCGTCCGTGCCGCGAGCACGTCGGTGCGAGACGGCAGGACAGGTTGGCACCTTTGCCATGGGATGCTCCCAAAGACAGCCTTGCGAGCCGCCTTGAGGCCTGCATGGTCGTCGCTGGTGATGAGCTGCAGGCCGCCCAGGCCGCGGGCCTTCAAGCTCTCCAGAAAAGCACGCCAATGCACTTCGTGCTCACTCAGAGAGACTGAAACGCCCAGGATCTCACTTTTCCCGTCCCGATTGACGCCCACAGCCGATAACACGGCCAGATCGCGCACCTGTCCATCTTCTCGGACCCGCTCGTAGTAAGCATCCATAAACAGATAGGGGTATTCTCCCAGCGGCCTGTTGCGCCATTTCTCCAGTTCATCGTCAAGCAACTTGGCCGCCTGGCTGACCTGGGTGGACGATACGCTCACGCCGCACAACCGCTCGGTGATGGCTTTCACTTTGCGGGTCGAGACGCCTTGCACGTACATCTCAGCCAACGCCAGGGGCAGCGCCCGCTCACTGCGCAACCCTTTCTCCAGCGCCTCCGGGTAGAAATTACCTTCCCGCACCTGTGGGACTGAGAAAGTAATGTTCCCAACCCGCGTCCGGACCGTCTTGGGCTTGTATCCGTTGGCGTATGTTTCTCGCTCCGGTGTTCTTTGGTCGCGAAGCATGCCTACGGCGAAGGTGCTGCTTTCAAATATTGTTGTCGCTCGGCCTGCATGGCTGCGTTCACGACGACCCGGATCAGTTCCGGTAGAACGTCAAATCCTTGCGTGCTGACCTGTTCTAATAGTTCAGCGGGTAGGGTAAAATCTTCTTGGTAGGTCATTGTGTGCTCCTTTTGGTGTGGTAACCGTGAGGATAACACTTGACCTACTTCCTTTTCAATTTTACAGAAAAAAGTTTACACTACTATAATTCTGCCCCCCATGTGTACTCGCTCGTAAAAATATGAATAAGTTTTAGACCTACTGCAAGCACGGTAAATAGAATAATTTTTCCGGTTTTTGTATAGACAGCACACTAAAATAAATAGAAGCCCACAACACCGAATAGCTCAACCAAACCTCAAAATACGCAACCGCCATCGGCTGCATCGTAAAGCGAGGATATAAGGCAAAAATAGTGGCCGAAAAAATAGTTTCCGGTTTGCGATTAGGCCAAATTTGGTTTAAAACCAACCAAAAACAAACCACAGAAATCCAGCGCCAAAATAAACTATAGACATGCCAACTCAGGGGATTAACACCGAGTAAACGGAAGCTTATAATATAACTCCAAGTTACAGAGGGGTGGCCATCAAAATAAAAATCCCAAAAAACGCAAGGGGGATTGTAAATTTGTAACAAGCTTTTAGTTTTGAAATGAAATTCATATTTTGTAAAAGACCACCTAACTCAGTGTATTCCTACAAAGAAATCCGGCATCAGGTTTTGGATATCACAATCACTGACTTACAAACTCAAGCCGTGTTTATCCTCGAGTAATTTGACCGCCCGCTCGAACTCGGTTCTTTTTTGCTTCGCGTTCCAATCGAGCGCAACACCCAGGACCTCCGCCAGTTCCTTAATGCGGTCGTGGGTTAACCGACCGAGCATAGCCAGCATGGATCGCCGCAGCAGCAAATCATCCAGATGAACGATCTTTTCGTTGTGGGCCAGGAACCCGATCTCCCGCTGGCTGTAATCCGGCAAAGTCTTGAGCGATTGGTCCTCACCCTGGGAGATAAACAACGCCACTTGGTCCACACGCATGCCATACCGATCGAACAACTCAGAGAGACGCTCCAGTGAGAACCCGGTCCAGGCACGCAGGCCTTCGAGGGTCCGCTTATGATCCTCAGGGGATTTAGGGTAACCACGACCACCGCCGATTGGCAGCGCAGCGGTATCCTTCTGACGTGGCAGGTTAAGGAATTCAAGTGCTTTATCGGTAACCTGTTCGGAGAATGCACGGAAGGAAGTCCACTTGCCTCCCACCAGGGAATAGACCGGAAATTCCAGACCAGTCCAAACTCCATCCACCACACGGATCTCGTGATCGCGGGTGATCTGCCCTGCGGTCTTCGCGTGACTGTAGGCCAGAGGACGGACCCCCGAGAAGCGGAAGACAATCTGATCGCGAGTCACTTCGATATCCGGGAAGACTCGCGCGACCAGCCCGAGGAAGTAATCCACTTCTTCTTCCGTGCAGCCCACATCGTCCGGATTCTCGACCGGGATGTCCGAGGTCCCGATCAGGACTTTATCGAACAAAGGAAAGATCAGCACGATGCGCCCGTCTTTGTTCTCAAAGAAGAATTCATGATCGCCAATCGCCTGGCGCAGTTCCTGATGATCGAGCACCAGGTGCGAGCCTTTCGTGCCACCAATAAAATTCGTGGTCAAGCCCAGATCATGGTTAATAAAATCGATCCATGGGCCGGCTGCATTGATCAACAAACGCGGCCGGACTTCAAAGGTCTCTCTACTCAATTCGTCACGCAGCCTCACTATATCCCTGCTACTACCGACCAGGCTGGTGTAATTGAGCGAATGTGCATTCGGATTCTCTGCCTCCGCATCCAGCAAGAGTTCGACCGCCAGGCGTTCGGGACTGAGAATAGCACCGTCGTAATAAGTCGCGCTGCAAATAATCTCGCGACTGAGGCGCGGGTAACGTTCGAGCGTTTCTTTGCGCAAATGGAACTGGTGCCGCGGGACAGCACCTTGTTTCCCAGTGTAGGCATCATACAACATCAGGCCGGCCTGGATGACCACTGCACCTCGCTCGGAGGGACGATCGAGCAAGTTCAGGAACTTAAACGGCGCATTGAACAACCCGGAAAACCACTTAAAAATCGGGATGGTAGTCGGCAGCGGGCGAACAAGATGCGGGGCGTTCTCGATCAGGCGATTGCGTTCCTGTACTGCTTCGCGCACCAAACGGAATTCACCATTCTCCAGGTACCGAATGCCCCCATGGGCCATATGCGATGAAGCCGCGCTCGCCCCCGAACAAAAATCGGCACGCTCGACGAGCAGCACATCCACACCCTGGAGAGACAGGTCGCGGAAGGTGCCAATCCCGTTGATGCCGCCCCCAACAATCAAAACGCTGACGTCGGGATGGTCACGCAGGTGCTGCAGGGTTTCTTGACGATTCATTGGGGCTCCGATAATAACAATATTCTCATTTTACAACGTCCTGCCATATTTACGCCATTGCATAAATGTTAGCCGGAAAGAAAGCTGTTAAGGGTACAGAAATCAAAATCATTCAACCCAATCAAAGGTACGCGCGACTGCCTTTTTCCAGCCTTGGAAAAGGTCTTCCCGTCTTTGGGCCTGCATCTGTGGCTGCCACTGCTTGTCCTTGCCCCAATTGGCGCGCAGTTCGTCGAAGTTCTTCCAATAACCGACAGCCAGGCCAGCGGCGTAAGCTGCGCCGAGGGCAGTCGTCTCAGCCACCTTGGGCCGGATGACGGGGACATCCAGGATGTCAGCCTGGAACTGCATCAGTAATTCATTGAAAACCATCCCGCCATCGACCTTCAACGCGGTCAGATTAATGCCCAAATCGGCTTCCATAGCGTCCAACACTTCGCGTGTCTGGTAAGCGGTCGCTTCGAGCGCCGCCCGGGCAATATGGCCCCGGTTTACGTAGCGCGTCATACCGACAATGGCGCCGCGCGCGTCGCTGCGCCAGTAAGGCGCAAATAGACCCGAGAATGCCGGGACAAAGTAGATGCCGCCGTTGTCCTCAACACTCTTAGCGAGATCTTCGACATCCGATGATTTCTGAATCAATCCCAGATTGTCGCGCAGCCACTGCACCAGCGCGCCGGTAATGGCAATCGAACCCTCCAGCGCGTAGACTGCCGCTTGGTCGCCAATTTTGTACCCCAGCGTGGTCAACAAGCCCGATTTCGATTGGACGGGCGTCTCACCGGTGTTGAGCAGCATAAAGCAACCCGTGCCATAAGTATTCTTGGCTTCACCCACGGAAAAGCAGGTTTGCCCGAAGAGCGCCGCCTGCTGGTCGCCCAGGTCACCCGCCACCGGGATGCCGCCCAGAACACCTTTCGCCTGTCCGTAGAATTCAGATGACGAGCGGATCTCCGGCAGCATGGTGCGCGGGATGCCCAACAAACCCAGGAGAGCCTCATCCCAATCCAGAGTGGAAAGATTCATCAACAGCGTGCGGCTGGCGTTGGTCACGTCCGTCACGTGTTTACCGGTCAGATTCCAGATAATCCAGCTGTCCATGTTACCAAAGAGTAGTTCACCCTGCTCGGCCCGTTTACGCGTCCCAGGAACATTATCCAAAACCCATTTGATCTTCGGTCCTGAGAAATAGGTCGCCAATGGCAAGCCCGTCTTGGCGCGCAGGCGATCCTGTCCGCCCGCTTTGGCCAATTCATTGCAAATCGCATCCGTTCGCGTGTCCTGCCAGACAATCGCATTGTAGACCGGTTTTCCTGTAGCTTTATCCCAGACAAGAGCCGTCTCCCGTTGGTTGGTAATGCCCACTGCAGCCAGATCCGACGAGTCCGTTCCGGATCCAGTCAGCGCTTCACGGACGACCTCCTGCGTGCATTCCCAGATTTCAAGCGCATTGTGTTCCACCCAACCCGGTTTGGGATAGATTTGCTGGTGTTCTTTCTGGTTTACAGAAACAATCTCACCTGCATGGTCGAAAAGGATACAACGGGTGCTGGTTGTCCCCTGGTCTATGGCTGCAACGTATTTAGGCATTTTGCATCCTCCAGATATGCTTTATTTTATAATAAAACTTTGAGGTTGTGCTGGTTGGCACAACCCCAAAGTATATCTATCGGCTAGCTTTACTAACTTCAAGGCAATCAGCCAGCGTTAAAAACCTTCTGTCGAAGGGGTTGTTGAAAAATAACGCTCCGGTTGTTAGATGACCGTTTTTTCGCCACCTTGTCAGAATCCACCTAAGACCTTTATGTTACGTTCAAGCAAGGTCGAAGCGATCCGCGTTCATCACCTTGTTCCAGGCCGCCACGAAGTCATGTACGAACTTTTTCTGCGAGTCGTTACAGGCATAGACTTCTGCGAGCGCTCGGAGCTGTGCGTTCGAACCAAAGATGAGGTCGACACGGGTGCCGGTCCACTTAAGATCCCCGGTTGCTCGATCACAACCTGCAAATATGTCTTCATCTTCCGAGGTTGCCTTCCACTCGGTGCTCATGTCGAGCAGGTTTACAAAGAAATCATTACTGAGTGCCTCTGGCTGTTTGGTGAAGACGCCGTGCTGCGACCCTCCGAAGTTGGCATTCAAGACTCGCATGCCGCCAACCAAAGCTGTCATTTCAGGAGCGGTCAGCGTGAGTAGTTGCGCACGGTCAACCAGCAGCTCTTCTGCCGATACACTGTATTTTCCTTTGAGGTAGTTACGGAACCCATCTGCAGCCGGTTCGAGTACGGCGAATGACGCCACGTCAGTTTGCTCCTGCGAAGCATCCGTGCGTCCTGGCGTGAAGGGAACCGTTAGGTCTTGACCGGCATTCTTCGCAGCTCGCTCGATCCCTGCACATCCGCCCAGAACGATCAAGTCGGCCAGCGAAACCTTCTTGCCGCCCGACTGGGCGTCATTGAACTCCTTTTGGATTTTTTCGAAGGTCTGCAGCACAGTCTTCAATTGGGCCGGCTGGTTGACTTCCCAATCCTTCTGCGGCGCAAGCCGAATGCGGGCCCCGTTCGCACCGCCGCGCTTGTCAGAACCACGGAAGCTGGAGGCCGAAGCCCAGGCGGTCGAGACCAGTTCCGGGATCGACAGGCCCGCGGCCAGGATCTTGCTCTTGAGGGCGGCGATGTCCTGTGTGTTGATCAGCTCATGATCAACTGCCGGCACAGGGTCTTGCCAGATCAGTTCCTCCGCCGGAACCTCCGGGCCGAGATAGCGCGAGAGAGGGCCCATGTCGCGGTGGGTCAGCTTGAACCAGGCGCGGGCGAAAGCATCCGCAAACTCTTCGGGGTTCTCGAGGTAATGGCGCGCGATCGGCTCGTAGATCGGGTCCATTTTCAGCGAGAGGTCTGCCGTGGTCATCATCGGACGGTGCTTCTGCGACGGGTCGTGTGCGTCAACCACCATGTCCTCTTCGTCCACATCCTTGGCCAGCCACTGATACGCGCCGGCCGGGCTCTTGACCAGCTCCCACTCGTATTTGAACAGCACCTTCAGATAGCCCATGTCCCATTTGGTGGGGTTCGGCTTCCAGGCGCCTTCAGGCCCGCCGCCGATCGTATCGCCGGCCTTGCCGCTGCCGAAGCTGCTCTTCCAGCCGAGACCCATCTCTGCGATGCCGGCGGCTTCCGGTTCAGGACCGACCAGTGCCGGGTCGCCAGCACCGTGGGCCTTGCCAAAGGTGTGCCCGCCAGCGACGAGTGCAACCGTCTCCTCGTCGTTCATGGCCATGCGTGCGAAGGTCTCTCGAACGTCTTTACCGGAGGCGACTGGATCCGGGTTGCCGTCCGGGCCTTCCGGGTTGACGTAGATCAGGCCCATCTGCACGGCCGCCAAGGGGTTTTCAAGATCGCGGTCACCTGTGTAACGGCTCTTGGGTTTGTCGCTTGTAGCCAGCCATTCCTCCTCGGAGCCCCAGTAAACGTCCTCTTCCGGCTCCCAGATATCCTCACGTCCGCCGCCGAAACCGAAGGTCTTGAAGCCCATCGATTCCATAGCGACGTTGCCAGCGAGGATCATCAGGTCGGCCCAGGAAATCTTGCTGCCGTATTTCTGCTTGATCGGCCAAAGCAGCCGGCGCGCCTTGTCGAGATTGATGTTGTCCGGCCAACTGTTGAGGGGCGCAAAGCGCTGGTTACCATGGCCTGCGCCGCCACGCCCGTCGCCCATACGGTATGTGCCAGCGCTGTGCCAGGCCATCCGGATGAAGAGCCCCCCGTAGTGACCGAAATCGGCTGGCCACCAATCCTGCGAGTCGCTCATCAGTGCATAGAGGTCCTTCTTCAGGGCCTCCAGGTTGAGTTTCTTGAATTCCTCAGCGTAGTTGAAATCATCTCCCATCGGGCTGCTCATGGAAGAGTGCTGATGGAGAATATTAAGATTTAACTGGTTTGGCCACCAGTCCTGGTTTGACGTGCCCCCACTGCTGGCAGTAGGATTATGAGGTACAGGACACTTGCTATCTTCATTCATCACCGTTCTCCTTTCCTTTCAGATATGGATTTGTACAGCTAACATGTGTTTATATGAATTTTGTGGAACCATGCGCTACCGAAAAAGGACCAGTAAATTCCTACTCGCTCGTCTTTTGACAATCCGGGCATATTCCATAAAAGTCCAGTTGGTGCTTCAGAATTAGAAAACCAAAATTCTGTTCCACTTCTTGAAGGATGTTATTTACTGCGGAATCAAGCTCCCCATCCATAATCTTTTGGCATTTCATGCAGATCAAATGCGGATGGGGATAAGGCTTATTACCATCATAATGACTGTCATCACGCAATCCAATCTCAAGCACCTCGTCCAATTCTTTCAGAAGATCCAGCGTCTTATAAACAGTTGCCAGGCTCAAGGTGGGAAACTGGTCTTTGATCTGGGCATAAAGTTGGGAGGCGCTTGGATGCCCTTCACTGGCCACAATTAAGCGAATCAACTCCAGACGCTGTGGCGTTAAACGATAATTGCGCTCTTTCAATTTAGCAATCAAGTGCTCAAACCTGGTATCCGGATCGGTCACAAATATCCTTAATGATAATCATTATTTATAAATAATTATTCCATATTATAGCATAATTTCCTGCTATATTCCCAAAACAGCCTTAAAAGACAGAGAGCAGGCGAAGGCCTGCTCTCTGTCTACAGCCGGGTTATTTTTCCATCCCTGGTTTCCATACCTTCCAGACATTGCCCACCAGGTCGGGTCCCGGCTTGAGGGTCAGTTCGCCGGGCTGCCAGCCAGCAGGTGTGGCTTCGGCACCCTTGGTAGCGCGCACGTGCTGAAAAGCCTGGATCTGGCGGATCGACTCGGCCAGACGGCGACCCACCGGTGGGGTCATGACTTCCATTGCCTGGATCACACCATCCGGATCGATAATGAAGCGCCCACGCAGCTCGATGCCTTGATTCTCATCGTATACACCGTACGCCCGGCCCAGATTTCCGGCCTGGTCCGAGGCCATATGGAAAGGCACGCCGCCCTCCACCATCTTAGTCAATTCGTTATCGTTCCACATCTTGTGGACAAAGTGGCTGTCCACGCTGACGGAGATGACCTCCACGCCCAGCTTCTGCAGCTCGGGATATTTGTCAGCGACCGCTGACACTTCAGTCGCTCAGACAAAAGTGAAATCGCCCGGGTAGAAGCATAACAGCACCCACTTCCCCAGGAAATCCGAAAGCTTGACGGTCGTGAATTTTCCTTTGAAATATGCGGGGGCTTCGAAATCAGGGGCTTTCTGCCCAACACGAGCAGTCATCTTGTTCTCCTTTTTTGTATCCAAGGATTCGTTGGCCGGGGCTGCTGGCGCTGGCTCGCCCATCACGGCTCCAGTGGTACGCGCACATCCTTGTGGCTGGTCAGCCATAGATCCTCCTTTCGCAGGAATGCGGAATTCGTAATTAAATTATATACTACGTCACAAATAAGTGACGGGGTATTAAGTCACCAATCGGGCCGCTATTCGACCCAATTCCGCGCACCGGACAAAAAAGATTTTCCGGGCATGGGCTTTTTCCCTGGCGGCTGAACCTCGTCCAGCACCAGCAATCCGTAAGAGGTGCCGACGGCAGGCAGCTTCTGGTAGATTTGCCGATGCCCCGGCTGCAACTCGACCTCAGTCGCGTGCGCCCGGTGGACCTTCAACATTTCTCCCGCCCATTCGAAATACGCACCCGGATTGGGATTGTAAGCGCGTACATATCGCGCCAGTCCTTCGGCAGGTATGGAAAAATCCAGCCGGGCATCTTCCTTTTTGAGCATCGGAGCATAGGTGGCACCAGCCTCCGGCTGCGGCTGGGGTTGCAATTCACCGCTCAGATAGCGCGGTAAGGTTTCGATCAGCAACTCCGCACCAAGCATGGACAGTTTTTCGGTCATAGTTCCGGCGGTATCATCGAGCTGGATTGGGATAGCGCGCTGTGCCAGCATCGGACCGGTATCCACGCCAGGATCCATTTTCATAATCGTCACTCCGGCTTCCGGGTCTCCATGCCGGATGGCTGCCTGGATCGGCGCTGCGCCGCGCCAGCGCGGAAGCAACGAGGCGTGTACGTTGATGCAACCCTGGGGCGGCAACGCTAGCACCTCCGGGCGCAGGATCTGCCCGAAGGCGGCCACCACAATCAGGTCAGGGGACCAGGCTCGCAGCAGATCCGTGGCTGTGGGCTCACGCAGACGGTTCGGCTGTATGATGGGTAAGCCGAGTTGCTCCGCCAGGATTTTGACAGGCGGCGGGGTCAGGACACGACCGCGGCCGGAGGGACGATCCGGCTGGGTCACCACGCCGATCACCTGAAACTTTTTTGCCAGACTGCGCAGTGTCGGCAAGGCAAATTCAGGCGATCCCATAAAGACCAAAGTGTGATAATTGGGCATGCCTGTTATTCTAGCATATCCATCCAAAGGAAAAGGGCAGTTCAAAACGTAGACAACAAATCGGTTGCTTTTTGTCTAATTTAGTTGTAAAATAACCCAAATCATTCTCATAGACCACTCAGGAGGCACCACAATGTCCGAACAACCAATTAATCCAGATATCACCAGTGACGATAAACTTTGGGCCATGCTCGCGTACGTATTGACACCACTAGTTCCTATTATTATTCTCCTAATGGAAGACAAGAAGAACCGCCCATTCATCAAGGCTCACAATGCCCAAGCGCTAGCTGTAGGCCTGATCAACCTGGTAATTGGCACAGCGCTCAGCTTCACTGTAATTCTTGCATGCGTACCGCTCATTGTTTGGTTCGTATGTATCTACTGGGGCGTCAAAGCCTACCAGGGCAACTATGTCAACATCCCGGTGGTGACCGACTTTGTGAAGAATCAGGGCTGGGCCTAATTGCTACTTTGATCGCAAAAAGCCTGCGGAATTCCGCAGGCTTTTTTATTGCAACTTTTCGTGCCAGGATGCGTAAGTTTGAGTAGACAAAGTGAAATCAAAGGAGTTTGCAATGAATGCGTATACTGTCCACCCGTTGAACGAAAAGCCTGGCATGGTGACCGCTATCGCCATCATGACCCTGGTCAACGGCATCTTGAATATCTTTTGGGGATTGGGACTGACTGCGGCCGTCGTGTTCGGAACCTTATTCATCGGGATCATCTGCGCCCCGATTACCATCCTGCCCAGTATTTTGGGTATTTTTGAGGTGATCTACGCCCTCAAACTATTGAGCAATCCGCCTCAGCCCGTTCGACCTTCACAGGCCATCGCCATTCTGGAGATCGTCTGCATCCTGTCAGGGAACGTCCTTTCTGCAGTCGTCGGTATTCTGGTACTGGTTTTCTACAACGATCCGCTGGTCAAGTCTTATTTTGAGATGCTGAATGGGGGAGCGATGCCCGCCCCGCAACCAGTCGTATCGGTTGAACCAGTTGCGCCATCCAGGCCGGAGCCAACTGAGCCCGAAGCGACGGAAGAAGCTCCCAAACCGAAACGACGCAAATCAAAATCAGGAAGTTCTTCCTCTTGACTTCTCTCCCTGCTCCCCGTAGAATGGGTTTACTAAAAATCTAACGAGAGCAGGGAAGAGACCCCTCACAGCGAGGGGCACCGAAGGTGCAAGTCTGGCAATCAGCGACGCCAGGTGAAACTCTCAGGTAAAAGGACCCTGTTCCTGTCCACTCTGGAAAGTCGTGCGTCCTGGTAAGGGCGTCGGCACCGACGGGGCAAGTCCCTTACTGGGGCGAATCTCTCAGGTTTATGACAGAGGACGCGCGATCCATTCGTGCGTCCTTTTTTCATTCGCCAATCCGATATCTTGTAAGAGGAGACCTACCATGAATATCCCTTCCAACTTGAAATACAGCAAGTCTGATGAATGGTTCGATCCGGCCAGCGGCGCGATGGGTTTATCAGACTACGCCCAGGAACAGTTATCCGACATCGTCTTCGTCGAGATCCTGGTTTCTGTTGGCGACAGCCTCGAGGCTGGTAAACCGATCGCATCAGTCGAGTCGGTCAAGGCTGCGGCTGAGACGTATGCTTCTGCCAGCGGTAAAGTCGTGGCAGTCAACGAATCACTGGCCGATACGCCCGAGGTTCTGAATAGCGATCCTTATGGCGCGGGCTGGATGGTCAAAGTCGAAGGTGGGGACGCATCCGGTTTAATGGATGCCGCTGCCTATCAAAAGAACTGCGACGAGCGCGAGCACTAAGCAGGAATCCGTCAACAGTCACCAGTGAATTGTCGAAACCCGACTGACAGCTGGTGCTCAGCCACTGCCCCAAAGGAGCACATATGACTTACATTCCCCACTCTCCACTAGAGCGGGATGAGATGCTGGCGACGATTGGCGTCAAGAGTCTCGAAGACCTCTTTAAAGACGTACCCGCCAAACACCGTTTCCCGCAACTCGACCTGCCTCCGGCGCTGACCGAGATGGAGGCTGCCGCCGAACTGCAAGGCCTGGCCGACGCCAACGATTCGACCCGTGAGCTGGTCTCGTTCCTCGGCGCAGGAGCTTATAACCATTACATTCCCTCCGTGGTGGACCACATCCTGCGGCGCGGCGAGTTCTATACCGCCTATACCCCCTATCAGCCGGAAGTCTCGCAGGGGACGTTGCAGGCCATCTTTGAGTACCAGTCACTAATGGTCTCGTTGACCGGTATGGAGGTCTCCAACGCCTCGCATTACGACGGCGCGACCGCTGTGGCCGAGGCTGTCAACATGGTCTATGCCATCTTCCGCGGCAAGCGCACCCGCGTGGTGATCTCCCCCACCGTCCACCCGGAATATCGTGCCACCTTGCGCACCTACGTGCAGGGCATGGGGCTGGAACTGGCCGGCGACGACCCCACCTCCGATCTGGAAGCCAGTCCGGAGGCGCTCGAAAGCCTGGTCGACGACAACACCGCTCTGGTGATCGTCCAGTACCCGGATTTCTTCGGGCGCATCTATGATTACACCAGCCTGATCGAGTTCGCCCACCAGAAGGGCGCGCTGGTCTGCGTCGCCGTCAACCCCATCGCAATGGCAATGCTCAAGACACCCGGTGAGATGGGTGCGGATATCGTTGTCGGCGAAGGCCAACCGCTGGGCATTCCGCTCTCTTACGGCGGACCCTACCTGGGCTTTTTCACGACCCGCAAACAGTACGTCCACAAGATGGCCGGACGCCTGGTCGGCGAGACGGTCGATTCGCGCGGGCAGCGGGCTTACGTCCTGACTCTGACCGCCCGCGAGCAGCACATCAAGCGCGAGCGTGCCACCTCCAATATCTGCACCAACCAGGGCCTGATGGCGCTGGCTTCGGCCGTGTACCTGTCCGTTTTGGGGCAGACCGGCCTGCGCCAGGTGGCTGAACTGAGCTACCACAAGGCGCACTACGCAGCGCAGGAATTGAGCAAAATCAAGGGCTTCGGCCTGTGCTTCATGGACCCGTTCTTCCACGAATTCTCGTTATGCTGCCCCAAACCGGTTTCCGAACTCAACGAACACCTGCTCGAACACGGCATCCTGGGCGGCTACGACCTGGGACAGGATTACCCGGCCCTCAAGGATCACATGCTGATCGCCGTCACCGAAATGAACACCAAAGAGGAAATCGACGCGCTGGTCGAGGTGTTGAAGGAGGCCGTCAATGACTGAGCTTACTCTGGAGAAGCAAGACGTGAAGATCGTCGAGCCTCTGCTCTACGAACTGTCCTCGCCCGGTCGCACCGGCGTGACCTTCCCCGATTCGGACGTGCCGCTGGCCGACCTGCCCGACGATTCCATGCTGCGCAAGGAACTGCCGCTGCCTGAACTGGCCGAGGTGGACGTCGTTCGTCACTTCATGCACCTCTCCACGTTCAACTATAACGTGGACGGCGGCTTCTACCCGCTTGGCTCGTGCACCATGAAATACAACCCCAAGATCAACGAGGATATGGCGCGCCTGCCCGGCTTTGCCTTCACACACCCGCTGCAGCCGATCGAGACCGTGCAGGGCAACCTGGCGCTGATGTTCACACTGCAGGAATGGCTGAAAGAGATCAGCGGCTTCGCCGCCGTCTCGCTCCAACCTGCAGCCGGGGCCCACGGCGAATTGACCGGGGTGCTGATCATGCGCGCCTACCACAAATCGCGCGGCGACGCCAAACGCGTCAAGATGCTGATCCCCGACTCGGCCCACGGCACCAATCCGGCCTCCTCGGGCATGATCGGCCTGGACATCGTGCAGGTGCCTTCCGATGAGAAGGGCAACGTCGATTTGAAAGCCCTCAAGGATGCCTGTGACGACACCGTGGTCGGCCTGATGCTGACCAATCCCAACACGCTCGGACTTTTTGACGAGCACCTGGAAGAAGTCGTCAAGACGATCCACGCGTGTGGCGGACTGGTTTACGGCGACGGCGCCAACCTGAACGCCCTGCTGGGCATCCTGCGTCCCGGCGACGTGGGTATCGACCTGATGCACTTCAACCTGCACAAGACCTTCTCGACCCCGCACGGCGGCGGCGGACCCGGCTCCGGGCCGGTTGGCGTGGCAACCCATCTGGTGGATTTCCTGCCCACGCCGCTCGTAGCCGTGGTCGAAGAGGGCGACGATGATCTGCCTCCGCTGTACGGCTTCTACGATCCGCCCAAGACCATCGGGCGCGTCAAAGCCTTCCACGGTCACTTCGGAATGCACGTGCGCGCCTTCACCTACATTGCCATGCACGGAGCGGACGGGCTGCGCCAGATTGCCGAGTATGCCGTGCTGAACGCCAACTACCTGCAGGCACGCCTGCGCGGCACTTACCCCATCCCCTACGACCGCATCTGCATGCACGAGTTCGTGGCCGAGGGCACGGTCGAAGGCTCCGACATCCGCGCATTGGACATCGCCAAGCGCCTGATGGACTACAACTTCCACCCACCGACGAACTACTTCCCGCTGATCGTGCACGAGGCGCTGATGATCGAGCCGACCGAGACCGAGAACAAGCGCACGCTCGACCGTTTCGCTGAGGCGCTGATCCAGATCGCCGAGGAAGCTAAGTCAAATCCGGATTTGCTGCACAATGCCCCCCACACGACACCCTTTGGGCGCATGGACGAGGTCAAGGCCGCCCGCGAGCTGGTGCTATGCTGCTGGCTGCCGGAAGATTACAAAAACCAGTAATACGAAAAGCCACAAATAAGTAAATCGGAACAGCCTCAAGGCCCAAAAGCTCTGAGGCTGTAATTGTTCTTGGTGCAGATGCTATAATGAATTCCAGTAAAGTGTATCCTTTCGGGAATTAAAATTTTGAGTTCAACATCTTTTTTGCATACCAATCAAACCAGGATGAAGATTACAACGGACCGGGTAGGAGCTGTTACAACCCACCCGAAACAAAAATTGGACGACGCTCTGGCTAAACCCTAATTTAGGCGATTCATATCTCGAATACCCCAACCTGAAAGGAAACCAGACAATGGGAATTGCCCGGTTTTTACAAGACAGCTTGAATATTATCTGGGTGGTCCTGGGCTTGGCCGCCCTTATTCTGGTAGTTGGCTGGTTGTTGAGTCGCTTGATCGCCAAATGGGCAGTTGGATTACTCAATCGTACAACCTTGATCCAACTCATCGTCCAACGTTTGAATCTTTCCAGCCCAGATGTGATCAACCATCGCCTTCGACAGGCAATCCGTGCATTAATCATCCTGGTCTCTTTCTGGGGAGCCTGGAAGACCCTCAACAGCCATCCCGCTATTGCAGAATTTTTAACGCAGACCGGGCAAGCCATCCAAAATTTTGTGCATCGACCAGTGGTGATTTTCCTCTTCGATCTGGTATTGATCGGTCTGGCAACCTATTTCTTGTTCAAGGCCTTCGGCTGGGTCAAATCCGGGTTCCAGAACCTTGCCAACCGTATCGAGGCGGAGCGCGGAAAGAGTCTTAAGGATTTAAAATCCAGCGCGTTCAGGTGTTCACAGCCGGCCAGTTGACCAATTTCCTGCTTGTTGTCGGCAGGTACGTCCGCTACGGGGTTGTTGTTTTGCTGATACTGATCTACCTGACCGGGATCTTCAGCGTCTTCCCGCAAACACGCAAAGTTGTGAACAATGTCCTGAACAGTATTTTTCAATCCTTCAGCAAAAGCTGGCAGGGCTTTGTTGCTTATCTACCCAGCCTGCTAAATTTGGTCGTGATCATCGTCATCACGTATTACAGCCTGAAACTGATCCGCTTCTTATTCGGCGAGATTCAAAAAGGGACAATCACCTTATCCGGATTTTATCCGGATTGGGCCATGCCCACCTATGAACTGGTGCGCTTCCTGGTAATCGCCCTGGCGCTGGTGCTGGCCTTCCCATACCTGCCGGGGTCGTCCTCGCCGGCTTTTCAAGGTATCTCGATCTTCGTCGGCCTGTTGTTCTCGTTGGGCTCGACTTCCGTCGTGGCCAACATCGTCTCCGGCGTGGTGCTGACCTACACGCGTGCCTTCAGCCTGGGTGACCGGGTGAAAATCGCAGATACCGTCGGAGATGTGATCGAAAAGGGATTGCTGGTCACGCGCGTGCGGACCATCAAAAACGTCGTCATCACCATTCCTAATGGAATGGTATTGGGAAGTCACATCATCAATTACAGCGCCATTTCCCGAGAACACGGCCTGATTTTGAATACCACCGTAACACTCGGTTACGATATTTCCTGGCGCTTGATCCACGAGACTCTGATCAAGGCAGCCCAGGCAACGCCTGGCATCCTGGCTGAGCCGCGGCCTTTTGTTTTCCAAACCAGCCTGGATGATTTTTACGTCAGTTATGAATTGAATGCCTATACTGACCAACCCAATCAAATGGCGGTTACGTATTCGGAATTACATCAGAATATTCAGGATTTTTGCAATAAAGCAGGGATTGAAATCCTTTCGCCCCACTACGGCGCTTTGCGGGATGGGAACCAATCTACCATTCCAGCTGATCAGTTACCAAAGGATTACCAGGCTCCGCCCTACAATGTCAGGGTAAGCAAGGATTAGGTCTGAAAAGCAAACGACATCAATAATTTTTTGCCCGAGCTCATATTTTTCGGAGAATCAATGGATTTACTCGATCGTTTACTGGCTCATGATACCTGGACCACCCGCCAGTTACTTTTGGCGTGCCAGTCATTGCCTGATGACCTGCTGGACAAAGACTTTGAGATTGACCATCAATCGCTTCGAAAAACGTTCGTCCACATGATCGCGAATACCGAGACCTGGACAGATTTACTCTACGAGCGAACAGTTCAGGCTAAAACAGGAAACACCATTCCTGAATTAATCGACCGATTGAGCATTGCCAGCCGGGATTTCGCCGCCCTGGCACGGACGATTGCCCGCGAAGGGCGTTTCGACGATTGTTTTTTAGACCAGCTTGACGAACCACCGCAGAAAAAGACCTTCGGCGGCGCGATTGGACACGTGCTCACACACAATATGCATCACCGGGCCCAGGTGATGTTCCTGATGGAGCGAGTCGGACTGCAGGAACATATCGAAGGAGACTTGCTAACCTGGGAAGGGAGCAGCTTCGGATGGGGGTAGTAAGGCCTCCCCAACCAGGACAACCACGGTCTTGTTTGAGCTTTTTGTTCCAGTCTTTAGCGAATTAGAGTGCAAATAACCAGCCAGCGCCCAATTGTCCATGCACCACAATCCTTTAGCTTTCCTGCGCACAAAGATCAGCGCACGTCGGGTCGATAAACGCCTGGTGTATGCCGTACTGGCACTTATAGCCGTATATTTCTTGTGCAAGGGCTGTATCCCCGGCCTCGGCGACAATCTGCTGCCATCGGACGTGCGCCAGTCCATCCAGCAGCGCTACACCACCTGCATCAGCCCGCAGGACACGCCCATCTGGCCAGGGGAACCACGCCAACCCGAATGTGGGCGGGTGACGATACAGATCATCGGGAAAGGAAAGCTCACCGAGCAGGATCAAGCCGCTGGCGTGGATCGCGCCGTGTGCTACCGCGTCGAATACGAGAGTCCGCGCTGGACAACGCAGGGCACCACACGTCACGAAGTGCGCTGGTCCTCGCGCACCGCCAGCAAAGTGGCCCTGCGCCAGAACGGAATCTGGCAAACCTTTCCCGATCAGGATCGCCAGGACCAGGCGCGCTGGGAGGCTTATGCCTGTCCCGGTCAATTTGAGAGCGCCTCCAAGCTCGGGGGGTGATTTCAGCCCTTACCGAGTACTGATTTGAACCGATACCATAAAATTTTCGGATGGTTCGAGATCAAAAAACTCATTAGAATTGACGAGGAGCACTAGGAGTAAGGCATGAAAATATTAGCGGTTGACGTCGGCACCGGTACGCAAGACATCTTTTTATATGACTCACAGCTTGACATCGAAAACGGTTTCAAACTGGTGCTGCCATCCCCGACCATGATGGTCCACCGGCGGATCAAAGCCGCTACCCGGGCCGGAGTCCCGGTGCTGTTGAGCGGCGTGACGATGGGCGGCGGACCCAGCCAGTGGGCCGCGCAGGACCACGCCCGTGCCGGATTACCGATTTTTGCCACGCCGCAGGCGGCACGGACCTTCAATGACGAGCTTGACAAGGTCGAGGCGCTGGGCATCCGCGTCATCTCAGAGGACGAAGCCGCTGCACTGCCAGACCAGACAGTCCGCATCCGGCTGGCCGATTTCGATTTTGAGGCCATCGCCCAGACCTTTGAGCGATTCGGCGTCTCATTGAGCGACCTGGCAGCGGTGTCCGTGGCGGTCTTCGACCATGGGGACGCCCCGCCCGGCCTCTCCGACCGACAGTTCCGCTTTGATTATCTGGATGGGCGCCTCCGTGAAAAGAATGCGCTGACAGCTTTTGCTTATCTCGCGCAGGACGTGCCGGCCATCATGACCCGCCTTCAAGCCGTGGTCGCCTCAGCCGGAAAGCTGGATGCCCCGTTGGTTGTGATGGACACCGCCCCGGCGGCTGTGCTGGGAGCTACCCTTGACCCGCTCGTGGCCGCACGAGAACGCAAGCTGATCGTCAACGTGGGCAACTTCCATACGCTGGCTTTCCGGTTAGGAAATGGAGAAAAAATTGGGACGGGGATCGAGGGCGTCTTCGAACATCACACCGGCGAGATCACGCTTGGTTCTCTGGAAGGCTTTTTACGCGCCTTAGCGGACGGCTCGCTCAAACACGAAGATGTCTTTGATGACATGGGGCACGGCGCGCTGGTCTACAGCAAATCCCCCTTGCCGTTGAACCGGGCGGATTTCAATATCGTGGTAACCGGCCCAAGACGTGGAATGCTGCGTCCTTCTTCCCTGAAACCCTACTTCGCCGTCCCCTTCGGCGATATGATGATCGCTGGCTGCTTCGGCCTGCTGGCTGCCACTGCCGACCTGCTCCCTGATTTGGCCGGGCCAATCCGCGAATCACTGGCCGGGAACGGAGCCGCTGGCACAACTCCCTGGGACGCTGTACCCTGATAAGCCACATTCGCAATCCACGTCTACATAAAAGGAAAAAACATGCCATCCGTGATCGATCCCCAAACCCTGTACGTCGATAATCTGCCCGCCATCTGGTCACCTACGCAATGGGAATTGACCGAAGAAGAAAAGGTCAAGGAAATCGAGGCGCAAGCCACCGCCAGTCTTTTGTGGACCATGGACGCCCCCGAAGCCATCCTGCGCCTGCTGTTGAACGAGACCGAAATCCAGCGGATCTACAATCCACCTGCCGATTACAATCCTCAGGAACAGGGCGAGTGGGACCCCGAGATCGTTACTTTCGCGCCGGTGCGGCCGATCCGGCTCGATGCGGTCGAACGTACACCCGATGCCCTGGTCGTTGTGTATGACTTCGGCAGCCTGGGAACCTGGGAGTTCAGCATCGAAGCCGAGCGCGTGACGATCGAGCGCATTTAGCCCAAAACCCTTGACAAATAGATATTTATCGATATAATATCAAATAGATAAAGGTCAATATGAGCAATAACAATCCTGTCACTTTTGCCAAAGCCCTGGCTGACGAGACCCGCCAGAAGATCATGGACCTGTGCTGCTGCGAGTGGCTCTCGGTCAACCAGATCGTCGAGCAGATTCACGTCAGCCAGCCGACCGTTTCGCACCACCTGGCCGTCCTGCGCGAAGCCGGGCTGGTCAAGGTGCGCGAGCAAGGCAAGCAGACTTTCTATACCATCAACCAGGAGCGTGTCGCTTTTTGCTGCGGACAGTTGATGCTCAAATTCGCTCCCGAAGCTGAAACTACGGGAAGCCTCAAGTCAGCCAACGAGATCTAAAAGATCGGGGTGCTGCGCGCGCATCCCTTCTTTTTTGATCGAATACATAGACGGACATCTATACAAGGAGCTAATCATGACTCACTCACCCAATCAAGTTCATTCGGCGGTTCGAGATCATTACGCCAAACAGGCCCAGGAAGCCACAGATTGCTGCGGTTCGAACCCATCCTCAACCTGCTGTGACTCAAAGAATGTGCTCTACACCGAAGAACTCCTCAAGACCGTTTCCCCGGAGATCGCCTCCTTCAGCCTCGGCTGCGGTGACCCGATCACCCTGGCAGACCTGCAAGAGAGTCAGACGGTCCTCGATCTGGGCTCCGGCGGCGGCCTGGATTGCTTCCTGGCATCCAAAAAGGTCGGGGAGAACGGGTCCGTCATCGGCGTGGACATGACTCCGGAGATGGTCGAACGCGCGCGGGCCAGCGCTGAGCGCCTGGGATACAAAAACGTCGAGTTCCGCCAGGGTTTCCTCGAGCAGTTACCGGTCGAGGCTGGCAGCATCGATGTGGTGCTTTCAAACTGCGTCATCAATCTCACGCCGGATAAGCCGCAGGTGTTTCGCGAAATCTTTCGCGCACTCAAGCCAGGAGGCAAAATCGCCGTCTCGGATATCGTCTCGAACGGACCGCTCCCTGCGGCCCTGCGCGAGAACATCCAGGCCTGGGGCGAATGCCTGGGAGGTGCGTTGGACGTCAAGGAATATACCCTCGGTCTGATCGAAAGCGGGTTCACGGAAATCAAGATTCAACCGCGCAGCGACCTGGGGAGGCTCGCGAATGCGCTGCCAGCTGGCACACCCTTCTCTGCCACGATTACCGCCCGCAAACCCTTATAGCATGGAAGGAGGTGAGGCAGATGCAACCGCGAATTCTACAGTCGGTCGGTCCTGGCAATGACTGTGATTGTGACTGCTGCGACGAGGCTTGTGACACCAGCTGTAACTGCGACAGCTAAAGCATCAGGACTTGCGAAGTTGAGCCTCCACAAGTCCTGAGGTCCTTGACAGTGCAATCGATCGGGAGTATAAAAATATACCGACCAGTCGGTATATTTTTATACCTTTAAAGGAGCATCCATGCAACAACGCAGCCAAGAGACCCGCATGCGCATCCTGGAAGCCGCGATGGAGCATTTCGCCAGTCAGGGTTACAACGCGGCCAGCGTCGACGATATCTGCGCCGCAGCCGGGGTGAGCAAGGGCGCGTTCTACCATCACTTCCCCAGCAAACAAGCAGTCTTCTTTGCATTGTTCCAGGATTGGCTGCAGGGCCTCGACAAAGCCTTCGCCGCCATCCACCCAGCAACTGTTCCCGAGACACTGATGCAAATGACCGGTGTACTGCCGGACCTGTTCGCCACCGCCGACAATCGCCTGCCGATGTTCCTCGAATTCTGGCTGCAGGCCAGCCGCGACGAGAGCATTTGGGGTAAAACCATCGCTCCCTACCGGCATTACCAACAACACTTCGCAAAACTGGTTCAGGAGGGCATTGACGAAGGAACGGTCAAGCCCGTAAATCCGCAAGCAGCCGCCCAGGTACTGCTCTCCCTGGCAGTGGGATTGGTGCTGCAGGGCGTGCTCGATCCAAAAGGAGCCGACTGGCCGCAGGTCGCGCAGGAAAGCCTGCAAATCCTGATGGCCGGCCTGGAAAAATAAATCGAATTTGATTGGGACAAATCACAGGAGCCATCCATGATTCTCGTCACCGGCGCAACCGGTCACATCGGTAACGTGCTCATACGCCAACTGCTTGAGAAAGGGGAGCAGGTTCGCGCGCTGATTTGGCGTGGAGAAGACACCCGCTCGTTGCGGGGTCTGGAGGTCGAGACCATTGAAGGCGACGTGCTCGACCTGTCGTCCTTGTGGGAGGCCTTTCAAGGTGTAAGGGGCGTATTCCACCTGGCCGGGATGATCTCAATCATGCCAGGCCGAGACTCGACCATCTGGCGCGTCAACGTAGAGGGCACCAAGAACGTAATCAAAGCCGCCATCGAAAGTGGGGTCAAACGGCTGGTGTATACCAGTTCGATCCATGCCATCCAGCGCATGGAACGGGGCATCATCGACGAATCCCTGCCATACGACCTTGCAACTCCTTACGGCGAGTACGATCGCTCCAAGGCGGCTGCCACGCTCGAAGTCCAGAAAGCAGCCCAGGCAGGGTTGGATGCGGTCATCGTCTGTCCAACCGGAGTGATCGGTCCCTACGATTTCCGCGACTCGGAAATAGGCCACGTCATCCGCGGCGCGGCGCTGGCCCATCTCGCACTGTACGTCGACGGAGCCTACGACTTCGTGGACGTGCGCGATGTCGCCCAGGGCCTGATCCTGGCCGAGCAAACCGGACTTACTGGCGAGAGCTACATTTTCTCAGGTCACAAGATCTCGGTCCGCTACCTGCTCGAAACCGTGCGTGAGGTGACCGGGCGCGCCTTCACCAGCATCAAACTGCCCTTCGGGTTGGCTGCCTTTGTCGCCAAATTCACACCGCACTATTATCGCCTCTCCCAAGTCAAGCCGCGCTTCACGCCCTATTCGCTGGAGGTATTGCGCAGCAATGCCAATATCAGTCATGCCAAGGCCAGCCGCGAACTGGGCTACCAGACGCGCTCCATGTACGAGACCATCACCGACACGGTGCGCTGGATTCTTGAGAATCGCATCGCTTTGGGAAAAGTGTAATGATGCAACCGAAAGGCAAAGTTGCCGTGATCACCGGCGCCTCCAGCGGGATCGGGGCAGCCACCGCCCGGCGGCTTTCACAAATCGGAATGCGGGTGGTGTTGGTTGCCCGTCGACTAGAACGCCTATCCGAATTGAAGCAAGCAATCGAATCGGAGGCTGGGCGAGCCGAGGTTATCCAGGCTGACCTGGCGAACGAAAACGACCGCCTGCGGGTCTATCAAAAAGTCGAATCGGACTACGCCGGAGCTGACGTGCTGGTCAACAACGCCGGCTTTGGCTGGTACGGTTATTTCTCCAAAATGCCCTGGGAGACGGCCCGGGCTTTGCTACAGGTCAACATCGAAGCCTTGGCACATTTGACATCGCTCTTTCTGCCCGGTATGCGAGCGCGCGACCGCGGACATATTATCAACCTGGGTTCGATCTCGGGCAGCATTCCCAGCCAGGGCGTAGCGTTGTACAGCGCCAGCAAATCCTTCCTGGATGCCTTCAGCACCGCGCTCCACCGTGAGTTGCACGGGACGCAGGTGCAGGTCAGTGTGGTGCGGGCTGGGCCTGTACGGACAGAATTCAGTCAAACTGCCGCCGAGGGTGTGAATGGCTTGCACCTACCAACCGAAAACATAGGCGTGACGGCGGAACGTGTGGCCGGGCGCATCTGCCAGTTGCTGCAGCACCCACGGCGGGTGATCTACGTGCCGCGCTGGCTGCGGATCGTGCCGCTATTTGAATTGAGCTTCGGCTGGCTCGAAGACTGCCTCGGTCCGTTGCTGTTGAAACGTCAACAAACATAAAGAAAGCGCCCGGCTTGAAAATCAGCCGGGCGCTTTCTTTATTTCTGATGTGATCCTATGCCTGAGGGGCTTCGGCTGTTTGGAGCGCATCATGATCGGGGAGCATCTCCTCGGCCGAACGGATGGCCGGCAGCAGATACCCGCTCAAACCGACCAGTACCCCACCCAAGCCGCAGAAGATCATCAGCAGGCCCATACCGGAACCGGGACCGGTCCCGACCAGGCCGCCGAACAACCTGGACAGGGTCGTCGAGGAGGTCATGGCTGGTTCGAGCACGAAGTCGGCCAGGGTCCCGGCGATGATCGGGGAAATCGGGTTGGTGAACCAGGCAATCAAGCGCCGGGCAGAAAAGACCCGTCCCTGCAAGTCGGGAGCAACCTTGGCTTGCCAGATGGCCTGGTTGGAGGCGTTGATCAACGGCGAAAACATCGAAGTCAGTACGATGGCAAAGATCCAGATCGGTAAAGCCTGGCCGAGGCCGAGGAAGATCATACCGGACATGGCGAACATCCAGCCCAGCAGCACACCGTTCACGCGACGCTTGAAGCCGCCCCAGGCGCTCATGATCACCCCCCCGACCACTCCCCCGATCGCCCCGGCCGATTCCACTGACCCAAAGATGACGCTGTTGTTCCCGGTACGCGACAGGAGCATGGGTGCCAGGAGGGTAAAACCGATCCCCGAAAATAGATTCCCGATCAGGAAAATCACCTGCAAACCCAACAGGCTCGGGCGCGCGAAGATATATTTAAAACCATACATGGCCTCCTCCCACAGGCTACCCTGCCCTTGAGCGCCTTCAACGGTCCGCACGGGCTGAGGCACATGAACGAACAGCAAGATGCTGATGGCCAGCAAGAAAGTGACCACATCGATGGTCAGGATCCCGTTCAAGCCAATCAAGGGCAGCAGCGCACCCGCCAGCAGCGGTGCCAGCACGCCGGGACCGGCATCGATTAACGACATCATGCCATTGGCGCGACCATACTGCTCTTTGGGGAGCATCGTCGTGATCGCTGCTGAGTAAGCCGGCCATTGGAAGGTATTTCCCAGACCCTGTACCACCGCGGCGACATATAAGTGCCAGAGTTGCAGCATGCCTGCCGCCTGCAGGACCAGGATGGCGACGGTTGCCAGCCCGGCCCCCAGATCACTGATCATCATCATCAGTTTGCGATTGTGACGGTCGACCAGCACGCCAGCCAGAGGCGAAATAAGCAGAAAGGGGGTAATAAAAAAGACCTGCATCAGGCCCAGTGCGGTTGCGCTGTCCGTCTTTTCGTAGACCCAGATGGTCAGTGCAAAACCCGTCATATTGGTGGCCAGGACAGAGACTATTTGTCCGGCCCAGACCAGGCTGAACCCCAGCATACCGCCGGGACGTTTTTTCTCTTGCATGCGATTGAATTCCTCGTCGGATGGAATCAATACCAGTGATGCTGCTTATCCACGGACAGAGGCGGGCATGCCCGTGCCCGCCACCGCCCAGCTTGCCTTACCTTTCAAGGAAGAGAAACTCCAACTATTCGACGTAAATCTCGACATGCTCTCCATCTTCATCATCTACTACGTCGATGATCTTGCCGGTCATGCCCGCACGCAGCGCTTCCATGACATTGGTCATATCCACGCCTTCGACCTCCGGGGCGAAGTGCGCACCGATCTTCATCCCGGCGTCAATCAGCCCGAGCGGAATCTGCACCATCGCCTTGGAGCGGCCGCTGGCTACATCCGTGACACGGATACGCAGCCAGCGCGCTGACCCGGTGTTTCGCATCCCGCCGGAGGTATTGGCGCCGCGCCGGCCTTCGGTCAGAGCCGAGAGCAGTTTGGTGCCTTCCTCGGCGCTGATCTTGCCCTCCTCGATCATTTTCAAAATCTTCATGCGTTCTTCGGATGTTGTCATAACTACCTCCATCTTTATCCTGTAACGGGATCAGGCTGTCGCAAGCGTCTCGTCGCTCTCTTGTTTGTCTGGCAAGCGGAATTTAAGCCAGACCGGGATAATTGCTAAAAATGAAATCCAGGCCGTGATCATAAACGGGAAGCGCGGGTGGACTTTTTCCCATAACTGTGCACCGATCAACGGTGCCGGCAGGGAAACCACACCCAGGCTGGAACTGAACAGCCCAAAGGCGGTACCGCGCAGGTGTTGCGGAACTGCTTTGCTGATCAGCGACTGGTAAGCCGGAGTCATAATGCCCACCCCGGTCCCGGCCATTGCCCATCCCCCCGCAAATAGCCAGAAAGTCATCACCGGGCTCTGAACCAGCAGCATGAGTGCCGCTCCAGTCAGGATGAAGCCGATCATGATCCCGAAACGCTCGCCAATCTTATCTGCTAGCCAGCCGCCGGGGATGGTGGTCAGCATCATGAACAGGCCGAAGACGCCTTCCAGCAGGCCAATTTGCTGGACGTTCAAACCGCCGAAGTCCTGCATGAAGACCGGGAACAGGTTCATGGATAACCCAAACGAGATATCGCGGATCCCGTCGGTGATCAAAATCCAGGTAATCAATCCGCCGGCAATGACCATGCCAAACATCATTCCCAGGTTGGATTTCAACCCAGCCAGCGAGAGCCGCTGCGGATTGGCTTCGCTGCCTCGGGCAGCTTCACGCGCCATCCCGACCCGGATCAAGGTTGCCAAAAGATACAACACGGCCGCAACCAGCAGCATGAACTTGAAGCCGAAGTTCCCCGCCAGCCAACCGCCCAAGGGTGGGCCGACCACCGCCACGATCATGAAGATGGCCTGCGTGATGCCGAAGACCCTGGCGCGATTCTCGTCGCTGGAGTGTTCGGCGACGAAGGCGTCGAAGCTGGGGCCAACCAGCGAACGGGTGATAGCGCCCAGGCTTTCTGCCAGCAACACCCATTGCCAGGTCGTTGCCAGGATTAGCGGGATATAGACAAAAATCCCGAACACACTGCCAATCGCAATTGCCCGCAGCCGTCCAAGCGTATCAGAAATCCAGCCTCCCAAGATTTGCAACGCCAGCGGGATGATCTGCGAAAGCGTAAAGAACAATCCGATCTGCCCCACGCTGGCATCCAGATCTTTCAAATAAAGCGGCAGCAACGACCCATACATTTGACCGCCGGTATTGGCCAGGATCATCGCTGCCAAAAAGAGCATCAACAATCTGCTCAAAAGCGGCTGTTTCTTGGGTTGGGGTGCAGATATCGTTGCTTCCATGTTAGCCAAATTTTTTTAGGCAGCCTGCCCGCCAGGATAATAGAAATCGTTAGCCAATAAAGACCTGAACGCGTTCGCCGTCTTCACCTTCATCGACGTTGATCACCAGCGGTGTATCAGAGGTAGTGGTCTGGTCGAAGGCCTCCAGGATTTCATCCAGATTCGTTTTATCAAGGCCGCGGATTCGATCTCCAAAAGTGCGTGTGATCCAGCTCATAAACCGGAACGGGATCGGCAAGCCAAAGACGATGCGCTGCGGTCGTGCGCCAGGTTTCTGCTCCACGCGGACAAACAACCAGCGCACCTTTTGCCAGCCGGCGCCCAAGGCAATCACCGCGATCCCGATCAAGAAAGGCAACCAGGCACAATAGAACCAGAAGCCAAAATTCGAAGCGGAGACCAGGGTATACAACCAATAAGCCGTCAGGACCGTAATGAGTACGCCGACCGCCAGCGGAATCTCCCATAAGCTGCGCACGCGTGACGTCATGCGTACAACCTCGGGGTCCGCTTCGGAACCAAAACCGGAGCCGGTCCCAGTTCCTGACAAAATCTCCGGCTCGATGACTTCGATCTCGTCCTCGGTAGCAGCTTCATCGATGGCCCGCATCAGGCGTAAGCCTTCCTCGGCGCTGATTTTGCCATCCTCGATCATCTTCAAGATTTGGGCGCGCTCGGGATCGGTCATCTCATTCTCCTCGGCCTTCCAGAGCAGCCAGCAGCTTCTCAGCTTCTTCCAGGCTGATCTTCTTCTCTTCCAGCATACGCAAAATGGTCAGGCGCTCATCATCACTGACCGAATCTGGCGCCGTTGCCCCGGCTTCCGAGAAGGGCATGCTGAATGACCTGTTTCCACCCGCGGTGCCACGCCCGCGGCGGTCAGCCGCGCGCACCTTGTGTTCGGTGCGGCGCATAACAGATTCCATCTTACGCTGCGCGCGTTGGGCAGCCGCTTCGGCTCGCATCTGCGCTTTGAGCGACTTGCCCATTTCCGTGCGAATCCGCGAGCGGATTTGTTCGTTCAGGTCAGACGGTACGCCTGGTACTGGCGGGATCGGTGGGATTCCAGGGAAATCACCCCCGAAGATATCGCCCATAAAATCACCAAATTCAGCCGCCGATTCCCATTCGCTGGCTTTGCTGGTCACGTGGATGCTGCCACCAGCCGTCAAGGTGATCTTAGCTGCACCTTTTCCCAAGGTGATATTTTGAACCTTGTCACCCTTTGCTTCGACTATGTTTGGCAAATTCACCTGTATAGCTTCCGCCGAACCAGCAGTGAGTTTCAATTCCGCATCGGCGTCTTTGGGCAGGCGCAGCAGGATATCACCACCTGAGTTCAAACTGTAACTCAACTCGGATTTTGGCTCCAGGAACATCACAGCATCCCCAGCCACTGTTCCGGTCAGGTTACCTTGCACATTGCGCAAGTACAGATCATCCGCGGCATTTTCAAGCTGAAGGTTGCCGTGGACATCCCGCAGGGAGATATCACCAGCCACCTGGCCGATTTCAACGTCCCCATGCGCCCCGCGCAAAGCCAGATCATCGCTGACGTTTTCGATTTGGACCGGACCGACGTCTCGCAAAGCCAGGTCCCCGCCCACGGTCTGAAGCAAGATCGCACCCCGCAGGCCGCGGATATTCGCATCAGCCTCGGCTGACACAACCGTCAGGCTGGCATCGCGTGGCAAGGACAGGATCAGGTCCCCATCGCAAGTCAGCTCAAAATGATCAGCATCCTGGTTTAATTCGAGTAGTTCGTCATTGGTCCGGGCGGAAATTTCCTGTCGCTCCCACCCGACAACACGTAAGTCCCCGGGTACAGATTGGATCGTTACGCTGGGATTGGCAACCGTGGCTAAGGTCTGGTGTCGCACGCTATTGCTCCTCTCCGCGCAGGATGCGCATGGCATCCTCAGGCGAGATCTTACCGGAGTCCAGGTCCTCCAGGATATTGCGCCTGATGTCATCCGAGAGATCGGATGGTTCGTCCTTGCCAGGTTCGTAGCCCATAGCGCGAATCACCTCATGCAAGCGATTGCGAATGGTCGGGTACGACAGTCCCAACTCGCTTTCCATGCGGTTGATCTTACCTTCACAACGTACAAAAACTTCGATAAACTCAAGCTGTTCGGCACTCAGGTTGCCGAAAGTCCCTTGGGTGAAACGTCCCTCGACTGTCGTGTCGCAAACCTGGCAATACAGGCGCGTGACGATCAGCTCATTCTGGCAAACCGGGCAACGTGTCAGAGCAGGATTTATTTTAGCCTCCTCACGCTAGTGGGTGGAAAACGCGATAGAATTTTGAGCCGCGGGCTTAAATCTGCTGTAGCCAGCAACTCGCGCTGGTAAATTCGATACAAACTAAAGGAAGTATCATTCAAAAACATGGCCGTCCCTCCTTTCGAATGCCGAAACAGAAATCTAAACACATTATACGCATTCGGGAAAATAAGTCAAGGTTTTGTTTTATTTTATTGAAGTTAATATAAATTTTTTTAATATCCATTTACGAATCCGGCGATATTTTGCACGGAACATGGATAATGACGAGTTTGGTGCTGATCCATTCAGGATTCGCTATGATCTGCTCCCCTCGATATCCCCAACGGTTTCTTACTACGCAACCTCCTTTTTGACTGGTTTCACCTATCCTAGGAAGAAGCCTGGATTCCGCAACGGGTGGAGAGTGCGGTGAACCATCCCGCATCTCAAAAACCGGGTCATCCTGGTACCGATCTAAACAGGGCAATGCTCCCGGTGTGGATTTAACCTTAAAATCCGTTGACTCAGGGCCTTGACACAGAACGCATGTTCGTGTATTATGTTAGCACAAATGAGCGACTAATGCTCAGGAGGTAGCTATGATGATGGCCAGAAAAAGCAGAGGCTTGAGCGAGCGGCACCAAAAAATCCTCGAATTCCTCAAGTCGTACCAGACCGCAAACAGATACCCGCCCTCCATTCGCGAGATTGGAGAAAACACCGGCATCTCTTCTACTTCGGTGGTCAATTACTATCTCGACCAGCTCGAAAAGATGGGGATGATCGAACGCGATCGCAAGATATCACGTGGTGTGCGCCTGGTTGGTGCCAATCTCATCGGTGAAATGCTCAAGATACCGGTCGTCGGCCGCATCGCAGCCAGCGCCCCAGTACCTGTCCCGGCTTCGGATTTCAACTATTACGACGCTGACACGACCGTGGACATCGCCCGATCGCTGCTTTCTGCGCGCGACAAACCCGCCGAACTCTTCGCCCTGGAAGTGCAAGGCGACTCGATGATCGACGCAATGGTCAACGATGGCGATATCGTCATCATGCGCAAGGTTGGCAGCAATGCCGAAGCCAAGAACGGCGATATGGTGGCTGTCTGGTTGCCGTCCCGCGACGAGACCACGCTCAAATACTTTTACAAGGAAAAAGAAGGCTACCGCCTGCAGCCTGCCAATCCAACCATGGATCCGATCATGATCGACAAAGCTGAACCGCTCGAAATCAAGGGCAAAGTGGTCATGGTCATCCGCAAGGTAGCCACAACGGCAGTCTAAGATCCTATGCCATTACTAAAAAAGACGGCTCAAAAACGAGCCGTCTTTTTGTTACTTCTGGCAAATTGAACTTATGCCAGTTCGATGACGGCGCCAGCTTCTTCGAGCTTCTTTTTAGCGTCCTGAGCGGCATCCTTGCCAACCTGGGTCAGCACTTTGCCACCAGCCGTCTCAGCCATGGTCTTGGCATCGCCCAGACCCAAACTGGTCAGTTGGCGAATGACCTTGATGACCTCGATCTTCTTGGGGCCAGCATCTTTTATAACCACGTCGAATTCGGTCTGCTCTTCAACAGCCTCGGCGGCGCCACCAGCGGGTGCACCCGCCGCAGCCATAGCGACCGGGGCAGCAGCAGAAACACCCCATTTTTCTTCCAGTAACTTGACCAGATCAGCAGCTTCGATCACAGAGAGCTCACTCAGTTGATCGGCCAATTTTTCGAGATTTGCAGCCATATTATTTTAAACTCCTTGCTTGATAGCGATAATATTTTTAGTGTTGCGTGATATTCAAGCCGATCACGCCGCGGCCGCGGATTGTTCCGAGTAAGCCCGGAATACGGATGCCAGCGATCGCGCAGGTTCCGCAATCGTGCGGACCAGCTTGCCAGCCGGAGCCTGCAAGACGCCCAGCAACTGTGATTGGACGACAGGCAATGGGGGCAGATCAGACAGGGCTTTGACCTGGGAAGCATTTAAGAGTTCACTACCCAGGAAACCACCCTTGACCTTGATCGCTTCAACACCCTTACTCGCATCGGCCAGGGCTTTCGCAGTCATCGCCGGGTCAGTAAAGGCAAAGCTGGCAGCCGTACTGTTTTCCAGATAGTCTTCAGGAAGCGGTAAACCAAGTTCTTCAAATGCAAGTTTTGCCAGGGTGTTCTTGATGACATGGAACTCGCCATCCGCTTCGCGGATTTTGGCGCGGATTGCATCCATATCCTTCATCGTAACGCCGGTGTATTCCACCAGGATCACAGACTGACTCTGCTTTAACCACTCTTTATACTGATCCAACACTTCATTTTTACGTTGTTTCGAAATAGCCAAAGGACATTCACCTCCTTTCATTAAAAAGTCTTTGCCACTACTTCCAGGCAAAGACTTTGGTGAGCGTCCCAGCCCAAACGGGCTGCTATTCTCTTTCAGTCTTCACCTGAGCAGGGAATTAAGTCCCTCGACTGACCGATTGCTTCGTTCCGGGGGCCAGCGCAGGACACCCGCCGTCATCGGCGAAGTGGCTTGTTTGGTTATCGGGTATTTTACCCGCTCACCTCGATGGATAGGGCCTGGTTGGGATCGATCTTGATGCCAGGACCCATCGTGGTTGTGATTGTGATGTGTTTGATGTATATGCCTTTCGCGCCAGCCGGCTTGGCCTTCTTGAGGGCTTCCATCAGCGCCGCAAAATTCTCAAACAGTTTTTGTTCTTCAAACGAGGCCTTGCCAACCGACACATGGATGTTGGCAGTCTTGTCCAGGCGGAACTCCACGCGACCAGCCTTGGCCTCTTCAATCGCCCGTGGCAGGTCTTCGGGATTGACAACAGTACCCGCCTTGGGATTTGGCATGAGTCCGCGCGGACCCAGCACCCGGCCCAGGCGGCCGACTTTACCCATCATGTCCGGCGTGGATATTGCCACGTCGAAATCCGTCATCCCGGCCTGGACCTGGTTCAACGTCTCGTCGTCGTCAGCCACCAGGTCGGCGCCCGCCTCGCGCGCCAGGGTCGCGCCCTCACCGGCTGCAAAGACCAGTACGCGGACGGACTTACCCAATCCATGCGGCAGGTTGACTACGTCGCGCACCTGTTGATCAGCCTGGCGCGGATCCAAGCCCATGCGCATGTGCACTTCCACAGTGCCATCGAACTTGGTAATCGAAGTTTCTTTTGCCAGCGCAACAGCTTCACGCGGCTCATAAAGTTGATCAATGTTGACTTTGGCCTTGGCGGCCTCGTATTTCTTTCCGTGTTTCGCCATGATATCCTCCGTGGTCCAAACGGGTCGTTCAACGCGACCCTCCCACCAGTCTAGTCTACGACCGTAATCCCCATGCTGCGGGCTGTGCCTTCAATCTGGAGCATTGCACCTTCGATATCGATCGCGTTCAAATCTTTCATTTTGATTTCAGCGATCTCGCGCACCTGAGCGCGGGTTACTTTGCCGACCTTTTCTTTATTCGGCACACCCGAACCTTTATCAACTTTGGCCGCCTTGCGCAGCAAGACCGCTGCGGGCGAAGTTTTCAGGACAAAAGTGAACGAACCATCGGTAAAGACAGTGATCTCCGCTGGAAGGACCTCGCCCGGACGATTGGACGTGCGGGCATTGTATTCCTTGCAGAAGGCCATGATGTTAATCCCATGCCCAGCCAAAGCCGGGCCGATGGGCGGCGCAGGATTTGCCTTCCCGGCCTCGATCTGTAATCGTACAACTGCTTTCAGTTTCTTTGCCATTTTTACTCCTTGTACCGGAAATTTTTCACGGTACGTTGTGGTTTTAGCGGGTCATTACGGGAGACCCTCCCACGTATCAGGCCAGGTCCTTCTACTAACTTCAGGACCAGCACTGGCCTGTTATCGTCAAAATTATGCTTTCTCGACCTGCAAGAAATCCAATTCTACCGGTGTCTCGCGTCCGAAGAAAGAAACCATCACGCGCACTTTTGTACGCTCCATGTCGATCTCGGAGACCATACCGCGGAAATCATTGAAGGGGCCATCGACGATGCGCACACGCTCGCCCACTTTAAAGGTCACCTTGACCGTCGGTGCTTCGGCTTCCATGCGCCTGACGATCTGCGAGACTTCTTCTTGTCGCAGCGGCGTAGGCTGTGTGCCCATGCCAACAAAACCGGTCACGCCCGGCGTATTGCGAACCACATACCACGATTCTTCAGACATGACCATGTTGACCAGCACATAACCCGGGAAGATATGACGCTCCACGGTACGGCGCTTACCGTCGCGGACTTCGATCTCTTCCTGCGTGGGTACCACGACATCGAAGATCTTGTCCTTCATGCCCATGGTTTCTATGCGCTGTTCCAGGTTATGGCGCACCTTATTTTCGTAACCCGAATAACAATGGATTACGTACCAGGCTGCCTGTCCTTCTTTGAGTTCTTCATCGACCGGCTCTTCGCTTACCGTCGCACCTTCCGAGATGGCCTCTGAATCGTCTGCCGGTTCGATCGGTTCATCGCCATCGACAATGGCCTCGGCCTCGACAGTCTCTTCCAGAACAGGCGTCTCGGGGGTGGTTGCTTCTTCCGGCGTTTCGCTTATGGCCGCCTCGTCCGAGCTCGCCTCGGGCGCCTCAGCCGGTTCGACCGCTTCTTCGCCATCGAGAGTGGGACCGGCCTCGGCAGTCTCTTCCGATGCAGGTACCTCAGGAGCGGGTGCTTCTTCCGGCGTTTCGCTTAAAGCAGCCTCGTCCGAGGTCGCCTCGGGCGACTCAGCCGGTTCGATCGGTTCTTCGATCGGATCCATCTGCTCTTCAGGTTCCTGCACGTCCATTACATACCTCAATTCCAGGCAAACCGTTGACTAAATTCCTAACACCAGGTTCATCAACCGGGCAGCAATGACATCTGTCAACGCCAGGAATAAGCCCATGAACACCATAACCACGATGACGATGATCGTCAGATTCGTCGCTTCCTGCCGGGTGGGCCAGGACACTTTGCGCAGTTCTCCGGCCGTTTCACGGAAGTAACGTTGGATAGCGTTCTGTTTCTTGGATTCCTTCTTGTCAGCCAAGCTGAACTCCTTGCTCATTTTTACGGCTAAAACGCCGCCTTAAAGACGGCGTCGCCTTCCAGGCAGGCCAGGCAGGACTTGAACCCACAACCACTCGTTTTGGAGACGAGAGCTCTACCAAATTGAGCTACTGGCCTATGTTGAACAGGAGCGCAAGCGCTTGCGCCCCTGCCACATCATACTATTTTGTCTCGCGATGCAACGTATGCTTTCGGCAGCGAGGGCAATATTTATTGAACTCCAGCCGATTAGGATCGTTGCGTCGGTTCTTCTCGGTTGTATAATTACGCTCCTTGCATTCGCTGCAAGCCAGCGTGACCACAGGGCGAACGTCTTTCTTTCTGGATGCCATACGCTTTCAATCGGGTCTCTTCGAGACCACGCTCCTAACTATTCGATAATCTTGGTAACAACACCCGCGCCCACCGTCAGGCCACCTTCGCGGATAGCGAACTTCTGCCCTTGCTCCAACGCCACCGGCACGATCAGTTCCACCGTCAGGTTCACGTTGTCTCCAGGCATCACCATCTCCACCCCCTCCGGCAAGGCGATGTCGCCCGTCACGTCCAACGTCCGAATGTAGAACTGCGGCCGATACCCGCTGAAGAAGGCTTTGTGCCGCCCACCTTCCTCTTTCTTCAGCACGTACACTTCCGCCAGGAATTTCTTGTGCGGCGTGATCGAACCCGGCTTGGCCACCACTTCTCCGCGCTCCACGTCCGTGCGCTCGATCCCGCGCAGCAGCAAGCCCACATTGTCTCCGGCCTGACCATCGTCCAGTTGCTTGTGGAACATCTCCACTCCGGTCACCACCGAGTTCCTGCTCTTCTCATGCAAGCCCACGATCTCCACCGGTTCCCCGACTTTGATCTTGCCGCGCTCGATGCGTCCTGTCACCACCGTCCCGCGCCCCTTGATCGAGAACACGTCCTCGATCGGCATCTGGAACGGCTTCTCCAACTCGCGCACCGGCTCCGGTATGTACTCGTCCACCACCCGCAGCAGTTCGCGGATGCTCTCGTACTCCGGCGCCAGCGGATCCGTGCTCGTGCTCTCCAGCGCCTTCAGGGCACTCCCGCGCACGATCGGCGTCGTGTCCCCAGGAAACCCGTATTCGTTCAGCAGCTCGCGCAGTTCCAGCTCCACCAGTTCCAGCAGTTCCGGATCGTCCATCTGGTCGATCTTGTTCAAATACACCACGATCGCCGGCACTTCCACCTGGCGCGCCAACAACACGTGCTCCCGCGTCTGCGGCATCGGCCCGTCCGGCGCTGCTACCACCAGAATCGCTCCGTCTACCTGCGCCGCCCCCGTGATCATGTTCTTGATGTAGTCCCGGTGCCCGGGCATGTCCACGTGCGCATAGTGCCGCTTTTCGGTCTCGTACTCCACGTGCGCAATGTTGATCGTGATCCCGCGCGCTTTCTCCTCCGGCGCATTGTCGATCGTGTCGAAAGCACGGTAATCTCCAAACCCTAACATCTGCGATACTTTCGTGATCGCCGCTGTCAGCGTCGTCTTCCCGTGGTCGATGTGTCCCATCGTCCCTACGTTCAGGTGCGGCTTCGTCCGCTCAAATTTCTGCTTCGCCATCGCTATTTCTCCTTTTATGACAAAGTAAATCAGCCAGCAATAGAGCCCTCAATGGGATTTGAACCCATGACCCCGTTCTTACCAAGAACGTGCTCTACCATCTGAGCTATGAGGGCGTATGTGTAAGTTCCCACATGCCTGCTGGCCAGGGAGTGGGCGGTGAAGGATTCGAACCTCCGAAGGCTTTTGCCAACTGATTTACAGTCAGTCCCCGTTGGCCACTTGGGTAACCGCCCATTTATTTGGTTGTAAGTTGCTGGCTCGAGTTCAGAGTTGTTTCCGGCCCTGAACGCCAACCACCAACCAGGTGCCCAGCAGATGCTGAGCCGACGACGGGAATCGAACCCGTAACCTCCCGCTTACAAGGCGGGTGCTCTGCCGATTGAGCTACGTCGGCGAGGAATTGCCTGCCTTTTAAGCAGGGGGATTATACCAAAGCCTCATGTCAAGGGCAAGGTCTGCTAAGAAATACATTATTAACTTGGCTTCAACGGAAACCAGGTAACGGGGCAGAAGTCTATCAGGATTCGAGGGATGCGTCAAGCCTAAGGCCGCTTGTCAATCGTCCCCAGCCACACGTGAGACTTCGATCATGCTGAGCCACGAACCCACCAGCAATACCAACAGGCTGCCGAGGGTTGCCAATCCAAGATTTCAGCGGTCCGAGCGGCAGGAAGGTCCAGCCCAGGACATCCCCCAGTACCTGCCCGCCCCAGAATCCAACCCATCCGAGCAGGATAAAGAGAAACAATCGCCCCAAGCCCCCACCCCGCCAAATATGGAACAGCGCACCATACAAGGTCGAGATCAGCAATCCGATCAATAACGATGGTATGGTCATGTGTGACTTTCCTCAGGTTGACTGAATAATTCCACCACCAACGACAAGATCTTCATTATAAAAGACGACCGCCTGTCCCGGAGTAATGTCGCGCTGCGGCTCGTCGAACGCAACCCGGACCTGGGTCCCGTTTTCGAGCGGCATGACCTCGGCCCAGGCTTCGCGGGCGGTGTAGCGAATCTTGGCCTCAGCCCGAAACGGCTCGCGCGGAGGCTCGCCACAATTCCAGTTGATCCCTGTCGCCAGCAGCGCACGCTGACCCAATTCATCGGCTGTGCCGACGATCAGCATATTACTGGAGGCGTCCTTGTCCAGCACATACAACGGGAGGGGATTAGCGATCCCCAGTCCCTTGCGCTGGCCGATGGTGTAATTAACCAAACCCTGGTGCTGGCCCAAAATACGGCCGGCGCGGTCCGCGATCTGGCCGGGCTGCGCGATCCCCGGCGCATTGCGGTGTAAGAAATCCCGGTAATCCCCACCCGCCAGGAAACACAGATCCTGGCTGTCGGCGCGGGAGGCGGTCGGCAGGCCGAAACTGGAAGCGAGGCGCCGAATCTCGTCCTTGGGATAGTCCCCGACCGGAAAGAGCGCCTTCGCCAGCTTGTCCTGCGTCAGCACATGCAGCACATAAGACTGGTCTTTGCTGCGATCCACTGCGCGCAATAATTGCCTGTGTCCCGCAGGCTGGGTTTCGAGTTTGACATAGTGACCGGTCGCCATGAAGTCAGCATCCAGGGCCAGGGCGTGCTCGAACAGGAACGACCAGCGGATCTGACGGTTGCACACCAGGCAAGGGTTGGGCGTCACACCGCGGGCGTACTCGTCGACGAAGAATTGCACCACCGTCTCGCGGAAGACCTGTTTGGCATCCACTACGTAAAATGGAATGTCCAGCTTGGCGGCCACGCGCCTGGCCAGCGCCATCGCGTCAGGTGTGCAGCAGCGGTTGGAGTCTTCCTTACCGGGCTCGGACCACAGCCGCAGCATCATACCAATGACATCATATCCCTGTTGTTTGAGCAGGGCAGCGGCGACCGAGGAGTCCACTCCTCCCGACATGGCAACGACAACTTTGGTCATTTAAATCCTTTTCAACCACGCTGGACACACAGGCGCATACAGCTTTTTCTTTGTGCGCTTCGTGCCCTTGTGTTAACGCAGGGACCGTGTCTTTGCGACCAGACCCGGAAGCACATCCAAAAACTGCTCTGCCTGTTCCGGCGTGGTGTGCGTACCCAGCGTAACGCGCAGGGAGCCCAGGCCCCAATCGCGTGAAAGACCGATCGCGGACATGACCTCGCTCGGTTCAGGATTACCCGTTTTGCAGGCTGAGCCGGACGAGCAGGCAAAGCCGGACGCATCCAACATTTGCAGTAAAAGGTTGCCGTCCAGGTCTTTGAAGGCAAAGCTGGCATGGTTAGGCAGGCGTTGATCGGGATGGCCGGTCAGGCGTGAATCGGGGATTTCCTCCAGCACCCGGCCGATGATCCGGTCGCGCAGCGGTCGAACCTGCCTCAGACGCGCCTCGCGTTCCTCGTGCGCCAAACGCAGCGCCTCGGCAAAGCCGACGATGTAGGGCACATTCTGCGTCCCGGCCCGCAAACCAAACTCCTGCCCGCCGCCGGTCAGATGGGAAACGAGCGGCGTCCCCGCGCGCACATACAGCGCACCGACGCCCTTCGGGCCGTAGAACTTGTGCCCCCCCAGCGACATCAAGTCCACGCCCACCAAAGCCTGGACATCGATTGGCAGGTAGGAAGCAGCCTGGACTGCATCAGTGTGGAAGACCACGCCCTGCTGGCGGCAAAGTGCGGCCAGCTCTGTGACCGGATTGAGCGTACCAATCTCGTTATTGGCGTACATAACCGAGACTACAGCCGTATCGTCGCTCAGTGCCTGAGCCAGGGTATCGGGCTGGAGCATGCCGTACTCGTCAACCTGCAGCCACTCAAGCTGGAAACCGTAGTATTCGGTCAATTGCTCGGCGGTCTTGCTGACGGCGTGATGTTCAGTCCGCGCAGTCAAGATCCGCTGCGCGCCACGGGCCTTACGGGCGGCCAACGCCGCACCGCGCAGCGCCAGGTTGTCGGATTCGGAACCGCAGGAGGTGAAGACGATTTCCTGCGGCTGGCAATTCAGGACCCGCGCGACCGTCTCGCGGGCTTCTTCCACGGCAGCCTCGGCCTGCTGTCCATAGCGGTGGACCGAGGACGGGTTGCCGAAGGTTTCGCTGAAATAAGGCTGCATCGCCGCCAGCACGCGCGGATCGACTGGCGTGGTGGCAGCGTAATCAAGATAAATGCGGTCGGACATAGTGGGACGATTATACCGCTTTGCGGCATTTTTACCATTTGCATCCCGGGTGGTCGTCTGCCGTTCACGCCTCTGTTATAATTCTCCCGTCAAAGTCCTTTTACGGGAGTTTTTTATGTCTACTACCATCAAATTCGGCACCGACGGCTGGCGCGGACAGATCGCCGAGGACTATACCTTCGACTCCGTTCGCCGCTGTGCCCAGGGATTTGCCTCCTATTTACTCGACCTGGGACGAAAGAACGCCTGGGTCGTGGTCGGCTACGATAAACGCTTCGACAGCGAGCACTTTGCCGCCGCCGTGGCGGAAGTGCTGGCTGCCAATGACCTGAAAGTCTACCTGACCGACGGTCCGACCCCCACCCCGGTCATCTCGTACGCGGTGGTCGCCAAAAAAGCAGCCGGCGCGGTCAACATCACCGCCTCGCACAATCCGCCCACCGATAACGGCTTCAAAGTCCGCGACGAACACGGCGGCGCAATCGATCCGGACGGCTTGAAAAAGATCGAAGCTTCCATCCCGGCCGACGTGTCCGACGTCAAACGCCTGGCCTACAAGGAAGCCGAAACCGCCGGTAAGATCGTGACATTCGACGCTTCGATCGACTACATCGCACATCTCAAAGACCTGATCGACCTGCAACCCATCAAAGACGCCGGGCTGACCGTCATGGTAGATGCCATGTGGGGCAACGGCGCGGGCTGGTTCACCAGCTTGCTGGCAGGTGGAAAGACCAAGGTCTACGAGATCCACGATGTGCGCAACCCGATCTTCCCCGAGATGAAGCGCCCGGAACCGATCCCGCCCAACGTGGATGTCGGCCTGCAGGCCACGCTCGACCACCAGGCCGACGTGCTGCTGATCACTGACGGCGACGCCGACCGCCTCGGCGTGGGCGACGAGAACGGTCATTTCGTCGACCAATTGCGAGTCTTCGGCCTGCTGGCTTACTACCTGCTCGAGATCCGCGGCTTGCGCGGCCCGATCGTCAAGACACTTTCCACGACTACCATGCTCAACAAGCTTGGCAAGCTGTACGACGTGCCGGTCTACGAAACAGGCGTGGGCTTTAAATATGTAGCGCCCAAAATGCTCGAGACCGATGCCCTGATCGGCGGCGAGGAATTGGGCGGCTACGCCTTCCGCGGCAACGTCCCTGAGCGCGACGGCATCCTGGCTGGCCTGTATATGCTCGATTTCATGGTCAAGACCGGTAAGAAACCCACCCAGCTGCTCGAGGACCTGTTCGCCAAGGTCGGTGGTCCGCACTATTACGACCGCATCGACACACCCTTTAAGGGCGACCGCAAGACGCGTGAGGAGAAGATCCTGGCCGCCAATCCTGCCACCATCGGCGGGCTTAAAGTTACCGAATTGATCACCGTGGACGGCTTCCAGTTCAAACTGGAAGATGGTGGCTGGTTGCTGATCCGCTTCAGCGGCACCGAGCCAATCATGCGTGTCTACACCGAGACCACCCACAAAGACAAGGTGCAGGCCATCCTGCAGGACGGCTTAAAAATTGCCGGATTGAAATGATGTCATCACGGGCGAGGCCGTGCAAGCCTGGCCCGTTCTCACAGACCGTTTACATAGATCAATGGAACTGACCGACACCCATTGCCACCTGGATTTCGAAAAATTCGACTCCGACCGCGAGGCGGTGATCGACCGCGCCCGCAAGGCGGGCGTCGCTCGGATTCTGATCCCCTCGATCACGCTCAAATCCAGCCGGGAAGCGGTTAAGCTGGCCGAGAGCCTGCCCATGCTCTACGCCGCCATCGGAATCCACCCGACCGACTCACTGACCTGGGACCCACAGACGATTCCCGCTCTGCGTGAACTGGCCGCCAGCTTCAAGGTGGTCGCCGTCGGCGAGATCGGCCTGGACTACTACTGGGACGCGGCCCCGCACGACCACCAGCACAAGGTGCTGCGCGAGCAGCTCGATCTGGCAGGTGAACTTGGCCTGCCGGTCGTGATCCACCTGCGCGAGAAGGGCGACGCCGATCACGGTCCATGCGCCGAGGATACGCTCGAGATCATCGAGGCATGGGTATCCGACCTGCGGCGGCGTTCCAGCCCGCTGGTTGAACGGCCCGGGGTGTTGCATTCCTTCGCCGGAAATCTGGACACAGCCCAGGCCGCGATCCGGTTTGGATTCCGCATCGGTGTCACCGGTCCCGTCACCTACAAAAACGCCCAACAACGACAGCAGGTCATATCGGCACTACCGCTCGAATCTTTATTGATCGAAACAGACGCGCCATTCCTCGCTCCACAGTCTCATCGGGGAGCTCGCAATGAACCGGCCTTTGTTGGTGAAATTGCTGATAAAATTGCCCAGTTACATTCCCGCAACCTGGAGGACGTAGCCATGGTCAGCAGCGCGAATGCTGCCCGGCTTTTTTCCTGGGGAGAGACGGCTTGAATACTGTCACTTTTCTCAATCCTGTCCAAGAACAAGTCCGACTGGTCGAAGAACGCATGCGCGCCCAAGCGGACGATCGCCATCCTGACCTGCGCGCCGCGTTGGAGCACCTGCTGGTTGCAGGCGGCAAACGCGTCCGCCCGACGCTGGTATTGCTGACCGGCAATATGCTGGGGGGAGATCCCGAGCGGCTGGTGACTCTGGGCGCGGCGGTCGAGATGCTGCATACTGCCACGCTGGTACACGACGACTTGATCGACGGCTCGCTGCTGCGGCGCGGTACGCCCACCATCAATGCGCGTTGGTCGCCTGCCGCAACAGTGCTGACCGGCGATTTCATCTTCGCCCGTGCCGCCAAACTGGCGGCCGAGACCGATCACCTGCCCCTGATGAAACTATTCGCCGAGACGCTGGCGGTCATCGTCAACGGCGAATTGACACAGTTGTTTTCCAGTCGGGGTTTGATCAACCGCGAGAACTATTACCAGCGCATTTATGCCAAGACGGCATCGTTGTTCGAAATGTGCACCCGCGCGGCCGCCATGGTCAGCCCGGCAGATGACGACACAATCGAAGCCATGCGGCAGTTCGGCTATCAGACCGGCATGGCCTTTCAGATCGTGGACGACATCCTGGACTTCACCGGCGAGCAGGCTGCGGTCGGCAAACCGGTCGGTTCGGATTTGTTGCAGGGGCTGGTCACGCTCCCGGCGATCTACTACACCGAAACCCACCCCGACGACTCGGATGTACGACTGCTTGAAGAGGGCGGTTGGGGGCACCGTGAACGCATGGAGCGGCTGGTCGAGTCGATCCGCACCAGCGATGCCATCCAGCAGGCGATGGTGGAAGCGGAGCAGGCAGTCGAGCGCGCCTTGGCGCTGCTGGCGCCCTTCCAAGCCGGCGTGGAGCGCGAGGCGCTGGCAGGCTTGGCGCGCTACATTGTCGATCGACAAGTGTGATTGAATTTCACGTATTAAACAAAAGAACACTGGTGGGGAAACGAAGGCTGCCGGATCGCATTCATGAATAAGCCATTACCACCCAATCTATCTGCTTATCTGGCGCTGGCTCTTGGGGTATTTTGCATCGGTACATCGGCCATTTTGGTCAAGTTCGCCAACCTGCCGGGACCCGTCTCAGCGCTGTATCGCGTGGCCATCGCCGCCCTGGTGCTGGTCCCCTTGTGGCTGCTGCGCAGATCTGGTCCGCCCCCGGCCTGGCGTGACTTGCAATGGGTCGTATTGGGCGGATTGTTCTTTGCCCTGGATCTGACGCTCTGGAACACCAGCATTCTGCTGACGACTGCCGCCAACGCCACCCTGCTGGCCAACAACGCCCCGCTGTGGGTTGGACTGGGTGCTCTGTTCCTCTTTCACGAGAAATTGCCGCGCCGTTACTGGCTGGGATTATTTGCCGCGCTGACTGGAATGGTTGTCATCGTCGGCGGGGATGCCTGGCGCCTGCTGCATTTCAACCTTGGCGATCTGCTGGCCATCGCTTCCAGCCTGTTCTACGCCGCTTACTTGTTGACCACCCAGCGCGCCCGCATGCGAGTCGATACACTGACCTTCAATGCTGTTTATTTGACCACTGCGGTGCTGGTGCTGCTGCCATTCAATTTGCTGACCGGTACGCAGTTGACCGGTTTTTCCAGACAGACCTGGCTGGCCCTGCTCGGCCTGGGACTGTTCGCGCAGGTAATCGGTTGGGTGGCGATCAACTACGCGCTGGGGCATCTGCAGGCTGCCCACGTCTCGGTCACACTGCTCGGGCAACCGGTGGTTACCGCCATTCTGGGAGTCGTTCTGCTGGGAGAGTTGCTGAGCGTAAACCAGGCCTGCGGCGGGTTGCTGGTCTTGTTCGGGATTTACCTGGTCAACCAGCGCAAGCGGGGCAAGGCAGACCCGCTTGAGAGCCAACAATCTCAGGCTTAGCTCGTCACGCCATTTATTTTGATTATACGAAACAAGCTTGACGTGCCGAGTCGAATGTGCTAGAATGAACGTGCTATTTCTTTAACGTTACGGGTTAACATCGTGACTATTCCCCGTCGCCCTTTCCGACTTAATGTTGGTTTCCTGATCAAGCAACCGGTCGGGTACAGCCATGAATTTCCGTTCGATTTCGAAGAAATCCAGATCGATGGTGATCTGGATTTACGTCATTTCAATGGAGTTGCAACCTTTGGCCACACCCCACAGGGTTTGATTTTACAGGGCGAGTTTTCGGCCGATTTCGGCATGCAATGTGTGCGTTGCCTGACGGATTTCTACGGCAACATCCAGTGGACGATGACTGAACTGTTTGCCTTCACCCGCAGGAACGTCGCCGAATTGGGCCTGCTGCTGCCAGAGGATGCCCAGGTTGACCTCGCGCCTTTGATCCGCGAGTATGCACTTCTGGAAATACCTATCAACCCCATCTGCAAGCTAGACTGTAAAGGCCTGTGCTTGGTCTGCGGAGAGAACCTGAACCAGCGTGACTGCGGCCACCAGCCTGAAATGGATGAATCACCGTTCTCGGTGCTCAAAGATTTATTGGACAAATAAACCAAAGCTGCCGGGACAGGAGGGTTTTTTGGCTCACGCAGGACGGCAAAAACGACAAATTGCTCTGGATATGCTGCTCGAAAAGGCAGGTGTCCAGGGCTATCTGACCACTGACGACCTGATGGAAGTCTTTCCGGATGTCACCCAGGATGCGGAACGACTGAGCGTCCTGCTGACCGCCCTACGCCGTCGTGGTGTGGATGTGGTCGACCCGGAGGACGAGATCGATTCAGACGCAGCCCACACCGAATCATCCGCTTTTGAATTTGAACCCAATCTGGACGAATCCATCTCGAGCGACGACACCGTCGGTCTGTACCTGAAAGAGATGTCCCGCGTGCCGTTGCTCTCAGTCGAGGAGGAGCTGGCGATTGCCATCCGCATCGAGACAGGGCGCGCCGCCAAAAAGGAGTTGCTTTTAGCCAGCGGACGCAAGACGATCTCCGTACGCCGCAAGCTGGAGCCGATGATCCAGGACGGTGTGCTGGCGCGCGAACACCTGATCAAAGCCAACACGCGGCTGGTGGTCAGCATTGCCAAACGTTATATGGGACGTGGGGTGGCTTTCCTTGACCTGATCCAGGAAGGCAACCTGGGTTTGATGAAGGCGGTTGAGAAATACGACTACCACCGTGGATTCCGCTTCTCGACCTACGCCACCTGGTGGATCCGCCAGACGATCACGCGCGCAATCGCCGATCAGGCGCGCACCATCCGCGTGCCGGTGCATATGATTGACCGCATCCGGCAGCTATACAAGACCAATCACGAACTGGAGCAAAAGCTGGGCCGCACCCCGACGATCGAGGAACTGGCCGAGGCAGTCAATGTGACCGTGCGCAAGGTGCAATGGATCATGAAAGTCTCCTGGCTGCCGCTTTCGCTCGAATCCCCGGTGGGCGACGATGAAGATTCTGAACTGGGCATGTTCATCGAGGACGAGTTCAGTCCCACGCCATTGCAGAGCGCCTACCAATCCATGCTCAAGGAAAAACTGGAAGAAGTGCTCTCAACCCTCTCGCCGCGCGAGGCGCGTATCCTGCGCCTGCGCTTTGGCCTGGACGACGGTACCGCCTACACCCTGGAAGAAGTCGGGCAGAAGTTTGGCCTGACGCGCGAGCGCATCCGCCAGATCGAGGGGCGGGCGCTGCGTAGGCTGAGGCATCCCAGGCGTGCCAGGCAGCTCAAGGAGTATCTATAAACAAACAGGCTGTCCGCATGGACAGCCTGTTCTGCAAGGGAGGCTGGATAGCAGAAAAGCTCTTTATTTTCTACGCGCTTGATATCGCTTGTAGACTCGCAGCCAGGCTTCGGTTGGGTTTGCGGGTTTTTGTTTTTTATGCTCTGGCTTACTCAAATAAAACGCAAAATCCTCCAGAAGACTCGAGATCTTTTCATGAGGTTTCTCGAGCAGCACAGGCTTGCCGAAATTGATCGCTTCCACAAAAACATCCTGGACGTAAGGCATCACGGCAACTGCCTTCAGACCCAGAGCGGATTCGATCTTATCTTTGGGCAATCCGGAATGAGGGAAGGTGGCATTAAGCAATAATTTGATTTTTTCCTGGTTATAACCAAGTTGCAAATATGTGTCCATGGCAGCTTTGACCGCCCGAATCGAGGCCATATCCGGTGTGGCAACCATCAAAATAATATCCGCCGCGTCAAGCGCCTGCAGAGCCGGTTCGCTAAAATCGTGGGGGAGATCTGCGATGATATATTCGTATTGGTTTTTGATTAATCCCAACGCGGCCGCGAGTGTTTTGGACGTCAGAGCCTCCGCCTGGGTCGGGAAAGTTGGTGCGGCCACAAAAGAGAGCCCGCTTTCATGAATGCTGATCACGGATTGCATCACATCCAAATCGAGTTCGTCAGGCTGAAAATGAGCGATGTCGGCCCAGGTACGGCGCAAAGTCATATTCAGCATCAAGGCCACTTGTCCTGCTGTCATCGTCAGATCGAGCAAAATCGTGGGCTGTTTCCAAAGCGACTCCAAACCAATGCCCAGATTGACAGCCATCGAGGAACAACCCGTGCCGCCCCGCAGGCTATGAATAGCGATCAACTGCCCACTTTGAAGATTTTTTACCGGTTCCGGTACCAGCCGTTGAGAAGCTTCCGCACGCCGCAGCAAAGCTGACACCCGGGCGACCAGTTCCTCGACCTCGAAAGGCTTTGTGAGATGGTCATCCGCACCCACTTCGAAAGACTTTAATTTATCCTGCAAGCCCGTCTGGGCCGTCAACACCAGGATGGGCGTGGTTGCAAATTGGGTTTCGCGCCGCAAAATGCGGGTAACCTCATACCCAGTGATATCGGGCATCATGACATCGGTGATGATCAGGTCTGGTTTCGTCGTGTGAGCCATTTCAAGACCATCTTTCCCATTACCAGCATAATCAACCTGGTAATCCAAGGCCTCCAGTGCCCGTCCAACCAGTTGGTGGTTGATCGGTTCATCATCAATACATAAAATCCGTGGCATTACGCCTCCTTCCCAGGGGTATTCGCAGCAAGATACTCTTCCACTCGCATGACTTCTTGCTCCAACCTGTCGACTAATTCCGGCGCATGTGTCAGATCCTCCCGCTGGCCGATCTCTTCCAACATCAGGGCAACATCCGCAATCGGTTTGGCGCTGAAATTCAGGGAAATTCCTTTAAGGTTGTGAGCCTGGCGGCACAGGCTGGTGGCATCACTTTTTTCCAGGGCAGCCCGCATCTCGATCAAGCGGCCCGGTAAATGTTCTCGATACTCAGCACACATCTCGAACATAAACTCACGGTCATTGTCGAAGCGAGGCAGGGCATCCACAAAATCGATCGGTAATCTGTTTTCGTCAGGAGGAGGCATTACAAACGGTGCAACTTTTACATCTTTGGGGGATTCGGTTGGCTGGCTTTCTCCAAACCAGCCTTCCTCCAGTTCGGGTGCAAAAAGGTCTTCGCTTGAGGAGTAGTCCTGGACCTCCGCGCGGCTGGTCTGACCGTCCAGTGGAATGCTTTCCATCCAGCGATCCAGCACACTGAAGAGCACCCGCGTTTCGATAGGTTTGGAAATATAATCGTCCATACCGGCCTGCAAACATTTTTCGCGATCGCCTTGCATGGCATGGGCAGTCATGGCAATGATCGGGATATGCCGGCCGCGGTCAATTTCCCAGGTACGGATATGCCGGGTGGCTTCAAACCCGTCCATCTCGGGCATCTGCACGTCCATCAAGACTGCGTTATAGGTATTCGATTTTATGCTCTCTAATGCCGCCAGCCCGTTCTCAACCGCATCGACCGAGAATCCGGCCTTTTGCAGCAGAACGACCGCCAGCTTTTGGTTGATCGGGTTGTCTTCGGCCAGCAAAATCCGTAAGCCAGATCGACGGTGCTCAGACAGGATGTGGCGAGTGATCAGGCTGGAATCCAGCTCATCTTTACGGCCCAGGACTGCCAGCAAGGCGTCGTACAGCATTTGCTGCTTGACCGGTTTCAATAAATATCCCGAACAACCGAGCGCTTCAAACCGGGTTGCGTCGCCGCGTTCCCCGATCGAGGTCAGCACAATGATCTTGACATCCTTGACCGCAGGGTCGCTTTTGATAGCCCTGGCGGTTTGTTCCCCATCCATACCCGGCATTTGCATGTCCAGGAGCACCACGCGATAGGGATCGTTCTGACGATGTGCCGCGCGCAGCATATCGAGCGCCTTTGGACCGCTTTCGACGGTCTGGATACGGCACCCGAAGCCTTCCACGATGTGCGTCAGCACCATACAGTTGGTCTGGTTATCATCCACACCCAGAATACGAACCCCCTGCAAATCGATTGGTTCCAAGTTGAGCCGTGGAGATTCCAATTGATCAGGCGATTGCTTTTCAAAAGTGATATCGAACCAAAAATCGCTCCCAACGCCCGGCTGGCTAGTCAATCCCATCTTGCCACCCATGCCCTGGACCAGTTGGATCGAGATGGCGAGGCCTAATCCCGTCCCGCCATATTTACGGGTCGTGGTTCCATCTGCCTGGGTAAAGCGTTCGAAAATGTCCTGCTGGCGCTCAAACGGAATGCCGATACCGGTGTCTTTTACGGAAAAATGGATCGTAGCAGAATTGTCGGACTCTTCAACCAAGCCGGCGCTGATGACAATCTCCCCCTGATGTGTAAATTTGATGGCGTTGCCGACCAGGTTTACCAACACCTGGCGCAAGCGTCCCGGATCCCCACGCAAATTCGATGAAACATCTGGATGAATCAGCACAGCCAACTCCAGCCCCTTGTCCTGGGCACGACTGGCAAGTGTGTACCCTATATCTTCGATCGTGTTGCGCAGGTTGAAATTAATGGTCTCGAATTCCAACCTGCCCGCTTCGATCTTCGAAAAATCAAGGATGTCATTCAAAAGCGAAAGCAGGGCTTCAGCGCTTTGCAGGGAGGTCTGCAGATAATCCCGCTGCTCGGGGTTCAAAGGCGTATCCAAGGCAAGTTCTAACATACCAATTACGCCGTTCATGGGCGTACGGATTTCGTGACTCATATTCGCCAGGAATTCACTCTTGGCGCGATTGGCTTGTTCCGCTTCCCGGCGGGCACGGACAATATCGGAGATGTCATGGTACATGGCAAATGCACCCGTCTGGCTGCCGTCGATTACGATCGGCACCCCGAAGATCTCCACGTCCACCTGGCTGCCATCTTTGCGACGGCGCTTACCGATCGTGTGGACATTGCCTTGATTGATCACCTGCTGGGTGTACTGACCGGCTTCTTTGCGGGTTGCCTCGGTGGTAATCAAATCATCCAGCTTGAAGCCGGTAACCTCCTGACTCGTATACCCAAATAGTTTTTCAAAAGCCGGGTTTGAGATAACTATATTTTCCTCGTAATCCAAAACTACGGTAGCGACTGGGCTATTTTTCACAAGTGACTCGAAATATAATTTTTGGCGACGTGTCTCAAGTTCAATCTTTTTTCGTTCGGTCACATCGTAGAAAATATATAACTTGCGTTCCAATCCATTTTTAGCCGGAATAGGGCGAGACGAAACAGCATAAATCCGACCCAGCCAGAGAAATTCGCTCTCAACCTGATCGAGCGGCAATATCTCTGGCGACACCTGCCCCATGGCCAGCACCTCGGTCAGCGGACGCCCGATCACGAAAGAATAGGTGGTATTCAGTTTATCAATAACGGCGTGATTGCAACGGACAAGGCGTCCATCCCCATCGACAATGAAGACCGGTTCAGAAAATGCATCGAAGGTGGCTTCCCATTCCTTCTTCCCAACCGAAATTGTCCTAATCAACTCCCTTTCCCGGCTCAATATACCGACGATGACCGCCAATACAAAGGGAACCAGATCGGTCACCCAAATCATGGGTTCAGTTTGGTGCAAATTGGTGATGCCAGACCATGCAAACGGTAAATTCAGATTCCCCAACACCAAAATTGTGACAACGATAAGGAATAACAATCCGATAAGAAACCCGAAAAAGGCAAATCGAATTGTCGTGCGATTGATTAACTTGTCCATCCTGCCTCTCTTCAAAGAAGAGTAAACATTAGAGTTTTTCCATTACCAGTGTAGCATAGAATATTTTGGAACTTTCTTACAAATGGATATAAAACCTGCTGTCCAATTCGAAGACGGTCATGCTGCGCATGTCCTTGCGCAGGCTCGCCAGGCAGTTCAAGGATTTTCTTTAGCGCTCGCGCGCGGAAACATATCCGCCAGGTTATTTTCCAATTCCTTGAGAATGCATTAACGACCGAGCGGGATGGGCATGACACCTTATCCTTTTAAATTCGCTTATTTGGATTATTCACTATATCGAATATTTCAAATTTTTATACGGATTATGATGGGTCTTGTCAAGCGGCAATTTCCTCCGATTCGTCTGCCTTCTCGGGAAAGATTTACCCACCCATTGACAATCCTACACCGAGCGCGTAAACTATTTTCAATGAATAAACGGTCCTACTCCTTACCTCGCACAAGAATGCTGCCGATGCCTATGGCCATGTGCAACCGCACCTGGGCAGCGACGGACGAAACAAGGTAGCTCCTTTTTCGTGTTATCCTTCGGGCTGTCCATAACGCGGACGGCCTTTTTATTTGTATTAGAATTCGTCAACCACAGAAAGCATTAGATACCCAACACGAAAAGCGCCAAGAACGCACCGATTTTGTTTTTCTTTGCGACCTTTGCGAGTTTCGCAGTTCAAATCACGGAGTTCACCATGCCCGAAAACATCCTGATCGCCATCGCCTGGCCTTACGCCAACGCCGAGATCCACGTCGGCAACATCACCGGCTCGCACCTGCCCGGTGACATCGTCGCGCGCTACCACCGTCTGAAAGGCAACCAGGTGCTGATGGTCTCGGGCACCGACTCACACGGTACGCCAGTCACCATCCGCGCCGACGCCGAGGGCAAACCAGTCGAAGAAGTCTACAAGAAATTCCACGATACCTTCCTGGAAGTCTTCCAGGGCTACGGCATCAGTTACGACCTGTTCACCTCCACCCACACTGAGAATCATTTCAAGGTTTCGCAGGCCATCTTCCTGGCGCTGAAAGAGAACGGTTTCATGTTCACGCAGAAATCCATGCAGTGGTACTCGCCCTCGGCCGAGAAATTCCTGCCCGACCGCTACGTCGAGGGCACCTGCTACATCTGCGGCTTCGAAGGCGCCCGCTCCGACCAGTGCGACAACTGCGGCAACGTGCTCGAACCGGAGAAACTGCTCAATCCGAAAGCTAAAACCGGCGACGGGGCGCTCGAGCTGCGTGAGACCGAGCATTTCTACCTCGACCTGTCCAAGCTGGAGCCGGAGGTCAAGGGGTTTCTGCGTGAGCGCCAGTCCTACTGGCGCGATACGGTCATCGGCGAATCGCTGCGCAAGATCGAGGCCGAGGGACTCAAGCCACGCGCGATCACGCGCGATCTGGATTGGGGCATCCCCGTCCCGGTCGAGGGCTGGACCGAAGCCGGCAAGCGCATCTACGTCTGGTTCGAGGCCGTCATCGGCTACCTCTCGGCCGCCATCGAGTGGGCCTCCGTTTCCGGGACTCCGGAAGCCTGGCGCGCGTGGTGGGTCAATCCCGCCGCCCGGCAGTTCTACTTCATCGGCAAGGACAACATCTTCTTCCATACCTCGTTCTGGCCGGCCCAGTTGATGGGCGCGGGCAAGGAATTCTTGAAGATTTTCGACGAGGGAGATGAGCCGCTCAGCCTGCCCTATGACGTGCCTGCCAACCAGTTCATGAACCTGGAGGGACACAAGATCAGCGGCAGCCGCAATTGGGCGGTCTGGGGCCGCGACGCGCTGACCCGTTACGACCCCGACACGCTGCGCTACTATCTGACGGTCAATATGCCCGAGATGAAAGACAGCGACTGGGACTGGGCTGAGTTTGTAGCCCGCAACAACAACGAACTGGTGGCCACCTGGGGCAACCTGGCCAACCGGGTGCTCTCGTTTTGCTACAAGCATTGGGACGGGCGCGTGCCCGAGGTGGATGTCTCCACGCTGCGCACCGCTGACCTGGAATTGTTGTCCGTGATCGATAGCGGATTCGAATCCGTTGGTTCCCTGCTGGAAGGCGTCAAGCTGCGCGCCGCCCTGGGCGAGGCGATGAAGCTGGCCACAACCGTCAACCAGTATCTGGACACGCTGGCCCCCTGGAAGCAGATCAAGGAAGACAAAGACCAGGCCGCCAGGACGGTCTACACAGCCTTAAAAGCGATCGACTCGCTCAAAGTGCTCTTCGCGCCCTTCCTGCCCTTTACGTCTGAACGGCTGCACACTTTCTTCGGCTACGAAACATCACTATTTGGCGAGCAATACGTCGAAGAGATCCGCGATTCACTTGGGACGCACAAGGGGCTGCGCTACACCCCCTCGAATGGAGAGTTACGCTGGCAGCCCAGCGATCTGAAACCCGGGCAGAAGTTGAACCAGCCAGAGCCATTGTTCAAGAAATTGGATGAAAGCCTGATCGAGACAGAGAGGGCAAGATTAGGAAAGTAATTTTCAAGCAAGTTGGGAGATAAGGTCCGATCCGCTTTTTGATCTCCATTAGCAGAATAATTACCCGGCAAGATTTACACGGAATTAACATCCGGGTTGCAACCCGTTCACAGGCGGGTGCTATGCTATTGAATGTAAGTATTTCAAGCATTCGGAGGTTAAACATGAATTCCAATTTGAAACTTATCGTCTCCATCTTGGTTTTTGGCCTGCTGGGCGTATTGATCAGCGGCTGCGCTGCCACCATCACCCGCAATGCCGACGGCTCGCTGACGGTCGAAACCAGTATGACCGCCGACAGCCTGCAGTCCGAGATCCAGGCCGCCATCGCCGATCCGCTGATCCAGAACCTGACCGTCCAGCTGCAGTCGGGCTACATCGACGTCAGCGCGGAACGCAAGCGCCTGAACAGCGACCAGACCGACAGCCTGACCTTCCGCCTCGACCTGGGCGTCAGCAACGGGCACCTGACCGCCTCCATCTCGAATGCACTGCTTGACGGTCAGCCCGTGGACGCCAACCGTGTGGCGGAGTGGAACGGACGCATCGCCAACCGCCTGGAGCAGTTCGGCCAGCGCCGGTCGGGCAGCAGCCTGCAGTCCGTCAGCGTGACCAGCCAGGCGATTAGCATGACCTGGCTGGTCGAGACGGCCCGCAGCCAGGGCAGCTAAAGATAAAGAGAACCACAACGACATTAGCCGGGCTGTCCGCCGCAAACACCGATGCGGACAGCCCGGCTGGTTTCTTCACCCGATCTTATTCGTCCGTCGCCCGTGCTATACTGGTATACAGCAATGTAAACCATGAAACCAGACTCTCCTTTCCTCAACCGCCGCGGATTCCTGAAATTGCTCGGCCTGTCGGGTTTGTCGCTGCTATTGACACGTTGCGGGCTACTCAGGCCGCCCGCACCGGCAGCCACCGCCATCCCCGAAGCGCTGGCAACGCCCACACCCATAAAAACCGCGACAGCTACCGATACACCCACCCCCACTACCACGCCCGCCTATACATCCCATGTCGCCACGGCGAAGATTGGGAATTACGACCTGACCCCGATTCGTGCGGAGATGGCGCGCATGCTGGACGACCTGGGTGGATTGGGCGATCTGGTCAAACCTGGCGCGCGGGTGGGGATCAAGCCCAACCTGACCGGCGGCACGTGGAGTGATCCAAGCCTGTCCGCCCCGGCGACCGAAATCTTTAACACGCATCCGGCGCTTGTACAGGTCCTGACCGAACTACTGATCGAGGCCGGAGCCGGGACGATCACGATCATGGAAGGGTTGGGCGATCCGCTGGCCTACGAAGCTTGGGGCTACAGTGAGGTCGCACGCGCTACCGGTACAAAACTGCTCGACCTGTGTTTCGCTGACCCGTACCCGAACTTCACTGCCTTTCCGGTCGGGCCGAATTATCACGTGTATGAATCCTTCCAGATGAACCAGACGTTGGCCGAACTGGACGTATTCATCTCGGTGGCCAAAATGAAATGCCACACCTCAGCCGGGGTGACACTCTCGATGAAGAACCTGTTCGGCATACCACCGATCAGCCTGTACCGGCGCAGCCCGGACCATAACAACCGCTCCTCCTTCCACGGAGATGCGGCCTACGAGACGCGCGTGCCGCGTGTGATCGTCGACCTCAACCGGGCTCGCCCGGTCCACCTGGCGATTATCGACGGAATTATGACCGCCGAGGGCGGCGCCGGCCCGTGGAACCGGGAGGCCGCCCAGGTCCGCCCGGGGGTGCTGGTGGCCGGGAAAGACCCCGTAGCCACCGATGCCGTCGCAACAGCCATCATGGGCTTCGACCCGACGGCTGCCTCCCGGACAACGCCTTTCCTGTTCTGCGATAACCACTTGGCGCTGGCAGCCGAGGGTGGGTTAGGCACCAATCTCCTTAGTGAAATTGGCGTCCACGGACCTTCGATCGCGGATCTGCTCCACCTGTTTCGGCCGGCGCAAGCCCTTTAAATCCGGTAGCAACGCTCATCATGACTCGCAGTAAGGGCAACTAAAGAGGGGCTTGAATAACCCAATTAGTACGGACCGATCGGTTCGTACTGGCTTTTTTACCCACTATTCCCAGTATTCACGTCGTTGATCAGGATAACACCGCAAAGCGCTCCACGCGATTGGATTTAATGCAATCTTAGTCTTTCGTTAAACTAAACAGTCTTGTAAGACCCGCCCATCCGGAGTACTCTAGAAGAAAACTAGGAGGCTCCCGATGCCGCGTGATATTCCGCTCGGGAACGGCAGCCTGTTGGCCGCCTTTGACCGCAATTATCAAATCCGTGATCTGTATTGGCCGCACGTGGGACAGGAGAACCAATCCCAGGGCCACCCATTTAAACTGGGCGTCTGGGTCGACGGGAATTTTCGCTGGCTGGACGACGAAAAGTGGGTGCGTGAGCTGAACTACGACCACGAGACGCTGGTCAGCCAGGTCAAACTGCACCACCCCGACCTGCCCATCGCGCTCGCCGCCAGCGATGCGGTCGACTTCCACGAAAACCTGCTGGTGCGCCGCTTCGATGTAACCAACCCTTCCGACCAGGCGCACGAAGTGCGTCTGTTCTTTCATCACGACTTCCACATCAGCGGGAACGAATATGGCGACACGGCCTACTACGAGCCGGACCGGCGCGCCGTGCTGCACTACAAGGACGCGCGCTGGTTTCTGGCCAACGGCGCAGTCGTGCTGGCGGAAGGCGATCCCGGCCCCGGCTGGGAGGCGACCGCCGACACCGCTCCGGGTCTGGTGGTCGGGGTTCACCAGTGGGCCTGCGGCTTGAAGGAAATCCGCAACCTGCAGGGCACTTGGCGCGACGCCGAAGACGGTCAGCTTTCGGGCAATGTGGTCGCCCACGGCTCGGTCGATTCGACCGTCGGCTTCACGCTGCAGGTCCCGTCCAAGCAGACGCGCACGCTGTACTACTGGCTGGCCGCCGCCTTTGATTTCGAGAGCGTGGCCGCGGTCAACCGCCGCGTACGCCAGCGCGGGCCGCAGATCTTCCTCGACCGCACCACACATTACTGGCGGCTGTGGCTCAATACCCACAAGCCCGACCTGGAGGGTATCCCACCCGAAGTCTGCCACGAGTACAACCGCAGCCTGCTCATTATCCGCACCCAGATCGACAATGAAGGCGCGGTCATCGCCGCCAACGACTCGGACATCTCGTCCGACGTGCGCGACACCTACAGCTACATGTGGCCGCGCGATGGCGCCCTGGTGGCCGACGCCCTGGTCCAGGCCGGCTATTTGGACATCCCACGCGCCTTCTTCAAGTTCTGCGACCGGGCCCTGACCGGCGAGGGCTACCTGCTGCACAAGTACAATCCCGACGGCACACTGGCTTCAAGCTGGCATCCCTGGGTGCGGGACGGCCACAAGAGTCTGCCGATCCAGGAGGACGAGACCGCCCTGCCGTTGTGGGCTTTGTGGGAACACTTCCAGCGTTACGGCGACGTGACCTTCATCAAGCCACTCTTCCGCCATATGATCTGCCCGATGGCCGACTTTCTGGTATCCTTCCGGGACCCGGAGAGTGGCCTGCCGCACCCCAGCTATGACCTGTGGGAGGAGCGCCATGGGATCCTGTCCTGGACGGTGGCCGCCACCTGGGCCGGGCTGACCGCCGCCGCCAATTTCGCCGAGGCTTTCGGGGAATCTGATTTGACGGAGAAATACCGCCAGGCCGCAGCCGAGATCAAGGCCGCGACCGACAAATACCTGTGGCTGCCCGACCAGCAGCGTTTTGCGCGCATGCTCAACCACGACCCGGACGGAAGCTGGCAGGTCGACGCGGCTATCGACGCCTCGCTGGTCGGACTGTGGCAGTTCGGCATGTACGCCCCGGATGATCCCAAGATCGTCGCCAGCATGCAGGCCATCAAGGATCGCCTGTGGGTCAAAACCGAGGTTGGCGGGGTGGCGCGCTACGAGGACGATCACTATCACCAGGTCAGCCAGGACCTCGCCAACGTGCCGGGCAATCCCTGGTTCATCTGCACCCTGTGGCTGGCCGAGTATCATGCCCGCACCGCCCAGAAGCTGGAAGACCTGAAACCTGCCATGGACCTGCTCGAATGGGTAGCGGAGCACGCCCTGCCCAGCGGTGTGATGGCAGAACAGGTTAACCCCTACACCGACGCCCCCTTATCGGTCAGCCCGTTGACCTGGAGCCACGCCGCATATGTCTCGACGGTTCTGACATACATCCAGGCCAAAGAACGACTGTCTCATTAATCGTATTGTCTTAGGGAAAGGATTTCAAAATGTTGACCAAAAAGTATGCTGAAGACAAGAAGACCTGCAAGGTGACATTCAAGCTGCCGGCTGAGGTAAATGCCAAGACCGCCTTCCTGGTCGGCGATTTTACCAACTGGGAGAAGAAGCCGCTCAAGATGACCCCTCACAAGAATGGCAGCTTCTCGGCCTCGGTCACGCTCAAGGCCAAGAAAGAATATCGTTTTCGCTATATCCTGGATGGCAATCGCTGGGAAAACGATTGGGAAGCCGACAGCTACATCCGCAACCCTTTTGGCACGGATGACTCGCTGGTCAAAGTCTAGCTGTATTTGAAATTGTTGTAGAAATCAAGAGCCGAGAGAAACCCTGGACAGCCAGTCCGGCAGCTGGCGGATCAAGGCATCCATGATGGCTTTCGTCCGCTCGTGGAAAAGCTGGATGTTGCCGTAGGCTTCTCCCCCGCCCGCGCCGACCAGGTCACTGACCCCGCGCAGGATCAGGCAGGGCACCTCGTTTTTGCGCATCACCCAGGCAATCGCGCCCGACTCCCAGTCCGCGGCGACAGCGTTGTAGCGCGCGATCAACATGGGAATATCCTCCACCAGGATGTCGCGGTCGCCCGAGACCAGCAGTCCGCGCTGGACGGGATGCGGGTACGGCTCCCGCAACCACGACAGGTCGAGCTGGGTGGCGTAATGGTCGATGGCCCCCTCGGGATCGGTCATCTGCTCGAGGATGTCGTAGACCAGCGTGCGTTCAGCCAGGATCAGCGTACCGCGTTCGATCTGGCCTTCGAATCCGCCGCAGGTGCCCAGGTTGACCAGCAGGTCGGGCTGGAAGCGGTCGATCGCGTACTGGGCCGTGGCCGCGGCCGAGATCTTGCCCCAGCCGCCGTGGAAGAAACGCACGGGACCTGAATCCAGGTCGAGCAGGAAGGTCTCGCCCAGGGGTGTGGATTGGGGCGCCGCATCCGGCAGGATTTCCCTGACGACGCGCCATTCGGCGTTAGCCGAAACGATCACGAGTACATTCATCTTTCCTCACACAGAATCAACAGGACGCAAGGCGAAATTATACCTTGTGTCCTGTGTTGGTTTTACAAGTTCAGGCGAGCTGGCCCAGGGCTTTCTCAGCCTTGCGGTCCGACCAGCGCAGACCCAGGAAAATGGCTGCAAAATAGGCCACGTAAGAGAGCACCTCGCTCAAGGACGGATTGCCGTTGTAGCCAAAGAGCGCCACCAGCATCTCACCCAGCACGGATTTCTCGCTCAGGAGCGGATTCAAATCCCAGACGTGTTCGATGAGCGGCGGGATCCAGCCGACCTCGTTGAACTCATGCACGCTGAGCGCCACCAATCCGGCTGCGAACAGGATCAGCAAAAAGCCGGTGACCTGGAAGAAGCGCCGCAGGTCGAGATGCACGGTGCTGGCAAAGAGCGACCAACCCAGCAAAGCAGCCGTCCCCAAACCGAGCAGCCCCCCGATCACGGTCTGCTGCGCCGACGAGGCAAAGGCCGCGGCTGCCAGGAACAGGGCCAGCTCGATGCCTTCGCGCACCACGGCCACGAAGGCCAGCCCGAAGAGCGCACGCTTGCCGGTAGTGGCCGTTGCGCGGCTGACACCCGCTTCCAGTTCCCCTTTGATATGGCGGGACTGGCGCGACATCCAGAAAATCATCCAGGTCAGCACGCAGGCCGCCAGCAGCATGGTGAAGCCTTCGAAAATCGGCTCGGACGGTCCTTCCAGTTCCATGCCAAAAATGGTTAAAAGATGGCGCTGCCCAGGCTGATGACCACGGCAGCCGCGACGCCCAGCCAGACGGCGGGTGTCAGGTCGCTCCGGCGCATCTTGCGCAGCGCGCCCAGCAGGATGCCGATGATCAGGGCGGCTTCGATTCCCTCACGCAGGGAGAGCAGGTAAGCAGGAAGCATCAACACCTCAGGTTCAAAATGGTTTGGAAACAAAAAAATTAGCCTCTTTCAGGCTAATTTAGACTAATTTTATCATATAAATTAGATTATCCCAGTGAGATTTGTCATGCACTGTTCAAGACATTGCTCCTGGAAATCAGAAATCTCGGGGATGCGCCGCCAGACCTGACAGCTACTTCCTGCGTCCGCTGTGTTTGCCTGCCCCGTGATAGGCCGGGGCAGTAATGGCGAAGATCGTGCACAGGCGGCTGTCGAGCAGGCGCGAGCGGATGCGCGGTGCCATTTCATCCAGCGTGTCAGCCGTGGTAATCACGGTCGGCAGTTCGGCGTTGTAGCGATGGTTGAAGAGCTGGTTGAGTTTCTCGCGCACCCAGGGCGTCATCGACTGGGTGCCCAGGTCGTCCAGCACCAGCAGGTGCGCCGTGCGGATTTCGTCGAAGCGCCGGTCGTAGGTGATCGAACTGTTCGGGCTGAAAGTCGCCCGCAGGTGATCGAGCAGGTCCGGCACCATGACGAACAGCGGCGGATCGCCCAGCCCGGCGCGGTAGTTCGCGATCGCCGCGGCCAGATGCGTCTTGCCGGAACCGTACGCGCCCATCAGGACCAGCCAACCTTTGGGCTTTTCGGCATAGGCATGCGCCGCCTTGAGCGCCTTCTGCAGCGACTTGAATTCGTCCGGTGAGAGCCCTTCGCTGCTGCGCTCGTCGAAGCTCCCGAAGGTCTTGCCGGCGTGCAGCTCGAGCGAGGAAAGCTCCGGGTTGCCGGTATCGTCCATCGGGCGGCGGTAATCCGGGGCGTTGATGCGCACTGCCGTGACCAGGTCCGGGTCCTGCAGGCGCGAGCGAATGCGGGGCTCGATCTGGCCCAGGATCAGGTTGGTGGTCAACACCAGCGGCAGGCGGTTGATGTAGCGGTAGTTGACGATCTGGAACAATTTTTCCTGGGCCCAGGCGGTGGCGTTCTGCGTGCCGAAATCGTCCAGCACCAGCAGCGAGGCCGAGCGCACTTCCTCGAACCGCTGCTCGAAGGTCGTGTCCTTGGCATCATAGGAAAAGCGCAGGGTATCCAGCAAATCGGGGACGGTCAGGAACAGCGTCGGCACGCCCATCCCAACCGCAAAGTTGGCGATCGCCGCCGCCAGGTGGGTCTTGCCGCAGCCGAAATTGCCCTGCAGCAGCAGCCAGCCGTGCATGGTCTGCGCGTACATTTTGGCCTGGTTGAAGGCGTATTCGAGGGAATTGGCGTGCAGTTCTCCCAAGCCCTTGCGGCCGCGTACCTGGAAGGTTTCGAAGGTCAGGTTGTTCAGTTCGTCGAGGTGGCTGAGCGAGAACAGGCGCTGGCGCACCTGCTGGGTGGCATCGTGCCGCAGGCAGACGCAAATCTCCAGCTTGCCGAAGTTGGGGTGCCCCAGCGGCACGTCGGGGCGCAGGTAGCCCACCCCATGACAATGCGGGCAATTCGGGTCGCCGGGCAGGTCGTTAGTGTTCGACGAAGTCGGCGAAGTCCCCTTCGACGTAGCGCCGGCGATCTTTTTCATTGTCTCGTCGATCTTGCTTTTCGGCACGGCCATCTTCCTTCCAACGTTTCAATATCGCTTCGATATAATTCCACTTGCGCACGTTTTGCGCCACAGCCCGCTCAATCGCTTCGGCCAGCCACTCCCCCGAATAGGTCTCTTCGGCATCTTTCAGCTTGTCGGCGATCATCGCCGTCAGCGGGCCGATGTTTTCCTCGTACAGCTTGTAGACGTTCGGACGCTCGACCGGCGGGGTAGACGAGATGCGGGCAGATGCGCGCCAGTCCCCTTTGCGGAAGGCTTCGGCGGCCGCCCGGCCGCGCGGCGAGTTCAGGAAGTAGAAGACGTCCGCCTCGTGCTCGGCCTTGAGCAGGCTCGCGCGCTGGACGGCTTTCTCAAGTCCGGCCGCGACCGCCTCGGCCGTCAATCCCAGGGCCTGCGCTTCGAAGTCCGTCTGGCACAGCGCGTGGAATGCGCCTTCGATATTGCCAATGCGCCAGATGGCATATAAGGTGACCTTCAACTCGGCCGGATCGTCGATCTCGCTCAGCAGTTTCTGGAAGAAAAGATCGGGGACCTGGGTAAAGCTTTCCCCTTCGTCGAAACCCTTGAATTTGTCCATCGGGCTAAGCCATCTGACTCAGGTCGACGTGGCGCGTGGCGGCGTTCTCGAATTTGGCCAGGCTGGAGCGGAAGATCAGTTCCACCTTGCCGACGGGACCGTTGCGGTGCTTGGCTATCTTGATTTCGACAATATTCTTGCGCAGCTCGTCATTCTCGTACTCTTCCGGCTTGTGGATGAACATGACGATGTCGGCGTCCTGTTCGAGGCTGTTATGCACAATGATATTGTTGGCCACAAAATTGTGGTGGCCTGGTACAGTCAGATCGAAGACCGATTCTTCGCCATCCGGCACTATGCCCACGATACTGTCCCAATAAATATCGCTTCCGGCCAGGGCTTCCAATTCAGGAGAGCGGACGACCATGGCCGCGCGCGCAGCCAGTTCCGCATCACGCATGGTCCGGGTCTGGGGACTGGCGATCAGCCGGGGCAAAGCGACATAATCATCTGCCGCAAGTTCATCCAGGCGTTTCCAACCCTGCATGGTCAGGAAGCGATGGTTGGCTGTGGCCCGGATCGTCCGGCCGAGGCGCGTGGTCAGTTTATAGACCGGTTTGACTCCCGTCGTGAAAGCACGGCTGACGGGCATTCGTTCTAATTTCAGGCTTTGTGGATTGAGAGCCAGGATATCGAAATTCTGTTTGCCCTCCAGCTCACAGATGGGCACCTGCTGACCGGTTTCGGCCAGAGGTACCAGCGTATCCCCAGCGAGACAACCGGATTCGCGCAAATCAGAAAGCTGCGGCTCCTTGCCGGCGCGCTGCTCGACGGCGCGGCTCAACTGGGCGGCTGCCATGACCGGCACGTTCAGTTCGCGCGCCAGGATTTTGAGGTTGCGCGAAATATACGAGACTTCCTGCACGCGGTTGTCGTTGCGCGTATCGCCGGACATCAACTGCAAATAATCCACCAGCACCAGGTCGATGCCGTACTCCATGTACAGGCGGCGGCACTTGGTGCGCAATTGCAATGGAGTCAGCGCCGGCGTGTCGTCCATGAAGATGCGCGTATCGGACAGGACCTCGATCGAATGCGTGAAGAGCGGCCACTCTTCCTCGCTCAACTTGCCGGTGCGCAGGCGCTGCGAGTCGATACCGGTCTGCTGCGAGATCAGGCGCTGCGCCACCTGTTCGTTGGACATTTCCATTGAAAAGGTAGCCACGCGCTTCTTGTGCTCCAGGGCAGCATGCAGGGCCAGCGACAGCAAAAAGGCCGTCTTCCCCTGGCCGGGACGGCCGGCGATGATGATCAGGTCGGACGGCTGCAGGCCGCCCAGCAGTTTATCCAGGTCGATGAAGCCGGTCGGGACGCCCAGCATTTCACCGTCGCGGCGCGAGAGCTCGTCGATGTTGTCGTAGACCTCGCTCATCACCTGCCGGATCGGTTCGACGTCGTTGCGCAGGCGGCGCTCGCTGACGTTGAAGACCGCTTTCTCGGCCTCGCCCATCACTTCGTCCACGGCCGACTCTTCATTGTAGGCCAGCGAAGCGATCTGGTTGGCGGCATTGATCATCTTGCGGCGGATCGAATGCGCCTCGACCATATGGCCGTAGGCTTCGGCGTGCAGCGAACTGGGCACCTGGTTGACCAGCGCGGTCAGGTAGGCCGGGCCGCCGACTTCGGCCAACTGCTCCATGCGATCCAGCTCTTCGGAGACGGTCAGCAAATCGACCGGGATGCGCTGCTCGTGCAGGCGCTGGAAGGCTTCCCAGATCCAGCGGTGGCGGTGAATATAAAAATCGTCCGCCTGCAGGAACTGGGCGACGTCGTAATAGACTTCCGGGTTAATCAGCACCGCCCCTACGACGGCTTCTTCGGCTTCCCGGCTGTGCGGGATACTCGGCGCGGCCGGGGCGGCGGGTTGATCATCCCCGAAGGGGGCTTCCTGGGGTGGATATGCGCTCATGAAACGGATTCAGGCTTGCTTGGGTTTGTCGGGTTTGTCAGGTTTAGGCTTGTCGGGCTTGTCCGGTTTGTCCTTGTTTTCATCATCCAGTTTGTCCAGGTCGAGCTGGTCGATGAAATCCTCGAAGATGGACAGGCGTTCCGAGCCCGCTTCCGGACCGGAAGCCTGGGCGATCTCGCCCCCGGTCTGTTCGCCATCCTGAACATCCTTTTCAGGGACGATGCCGGCCGCTTCCATCACCTCTGAGTCGACCAGGATCGAGACGTGCGCGCGCACGGCCAGGGCGATCGCATCCGAGGGACGCGAGTTCGATCTGGATCTCCTTGCCGTCCTGTTCAGCGACAACGTTGCCGTAGAAAATGTCCTCGCGCAGGGAAATGATCTCGACGCGTTTGATCCTGGCTCCGAAGGTCGCGATGACGTTCTTGAGAAGGTCGTGCGTCAGCGGGCGGATCATTTCGATCTCCTGCAGGGCCACGGTGATGGCCTCGGCTTCGTAGGGCCCGACCCAGATCGGCAGGTAGCGTTCCTGGTCGACCTGGCGCAGGACGACCACCCGCTGGGGGGACATCAGGCTGACACGGACACTATCGATTACGACTTCAATCATGCGGGGCATGCGGACTCCGGCCGGTGAGGATAATAATCTATTCTAACACAAGCGCATGGTGGTTGCCAGAAGCCGCATTGCCTCAAATTAAAAGTTACTTTGCGATGAAACGTTGCCTCAAGATAAATGTTACTCTACGGCAAAGAATAAAGATTTGCCGAGGGAGCTATGATGAGTTAACGCAGCAAGAAAGAGTATTTAGAAACGATCCAACCGCGCTACAAAAAGGCAAATAAATCTGAAAAGCAGCAAATTTTGGATGAGTTTGTCAATACAACCGGGTACCATCGCAAATATGCCATTCGAATTTTGAACAAATGGGTTCGAAGAAAACTTCCAAAGAAACCCGGACCTAAAAAAATCTATCAGGGCGAAGTCGTAGTCGCCTTGGAGCAAATCTGGGAAATCTGTGGGCGGATTTGCTCCAAGCGCTTGCACCCGTTCTTGCCCGAGATGGTGAGAATTCTGGAGCGCAACAACGATCTTCAACTTACCGCAGAAGTAAAAGCGCTGCTACTCTCAATCAGCCGATCAAGCATTGACCGCTGTCTGGGTCCTGCCCATCGAGAACATCCGCCTGGCTTGAGCACAACCAAACCAGGCACTTTGCTCAAGAAGTCGATCGCTGTGCGAACTTACACTGCCTGGGACGAGGAAAAGCCCGGTTTCCTTGAAATTGACCTGGTTGCTCACTGCGGACAGTCCACCGAAGGTCAATTCATAAACACTTTGACTTGCGTGGATCTCTCTACTGGCTGGGTCGAATGCCTGGCCGTACTCACTCGCAATAAACAGACCGTTTTTGAAGCCATCAAAACCATGCGAACACGCTTGCCCTTTGCTTTGCTCGGTCTTGACTCGGACAATGGCAGCGAATTTATCAACGATCTACTCTTTCAGTATTGCCAATACCAAGAGATCACTTTTACTCGTTCGCGTCCATACCGTAAAAACGATCAGGCCCATGTCGAGCAAAAAAATTGGTCGCTCGTCCGCCGACTTATCGGTTATGACCGTTTCGAAACAGAAGCCGAATGGCAGCTCTTGCAGAGCATTTACGAAGATCTGCGTCTGTATTCCAACTTCTTTCAGCCAGTTCTCAAGTTGGTCTCGAAAGACACCGTGGACAAGAAGGTCATCAAACGCTATGATACGGCTGCTACTCCTTACCAGCGCGTTCTGACTTCCAAGGATATTCCATTAGCAGTCAAGGCGCATCTGACCAATCTGTATGTCCAACTCAATCCGGTAAAACTACGCTCTTCTATCGATCAACACGTCGACCAACTTTGGAATATCTCACGGTAACATTATTTGATGAGGCAACGATACCACCAAAGTAACATTTTCCCATGAGGCATCACGGAAGTACGGCGTGGCGCTTCGGTGCTATAATTTTCTCATCCTATTTTAATCTATTGCCGCATAATACCCAAATCGTTTAGGGAATTACGCAGTGCCACCACGTGGCATAAAACCCACATATACACTAACTAGTTGGGTCGCTAATCTTTGGGATGATGAATACAATGCCGTCGAAGGAAGAAATACTCATACTCTTGTCATCAATCGGTGGAGCGATACTAGGCGCTTATTGGGCAGGGGTTCCCGGCGCAGGTTTGGGCGCGTTATTTGCGTGGTTGATCCCGTTTGCTGCAAAGCAGTTTTCTGAAGGCTATCGCCTCAAACGCCGTATCCTCGAATTTTTGAGTTCGGATGGCGCCAAGCAAGTTAGAGAAATCATGAGAGAGCATGGCATTTCAATTCCCATTGACTGCTTCGACTACGACAACTCTCTTCCATTTGTGCAAGCCCTAACGAAATATAGGAAAGCATTTAGAGAATTAGAGCTCGAGAATAAGGTAGTTCGCAGCGAGAGGGCTCCAGTGATAGACGGGTATGCGGATCCTCCCAACGATTGGGTGAATCAATGGTCTGGGTGCGCATACCAGAAGTCGCCTGCGGAACATATTGAATAAGAATAGATTCACTTGTCTTGTTGAGATACCGCTCAACACCGGCTCCACCTACGATCATCTTCGTGGCTGGTGGACGCGTCAGGGTGATGTGCATCTGCCCCAAGATAACAATGACTTTTCCAAGGAAGGTTGAAATGTGCCATACGATCCTCTCTGAGGAATACGAATCCCGCTTCGTTGACACTAATGTCTTTCCACCATCAACCCCTTTCCTCCTCAGGGGGCTAGAAGCCGCGTTACGAAGATGCCGAACGCAAGTGGACCCCGATACGTTTCGCATCTAGCGAACTTAATTCGGCCTGCAGCTGACAGGGATAATCTCGTCGCATGTGGCGGTGCTTATGGGGCTGCAAAGTCCATCCAGGACATTTATCCTGGGCCATCCCTTCTCATGTATGGCTCAATTGTCAATAGGCTTTTTCAAGCCGAAGACACGGATCTCAACCGCGCAATCGATAGGGCTGAGACCAGAATCTCCAAAGTAGGTCTTGATCAAGACCCAGATATCATCCAACTCGTGGCAGCAGCACGAGATAAGGCAAGTATGGGTCGAATCAGCCAACTCATGCGGATAGGTTTCAGCCGGGGCCTTGAACTCTCGGCGAACTACACTAACGACCGCGTACCACAACTGGCCAGAGATATCGTCAATGCCACACATGATGTGCGCCACCGTGCTCTGATTGATCAATATATCTGGACGAACATAGCTCCTATTGACGAAACCTACACAATTGACTTTCGTCAGATCATTCAGACCGGCAATACAGACCCTTTCCAGGAAGCACCTGCGCCCCCTGCGACGCGGGCCGGTGCCAGCCTCTTCCAAACGCTCGTTCCACACGCACAGATTGCTGTTGCCCATCTCCTTACGCGGCGATTATCTGAACTGCACGCAAAGTAATCCCACCGCTTAAGATCGGCTTTAGTAGACGAGGCTGCATCTTCGGTCATGCAAGCCGTTAGCTAGTTTACAGAGAGGAAACATCGCGCAATTGTATGATTTACATCCGAAAAATCCTTCGCAAGTTACGCATTTGTTCTAAAATGGTTAAGAATTGATGAATTAAAGAATCCTCCGAAATCTCGAATCATTGACACCAAGTCTTGATTTAGCGTTCAAGGAATTTTTGACTGCAGCACTATCGAGTGGCTTAGATATTTCCGAAATTGACAAAAAGCTACTTCCTCCTTTAGAAGCCCGTGGATTTGAATATATTAAAGTACATTCAGATTTTGAGGCGACTAGAAAATACCTTAAGAATTTTCGAGTCTATATGGGTGTTAATAGCACAAAATGGAAGGCATGAAGCGCAAAATGGTACCTTGAAAGGGTTTTGCAGTCTATCAACCAATTCGAACAACGAAACGGAACTGTAATTCATAAAGGACCAATGTACTATTTCTGGGGTGGCACTTCATTACTTTTAGTCAAATTGACAAAGGATTTATACTAATGCACGATGCCAACGAGGAGGAGATAAGAATAAAGGAGCCGCAACCTACTGCTTCTTTCAAATTTGTATCGTTAAATTTCTCCGGCAAAAACCACAGATTTTACCCGTTAGTGAATATGTATGCAGACTATCTCCAGCAATTCATTGTTCCATATCGTCTCATAAAAATATCTCATTTGCAGTTGCACGATTTTCCCAAAGGGTTTCTGAAGCTTAATCCCAATCCTGACATTGTCTTTTCGTTTTCCCATACTTTGGCAAGATTACATCAATTATCGCATTTCCCCAATTACGCACTCCGCAGTGATTTCTCTGGCCAGAATGAGGTCAATCTGCTTTTTGATCTCGTCTTAGTTATTGAAAATGCCTTACGTATAAAACATCCTAATTATGGAACGGATAAATTACTATTTCCAAGTGTGGCAGGGAATTTCTTTCATCATTTTTATCTTGGAACCTGAAGAGTGGCCACATAACAGGACTTATCCAGCCAGAAGTAGATAAGAATTACGATCGGTGTCTGCTCGATTCAGTGGAAAACAGATGTCCATTTATGTCATAAATTTCAAACCATGAACATAAATACGAGCTTTTGGAATCCAGATTCTAATTCGCAATCGCGGAGCGCATAATGTAACATCATCTAAATTATCGTGTTTAGATTTGCTGAAATATTACAACATCTAGTTAACATATTGTTCCTTACAGCAGAAGAGAAACACTTTTGAAGATCAAATCGAACGAATATTGAGAAGCAGGCTGCTACATCTGGCACCCGACCCTTGGAAGATCGCCATGAACAGGCAGGTGGGGACTTGCCCCACTAAAAGGAGTTGATTTCTATGCTCGAACATTTTTTGTCAAATCAGTCTCGTCTCGTCCCGCCTACCTGCGGGTATCCCTTCGGGGACGATGACGCAAGCCATCGGGCGCTAAATTATGCGATAAGAACAAACTAATTCAGAGCAACAGGGCAATTATGGCGAACAAACTTTTCGAACATAGACGAAATATTGCAAGCAACCCCGCTGCATACACATATGAGATTGATCACAACATTGACCGTTTATCGCGTACTCGCATTCCTTATATTAGGTCTTCAGGAGTTTTTACTGCTAAAAAGCAGAGTCATATCCTTTCCCAAATCATAGTTATGTTGTTTGAAACACAAGAGCAGAGACCAATTTTCCACGTTGAAGGAACCGAATTACCTTTGTGTTGGAATTCGCCAGGAGACTGGGATAAAGATTATATAAAGTATGAATGGGGACACCTACGTTCCAAGAATCAAAACCCAACTGATGTTTTTGGGATCGAAAATTTTGCCTTATATTCAGCAAGGTGTAATAAGCATATACAAAGCAGCATGAACATTGAAGAACTAATGATTTATGGCGGTATTCTGGCGCAGAGAGTTAGCAATGTGCTTACAAAGCGGCGAATTCTTTTCACATCGCAGGCTTGGCTTGATTTAATTGCTCAACTAAAATAAGCCTTGCAAAAAGCGCCCAACACAGCGTACCCCATCACTGCTGCGCAGTGCGCCCCTTCCGCTACGCTTCTGGGGTGCTTCGCGAGAGCGAGCGGCTGGACGTCGGAGAGCCCCAGCGCCGGCCTGTACCCTGCAGGGGTATATCCCACTCCGCTACGCTTCGGGGAGGATGCCACAAGTCGTTGGCACTAACTCCAAGTCAAAGGTATTGCAAAGGGAAAAAGTAAATGCTATCTTTTGGATTTACGCCTAATAAAAACGATTACATAAAATCCTTTCAAGCTTACTATCTAAATAACTGGGGAATCTGGGCAGTTCTCGTTTTAGCAACAATTTCCCTTGGAGTTATCGCCTTCTTGGCTCTCTTAAGCGGGGAATTAAGAGACAACTTTAGCTTTGCGCTTGCTTTTATAATCCCACTGATCGTTTTTATATTTCTCGGTTGCTTCCTGCTTTTTGCACTTGTAATTAATCCTCTTCAAATTGCGAATAAAGTGAAAAAGGATGAGCGATTGCACAGCCCAATTCAATATGAAGTAAGCGCTGAGCAAATCTTATTTAAAAACCAATTTACAGAAACAAAAACTGATTGGGGAAGTTTTCAAAAATTTATTGAAACCAAAGATGTTTTTCTTCTGGTTTACTCGATAAATAAGAGAATGTTTCAAATCATTCCAAAACGCGCTTTCGCATCAAGTGATGACGAACAAACGTTTAAACAATTGCTTATTTCTAAAAACCTAAAAAGCCAAAACAGCCCTTTTGACATAAAAAAGAAATCGTTACTGATAGTTGTCATAATTACACTTCTTTTTTGTTTTTTATATGTGTGCGCAGCTTTGTTTTCGTATACAGCCTTACGTTCAATAAAATAAACGTGCCTAACACAGCGTACCCCATCACTGCTGCGCAGTGCGGGGCGAGCGGCTGGACATGCGTCCAGCACTTTACTGGAAGAACACCAGCACCTTGCACTCCGTAACCGCTCCGCAGTTCACCCATACACCCTCCGGGCATAGGCGAGGACGATGACCTTACCCCCTACCGGGGACTGCGGCAGGACAATGTCCTTTACAGGATGATATCCCTAACGGGACTCTGTCGCAAACCGTTGGGTGGCTATAAATCGCAATTGCGCAGGCATACGCAGAGCAACTTGAATATTGTCAACGATGAAGAAGATTACAACCGCTGGATAGAACATGTTAACGATGAACAATATCTAAAAGGAGATTGATCATGAATATTGGACTACAAATTCCGTCTTATAAATACCCCGGCGGCACGGCTGCCATCCGCCCCAAACTGAAAGAAATTGTCACCACCGCAGAAGAAGCAGGATTTTACAGCCTGTGGGTTATGGATCATTACTATCAAATCAAGGGCTTGTTCGGCAAATCCTATACCGACCCGATGATGGAAAGCTATACCACACTCGGATATTTTGCTGGATTAACTGAAAAAGCTTGTCTTGGTGTACTGGTAACGGGTGTTATTTATCGCCAGCCTTCTGTGCTGATGAAAATGGTCAACACCCTCGATATTCTCTCCGGTGGCCGTGCTTATCTCGGTATTGGCGCGGCCTGGTATGAAGAAGAAGCCAAAGGCTTTGGTATTCCCTACCCCTCCACATCCAAGCGCTTTGAGCAGTTGGAGGACAATCTGCAGCTCGCAAAGGCACTCTGGGGTGGTGATGAGACAGCTTTTGAGGGCCAGCATTTTTCTGCACCGGCAATCACCAATAATCCCCGCCCGCTCTCAAAGCCACATCCACGCATCATGATTGGCGGTATGGGCCCGAAGAAAACTCTGCGGTTGGTTGCTCAATATGCGGATGCCTGCAATTTCTTTGAAAGAGCAGGTACAGAAAAGATGCAAAAAGCGCTCGACACGCTCAAAGCGCATTGCGAGAAACTGGAGCGCGATTACGACACCATTGAGAAAACGTCCCTGGGCACCGTGCATCTTTCCGGGGATGATACGGTAGATGGCACCATCCGTCGTATTAAAGACCTTTCTGCGATGGGCTTCACCCATGCGATATTCAACATGCCGGATGTTTACAAAATCACGCCGCTCGAAATCTTTCGCCAAAGAAATCATCCCAGCCGTAGCAGAACTCTAAGCAGAAAACGTTGAGTGCCACCCAACCCAAATTTCAGCGGACTTGGCTATGCCAAGATTGTACGCGGCGCGAAAATCTAAGTTTGGTTCGGGTAAAATCAACAATCGAAGTAAAAACGCCAAGACCGCTGAATAAACCGTTAGACGGCTAAGACGAATATTCTAGTTATGATCTTTCTTTTAGGTGGTCCCCCAAAAGTTGGAAAATCAATAATAGCCAATGAGATTCGGCAGAAATATGCTGTAAGTGTTGTTTCAACAGATACCCTCGGTGCAGTGCTGGAGAATGTCCTAAGCCCAGAATCGGTACCAGACTTGTTTGTTTTTGACAAATTTAATAAAATGCCCATGGCGGAACGAGTGGAGTTGGTAACGAAGGATCCTGCAAAGCTTATTGATTATGTGAGAAAGGAAAGTCATGTTGTCTGGAAAGCGGTAGATGCTTATATCAAGAGAGAAAATGATGATGGACGAGATGTACTGATTGAAGGAGTTGCTGTTCTTCCCGAATTGATGAGGCAGCTTGAGAATATTCCTCATCGGGTTGTATTTATCGGAAATCAAGGAAAAAATCACAAGGAGAACATCAAGAATTCTGCTGAAGAGAATGAGCATGATTGGATTCGAGATGTAAGCGACCAATATATTAGCGCTTTTGCAATGTTTGTGAATCGGATGAGTGCCCACATCGAGCAGGAAGCCAAAAAGTACGGCTTCGAGTATATAGAGATGGACAAAGAGTTATTCGGGAAAGTGACGGAAGATGTTATGAAATCACTGGGATTGAGCGCCAGCTAACACCGCGTGCACTCTGTCTCGCTTCGCTCGCAGAGCGAACGGCTGGACAGGTGGGGAGCCCAAGCGCTCATGCGCTTTGGGTGGGTGATGTTCGCCTGAAGCTCACTCGCCCGATCTGCGCCGTTTTCACCTGTGCCTGCGGCGCGGGTGCAGGCAAGCAGTTTTCTACGCCTTATCTTTTTTCTGGCTGGACGGCTTCGGCCTGGACGGCAAGCGCTTGACTCGCTTAAGGCGGGATATATGCCTTGACAGATGACAGGTATTTATCGGCAAATCGCGCAGGAATTCATCTAAAAAATGTCACTTGCAATCTATGTGTAATTAGGTGGATCGTGCAACCAAATCGTTCGTTAGGTAGTACATTGATAAGCACCGCTCTACGGCTAGCGAGAGCGGTGCTTGTTGAGCAAATGATCTTGTCAGGGCTCGAATTTAAAACATGTTAATTTAGGCTCGTTCTATTTTCTCTACAACTATTTCAACCTCCTCAACTAACGTTCCGTTTTCGGCAGCGCTGAGCTTACTCAATTTCCACCGGCACGGCCAGGCTTCGAAAACATTGTAGCGCATTATCTCACTGCCATCATCACCACATATGATTACGGAACCGGATTTTCGTTCGATATGGCCATCCATGACCACTTTATACCAACTCCACAATTCACTATTATTATTGAACCCCCGACGCAGCAGGAGATTGGAACATGTGGTCCTGGCCGGTCGTTTTCGGACTGTCGTGTCATCACCATCAGCTGTGTAGGCTACTTCGGTAGTGGATTCTAGTCCTTCTACTTCCAAAAAAGCCCCTTGCGTTACTCCCTCGATTTCTACCTTGAAGTTAAAGTTTCCAATATGGTCAAATTCCCTGCGATTTGGCATCGTTTTCTCCTTGGCTTAGATTTTTATGAACATTCGTTTCCAATTTTGGCTTTCTTATTTCAGCCTTAAAGACAATCAACCTGATCAGGATAGCTTTACTATCCGCGTTCCAATTTTTCTATAACCAATTCGACCTCCTCTACTGGCACTGGCTGCCCGTTCATGTCACAAAACAAACTGATTCCCCATCTGCAAGGCCATGCTTCGAAAAAATTGTATCGAGCAATTTCGTTATTGTAATTATCGCTGATGATAACAGAGCCGCTTTTTCGTTCGATGACGCCCCGAATGACCTTTTGCCGCCAATCCCACAACTCCATATTATTTAAATTTCTGCGTCTTAAAATAATGTTGGGAAACGATGTCCGCCCAGGACGCTTCCCTCGAGTAAGATGACTACCATCAGCGTAACCAATAATCTCAGTCGTAAATTCCAGCCCCTCAATCTCTGAAAATATATCTTGAACAACCCCCTCTATGCTGACTAAAAATATCAGTTGGGAATCTTCGATGGAAGCAATTTGGAAAGTGTACAGAATGTTGTGAAGTGTACTGGGTCCCACTCCTTTAATAGCATCTATCTGTTTTAAATGGGTAAAGCGATCCTCTGCTGTGGCATTTCTCTCCTTTAGAATTCTCTTGGCAGTTGTTAAAGTCACTCCATACCTAAACGAACCCCCGAAATTTGGATCATCCTTGATCCGATCCCTTATTTCGTACGGCGTAGTAATTGAGTTGAAGAATTCCAGTATCTTCTTTTCCACGTTTTCCGCATCAGCAAAAGTCATTCTTCACCTCGTAGTGAAAAGGTTGCTTTACAATTCCCGGAGAATTTACTATGAGCAACCTCATAACTTCCACCTGGGATGATTGCCCAACCGTTTCAATCAACAGGTGGCCATGATATACAAAGATTACTAACCAATAAGGATTATCTTTTTATCCCCAATTAGGAGTAAACTAGTGGTCAATTCTGGTTAAAATTGTCTAGTTGACTCTATTCTTAGTATAGCAAACTGGAGATGGGTTGTCAAAATCTCGGCGTTTCACAACTGTCATAATATTTGGTTGAAGGTTTCTAAAAGCAAGCAGCAGTCGATGCAGTCAAATGCAATGAAATCAGTCCCAGGGGGAACGTTCCCGGCAAACCAAACCACCCCACAATCGAACAATCAAATCACTATAGAAGGGAGGCTAAAACTATGGCGAAACGGATTCAAGCTATCAGCGCCTACCGGCCACTGATTAGGCTGGACGACCTGGACGGCAAGCGCTTGACTCGCTTTGGGTGGGATATATAATGAATTTAGCGATCAAAGAAATGCGGCGGTCCTTTTATTGCGGATTCGGTGGACGCGTGCAGCAATTGATGCAGAAAAAGGACAAATGCAATCTATAAGCAGTTATGTGGACATCGTCCACCCAATCATTCGTTGAGCCGCATCTGATGAATAAGTAATTAGGTTTTTAGGCAATAATATTTTTATCAGCTGCTCACTTCCAGAAAGGAGTCTCGCATGAAGCTTCAGCATCTATTTACGATAAATCTTTTTATTGCTGCCTTCTTTGGTTTATCCTGTTCCATCTTTGCTAGTTGGGTTCTTCAATTATATGGCCTTGTACCCGACGATGGAGCCATCTGGACGACCCGTTTAGTGGGAGGGTCTATCCTTGGCCTTGCATCCTTAATGTGGTTTGGACGGAAGGCTGCCTCTGTAGAAGCCCGAAGAGCGATCGCCTTGGCTTTGCTCATTCAGGATATTGTAGGATTAATTGCATCCTTTGAAATTCAGTTTAGTGGAAGCGTGAATACTTTTGGGTGGTCAAACCAAATTTTGTACGGTTTGCTGGTTCTCGGATACGCTTATTTCCTTTTCATACAGCCTAGCGCCAGCTAGCTCGAACAACCTTAGTTGAATTAAAGCATTTTTATCGAATGGACTCTTGAGGAAGTGCGGCCCAATACCGCGCTCTCAGAACGGAGGTCTCCGTTCTCTCGTAAAAAATGATGGCCTGCCATCTTCTTGGGTGCACCCGACAGGTGGGATTCTCGACGCTCGGGCGCCGAGATGGGCGATAGTCGCAGCGGATTGCTCACTCGCCCGATCGCACCGCTAAAAGAGTTGATTCTGTGCTTGAACATTTTCCGTCAAAGCAGCTTCATCCCGTCCCATCCACCTGCGGGTATCCCCTTCACCCTCCGGGCACAGGCGGGGACGATGTCCTTTACCCCCAACCGGGGACCTTCGGCAGGATGATACCCCTAACGGGACTCTGTCGCACACCGTTGGCTGGCTAATTCTTTATTGCAATTCTCTTATGAAGCAAAATAAGATTCTTACAGCGCTCCTTTTGGTTACAGTGTTGGTCTCTTGCACTCCAACAAAATATGAAATAGCACCTTCTCCTACCCCATCGTTGCTACCTATTGCGCCGTCACTGACCGCATCTCCTGCACATCCCGTAGTAACCCCTGCCCTTTTAGTGACAGCAACACTTGCGACGCCACCCTTTCCCGTGCCTACCCAACAAGATGAACAAGTTTACATTGACACGGAAGGTTGGTATTCTGTCGCTATTCCAGCGCAATGGAGAAAATCAGAGTCATCTTATGTTGGGAATGATGGCTTTTTCGAAACGGGTTATTTACCAGAATATGCTTTTGTTCCTCACAATCTAACCGTATGCGAATGGCTGGCAAACATTCAAACAAAGAACCTCTACACTGTTTCGTGGATGGGAACAGGGGGAATCGGTGGCTGCCAGTTGCTTTCTCGCCCTGGCGTATCTCCAAAAATAACGTGGGCAATTGCCGAAAACCCATCAGCCGACTTTGCTCACCGCTTTTTCTATATCAAGGCAGACAATGCCCATTTTGGGCGTATTACAAGCACTTTTACTTGGCTTCGTCCTATTGACGATAGGGGAAAGCCAGATTTTAGCGAGGCGGTACTTCGTCCTGAAGATATTGTATTTTGGGATAAGACATCTTCAATTCCATCCACTTTTTTATTGAAAGAATATGCCCTTCCTCCAGAATATCAGAGCGAAGATCCTTCTAAAAAAATATTCTTGGACTTTGTTCCCCCAGAAATCCTTCCTACCCCATCTTCCAATCATGGAACTTACTCTCCGACCACATTAGACAGTGTCAATCAATCTCTCTCAAAGTATGGTTATGAATTACGACAGGTGAGCATTGCCTATCTCTATGATTTGTACCAGAATGGCGAGCGGGTTTTGCAAAATGTTTACCGATTGCCAGAAATTTATTTGTTCCGAACAGATGATGGCGAGAAACTGATATTTTTTGCTCAAACACTCGTTGACTCGCAACAATCTCCCTATACTGAAGGCAATATGGTCAGTTATTTGGTACAGAACGAGAAAATTTCAATTTGGGAGAAAGCCCTACTAAATCCAATGTATCCTGGCTGGAATCCTATTTGGTTGAAAGATAAACCGTTGTTTGCAGGGCTTGGAGATGGAGTAACTTTACAGGTGTGGAATATCCAACATGAACTCATGTTCTCTTTTGCAACCTATTTTGGGACACATGTACCGATAAAATATTTCGGGGCATGGAGAAACCAGTGGATACTGGAAGTAAGCAATTTTGTGGTGCAGGATGGCGAGATACTCAATGAAAAATATAACTTTGAAGAAGTATTTGACTGGTCTTTGATAAATGACAATCCTTTTTATTTTTTCCGCAAGGGACCTCGTGTGGGCTTTTCCTACGATGGACAATTTTATTCACCTTATTATCACGAAGTTATTCACGGCTATTGCTGCGGTCTAGCGCTCAATAATCCTAGGCTGAAAGACAATACGGTCCGTTTTTTTGGAAAGCGTGATGGAATTTGGTATTATGTCGTGCTGGAAATCAAATAATCCCAAAATGCCAGCCAACAAAGTGCGCACTTCCCCGCCCGGCGAGTCTCGCCAAGTCCGCCCGCCGCTGAGCATATCGTTAGACCGTTCTTCCGAGACAGCTCATCGAGATAAATGATGAAAGGTTGCAGATGAGATCCAGGACATTAACCGTGGGGGAATTACTCTATGAGGCGGAGATACACTTCACCAAAGTTGTCGAATATGGGGTGAGTATCGAATCGATTTCCTCAGGCGACATAGGAGTTCCCCCAGAGGGTGCTCGGTTCGATCAAACCTTCCATGGGGATCTCCACGGTCCTCGATTGAATGGAACGATTTTCGGGACTGACTATCTGTATGTCCGTGCTGATGGTCGCTTTCAGCTTCATATCCATGCACAAATCACGACAGATGATGGCGTCAATATTTCCTTCATGTCGGATGGAATTTCCATTCAAGAAGCAAACGCAAGAGAGGCACAATTGCGGTCAGCAATATCACTATTCACGTCATCGTCGCAATACGCCTGGCTCAATAAGGTGCAGGCCTGGGCGATCGGCACGATAGACACAGAGAAGGGCAAAGCAACAGTAATGGCTTATGAAGTTTGAATTCAAACCTGGCATGGTTCACAGATCCCGTTCCTTGATCGACCTAACATCTCGCTGGGTCGGACTGGGGATGCATTGCGAAAGCAGGCGCGGTTGGCTAGATTTCGTGCAATAATATCAATGAGTTCTTGCTAATCCGCCCTCCTGCCAGTATCCCCTACACCCTGCGGGTACAAGCGGGGACGGTGGGACAAACCGTTAGGTAATTGTATAGCAATGCGGAACAACCAACAGCTTTGATGGAATGAAAGGAGAAGTGATATGCAGCTTTTGGAATGACTAATTGTAGAAATATTGAGGGCTGAAGCTTCGGTCGAATTCTTCCGCCAAGCCAAACAACTTACAACAAAAAAAACGATTGGAGTAAAAATCATGTTCGATATCTTTACCAGCCCATCAGGAAAAAAAGAAACCACTAAGGGGAAAATAATTGGTATCCTGGCAGGTATTTTGGTCGCATCGGGCTTTTATGCTTTAAATACGGCGCTCCATATGTTTTCTCCAGCGGTAGCGGCTGGCTTTGCCTTGTTCTTTCTAATAATAACGACCTATGAAGTGCGAAACAGACTCGCAAAAAAGGAGGAACAGCCAACAGAGAAAGAAAATTTGGAACAAAAATAGCAGGTTGTTTCCTTTTCCAGGATAAATAATCCATACAACGCCCGCCCAACACAGCATACTGGAAGAGCACCGGCACTTTGCACACTGTACGCGCTTCACCTCCGTCTCGGGCCGGCGCCCTCGCGGGGCAGGCGGCCTGCAGGTCCAGCTTGACTGGACGAACGTTGCGCCAGCGGCGCTACTTCTCCCTTGCGCACATGCCTTTTCTTAGATAAGATTTCGCCTGTTTCTTACTAAGAAATTCGGATTTTCTTACCAAAGAAACGCAAACAGGCGAGTTTTTCCACCTCAATCGAAAAATCGAATCGCTTTATTAGAAGAGAGACTTCAACTATGGCGAAAAGGATTCAGGTCATCAGCGCCTACCGGCACCATTGAGCAGCGCGAAAACATCGGCAAGACTGGCGGCGAGTTGGTGACGATGTGGAACGCGGAACACCCCGACGACCCGATTGATTGAGCTGCGGACCGCCGTTCCCGAAAACCCTAGCCCGGGATGACTTCTCTGGACGGAAGGCGCTTGACTCGCATAGGGTGGGATATATAATGAATTTAACGATCAAAGAAAGCGGCGGTTATTAAATTGCGGATTAGGTGGACCTGTGCAGCAATTGATGCAAAAAAAGGACAAATGCAATCTATAAACAGTTGTGTGGACATCGTCCACCGAATCATTAGTTAGGCCGCGTCAATGAAGCAGAAAATTAAATAAGGTTAACCGATGAAACAATCAACGCTGGATCGAATAAGAGTGACCAACAAGTATGTATCGAATAAGTTTATGATCCACATTGCTGGAAAACGATTCGGCCATTTTGCTGTCTTGAGTCATGTCGGTCGAAAGAGCGGCAAGTTGTACCGAATACCAATCATTGCAGAACCTTTTAAGAATGGATTTGTGATTGCGTTGACTTATGGGAGAAAGGTTGACTGGTATGAAAACATTGCGGCTACAGGGAGCTGCTCGCTAAGGTGGAAGAGCAGGGATTACCAGCTATTCCATCCTGAATTCATAGATAGGGAGACTGGTTTGATGGCCTTTCCAGCAATGTTCCGTTCTGGATTGAGAGCAATGAGAATCCAGGATTTCCTCAAGCTAGAGATTCAGGAATAATGCAAAAGGCGGCCTAACACCGCGTGCATCCGACAGGTGGGATTCGCCCCACTAAAAGGAGTTGATTCTGCGCTCGAACATTTTCTGTCAAATCAGGTTCACCCCGTCCCGCCCACCAGCGGGTAACGCAAACCGTTGGGCGCTTCGTCGCAAAATCAAATCAAAAGGAGAAAATGGTTATGAAGAATTCGATAGGGTTCGTTTTCCTTGTACTTGCATTACTAACAGCTTCTTTAGGCTGTGGTATTCTGTCAACACCTGTTCCGCCAATAGATATGCCTTCACCGATACCGCCTACTTTCACACCTGTCCCACCGACAGCGACAGCCACCGCTACTGTAATTCCCTCGCCAACGCCTTTGCCTGGGGTGGTTGTTTTGCCGATAGATTCGCTTGGAAAAAGCGTCCCCTGGTTGCCGATGGAAAATTCCGCTCGTCCTGGTACTTACTTTTTTTACTTCAATTTATCAAAGCCACCTTTCAATAACGCTTTAGTGCGTCAAGCCTTTGCCGCCGCAATTGACAGGGAAGCACTTGTAGCAGTTGCTAAAAAATACGGGGCGAATAATCCTCGCCCGGCAACAACATTTACTCCGCCAGAAACACTTGGTAGAGATTTGTACAATGAAATCGGAATTCCTTTCAATCCCGCAAATGCCAAAGATTTATTGGCTCAAGCGGGCTATACTGAACCAAGTAAATTCCCTCCTGTCACTTTGCTAATTAACGTTGGCGGTGACGCGGCTCCAGGTTTTCATATCAAAATTACGGATGAAATGGTAAAAATGTGGCAACAATACTTGGGCGTCAAAGTCACGGTAGAAGTAATAAATTGGGGACCCTACTTGGAACGCATTGATTCGAGTCCGCCTGAGATGTTCCGTCTATCATGGGCGGCAGACTACAATGACCCCGATAGTTTTTTGCGAGAAATTTTCAAATCTGGCTCTCAATACAATTACGGCAATTTCTCAAATTCCGAATTTGACAAATTGGTTGACCGTGCGGCAAAAAGCACTGACCCCGCAGAACGTCAACAACTTTATATTCAGGCAGAACGCATTTTATGTGAAACAGAAGCCGCATTGATACCAATCTATCACTCTACCTACAACATACCGTAGTTATCGAGTAGGTACTATAAAGCCAAAACGCGCCTACCGATAAACCGCAGTGTCAAGGGCTAATTGAAGAAAAGAACGAAAAAGTCCCATTGCCATAAAAAGGCATTGGGGCTTTTCTTTTTAGGATGATTTTGAAGCATCTGTCGATCAGATTCCTGTAGGATAGGCAGCCCTCACCGCCCCCGCCCACAAACTTCATGCCGGAGTTCGTCTGTCGAACGGAAAGTGCCAGGATTGGGCTACTCGGTCTGCTTCAGTTCCGGTCGCAGCGCCAATACTTCCGCTTCACTGGCCAGCCTGCGTGGGTACCTTGGATTGAGCGCGATGCGTTCCAGGTCATGCCCGATCCCTAATCGCATCAGGTAGTAACGTGCGAACTGCTGGCGGGTCAGCCCACCCCGATCCGCTTCGCTGAGCTGCCAGGACCAGGTCAAATATTTGTAGGCGATACGTTCGTCTGAGAAATGCTTGTAGGATTGGCGGCGGGTTAGTACCAACCAGACCAACTCCAACAAGCGATGAGCTATGGCCACAATGGCCTGGTTGCGGTGCATGCGCCGTTGGAGTTCATTGAAGCGGCGCTGCCAGAGCGGGTCAGACTTCACGGCGCGCTGGGCCACTTCAACCACCGTTCGTCCAGCTTGACTGGATTGCCCCCTGGGCTGTCCGTCCACCGTCCGTGCCGCGAGCACGTCGGTGCGAGACGGCAGGACAGGCTGGCTTCGAGATTTTCCTGCTCCCACCTGTGCCGCACCACTGCGTCTTCGCGCAGCGAACGGCAAGTGCAGGCAAGCAGAATCCACGCCCACCCCAGCGCCAGCCTGTGCCCCGAAGGGGTATAACGCTCACCGTTGGGCGGTTTGAGTAACGCCTGAAGGAGGTAGGAGTGAGCACCGCAATCCGATCTATCCCGCTTCTTCTTTCGTGCCTGGTCTTTAGCCAGACCTGTTATTTGCATTGATCGGCAAAGACCGGGCGTAAAAGTATCATGGCCTGGCAGATGGTATCCAGTTCGTCGTTGGATAGATGCCCCAAATTCCCGGCCAGGTTGGCCTCCACCTCTGCGCGCGCAATATCAATAATGGAGGCTCCGACCTGTGTCAACAAGAGTATCAGCCGCCGGTCTGTTGTGGAGGCCTGCCGGATAACCAATCCCTGTTTTACCAATCCATCCACCAGTTTTGAGACGGATGGCAGGGTCAGCCCGAGATGATCGGCCAGGTTGGATAGGGATGAATCGGGGTTGCACTGGATAAAGCGCAATGTGCGGAACTGGGGGCTTGATCTGGTCCGACAAATCAAAACAGGAGATAATTGACATACAATATCTTGTTAACTATAATGATTTTATCGGTTAGTAGATAATATGCTCTTCAGGAAGAACTAATTTAATTTTTTTTGAAAAAGTTAAAAGAGACAAATCATGAAGATCAAATTATTCGTATTATTTTTTGCCATAAGTTTCATGACAGCCTGCTCGTTACAAACAGGCCTTTCCACTTCCAACGTATCACCCACAGACTCCACCACTTCCAACTCGTCCCCGGCCTTGCAGGCTGAAGTGAATTCCCCGGTCAGTGTTCAACTCACCTGGCCCCCCGTGGACGGGGCTGAAAAGTACGTGATCGAGGTGAGCTTTGGGGAGGATTTCTTTCCAATCGCTTCGCTGGATGCCGGGCAGACCAGCTTCGAGCATTTCCCCATCCCTGAAGAGACCGAACTGACCTACCGGCTGCTGGCTTTCTCTGGTAGCCAGAAGATCTCTGAAATAGAGAGCCAACCCATCAGCACCCCGACGATCGAACCTGATCCGCTGACCGTGCAGGCCAACGCTTACCAGCCGATCTCCCCGCTGGCGAGCATGAAGATGCCAGTGATAGACCCGAACGATCCAAATTTCGATCCGGAGGCGCTCGCCACCCAGATGGCAATTAACCCGGAAACCGGAATGATTGACCCGGCCGCGCTGATGGGAGAACCCGTCAATTCCGTTGAGGAAATTGGCCCGGGCGGCGGGACTGTTTCGGTAACCGCACCAGATGGTATCACCTATACGCTCATTGTTCCGGAAGGAGCGCTGCAAGAAACCACGTTCATCACCCTGACCCCCATCGAATCGATTGATGACCTGCCGCTGGAAAACTTTTTAGGTGCAGTCGATATTCAACCCGATGGAGTGATCCTGGATGTCCCGGCCATGCTCACTATTGATTTCCCTGATGCAGTCGAGGTTCCGCAAGGCATGGTGACGATGAATTTTGCCTATACCGGCAGCGGCTTTGATTTTCATTTTGTACCGTATCTTGAGGGTGATATTCTGGCCAACACTTTTCCTTCGGGTGGCGGCGTACTGGCAAAACTTGCCGCGCGCGCGCTGGGTGCCGGGCCGCTTAGCGGGATAGCGCTTGAGCAACTGGGTGGACGAGGCCTGGGTAACGGCACTCCAGCCAAGATCCACAGCACCGTTAAAGAGGAGCTCTTCAACCAGGTCTTCCCGCAGGGATAACCGGGCCGCTGTAGCGCAAATGGATGATGACCTGGCGCCTCTTGTTGTGACCACGGATGAACTGGCACCATTAATACCCGAACACCTGAACCAGGTTACCCATGAGATCGCTGCCAGGATCTCAGCCGCGAACACCCCGGCCCAATTGGGGGCAGCCATCAGTGATTTTTCGAGTTATTTCTATCAATATGGCGATCTGCCAATTTTAAAAGAGATCAACGATAAACTTTGGAACCAGCTGGTTGATAAAACCTACGCTATCTTTAAAGCGCACAAAGACGAATGCATCACCAAAGATGCCTTCAATATCCAGGCCATCGCCTCTAAAATGATCAATGCCAGCGCTGGTTTCTGGAAAACATTTCGAGAGCGTTATTCAGCCCGGGAGGGAGGGGAGGGAGATGCCCTGCTTAAAGAGATCGAGGCCCTGATCCGGAAATGCAAATTCGAATTTGACATGGATTCAAATATCACCCTGACCGTGGAAAAAGTGACGACGCATGCGCATGTCAACCTGAAAATCCCGCTTAAACTCACCTTTGACCCGAGCGGTGCCGCCACCTTTAAGGGGAGTGGAAGTCTCCACTACCTGGAGCCTGTTAAAGTAGCCCCGCCGGACTGCCCCGATTTCTTAACGAGTGTAAAGGACCTTGCCGGGAGTAAATTTGAGGTGTGGGATCTGGCCCCCGTATTTGATAAAGATGGAAAACTGATCAATTTCAAGATGAGGAGCTGGGATATTTATGGAAGCCAGGATATATTTAAGGGGAAGTGCCAGGACAGTGTGGCAGCTGGCCAGCTCATGCCGGGATCGCCCATCCAGGCCGATGTCTGGGGGGGGGTGTTCAACTATTCGCACGCGCCCGGTTTCCCCTTTGAGGACTGGACGGTCACTGATAATAATTCCAAGGTCGGGAGCAGCGGGATCGTGGGCGAGAAGATCTACGATTGGCCTAGCCGGAAGCCAACTCTCGGCGGGCTGGTGAAAGAAAATACCAAGATCCAGGTTGTCAAACTGCCGTAAGGGAAGTCTGACGGGTAGAATGGTGCCTGGAGAGAACCTGCCCTGCATTCGTGTTCAAAAATCAGGATCAGAATTAAGCATTCCTTCTAAACGCCTCACTCATATTTTTCGCGCAACAAAGAAATTGCAAAGAAGAGCCACAAAACAAATTACACTATCCACCCGAGCAAGACAACCGTTAGGCTGGAGTGAACGCTATCGCAATCGACGCAAACGCTTTGGACTTCGCTTCAACCTGATCTCTGCTATCTACAATTTCGAACTCCAAATTGCTCGCTAACTTACTTTTGCAAGAGGTCTAATCAACTAATGAAGCATGCTTTCTCCCCCAAGTAGCGGAGAAGCACCCTCCCCGACCGATGGATGTGGTCGGGGAGGGTTTGTTGTATGATTAAACAGCGGTGTATCTATTCCCGTATTCGAGGCCCCGACCAGGGTGAATTCTGTGCAGTGACCGGGACCCTCCGATATGCTCTCGCGCTTTTGGAGGGTTCGGAAACCAGGAATATCAGGGAAAGAGATCCGGCAAACGATGAAAAGTATCGCTATTAAAAGTAAAGACGTTACTTGGGCTATCACAGTTCGATTTCCCCAGGTTTTTTCGCTGGGTACTCGTTCTGGCTATCTATCTGATCACATTTACCACCCTTGACCAACTCACTCACATGCTTCAATTATTTTCCGGAGTGGTTGCCTGGTATCCCCCGGATGGTTTGAGCCTGGCTTTCCTCCTGACCTTTGGTGTGGGTTTTACGCCTGTCTTTACCTTTGCCTCGCTCATCAGCAGCCTCATTATTTATCAAGTTTCGACACCGCTCGGGGCAATCCTGGTCTGGGCGATTATTCTATCGGGTGTGTATGCAATCGATGCTTACCTTTTGCGCCGTCGAATCCATATAGACCCGCAATTAAAAAACCTGCGTGATACCCTCTGGCTGATCCTGACATCAGTAATCGTATCCACGGCTATGGCGATAATCGCCGTATCCACTCTTGTCAGTTACGGAGATATACCGGCATCCCAATATTTCAAGGCACTCGTTGAATGGTGGATCGGGGAAATGATTGGCGTTTTGGTTTTGACGCCTTTCCTGCTTATTTATGTAATGCCATGGTTGAAACAATTTATTGATGGAGAATGGATAAATTTAAAAAAACAAATTGTTTTCCGCCGTCCTTCGCTTCAATCCATTGGACAGGTTGTCGGCATCCCGGTCGTGTTGTACCTGGTATTCGGCATACCGGCATTGAGAGATTTCCACCCCTTTTATTTGATGGCTGGACCGCTTATTTGGATCGCCCTAAAAAACGGTTTTTCAAAGGTAAGCCTTGCAATCATCGTGATGAATTTTGGAACCATCCTGGCAATATGGCTATTTAAGTTTGACACTTCCCGTTTGGGTGAACTTCAGTTCCTCCTGTTTGGTATCTATGCAAGCGCTTTGTTGACGGGAGCCATTGTTACCAAGCAAAAGGTGACCGAGGAAGAACTTCGACAAAGAGAGATTCGGAACCTGGCATTGATCGAAAATGCACCGGATTCGATTACTTTATTGGGCGTGGACGGGCTGTTGAAATACATCAGCCCGTCCACCGAGAGAATCTTGGGTTATTCTCAGGAGGAATGGATTGGTTCCAACCCGGTGGAATTGACTCATCCAGACGATCTGCCAGCTCTACTGAAATTATTAGGCGGTTTACGCCTTACACCGGGAGTGGTTGTCACAACTCAGTATCGCATCCAGCATAAAGATGGATCTTGGCGTTGGTTGGAGAGCACCTTCACGAACCTATTGGACGAGCCGAGTGTACAGGCGATCATCATCAATTTTCGGGATATTACCGAACGCAAGCAAGCGGATGAAACGTTGCAGAAGAGTGAAAAACGTTTCCGGGCACTTGTAGAACACAGTCTGGAAGAAATTTCCCTGATTGACCCAGACGGAACTCTTACCTATGAAAGCCCTACCTCGCGCCGGCCACTCGGTTACCAACCCAACTCGTTCGTGGGTTACAACATCTTCGATCTATTTCATCCTGACGATCGGGCAGCTGCAGCCCCACTACTGGAACAAATCGTAAAGCATCCCGGCAGTAGCAAGCAGGCTTCGTTTCGCTTGCAGCACCAGGACGGCTCTTGGCGCTTGATGGAAGGCATTATAACCAACCTTATGGATGAGCCGGCGGTTCAATCGGTTGTCATCAATTACCGTGATGTCACCGAGCGCAAGCAGGCGGAGGAGGCGCTGCAGGAGAGTGAAAATATTCTCCGCAGTTTCCTTGAGCAATCGGAAGATGCCATTATGCTGACAAATAACAATGGCGTGCTAATCCAGTGGAGTAAGGGCGCTGAGAAACTTACCGGCTTTTCCCGTGAAGAATCACTTGGTCAAACAATATGGGATATGCAATTCCGTTCAGCGCCAGATGAGTTCAAATCCGCCGAGAATTATGAGCACATTAAATCCGCATTGCAGACGGCTTTGCTAACAGGCAAAGGGACGTCATTAAGTGTGTTACAAGAAGCGGTGATCCAACGCCCGGATGGAACTCGTTTAACAACTCAGACGCTGGCATTCCCAGTTCATACCGACAAAGGCTTTTTACTGGGCAGCATTCTGCGCGACCTCACCAAGCGCAAACAGGTGGAAGAAGAAATTAAAACCAGCAACGATGAACTCGCCATGCTGTTTGAGCTTTCCCATTCCCTGGCGGAAGCAGATAACCTGGATGATATTCTCGGCTTCGTAAATCGCCATGCGGTTGAGAGCATTCACACTACCTTTGCCAGAATCGCCCTTTTCGAAGACAAGGATTGCATCATGCAAGCCGCCTATCCTATCCGCCCCCTTGACCATGACCTTAGGATCGGGGATCGAAGCCTGATCACATCCTTACCGTACTCTCAACGCGTCCTAGAACAATCAGAGCCAATGATCTTACAGGCCAGTAATCCGGAAATCGGAAGCGAAGAAAAAAAAGCGCTCCTTTTGGATTTTGCTCAATCTCTCTGCCTGATACCTCTCCGGATTCGCGATTCCTCTAAGTTGTCAGAAAATACAATAGGCCTGCTTATGCTGGGTGAAGCACGGAACGAAGGACGCGAGCCGTTCACACCGCAAAAGATACGCCTGGCTCAAACTATCGCGGACTCAGCCGCCATCGCCATCCGGCGGATGCTGCTGCGTGATCAGACCGAGCGTCGCTTGCAGCAGTTGGTTGCACTGAGCGAGATCGATCTGGCAATAATTTCCAGCTCTGACATGGTCTTCAGCCTGGAGGTTCTTCTCCTGCAAGTACTGGAACAATTAAACGTGGACGCAGCCGATGTCTGGCTGTTCAACCCGACTTCGCAAGAGCTTGAATTTGTCTCCAGCCGCGGTTTTCAAACCCCGGCTTTCGAAAATATAAAACCATTGCAGCCTGGAGAAGGCTACGCCGGTCGTGCCGTATTCGAACGGCGGACAATTCATGTTCCGAATCTGAGCGCACACAATATTCATCCTCGTCTTACAAAGGCCCTGGCAAAAGAACCTTTTATCAGTTATTACGCCGTGCCCCTTATCGTGAAGGAACAAGTCAAAGGCGTGCTGGAACTCTTCCACCGTACCGAACTCGAACCGAATGAAGAATGGTTGAAATTTCTGCATGCGCTTGCCAACCAGGCCGCCATCGCAATCGACAATTCTTCCTTGTTCAATGATCTGCAGCATTCCAATGCCGAGCTTACCCAAGCGTATGATGCCACCATCCAGGGTTGGTCGCGGGCGCTGGATTTGCGCGATAACGAAACCGAAGGTCATACACAGCGTGTGACAGAGCTGACGACCAGGCTGGGGCGTCTATTTGGCCTGTCCGAAGAGGAGCTGGTGCATGTCCGCAGGGGTGCATTGTTGCACGATATTGGCAAAATGGGCGTCCCGGATGGAATTCTGCTCAAGCCCGGGCCATTGACTGATGAAGAATGGATCGTTATGAGAAAGCATACCACTTTTGCTTTTGAACTGCTTTCTCCCATCCATTTCCTGCAGACTGCAGTGGATATCCCCTATTGCCATCACGAGAAATGGGATGGGTCAGGTTATCCGCGTGGCCTGAAAGGAGAGGCAATCCCTCTGGCCGCGCGTATCTTCGCCTTGGTGGATGTTTACGACGCCCTGACCTCCGACCGACCCTATCGGAAAGCTTGGCCCGAAAAAAAGGTGCTTGACCATATCCGCTCTCTGGCGGGTACCCATTTTGATCCTCAGGTTGTAAAGATAGGTCTTGAGCCGGGCCTGCTTAAAGGCCAATCGAAAAGAAGAAAGCAAATGCAGACAATAATATGGTCTGAAAAGTTCAGTGTTGGCGTGAGAGAGTTGGATCAACAGCATCAACAATTGCTCAAGTTGCTGAATCGCATGATCTCAACACAGGGAACGTTAAGCGTACACCCTGAAATGATCTCCGAAGTTCTCATGGAAATGACTCGCTATGCCCAGGTGCACTTTAAAACCGAAGAAAAGCTGATGGAGATGTATGGCTATCCCGGTTTGAAAAAGCAAAAAATTCAGCATCGTAATTTTCGCAAAAAAATCCTCGGCTTCTCAACCGCCACAACCCTTGAGGTTGATCAGATACCGGAAAACTTGCTCACGTATCTTGTCGATTGGTTGACTCACCACATCCTTGAGGACGATATGGCCTATCGATCGTTTTTCAAAGAAAAAGTCGTCGAGTGAAGACCTTTCACACCTTCAGAAATTTCTTTTTTATCAAGCAAGAGAGGTGTAGAAATGGCAATCGCATGGAACAATGAAAAGATGGCAACCGGTTTTCCGGAAATTGATGCACAACATAAAGAATGGATTCGCCGAATTAACCAGTTTAATGATGCTGTGATCAACCATACAGGGCAAGAGGCGCTTCAAAATACCCTTGATTTTCTAACCCAATTCTCCGAGACTTATATTATTGGTGATGAAGCGCTCATGGCGCAACGTGTAGCGAGTCTTGCAAATTCGCACCACCGGTGAGCCATACCGTTAGGCCGTTCTTCCAAGACAGCTCATCGAGATAAATGCTGAAAAGTTGCAGATGAGATCCAGGACATTAACCGTGGGGGAATTACTCTACGAGGCGGAGATACACTTCACCAAAGTAGTCGAATATGGGGTGAGTATCGAATCGATTTCCTCAGGCGACATTGGAGATCCCCTAGAAGGTGCTAGGTTCGATCAAACCTTCCATGGGGATCTCCACGGTCCTCGATTGAATGGAACGATTTCCGGGATTGACTATCTGTATGTCCGTGCTGATGGTCGTTTTCAGCTTCATATCCATGCACAAATCACGACAGATGACGGCGTCGAATATCCTTCGTGTCGGATGGAATTTCCATTCAAGAAGCAAACGCAAGGGAGGCACAATTGCGGTCAGCAATATCACTATTCACGTCATCGTCGCAATACGCCTGGCTCAATAAGGTGCAGGCCTGGGCGATCGGCACGATAGACCTAGAGATGGGCAAAGCAACAATAATGGCTTATGAAGTTTGAATTCGAACCTGGCATGGTTCACAGATCCCGTTCCTTGATCGGCCTAACATCTCGCTGGGTCGGACCGGGGATGCGTTGCGAAAGCAGGCGTGGTTGGCTAGATTTCGTGCAATAAGCAAAACTGCATTGTAATTTCATTAGCATTATGCTAAGATTGGGACGTGTACAAAATCACCTATACCACCCAAGCCGCCAAAGCCCTGCTCAAAATGCCCCGAAATACGGCAAACCTGATACGGGAGAAAATAGGGCAAATCGTCGCTGACCCATTTGCTGCTATTCCAAATGCTAGAAAACTTCAAGGTAGACCAGGTTATCGCTTTAGAGTTGGAGACTGGCGCATCATTTACGAAATCGATAAAGGTGAGGTCGTTATTTTTGTTTTGAAAATTGCCCCTCGAGGCGAGGTGTACCGATGAGTATTCAAGTTATCAAACAAGGCGATAAGCCGGAATGGGCCATTATTCCCTACGAAACCTATCTGCAACTTGTGGAAAAGGCAGATATGTTGCTGGATATCCAGGATTACGATAGCGCAAAGGCAGCTTTAGAACGTGGCGACGATGAATTAGTGCCCAGCGAAGTGGTTTACGCCATTCTGGATGGAGAAAATGCCATCAAGGTATGGCGAGAGTTTCGTGAAATGTCTCAACAGGAGTTAGCAGAAAAAGCGGGTATCAGTGTTCCCTATTTGTCTCAATTGGAGACCAACAAGCGCACGGGTTCGCTTGAAGTTTTATCTTCTGTTGCAAAGGCGCTGAATGTTTCTCTTGAAAACATAGTTCCTTCAAAACCATAAAGCGGGCTACCGATTAATGAAAGAATCCATTCGGCAACTGATCAAGGTGTTGAATAATACCCGCGAATTTCTGTTAAGGCCAGAAAATGACTTTGCCTGGTCAGGTTGGGATGATTTACAAGACGCTTTGGAAGAAGTAGATACCCTAACCAATCGCCTCAAGAAAAAAGATCTTCCTAACAAATTGGAACTGAGTGTTCTTTTTGCACCCACTGGGCCAGTTCAAGAAGTTAGTGTGAGCAGTGGTTGGGGTGACGAATTCCTGATTTTAGCAAACGAATTTGATGCCGCGCTTGCAGAGGTTTATTTATAGCTTCCTAACAAAGCACGTTTACGGACGGGGCTAACGCCTGCGAAAAGCAGGGTCGGTTTGGCCAGGTTTCGTGCAATAATATCAGCGAGTTTGCAAATTCGCCCCGCCGGTAAGCCATATCGTTAGGCGGTTGTCTTCAAATACCGATACCTTAGAAATAGTGGCAAAATCATCCAGTGACACACAAAGAATAGTAGCCATCGGCGAGAGTGTCTTGACGACGGCAATTTGGGCGTCCTCATTTGTATTCGTGAAAATCGGTTTAGAGTACCTGGGGCCGCTTACCATAGCAGGCTTTCGATATTTTCTGGCCTTTTTAATCCTGCTTCCATTCCTGTTTCGGAAAGGGGCGACCAGGCAGCCCATATCAAGGACGCTTTGGTTGCGGCTGTTTGCTATTGGCATAAGTGCGTATACAGTAGGAAATGGAGCGCTATTTTGGGGGCTGAAATATTTACCAGCGACAACCGTTTCTTTTTTGATGAGTTTATCGCCGCTCTTTATCATGATTGGGGCTGCAGTCTGGCTTAAAGAGATACCGACCAGATGGCAAGTGTTTGGGGTTATCGTGTCCTTATTTGGGAGCGCATTATTTTTCTCTTCAGGATTACAATCCAGCCAATCAGTAGGTATCATTATTGTGTTTATTGGGCAAGCGGGGTTTATGCTATTTGGAATTTTGGGGCGAGAGATAGCCAAGGTGAAACAACTCGATACCCTAACACTTACAACTATTCCGCTTGCCATTGGCGGGGGTTTTCTTTTGTTGATAGCATTTCCCCTTGAAGGAATGCCTTCGATATCCACAAAATCGATGGGGATTGTGCTCTTGTTAGCAATTGTAAATACGGCTCTGGCGTATCTTCTCTATAATCACTCTTTACAAATATTAACAGCCCTTGAAATGAATGTGATGCTAAATCTCACACCCCTAGGTACGGCATTGTTAGCATGGTGGCTTCTTAGCGAAAGATTGGATTTCGCGCAAATTACAGGTATGATAGTAATGATTGTTGGTGTAATATTTGTGCAACAAGCGCATAATATTCAGAACAAGTAATATCAGCTTGCCAATCATCCCTGTCGGTATCTACGGGGACAGTGTCCCTGACGGGACGATGTCCTTTACCCCCTACCGGGGACCTGCGGCGGGATGCTGCGCGAACGCCAACCGTTAGACGGTTCTGTTTTATAAAAGGTGGTCAACATGCCAAGTTGGCAAAGTCGCATATTCAGGTTATATCTAAATTATCTAAAAGCCACGACGGATTGGAATGCGCCAATCGAAAAACTCCGTCAGGCATCAGACGAAGGTGCGCGGTTAAGCAGCCTGCCCCAGTCGATCCAATCGCAGCGCACAGCGATTGAACACATTCCTGCCGAATGGCTAATCCCTCCGCAAGCAAACGCCCTTTCAGCAATCTTGTATTTACACGGTGGCGGCTTTGCAACCGGCTCGATCAAATCCCATCGAGCAATCGTAGGGAGAATTGCCGAAGCAGGAAACATCCGGGCTTTGCTAATTGAATATCGTCTCGCTCCCGAACATCCCTTTCCAGCCGCACTCCAGGACGCTTTGCTTGCTTATGATTGGTTGCGAAAAAATGGATACGAAAAGATCGTTGTAGTCGCCGATTCGGCAGGTGGAGGTCTGGCGCTCTCAACCATAACTTCCTTACGCGATCGTCGATTGCCAATGCCTTTGCTGGTAATTTGTATGTCACCCCTGATCGATGTAGAAGGTACGGGAGAATCTGTAACCGCAAACGCCAAACGCGACCCCTGGCTAAAAGAGGAAGCCAAAAGCATATTCAAATATTACGTTGGACAAAACAATCCCCGCGATCCTCTTATTTCGCCCTTGTATGCCGATTATACAAACTTTCCACCTTTGCTCATCTTTGTCGGTGGGGATGAAATTATGTTAAGCGATTCGACACGGCTTGCTGAAAAAGCAAGAAGTGCTGGTGTAGATGTTCAAATTAAAATCTGGGAAGGCATGTGGCACGTGTTCCCCTTTTTTGCACCATTCGTTCCCGAATCCTTGCAGGCTATTACCGAAATAGGGAATTTTATTAAGCGTAGGGTCAATTAACACAAAAACCGCCTAAGATATCGTACACCGTAACCACTGCACTTCCGTCTTGAGTTTGTCCCTTACGGGGACGATGACTAACAACGTTGAGCGGCTCGTCGACCATCTTAAAACCAAGAGATGAAAAGACTACCCAAATCGCAGCTGTTTTTGATGGCAACCCTGGTGATCCTGGCAGCCGTCGCGACCGCCTCCCTCTGGCGCTACCGGGAGTGGCGCAGCCAGCAGATCGCTTTCATCGGAGATTCTCATGGGGAAGGGAACGGGCTATACCGTTTGAACTTGCTTTACGGCGAGCCCGTCCTGATCGCTCCGGGTCGGATCGCGGATCCCAGATGGTCCCCGGACGGAAGCCGGATCGCCTTTGTTTCGTCCGCGGACGAGCACGGCAGACCGCCCTACCAGATTGCCGTCATGGATGCGGATGGAAAGAACCTCCGGCAATTGACCACAGGTGAAGGGCGCCGCTCTTTTCCCGCCTGGTCTCCCGACGGGAAGCAGATCGCCTTCGTTCAAGCCCGCGATTATAAAGGCGGAGGCCCATTGGCCATCTTCATCATCAACCGCGATGGCAGCCAATCGAGGCAAATTACACCCTATGCGTATTACCTCGAGCTGTCCTGGTCGCCGGATGGAAAGTGGATCGCCTTCAGTACCTTCAACGCGATCTACGTGGTGAGCAGCGACGGCGCAAATTTCCAGCAATTGACCGACCAATGGACGGACAGCTTTCCGGTCTGGTCCCCGGACGGTGCCTATATCGCCTTCCAGTCGGTCAGAGACGATCCAGAGCAGCACATCGATATTTACCTGATGCGCGCAGACGGCACGCAGATACGCCGTCTGACCGACGACCCTGCCCACGACCGCCAGCCATCCTGGTCACCCGATGGCAGGCATATCATCTTCGAGTTGAATCGCGATTCGGATTTCTTCTATCACGTCTACATCATGAATGCCGACGGCACAGAGCAAAAACGTCTGGTCGAAATCGAGAGCAACTCGCCCGTCTGGCGTCCATAAGCGCTGATGGGAATGATACGCTTTGACAAAACAAGCTGCATAACTGCAACCAATCAGCGTCCGCATCCCACCCCCGTCTCGGGTTGGCGCCCTCGGTGCCCCTTCCGCTACGCTTCAGGGGTACTTACCCTTCACCCTACGGGTACAGGCAGGTACGATGTCGTGAGGACGGACTGCGGGTGACGCACACTGCTGGGCGGCACTCCGAACAATAAAAGGAAAGCTCCTGAGATATGTGGCGCGAACTTATCCAAAACATTTCTGACGACTTTGAATTTTCTCGAGGTGCTTCAGAGCAGGCGCTATCAAAAGCCGAGTCCACCCTTGGCCTCACTTTGCCGACAGAACTCCGTGCACTACTTGCAGAGACAAATGGCGTTGAGCAACGTAGCGCCTATCTTTTGTTTCTATTATCCATAGAACGCATCGAAAAAGACAATCTGGAAATGCGAATTTCATCGGCCCTGAATTTTTATATGCCTTTTAACAATATTCTCTTTTTCGCAGATGCAGGGAATGGCGACAAATTCGGTTATTCGATTTCACGTCATGGCAATATTGGAAAAGATATTTTTGCCTGGAATCATGAAGATGACAGTCGTTCTTGGTGTGCTCCATCCCTGAAAATATTTATTCGCTGGTGGCACGAAGGTAAAATTAAGTGGTAGCAGAAATGTCAAAAACGCCTTGACAAATAGAATATTTGTTCTACAATAGAATTCTGCTGATCATTTCAGTCAGGTGAAAACGCAATCCAGTACAACCACGATAAGGAGCTCACATGACCCATTCCCAACCTGAGGGATTTCTCGCCCTCCCGCCAGCCGGCAAGGGACCCGGTGTACTGGTCCTGCATGCCTGGTGGGGGTTGAACGACACCCTCAAGGCTTTCTGCACGCGCCTGGCCGAATCCGGTTTCGTGGCCTTCGCCCCGGACCTGTACCACGGCCGGGTCACGGACCAGATCCCTGACGCCGAAACGCTTAGCGGTGCGCTGTTCAAAAACCTGGACCGACCCAGGGCTGACGCCGCAGAGGCGGCCACCTACCTCAGCGGACTGGCTGTTCCGAACGACCAGGGGCTGGCGGTGATCGGCTTCTCGCTGGGTGCCTTCTTCGCACTGGACCTTTCGGTCAGCGCTCCCGAAGGCATCCGTTCCGTCGTCGTTTTTTACGGGACGCGGCCCGGTGACTACAGCGGCTCGCAGGCGGCCTACCTGGGTCACTTTGCCGAGCAGGATCCGTTCGAACCGCAAGCCAACCTCGACGACCTGCAGGAATCTCTCAAAGGTGCCGGGCGCCCGGCGACATTTTACCGTTACAGCGGCACCGGACACTGGTTCTTCGAGCCGGATCGCTTGGACGCCTTCAACCAGGCAGCGGCGGACTTAGCCTGGGAGCGGACCCTGGCTTTCCTGAAGCATGCCATCGATTAGCTCATGCGCTTCGTCGGCTTTGTTGACGAAATGGGCAAAGCAGAGTAAACTTTACGCGCTCGAAACGAGCCGCAATCGGGGCGTGGCGCAGTCCGGCTAGCGCGCTTGCATGGGGTGCAAGAGGTCGGAGGTTCGAATCCTCTCGCCCCGACCAATTCCTCACCGCTGACCAATACTGGTCAGCGGTTTCCCTTTCCCGGGACTGAAGCCATCCCTCTTATTGATTTCTAATCCTTAAGGGGGCTTCCTGTTCCTTGCAAAACCACCCGCCTTCGAGTATCCTTATCCGCGGGAGTGGTTAAGTCCCGGAGGGCTTCCCGGTCTTCAAAACCGGTGGCGGGTCGCGTTGCGGGCCGCGGTGGGTTCGACCCCCATCCACTCCCGCCTTATATTAGCTACAGAGTGCTGCGTAAATATTTGAACAAAATTCCTGAATTATGCAGGCAATTCGATCAAACAAAATTCAGGAAATATGCAAAAAGCAGTAATCCTATAGGTGTATCGCATGACCCTTCCAGAACCTGAAGTATTACACTCACTCGTTGGACGAATTTTCCGCATCGATGATGTGACTCTCGGCGATCCTAAAGCAGGATTCAACGTCCGTTATCGCGGGCAAATCCTGTCAGAAGACACGGCCGCGGCCTACGATCAACTGGCCGAATCGATTAAACCCTACAGCCTGATCCCGCTGTTCCGCAAGGAGCCGGACGGGCGACAGGCTATCTTCCTGGTCAGCAAGGCACCCTCCCCCAGACCATCCAAACTGTGGGTTAACATCCTGATGCTGGTGCTGACCATCCTGAGCGTCATGCTGACCGGCGCCCAGCCAGAGGGGCCCGTCCCCCAAAGTTTCCTTGGACAAGCCTGGATGATGGCGCGCAGCATCCTCAGCGGCTGGCCATTCGCACTCAGCCTGATGGGCATCCTGCTGGCCCACGAATTCGGGCATTACCTGGCCGGACGCTTCCACAATACCGACGTCAGCCTGCCCTTTTTCATTCCCCTGCCTTTTACCCTACTGGGCACCATGGGGGCCTTCATCAACATGCGCGAACGCCCCAAAAACCGGCGCATCCTGTTCGATATCGGCGTGGCCGGCCCGCTGGCCGGGATGGTCGTTGCCATCCCGGTGCTGCTCTACGGCCTGTCGCTCTCGAAGCTGGGACCGATCGACCCGTCCTCGCCGGGATTCATCGAGGGCAACTCGCTGGCCTATCTGCTGGCCAAACTGGCGGTCTTCGGCAAACTGCTGCCGGCTCCCAGCAGCTACGGCGGCATGTCGCCCCTGCTGTACTGGCTGCGCTATTTCTTCACCGGCACGCCGATCCCCTTTGGCGGGACGGACGTCTTCATCCACCCGGTGGCGCTGGCCGGTTGGGCTGGGCTACTGGTCACGGCGCTCAACCTGGTCCCGCTCGGCACGCTGGATGGCGGGCACATCGTCTACTCCCTGTTGGGCGATAAAGTACGCAAGGCCTTTCCTTTCGTCATAGCCATTATGGCCGTGCTGGGCTTGTTCTGGCAGGGCTGGTGGCTGTGGGCTGTACTGCTGCTGTGGCTGGGCCGGGTCTACGCTGAGCCACTGGACCAGATCACCACCCTGGATGCACCCCGCCGCCGCCTGGCAATATTTACCATGCTGGTCTTCGTGCTGGTCTTCTCCCCCGTTCCACTGATCATCTACGGATAATCAAGTCGATGAAATCCAATCTCAACCACTGGACCTGGCCCTTCGTGCTGCTGGCGCTGGTCGTATCCGCCTGCCAACCCGTCACGCCAGGGAACGGATCGACCGCCACTCCCAAAACGACCAATTCCACGGCCAAAGCCACGGTCACGCCCACTTCCCTGCCGAGCATCGGCACTAAACCGGAGGCGCTGAAAGGCGTGACGGTCGAAGTTTGGGATGCCTGGTACGGGGCCGAGGCCGCGCTCTTCCAGTCCCAGATCGATAAATTCAACGGCACCAACCAGTGGGGTATCGCCGTCCGCGCCGTCAGCCAGGGCAATTACGTCGAATTGTTCGACGCCCTATCCAGTGCCATCCAGAACAATGAGACGCCCGACCTGGTGGTATCCCTGCCCGAACAAACGCTGACCTGGGCGGCACAGGATCAGGTAGTCGACCTGACCCCTTACGTCTTTGACGCCAACTACGGGTTGAGTCAGAACGAGCGCGGCGACTTCCCAAGCGTGATCCTGGCCCAGGACCAGGTGAACGACCAGTGGCTGGGCATGCCGGCCGAGCGTTCGGCGCGCTTCCTGCTCTACAACCAGAGCTGGGCGCGCGAACTGGGCTATTCTGCGGCGCCAACCAGCTCCGCTGACTTTCGCAAGCAGGCCTGCGCCGGCAACCAGACCTTCAAGTCTGACAGCAACCTGCAAAACGACGGCTACGGCGGCTGGATTGTGGATTCCAATTCCTACAGCGTGCTTTCGTGGCTGCTGGCTTTCGGCGGAGGTGTGGTGGAGGCTGATAAATTCCAGTTCGCATCCGACCCCAACCAGCAGGCGCTGGAATTCCTCAAAGGGCTGTACGATGACAACTGCGCCTGGGTCTCGACCGAGGCCAGTACATACGACCAGTTCGCCCAGCGCGAGGCGATCTTCGCCACGGCCAGCCTGAGCGAACTACCGGAGGTAGCCAAGGCTTTTTCGCGCGCTTCCAACAGCGATCAATGGACGGTGCTGCCCTTCCCCGGCGACCAGGGCCAGGGACTGGTGCTCTACGGGCCATCCTACAGCCTCCTGAAATCGACACCCGAGAAGCAATTGGCAGCCTGGCTATTCGTCCGCTGGCTGCTCTCGAGCGATAACCAATCCGATTGGGTCAAGAGCAGCGGGCTCTTCCCGCTGCGCGTCTCGGAGATCCCGAAGCTTTCCGATTACAAAGCCAGCCATCCGCAGTGGGCGGCCGCCGTGGCCCTGCTGCCCGACGGGCAGATCCAGCCCCAGCTGGTGGGCTGGCACAAGGTGCGCCCAATGCTGGGGGATGCGGTCAATTCCATCTTCCGGGTCAATTTGCCGGTCACTCAAATCCCCGGCTTGCTGAAACAGATGGATACGACTGCTTCCGATTTGAGCCAATGAGCATTTTGTGCCATAATTAAGGGGCGAGGGAATCAAGATGCCAATCTACGAATATGTTTGCATCGACTGCAAGGAAGAGTTCGAACTGATCCGTCCGATGGGTGCGGCGGATGAACCGCAAGCCTGCGCACATTGCGGCGGAGAGCACGTCAAGCGCAAGCTGGCGCTGTTCTACGCCAAGAGCGGCGGGCATTCCGTCTCGGGAAGTTCCGCTCCTGCCTGCAGCGGCTGTGCCGGCGGGGATTGCTCGTCCTGCGGGCACTGACTTGTACGGCAAATCGATAGGAGAAATCACATGGAATACACACACTTAGGGCGCACCGGCCTGGAAGTATCGCGTCTGTGTCTGGGGACAATGAATTTCGGACCTCAGACCAGCGAAGCGGATTCATTCGCGATCATGGACAAAGCCCTGGACCTGGGAATCAACTTCTTCGACACAGCCAACGTCTACGGCTGGAAGAAGGGCCAGGGCGTGACCGAGCAAATCGTCGGGCGCTGGTTCGCCCAGGGCGGCGGGCGGCGCGAGAAAGTGGTCATTGCCACCAAAGTCTACGGGGAGATGGGCGACTGGCCAAACCAGTCGCGGTTATCAACCCGCCACATCCGCCAGGCGGTCGAGGGTTCGCTCAAACGCCTGCAAACCGACCATATTGACCTGTACCAGATGCATCACATCGACCGGGATACCCCCTGGGAGGAGATCTGGCAGGCGATGGAAGTGCTGGTCCAGCAGGGCAAGGTGTTGTATGTCGGCTCGTCCAACTTCGCCGGCTGGCACATCGCCAAGGCGCAGGAGGCCGCTAAAGCCCGGCATTTCCTGGGACTGGTCAGCGAGCAGTGCCTGTACAACCTGAACGACCGCATGAGCGAACTGGAAGTCATCCCGGCCTGCCAGGATTACGGACTGGGCCTGATCCCCTGGTCCCCGCTGGCGGGCGGCTTGCTGGGTGGGGCGTTGCAAAAGATCAAAGAGGGCCGTCGTACAAACGAGGACACGCAGAAGGAAATCAAGCAGAAGCGGGGACAACTGGAAGCCTGGGAGAAGTTCTGCCAGGACCTGGGAGAAGGGCCCGCCGAGGTAGCGCTGGCCTGGCTGCTGCACAACCCGGTCGTGACCGCGCCGATCATCGGTCCGCGCACCCTGGAACAACTGACCGGCGCACTGCGGGCGCTCAAGATCAAACTCAACAAAACAGCTCTCAAGAAACTCGATCAGATCTGGCCCGGTCCTGGCGGCGCAGCACCGGAAGCCTACGCCTGGTAAGTAAAGAGGAAAAACTAAATTTAGAGGAAAACGGATGGCGCGTGACAGCACTTGCGCGCGTCATCCGTCTTTTTTATGAAAGCAGACCCCCATCCGCGCTATTCTTATCCACCCGGCCTGTTCCCCCGCATCGCGTTTGACGCAGCGCTGTTGCGGCCGCGCCGTTTTCGGGAGGACGCACTGGCCTGCAGCGCTGCACTCCACCCGCCGCTGCGCCTGCTGGGTGCGGAAAATATTCCACGCGACGGTCCGTGCCTGCTGACGGTCAACCATTATCACCGGCCGGGATTCGCCGCACAGTGGCTGGCACTGGGCATCAGCGCCGCTGTGCCAGCCGAAATCCACTGGATCATGACCGCCGAATGGACCGCGCCAGGCAAATGGTACGAACTATTCAAAAGCCTGGCTTCGCGCTTCCTGCTGGGCCGGCTGGCTCGAATCTACGGGTTCACGAGCATGCCGCCCATGCCTCCGCGACCGCGAGACGTGCCAGCCCGTGCCCGCGCAGTGCGGGCCGTGCTGGCGTTCGCAAAAACCAGCCCGCATCCCGTCATCGGTCTGGCGCCCGAAGGCGGCGACCAGCCTGGAGGCAGGCTCTCCCAGCCCGCTCCAGGTAGCGGCCGCTTCGCCTTACGGCTGGCGGGGTTGGGGCTGAGCCCGGTCCCGGTGGGAGCCTGCGAAGTGGACGGGGTCTTTTGTCTGCACTTCGGCCCGACTTACGAATTCAAGCTCCCGGCCGGTCTGTCCGCGGCCGAGAAAGAGCGTCAAGCTGCTACAATCATGATGGAAAACATCGCCCGCCTGTTGCCGCAAGCTTATCGTGGAGAGTTCGGTTAGCCAGGAGAATGCCGTGAAGAAAGCTGTTTCCGTCCCGCAGATGCTCGTGCTGAATACCTACTGGATCGGGCTGTCGTTCATGTGGAACGCGCTGCATCCGATCATCCTGCCGGCCGTGCTGCTGAACTTCGTGCCGGATGCCCAGAAAAACACCTACCTGGGGCTGTTGACCTTTGCTGGGCTGGTGATCGCCATGATCATTCAACCGCTCTCGGGCGCGCTGAGCGACGGCTGGGTCTCGCGCTGGGGACGCCGCCGCCCGTTGATCGTGCTGGGCACGCTGTTCGATTTCGTCTTCCTGGCCATCCTGGCCTGGTCGGGCGGGTTCTTCTGGCTGGTGGTGGGCTACATCGGCCTGCAGTTCAGCTCCAACATCGCCCACGGCCCGCTGCAGGGACTGCTGCCTGACCGCGTCCCGGCTGGGCAGTTGGGGGTGGCCGCCGGCCTGAAGACCTTCATGGACATGGCCGCATTGATCATCGCTTCCTTGGCCGCCGGGCGGCTGCTCGACCCGCTGACCCACGACCCAACCCTGATCATGCTGGTGGTGATCGGCCTGCTGGCCGCTTCGGCAGCCGTCACCATTATCGGCACGCCTGAGGAACCGACAGCTTCACCGCCTGGAGCGGGTAAGGTCAAGTTCGGAGCCCTGAGCGGCCTGAGCAAAGAAATCTTCCAGATCGACTTTCACGCCAACAGCGGGTACTGGTGGCTGATCGCCGAGCGCGGGCTGTTCCTGCTGGGCATTTACGGCGTGCAGGCCTTCGCCCAGTATTACCTGCAGGACGTGCTGCGCGTGCCCGACCCACCCAAGCAGACCGGCGACCTGCTGGCCGCCTTGACCCTGTCCCTGGTGGTGCTGGTGCTGATCGGCGGTTGGCTTTCGGATCGCATCGGCGGAAAGCGCGTGCTATACGCCGCCAGCCTGGTGTCTTCAGCGGGGATGCTGTTGATGCTGCTGGCGCGCGACATGACCGGCCTGCTGATCTTCGGCATGATCCTCGGTGCCGGCATCGGACTGTTTCTGACCGCCAACTGGGCCTTGGCCAACAAACTGGCTCCCGGCGCAGAGGCGGGTAAATTCCTGGGGCTGACCAACCTGGCTACGGCCGGCTCGGGAGCGCTGGCGCGGCTGGAGGGTCCCGCCCTGGATTGGCTCAACCACGCCTGGCCCGATCAGTGGGTCGGCTACAGCCTTTTATTCGTCTTTGGGGCTTTATGCACACTGGCCAGCGCGATGTTGCTCAGGCGCATCCCCGATACGATTTAATAATCTGATTTCAGGATAATAAATTGTGAACAAAAGAATCCCGCTTCCTTTTCTGGTTGCAACTGCTCTGGTGTTGATTCTGTTCGTAGCCTTTGTCATCTGGGGCCTGCCCTATTTCTCTCAATCCTATCAGGTGCCGCAGGAGACGCAGACTCTCGGCTCGCAGACGGTGCAGGCGCAGGTGACCGATATCATCGAAGAAGGCCAGATCGACCTGGGCGGCAACCTGCAACCCTACCAGATCGTGCGCGTCAGGATCCTGGAAGGCGCATACCAGGGCATCCCGATGGAGGTGGATTACGGCAAGCGCCAGGTCCGCTCCGACAATTTCCGCCTGGTACCGGGAGACAAAGTCTATGTGTCGGTCCAAAAAACGCCCGACGGTGTGGTCACAGCTTATTACGTAGACTACGTCCGATCCCAGCCGTTATTGATCCTGCTGGGAGTCTTTGTGCTATCGATCCTGGTAATGGGGCGCTGGAAGGGATTCGGAAGCCTGATCGCACTGGGAATCAGCATGCTGATGATCATCGCGTATATCATTCCGCACATCCTGGCCGGCGAGGACCCGGTGCAAGTCAGCCTGATCGGCTCGATCATCCTGCTGGGCCTGACGCTCTACCTGACCTATGGTTGGAATTTAAAGACGCATGCTTCGGTCATCAGTATGATGCTCTCCTTGTTGCTGACCGGATTGCTGACAATTTTGTTTGTTTCCTTGACGCGCCTGACGGGTTACGGGGACGAGAGCGCCATGTACCTGATCCAATTCTCATCGGTGCAGATCAACCCGCGCGGCTTGCTGCTGGGAGGCATGATCATCGGCGCGCTGGGGGTGCTAGACGACCTGGTTACCTCGCAATCAGCGGCCGTGGTCGAAATCTACGACGCCAATGCCTCGCTTGGGTTCCGGCGCACCTACCAGAAAGCCATGCGCATCGGTCAGGACCACGTCGCCGCCACGGTCAACACCCTGGTGCTAGCATATACCGGCGCATCCCTGCCGCTGCTGCTGATCTTTACGCTCGGAAACGGCAGCTACAGCTACTTTCTCAACTCGGAATTCCTGGCAGAAGAGATCGTGCGGACACTGGTCGGCTCGCTGGGATTGATCGCCGCCGTTCCGATTTCGACATTGGTAGCGACAGCTTTGATCCTCTACCAGGATCGGCTCGGCGGGTGGCGGGCGCTGCTGGGTCCGGAAACAGATGCCGACGGACATCACCACCATTAATTCCATTATTGCGTGCAACCTTGCTCGACCAAACGCGTATATCCAGTAGAAGAAAAATCGAGGAGATCCTGTGAACGACGAAAAGGCCTGGGTTCTCCAGGCCCAACACGGTAACGACGAAGCTTTCACACAATTGGTTGAGACCTATCAGACACCGGTCTACAACCTGTGTTACCGCATGCTGGGTGAAGCGGAAATCGCAGAGGATGCCGCTCAGGAGACATTCCTGCGCGCCTACCAAAACATCTTGCGTTACGACCCGAAGCGTCCCTTTCCGACCTGGCTGCTCTCCATCGCGGCTCACTACTGCATCGATCGCCTGCGCAAACGCAAGTTCAGCATGTTCTCAATCGACGATGATGAGAGCACGTTTGAACTACCTGATACCAAGGCGCCCGACCCGGAAAATGAGGCGATCAAAAAAGAGGAGCAGGACCAGGTACACATCATTCTCCAATCCCTGGATGCGACCGATCGGGCCGCGATCATCATGCGTTATTGGTACGACTTCTCGGAAGCCGAGATCGCCGAGGCGCTGAACCTGACGGTCAGCGCGGTCAAGAGCCGCTTGCATCGTGCGCGACGCGCACTTGCCAACCTATGGCAAGATCCTTCCGTACACACCCGCGCAGAAAGGATGCCTTATGGAACACCAGCCTTTTGAAGATTGGCTACTGGCTGACCAGCCTCTAACCCCTGAAAAGAAACGTGAACTGCAGAGCCATCTGCGGGAGTGTTCGCAATGCTCTGCTTTGGCGGAAGTCAACCTGTCGCTGCGGGCAGCAAAATTAGCCACCCCACAAGCCGGCTTCACTTCCCGCTGGCAATCCCGCCTGGCTGCACAACACAAATCACAGCGCAGACGCCAGCTCATCGGTTCGGTTATCCTGGTGATTGGCGGGGTTGCCCTGCTGGGATGGGTCGCGGCGCCGATCATGGGTCCGTTCATGCTGGCACCCGCTGCCTGGATCACATCCTGGATCACCTATCTCGTTTACCTGCTCAGTTCACTCCAGACCCTTGGAGAACTCGGGGTGGTGTTACTGCGTATCATCCCGGATTTCATCCCACCTTTAGCCTGGATGATCCTGGGGTCGACCATCAGCGGACTTTTCCTGCTCTGGACGGTCTCGATCTGGAAAATCACTCGCGTTCCGCAAGGAGTTCACAATGAGGACATCGCATAAGCTACTCTCGACTCTGGTCTTGCTGGCGCTCTTTTTGCTGCCAGCCCAATCTGTATTTGCCAAAGGCCTGTTGGATGGACAAGTCATCTTTGGCGGAAACTACACCCTGAAAAGCGGAGACACTTTAAACGGCGATTTGGTCGTTTTCGGTGGCAACGCAGTCATCGAAGAATCCGCCATCGTTAACGGCAGTGTTGTCATCTTCGGCGGTAATATCACTGTTAACGGAGACATCAACGGCGATCTCGTGCTGATCGGTGGGCTGGCTTCGCTGGGCGACAAAGCCGTCATCAGCGGCGACCTGGCTACCGTTGGAGGCTCAGTTCAACGCGCTCCCGGTGCACGCGTCAAAGGCGAAACGCTCAACAACGTTCCAGTGCCTTCCATCCAGATTCCGCCGAGACCCAGCGTTCCCAATCAACCCAGCCTGGATGTCAACTTCAACCCGCTTGCCCGTATCATCGGCGTCTTTTTCCGCGCGATTGCGGTGGCAGCCCTGGCGATGCTGTTGATGCTCTTCCTCGAGCCACAACTTGGGCGCGTGGCGCAAGCCATAGCGACACAACCTCTCATCACAGGTGGCGTCGGCCTGCTGACGGTGATCGTCTTCCCGATCGCGGTTCTGTTGCTAGCCATTACGATTATCCTGATCCCGGTCGCTTTACTGGCCATCATCCTGCTGGTCCTGGCCTGGTTGTTTGGAATGATCGCGATCGGCATGGAAATCGGACTGCGCTTCACCAAGATGATCAACCAGACCTGGGCTCCGGTCCTGGCCACTGGTTTCGGAACCTTGCTGGTCATGCTCGTGGTAGATGGAATAGGAATGGTCCCCTGCATCGGCTGGCTGGCAGCATTCCTGGTCGGTGTGATCGGAATCGGAGCCGTGCTGCTGACCATGTTCGGTACACGCCCTTACCTGCCAGCGATAAATGCTGTTTCACCTGCCCCGCCAGCGGACAAGGACCCGGTCGGCTAGCTCCTGGCTAAGACCTGAACGCGGTGTTATAATGAAATCTGCCCCGGAATATAACCGGGGCAGGTTTTTATCAGGAGAAAGTCAGCATGCCAACGAAGGAAGAAGTCAACGCCCCGGTCCACACAACGCCACCGCCAATGTTCGAAGTCGCAGGAACACATCGTGAAATCGGTCAGCAGATTGGCGAAGCTGCCAAAAAGCAAGTCCAACACAGCGTTGAGAACGCCCGGATCCTCTTGGACAGCGCCTACGAACAGGTCGAATTAACCTGGGACGGTGCTATTATCCAATCCCGCAAATACATGCCGTTCGCCCAGGAACGTTTCCCCAAGTATGTCGATGAACTGATGGGTATCGCCGAAGGGGCAGACGTCACCTTCGATCAGTTGGCTGTGGTCAACGCCATGGAAGCCGTGACCGTCGACGCCTTACACCTGACGCGCTGCACCAGTTTCGCCGTCAACGATGACCGCACCGCGGACGGCCATGTACTGGCTGCCCACAACGAGGACTGGGTACCGGAAGACGAAGACGACGTGTTCGTGATCCACGCCCAGCCGAAGGACGAACCTCCTTTCCTGGCGATGACCTACGGCGGGCTGTTGCCTAACATCGGATTCAACGCTTATGGCGTTGCCCAATTTTGTGACTCAGTCCAGCCAAGTGACTCGCGCATCGGAATACCCCGGGTGGTCGTCTCCCGTGCAGTTCTGGCTGCCAAAACCCCGGCCGAGGCCATCCGCCAGGTACTTTCCGCGCACCGCGCCGCGGGATACAACCATTTAATCGTCCATGAAAGCGGCGAAATTTACAGTGTGGAGGTTTCGGCACGCCGCTTTGGGATCCTTTACGCCGAAGACGGTTACGCCGTACATACCAACCATTATCTTTCACCCAATATGATCGAGATCGAGGACGAACCCGAGGAACTGATCAGCTCACGCGTGCGTTATTTCCGCGCCCTGCGCCTGGTCAAGCGTACGGCACAGCACACCATCAAAACCCTGCAATCCATCCAGCGGGACCACGTCAATTTCTCGAATTCGATCTGCAATCACGCGATCGAGGTCAACGATCCGCTCGACCGCGAGAAGACCATCAATGCCCTCGTAGTTGATTTGACCGCGCGCGAGATGCACATCGCCTGGGGCAACCCTTGTAAGAACACCTATCACACTTACCACCTGAATGCTTAAAAAATACCGCCCGATGGACAGAAAAAATCGGGCGGTAATCTTATCTACTGCTACTCTGGATAATTTCCCCCCGCAAAAACAACACCACCAATGCCGCAGCCACAAGCACCAGCCCGGAGGTCATCTGGAACACCAAAGGGAAACCCTGTGCGTCCGCCAGAGGGCCGCTTAGTAATGTACCTAAGGCACCGGCCGAGAACATAAAGCCCAGCGCCAGGCCTGAAGCCATCGCCATGCCGCCTGGTATAGAACGTTGCGCCAATACAACGATGATGCTGTGTACCGAACCGGTTAATGCTCCGGAAAGCGGTACAAGCAGGTATAACCAGTGAGACCAACCCAGGTGCGAGATGATGAACAACGGGATACTGGCCAGCAAATAGGCGCTCAATGCCACCTTGCGCTTGCCGTAGCGATCCGCCAGACTGCCCCCGATCACATTTCCAAGCGCTGAACCGCCCATGAACAGACCGGCGACCAGACCATAGGTGCTGGCAGTCTGGCCCAGGTCGCTCAGGTATTTGGGGACGAAGGTGATCATGTTCTGCTGCGTCCAAGCCTGCAGGGCTGCTACCAAAGCCAGGGCAATGAAAAATCTACGACTAACCGCCAGACGCAGGACAGCCGGCGATTCGTCCTGCGAAGTTTCACGCCTGGGGTTGTATCCATTTCGAAGCTGGTAAGCGGCATTCAGACCGACTGGCAGCGCCAATCCTGCCGGGAGCAGCAATCCCATTAAACCAAAATTGTCCAACAAAGGACCAGCCACGACAGGGCCAAAGAACAGTCCTAACTGACCAAACATAAAAAATAACGAGGCCGCGGTGGTCTCACGACCAGCGTAGTGATTGCGGCCACGCAATGTCGCTTGCATGACGCCCGCCGGATGAAAAGCTGCCGAGCCAAAGCTGGCCAGCACCAATAGAATCAGGGCTAAAGTTCCCTGCAATGTCACCGCCAGCGAGAAAAAGGACATCATCCACAATACGCCGCCGGTTGCCAACCAGCGTGGACCGAGGCGATCGGCTACCCAACCAAAGACGGGTTGCGAGAGTGAGGAACCCCAGATATAGACGGTGGAAATAATACCAATCGAGGTATTGGTCAACCCGAGCGGACCACTCAGATAGGCTAAAATTACGGCGCGACTGCCGTTCAACATATCAACGATTAGATGACTAAGAGCGACGGAGGAAAACAGGGAATTTAACAATAATGGCATGCAAGCATCCTTTGGCGAAGGAAATGGTCTGGTTAAAGATAAAGTTTGTGTTCTTGGATGTATAAATAAACCGAGTTTGGTAGGTAATATTGAAAGGGTCGCCCTTCGGAAATGCGTTTCCGAATCTGGCTTGAGGCAATTTCCAACAGGGGAGCGTCCACAAAGCGTACGCGGTCCGTAAGGCCGGGTAACTCCCGTTCAAGCGCGGAAAGGTCGACGGAATCGCCTGGGCGGCGCATTACGCCAATTTGATGGCAGGCTGTTACCAGGTCCAATGGCTGATGCCAGGTTGGTAGATCATGCAGGGAATCTCCTCCGATCAACAGAATTAAGTCAGCTTGTGGATAAAGTCCCGATAAGATCCGAACTGTATCGAGCGTATAATGTGGACCAGGACGGTCTATTTCCACCTTCGACAATTCGAAATTCTGTATATCTTTAATCGCCAACTTGACCATTGAAATCCTATGTTCTAAGGGCGTGATTTTCTGATCCAATTTATGCGGCGGGATTGGAGTCAGCACCCATAATAGCAGCGAGAGATCCAATTGATAACAGGCTTCACTGGAAAGAATTAAGTGACCCAAGTGTGGTGGATCGAAAGTGCCACCAAAGATTCCGATGCGTTTACGCGACATGTTTGAAGTATATCGCAACAAAATCTTGATTTAAGGATTTGATTATTTCTTTGATTCTTTAGCCTTAATTTTCAAGTGGCACCTTTACAGGAAAAATATCTCTTTTTCCTCTCTCCACCAAGCGATTTAGCCGAAGGAATTCTAAAAAACATCCCCTAATTTAGAGGGCTAAATTCTCCCTTAAATTTATTTGATTTACTTGACTTTTGAGCGATGGAGGTGTAAACTATTGAAAATAGAACATATATTCTAATTAATGGCGAAAACATGATCACACCCACAAATCGATTTGAAATAATTTTTCAAGCACTTCAGGAGCTCAAGCCTGAAATAGCTGCTATCCGATCTATGCCAGAGACGTTGATGCCCTCTTTGATGAAGGTCCTGGATGACTTAGGTCCATTGCCTTCGGAGTCCCTCTTTTTAGGGATTGCGACAGACGAACTGCCAGTACTCCTAAATTTACATGACCCGATGCCTGGCGCTCTGCTGGTAACAGCCGATCCAGGCGCTGGAAAGACCAACTTACTTCGCATGATAGCAGGTGGAATTTGTCAGCTACATTCACCGAAACAGGTCAATTTCGGGGTTATCTCAAACTATCCGGATGAATGGCATGGTTTTCAACAACTTCCAAATTGCATGGGAATTTTTCCGACTTATCATAATTCGTCTCAAGAATTCATCCTTTCACTTACTTCCTGGGCACATTCCAATAAAAGCGGGGATCAAATATTGGTTCTCCTGGTTGATGACCTGGAGAGCATGACCCATCTCGACGATGAAGCCAGAGATAACTTGCGCTGGTTACTCATGCGTGGACCTTCGCGGCGTGTCTGGCCTATCGTGACCCAGAATGCAGGACGTGTTGGGGAAATCTCAGCCTGGTTGGATTATTTCCGGACACGCATCCTTGGCCAAATTCGCGATAATCAAGTTGCAGATTTTATCAGCGGTCTGACGAGTACTGATTTATCAAATCTGCGCACTGGAACGCAATTTGCCATACGCGATGGTCGAAGTTGGCTCAAATTCTGGATCCCAACCATTGATTAGTTCCGAGATTGCGAGGCATAAAATGAAAACCGGAATGTTATGGTTTGACAACGACCCCAAAACCGCATTACAAACCAAGGTCGAGCGTGCCGCAGAATATTATCGCCAGAAATATGGCAGCTTACCAAATGTCGTCATGGTTCACCCCTCCATGCTGACCGAGAATTCAAATAAAGACACAGAACTCGAACACAATTCGAATAAGAAAATCAAGGTCTGCCCGTATTCTCCGGTATTACCCGGGCATTTATGGATTGGGATTGAGGACCAAAACTAATTTAGTCAATACAAAGCCTGCGGCATACTCTCCTACCACAAGCCTTGCGCGATAGCCCTTCCCGTTTCTCCTTCGCCAACCTCCCGCAGATTGTCCAATTTTGCTTATTGGCAGACTGTGGGAGGTCAATTTAACAGTATTGCGTCCGATTGATTATTCAAGGTCCAACTGCCACAGCCAATGCGATGGCATGACTTTGGCTATGACTGATGCTGACCGACCAAGTCTCCACCCCCAATGCATCCGCCTTCAGGGCTGCTTCCCCAAACAACTGTAAGATTGGTGCACCCGCATCATTTTCGAGGATTTCTATATCCTTCCAGGCCACTTCCCCGATCCCGCACCCCAGCGCCTTGGCGACTGCCTCTTTAGCCGCAAATCGTCCTGCCAGCGACTCAACGCGCCTGCCACTTAGGGCTATTTCTTCCGCGGTGAAGACCCGGTCGAGATAGTGCTGTCCGTGCTGATCCAGGACCTGGTCAATACGATCGATTTCTATCAGATCAACCCCGGTAACAAGCTTCATTTTGCCGGTCCGGCTGTTGCGATTGCCAAGCACTGCGGATCGATGAACTTCTTGGCAGTTTGTAAGACTTGCTCAGGTGTAACCCCCCTTACCAGATCCGGATATTGACGGTAATAATCCAATCCCAATTCATAACGTTCAATGTTGACCAATGCATTGGCGACTCCGCCATTCGATTCCAATGAAAGTGGCAGCCTCCCGACAAAATTAGCCTGGCTGTCAGCCAGTTCTTCCTGGGTAATACCAGCCTGGACGAAGCGCGTTAACTCCTCCACGATCAGGTCAATCGCCTTATCGACATTACCCGGATTTACACCCGCGCTTACTTCCCACGAACCCGGACCAATCCCGGCCGAGAGGCTGGAATAGGCATAATAAGCCAGGCCGGAGCGTTCACGCACTACGTCACCAATGCGGCCCATCAGGCCAAACTGACCGAGAATATTATTACCCAGCGAAGCGGGAAAGTACTCAGGATCTTTCCGCTTCGGTCCAACTGACCCCATGTCGATATCGGATTGCGATTTTCCTGGAATGACATGGTGGCGGCGGGTAGTATTCGAAATAGGTTTTAACGCAGGCAATTCCGGCAGATCTTCCTGCAGCGCATTTTGCCAATCGCCCAGGAAACGTTGCACCTGTGCCACAGCTTCTTTGGGTTCCAATGCGCCAACGATAGCGATGACCATCCCCTTCGGCCCGTAAACCCGGCGGTGGAAATCCACCAGGTCATCGCGCGTGATGGCCTTGACTGTTTCAGGCCAGCCCTCATCGGGACGGGCATACGGATGGCCTTCGAACAAGATCCCATCCAAGGTCAGCGAAGCCATGTCGGAGGTGTCCTGGCCGCGGATGGCCAGGCCGGTCAACATTTGGGCGCGCAGGCGCTCGATCTGCTCCGCTGGAAAAACCGGGTACCGCAGCGTATCTGCCAGCAGGTCGAGCAGTAATGGCAAGTCTTCAGTTAGAGAACGCCCACTATATCCCGTGGTGTGCGTGCTGGTATTGAATCCCAGTCCCGCTCCAACGGATTCGAGTGCATCATAAATCTGCTGAAAATCCCGCTTCTCGGTCCCACGCATGAGGGCGGAAGAAGTGAAATCAGCCAGACCCAGTTTCTGGTCCGAGTCGAAGAGCGCGCCAGCCTGCAAATATCCACTGACAACCACCGAAGGGCTGTTGAAGTTGGCACGAACTCAGAACAACAATACCGTTGGGCAGCAACTCGCGATGAATATCGTCCGATCCGGGCAGTGAATGAACTGGATTAGTCATCAGGCAGCCTCCTCACCGACGCCGTCTGGGAGGTATGTGCCAACCACGCGACTCTCCGGTCGCAAATACTGTTGCGCCACCCGCTGCACATCGGACGGCGTGACAGCTGCCAAGCGGTCAAGATAGGTTTGGAACCAATCATAATCGGCGAACATTTCAGCATAGCCCATCCAAAAAGCCTGGTTGGTGATGTTCTCAGAGCCATAGGCGAACAATGCGCGTGCTTGTTTGATGGCACGCGCTACTTCATCTTCTGAAACTGTCTCAATCCGAACGCGCTCGATCTCATCGTCCAGGGCGGACAAGGCGTCCTGCGGCTCTCGCTGTGGGTGGATGGTCATGGTAATACCATACAGGAAAGGATCAATCGTGGCTTGTGCCCCACCGTGCACACTGACTGCGAATTCCTTTTCGACCAGCGCCTGGTACAACCGAGAGGTCTTGTTGGAAATACCGCCTGAGAACATGTTCAGGTTGGACGGGCCGGCCAACAGACTGTCGAGCACACTTAGTGGCAGAAAATCCGGATCTGAAGCTGCTGGGAAACGGTAGGCGGCCTGGAAGTAGGTCGTTTCGCCCGGCCCGGCCACGTTTAAGCGAATCTCGCCGCGCTGCTCCGGCTCGGGGCGGGTCAGCCTCGCAGGGGTCTCGCCAGCCGGGATTCCGCCAAACAAAGTCTGGATGCGGGCCAGCATGGCTTCGGACTGGAAATCCCCAGCCACGGCCATGACAGCGTTGTTGGGCACGTAGTAAGTGCGGTAGTGGCTGTAGAGATCTTCGCGGGTCATGGACTGCAGATCAGCTAGGTCGCCAATGACTTCGTGATGGTAGGAATGGACCCGGAAGGCTGCTGCCTGGATGGCCTCACCCAGCATGAAGAGCGGCTCGTTTTCATTGCCCTCGCGCTCGGAGATGATCACCGTCCGCTCGGAAGCGACCTCGTCGGGATGGATGGTGCTGCTGACCATTCGGTCAGCCTCCAGGCGCAGACCCAGGTCGATCTTGTCGGCAGGCATGGTCTCAAAGTAGGTCGTCCAATCCAGGTAGGTAAAGGCATTCCAAAAAGCACCTTCGCGGGAGATGGCTTTATCCAACACGGTGGCAGGGAAAAGTGGGGTGCCTTTAAATTGCATATGCTCGACCCAATGCGAGATGCCGGTGCGACCGGGCAATTCATCGCGCGAGCCGACCCGGTACCAGACCCAGGAGGAAATCAGCGGGGCGGTATGGATTTCTTTTAGCAGCACCAGCATTCCGTTTGGTAGCGTTGTCTTGGTCAAATTGTCGGTCATGAAACTCCGTCTCAGTAAGAATGAAGCGCAGATTATATCGCGTTGTTATGGGCAAAGCAAATTCCCGTTGATCGAAGCGGCAGCCGAATCGACCATGCAATAGAAGGGGCGGACCACGTCTTGCAGCCCGAGCAGCGGATCGTGCAACCCGGTCGAAGCAACCAGGATATTGACATCCTGATTGAATTGGATCGGCACAGTGGTCTCGACCGGCACGGTCAGGTTGAGGATAATCGGCAAACGTGTCCCGGCTGGTAAGGTAATATTGGTCGGCGCGCTGAGAATATTCAGGCCACCCGTGTTGAGTGAGACCCGCGCACCGGTGATGTTCACATCCTGACTGAGCACCACTTCGGTTTGCTGCTGGAGCTGCAAGTCAAATTTGACTGGCACAATCTGATCAATCGGTATGCTGGTATGGATTTGGGCCTGATCCATTTTTTCGAAGTTGTGGTAAAGTCCGCCAAGAAATCCCGAACCCATGGCTGATAATTTCTCAGTGCTCATGGCGGACATTTGCCGATAGGAAGTGATCAGCAGCGCCAACAATACCGCATTGAGCAGCAGCGACATGACACCCGTAATAGTCCAGAAGGGCGGACCCAGGTGGGAGAGCTGGAAACTCGTCCGTTCGCGACGGCGCGGTTTGTTCGTTGCAGGTGGGGAGGTTGCATTTTTTGACCGCTGAGCAGATGTCGCCTGGCTCCGAGGCAACTTTCCAAAGGAGCGATCTGGCTCCGCTTGCGGGGAGGGTGTGGGCTCTTCTTCCGCCGAAGAAAGGATGTTACGCAACCGGCTGGCCGGTGAAGAATCTTTTGGATCAGACTGGGGACCAGAAGAATCGGATAGTTTCATAAGAACTCCTCTACAACTCTGAAGTGATTAATATTAGCATAGAACCTGGGGAACAAGACCCACATTCGAAAGCTCGTTTGTGATATTTCACACTTGCACCCAACACAAAACTTCACTATAATCAAAAAATGCCTTGGGAGGTGGATGAGTCGTATGCGCTTGTCCAATCTCCGGATTTTGCATATAATCAACTCGTTTTGTCCTAAGCGCTTACATCGAAGGAGGACAGTGTGACAAATCAATCTGCCTATCTCGTGGCAGTCGTCGGGGCCGGCCCAGCCGGCCTATTTGGTGCTCGCGAACTTGCGAACCAAGGCGCGCGCGTCGTGCTCTTTAATCGCGACATCAAACCCGGAGGACTGGCTGAGTATGGCATCTATCCCAGCAAACACACCATGAAAGAGGGTCTGCGCCGACAATTCCGCCAGGTGCTGGATAATCCCAACATCAACTACTATGGCAATGTCATGATCGGTACGGAGGGCGACTTTTCACTAGATGACCTGCGTGCTATGGGATTCCAGGCCATCCTGGTCACCGCAGGAGCACAGGGGACCAAGTGGCTTGGCCTGCCCGGAGAAGACCTGATCGGTGTCTACCAAGCCAAAGACGTGGTTTACTTCTACAACAAGCTGCCTCCCTTCAGCCAAAAACCGTTCCGCTTCGGCAAGCGCTGCGCCATTGTCGGCGCAGGAAATGTGATGGTCGACATTGCTCACTACCTGATCCGCGATGAGCAGGTGGAAGAGGTGGTAGCCGTCGTGCGGCGCGGACCGGCCGAGGTCAAATTCGACAAGAAGGAAATGGAGTACGTCATCGCAAACCTGGACATGGATGCGCTCGACGCCGAAATTGCCCGGGTATCGCCGATCATGAAACAGGTCGGGCAGGACCCGGAAGCAGCCAAGGCTGAGATCCTGGTCGCATTGCCCAAGGGCTTGCCCAAAGTCTCCGAGACGCGCTTCCGATTCGAATTCCTGACCAGCCCCATCCGCATGCTGGGCGACAATCAGGGCCAGCTGACCCAGCTCGAGGTCGAGGATAACCTGCTGGTACTCAAAGACAACGGCGATACCAAGCCCAAGGGCACCGGCAACAAGCGCAGGCTGGACGTGGAGACGGTTGTCTTTGCCATCGGCGACAAAGTGGACGATACCTTCGGTCTGCCGATCGAGTGGAATGAATTTGTCAAGAACCCCGCGCCACGCTTCCCGATCGAGGGAGTGTCCTTCGAAGCCTACGACCCCGAAAAGAAACAGCCGATCGAGGATATATTCGTAGCTGGATGGTCGCGCCAGGCCAGCCATGGCTTGGTCGGGTATGCCCGCAAGGACGGCACTAACGGCTCGAAAGCTCTGTGGGAATACCTGCAAACCTTGCAGACCAAAGATGCGGACACCGACGCCATCGACGGGCGTGTCAAAAGCCTGCCCAAACCGGTTGTCACCAAGGACGACATCAAACATCTTGAAGCTGTCGAACTGGAGGAAGCCCGCAAGCGCAACGTGGATGAGTTCAAGTTCTCCTCCAACGATGAGATGCTGAAGGCCATGGGATTGACGATAGCGGCCTGAGCCATCACGTCGTTGTAAACAAAATATTACCCCTCCCTGCTGTGCAGGGAGGGGTATCAGTTAAGCATGCGACTTTCGGACCTCGAATTCCGTGCGATGAATTCGCCAATGTCCTTTACACTGTTCTCCCGCAATGGCGCGAAGTTGTATAATCATCCCAATATGTGCGAACCATGTTCAAACAAGACCTGACTTTCCGCACTCCACTGATGAACGCCGCCGGGACACTGGGATTCTTCCCGGACCGGCACGCCGCGCTCGATTGGAAGACCTTGGGGGCTTTCGTGACCAATCCGCTCTCGCTGCGCCCACGACTGCCCACTGCTCGTCCGGAGCTGGTCGAGTATCCCGGCGGAATCCTGCTGCACACCGGCCTGCCCAATCCGAGCCTGCCAACAGCCATCAAGAAATACGCCCGGCGCTGGGCGGACGCGGACCTGCCGATCATCGTCCACCTGATGGCTGACCGCCCCGAAGAGACAGCCCGCATGGTGCGGTCGCTGGAGGGGATCGAGAATGTGCTGGCGGTCGAACTGGGATTCGCCCCGCTTTTAACGGACGATATCATCCTATTAGCTGTCGAAATGTGCCTGGGCGAGCTGCCGCTGATCGTCTCCTTGCCGTCCGAGCAGGTGTTGGGCCTTGGACCGCGCGCATTGGATGCGGGTGCTGCAGCACTCAGCCTGGCAGCACCGAGAGGCGCCTTGCCCAAAGATGCGGTGTTGGTCAGCGGGCGGCTTTACGGCCCGAGTCTTTTCCCACAGGCGCTGGAAACGGTCGCCAACGCGGCCAAATTAGGATTGGCGGTGATTGGCAGCGGAGGGGTTTACAGGGATGATGACGTTAGCGCGATGCTGGCAGCTGGCGCGCTGGCGGTGCAAATCGATTCTGCCCTTTGGAAAGGTTTCAACGCAGGTCAATGACCTGCAAAATATTGCTGTAATCATCCGTCCACAGGCGCACCGGCGGCAAGTCATCGGTCAATTCGCTGCGCGCTGCGACCTGCGGCTGCTGCAGGAAAGCCTGGTTGCGTGTCACCAGCATCCAGGTCGACCAGAAGGCGCGCTCGCCGTCGCCCTGATCCTGCACGATTACCGCCGACAGGCCGAAGTGGTCAGCCAGCGCCTTGACCACCGGGCGCAAATCCAGCGCATGCGTGCTGATGTTGATCGCCAGGATGCCATCCGGCTTGAGATGGGCCAGATAAACCTGCCAAGCCTGTTCTGTCATCAAATGCACTGGCATGGCGCTGTCGCTGAAGGCGTCCAGGCTCAGGATGTCAAATTGGTCAGAGCCGTCGGCTGCCAGTTCGCGTTCGAGCGAGAGGCGCGCATCGCCGGGCACGATCATGATCCTGGCCGGGCTGGCCGTGACGTAGTCGAAATAGCCGCCCAAGCCCTGCGCCAGCTGGATCACGTCGGGATTGATCTCGTAGAAACGCATACTGTCATTTGGGCGGCCGAAAGCTGCCAGTGTGCCTACGCCCAGGCCTATATCCCCGATGCGCAGACCCTGCCCGCGGTTCGGGTGGTTCAGAATTGCCAGCCCAATGCCGCTATTTTCGGTGTAATAAGCCGTCGGCAGTTCACGCCTGGCCGGGTCGGTAAATTGGTAACCATGCATGGTCGCGCCATGAACCAGGACGAAGCGCCGTTCTGCCGGATCGCCGGGATACAATTCCCGGACGCGCACCACGCCGTAAAAACTGCGGTCCGCATACGCCGTGGCCTGCGAACGCACGGAAACCGCCATCAGCAGTACCACCCCGGTCACAGCCAGCCCGCTGACCATGCCCAGTTCGGCCAGTCGATGACCCCAGCCGCGCTCGCCGGGCGTAGCCTCCAGGCCGTTGACCGCCAGTAGACACAGCCAAGCCAGCAGCAGTCCGATCGGCAACTCCCACACATCGTGGAAGATCAAGGGTGCGACCACCGAAACCAGCAGACTGCCAAGCGCCCCACCCACCGAAATCATCAGGTAGAAGTCGGTCAGGCGCATGGGAGCCGGCTTGCGATCCGCCAGTTCGCCATGCACTACCATCGTGGCCAGGAACTGCACCAGCGCAAAAACCAGGATGTATGCCCAGGTGCTGAGCGTCACCGGTTCGTAATAATACACCCAGGCAAACAGGACCGTAGCCCCGAACAGCAACCCGGTGTAGGGGAAGCGCGCGTAGATTTTTTCGCTGGCGAAGACCAGGATGAAGGTCAACAGGTAAACCGCCAGCGGCAGCACCCAGAGTAACGGCACGACCGTAATCTCGGTCGTCAGGTGATTGGTGACTGCCAGGAGTAAAATCGACCCAACCGCCGAAAGGGTGATCCACAGGATGCGCTCACCTAACCCGACCGTTTCTCCCCTTGTGATTTTTGCTGTTCCTCCAAACTCAGCCTTGGACGACGTGCGCGTTCCCGTTAGCTTGAACGCCGCCATCCCCGCAGCGGCAACCAACAGGACGTATCCAGCCGTCCAGACGATAGCCTGCATCCGCAGGGGAAGCAGTGGTTCGACTGCAAAGGGATAGGCCAGCAGCCCTAGTAAGGAGCCCAAATTCGAGAGCGCGTATAACGGATAGGGTGAACGCCCCGGTTGGGTCAGACCAAACCAAGCTTGCATCAACGGGCTGTTGGTAGCCAGCACCAGGAATGGCAACCCGACCGAAGCCAGCAGCATCCACATAATCTGGCCCTGCGGGTCGTTCAAACCCTGGAATTTAATAATTTGGGGAAATAGCGACGAACCGTAAGACAGACCGCTCAGGAACAGCGCGACAGTCGAGATGCCCAGCAGGGACAAGTAGACCACACGCTGCTTGCGCAAATCCAAACGCTGGAGCCAGGCTGCCAGGGCGTAGCCGGCCATCAGCATGACCTGGAAGAAGAGCAGCGCGGTCAGCCAGGCAGCCGGCGTCCCTCCAAAAATCGGCGTGATGCGCTTGCCAAGCAGTAATTCGACTTGGAAGAGAAACAGGGCTGAGAAAAAGACGATCAGCGGGTACAGCAGCATCTTACTTCTCGAGCCAGACCGTCACCGGCCCGTCGTTGTGAATCTCGACCAGCATGTGGGCGCCAAATTCTCCGCTTTGCGTAGGCACGCCCTGTTCGCGCAACAAGTCAGCAAAACGCTCAACCAACGGAGCGGCGTGTTCAGGCAAAGCTGCATCAATGAATGACGGGCGCCGTCCCTTGTGAGTATCGGCATAAAGTGTGAACTGCGAAACGACGATTGCCTCTCCCCCCACGTCTAAAACGGACAGGTTGGTTTTCCCATGCTGGTCCTCGAAAATGCGCAAATTCGAAATTTTTTCGACCAGGTATTGGGCTTGCGCCTCCCCGTCGTTGTGGCCAATCCCAAGCAGAATGACCAATCCACGGTCGATTTGGGCAATGGTCCGGCCGTCGACCGAGACCGATCCTTTCGAAACTCTTTGAAGCAAAGCGCGCACAAATCACCACAGATCATGCAGAGACCTCACAAGCCCGTTTCTCCGCGCTCTGTGTCGTCTCTGCGGTGAAATCACGGCAAGGCCACTGCTTCCCGCACTTCTTCCATTGTCTTTGCGGCAATGGCACGTGCACGTTTAGCTCCATCGTTGAGCACATCCATCACGGAATCGGGGTTGGACCCGATCTCAGCTCGCTTGGCACGGAACGGCTCAAGATGTTTGTTGAGATTAGCAGCAAAGCGCTTCTTGCAATCCACGCAACCAATTCCCGCCCGGCGACACTCGACGTTGATCATAGCCACTTCGTCATCCGGCGAGAATATCTTGTGCATCGAGAAAACATTGCACACATCCGGATTGCCCGGATCGGTACGTTTGATCCGCGCCGGGTCAGTCACCATCTGCATGACACGCTTGGTTGTTTCTTCGGGCGTGGCTGCCAATTCAATGTGATTATCGAGGCTTTTGCTCATCTTCTGCTGGCCATCGAGGCCCAGTACCTTTGGAATCTCGGTAGCCTTCATCTGCGGCTCGATCAAGACCTTGGTGTTGTAGCGATAATTGAACGAGCGGACTGTCTCACGTGCGAACTCGATGTGGGGAGCCTGATCGATGCCGACCGGCACCGAATCCGCCTTGTAGAGAGCGATGTCAGCGGTCATCAATACGGGATAGCCGACCAGCCCATAATTGACATTATTCGGGTTCTGACGTACTTTTTCCTTAAATGTCGGCAGGTCGGTCAGCTTTCCCAGCGGAGTGACCATCGAAAGCAAGATGTGTAGTTCGGTCACCTGTGGGACATGAGATTGGATGAAAACGATGCTCTCTTCCGGACGGATGCCAGCAGCCAACCAGTCAAGCGCCATTTCGTAGGTGTTCTGTTTCAGGTCCTTGGTGGTATCGACCGTGGTCAAGGCATGAAGGTCAACAATGCAGTAGACGCATTCGTACTCGTCCTGCAAGGCGACATAATTCTTGATCGCACCCAGATAATTACCTAAGTGCTGGCGGCCCGTCGGGCGGGCGCCGGAAAAGACACGTCCTTTTTTCGACATACTACCTCTTTAATAAACCTCAGGATCCCTGCAGCGAATTAGCCTTCGATCAGCTGTTTTACCAGTTTCAGTACTTCGCCTGGTTCAGCGTGGCGTTTGGCCTGTAATTTGGAATAAATCAACTTTTCATCCAGCTCGACCTCGAAGCGGCCGCCATCCGAAGGGATCAAAGCGAGTGATCCTATCTCGTACTCGTAATTCTTGAGCAAATCTCCCGCCAGGCTCACGGCCCGGTCAGTGTAATGTCAAACTGCGCAGTACTCGATAGTGATTTTGACCATTCAAGCTCCTGGGCGAATTGTTAGAGAATTATAACATGCCAGTCCCAGCCTCTTGCCACAGCCCTGTATAAGGACTATAATTTACCCGCTTTAGGAGTTAGGAGATCGCAATGCCTGTTTATACCTACCGCTGTGACTCGTGCGGCGTACGCTTTGATCGCCAGCAGAGTTTTAATGACCAACCCCTGACACGTTGCCCGGAGTGCGGCAAGAAGAGTCTGCACAAAGTCTACGGGCCAGTGGGTATTGTGTTTAAAGGCTCCGGCTTCTACTCAACCGATCATCGCTCCCCCTCCGGACAAATCTCGCGCACCGAGAAAAAAGAAGAAAAAACCGAGTCCAAGAGCAGCGAGCAACCTGCAAAAGAATAACGCCTGCAACCAACAAAAAATAAAACAAATGGCGCACCAGCTGGTGCGCCATTTGACTTTAAAACACTCAAGCAAATTCAAGGGGTCTCGACCGGGGTGGCCGTCTCCGGGCTTTCCCGACCAACGAAACGCAGGCATAATTGCGGGTCGGTGTCTTCGCCCACACCGCCGCCCACCCAGTATTGCCGTCCGTCCGATGTGACGACTTTGACGAATGTCCAGGCAGGGGAATAATTCTTGTTCATGTTCCAATACCCGATCAGAACCAAGAATTCACCTTCTTCAGCCTTCAATGCGCCACCTGAAGCCTTGCTGGGTGCACCTCGCAACTTGACCCCATTCGAACGCGTAACAACTACTTTCAGATGATTGAGAATGACAAAGTATTTATTGGTCCCTGTGTTCTCGCTGGAACCTGGAGGAAATTCAAAGACTGCGCCTTCCGACCAGTCCGGCCACGAGGTTGGGACAGGCAAGGTAGGCAATGGTGTTGGCGTATCGGTGACAAGCGGAGTCGGTGTATTCAAGATGAAGATGAACGTAGGGGTTGGGGTAGGAGTAACGGTAGGTGTTTTGGTTGGCGTTAATGTGGGGATAACCGGTGTAAAAGTCGGCAGGGCTGCCTGGGTCTGGCGGGCAGCTTCGGCAGCAGTCAGTGCCACTGCCGTGTCCACAGCTCCAGGAATCTGGGTTGGGACCGCAAAAGGATTGGTGGGAGCGCAGGCAAGCAGCAAGACGCCCAGTAGTAATAAGCTTAATATTCGTTCGCCGCGTTTGGCCATTTATCCTCCATTATTATTTTACCCTGCCCAAGCTAATTTTTTTACTTTACAACCTCAAATTTCACTTTGGAAAGTTCAGCCAAAAGATTATAGCCATCCACGGGGACCAATTGCTTGAGTGAAACCATGGAAGCATTAATCACCTCAACCTGAATATAGCCCAAATGAACGGGAGGCCAATCAGCCAACTTTTGCTTGACTGCACTGGCTTCGAAGGACCTGCCATTTGGCAATGAAACAGATGTGTTTAGAGAAAACGTCCAGGTCAAACCATCGTTGGAGACATCCCAGGAGGTGGCCAGATCAGGTGCGAATCCGGCGCTGTCTTGACTGACAAGGGCGCGATACTCCATGCCAGCTTGAAGTGTAGAAGTTGCGGGAAGCGGAGCGGGGGTAACGCTTGGAGTTTGGGTCGCATCCCAATCCGAGGGAGTCAGCCCTGGCTGTGAAGGAGTCGCAGAAGATTTATCCAAGCCCGCCTGGACAATCGGTCCAACCACCACAGTCACGAGGGTGGTCAACAGGGCGAATATGCCAGTAATGACCGCTGCCCAGAGGGTCGCATTAGATTTGTTTTCTTTCTTGCCCATAATAATTCTCCGATTTACCTGACCTGCTCCGAACGCCGGGGGAAGCTTTTCGCCTCCATCAAGCATCTTTTTCCAAGCATACCTAAGTATAGAATAAAAAGTAATCCCCTGTTAGGGGATTTTGGGGGTGAAATAAGGTGTAACCCACATGGGGAGGCAGATCTGGGTCGGTTGTCGGACCTTACACGAGGTCTAGTTGTCCCACTCACTGAAATCCCAATTCTCAAAGATCAATGCCAATTGAGTACGCGAACGAAAGTGTAATTTCATAAGAATGTTGCGTAGGTGGGTTTTGACCGTTTCGGTGGAAATATCCAGGCGCGAAGCAATCTGGCGGTTTGTGTAACCCAGGCAAACCAATGCGGTTACATCATGCTCGCGTCGGGAGAGACCCTGCCACTGCTGCACCAAAGCCTCCTCGCTGTAAAGCTGATTCAAGCCTTTTTCCACCAAATCCGAGACGATCGCATCCGCAGAACGCCGCTCGCGCAGGGACAAGTCTCCCACGACTTCGTTGAGCGGTTGATCCAGCTCATACAGGCGGGTTTGCGATCGGCGCTTCGAAGAAGAAAGCCAGCGGAAAATACGGTCAAGGATTGACATCTCAGGGAGGTACATAATAACAGAACTAATGTTCTAAGTCAATCACCCCCAAAAATAAAAAAGCCCCTTGCGGGGCTTTCAGGCTCCTGGCCGAGGACTCGAACCTCGAACCTAGCGGTTAACAGCCGCCCGCTCTGCCGATTGAGCTAGCCAGGAAGGCGTCCGAGATTATAAGGGGAAGCCAGGCGCATGTCAAGCCTTGCCGCTCAAATCCAGCCTCGGCGGGTCTCAGTACTTGATGGCGCTCAGGCGGTTGAGCTTGTTCCAGCGATGTGTGGCCGTAATCTGCCGCACGGTGCCGGTCAATCCGCGCACCACCAGGCTGTCAGTGGTTGCCCCATCGCCAAAGTACTTGACGCCTTTGAGTAATTCCCCATCCGTAATGCCAGTAGCAGCGAAGAAGACATCCTCGGACGAGACCAGGTCGTCCATGGTCAGGATTTTCTCGAAGTCGTAGCCCATCTCGCGTCCGCGCTTGAGCTCATCCTCATTGCGGGCATAAAGCTTACCCTGGATCTCCCCACCCATGGCGCGCAGGGCACAGGCTGCCAGCACCCCCTCCGGGGTGCCTCCGATACCAATCAACACGTCAATCCCCGAATTCGGCATGGCAGTCATCAGAGCAGCGGCCACATCACCATCCGGAATTTGGCGAATTCGCGCCCCGTTTCGACGGATCTCAGCCACCAGATCATCGTGGCGCGGCCGGTCGAGCACAATCGTAGTCAGGTCCTCGACAGCCTTCCCTTTGGCTTTGGCAATCGCTTTGAGATTATCCGCAATCGGTTTCTCGATGTCGATCTTGCCCTTGGCCTCCGGACCGACCGCAATTTTGTTCATGTAAACATAAGGACCTGGATCAAACATTGTCCCGCGTGGAGCAATGGCGACCGTGGCAATCGAGTTAGTGCGACCGAAGGCTAACGGGCGGGTGCCGTCAATTGGGTCGACCGCCACATCCACTTCAGGCGGGTAGCCGTTCCCGACATGCTCGCCGTTGAACAGCATGGGTGCCTTGTCCTTCTCGCCTTCACCAATCACGATATTGCCGTCCATGTCCACCGATTGCAATACCAGACGCATCGCCTCGACTGCAGCGTGGTCGGCCTTTTCTTTTTCGCCGCGTCCCATCCAACGACCGGACGCCAAAGCTGCCGCTTCAGTCACGCGGACCAATTCCAGAGCCAGGTTTCGAGTTGGTTGTTCACTAACCATTAGTATTCCCTCCAATCATTAAAGCTATTGAATTAAAGAATAAACCAGCTAATCAGGTAATATCCTAACACAGCCGCCCACAGCCAGGAATCAATCCGGTCGAACGCGCCGCCATGGCCCGGGAAAATATTACCTGAGTCCTTGATGCCTCCCAGACGCTTGAACAGGCTTTCGCCCAAATCGCCAAGGGTAGTGAATAATGACAAGACCAATCCTAATGCAGCTCCTACCAGCAGGCTGACGTTTGCTCCGCCGTAATAACTCCATAACCAGGCCATGAGCACACCGCCAAGAGTCCCGGTCACGACTCCGGCCCAGTATCCTTCCCAGGTCTTTTTGGGACTCAACCTCGGACTCAGCCGGTGTCTGCCCCAGCGTTTCCCGACAAAGTACGCACCCGAATCGGCCAACCAGACGGCAGGCAAAACAATCAACAACCAGGTCATACCGTTCGGCAGGTTACGCAAATCAATCAGATAGGCGCCGATCCAACCCAAGTAGACTATTCCGCCAAGCGTAGTCGTCAAATCAAGGGCGGCCTGATCGCGTCCGCGCTCGTAGGCAATCAAATGATAGGTCATTGCAATCAGGACCAGGATCGTCAGCGTTCCCCCGGCCCAGGTCGGGAACCAAGCCCGGGCTACCAGAACTAATAAAACGCCGCCGGTGGTCACCACCACCGACGGCTGCATCTTCACTGCTCGAAATAGGATCACATACTCCCAAGCGGCCAAACCTATAAAGAAGGCAATCAGCAGAAAATAGTAAATCCCACCAGCGAAGATGGCTGGCAACCCGACGGCAGCCAGGATCAATGAGGTTACAACGCGTTTAGCCAGCATGCACTTTGTGCGCCACTGTTTCGGAAACACCGCCATAGCGGCGGTCGCGCTGGGCAAAGGTCTCTAAAGCGCGGCGATACTCTTCTTTGTTGAAGTCCGGCCAGAAAATCGGTGTTATGTACCATTCGGAATAAGCCGCTTGCCAAATCAAAAAATTACTGACTCTCAACTCGCCCGAAGTACGGATGATCAAATCGGGATCTGGAACACCAACGGTAAAAAGATACTGGCTAACCAGTTCGGCGGTTACCTTGTCAGCTGGAATCCCATCCTTGATGATATTTTGCATGGCACAGACAATCTCATCACGGCCGCCGTAGTTAAAGGCTACGTTCAAAATCAGCTGGTCGTTGTTCTTCGTCAGGTCAATTGCATGCAAGACTTTTTCCTGGATTTTTGGGTCGAGTCGTTCGAGCCGCCCGATATGGCGCAGTTGCACCCCTTCCTTGTGCAACTCGGCCAGTTCGCGGTCAATCACGTCTTCGAGGATACGCATCAGGCCATTCACTTCCTCCGGCGGACGACCCCAGTTCTCGGTAGAGAAAGCATAAATGGTCAGGTATTTGACTCCAAACTCAGCGGAGGCCCGGATGATGCGGCGCAGGTTCTCAGTGCCGGCACGATGCCCGGCCAGCCGAGGCAATCCACGCGAGATGGCCCAGCGACCGTTGCCATCCATGATGATAGCCACGTGCCGCGGAATTTTCTCGGCCGGGATATTAAGCGGTTTCTCTGTCATACCTATCAGACTTCCAGTATTTCCTGTTCCTTGCGCTTTCCGTGCTCTTCTATCTCATCGATAAAATGATCGGTGGTTTTTTGCAATTCGTCCTCGCCGCGTTTCAGGTCGTCTTCAGAAATAAGTTTTTCTTTCTCGAAATCCTGCAAATCCTTCATCAGATCGCGACGAATATTGCGGACAGCGATGCGAGCCTCCTCCAATCGATTATTGACCACCTTAACAAGTTCACGGCGGCGTTCTTCGTTTAACGGAGGCAGATTGAGGCGAATGGACTTTCCATCATTATTGGGATTTAACCCTAATTCCGAGACCAGAATCGCTTTTTCAATCCCTTTGAGTGATGCCGGATCAAATGGTTTGATCAGCAGTGAGCGCGGCTCAGGAACACTGATTGACGCTAATTGCACCAGAGGCGTCGATGTTCCATAGTATTCCACTTGAAGTTTTTCGACCAATGCGGGGGTTGCCCGTCCAGTGCGAATGCCGCCCAAATCCTCATCCAGAGCCTGGACAGCTCCCTGCATGCGGGTTTCGGCATCCTTGATGACGTCTTTTATCACCTCGACCTCCTGAGATTCTGGAAAAAGGTTCCCCATAAGGATACCCCAAAATCTAAAAAAATGCTACGGCGATTCAATGAGATGAGAGTTTCTGACCGTGTTTGAGAGCCAATAAAGCAATCCGCCCGGGCAAATTTGCCCGGGCGGATAAAGATAATTCTTAGATGCTAAGCTGCTACAAGCGTACCAACAGGTTCTCCGCGCAAGGCCTGGACAAGCGCCTGCGAGTCCCAAAGGTTAAGCACCAGGATCGGTAATTCGTTCTCCATGCAGAGAGAAACCGCAGTACTGTCCATCACTTCGAGACGGCGGTTGAGCACATCAATGTAGCTCAAACGATCAAATTTTTTGGCATTAGGGTTCTTCTTTGGGTCTGCATCGTAGACCCCATCCACCTTGGTGGCCTTGATCAACACACTCGCCCCAATTTCCATGGCACGCAAGGCAGCAGCAGTGTCGGTTGAAAAAAATGGATTACCGGTCCCGGCACTGAAGATGACTACGCGTCCCTTTTCGAGGTGACGAATGGCGCGCCGGCGAATATACGGTTCAGCTACCGCCCGCATTTCGATCGCTGATTGGACGCGGGTAAGGACATCCTGGCGTTCGAGCGCATCCATCAAGGCCAGGGCATTCATCACCGTGCCCAGCATACCCATATAATCAGCAGTGGCGCGATCCATACCCCGGTCGAGTCCCTGCTTGCCGCGCCAGATATTACCCGCACCGATTACGACTGCGATTTCGACGCCCATTGCGACGACATCCTTGATGCGCCTGGCTATCGCCTCCGCCGCGGACACGTCAATCCCATAACCTGACTGACCTGCCAGAGCTTCACCACTCAGTTTCAAAAGAACGCGCTTATATTGCAGATTGCCCATAATTACTCCTCTCTGCTGGACGAGTAGAAAAAAGGCCAACCGAATGGTTGGCCTTTTTGAATATCAATCTTCGCCGACGCGTTCACCCAACTCCCAGCGCTGGAAGCGCCGGATGATGATGTTTTCGCCGATCTTGGCAATGTTTTCATGCAGTAGCTTCTCAATTGTCAGACTTTCATCACGAATGTAAGCCTGGCGCAACAATACGACTTCATCTTTAAATTTCTGGATGCGTCCTTCGACAATTTTCTCAAGGACATTGGCGGGCTTGCCTTCTTCTTCCGCGCGTTTGCGGGCAATTTCCGCTTCATGGTCGAATACCTCTGCCGAGATCTCCTCCTCGGTAATACACAGCGGAGCAGCAGCCGCAATCTGCAAAGCAACTTCATGTGCAAATTGACGGAAGTCATCGGAACGCGCCACAAAATCAGTCTCGCAATTGACTTCAACCATCACACCAACGCGCCCACCACCATGTGAATACAGTTCGACAATGCCTTCTGACGCTTCGCGATTCGCGCGCTTGGCAGCCATCGCCAAGCCTTTCTCGCGCAAGTAATCTACAGCTTTTTGATAATCGCCGCCTGCTTCAGTCAAGGCCTTGCGACAATCCAATATACCCGCGCCGGTGGCTGTGCGTAGTTCTTTGATCATATCGGTCGTGACTTCCATCTTACTTATCCTCGCCGCCAGCTTCTTCTTTAGGATTTTCGTCAACTGCTGCAGTCTCTTCCGAGCTTATTTCTTCGGAAGGTTCTTCAACAGTTTTTTCTTCTGCACTTTTCTTAGCTTTTGCTTTAGCTTTAGCTTCTTTTTTTACTTCTGCTTTAGGCTCTGCCTTTGGCTCAGCTTTGACTTCTACTTCAGTCTCTTCTTCAAATTCCTCAGCAAAATCATCATCTTCATCGTCTGCTTTGTGAGTCAATTTTGCCAAAGTAGCTTCACCGAGCAAATCCTCGTCTTCAAGGTCATCATCTGCTTCAACCACGCGTGCTGTCTTTCGAGCGACTGGAGAGTCAGCCTGGGCTCGTTCTTGCTCTTCAAACTCCTCATCCTTTTTCATAGCTTTCCCTTCAAGAACCGCATCGGCAATCTTGCCAACCAAAAGCTTGATGGCACGAATAGCATCATCGTTCGAAGGGATAACGTAGTCAATATCTTTCGGGTTGCAGTTGGTATCAACCAGGGCGACAATTGGAATATCAAGCAGGTTAGCCTCGTGTACCGCTGCATCCTCACGACACACGTCCACTACATAAAGTAGATCGGGCAGGCGTTTCATGTTTCGCAGACCAGCCAGACGTTTATCGAGGCGCTCGATATCGCGCTGGATCAATAAACCTTCTTTTTTGGTTAGACGGTTGATTTCGCCGCTGTCGCGCAATTGTTCCAGACGCTCAAGTTCCAAGATGCGTTGGTGAATGGTTGACCAGTTGGTCAAAGTGCCGCCAAGCCAGCGTTCGGTCACGTAAGGCATACCACAGCGAACAGCTTCTTCCACGATCGTTTCCTGCGCCTGGCGCTTGGTACCAACGAACAATACCACGCCGCCTTCAGCCACCTTATCGCGGATTACATTGTAAGCATTGGAAAGAAGTTTGACTGTTTGTTGCAGATCAATAATATGAATGCCGTTGCGTTCGGTGAAAATATACGGCTTCATGTGGGGATCCCACTTATTCGTGCGATGCCCAAAATGGACGCCGCTCTCAAGCAGGGCTTTCATTGAGACAATAGCCATAACGGAATTACCTCCTTGCGTTTGGCCTCCGCCTCCTTCTACCCTGCCGGCAACCGCGTCCATTCGATCCGCGGCACGCACCGGCAAGTCTGGAAGCGTGTGAGATTGGGCATTTATTGCCTGCCCTGGGGCAAAATGAGTCCCGCCCTTCGATTTTGAACTGGACGGGAGCGGCGAGATTATACCATAAATCTAATATATATAGCGATTGGACTGGAATGATTTTACCCCGTCACGTTGGCAGGATCGACCATTCGAGCCTTTGATTTCAAAGGAAAGAAGCGGTCCTTCAGACTTAGAATTGGCTTTTCCAGCAGATAGTAACTAAGCGATGCCACCACAATAGTTAAAACCAGTGCGATCAGAGCGGTGAGTGGCTTGGCAAGCGTTTCGTCTGTGATGCCGTAATCGCGAATACGGCCGGCAAACCAGATCAGGCCAAAGTGATAGACATATAGTCCATAAGAAATTTTTCCCAGATACCGCATTGGTCGAGTATCCAATACTTTCGTGAACAAACCCTGCCTGGCTACGCAGAAAATGATCACGGCAAACCAGTAATTCAAAAGCGAATACCCCCAGACGAATTCGTAAGCATGTCGCATGACAATCGGATAGCCCAAACTAGACCAATTTCCAAACTCACCGGTTGCTAAGTATTGCGATGCGAAACCCAACACCGGGACGGCCACCGAAAGCACAACCAATTGCAACTTGGATTTGGGAATTTTAAATCGCGATATAAAGGCTCCAAAAGCGAAAGCGTCGATGTGTGTGAGAGGTAATGGGTAAATGAACCATCCAAAATCCCCTCGAAAAACGGGATTAGGAAATGTGCGAAAGACAAAAAGCATTGCAATCCGGAAGAGGGGGGCAAATATCATCCCACCGATGAACAGCTTCTTCAAATGTTTTTGAGGTACCAGCATGATTAACAAAGGCCAAACAACGTAAAATTGCTCCTCGACCGAAAGCGACCAGAAATGATCCAGAAATTTGGTGTGCACAAAAGAAGAGCTGGCATAGAAAAAGTTGTAGACATAGGTCAATGCATAAGGCAGTTGCTGGTGAAAAAGCGTCATGTAATTCTGCCGGTACGACTGGGATCTCAGCCACGATGTCACTCCTGCCATCAGCAATAAATAGAAATAATATAATGGAAATATCCGCAAGAAACGCCTGCCATAGAACTTGGTGAAGTATTCCTTCGAGGGCAGACTTTGCTTCATGTCTAACAAAATACCGGTGATCAGAAAACCTGATAATACGAAAAAGAACTGTACGCCGACCCACCCAAAGGCAAAATAGTCGTTGTGCAACAAAAAAACCAAAAAGAAGGCAATTGCCCGCAAGCCATCCAGGCCAGGAATCATTGAAAAACTCCAAGATAAATTAGGATCATTTCATATCGAAAACCAGGCAAGACATTCTATCTTACTAAAAAAAGGCGCTTAATGGAACATTATTTAACAACCAGTTCCAAGAGGGCCATAATACTCCCTTTTAGATAAGAGAGAGGTGTCTCAATGCCATTATTTTTTAATTCTCTACCGTACAAATAAAGGGAAAGACCAGTCATAAAGTACACTCAAGGTGACCAAGCCTAAGAGGAACACCTTACGACTGATCGTTATCGAGTATACACAAAAGTGAAGAAAATGCTGAAGCAAATGATGGAGCTGATGCGCGGGCTCAAGACTCAACACAGCCTTCAGGTCGCAGCTGTCAGTAATGAAGGCCGCGAACTGACGGTCTATCGCGTCCGACAATTCAAACTGGGCACATTCATCGACTTCTTTATCTCATCGTGTTTTGTCCACTATCGCAAGCCGGATGCCGATCTTTACCATATTGCCCTGGATATTGCGCAAGTGCGCCCGGAACAAGTGGTCTTTATCGATGACCGGCCCATGTTTGTTGAGTTGGCTCAAGGATTGGGGATCAAAGGTATTATCCATAACAGGATACAACGCGGAAAACTCTCGCAGGTCTGGGGCTGTCGCTTACGAGTTGATGGCTGGGTATAAGTCGAAAACTAATCAAACTCACAATTGGGAACGAATCGGTATCGCGGTTTGCAATCCCCCCAACTGGGGGACATGAACACTCCCCGGTCGATGGATGTGGCCGGGGAGTGTTCGTTATATGATGACTCTATGTTGATGGTCCCGGTTTCTGCATATCATTGCGAATCCTTTACGGACGGGAATGAGGGACTTGAAACCCGGCGCACCAACGCTGTCCTGAGCGCCGGAGAAAATTTGGACAGCTTTTCAAATGATCGAAAGGAGATCACACCATGAACAAGGATGTATTCGAAGGCAAGTGGAAGCAAATTCAGGGCCAGTCCAAAGAGTGGTGGGGCAAACTCACCGATGACGACTTGAAGCGAGTGGGCGGCAAGTACGACAAATTCGTCGGTCTGCTCCAGGAAAAGTATGGCTACACCCGCGAGAAGGCAGAAGATGAAATCAACCGGCGGGTAAAGGATGTGAAAGAGGCCGCTAAAAAAGCCTGAGGCCATGAAGCCATGTCCTGGCAGCAGACTGTTCGCTTCTGTTTGTCTCCCCCAAGTGACGGAGGCCAACACCCCCCGGTCGATGGATGTGACCGGGGAGTGTTTATTGTAGGATAAATTTAGACCCATGTAGGTTTATCGGTTCCAGCGTTTGCAACCGATGGTCTTCACCCAAATCATCGTACTGAGCAACAGCTCAAAAAGGAGAAATCTCATGTTGTGGACTATCATCGTAATTCTGGTCATCCTGTGGCTGCTCGGCTTTTTCGGTCGGAACATCAGCCCCAGCTTCCCGCAAACAGGCAGTTGGATCCATATTTTGATCGTTATCGCCGTCATCCTGATCATCTTGCGCCTGTTGGGGATTGTTTAACTCTCTGTGCCCAGTTGAAAACTGAGAAACTGCCAGACAGGTTGCTTCTTCATACACAATACAGGAAAGCAGATTTTCAACGAGATCATACGCTCGTTGCAGATCTATTAGGATTGTCTTTGATTGGCTACTTGCGCTCAGGACAATAACTTACACATGATCGCTTTGAAGGAGCATTCTAATGAAAAAATGTAATGAAGTTATGACAGAAAAAACCCGTTTGCTGCCAGCCAGAAAAAACTGCAGAAATGGTTAAGGAAATTTCGCGATCTAACGCGTAGTAAGAAGCCTTATGAAGCACTTTTCGAGAAGGTAGCCGTGGAGCTTCACACAGCCCGGCGGGGCATCCCGCTGATTGTTATGAGCGTTATAGCGGTGATTGCATTGGCATTCGGTCTTTTGGTCTATTTCACCCTGGCCAGCGCCGAGCCAGTGTTGGCCGCGTCCCTTTGTGGTGACGGTTCTGCTCCGGATTACGGTTTTACCTACAATTTGAGACAGGCCCATTGGACGGTGAATTGGCAGAACTATGCTTCAGAGCAGGCGGTGAATGAGGTGGATACAATCCTCGACCAACTGAATGCGGATTCCATTGCTCAGACGATGATCCTGATCCAGCCGCAGGACCAGGTTGGCAACCGGGTCAACTGCGCCGTGCATTTCCTGCGTTACATGAAGCTTGGTAATCCAACTGGCGAGCGCAAGGATAACGGTTTTGTCTTTTTGATCGTGGTTGAACCCACCCAGATTGACGTGCACTATGGCGTGGGGCTAGGTCTGCCAGCGCTTACTGCATCCGATCTGACTACCCTCAACCGCTTAGCCGAGGATGCTTATCAAACTACCCACAGCATGGATCAGGCGTTGCTGGCCCTGGTACAGGGGTTCGACAAGGTTGCCCGCAGCAAATATGCACCGCTTGTTTCCCCTACGCCAATCCCAGAGACAAATACCCAGCCGCAACTGCCTTCAGGGCCATTGGGTATTTTGACCGTTTGCGGTCAGCTATGTTTGGGCATCTTATTTCTGCTGTTTCTGTTGTGGGCGGCTCGAAGAGGAATTAGCTTCAATACATCCGGTTTTGGTTCCGGCGGTTCCGGCGGTTTCGGAGGTTCTTTCGGCGGAGGCAGGGGCGGTTCATCAACGCGTGGCGGCGGCGGAAGCGGACGTTCCGGGCGCGGTAATTAAATAAATCAGGAGATGAAGACATGAAACATACAATTAAACTGGTCTTTTCCGTTTTGATGCTGGTTGCCATCTTCGTTGGGCTGACCAGCTGCGGAGTCGTGAATACCGGCACCACGGAATACAACGAGCTGGTGGCCTTGGTGCAGGGTGTGCAGTCTGCGGCGGCTAATTTTCAATTGGTGGTCGATACACAGTACGCCAAGATCCAGGCTAAAACACAGATCACCAAAGATTATTATGATGCGGTCAGCAACAGCGGCGAGGTCTGGACCGGTAACTTCCGTTCGCAAGCCGATGCACTAACCAACCTGCTAAAAAATTATCGTGATGCCAATGGTCAGCCATTGGATCCAACCAAACTGAACTTGAACGACCTGCAAGCCAAAGGCGCACTGCCCAGCGACCTGGGCCAGGGCTTTTCGCTTTACGTCAACGCCATCACCCAGGCCCCTCCACCCGTGCCGGATGCCACCGTCACCCTGGCGCTTGGCGATACCGTTGATGAGGCGATGAACACCATTCAACTGGCTGGCACCGATTGGAATGATGCTGTCAAAGCCTACAACACCCGTCGGGCGCAGATTACGGGTGAGGTTGTGGCGCGCGTCTCCGCGTATTTCGGTTTTGACCTGCCGGTGACCTTTCCCTATTATCAGGGCGGCAATGCCGGCCAACCCATCCAGAATCCTTTGGCGACACCCAAACCATAGGCGACAAGGTTCTATTGTATGAAAAATAATAATCTAGCAGGGAATGTTGTTGAAACGCAGGATTTAACCAAATAAATTTGGTAAAGATATTGCCGTGCAGACATTAAACATGCAAGTGCCGCGCGGCACTATTTTTGGTTTTGTGGGTCCAAGCGGTTGTGGAAAAACGACTACCGTCCGCTTATTACGCGGGTTTTTCTCTATCGTACAAATGAAGGGAAAGACCAGTCATAAAATACACTCAAGGTGACCAAGCCTAAGAGGAACACCTTACGCCTGATCGTTATCGAGTATACACAAAAGTGAGGAAAATGCTGAAGCAAATGATGAAGGGGAATCACTCACTGGATGGCGGCCTACGTTTTTGGATTCTTATATGTTGCAGGATTTTCTGCTCCAGGACAGAGATAGTCAAGTTACCCAATCATATATGGCAGCCGGCCAGGGTATTTAAACAAAAACAGCCAGTCTTTTTTAACTGGCTGTTTTTATTTCGAAAATTTCAGGCTACCGCTATCCGCCCATATAGTTGTTGACGAAGTTGCACGACCTGCCGGCGCAGACGGTCATCCCGTTCAAGTAAATCAGTGACTTTATCGATGGCATACATCACCGTGGTATGGTCGCGGCCTCCCAAGGCTTCTCCGATTTGGGGTAGAGAAACATTGGCTTCTTCCCGGAGCAGATACATGGCAATTTGCCTTGGTAGCGCAACGGCGCGAGAGCGGTCGCGGCTGAGTAATCGATCAGTGCTCAGGTTGAAAGCGTGTGCTACCAAATCCACTACTTTTTGGGGTTCGATATCGCTCGCTTGAGGCAGGAGATCGGCCAGAGCCACCTCAGCCAGCTGCGGCGTGATTGCTGATCCGCTTAATTCAGCAAATGCCACAATGCGATTCAAGGCGCCTTCCAGTTCACGGATATTCGATTGCACCCGGCGTGCAATCAATTCCAAAATCTCATCCGGCACTGAGCGGCCGAAGCGTTCAGCCTTGTAGCGCAAAATTGCCTGGCGTGTCTCCAGATCAGGTGGTTGGATATCAGCTGTCAGACCCCACTCAAAACGTGAGCGCAATCGTTCTTCCAACGTCACCAGCGACTTGGGCGGGCGGTCAGACGAAACAATAATCTGCTTGTCCTGTCCGTGCAGAGTGTTGAAAGTATGGAAGAATTCTTCCTGGGTCGATTCCTTGCCGGCAATGAATTGAATGTCATCGATCAAGAGCACGTCAATCGAGCGGTACTTATCGCGAAAGACCTGGGTGGTGTGCGCACGGATGGCGTTGATCAAGTCATTGGTAAATTCTTCGGATGACACATACAGGACACTCAGACCACGTGCTGCACAGGAATTGCCAATCGCGTGCAGCAGATGTGTTTTTCCAAGCCCAACACCCCCATACACAAAAAGCGGATTGTAAGCCCGCGCCGGTTTCTCGGCCACGGCCTGTGCCGCAGCATGTACCAGACGATTACCTGCACCGACCACAAATGTATCAAAGGTATAACGAGGATTCAAACTTGGATTCTGCGCTCGATGGACCACAGACGATTCGGGCTCAGCCTCGGCTGGATGCGTTTCCACCTCCACCCCCTCGCCGCTTCCGTTCTGGGAAACCACAAATTTCACATCCACTGATGCGTTCAGAATGCCGACAAGCAAACGACTAACTGTACTGGCTAATCGACTCTCAAGCCAATCGCGCGCATATGCATTGCGCACTCCAATGGTCAAAACGCCGTTTTCATACACAATAAGCTTGGTATCACGGACCCAAGTGTCAAAAGACGCCTTGGGCATTTCCATTTGCAATTGACCAAGTACAGTTTGCCAGGCTCGTTCAGCGTCCATGAGCATTCTCCTCTACAATGATATTTCTCTGCTCTGCCGATGATGAGATAAGTTGAAACAATGCCCCTTGCAAGGCTAACGGGGCAGTTCACACCTCGTTCGATTGTCTTACTTCTTTTGGGAAAGGACATGTGCACTATCGACATGTCCTGCCACCAACCGATTCAAATTCTAGCAGAAAATATGGCGACTTGCTACACGTCAAACCTACGTTATCTTAAAAACATCTTCTTTTTAAGGTCATCCAATGTTAAAAACACATTCTGCAAACATCAGGGAGCAACCCTTCGATTAGAACAAGCGTTTCAGCCAAAAAGCCTATCCAGTTTTTTTCATCCCCCATATATAGGGTTGATAAGCCAAAAATCGGATAGAAACACAAATGTGCCTTAAATAATCGCGGGGACGAAAATCTATTTTCGCCCCTCCGTGAAACACGAGATTCTGTGAACTCGTTAATGGATTTGGAAGACTACCGTCAGTTAATGTGGAATGCTGCACGGAACCCAGGCCAGCATTGTCGTTCCGTCGCCAATAGTCGAGGCGAAATCCACTTCGCCTCCAACGTTGCGAGCACGAGTCTGCATATTGGCCAATCCATGACCCAGGGTAACTGCCATTTTCTCCAGGTCAAAACCTTTCCCATCATCACGGATCTCCATCATTACACGTTCTGGGGTTGTCCGCACTACAACCGAGACGTGTTTAGCATGGGCATGCTTGGCAATGTTCGCCAGGGATTCCTGGCAAATATGGAATAAAGCCAGGACATGACTCGGGGGTAAATTCGAGATTTCCTCCGAAGGTCCGGAAAGGACCGCATCAGAGAGTGTGTTGGCACGATATTCAATGACCAGGCGTTTGAGCCCATCCATTAGGTTGTTACTATTCATCTGACGCGGTTGCAGGTCCAGAATATAGGAGCGCAGATCACGGATAGTCTGGTTCAGATCACTGATTGCTTGATTGATGCGTTCCTTCGCAACTGATGGATCTTCATTGATCAGGTGCAAAATGTTTTCAAGTGTCAGACCCACGCCGTAAATCGATTGGATAATTCCGTCGTGCAAGTCCATCCCGATACGGTCACGCTCATCCAGAACAGCCAAACGCCGGGCATCGTTGTGTAGGCGGGCATTTTCAATTGCCAGTGAAGCCCAGTTGCTAACTGCGGCAAGCATTTGAATCCCACGCTCGTCCAAAGGCGTTCGAGCGCGCGTGGCAACACTCATTACCCCCAGCATGTTCTCACCAGACCTAAGCGGAAGACAGATCATTTGATGAAAGCCAGCTTCAACCACTGCTTCCCGCAAATAGCGCATATCGCCCGCCAGATCAGACGTTACAATCGGTTCGCCTGTCTCCGCCACTATCCCAACAATGCCTTCTCCAACCTTGAAGCGATTTCGAGTCCAAAAAGCCTCAGCAGCCTGCCCACGATGCAATACCAGTCGTAGAGTCAGTTTATCTTCTTCAAGCAAAAAAATTTCGCCGGCTTCGACTTTCATATAATTCATGATCGAAGCCAGGGTCTGATTCAGGATTTCATCCAGTTCCAGAGAGGCAGTCAGAGCAGAGGCAACATTGTTGAGCAATCCCAAATCTTCATTTCGACGTGTCAGGGCAACATCGCGTTCCCGCAGGTGTTCATACATGTGCGCGTTCTGGATCGCTGCCGCTGCATAAGTAGCCAGCATTTGAATAATCATTTCGTCATCCGCAGTGAATTCAGGAAGATCAATTTTGTTGGTTAAATAAATCTGGCCCAACTGCCGATCGCCAGCACGGATTGGGACGCCCAGAAACGAGGTCATGGCAGGATGGTTGGCAGGAAAACCCACACTGCGCGGATGATCTTCTATGAGCGGAAGACGCAGCGGTTCTTCCGCATTCATCAGTTCTCCAATCAGGCCAAGGCCTACTGGCGGATGCTCGATACGCTTGATCTCTTCTTCTGTGATGCCCACAGTAATAAATTGCTTGAGTTTCCCCTCATCATCCAAAAGTCCCAAGGCAGCATAGCTGGCATCGGCTTGCTCGCGAGCAACAGATACGATCCGCTCCAGCAGGGTCTCCAGCGAGATATCTTTAACCAACTCCAGGCTCGCACGGTGCAAGGCAATCAGTCGTTCTTGCAATTGTTCACGCGTCAGGAGCATCAGAATTCACCTCTATTAGGACTATTATATCCAATTTTGCTAAGCTTGATAGATTTTGCCAGACAGCGCGATTTACACTTGACCAAATTATGAATGGAATGGACTATGAAAACCTCTCGATTGCCCGGATTCTACAACCTCTCACTCGATAACCGTCGCAAGGATGTGGCCGATGCGACCGGACTCAGCCCAGATGACCTGAGCGCCTTCGATCAGCGCGGCGGTCTGACTCCCGATCAGGCCGATCACATGATCGAAAACGTGATCGGCTCCCATAATCTACCTCTCGGCGTCGCCCTCAATTTCGTCGTCAATCAAAAGGAAATCCTCGTCCCGATGGCGATCGAGGAACCGTCGGTTGTGGCGGGTGCCTCCTTTATGGCCAAGCTGGCGCGTGCCGGAGGCGGATTCCAAGCCACGACCAGCCAGCCGCTGATGATCGGCCAGATGCAGGTGCTGGACCTGGATGATATCAACACCGCCCGCCTAAAACTTTACGAAAACAAAGCAACCCTGCTGGCTGAGGCTGATGAGATCGATCCGGTGCTCAAAAAACTCGGTGGTGGCGCGCGCGATCTGGAAGTGCGCACGGTCGAGGACTCACCTATCGGTCCGTTCCTGGTCATCCACCTGATCTACGACGTGCGGGATGCCATGGGCGCCAACGCTGTTAATACTGCTTGTGAACGGCTGGCTCCGCACGTGGAAGCGATCACCGGCGGACGGGTACACCTGCGCATCCTGTCAAATCTGGCGGACCGGCGTCTGGCGCGCGTGCGTTGCACAATTCCCGTAAAAGAGCTGGCTTTTGACGAATACAGTGGTGAGCAGGTGCAGGATGGCATTATCGAGGCCTGGGCTTTCGCCGCCGTCGATCCTTACCGGGCCGCCACACACAACAAGGGCATCATGAACGGTGTGGATGCGGTAGTGATCGCCAGCGGTAACGACTGGCGAGCAATCGAGGCCGGGGCGCACGCCTACGCCGCTCGTTCGGGGCATTACACCAGCCTGAGCACCTGGGCCAAAGATGCAGACGGCAACCTGGTCGGGACATTGGAAATGCCCATGGCGGTTGGCATCGTCGGCGGCGCCACCAAAGTGCATCCAACTGCACGCGCCGCGCTCAAACTAATGGGCATCACCACCGCAGCCGAACTGGCTGAGATCATCGCCTCGGTCGGGTTGGCGCAGAACCTGGCCGCCCTGCGCGCCCTGGCGACTGAGGGCATCCAGCGCGGCCACATGAGCCTGCACGCGCGTCAGGTAGCCACCGCCGCCGGGGCAAGTGGTGATATGATTGAAAAACTGGCCGCGCAGCTGGTCGCTGAAAAGACCGTCCGCATCGACCGCGCCGAAGAGATCTTGAAAGAATGGAAGCAATAATTTTGTAAAGCACCTGGGAATGCCAGGTAATATTTTTTCGCCGTTATTTCAATTTGATTCCGGAGAACACGAGCGTATGACTACACCCGAACCTAAAACATCCCCCACCCTGCTCAAACCCGCCCTTCCGGTGGGTTTTGTCGGTTACGGGGCTTATGTACCGCGCTACCGCCTGCCCGCCAAGGAAGTTGCCCGCATCTGGACCGGCGGACAGGGCGGCGTCCCGATCAAGGAGAAAGCCGTCCCCGGCATGGACGAGGACGTGATCACCATGTCGATCGAGGCGGCGCGCAACGCCATGGCCCGCGCCCAGATCGACCCGAGCGAGATCCGCGCCGTGTGGGTCGGCTCTGAGTCGCATCCATACGCTGTCAAGCCGACTTCGACCGTCGTAGCCGAAGCCATCGGCGCAGTCCCGAACACACAGGCCGCTGATTGGGAATTCGCCTGTAAAGCCGGGACCGAGGCGGTCGTCGCCGCGATGGGCTTCGTGGGTTCCGGCATGGCCCATTACGCCCTGGCGATCGGCATGGATACCGCCCAGGCTCGTCCGGGCGACGCGCTGGAATATACTGCCGGGGCGGGTGGCGCGGCTTACATCCTGGGTCCGGCGGACGAATCGCTGGCCATCATCCATGCCTCATACTCTTATGTCACCGACACACCGGATTTCTGGCGGCGTGCTGAGGCCAAGTATCCCGAGCACGGCATGCGCTTCACCGGCGAGCCGGCGTACTTCAAGCACATCAGTGAAGCTGCCAACGCCTTGATGGAAGCCACGGGCACTACCACCAAGGATTACAGGTACGCGGTTTTCCACCAGCCGAATACCAAATTCCCGCAGCGCGTGGCGGCGCAATTGGGCTTCGCCCCGGAACAGATCGAGCCGGGTCTGCTGGTGCCGGTCATCGGGAATACCTACGCCGGGGCAGCCATGATCGGACTGACTGCTACGCTGGATATCGCCGAACCCGGCGACCGCATCCTGATGGTCTCCTTCGGCTCCGGCGCCGGTTCGGATGCCTTCGACATCCTCGTGACCGAGGCGCTCAAAGAGCGCCGCGACCGCGCGCTCAAGACCCAGGACTACATTGCCCGCCGGACTGAGATCGATTACGCCACTTATGTGCGCATGCGCGGCAAACTGACTCTGAAATAAGATTTACTATGTCGTTGCGAGTCTTCATCTGGCGACGTTTTCACCTGCACTAAATATGGAGGCTGCGTCGACACGAGAAATTCTCGCAATGACTTTTTTGAGGTGCATTTATGACTGAGGTTGTCATCGCGGGTATTGGACAAACCGCCGTAGGTGAACACTGGGAAATCTCCCTGCGCGAACTGGCGCTCTACGCCACGGAAGCCGCCATACAGGATGCGGGTGGCCTGCGCCCCCAGGCACTGTTCGTCGGCAACATGCTGTCCCCCAACCTATCCAAACAGGCCCATCTGGGCGCGCTGCTGGCCGACTTTACCGGGTTGACAGGCATCGAGGCCGTTACGGTCGAAGCGGCAGGAGCCTCGGGCGGCGCAGCACTGCGGCAGGGTTACCTGGCCGTGGCCAGTGGGCTGGTGGATGCAGTCCTGGTGGTTGGTGTGGAAAAATTCAACGACGTGGTCGGCGCGGAGATCGACTCGGCCCTGGCCACTTCATCGGATTCGGACTTCGAAGCCATCCAGGGCATGACCCCGACCTCCCAGGCCGCGCTGTTGATGCGCCGCTACATGCACGAGTACAACGTCCCCTCCGACGGGCTGGCCGGTTTTCCGATCACTGCCCACGCGAACGGGGTTGGCAACCAGTATGCCATGTTCCAAAAAGCCATTAAACCCGAGGCTTACGCCAAGGCCGGAATGATCAGCGAGCCGCTGAATATGTTCGACATGGCTCCCAATGCGGACGGCGCCGCCGCGCTCGTACTCACCCGGGCCGAACTCCTGCCCCATGATTTTCATCACCCCCTGGTGCGGATTGCCGGATCCGCGCTGGCCTCGGACACCTTGGCTTTGCATGACCGCTCCGATCCACTGTATTTCGAAGCCGTGCACCTGTCTACAGGCAAAGCCCTCAAACAAGCCGGGATCACGCTCGACCAGATTGATTTATTCGAATATTACGATGCCTTCAGCATTTACGCTGCCATCGAACTCGAGTCGGTCGGATTGGCAATCCGGGGGCAGGGCTGGAAGTTAGCCGCGGATGGAGAGATTGCCATGAACGGACGCATCCCCTGTGCCACGCTGGGCGGATTGAAGGCCCGCGGAAACCCGGGTGGCGCTACGGGCGTGTACCAGGCGGTCGAAGCAACGCTGCAACTGCGCGGTCAGGCGGGGGCGAACCAGATCCCCGATGCGCGCTACGCGATGGTCCAGTCGCTGGGTGGGCCGGCCTCCACAGCGGTAACCCATATCCTGCAAAGGATGGATTAACAGCATTGAAATGTCGAAGTCTGATAGTTCTTGATAGTTTCGCGCCAGTATAGTTAGGGCCAGATACCAGAACGAAGGAGCTTATTCTCATGGAAATACCTCGCCATTGGCGCTTAAAGCAACAACGATATGGATTGGTCGGCGAAGTTTGCCCGCACTGCGAGGCTAAAATCTTCCCGCCCCGCGACATTTGCCCGTCCTGCGGCCAGGAAGCCAAAACGCTCTACACCTTCAGTGGCAAGGGCGAAGTTTATTCCTACACCACCATTTACGAAGCCCCCAGCGGCTACGACCAGAACTCACCTTATACGGTCGCGCTGGTCAAACTTGACGAAGGCCCGATGGTCACTGCACAGTTGACTGACGTGGATAACAGCCAGGTACAGATCGGCATGCCGGTTGAAATGGTCACCCGCAAGTTGCGCAACGACGGCGACGAACGCGGCCTGATCGTCTATGGGTATAAGTTTCGGCCAACAGTGAACCACATTTAATACATACCACATTTTGCCCCCATATACGGGGGCAAAATGTTATAAACGCAGTACCGCATAAGTTACTACGCCTAGCTTTAAAACATAAGTCAGGCCTATCAGAACCAATTCTTGGCGCGATTTCTGAGCCTGACCACGGGTAAAAGTAAGACGAAAACCACCTGACATCGGTTTTTTCGCTCCATCCAAGCATTCCATAGTAAGTTATGCGGTATGGCTTTAAAACAGCATAAAACTCTCTATGTAGTGGGATGATCGTATATGGGAATAGATAATTTTCTCATAAACCATCATAGCGCGCTCCCCAGACTTGAAGTCTGGGGAGCGCGGTTTTTAAAAGGAAAAAATTGCCTTGACAATCTTCCGACTGGGGCTAGTTTGTCAAGGTGTTATCCTTGTTAAATGGAATTCGGGGGAATTACAGCGCTTGACAATAGTATCAATAGTGGTATCATCAAATCATGCCTAAAGTCAAAGATATTCTCGCAACAATGCGGCGCAATCCAAAGAGTGTCGCTTTTAGTGATCTCTGTAAAATCTGTGATCATTATTTCGGGGAAGCCAGACAAACTGGTGGCAGCCACAGAATCTACAAAACCCCCTGGCAGGGCGACCCGCGTGTGAATATTCAAAATGACAAAGGCATGGCATAGGCTTATCAGGTAAAGCAAGTGCTCAAAGCCATTGAGCGATTGGAGGCACAAGAAAATGTTGAAGAATGATCACTATACCTATCGTGTTACCTGGGTTGAAGAGGATGGCGAGTATGTTGGTCTGTGTGTAGAATTTCCTAGCTTGAGTTGGCTGGCTTCTGAACCAGGAGTAGCATTGCAGGGTATCCGCCAAGTGGTTGCAGATGTTGTGGCAGACTTACAGGCTAATGGGGAACCTGTCCCTGAACCTCTAGCTGTTAGAAAATACAGTGGCCGCTTTATGGTACGCATTCCCCCAGACTTGCACCGGCGATTAGCTCTTGAAGCTGCTGAATCAGGTGTCAGCCTAAATCGTCTGGCAGCTGATAAATTGAGCCGGGCAAATTCCTAACCTATGATATTATGCGCTTAGAGATTGCTCTCTACAACCGAACTACAATTTCTCCAGCATTCGGAAAATCCAGTATCCTTTTACTCACTGCCAGGTCAATGATTTTGGCCCGAAACTGCACCTGAATATCCCGTTTGCCATCGATGATTGCTTCTGCCACAAGTTCATCTACCAGTTCTTTTTTCAGTAAAAAGTTACGATGTTGCTCTTCAGGAGTCTGGGGAGCAGCGCTGTTCAATTCTTCGATCCCTGCCTGAAGATCCGCCACGTAATCATTGACTTTTGCTTCCCAATCCATCCCGACAAAGGCATCCATTTTCTGCTCAATGCTGATAGCTTGCGCTTCAACTGCTCTTCTATTTCATACAATCCACTCATCTGCTCATCAAAATCTGCATCAACCCTCCGTGCTTTACGGGCCTCAGTGATAACTTGCTGGCGATAGATGAATTGTTCTTCCAGTTCTTCAAGCAACTGTTTTTGTGTTTTTTGCAGGTATTCATAATTTTGCTGGAGTTCATGAACCAATTCTTTGGCTTGCGCAAGCAAGAAATCCGGGTTCATGACGAACTCACACAATTTCGCCCAGACCTGTGCTTCAGCGTGTTTGGCGCTCACGATTTGGGACAATCCGGCAGTCTGAGCTCCTTGTGAGGTTGTGGACAGAAATATGTACTGATCGGGGTCTTACGCTCAACCCATTCCCCTTTACGGCTGCGGCGATGAGCTGCTGTGCGCACCCGCCAGGTCAGGTTGCAGGCACATTTCATGTGTCCGGCTAGCAGGTAATCATTTTTCTTACGGTGTTTTGGATAGGTTGTATTTTCTTCTCTCATTTTTACGAATAACTGATAGGTTGGCATATCGATGATAGGCTCAACTGGGATGTGGAATGTTTGCCCTGCACGGGAATATGTTTTGAAACCATAGGCATATTCTTTGGCGGAACGTAGTATAGCCTGAATACTGGACCGGGACCATTGGATCTGTCGCGGAATACTGCTCCCTTTTTGCGCGGCATTGGCAGCGATCAAGCGTTTCCGTATCTGCATTAGGGGGGTTTTCTGAATATACCATGCGAAGATTTGACGCACCCATTTCGCTTCTTCTTCCAGGATGTGGATCTGCTCACCAACACGGATATACCCGTAGCGATCCTGTCCCGTGTTCGCCTTGCCGGCTTTCAGCCGTGCAATTACTCCCATCGTCATCCGTTCTAGCATACTCTCTAACTCCATTTGAGCCGCCCATGCTCGTATCGGTGCAATTTGGGGGTCGAATGTTTCTTTTGCGAGCAGGATCATGATGTTATATTGCTGGGCGGTTTCCAGCACCATTAACATGGAACGCAGCCCGCGATAAAGTCTATCTTCGCGTCAGGCCAGGATCACATCAAAGTCGCCCCTGGACGCATCCTTGAGCATGGCCAGCAATCCAGGGCGGTCTGAGCGTAAACCAGAAGGTTCGACGAGTTTCTTCTTGACTCGATATTTCTCAATATCCCGGTAGATACGGACAACGGTTAGTTCCTTTTCTTGTGCTAAAGATCGACAGTCTGCTTCTTGTTCAGCAGGGCTGGCTTTTTCCCCCCTGGGCTTCAGATGAAGTCCGAATGTAGATCGCTGCTTTTCGTTGCATGTGTTTCTCCGTTTCCGGTAATTAAAACTGAACTGGCAGGAGTTCCTGCCAGTTCACAGTGCATTTATAAGTCGAGAAGATTTTCAGTTTATTATGGAGTCGGTACCTAATCTTGAAGGCTGTCTATTGCATTGAAAATTTCATCTGCCCGGTAGATTTGATTCCGGGCATAACCCGGTAAATTCACGCAAAATACCAGCCTGAACAAGTTTCTCAATATATTGCTGGGAAGTTTTGAATGGTATGTTCAATCCATCTGCTAGCTGTTCTGAATTGAATATCAGGCGACCAAAATGAAATCCCCCCACTCTTCTAACATGTATATTGAAAATCCGGCATAGATTGCTAAAGGCTCAGTCGCAAATACCAATTGGCATATTCAATCGCCGGTCCGACGCTATAGTGATGCAATCCAACCTTTCCACATCATAGTATTCAAATATGAAATGCTGCAAGGCGATTTTTGATTCCTCAAAATTGTATATTGACTCGCAACTTTTTTTCTTGTACACTTTTTAAACATACGTACAAAAATTTGAACATTAGCATAAATCCAAAGGAGATGAAACATGTCCCGTATCAAGTTGAGTTGGCGCAATATCATTATCGCGGCGACCTTACCCGCCGTTTTGGAAGTTGTCTGGCAGTTATACAACACCTATGTGCCGCTGTTTTTACAGGCAGGCAATCCCGCCTTTACCGAAGCAGGAACAAAGACTCTCGGTTTTGGGCTTGGCCCCGCCCTAACGGGTTTCATCCTCGTGTTTGACAACATCGCAGGTTTGTTCATCAGTCCGCTGGTCGGCGCTTGGAGCGACAGCCTGCGCACTAAATGGGGACGCCGTATGCCCTTCGTCATCTTCGGCATTCCTGTGGCGATGGCAGCGTTTATTGTGATCCCGCTCATCCCGATGGCGATCAAACCCGAACTCAACGGGCAAACAGGACAACTCACGGGTTTGCTAATTCCGTTCATTCTCTCGCTAATCGTGGTGCTCGTCGCCTTTGCCATTGTCCGACCGGTTGCGGATGTGCTCATGTTCGATATCACCCCATCCGAACACCGCACTACTGCCAATGGGATTGCAGGCGCGATTGCGGGTTTCCTCGTGGTGCTGACTGCCTTGGGCGGCGCGGCGCTGTACGATGTGTATGGTCCGCTTCCTTTCTGGATTGCGGCAGGGCTCGCCATTCTGATTCTTTTCCTCACCTGGGCATGGATCAAAGAACCCGAAGAACTTGCAAGCGCCAAAGAATTGGCAGGTGAGACCTTCAACCTGAAGGGTATCGTCAAATTCCTACGCGACCAGCCTAAAGAAAACCGAACCAGTTTAATTTACCTTTTGCTAAGTAACTTGCTCGCCTATGTTGCCCTTGCTCAAATGCAGGCATTTCTCAGTTCGTATGGAGTCTTCTCGCTCGGCATGGAAGTCTCCTCAGCGGCAATGTTGGTTGCCATTCCTGCCATCGCTTTCATGATTGTAGCGGTGCCAGCAGGGCTGATCTCCAATAAGATTGGACGCAAAACCACGCAGATCATCGGTCTGGTGGGATATGCGATTGGTGCGCTGGTGATTTTCCTTTTCCCGACCGCGACCATGCTCAATGTGGGTCTGCTCATTTGCGGTCTCACATGGCCCCTCGCTAACGTCGTCCAAGTCGCCATGATCGTGGACAGCGCCCCCGTCGAAACCCTGATGGGAACCTACACGGGCTTACGCCAAATTGCCGTAACGCTCGGCTTTATCATCGGACCTATTCTCGGTGGTTCGCTGGTACAGGCAATGGGCGACGACTACCGCTGGGTCTGGATGATCATGTTTGTGTTTCTCGTCCTCGCCACCGTTGCGATGTTCCCTGTGACCAAAGGTGAAGCGAAAGTCGAGACCGCATAACTGAACCGAATATCGAGTATCGAATATCAAGATCAGATATTCGATACTCGGTCACTGATTATGAACCTGCTTCTGGAAATAATCTGCGCTGTTTTTATTGCCATTGCGCTCTATGCCGCGATTGCATTTTTCATCTATAACCGTGTTCCACCGCAAGACCGCCCCTGCGTGGACTGTGCCTCTCCCGCCCATATCAACGGCTATGATTTGTACTACCACAAAGTTGGAACGGATAAAGGCTTGCCGCCTGTTATCCTCATCCACGGCGGACCTGGACACTCCAGCTTGAGTTTCAAGCACGGATTTGACTTCCTCGCCGAGCAGACTCGCGTCATTTACTACGACCAACGCGGCTCGGGTAACTCGCAAATCAAGCCCAATCCCGAAGATTACACAATCGAGCAGTTGGTGGAAGAACTCGAAGCCCTGCGCCGTGACGTGGTCAAAGCGGACAAAGTCATCCTCGTCGGGCATTCCTTCGGCAGCGCCCTAGTGCAGCGTTATGCTATCAAGTATTCGCAACACGTTGAGAAGATGGTCATCGCGGGCGGGATTCGCATTAACAACGGCATGAGCAATCGCTTCATTTGGAAGTGGTTCGGCGGATTGCTATACTCCACCGCCCTCGGCTTTCCGCCCGCTGACGCCAAAGCCGCCGATGAATGGTTCACCAAGTCGTCAGAAAAAGATAATCCAAGCCGCCTGTTCAACAAAACCAATACTCATCTGCTCGAAAACACAGGCACATTATCCTTCGCCCCGTGGCGTGAAATTTCTTTTTCGCTAACAGGTTACGACTACAAAAAGGAACTCAGCCAATTACAAGTTCCGACCTTTTTCATCTACGGCACAGCCGACTCACCTTTCACAGGCAAACCCGTCGCCGATGAACTCTGCAATACGCTCCCAAATTGCCAATCCGTAGAATTCACCCAAAGCGGACACTGGGCATTTCTCGAAGAGCCAGAGAAGTTTCAGCAAATGCTAAAAGATTTTCTTAATCGTTAAAAGATTTCACCACGGAGCACAGAGAATTCTTAATAGTTTTTTTCTCAGTGAACTCCGTGTTCTCAGTGGTAAAAAAATTCCGCATTCATCATTCTTCATTCAAAATGACCTTCCCTTCCGCCACTCCCCTCCGCCCGCCGCAATACAAAGGCTCCACCGAGCAGACTTTGTATATCCCCATGCGTGACGGGACGCATCTTGCTATTGACCTCTACCTCCCGCGCAGACTTGCGCCCGAAGCCAAAATCCCTGCGCTCTTCGCCGCCACGCGCTACTGGCGCGCCCAGCAACTCAAAGTGCCCTTTTCGTGGTTTCTTTCCCTGCCCGACTCGGCTCGCAATTTTTTCACCGCCTTTGGCTACGCCGTTCTCCGTATCGACATGCGCGGCACGGGCGCATCCGAAGGCAATCATCCGCACCCCTGGTCAGCGGCAGACCTGACCGACCTCTACGACCTGAGTGAGTGGGTCACGCAGCAACAGTGGAGCAACGGGCAAGTCGGTGGCTTTGGGAATTCGTATCAAGCCACCACTGCCGAAATGCTCGGCGCATGCGGGCATCCCGCCGTCACCAGCGCACTCGTGCGCTTCAACGAGTACGACGTTTACACCGACATCGCCTACCCTGGCGGCATCCCCAACGAATTTATGCTAACGCAATGGTCAGATTACAACCGCGCCCTCGATGCCAATCAACTGCCAAAATCCATGAGTGCGCTCGAAAAGATTCTCGTCAAAGGCGTCAAGCCCGTTGGCAGCAATCCCATTCCCACGCACCACAACCAGCAAGTCGAATCCGCACTGCGGCACGTCACCTTCCGCGATGACCTTGACCCCGAACTCGGCGTCACGCTTGACGACATCAGCATGTTCAACCGTCCAACTAATCACGCCCTTGACCATTGGGGCAGTTGGTTCGACGCCGCCACCGCCAATGCCGTCATTCATCGTTTTGCCAACACCCCCCGCCCGCAGCGCGCCGTCATCGGCGCGTGGAATCACGGTGCGGCACAGCAGATCGGCGCAAAAGAAAATCCTTTTTCCCTGCTGGCTCAAATGAAAGAGTCGCTGCGCTTTTTCGATAATCCGCTCACGACCCGCGAGTTGCATTACTTCACCATTTTTGAGAATGTTTGGAAATCGGGAGATGCGTTTCCACCTGACGGTTTTTTCCGCACCCGATTCTTTTTCAAACCCCAAAGTGGACTCGCGGCGACTCTACCCCCACCCGCGCCTGCTGACTGTTTCGATGTAGATTTTTCCATCTCGACGGGACTCAACAACCGCTGGCAAACCGAGCTGGATCAACGCCCCGTAAACTATGCGCCCATCAAAGGGCAACTCGCCTACACCACGCCGCCGCTCGAAGTGAATACCGAAATCACAGGCTATCCCATCGTGACGCTCTTCATCAAATCGACTCACGATGACGGCAATTTCTTCGTCTATCTCGAAGCGTTGGACGAGCAAGGCAACGCCCATTACATGACCGAAGGCATGTTGCGTGCCATCCATCGCAAAATTTCGAGTGACACACCGCCGTATAAACAGTTTGTCCCGTATCATTCGTTTAAGCGGAAGGATGCCCTTCCATTGATTCCTGGCGAAGCGGCAGAACTGACCTTCGGCTTGAATCCCATCTCGGCGCTGATTCGGCGCGGGTGGCGGTTACGGGTATCCATCTCAGGCGCAGATAAAGATACCTTTCAACGGAAGCCAGCCAAAGGGAGTCCGAGCGTGGAGATTCTGTTGGGGGGCGCAACCGCTTCTTTTATCGAGATTCCGCTCAAGGTCAGACCAGAATCCCAATCATCCTAAAAAATTATGACTGACATCCTTTACGAAACCCAAGACCAAATTGCTGTAATCACGTTCAACCGCCCGGCTGTGTTGAATGTGTTTCGGCGCGCGATGTTCCAGCAGTTACTGAGTTTGTTGGACGATGTCGCCAAAGACAATTCTATCCGCGTGGTGCTGATGACGGGCGCAGGGCGCGCTTTTTCGGCGGGCATTGACCTGGACGAAATCTCGCACCTGTTCGACGGTTCGATGACGATGGAACAGGCGCGCGTCGAGTTGAGCGAGATGCAGGAATTGACGCGCCGCATGGTGAACCTGCCCAAGCCGATTGTGGCGGCGATTAACGGCGTGGCGATTGGTGCGGGCGCGGAAGTGGCAATTGCCAGCGATATTCGGATCGCATCGGAGAATGCCTATTTTCAATTCGCCGAAGTGAAACGCGGACTGTTCGAGACCAACGGTGTGATGCACCGCCTGCCGCGCTTGATCGGAATGGGGCGCGCCGCCCAGGTGATGCTGACGGGCGAAAAAATCTCGGCGCAAAGCGCGCGCGAGATGGGGCTGCTGGGGCAGGTCGTCCCGCCCGAAACGCTGATGGATGACGCGCTGGAAGTGGCGCGCACGCTGGCGGCGAATGCCCCGATCTCGACGCGGCTGATCAAACGGGTTTTGCAAAAGTCGTATGACCTGGATTTGGAAGCGGTGATGCAGCTTGAAACCGAAGGCACGCTGGAATGCCTGACCAGTGAAGATTTGCAGGAAGGTGTACGGGCGTTTCAGGAAAAGCGCGCACCGAATTACAAAGGAAGGTAATCGTAGGGGCACAGCATTGCTGCGCCCCTACATTGGATAAATATGCCAACTATCACCAAAATCGAAATCATTGACCTGAACATCCCCTACTCGCACCCGTTCAAGATTGCGCTGGCGGTGATGGACAGCGCTCGCAACATTGTCATCCGCATTCATGACACTGACGGTTTGGTGGGCGTAGGTGAAGGTTGTCCGCCGCGCTTTGTGACGGGTGAAGCGCCAGAAACGGCGTTTGAAGCCGCACAACTGTATGCCAAGATTTTGGTTGGCAAAAATCCGCTGGAACTTGACACGCGTCTGAGCGAACTGGAATATTACATGCTCAAGAACACCGCCGTTCGCTGTGCCTATGACATCGCACTCTACGACCTGCTTGCCAAACATGCGGAACTTCCGTTGTATGCCCTGCTCGGCGGAACGAAACAGGTCTTGTATTCCAATCGCACCATAGGCATGGATACACCCGAAGCGATGGCGAAGACCGCCAAAGAATTTGTGGATGGCGGCGCGAAGTCGCTCAAAGTCAAAATTGGTACGGGACGTGACGAAGATGTGTCGCGGGTGCGCGCTGTACGCGAAGCCGCATGTCAAGGAATTTCCATTCGATTGGATGTTAACCAAGCCTGGGATGAAATCACTGCAATTTCTGTGTTAAACGCAATGTCAGAATACGATGTGCAAGTCTGTGAACAACCGCTGCCTTACTGGAATATCGAAGGCTTCAAACGATTGCGCGGGCGCAGTCCCATCGCCATTATGGCAGACGAATCCATCTTCGACGCGCACGATGCTTTTCGGCTGGCGTCTCTCGGCGCGGTGGATTATTTCAACATCAAACTCGCCAAGTCGGCAGGGATTCATGGCGCGCTGAAAATCAACGCGATCGGCGAAGCGGCGGGGATCAAATGTATGCTTGGCGGCATGTCCGAGTCGTTGATCGGAGTCAGCGCGGGCGCACACCTGATTTGCGCCTGCCCGAACATCGCCCTGCATGATCTGGACTCGCCTTTCCACTTTGCGGATGACCCGACTATCGGCGGTGTGGATTTCCAAGCCAGCGGCACGGTGACGTTATCCGATGCGCACGGTCACGGCGCAGATGTGAGTGATAAGTGGATGGAGAAGAGCCAAAAAATAGTCATCAGTGATCAGTAACCAGTTGGTTCTCTTCGTGCTCCTTTGTGTCCTTTGTGGTGAAAGGTTTTTATGAATTCTCGTGAACGTGTCCATGCTGTGCTTGAAAGAATAACCCCAGACCGCGTGCCGCGTTTTGAAGTCTGGATTGATGGGCTGTTCTATGAGTTGGGCGTCAGCGACCCATATTCAGCTTATGCCGAACTTGGGCAGGATGCCGTACTTATGCCGTCTCAAACTCCCAGCGAGAGCAACGCCTGGAAAGACGGCGTGGATGAGTTTGGGCGCGTCTGGAAAAATGGCATGTACTTCAACGGCGCGGTTGAGTTGCCCGATGATTTGAAAAGATACACGCCCCCGACCTCCTATGCGGAGCGATTCTTCGACACGCAGCGGGTTACCGCCATTCGGACGAAGTATCCTGACCACTGCCTTTTTTATGGCACGCATATCGGCCCCTTTATGGGAGCCTACATGGCAATGGGATTGGAACGCATGTTTGCGATTTATCGAAAAGACCCGCAATTCATCCACGCGGTGATGGAGACGCGGCTGGCGTGGGCGCTGGCGATTTTCCAGCGGGCGGTGGAACTCGGCGCGGAAGTCATCATCATGGGCGATGATTCCGCCTATCGCGGTGGACCGATGATTTCACCAAAAATGTGGCGCGAGTTGGTTCTGCCTTATCATCAGCGGCTGGTGCGTGAATTATCTGTGCCCGTCATCTGGCATACGGACGGAAAAATCGAAAAACTTTTACCCTTCGCCGTGGAAGCAGGATTCGCAGGCGTGCATGGAATCGAAACTTTAGCAGGCAACAAACTTGATGAAATCAAGCGCGACTACAGCGACAAGTTAATCCTGATGGGTAACGTGGACATCAACCTGTTCTTCGAGCCAAACATCGAAGCCGTCCGGGCGGACGTGAGACGCAGTTACGAGCAAGGCGGTAAAAGCGGCTACATGCTTTCATCCTGTAACAGCATTTACCCTGGAATAAATCCGGAAGCCATGTGCGAGTTCTTCCGCTGTCAGGTAGAATTCGGGGGAGAATGAAAGGAAACGATCATGGTCAAAAAATCTAGCAAATCAGAACAACCTACTTTTATTGAAGAAGCCCGCCGCAAGCAGATCATCGAAGCCGCCTTGCAGACGATTGCCGAACAGGGCTACACCCAGACATCTTTTGCCGAAATCGCAAAAGGACTGGGCATCACCAAAGGCTTGATTGCCTACCACTTCAACGGCAAGCATGATTTGATCACCTCCGCCATTCATACGATCTTGAATCGGCAGGGTGCCTATATCAAAGAGCATGTAGATGCGCAGGAAGAAGCCAGCGATAAATTGCGCGCCTACATCGAATCCAGTTTTGAATACATCGAACAGAACCGTCCGCACTTTGTGGCGTTGGTCGATTTATGGGGCAGTTTCACGTCGCCCGAAGAAAAGCAAGCCTTCAGCGAAAGCGCCTATGATCCCTGCCGTGCCCATCTCAAGAAAATCTTCCGCATTGGGCAGGAGCAGGCGAAATTCGTGGCACTCAACGAACTATCTATGGCTTCGATCATTCAAGGCGCAATTGACGGCGTGATGCTGCAATGGGTCTTTGATCCCGAAACAGTCGATTTAACTGAGGCAGCAAAAGAATTGTCGGAGATGTTCGTGAAGAGAGTGAAAAAATAATTGACCACGAAGGACACGAAGTAGCACGAAGAAAACCTTTGTGTACCTTTGCTCTTTGTGGTTGAAAAAAGACCAAAGGAGAAGCTTATATGGAGTGGAAAAGTCTGGCTCATTTGCTGGAGGATGCTGCTGAGCGGTTTGGGGAGAAGACACTGTTCATTTTTGAGAACAAGCATCTGTCGTTTGCAGAAGTAAATCGGCGCGTAAATCAAACGGCGAACGCGCTGCGTGCTGTCGGCGTGGAGCGCGGCGAGCATGTGGCAGTCATGCTGCCGAACGGCGTGGATTTTCCCATCGTCTGGTTTGCGTTGGCAAAACTGAGGGCGGTGATCGTGCCCGTCAACATCAACTACCATGACCATGATTTGACCTATGCGCTCAACGACTCGCAGGCGGGATTTTTTGTCGTCCACGAAAATTATGTCGATCAGTGGAAACGGGTGCGCGCCCAAGCGCCGAGGATCAAAGAAATACTCACCATAACGGAAGCAGGCAGCGGGTCAAGCTGGGAACGTGTGGTTGCTTCCGCTTCAGACGCATTCAACTCATCCCAGGCAGAATCCGACGACCTTCTCAACATCCAATATACATCTGGCACAACCGGCTTCCCGAAAGGTTGTATGCTCACTCAGGATTACTGGCTGCGCGTGGGAGCCGTGGCGGCGGAATATTTTACACTAAAGCCCGGCGAAGTTAATCTGACATCCCAGCCCTTCTATTATATGGATCCACAATGGAACACAGTTGCTTGCCTGATTGGGGGCGTAGCCTTGGTGATCTTGCCGCGCTTCTCCCCATCGCATTTTTGGCAGGCGGTTATTAAACATAATGTCACGGTGCTCTATCTGATAGGAACGATGCCTTTTTATCTGCTTAAGCAGGAAGAAAATCAGATACTGGAGCGGGGACATCATTTGCGTGTGATCTTGTGTTCAGGAATTCACCCCAAATATCATGCCGAATTTGAAAAGCGTTGGGGCGCGCCGTGGCGCGAGGCGTATGGTATGACAGAAACCGGCGTAGATTTAATTGTGCCCCTTGCCGATGTGGAGACTGTCGGAACCGGCGCGATGGGGAAGCCGATCCCATCGAAAGAAGTCCGCGTGGTGGATGCCGAAGGGAATGACGTGCCTGAAGGTGAGATCGGTGAATTGCTTGTATGTGGAAAACCGATGATGCTTGGTTACTGGAACAAGCCCGAAGCAACCGCCGAAACCTTGCGGAACGGCTGGCTGCATACCGGTGACCTGGTGATGTGCGATGAGCGTGGTTACTACCACTGGCAGGCGCGATTAAAAGACACAATTCGGCGTTCAGGTGAGAATATTTCAGCTGTGGAAGTGGAGAGTGTCTTGCTGGAGCATCCAGCCGTGCGGATGGCAGCGATTGTTGCTGTTCCGGATCTCTTACGCGGGCAAGAAGTAAAGGCGTATATTGTTTTGCAGCCAAATTACGCACCTGATCCTGAGCCAATTCTTGCGTATGCGCTCGCACAATTGGCTTATTTCAAAGTGCCACGTTATATCGAATTTGTCGACGATCTGCCGCGCACGCCATCGGAACGAGTCGAGAAGCATAAGCTGGTCAAGATGAAACCCGATCTGCGCGTTGGAAGTTATGATGCGGTGGAAAAAATTTGGCGTTAAAGAGCGTTTCGTTGGTTGAGTAGGGCGAGCGATTTTCTCGCGCATATCGAAACCAACGAGTTGTTAAATCAACAGAAAATATCTTGATAACGTGGTGGTTTCGACTGCTTGCGCTCAACCACCAGAACATGGATAAAAAATGAATACAGACCAACTCAACAAAACGATTTTCAAAACTCTCACCGCATGGGGCGTTCCTGGCGCGGCGGTAGCGGTGGTGCAGGGCGAAGACGTTTTCACGCAGGGCTACGGCGTGCTCGAAGCGGGCAAGCCCGAAACAGTGAATGCCAATACCATCTTCGCCATTGGCTCGACCAGCAAAGCCTTCACATCTGCGCTGGTCGGCATGTTGGTGGATGAAGGCAAACTCGGCTGGGATGATCCCGTCGTCAAATACCTGCCTGATTTTCAACTCTACGATGAATGGGTTACAAAAAACGTCACCGTGCGCGACCTGCTCTGCCATCGTCTCGGTCTGGAACGCGCTCAACGGCTTTACTATCATCGCGGCTACGACCAGCGTGAAATCATCCGCCGAATGCATTATCTCAAACCTGCGGCGGGATTCCGCACGCAGTTCCATTACGCCAACCAGCAATTCGGCGCGGCTGGACTGATTATCGAAGCGGTCACAGGCAAAACGTGGGATGACTTCATCCGCGATCGCATTTTCACCCCGCTGGGCATGTCCCGCTCTGCCAGCGGCTACGACCGCCTGCCCGATCTGCAAAATTTCGCGTCGCCCCACGCCGTGCTGGATGAAACCTATCCGTCCAGCGTGCGCTTTCTCGGTGAGCAGCGCCCAATCGAGCAATACAAAATCGTCCACGAACCCGCTGGCTCGGTTCACACATCCGCCAACGATCTGGCGCAGTGGCTCAAAGCCCTGCTCAACAACGGCGCACCGCTCCTGCAAAAATCCACCTTCGCCGAACTCACCTCGCCGCAAATGGTCATGCAGGACATTCTTAACTCCGAACTCGCCCCGCTTGCCTATCTTCAGCCCGCCACGCATTTCTGGACCTACGGTCTCGGCTGGTGGGTCATGGATTATCATGGCGAAAAAGTACTCATGCACGGCGGGCAGATGCCTGGCTACAACTCCGCCGTCGCCTTTTTCCCACAGCGCACACTCGCCCTCGCCGTCATGGTCAACGTCCACCAAACGCTTGCCCACGCAGCGCTGTTCTATGCGATTTCTGACATCCTGCTCGACAAAAGCGGGCGCGATTGGTCAACGGAATTTCAGATGGTCGCCCAGGGATACATGGCAGAAGTCAAAAATCAGGTGGACAACATGCGTCTCAAACGGAACCCGAACCTGCCTCCGTCCATTGGGCTGGATTCCTACGCTGGGACATTCTCCAACGACCTGTTCGGTGAGATGACCGTCAGCCTCGAAGAGGATTCTCTCCAACTGAAATACGGAGTCAACACCGCCGCGCTCGAACATTGGGAAGGCGACACCTTCCTCGCCCACTGGAATCTCAAAGGGCTGATGGACGATTCTCTGGTCGCATTCAGTGCCTATGGCAAAACAATGACGATCATCAACGATAGAGCGGAGTACAAAAAAGTATCATGAATCCCACCGCACGTATTCTCGAAAAATTTGAGCAAGTCTCCGCCATTCCGCGCGGCACAGGGTACGAAGCAAATATCCGTCAGTGGCTAATCGCTTGGGGAACGGCACGCAATTTCAAATCCAGGGTAGACGCGACGGGGAATCTGGTTGTCCAGATTCCAGCCAGTGCGGGATATGAATCCAGAGAAACACTTATCCTGCAAGGTCATCTCGATATGGTCTGGCAGCAAACCCCAGAGTCGAACCATGATTTCGAGAAGGACCCCATCCCGGTCATCCATGACGGCGATTGGATTCATGCCAAAGACACCACCCTCGGTGCGGATAATGGGATTGCCATCGCACTGATGTTGGCGCTGGTGGAATATGAAAGCGTACCCCATCCGCCGCTGGAATTGCTCTTCACTGTGGCAGAAGAGCAGGGCGTTGTTGGCGCAGACAAACTTGATCCGAGCCTGCTGACAGGTAAGACGCTCATCAATTTGGACTCAGAACAAGAGGGCGTCTTCACGGTCGGCTGCATCGGGGGAGGAAGTGTCAACATCACCTTGCCCGTGAGTTGGCGTAGACAGACGGCGAATGAAATTGCTTATGAAATCAAGGTGGACGGTTTGCAGGGCGGGCACTCTGGCGAAGACATCAATAAACACCGCGCCAACGCCGACAAATTGATCGGGCGTGTGCTGGAGTTCATCCAGCGTGATGTGCCGCTACGTTTGTCTACACTGCAAGGCGGCACTGCCCGCAACGCCATCCCGCGCAACGCCGAAGCACTTTTCGTTTGCCCGAAAGATCAGTCGGCTGTATGTTGTGAGAAATTTTCTACCATCGTGCAAACTGTTCAAGCAGAGCATGCCCGCACCGATGCGGGACTGTCCATTACCATGACAGAGAAAAACGGCAATCCCGTCCGTGTGATCAGTCATACCGAAACAGAGACCGCTCTGCGGCTTTTGGTATCCCTGCCACAGGGCGTCGCCGCTATGTCTGCTAAAAACCCTGGCTCCATCGAAACATCCAACAACATCGGGATCGTGGAATTGAAAGAAGATGGCTTATTGATCGTGTCCAATCACCGCAGTTTGTATCTCTCGCGCCTGGAAGAAATTACAGCCCGCGTCGAAGCGCTGGCATGGCTAGCTGGTGCACAAACCGAGCGGACGAAGATCTTCTCCCCCTGGCAACCGAACATGGAGTCGGTTTTGCTGGCACAGTGTGTGGAAACATATAAATCTGTGTTTGAAGTCACGCCAAAGATCGAACTAGCGCATGGTGGACTCGAATGTGGCATCATCAGTGACCGTTGTGGCGGGCTGGATACCATTTCGATGGGACCAACCATCGAAAACCCACATTCACCCGATGAGCGCTTATTTGTCCCGTCGTTGGGGAAGGTTTGGGATTTTTTGGTTGCGGTACTCGCGATTTGAGATGGTCTTCCTCTTGAGTGTTGTTTTGATGAACCGCCAAGATTTGCTTCAAAAGCGCCAAGGGTTTTCTTGGCGTCGTAATATGTTCCTTAGTGTTCGTGGCGTCTTGGCAGTATACAAATCACTCCGGCAATGCTGCCAACACTATGCAGGGAGACTATCCGATTTGATAATTGGCTAAAACAAGCTTCGTTAGGGAACCTTCACAATTGATGTTGCACCAATGAGCATTATTCAACCATCTACAGCGTTACCACTACCATCAGGGTGTGGCAGAAATCAAATTTACGGATATAAGTTTCGTAAAAGAACGTAGGCGGCAGAAATTTTCAGTATTTTGGAAATTTTCAAACTAAAATGTGCATACAAGGCCAAAAAAATAGCGGCAGAGAGTGTATCTCTGCCGCTATTTTTTTTCTATGCCTCGCTTGGTGTTCTAAAAATTCAAAATGAATAGATGAATACTTATAGGCCAAGAAGGTTTTAGTAAATCCCGGAGATGTTCCCTAATCTTGAAAGCAGCCTATCGCATTGAAAATCTCATCTGCGCGGTAGATTTGATTACGGCGGTAACCAGTGATTTCTCACAAAATGTTAGTTACTCCGTGAATTGGCACGTGAGAATAATATCATCTATATAATCGCTTGAAAGAGACAATCAGTACATCTGCAATTTAGCCAGGTTGAAGGAAACAACGATTAAAAATCTTTTCATTTATAATCAATCGCATGAAGCTACTTGCGACCAAGCTCCAGCCGCCAGTATTGCCCAAACGTCTTTTATCTCGTCCACGTTTGTTAGGGATATTGAGCGAAGTTAGGAATCATAAATTCTCTCTTTTATCTGCGCCAACAGGTTATGGAAAGACATCGTTGGTGCGTGAGTGGGTTTCTAAAACAGATTTACGGATTGCGTGGTTTACGGTTGATGAAAGGGATAATGAACTCAATCGTTTTCTGGCGTATCTTTCAGAAGCTTTTTGGGGGATATTGCCAGAACAAGATGAGCATTTGGTTGCACCTCTCCCCGTTCAGGGGACAGAATCAGTGGAGCTATACCTTACTTCGCTGATAAACCAAATTGCGGGATTCGATGGCGCAGTGGTATTGATCTTGAATGATTATGAAAGCATCAAGTCGACTGAATGTCATGCCGCTGTGGAATTTTTTGTTGAGTATGCCCCTGAAAATTTGAGCCTTATTCTACTTTCCCGCCTTGACCCTCCCCTGCCTTTGGCACGTTGGCGGGCACGAGGTGAATTACTTGAAATTCGTACCGATGTGCTGCGCTTTTCTTTCAATGAGATTAGCGAATTTTTCGTTAATTTTGTGGGCATTGAAATGACGCCCGAAGAGATCAAAGTTATCGAAGCACGCACACAAGGTTGGGCTGCCAGCTTGCATCTTTTATCCTTGTCAATGCATTCTTTATCCTATAAGGAGCGCTTCTTTCAAGCCTTGGATGAAAGTCTAAGCCACATCATTGATTTTTTAGCAGATGAGGTCTTATCTCAGCTTCCCGATGAAACACGGTACTTTCTTTATCAAATCTCTATTTTAAATCGTTTTACAGGGAGTTTATGTAATGCTGTAACGAAAAACTCACATAGTGAAAATATCTTACAAGATCTTGAGCGGCATAATCTTTTTATCGAACATCTTGATGATGATCGGCGATGGTATCACTTTCATCCTTTGTTTTCAGAATGTTTAAGACAGCGTTTGCAAGAAGATGTGTCGTTAAGTGTCGTTAATTTACATCAGCGAGCATCGGACTGGTATGCTAGCAATGAAGACCCTGACAATGCATTGGAACATGCCTTTAGAGCAGAAGACATTGATCGTGCTGCCCGGATCATGGAATCTTATGCAGTTTTGTGGATCGATCAGGGTGATTACCAGACTTTCATCCGATGGTTTAATAAAATTCCCCGTGAAAGACTATTGCTGTATCCAAGCCTTACTGCTTTTTATTTATGTGCGCTGGTAGATGGACGCAATTTGACCGAGTTTGACAGCTATATTGACATGCAAAAGGAATTACAAGAGCATTCTAAAGTTAGAGAGATGATCAAGGCAGCACAAGCCAATGCCTGTTTTTTGCGCGGGGATTATCGTAAAGCGCTTCAGATGACCGAGAAAAATCTGGCAAAGTTTCAGACATCTGTTCCGCTATCTATTGAAGGTTTATTTGCTTACAGCTTTAACTGGATCATACAAATAGGTATTTATCTGTATTTGAACGATATCAAGGGTGCTGACAAGGCTCTTATTGAAGCGATTCCTATCTATTTACAAACAGGCTTAAACGGGTTTGCTATAGATGCACTGGGAGGACGTGCTAGGAACAAGATGAAAATGGGACAGCTTCACCATGCGGAAGATATTCTAGAACAGGGGCTTTTGTTATTACGAAGATGGGGTTATGAAGACAGGAAAGATAGGCAAAGATTTCCGGCAGCTATACGAATATATGGCCCGTTGAGTCGTCTGTATTACGAGCAAAATCGTCTGAAGGATTCCATCACAATGGCGCAAAAAGCGCTTGAATTATCCGGAAGTGGGGGCTATGTATGGGGCTGGCGGGTGGTGGAGGTGTATTCTACACTGGGGTTGGCACATCTAGCTCTAGGAAATAAGAAGTCGGCACTGAGAACACTGAATAAGATACTTCAGTTTGAAGAAGTTTTGACGAGCTATCCAATCTCCGATATGTGGACACGCCAGATTGCCCTGCGGCAGAAAATGCGGCTGGCATTTCTCTTAGCAAAAGATGAAGATTCCTTGTATCGCCGAATAGAAGAATGGGTATACGCTTATCAAGCCAAAGGGCCGAAGCGCGATGATGAAATTTCGGTTATCCTGGCATATTATCTGAGTAAAGAATCTGAAACTGAGCAAGCGTCTCTCATTATTGATAATCTAGTTTCTAGAGCAGAAATAGATGAAAGATACGGTGATTTGATCGAATATCTTTTGCTCCAGCCAAACTATGAGAGAGTATATCGAGCCTTAGCACTTGCAGAAAAACAAGGTTATTTTCGAATATTTTTAGATGGGGGAGAAGCTGTTCAGGCATTGTTGAGCGGTATTGAGACACCATATGCCGAGCGATTGTTAGAAATTTTCCCTTCAGGATCAACGTCCAAACAAGCAAATCAAGAAGATATTTGGTTTAATTTAAGCGAGCGTCGAATTCTGAACTTGCTTGCCGAAGAATATACAAACCAGAAAATTGCATACGAATTAAGTTATTCGGTTAATACAGTAAAGTGGTATGCACGCCAAATTTACAAAAAGCTTGGGGTGAGCACAAGACGCAAGGCAGTAAAGAGAGCAAGAGAGTTGGGCATTCTTTAACTCCATACTTTTTCCATCCTTTTGAAAAACTTAGTCATGCTATAGTGTTTGTGTGATATCTGGTTATTGTTTGAAAAGATAACTGGAAAATTATCCCAAACAACGCAAGCATTAGTAATCGTAAAAAATTACTATGTGATGAGAGTTTTTTATTTCTAGAGGCAAGTAACATATGAACAGTAAAGTCAGATTGCTCACAGCGCTAGAGCACGATGAACCGGATCGTGTTCCATTGGATCTTGGGGGATGGGTAACAACCATCAGTGTAAAAACGTACCAAGAGTTATTAGCTCTTTTGGGAGTCAAGAGGAATGCTCAAGTGTTCGACTGGCTGCGACAAAATGTAAACCCTGAAGAGGATGTTTTACAACGTTTGGGCGTGGATACTCGTTATGTCCATCTTGGACAGCCACATTCTTGGAGTTTTAAGCCAGAAACAACATTAAAAGGGTTGTATGTAAAAGATGAATGGGGATGCGGTTTTCTAATGCCAAAATCTTCGCTCTATTACAACCTGGTGGATTCCCCTTTGAGAAACGCAACCATCGATGATTTAGAAAATTACCCCTGGCCCGATCCAAATGATGCCGGCTATCTCACTGGAGTTGAGAACTTCGCGCCCGAGCCTTAGCAGAAGAAGGTCAATATGGCGTGGTTGGCAACTTTGCGTGGGAATCCTGGTTTGAAAGAGCCTGGAAACTCAGAGCAATGGATGTGTTTTACATGGATATGATCACAAATAAAGATTTTGTCCATGCCTTACTGGATAAAACGCTTTCTCTACATATGACTTTACTGGATAATGTTTTGGAAGTGTGTGGGAAATACCTGGATGTTATTATTCAGGGAGGCGATCTTGGGGGGCAAAACAACACACTGATGTCTCTTGATGCATATCGAGAGTTCGTAAAACCCAGGCAAGAAAAAAGTATTCGCTTAATTAAAGAAAAGACAAAGGCAAAAATATTCTGGCACTCTTGTGGTGCAATATCTAGTCTGATTGATGATTTCATTGAAGTTGGGATAGATATTTTGAACCCTGTACAGGTGAGTGCCAAGGGTATGGATGTCTCCGCACTAAAAAAGCAATATGGCAATAATATCGTTTTTTGGGGAGGCATTGACTCTCAACATGTTTTACCTCATGGAAAGGTTCAGGATGTAGAAGCCGCAGTTAAAAATTTGTGTGAATTCAGCGGGCGCTTATGGAGGTCTGGTAATTTGTGCAGTTCACAATATCCAAGCAGATGTACCATCAGAAAATGTCCTGGCACTTTATGATTCGGCGCATGATTTCGGGCGGTACCCGATTGGTTTTAATCAGTAGTTAAAAGCCGAGAGTAAAGATTGTTGAAATCTTCACTCTCGGCTAAATAGTTATTTCAAGAGAGGATTATTGTGGACCACATTCAAAGTATTTACAAAAATATTCTTGAAGGTAATGTTGAAGAAGTCTTATCAAATGTAAAACAGGCGATTGATGCTGGACTGGGGCCCGAAACAATTCTTAAAGAAGGAATGATCTCTGCTATGGATGAAGTAGGGAAACTCTTTGAGGAAGGAGATTTTTTTGTTCCTGAAATGCTGGTTGCAGCTCAGGCAATGCAGACAGGGATGAAAATTCTGAAACCCCTACTTATAGAAGCCGATGTTGAGCCAATTGGAAAAGTCATTATAGGGACTGTCAGGGGTGACTTGCACGATATTGGGAAAAATTTAGTTGGTGTCATGTTGGAAGGTTCAGGTTTTGATGTTCTTGATCTTGGTATCGATATTGCTCCGGAATCTTTTGTAGAAGCTATTACAGAAGATGTGGACATCATTGGTCTTTCGGCATTGTTGACAACGACAATGCCTGCTATGGAAGAAACGATCAAAGCAATTGATGCATCTGGTTTGCGTGGGAACATAAAAATTATGGTTGGGGGTGCCCCTGTCACCGCTGACTACGCTAAAGAAATTGGTGCAGATGGCTATGCTCCAGATGCTGGGCAAGCAACAATTTTGGCAAAATCGTTTTTAGATTAATCTTTATGACTAACAACCCTTTCTAACAAGAACAAGACTATTAATATCCACAGGGATTTACCAATCGTAATAATTAACAAACGTATAACCACAGGGAGAATATCTGTTTTGGCTACCCTGAAAGTTTGTGATTTTGAGATTGTAAACAAGATTCCCTTGCACAAGTGGATGCTGGCGCAACTGTGTTGGATGTCAGCGCAGTCTTATCAGGAATAGATGAAGTCGCCTTAGAAATTGATTAGTAAGCTTAAGGCTTTAAATTTGATGTAAATGAGTTAAGTTTCATAAGGTCAAGTTGGCTTGAGCGAACCAAGCATTGATGGCCGTATCCAGTTGGTCAAAGCGTCGCTGGAGCACATGATTGGTTGAAGGAGTTGCCGGGGTGATAAGCGCCAAACCTGGACGGATCACTCTGGCATAGGTGCGAGTGAAGAAGAACGCCGTGCGCCACCCGAATTCGGTGACCTGATAGCGATGCGTATCAGGGATACGTTTGATTAGGCCGTGTAAGCGCAAACGCCGCAGGTGGTAGGTCATCTGCCCTGGGGTCAATTGGTCTGGGGCGAGGCCCAGGAGGGGTGCGAGCAGCACCCGCAATTCATGGTTAGCGAAGCCCTGAGGCAGAAAGCGAAAGGCGACGAGGGCGCTGAACAGCGCCTGAACGCGTGGGTCGGTGAAGCGCAAAGCCGCCACCCGTTGGCCGGAAACAGTCTGGGGTTTATTGACCTGCTGAAAGGCGTCTTCCCCCAACAGGCAATTGTGGCTGAGAGATTGGACGTGTAAGAGACGTCGGTTGGCTTGAAAGCCGATGAGCCGCAGAGCGGGCAAGTTTTTCAGCCGTTTGCCGATGTAGAAGTCGCGGGTATTGTTGATCGTAGTTTCGGTACGCAGAGCACGGCCTTCTTTGTGGTATTGCTTGATACGGGAATGCTTGTAGTCGATGTGCAAAGCTGGGGTCACTCCTTCTGTGATGATGCGCGTGCGAAAGCGACCGGGAGTACGCCGGGTCACTTTGCGCTCGAAGATCAATTGCACTTCTTCCGGACGACCCAGATCCAGGTTCTCGCGGATGGCTGCTTCAAAGAACAAGCGCCCGCTGAGTGGACGATCCAGAACCTGCGTGAGAGCGAATTCAGCTTGCAGAATGGAGATGTCATAATCGTACCCGGCAGCACGCTCCTCGGCCGTGAAGGGTTGCGGCAGGCACGCCAACCATTTGCGTACCAACCCTTCGATTTTCGCTGCGGATAAGTCATCTGCCAGAGTTTGCATGCGAACAGGATCCGCGCAGGAAAGAATGCCATTATCCAGGGCTTCATAGGTGATCCCGGCTTGCGCCAATTGACACTTGAGATACTCATGCCCGTTGAGACAGAATTTGGCGGTGTAAGGAAAATACGAACTGAATTTCAGAAAGAAGGGGCCAAAGTCTGCATCCATCCCATAAAAATAATACTGGTTGACCAGGGCAGTCGTGCGAAACAGACGCGGATAACGGTCCGCACTGCGCGGCCCATGTCCTTTCGTCGTGCGAAAGGTGGTCGTTTTCTCTTGCGCTTTGCCAATCAACACGATCCCTTCCCGACCAGCCGCTTGCCGCAAGTAGGGCGCTACCACATCGTCTTTGCGCTGTCCCTTCTCGAACCGGAGCAGGGGAATCTGATGCGTCTGGGCATAGCGCTCAATCGCCTCGACGAACGCCCGACTGATTGGCGCCATCGCTGCCGAAGAAGCCACCGGATACTTTCGTTGTTGTTTCAGAAACCAACTCGCTCCGCTTTCGCGCTGCAACTTGGGAATGTAGACGTTCAAATACATGCGGTCTATGCTTTCTACTTCCAGCCTCACACGCTCACGCAGGATTTCAGCCAGGGAAATTCGTGCTACACTCATCGCGGGTCCTCGTTGTTGGGGTGCCCTTGCGGGCCATCTCACCGCTCGGCGGTGCAATGAGGCGGTTATACCGCTTCTACCTCGTTCCCACAACCTGGACCCTTCCTTCGTTTTTTCTCGTCAGTCTGAGACGTAGTCTCGCTAGACCTTATCGGAAATAGATGAATGGGTGATAATAGCGAGCATGCTCACCTACGAAGAATTGAAGAAAAGTCCGCGGAAATTTCTCAGCATGACCTCGTTGAAAGTGGAAGAGTTTGATATTCTTTTGTCTTTCTTTGCTGAAGAATATGAAGCCACCAATTCAGAGACGCACACCCGTGCCGGTCAAGCTCGTCAACGCAAGGCAGGTGGCGGGAACAAGCCGAGACTGGCAACGATGGAAGACAAGCTGCTTTTCATTCTGGTCTACAAAAAGACCTACCCGTTGCAGACAGCACAAGGTCTGCTATTCGGAATGGGGCAATCGCAAGCGAATGAGTGGATCCATCGGCTATCACCGATCCTAGAGAGTGCTCTGATACGTTCGGGGCACATGCCTGAAAGAGATGGGCAGGCTTTCGAGCGTAGCGGCTCAAGTGAAGATGCTCCTACGGATTTGATCATCGACGGTACCGAACGACGCAAGCAGAGACCGAAAGATCCTGAGAAGCAAAAGCAAGCCTACAGCGGTAAAAAAAGGCCCATACCGACAAGAACGTGATCGTCACTAACGAATGTACCCAGCGGGTCGAGTATCTCAGCCAGACCTATAGCGGTAAGACGCATGACAAAAAAGTGGCTGACCTCGAAGATATTCACTACCCACTCGGCTCAGGGCTCAAGAAAGATACTGGTTTTCAAGGCTACGAGCCGCCAGGTGCGTTTACGCTGCAACCCAAGAAAAAGCCAAAAGGCAAAGAGCTTGGGATTGCTGATCGATTTCTCAATCGCTTGATTTCCAGTGTGCGTATCCGGGTAGAACATGTGATCGCCAGTATCAAGCGCTGTCGCATTGTGAAGGATGTTTTTCGTAACACCAAAAAAGGTTTTTCTGATCTCGCTATGAGCATTGCTTGTGCTTTACACAACTTTCGCATTTCTTTGCGGCATCCTGTTCACAAAATGCCCATCACAAGTTATTACCGATAATGTCTATTTAATGGAATGGGGAATTCATCCATCCTTTTTCCATCCTTTTGGGGAGTTTTAAGATGCTATATTTTAATCATGTTGAATAAAATACTTCTTACTACTTTGTTCATACATGCGGTAGGGCATTTTTACCCTGCCGCTTTTTGTTTGTAGGAGGTGTAATAAGATATAAGCCAACTAGTATGCTCGAGAAAAAGATTCGTTCTAAAACTATTTTCGGAGGAGAAATGAAACATTTACGTTTGATCACACTTTTGCTCATTGCAGCCATCTTTATGACAGCCTGCGGCGGTGGAAACGCTCCTGCCCCAGAAGCTGATTCTGCACCCGAGGCGATGGGCGGTGAAGAAGCGACCGCCCCCGCAGAAGCCGCAGAAGATGCCGCACCGACCCGTACCAAGCTGGTCATTGCGACGATGAACCTGCCCGAAATTCTTGATGCTCAACAGAGCTTTATGGGCTTTCCGCTTTCGAACGAGGTGATCGGTCAGCCGATGCTGCGCTACGATGCCGATGCAGGTGTCTTCGTGCCGGATACTATCGAGAGCTTCAGCGTATCTGAAGATGGCAAGACAATGACGATTAAATTGCCTGAAGGTTATAAATACTCGAATGGCGATCCGCTGGATGCACAGGCGTTAGTGGATGCCATAAATCGCTATATTGAAATCAGCCCGTACAGCTACGACTACGAAGGAACGGAAAGTGTGACCGCAGTTGATGAAACGACGGTTGAAATTGTTAACGCCAATGGCTTCAACGGGATGAATCAAACCTTCATGACCGCTTTTGGCTCGCCTTGGGATGTCGCTGCTGCAAGAGAAATGGGCGACGAAGCCTTTGCTTACAACCCCATTGGGAACGGTCTCTTCAAGAATCAAGACAGAGTGGGCGCCTGGGCAAGACCTTGAATTAGTTCGCAACGAGAACTTCTACACCAACAATCCCCTGGTTGACAATCAAGGTCCTGCTTTAATGGAAGAAGTGCTTGTCCGCTTCATCACCGACGGGCAGACCCGTGCCAACGAACTCGAGGCTGGCTCTGTTGATATCGCCTACGGTTTGCCCGCATCATCAGCGATTGCAATGGAAAGCAATCCGGACATTCAGGTTATCAAAGTTGTTTTAGCAGGGCAGGTTAGTATTACGATGAATGTCAACAAAGCACCCTTTGATGATGTCAATGTACGTAAAGCTGTTGCGATGGCAGTCAACCGTGAGCAACTTGAAGTCGCTCTGAATGGTAGCGCTACGGCTGAATATGCTTTCGTCAACGAATTTATGATCGGTTATGACCCTGCCGCACAGGATTATGCCAAAGACCTCTATCCCAATGATTTGGATGCCGCGAAAGCATTGCTCGCAGAAGCTGGTTGGGAAGACACTGATGGCGACGGTGTACTGGATAAAGACGGTGAAGCTTTCTCGGTGGAATTCATCATAAACTCTAGCTCCGTGACACAAACCGATGCTGCCTCCGTCTTACAAGCACAGCTTAAGGAGCTTGGTATCGATATGCAGATCACCCAATACGAACGCGGAGCTGTCCGCGAGACCATGTTGGCAGGCGACTATCAGATTGGTCTTTACGGCTATTTGTGGGCAGACGCCGATATTTTGACTTACCGCTTCTCTGAAGGTATGTCTCCCTCGCAGTTCGTCTCTGCTGAACTTACTGATATGCTGGACGCCGCGCGTGTCATCCCTAACCCCGCAGATCGCACCGCAGCCTATCTTGATATTCAAAAATATTTACTGGATAACGTCCCCATGATCCCCTTGATGAGTGAAAACCTTTACGTGGGTGCCCGCTCTTGGGTGCAAGGCATCAAAATTCTCTTCCCCGACCGCCTTGTCCTGAACGATGTAAAAATCGTCGAGTAATCGAACTCCTTTTATTTCCCCCCTTCGCCTCGCGAAACGAAGGGGGGAAGGGTTTTTCCTATATCCAGTGTATTTCATCAACAAGTAACCTGGGAAGAGAAACCGATTGTTGACGCTTTTCAGATGGTGGACATGGATCTTGATATTGCAAAAAAATTGGAGGTGCAGTTATGGATATTTCAAGAATCGACCGTTTGCAAATAGGGGTCTTGTTAATTGATGTTCAACCGGCGTTTTTAGATTGGGCTTTTCCCGACCAGAATGAAGAACGTGAATCTCTTCTTGTTCGATATGAACATCTTTTGATGTTGTCAGATTGGATGGACTTACCGCTTGTCGCCACCTTTGAGAAGCCCATCTCTCAGAATGGGGAATTACCAGAAAGGCTTGAAGCCGTTTTCCCTGCTGAAGGACAACGCTTTGTAAAGAATTATTTTGGTTGCATGACAGAGCCTGAAATTGCAAGCGCAATCAAAGAATTACCGATCAAACAGATTGCTGTTGCAGGTGCCGAAACGGATGTCTGTGTGATGCAATCTGTGCTGGGTTTGTTGCAGGCAGGTTATCAGGTTTTTCTTTTGGAAAATTGCCTCTTTACATCTAAATCACAGCCCGCTCCCGCACTGCGCCGCATGTATCAGGCTGGAGCAATTCCCTGCACATTAAAAACAATGGCTTATGAACTCTCGAAATGTGTCGACGAAACCCCTTATTCTCCAGAAGCTTGGGAGATGAAAGAGCTGAAAAAGCACCCTGATACTAAACCTTTCCCCAAAAATTTTATCCCCCCAGAAAAATGGCCTGTCTGGATGCCAAAACTCTAAAGAGGAATTCTGTGTTCAGATATATACTTAAACGCTTGGTCCTTTCCATTCCAGTCATTCTTGGGGTGACATTAATCGCTTTCCTTAAATTCCCTATCCAACATGAGGTGACCCCGTGATGGCCTTGCTGGGTACCCGTTTTACGCCTGAAGATCAGGCTGCCTTGAGAGAAAAATTGGGTTTAGACCAACCGGTTCTCGTGCAATATGGGCGTTGGTTGGCGAATGTCGCACAGGGGGATTTTGGCAAACCCATCTTTTCCAAATAGCCTGTTATGGATGCAATTTCGATCCATCTCAAACACGCTCAAGCTTACCTAACTGCCTTTTTGACAGTATCGTGATCAGTATCCCGATCGCACTTTTAGCCGCTGTCAAACAGAACACGGCGATAGACCATATCAGCATGGGCTTTGCAATGTTCTCCTACTCGATGCCCTATTTTTGGTTTGGCTTGATGCTGACCCTTCTTCCAGACTAACCTCCCACTGGCTACCGGTTTCAGGAGCCTACGAACCCAAGTCCCTCGTTTCGCCTGCTCTGGCGCTCGGCTCACCCAATATCAGCTTATCGCTCGTTTTATACGAGCTGAAACCCTCAGTTTATGCCAGAAACAAAACATCCTCACCGCACGCGCTAAAGGACTATCGGAGTGGGTCACAATATTCAAGCACCTACTCCGTAATGCTGCCATTCCCGTTATGGGAATGCTTTTTCTCGATTGCCTTGGCTGATCGGCGGCGCTGTGGTCACTCAAATGATCTTTGCATGGCCGGGCATGGGATAGTTGACGCATCAAATAATCTTGCGAAGCACTTCCCCGTTTATTCAAGATTCTTGTTGATGATTGCTTCCTGACAGACTCCTTAATCTTCTGGGATATCGTCTCTGGGCTGCTTGATCCTTGTATTCGGGTGAACCGATGATGACTCCAGAAACAAAACCTACATCTTTTGGGGCACGGTCACAAGCCAAT
>CAWBNG010000006.1:0-28337 GCA_963790075.1 uncultured Chloroflexia bacterium
ATGTATTCGAGGACGCGTTCCTTGGCTTTCTTCAGCCCGTAATGGTCGTGTTCCAGCACCCGGGCGGCATGCTTGACGTCCAAATTGTCATCCGTGGAGACCGACCAGGGCAGATCGACGATCCAGTCGATGTATGTGCGGATGATGCCGACTTCCGGCGCCATGGGTGGCATTTGATTCAGACGCTCGATTTCCTTCAGGGCGACCGTTTTGGGTTCCTCGGGCAGATTGGCCTCTTCGACCTTCTTCTGCAGTTCCGTGATGTCCCGCGTCCAGATATCGCCTTCGCCGAGTTCGGTCTGGATGGCTTTCATCTGCTCGCGCAAGTAGAACTCGCGTTGCGAGCGGTCCACCTCGGATTGCACGCGGCTGTGAATTTCATCTTCCAACTCGAGTACGTCCACCTCGTCGGCCAACAATTTGCTTAGGTGCTGCAGGCGCGCACGCGGATCGGAGAGCATCAACAGGTTGGACTTCTCTTCGTAGGGTAAGGAGATAGCCGTGGCGATCATATCTGAGAGCCAGCCCGGCTCGGAGATGTTCAGCGCGAACAGGTGCGCTTCCTCGGGGATGGAACGGTCGAGTTGTACGCAGCGGTCGAACAGGTCGAGTGCCGAACGCATCAAGGCCTGGGTTTGGCGGTCGGGAGTTCTGGGGTTCGTAAATCGGGCGGGCGCGCACGCGCAGGACGGGGACAACCTGCAGGAACTCGACGATTTCCACCCGGCGGCGTCCCTGGGCCAGCGCCGAAGACGAGCCATCCGGCATTTGCAGCAAGCGCCCAACGGCCATTTCCACGCCCAAGGGCAGAAAATCGTTCGCACCGGGATCGTCAATTTCCGGATCGCGCTGGGTCAGGCCGATGACCGTCAGATTGTTGGCCTGGGCCTGTTGAATAGCCAGCAGGGATTGTTCGCGTCCGACGAAGATCGGCGAGACCATGCGTGGAAAGATGACCAGGTCACGCAAGGGCAGTACCAGCGCCTCGATGAAGCCCTCAGGGTCCGGCTCAAGGTTGGGAATACGGTAAAGTTCTTCGGTCCGTTGCGATAACGCTAAATTGAAGTTGTCTTCTTCTTCGTCGTTCCAATTGGTATGATTATTCATTAACTTCCTCAGCTCCAGCTACCGTGCTTGGTGTTTGGAACTTTATTTGGTCAATTTCTCCCAGGCAGCCATTACCTCGGCCGTAACGAACATGCTGCCGGCCGATAATGCAATACTACCATCTTTTTGGGACAATTCCAGCGCGCGCGCGAAGGCTGCTTCGACAGGTTCGAGCACCTCTGACTCGATCCCGGCTTGCTTCGCCGCCCGACGGATTATCTCCGGTTCGAGTGCGCGCGGGTGGTCGGCGCGGGTGACAATCAGTCTCTTGACCTTGTCCTTCATTTCCGCAAACATGCCGGGCAAGTTCTTGTCTTCCGAAGCACCAAAGACGAGAGTGACGGATTGGCCGGGAAAATACAAGTCGAGCGTTTGGCGAAGTTTGGCGAAAGAATCCTGGTTGTGGGCCGAGTCAAAAATGACCGGTGGGTCTCGGCGCACGACCTGGAAGCGTGCCGGCCACTTGACCTGAGCGAATCCCCGCTGGATAGCCTCATCGGAGAGTCCCAGCCCCTGCTCGCGCAGCGTCCACAGCGCGGAAGCGGCCACAGCCGCATTCTCGACCTGGTGTTCCCCGAGCAGGGGGATCTGCACCTCGAACGGCGGCTCGCCCGGGGACCAGATTTGAGCTGTCTGCCCGTCGAGTGAGTGCTCACCGCCGGCATAGAGTACGTCCCGGCCGACGAGCGTCAGCGGGGCGTTGCGTTCGTCGGCAATATTGACCAATACGTCCAGGGCTTCTGGTTTCTGCGGGGCCACCACCACTGGTCGATCTGGCTTGATAATGCCGGCTTTCTCGGCTGCGATCTTGTCCAGCGTGTCGCCCAGTACAGCGGTGTGGTCGAGCGAAAGTGAGGTGATGACAGCCACGCGCGGATCGACCACGTTGGTGGCGTCCAACCGTCCACCCAGGCCGACTTCGATCACGGCCACATCCACATTTTTAGAAGCAAAGTATAGAAAACCCAGCGCGGTGGTGATTTCGAAGGTGGTCAGCTTGGGGACGCGCGCCACAGCCGGTTTGAGCTGCTCGACCAGTGCGGCCAGTTCGGCATGCGGGATGGGGGAGCCGTCGATCTGGATGCGCTCGGCGTAATCCAGCAGGTGGGGGGAAGTGTACAGGCCGGTCACGTAACCCGCTGTCCCCAGGGCTGAGGCCGCCAGCGCAGAGACCGAACCCTTCCCCTTGGTCCCGGCCACGTGCAGGACCGGGTACTTCCGGTGGGGGTTTCCCAATAATGCCATCAGCGCGAACATACGCTCCAGGTTGAACTCGGCCTTAGCCAGCTCGGAGGCATGTTTGAGGCTATAATCTACAAAAGAGTACAGGTAATCCAGGGCGAGGTTATAGGCTTTTTCGGTGTCCATTGGGAGAGATTGTAAATCGGTTTTCGGGATTCGTAAATCGGGATTTAAAAATCGGAGGATGAAATGGATTGTTTCCTCTGCCAGAAACATCAAGGTCAGGTGGCCCCACCGCCGGGCGGATACATCTACGCGGGGGAGCACTGGTTGATCTGCCATGCGCCAAGCGACAAAGGTCCGCTGGGGACGCTGTTCATCGAGTCGCGTCGGCATTTTCTGGATTTTGCCGAGGCCAACCAAGAGGAATTGGAGACCTATGGACCTTTGTTGAAAAAAGTCTACGCGGGGCTCAAGTCCCTGACCGGGGCGGAACGCGTCTATCAGGTCGTCTTTTTAGAAGGTGTTCCTCACTTTCACGCCTGGTTGGTGCCGCGCAGGCCGGGAGATGTTGAGCGAGGTGTGCCGTTCATCACGAAGGATATGATCTGCGAGCAAGCGGATGTGGAAAGGTTAGCAGAGGCTTTGCGTCAAATACTGGGTCCACCGCCGAGGACGACGGCTTGAGTAAAATGATCAGCATCCTGACCACAAATTTTCACAGATAGAAAAAGATTTTAGCAATGAAAGACCTTTCAACTAAAAAAAAGAAAATTCCCTGGCGCTCTTTTTTTCACCCGTTGCAGATTTCGTTTACCCTGGGCGTTATCGTCTTTTTTGCTTATTTTGTGTTACTCCTGGCAGCGTTCGACACCACGCCCTTGTGGGTAACTTCGGCGGCTTATTTGATCATAACCTTCCTGCTTGGTTTGGGCGGCTGTGTAATAATTATCCACAAGGCGTATATAAACCAGGATGGAGAGGTTGAAGAAGGCTGTTGGGCTTATATTTTAGGCGGCTTTAGCTGTTTGCTGGGTTGGGGATCATTTATTTTTCTGGTGTTTTTCACTTTTTTTGCAGAGTCTCCATGATCGGCACTCTGACCATCCATCTGCATCTGCCCGGCTGTGCTTCGCTGAAGGAAAAGCGCGGGCGACTCAAACCGCTGCTGGCGCGTTTGCACAAGCAGTTCAACGTCTCTGCGGCCGAGATGGACCTGCAGGACAAGTGGCAGGAGGCGGTCATCGCGATTGCACTGGTCAACAGCGACGGAGCGCAGATCCAGCGCTCACTGCAGGCAGTCAGCAAGTGGGTAGAGGGGAACTGGCCGGATGGGCAGGTGATTGACGAAGAACTCGAGATCATCCGATGAACTCGCGACGTGACCGGGCAGGTAGGTTAACAACAAATGCAAAGAGGCATTTCATTTCTGCGAGGATAATATGGACCTTCAACTTAAGAACAAAATTGCGTTGGTAAGCGGCGCTTCGCGTGGACTGGGTTATGCCACAGCGCGACAACTGGCGCTGGAGGGCTGCCGGGTGGCGATCAATAGCCGCGATCAGGCCAGGAATTGAAGCGGCGGCCAGGACAACTTTCGGCTGAGACAGGCGTGCAGGTTGTCGGCCTGGCTGGGGATGTGAGCGACCCGTCCATACCCGAAAAGCTGGTTGAGGCCGTGGTGGAGGCCTTCGGAGGCCTGGACATCCTGATCACGAATGCCGGAGGTCCACCGGCTGGGGCGTTTGAAGTCGTTTGACGGATCCGGCCTGGGAAAAGGCGATCGATTTGTCGCTGATGAGCCACGTGCGCCTGATCCGCGCCGCGTTGCCGCAGCTGCGCAAATCCAAAGCAGCCAGCGTGTTGACGATCACCTCTTACTCGGTCAAGCAGCCCATCCCCAACCTGGTGCTGTCGAACAGCATCCGTGCCGCGACGGTCGGACTGACCAAGACCCTGGCGCTGGAATTGGGCAAGGATGGCATCCGCTTCAACTCGATCCTGCCCGGCTGGACCGAGACCGAACGGGTGGTCGAGTTGATGACCGGCCGGGCCAGGGACAAGGGTACGACGGTTGATGAAGAGACCCGCAAGCAGGCTGCAGACAGCCCCTTGGGGCGCATGGGACAACCGCAGGAATTTGCCAATGCAGCGACTTTCCTGGTCTCCCCGGCAGCTTCTTATATCACCGGCACCATGCTGGCGGTGGAAGGCGGAATGTATAAGGGCACTTTATAGGGTTCTCGCGTTGAATTGCGCAGATGAACACACATTCGGGTAAAATCTGTGTTCATCTGATCGTTTAAATACAGTTGGTTCTCTGCCCTGTGTGTTGGGATGTGTGAGCGCAGCGTTGCGAAACATGCTCGGCTATGCAACATAATTGTTTAGGAGTATTTATGCTACATACCTGTCTGAATTGTGACCGCTCCGAGCAGGAAGTGCCGTTGATTGTGATGCGCTATCGCTCGGATGAAATCCTCATTTGTCCGCAGTGCCTGCCGGTGCTGATCCACAAGCCTGCAAACCTGGCCGAGAAACTGCCAGGCGCAGAGAAATTTGGCTCCGCGCAGCCCGAACATTAAGGCGATGAAGAAACTTTCCTTCCTGACCCGCACCTCGTTCCTGCTGGGGTTCTTCTTCGCCTTCGACAAATTACTGGCCTTTGCCCGTTCGATCATCATCGCACGCCAGTTCCGCCTGTCGTTCGAGCTGGATGCATTCAACGTTGCTAACAACCTGCCGGATTTGCTGTTTGCGCTGATCTCGGGTGGCGCGCTGGCGATGGCATTCATTCCGGTCTTGAGCGAGCACCTGACCCTGCGCGGGCGTGAAGATACCTGGGTCTTGTTCTCGCGTGTGGCCAATATTGCCTTCGTGGTCACAGCCTTTTTGGCTGTTGTCATTGCCATTTTCGCGAACCAAATCGTCCGCGCGCAGATTGGCATCGCTCCCGGTTTCAATACCGACCAGCAAAGCCTGATCGCGCAGTTGATGCGCCTTAATCTGATTGCTACCCTGATTTTCTCCATCAGCGGGCTTGTGATCGCCGGGTTGCAAGCCAACCAGCATTTCCTGCTTCCTGCCCTGGCCCCCACACTCTACAATATCGGTCAGATTTTTGGCGCGCTGGTGCTCTCGCCCAAAGTGCCCTATACGATTGGCCCGCTTACGCTGCCGCATTTTGGCCTGGGCGTGTACGGGCTGGTTTACGGCGTGATCATTGGCGCAGCGCTGCACCTGGGCATTCAAATTCCCGGTTTGATCAAATACAAGTTCCGCTGGACGCCCTCACTCAATTTCCTCGATCCGGGGGTGATCGAAGTCTTCAAAGTGGTTGGTCCGCGTCTGCTGACCATGTTTGGCATCCAGTTGATGTTCATCGCGCGCGATAACTTCGCCTCGCGTTTGGGCACGATTGGTTCAGTTTCTTCGCTGACCTATGGCTGGATGATCATGCAGGTCCCGGAAACCCTGATCGGGACGGCCATCGCCACGGCCTTGCTCCCGACGATTTCGGAGTACGCAGCCCGCTCAGATTGGGCCGCCTTCCGTCAGACGATCGAAAAAGCCGTGCGGGTCATGGTCGCCTTAACCCTGCCCATCGCAGCGGTGATGGCCGTTGGGCTGCGTCCGCTGGTGCAGTTCACCTTCGGTTTCGATCCTGCCGGGACCGACCTGCTGACCTGGACCACGCGTGTCTTTTTACTGACATTGGCCGGCTACTCGGTGCAGGAAGTCATGGCGCGCGCCTTCTATGCCCGCAAGGAAGCCTGGTGGCCGTTTTTCAGTGTCACCATGCGGATCGTCATCTACCTGACGGTTGGCATCCTGGCTATCTCCTATTTCAAGGGCATTGGGGCTCCGGCGATTGCCCTGGCTGAACTTTCCCTGACGGTTGAGGCCATATTCTTGCTGTTTGTCCTCAATCGTAAATTGCCGGAGCGCATCACAGCCGGCTCATCCGTGCTCAAAGGTTTTGGAGCCGCATTGGCAAGTGGGGCAGTGGCCTACGCGTTGGCTGTATACTTGCCGGGAAACGCCATCCTGACTGCCCTGGTGGGGATGTCCGTGGGTGGTCTGGTCGCCTTGCCGTTCATCACGCGCGAATTGCGTCTGCTGTTCAACCTGTGAGCTACCAACCGCTAAAGCTAGTTGGCTTCCTGGTTCGTCCAGCATAGCCATCCGTAGATGGTCTTACAGACTGTCCCCAGGCGTTACTTCCCGCGACTCCCGCGGTAGATTGCTTCAAAATATTGATGGCCGCATTGACATCCCGATCATGGACTGTCTCACAAACCGGACACTGCCACAGGCGCACATTCAGGGGCAGTGCTTCCATCTTCGTTTTTGCTCGCCCTGATAGACAAAGTACAAGGCAGCATCATAGCGCAGCTTGGAGATCAGATGCAGATCGCACTGTCGGACCATCTCCAAAGCATTGTTGTTCCCGAAGTGCCCATCCAGCGCCAGATAGCGCACTGTGACCCAATTTCGCAGCATGTTGAGCTGTTTTTTGAGCATTTCCTGGATGCGTTTTAGTTCCGGGGTCAACTCAACCTGACTTTTGTCCCGGTTACGGCTGCCTTTTGGACGCCCGCGTTTCTTCTTCGGCGCTGCTTTTACCTTTTTTGATCGCTTTTACTTGCGCTCCTTGGCTGTCGCTTTTTCTGCTTTCGTGCGGATGACTTGCTCCACACGCAGTGAATAGGAGTGTCGTTCTTTCACAGAAACCAGTGATAGAGAAAAGATGGCGATGCCCTTCACCACTTTGTTCATCAACCCGGAGAAGAAGTAGTCCAGTCCATGTGTCTCTTGGCCGGACTTGGTCACCACACTTTCATCCCCAACCAGAAAGTATTCTGTCCCAGGCAGGTACAGGTGCCGCATGAAGAAACGAAAGAAGACTTTTGGCCAGGAGATCACAGCCTTGACAAAGCGCTGCACTGTTCGATAGCTACCACCTTTCCCGGCCCAGCGGGACAGCCCCAGCATGGTCACGCGACCGCTCATGCTCAACGTGGCGTGCGCGATCCGGCTTCAAACGTCGCAAATCTGTTCTCGAAAGATCAGGCTGTATGCATTGTAAAAGTGCTAAAATGTTCATCTGGGCTTCCTGTGGTAGGTTTTGTCTTGGTGGACTACAACTTTACTACAGGTTGCCCTTTTTACTCATTTTTGGCGAAGGATTTGTCGTAAACATTAGGTATAATAAGCGCCATGTCTGACGAAACCTTAGGTTCCACACAACCCACCCAGAGTGGGTCCACCAAAATCGATACGACTCCCAAGAAGCCTCGCCGCCGCTTCCCCTGGATCAGCATCCTGGCTTTTTTAGTGCTGATCGCTTTGGGTCTGTTTGGCGGTTACCAGTCCGGTTTGAGCGTGCGAGGACACGCGCAAGCGACAGTTGAGGCCCAGCAGCTCAAGGAACAATACGACCTGGGCGTGCAGGATTTGCAGGCGGAACGGTACGAAGCTGCCTACCAACGCTTTGAGTTCATCGTCAATACCGATCCGGGATTTCCCGGCGTCGCCGATAAACTGGCCGAGGTGATGCTGAAGATGAGCATTACCCCCTCCCCGACCCCTTCACCGACGCCCTCGCTAACCCCGACCCCCGATCTGCGGAACGCCGATGCGATCTATGCTGACATCCAGGCCAAGCTCCAGGCACAGGATTGGGGTGGGGCCTTAGCTGCGCTGGATGCGCTGCGCAAGAACGAACCCGGTTACAAGATCGAAGAAGTGGACGGTATGTATTACATCGCGCTGCGCAATCAGGGCGTGGGCCAGATTGCCGCGCAGGGTTTGTTGGAGCCCGGCATTTACTCCTTGACCCTGGCCGAGCGTTTCGGCCCCCTGGATGGTTATGCTGAGGGGCTGCGTGCCGGTGCGCGTTTGTACCTGACCGGTGCCTCCTTTTGGGAACTGGACTGGCTGCAAGCTTTGAACTACTTTGATCAGGTCTATCGTACCTGGCCGGGAATGTGGGATTCGGCCTCCAACATGACTGCAACCGAACGCTACCGGATAGCCAATGTCAATGTTGGCGACCTGTACTACGACAAGAAAGAAATGTGCAAAGCCGAAGGCTATTACAACACAGCACTGTCGCTAAGTTATGACGGCGATGTAGCCCAGAAAGCCAACAAGGCTGGGCTGATCTGCCACCCGCCGACGTCTACGCCGGAACCGACTCAGGTTTCGACCGAAGCGCCGCCCGTTGCGACCACCGAAGCACCCCCCACTCCGTAAAGAGTCCTGATGCCTGTCTGGGCGCTGACCATCACCTTTTGGCTGCACCTGCTGGCCACGGTCACTTGGATTGGCAGCCTGGCAGCGATTTCATTTCTGATTTTGCCCGCTGCGCGTCACAGCTTGGATGTGGACGCGCAGGGTGCATTAATCGATGCCATCCAGCGCCGCCTGGAACCGCTGGCCTGGTTCTGTCTGGCCCTGCTGGTGGTGACGGGCATGTTCCAGCTAAGCACCAGCCCGCATTACAACGGTCTGCTCTCGACCAGCAATCAGTGGTCAATTGCCATCCTGGTCAAACACATCATGGTGCTGGTCATGATCGTTGTCAGCGCGCTGCAAACCTGGGAAGTGCTGCCTTCGATCCAGCGTGCAGCCATCCGCGCCCAAAAGACGGGCGACCCGGCGCAGTTACGCGTCCTGCGTCAGCGTGAAAGGTTGCTGTTGCGGGTGAACCTGCTCCTGTCGATATTGATTTTGGCGGCGACAGCGCTGGCACGTGTATCTTAATCAACCGGGCACAGGTTGTGCCCGGTCTTAGCGTTGGTAGAGGAAGAATTTTTCCGGTTGCTTGGTGTAATAATTGATGATCGTCCGCTGCGGGAAGTCGGCCGCCAGGGCGGCCGTGGTTTTTTTATCACCACCCAGGGCAAAGATGAAGGGGGAGGTCAGCCAGGGGTTTTCCAGGTCCAGCAAGGTCCCATAATCGGTCCAACTGGATTCGATGTGTACGATCACCACTGCCGGGGTCAGTTCCTGAGCCTGCTGGGTCAGGAAAGGCTGCATGCGCGCACGGAGCACGCCGTACAATCCGTACATGCTTTCCAAACGCTTGGGCAGGAATCCGACCAGGTTGTAGCCGACCAGGCTCAGGCTGAGCATGAGCGTGACGAAAGACCGCATCAGGCGCCAATTTTTTTCATAGCGGCGTGACCAATCCAGCAGCCACAATATCCCGGCCGCAGTCGTCAGGGTCAACCCGGGCAAGCCCTCGAAGTAATAGCGTGGTCCGAAGAGACTCGAACCGATCCAGTAGGTCAGGTAGACCAGCACCAGCGCGAGCGGTATGCTCGCCACCAGGTACATGCCGCGGTTCTTGCGGATAGCCCACAAGCCGGCTGGCATGAACAACCAGGAAAGATTGCCCCAGCCGAACAGATCGCGCCAGCCAGAGCGCAGGCTGTTCTTCAGGTTGATCCAGGCGTAGTGCAGGTTGTGGCCACCGGGCATGTTTCCGTGTCCGGGACCGAAACCGATTTTGTCGTATTTCCACCACAAAGTGTAGGGATTGCGCAGCGGGTCGCCCGTAACGGCAAACTGCCAGGCGAAGAGCAGCGCAGCGACCCCCAGGGCGAGCGCGCCGACCGTCAGCACGCGCCGGCGAACGGCTCCATCCCCACGCCACAGCAGGAATAGGCCGTGCAGGCCAAAGGGCAGCGCCAGGCCGACTGCGGTCAATGGGCGGGTCAGGGCTAATACCCCCAGGCTGAATCCAGCCAGGGACACGGTCAGCCATTTTGGGACAGTAGCAATCTGGTCCGTGCTGCCGGAGGGGGACAGATCGAAGGTGTCCAACCAGGCCAAGGCAAAAGCCAGGCCGAGTACCAGCGCCCAGGGGTGGGAAAGCAGCGAGCCGCTGTTGACCAGGAAGAAGGGGGATGTCAGGGTAAGCAAGGCCGCCAGCACGCCGGCGGCTTCCCCCAAGAGTTTCTGGCCCAGGCGGTAGGTCAGCCAAACAGCCAGCCCGGCCAGCAAAGGATTGACCCAGACGCGCGCGCCGAGCAGCACGCCGAAAGCCAGCAGGGCCGGCCAGCCGGGCGGGTATTTGCCGAAGCGCTGACCGTGATAATCGACCACGAAAGGCACCATGAAGCGCCCCGGTTCTGGCGGTGAAGGGATGGTCAGCTGGCCATGGGCAGCGACCTCCGCCTGCCAAACGTACGCCATTTCGTCTTCGATGTGCGGCAGGCGCTGATAAATCCGGTCCGCGATCAGGTAGGATGCGAAGACCGCGGTCAGGCTCAAGAGCAGGGCCAGCAGATCGGCCAGGGGAAGTTTGATTCGGCGCGTCATAAAATGGAAAACGCAAGGATTATACCTGCATCCTTGCGTTTTTGCCTTCGGGCCAGATGATACCTTTAGATATTCTGTGGTGAACATGCTATTTGTTGCAGGTCACGCAACCCCCTTTTGGGCGATGCAAGCGTGACTTACTGGATCTGGACCGGTTGTCCCACGAGTGGGACGGCGGTCAAATCGTAAGCCATGGCACCCGTAATGCGCACTGGAACGATTTGCCCCACTTCCAGCTTGCCCTCGATAAAGATCAGGCCATCGATCTCAGGCGCGTCGCGATAGCTACGCCCGACTGTGATCCCATCGCCGTAGCCCTCGACCAGCACCTCCAGCCTCTGGCCAACATAGGACTGGTTGATCTGCAGGGAAATTGTTTGCTGGCGTTCCATCAGGCGCTGGTAGCGCGCTTCCTTGACCTCGGCTGGGACCGGATCCCCGAGCGGTTCGGAGGTCGTGCCCGGTTCGAACGAGAACTGGAACGTCCCGACGCGGTCGAAACGGATCTCTTCGACGAAGTCCATCAGCGCCTGGAACTCTTCGTCCGTCTCGCCGGGATAGCCGACGATGAAGGTGGTGCGGATCGCCAGGCGTGTATCGCTGAAAGCCCCCCGCATCTTGGCCAGGGTCTTGTGGACCCAGTCGATGTTGGACGGGCGACGCATACGGTAAAGGGTCTTCGGATGGGCGTGCTGCAGGGGCATGTCGAGGTATGGCAGGATCTGGGACCGGGTTGCCATGACCTCGATTAGGCGGTCGGTCACGTAGCCGGGGTAGGCGTACATGACTCGGATCCAGTCAATGTCGGGCACAGCCTCGGTTAATCCTTCCAGCAAGGTTGCCAGCCCGTCCTTCAGGCCCAGGTCGTGACCGTAATCGGTGGTGTCCTGGGCGATCAGGATCAGCTCGTGCACGCCGTTATCGCGCAGCACGCGGGCTTCGTGGATGATCGACTCGATCGGGCGGCTGACGGCCGTGCCCTTGATCAACGGGATGGCGCAAAAGGCGCAGGGACGGCGGCAGCCGTCCGCGATCTTTAGGTAGGCGCTGGCCCCGGCGACCGAGACGCGCAGTGCATCCTGTTCGTCGGTGCCGACCGTGGTGGCCTCCTGCGGGAGATGGTAGAGCGGCCCGGGATGCGGTCCCGTGCGCAGCTCGCTCACCAGCCGAACGATGTCCATCCAACGGCGTGTGCCCAGTACGCCGTCAATGCCGGAGACCTTTGCGGCAACTTCGGCACCGTAGCGTTGCGTGAGACAGCCGGCTGCGATCAGCAGCTGGTCAGGCCGTTTGATTTCGGCCAGTCCCTTCAGGACGGTAAAAGATTCTTCCTTGGCCGGACCGATGAAGCCGCAGGTGTTGACGATCAGCACGCTGGCATTTTCAGGGTTTTCCACGGCATTGTAACCGTCGCGAATCAATAGCTGCGCCATCGAATCTGAATCAACAGTATTTTTGGCGCAGCCGAGTGACACCAGATGAAATGTATTTTGTTTCATACCTGTAAATCTTTCTTTGCGTCTTACGGGCTGATAGAAGTTGCGGTTGGCAGACGGGTTGAGGTCGAGGTTGGTGTTGCACTGGGTGTCCGCGTAGGTACAGGCGAGAAGCGCGGCGTAGGCGTTTCGGTGGGTGGGGGGAGCGGGGTGGGGGTCTGGACGCCCTGAGCGTTGTAGACCAAGTCGACGACTTCGCCGAAGTTTCCCATCAGTCCCAGGTCGCGTTGATTGTATACTACCTGCAAGGCTGCGGCATTGCCTGTCAGAATTTCGATCGAATCGTTAGCTTCGTAAGGATAAGAGTTGCCGGGGATAACGCGCCCATCGAAGACGGCTTTGCCATCTACGGTAACGCGCATGTAAGTACGCTCGCGGGCTACCACATATAACATTACGTTGGCCGGGGCGGCTTCACTGGGTGCTAGAGCGGTCAGGGTGGTGTCACCGACTGGTGCGTTGGGCTGACTGGTGGCTGGTGTGGCGGTCAGTTGTACATCAACGGTTGGGGTGATCAATAGAACATCTGAGATCGATGGACCGGTTGCTTCGGGAGGAACCCCTGTCTGCTGCGATTTGATGATACGTCCTGCGCCCCAGATGGCGAAAGCCAACAGCAGGACAACCATGCCAACGCCGAAGATCAAATCGGTGGCGATGAAAGTGCGAATACGCGGAAGGAAGTGTCTCACGTCGTTCAAGGCCGGCTTCGGCTCGCCCGAAAGTTCGGGATGTCGTTGGGCATGCCAGCGCTGCAATCCCTCGGCAAATTCCAGCAGGACGGTATCCACTTCCATGTCTAGGAACGAAGCATAGTTAGAGAGCATCCCGCGCGTCTGCACCGGGGAGGGGATCTCTTCGAAATCTCCGGCTTCGAGCGCCTGCAAATAGTGCTTGCGGACGTGGGTGTGCTGCTCGATTTCATCCAGGGTCAGGCTGAGCAATTCGCGGCGTTGTCGCAAGCTGCCACCGATCTCGGCGAAGATTTCATCGGAGCTGCGTATCGAAGCAGGTGGAGCGACGGTTTCTTCACTTACAGGTTCTGGTCTGGATGCGGAGATTTCATGCGGGGGTTCTGGCTCAGCGGTTGCTGCGCTTGGCTGATCCTTCCGCAGGTTGTGCAGCCGTTCCTGCCAGGATTGCCAGACCGGTGCGGATAATTCGGGATACGTTTCGGGTTCAGCCTCGGCTGCATTTTGTCCTCTGGCGGTGTCGGTCACGGATTCGGCTTCCGCTTCAGGTACTTCCGAATGCGCTGGCTCTTCCTCGATGGGAGCAGATTCGTCCACGCGGGGTTCGGGTTGAGGTTCTCTTAGTTGGATTGTCTCTTCTGAGACAGCAGGTGATTCTGGCGCGGCGTCTTCATTTTTTCGGCGGCGCAACCAGTTGACCCAGAAAGGCTCACGGCCGGCTGTTTCTTCAACTGTCGGTTCTGGCTCGGGCTGGGGTTCAGCCTGAGAAAGGGGAACGGGCTGCGGCGGAGTCTGCCCGGAGTGGACCGGTTCGATGACATCGCTTTCGTCGGTCTGGGTGCGGCGCATTTCATCCACCAGCGTATCCACGTCCAGCCCCAAAAAATCAGCATACAGGCGCAGGAACCCACGTCCCTGTACCGGGGACGGCATAACGGAAAAGTCGTCTGCTTCCAGCGCCTGGAGATAGTGCGTCCGAATCCGTGTGACCTCGGAAGCCTTCTCGAGCGATAGGTGACGTGCTTCACGTGCTTGTTTGAGTCTCTGACCGATTGTGATTATCATGGGTTTAAGCAAACATCACCGGTTCCCCTGTGCCAGGCATGGACCGGTGATGTTTGAATGCAATTGGAAACGCTTAGGCTGCGGGTGTCTCGGGTTCGTCGGTCGGTGCCTGGCTGCTGTCTTCTGCGGCAGGTTCTTCTGTGACGACTTCGTCGACAACCGCATCTTCAGCAACCAGCTCTTCGGGGACTGCTTCTTCAGCTACCGGTTCTTCGAGGACGAGCTCTTCAACAACCAGCTCTTCGGGGACTGCTTCTTCGGCTACCGGTTCTTCGAGGACGATCTCTTCAACAACCAGCTCTTCGAGGACTGCTTCTTCAGCTACCGGTTCTTCGAGGATGACCTCTTCAGCAACGACCTCTTTCGCTTTGGAATTAGTCTTCGCCTCTGGTTCGGTCTCTGCCGATTCGGTCGGGATGGCCTCGCCCTCGCGGTGGACGATCACTTTTACCTCAGGCACCAGGTCCATCGTCAAGCGAACGTGGATGGTGTACTCGCCCAAATTGCGGATCGGCTGCATTTCGAGTTGTTGGCGTTTGACCTCATAGCGACTTTTCTCGGTTATCGCGTCGGCGATTTCCTGCGTGGTGATCGAGCCGTACATCTTGCCCGTCTCACCGGCTTTAGCCGAAAAGGTTAGTGTCAGGCCGTTGATCTGATCGGCCAGGTCCTTGAGTTCGCTATTGAGTTTAGCGCGCTGGATCTCCGCCTGGCTGCGGATGCGTTCGGCTTGTTTCATTGCGCCGGGTGTGGCCAGCAAAGCCAATCCCTGGGGGATCAGGTAATTGCGGCCATAGCCGTCGGCCACGCGTTTGACATCCCCAGCGCGACCTAATTTGTAAACGTCCTTGGTCAAGAGTACTTTCATTTCACAAGCCCTTTCCTACAGAAATAAGGAGCGAAGGGTACAACGCTCCGGGGAGTGATTTTACCAGAGGGAAGGTGCATGCGTCAACTGGAATGTGCGATAATAAAGAAGACAAGGAGTTACATATGAGCAACGGGCAATCACATACCGAGGAATTTCGCGTCAGCGGAGAGGAACTCCTGGGGCGTATCAAAGAATTGATCCACGCGGGCAATATCCGCCGGGTCACCATCAAAAACAAAGATGGCCAGACCATTGTTGAGTTTCCCGTGACAGTTGGCGTGGTCGGCGCGCTGCTGGCGCCTTCGCTGGCTGCGGTCGGAGCCATTGCCGCACTGGTGAGCGAGGCGACGGTGGTGGTGGAGAAGGTCGAAGGCTGACACCTTAATTGCAGGGTCAGTAAAAAATTGATAACAGATTAGCAATGTGCAGTTATTTACCTCTGACTGTACTTTCAATTTGTTCTTCCCCAGCGAGTCGCGTTGGCGCGAGAAGGTCATGGATGACGCCCGTCAGGCATTTGCGGGAATATTGCGTGCCTACGAATTATTTGACTGATTAGGAGCTTTGAGATGATCCCTCTCGGCAATGTCTCGCGTAGAACGCGACATTTCCCGATCATGACCATGTTGATCATCCTGGCAAATGGGATCATGTTTTATTTGGAACTGACCAGAGGCGACCTGTTCGTCCAACGTTGGTCTGTCATTCCGGCCCACATTGCGGCTGGCCGGGACTTGACCACGATTTTTACGGCCATGTTCATGCACGGAGGTTGGCTGCACATTCTGGGCAATATGCTCTTTTTCCTGGTCTTCGGACCACAGATCGAGGATGTGATGGGGCCGTTCAAGTTCCTGGTTTTTTATCTGATGGCCGGCGTGGCGGCTATGTTTGCCCAGGTGTGGATCATGCCGGCATCAAGCATCCCCAACCTGGGAGCCAGCGGAGCGATTGCCGGGGTGATGGGCGCCTTCCTGGTCACTTTTCCGCGTGACCGGATTCGCGCCATTTTGATCATCGGCTGGTTCATTGATATCGCTGCCATCCCGGCCATCCTGTTGATCGGTGTGTGGTTCCTGCTCCAGCTTTTCAACGCCTTTGGAGCGGTGACGAACTTTCAGAGCGGGGGTGTGGCTAATATGGCGCACGTGGGAGGCTTTTTATTTGGCCTGGTATTAAGTCGTATCTTCGAGACCCGGCGCTGATTATTGAGGAGATTTACCATGCCCCGAAATTATGATTTGACCGACCAGTCCCCGGCAGCGCTTCAACGCCGGCCTGAATATACCCGCGATGATCAGTGGACACGAGATTTCCTGAACCGGGCCGAGATCGGGTATGTCGGCACGCAGTTGGGGTGACCAACCGTTCATCACCCCGACCAACTTCTGGTTCGACGAGCAAAATCGGCGCCTCATCTTCCACTCGAACCTCAGCGGCCGGCTAAGGGCCAATCTAGACCGTCATCCCAAGGTCTGTTTTGTGGTCAGTGAGGTCGGGCGTACTCTGCCTTCGAACGTAGCGCTCGAATTCTCAGTCCAGTATCGCAGCGTGATGGTCTTTGGGACCGTCAGCGTGCTGCAGGATCCGCAGGAGGCGCGCCAAGCGTTGGTCGGATTGATTGGAAAATATTTCCCCGGGATGAAGCCAGGTGCAGAATACCGTCCGATTACGGACAAGGAATTGCAACGCACCGCAGTCTATGCCTTGCAGATCAAATCCTGGAGCGGCAAAGAGAACTGGAAGGAACGTGCCGCGCAATCCGCGGAATGGCCGGCTTTGGGCGAGAAGTGGATTTTAGAGTAGATCAATGCCTGTGAAAATAAATTTTGGAATTCAAAACGGAAAAGGAGCCGGATGGTTCCGGCTCCTGTGATTTCTATTCAAACTGCACATCAACGCTCATGCCGGCCAGCAGACCGGGCGGGAGATTGTCCAACGCGATCGTGGTTTTGTAAACGACGTCTCCGCCGAGTGTGTCAGCCAGGGGCGAGATAGCTGTGACACGCCCGGTTATTTCCTCATTCGTGGCTTTGACCAAAACCGTGACCTGTTGTCCAACCTGTACTTTGGAAACATCCCGCTCGCTCAAATCGGTGGTCTCGACGTGCAGCTTGGTGGTGTCGATCACGACCGCCAGGATCCTGCCAGGAGGTGCGTAATCGCCGGGGATCACCTCGATTACAGCCACAGTTCCAGAAATTGGGGAGATCAGACGGGTGGCATCGAGGTTCTCCTGCGCAGCTTTCAAGTTGTCTTTGGCCTGTTCCAAGGCAGCCAGGCTGCTCCCGGTCGCGTCATCCGGGATTTGCTCGCCTTTTAAGGCGGAGAGATACCACTGTGCCTCCTGCAAGGCCGCTTTGGCTGCGTCCTTATCAGCCTGCGCCTTGGCAGCATCGATGTCCGAAGGGGTGCCCGTGTACCAGTTATATTTGGCAATCAGGGAATTCAAGTGCAGCTGGGCATCTGTCATTGCCACCAGGGCAGTTGCCTTCTTGGGATTACCATCGGGAAGCCTGGCAACTTGCCGGTAGGCATCTGCAGCCCTGGCAACCTGTTGTTTGGCCAGGTCGATCTCGCCTTGGGTGTTCTTGATCAGTTCATCGGAGGCGCGCGGGTAGATCAGGCTGTCAGAGCTATTCTGGGCGTCTTCCGAATCCTGTTTTGCAGTCGCCACAGCCTGCGCTGCTGCTGCAATTGCGGCCGGAGAGGTCATTTCCCTCAAAGTGCGCTCGGCCTGGTTGAGTTGCATCTGCGCAGCGGCATTATCCAGTTCCGCCAAGACTTGTCCGGATTTGACTTGATCGCCCAGGGCGACATTTACTAGTTTGACGTTTCCGCCAAGTGTGAATGCCAGCTGTGCCTGATGGTCAGGCACGATCATCCCGGAAGCGGTCACACCCCCACTGCTGGTCAATGGCGCCGACTGCGTACTGTCGCCGCTATCCAGGACGACTGTCGGCAGCGTGGTTACAGGGGTGTTTGACTTGCTGCTGCAGGCTGTCAAAGCAAACAGTACCAACAGGCATACCAGCACCTTGGTCCTCATCTTGCACCTCTAGGCTTTCTGTTTTGCCCCGGTGTTTTCAACCACCATACCATCGCGCAGTGTGACTACGCGGCGGGCATATTTGATCACACGCGGGTCATGCGTGGCGAATATGAATGTTACGCCGGTCTCCTGGTTGAGACGCTGCATGATCTCCATGACCTGTTTGCCGTTGGCGGTGTCGAGGTTGGCGGTGGGTTCGTCCGCCAGGACCAGGGCCGGTTTGGGAGCCAGGGCGCGGGCAATGGCGACGCGCTGCTGCTGTCCGCCGCTCATCTGGTCGGGGCGGTTGTCGGCGCGGTCCACCAGGTCCACGGCCTCGAGCAGTTCGAGCACGCGGGTGCGGCGTTCCGCCGGGGTGTGCCCGTTGAGCAGCAGCGGCATCTCGATATTTTCGAAAGCCGTCAGGGTCGGGATCAGGGCAAAAAACTGGAAGATGAAGCCGATGTGGCCACGGCGCATGTCGGCGCGCTGGTTGCGGTTAAGACGGGTGACATCTTGTCCGTCGACCCAAACCGTTCCACTGCTGGGTTGGTCGAGGCAGCCAATCAGCTGCAGCAGGGTGGTTTTCCCCGAGCCAGATGGCCCGACCAGGGCGGTGAATTCGCCATTCTCGATGGTCAGGTCCACGCCGCGCAGAGCCCTGGTTTCGACTTCGCCGATCTTGTAGACCCGGGTGACATTTTCAACTTTTACGACATCCATGTTGTACTCCTCGCGGACTCAAATCCGCGTCTATTTTTCGGCGCGCAGGGCTTCGACCGGTTCCATGCGGGAAGCCATCATTGCCGGATAAAGTCCAGCCAGCAGCGTAACCACAAAGGTCATGATGGTCACATTGATTGTGTCTGCCATCGTCAACTTGGCATAGATCGTGTTGCCAATCAGTATGCCGCTCAAGCCCATGTTGCCGATGTAGAAGCCTTTGATGTTGAACAGGTAGACCGACAGCCAGCCCAGGAACAGACCCAGGAGCGCGCCGCCGACCGCCAGAAGGAATGATTCAGACAGGAACAGTGTCATGATCCGGCTGCCTCTCATCCCGATGGCCGACAAGATCCCGATCTCGCGCGTGCGTTCGTAGACCGACATGATCTGGGTGTTGATGATCACCGAGGCGGTAATCGCCAGGATGATCAGGTAAAAGAATGAGATGTAACTTCGGGCCATGGTCTCAGTATCTACGATCAGTGAATTCATTTGGGTCCAGGTCTTGACCTCCAGGTTTGTTCCCTTCAAGGCCTTTGCGACGCTGTCGGTGTCTGCAGTGTCCTTGAGCAGGACGAAGATCGTGCTGGCGTGGTTTTCCGTCTGTGTGATGGCCTGGGCCTTTGCCAGCGGAAGGAAGATGGTGGCGTTGTCGAAGCCATAGGTGTTGGTCGTGTAGATGCCTCGCACGGTAAAGGTCTGCTCATCCACGTTGCCGTTGGAGGTATTGACCGAGAGGCTGACCTGGTCGCCAGTTTTTAAATGCAGTTTATCTGCGATTGGATTTCCGATCAGCAATCCATCGCGGTCGTCAGGGGTCAAGAAATCTCCACTGATGACCCCCTGGCGATACGGATCGCTTGCCGGGGACTGCGGATCGATGCCGAAGATTCTCACGCCTGCTGATTCGTCGCCGGTGGAGATGAATCCGCTGGCGAACAAACGCGGCGTGGCGGCCTTTACCTGGGGCAACGCGGCGATCTTGCCAGCGACTTGCTCTGGATTTGGAACCAGGTCCTCCCACTTCAGGCTGGACTTATTTTCATCGTAACCCGCTGCCCGCACCTGGATATGACCGCTTTGCAGGGAGATGGCCGACTCGATTGCGTTGCCCATCTCTCCGTTGATGACCGAAGCCATCAGCATCAATAATGCGAGTCCCATGCCCACCGCCAGGGCGGAGAAGAAGGTCCGGCGGCGGTTGCGGCCGAGATCGCGGAATGCCATTTTAAAAAGTTGTATCAAGGCGCACCTCATACGAAATGCAGGGCTTCGGCAGGTTCGCGCCGCCCGGCTTCGATGGCGGGAATGACCGCTGCCAGCGCGGAGATGATGGCGACCATGGAAGCTCGCATCGGTAATTTCTCGACGCCCCAGGTGGGGTACACGCGGTCCCTGATTAGTGCCAGGTAACTGGCAGCTTGCGTCATGGCGCCAAAGTCAAGCCCGACTCGCATCACGATTCCATTGATGACCAGTCCCAGGACGATCCCCGCTGCGACGCCGACCAATCCGATCATTGTCCCTTCGAGGATGAACAACAGCGAAATCTGATTCGGCCTAAGCCCCATCGCGCCCAATACGCCAATTTCGCGCGTCCGTTCGTAAACTGCCATCAGCAGCAGGTTGAGGATGCCGACACCGGCAATGGCGATGATGATCACGCTGAAGATGTTCATCACGCCGCCTTTGGAGCTGATCGCGGAGGCCAGGTCGGGATAGTTCGCTTCGAAGGATTCGATCTCATAACCGGGCAAACCGGGTTTCATGCTGTTGATGACCGCGTTTTCCTGGCCGAGCTGTTTCAGGAAGATCGCCACCTCGGTAGCCTGACCGGGAAGGTCATAGAGCGACTGTGCCTCGCCGAGCGAGATGTAAACGGTCTGCTTCTCGATATCCGCCATGCCCAGGTCGAATATACCGATGACGGTCATGGTGCGCTGGCGCATCTGCTTGTGCTGCGAACGGCCGACCAAGGTGATCCGATCTCCCACCTGCACGTTCATCGCGTCTGCGAGACCTTTACCGATCAGGATGTTATCGGTATCTTCACTGGTGAGATTGCGGCCTTGCTTGACATACTGGCCGATCAGGTTGACCGCCTGCTCTTTTTCCGGCTCGATGCCGGTAATGCCGACGGCAAACGCGCCTTCGCGGTTGGTGACCAGTCCACCGGTGTTGATACGCAGCGTGGCGGCCAGCGTCGCGGGATTCGCTTCCGCGGCTTTGACCACGGCTTGCGGATCGGCCAGCGCCAGCAGCGGGGTTGAATTCACCTGTGCGCGATACCCTTCTGCGTGGACCTGGATGTTTCCACCCAGGACCTTCACGGCGTTGCCGTAAATCGCGTCGGTGAAGCCGTTCATCAACCCGTCGTAGAACATCATCAATGCCAGTGTCAATGACATGGCCAGGACGATGATGATCGTGCGGCGTTTATGCCGCCAGACATTGCGCCAAGCCAGGCGCAGGTATAGTCTCATCTATAGCACTCCTTTCCAGCATACACAGTAGGTTGGCTTTGTGAGTTCAGCAGTTGATGATTCTCAGGAGCGCCAACGTTTTTATCCATACTTGCTCTGCATCAAATGTTTGGGCATTCAAAATATAACCGATATTTTGAGAATAGTATCACAAACGGGATAAATAATAGACAAGTTACTATTTTTTGTCAAGGTGCAGAATGTCTTAAATTTGAGGATTATACTTGCCCAAAACTCAGCGTTGAGACACAGGGATTTCAATCGAGATTACCGGCGCAGAGGACGGGATAGGATGGGGCAGTACTTATGTCCTAATTTGGGTCTTGTGGCGATTAATTGCGCTATAGTAGAACTATAATTAGAAAATTGATGGATTATTATGGCTACGACGAGCGTCTCTGAAAATTCCCGTTCTTCCCCTCGCTCTACACATCTGGTGCGCCGGCTGACCTTGTTGGTTTTGCTGGTTGTCACGTATGCGTTGGGATTTGCGATCCTGATTTATACCGGTCGGACAGCCCCGACGCAACTGTTGGCCATTGGCGCGGATGTGACCCTGGGAATCGTCGCGGGTTTGGGAGCGCGCTTGTTGTTACGCAAACGTAATGCCTTTATCCGTAGTGTGGTGGCTCTCGGTGTGTTGGTGATCGGCTTGAACGTCCTGGGATACTTCAGCGATTGGAAGGTGGGCATCGGTCTGGTGATTGGGCGGGAGACGCCGGACTGGTTTGGGTTGGCGCACCTGGCGCTTGGCATACTTTTCACTCTCTCGGCCTTATTGGGCTGGCGCAGGTCAGACCCCCGTGCAGCGCAGCTGGAGGCGGCCCACCCGGCTCATTCGGGGCCAAGTAGACCCACTTCTCGAACTTCAGGTTACCAGGGGTCGCAGCCTTCCCGTGTCCGCAGATCGAATTCCCGAACACTTGTTGGGACCCAGGCACGACCAGCCAGATCGCACGTGGTCGTCAACCCTCCCTTGGCACCCAGGCCAAAAGTTAAGCGGCGTTTGGGTCGTAAAATTCACGTTCAGTTGGCTACCGTCGAAGAACATCGCTGTCCCTATTGCCTTGAATTGGTCAACCCCAAGGACCCGCGCGGGGTAGTGGAGTGCAAGGTCTGCCATACCCTGCACCATGCAGACTGCTGGGGGATCACCGGCTCCTGCCAGGTTCCGCATTACAATTCTTAAGTCCATCGTTAATTCCTCGGCAATTCAATGGGGGAAGTTGAATTTAGAGCACCAACATAGTACTTTTGACCTAGATGACAGCTTGATCAGAGTCGCTATAATGTTGGTATAACTGGTCTGACCACTATACCAAAGGAAATGTATGAAAATCCAACCGGTTAACCATCGTACACTGGCTGAAACAGTCGCCGGGAGGTTGGCAGCTTCGATGATCGACGGAAACCTGCCCCCTGGGGACCAGCTGCCGCCTGAGCGCGTGCTGATGAGCCAGCTGGGCGTCAGCCGGGCTACCTTACGCGAAGCGCTGAAAGCCCTGGAAGAGAACAGCCTGATTGAGTCGCGCCCGAACGTTGGCTGGTTTGCGCGCAGGGTCGACGAGTCGAACGTGACCCAGGCCAGGGAACTGGCCCAGTCAGCGGCCTCCCGTTCCGGGAGTCCGGCCAGCGATGAACCGCCAACTGGCCCGATCCGCCTGCCGATCCTGCCCGAAAAGCCCATTCGCATTCCAAATTTACAAAAAGACCGCCTGGGAACCTTCGATTTCATTTCCTGGTGGGAACGCGACAAGGTCCAGAACGCCAAGGTGCTGGTGGTGGGCGCAGGGGCGCTGGGCAACGAAGTCATCAAAAACCTGGCGCTGATGGGCATCGGGAACATCTTCGTAGTGGATTTCGACAAGATCGAAGCCGCCAACTTGAGCCGCTCTGTTTTGTTCCGCGAGGCGGACAATACGCGCAGCAAAGCTGAAGTGGCCGCCGCGCGTGCCAAATCGATCAACCCTCAGGTCCACGTGCAGTACCTCAATGGGGATGTGACGGCCCAGCTGGGGTTGGGTGTCATTCGACGCATGGACGTGGTGATTGGCTGCCTGGATAACCGTGAAGCCCGCCTGGCGGTCAATCGATTTTGCTACTGGATGAATAAGCCCTGGGTCGACGGTGCTATCCAGGAACTGCTCGGCTTGGTGCGAGTCTTCGTTCCGGGCCAGGGGGCCTGCTATGAATGCACCCTGAACGAGACCGCGCTGCGCGATCTGTCGCTGCGCTACTCCTGTCCCTTGTTGGCCCGCCAGAACATCTTGCTGGGCAAGGTTCCCACCACCCCAACGATTGCCTCGATCATCGGGGCGATGCAGTCTCAGGAAGCCCTGAAGCTGATCAATGGGATGCCGGTCGAACCGGGCAAGGTGATCCATTTCAACGGCATGGTCAACCAGATGCACACCACCGCCTATGTGCCGCGCGAAGATTGCGAGAGCCACTGGACCTTTGGTGAGGTGACCGAGTTACCGGCACGGGCCGAACGCACCACTTTGAACGACATGCTGCGCATTGCCCGGGCTGACCTGGGTCCAGACGCTTTTATCGAGTTGGACCAGGAATTGGTTATTTCACTTGAATGCCCAAGCTGCCATACGCTTGAGAAGATTTTGCGCCCTTTGAGTGAGGTCACGTTCGAAGCCGGACACTGCCCGACCTGCGGTGTGCTGCGCAACTCCCAATTGACGCACACCATCACCGGCCAGGAGGATTTCCTGCACCGCACACTGGCCAGCGTAGGGGTGCCGGCGTTGCACATCCTGCGAGCGCAAAACGGCATCGAATACCGGTTTTACGAATTGACCGGTGACCTGCCCGAGGCTTTGCACTTCAACCATTTCGAACGAACCGAGCCGCTCAAGATCGACAGACCGGTAAAAGAGCGCATCCGCCTCAAAGGCCCGGTCGAACTCAAGGACGCGCAGAAAAGCCCCGCGCGCGGCCGCATCCGCCTCAAGGACGAAAAGAAAACCGCTGCTCCCGCCCAGCCTTCGGGCGGCCGGATTCGCATTCGTGAGCAGAGCGGCGACCGCCTGGCTGGACGGGGCGATCCACCCACCTCGCGCCGGCGCAAGGATTTGTCCGGGCTCAAACCTAAACCGCCCGCCCAGCGGGTTAAGCTGTGCTAGTTTTAGATGACCGCGCCAATGCCCATGACTGTTGGCAGACAATTACGAGGAGAAACTCATGCCCGATGTTGAAGTGACCATTGTGCTCCCGAGCGGAGGGGCACGCGCCGCCGAAATCCCCGACGACGTGACCGTTAAGGATTTGCTGCCCGAGTTGACCTCTCTGTTGGAATTGCCGACTGTCGGTCCGGACGGACGCCCAATGGCTTACCGCATCGATAGCAAGGCCCTGGGCCGTGAAATGAAAGAGGACGAGACGCTGGCCTCGGCCGGCATCCCCCAAAACGACCGCCTGATGTTAACCGCTGACATCACGGCTGGCGCGGGTTCAATGGCTGCAGAAACGCCGCGCATACGCCGCCTGCGCGGCGACCACGACCTGATGGTCGAACTGGCAGCCCGCAGTGACCTGATCTCCTACAAGGCTTTTGCCCCGCATCCCAACCTGCCGCCCGAACGCTACATCGTCACCTTCAAGTGCAAGAGCATCATCGGCGTGGATCGCCAGGGCAACCCGCAATACGGAAATCACCACCAGGTCGAGATTTACCTGCACAATCAGTACCCGCAGCGCTGGCCGGGCATGAAATGGATGACACCGATCTGGCATCCCAACATCAACCACCTGAATGGCAGCGTCTGTATCGACGCGGCCTGGTGGGCAGCCAGCCGCTCGCTCGACCGTTTGGTGGTCATGCTGGGTGAAATGCTGCAGTGGAAGAATTTCCACGACGATCCGACCAAGCCGCCCTTCCCCTGGGATGCCGAGGCGGCGCGCTGGAGCCGCGAATACCGCAAGAAGCACCCGAACGACTTCCCGGTCGACCAGCAGGAATTGCTGCGGCCCGAGCGCGTCAAGGTCAAATCGGATGACCAGGCTGCCCCGGCCAAACCCAAATCTCGCTTCAGTCTGAAGCTCAAGTCGAATGAAAAGCCGCCGGCCAAGAAAGCCTCGCTCAGTTTGAAACTCAAACCAGATAAGTCAACAACCCCAAAACCCAAGTCCTGGCTTGAAGATCAAGCCGGGGGCTCCAAGCCGGCGGCTAAAAAGCCAAAAATCCGCTTGAAATGATGGCATGCGTCTATTTCCAAGGCTTAACCGGTGCAAAAATATCCTCGTTCTGCCCCTGCAGTAAGCCGTTCCGGACGGCTGTAGAGCAGCCTGAACCATATCTTCGAAAACAAGGAAAGGAGTAAGTCATGGCCGACATACCTGTTACGATCGTTCTCCCCTCGGGAGGCACCCGCAATGCGGAGGTGCCGGGCGATGTATCCGTGAAGGAACTGCTCCCAGAGCTGACCACTTCTCTGGAACTTCCCACCACAGGCCCGGATGGACGTCCTATGTCTTACCGGCTGGATAGCAAGGCTCTGGGTCGCGAACTCAATGAGGAAGAGACCCTGGAAGATGCCGGCATCCCGGAAGGCGACCGCCTGATGATGACCGCCGACGTGACCGCAGGGTAACGATCCCCGACCCTACCCGGACCGCCTCGAGAAATTGAGGCGGTCCAGGCTCCCCACATTTGGTGACCAATTCTCATGTCTTCCCTCGGCATCCGTCTCACTCCAACTGAAACGCTTCAGCCTGAAGCTGCTCCCAGACCATTGGGGACCGCGCTGCGCTGGCATTCTCCTTTTGACGCCGAAGAGCGCCACCCCTCGGTGTCGGTCTTCTTCACCCACTCGGCTTATATTCGAGTTTGTGTCTACACCTGTGTCGACACTACCAATGAGGTGGGAGGCGCCTTGATCGGCCAATGGTGCCAGGATCAGGAAAGCGGCCAGCAGTTTGTGGTGGTGCAGCACGCGCTGCCAGCGCGCTTTACCCGCCAGAGCAGTGTCTATTTGACCTTCACCCAGGATACGCTGGTCGATCTCCACGACCAGCTGGAAAAGCGCTTTCCGAACGAGAAAATCGTGGGTTGGTATCACACCCATCCACGCATGGGCATCTTCCTGTCGCATTATGACACCTTCCTGCACAAGAACTTTTTTCCCGAACCCTGGCAGGTAGCCCTGGTGATCGAGCCTTATTCTTCCCAGGGCGGTTTCTTCATCCGCCAGGCAGATGGCAGCTTCGACCCGACCCGTTATTTTGGTTTTTACGAGATGGATGCGGCTTCCGGCCACAGCATCGTCCGCTGGCAAAATTTACATCAGGATGCGCATGGTCCTGAAGGAGATAAATCCAATGAATAGACGTATGAGCACCTATTATTACGCCTTGCTTGGTGCGCTCGGAGGGTTGATCGGCTGGCAGGTCAGCGACCTACTGGGACTGTCGTTCGCCTCCAACCTTTACCTGAGCGAGATCGTGGTTGGCGCGCTGGTCGGATTGAGTATCGGTTTGCTGATTGGTCTGACAGAGGGTGTCCTGACCCGTAATGGGGTCCAGGCGCTCAAATCTGGCCTGTTCAGCGGTCTGTTGGGGCTGATCGCCGGTGCGATCGGTTTGCCGTTGAGCGAATTCCTGTTCCAATCGGTCGGCGCCGGAATTTTGGGCCGCGCTCTGGGGTGGGGTGTTTTCGGCCTGTTAATCGGTTTGGCCGAGGGCGTGGTCGGCAAGTCCCAAGCCTGGAAGGGGATGCTGGGCGGGCTGATCGGAGGCGCTATCGGCGGCGTGCTGCTCGAGTTGGCTCACACCTGGCTCAAGGATCCGCTGGTTGGCAAGGCGGCCGGCTTGGTGTTGCTGGGCGCTTCGGTCGGAGCCTTCATTTCGCTGATCGTGGTGCTGCTCTCGCGTGCCTGGCTGGAAGTCGTTTCCGGCAAGCTCAAAGGCACCGAATTCATCCTGGACAAGTTCATGCGTGCCAGGGGACCGGCGGTAGCTATCGGTAGTTCGCCGCTTAAGTCGGAGATCGTGCTGCCGGATCCCGATATCGCCCCCAGCACGCCATGTTGACCGGCGATGGCAAGCATTTCACCCTTAAGGATATGAGCCTGGCGGGGACCTTCGTCAACAATCCCAAGATCGAGTTGTCGCAGTTGACGAATAATCAGAAGATCCGCATGGGCAATACCGAGATGGTTTATCACGAAAAGAGGTAGCCATGCAATCAAATAAGTGGTCCCGTTTGGTTTTCTCACTCTTTCTGGTCCTGCTGACCGCGTTCGTGTGGCCACTGCAAAGCGCTCTGGCTCAGGATCAGGGACTGCAAATCCGCCTCACTCAGGTGGACAATTCCAACTTTCCCAGGTGACTGTTTATGTCTCGGTGACCAACGCTGCTGGCGAGCCGGTGGGCGTCAGCCCGGACCAGATCCAGCTCTACGAGAACGGGCGATTAATACAGCTTCAGGACATCAGCGGAGGCGGCCAGGGTGATGTCGGACCGCTGACCACGCTGCTGGTGATCGACATCTCCGGGAGCATGAACAATGGCGGCAAGTTGAAGGCTGCCAAGCAGGCGGCCACGGCTTACGTCGACAAAATGCGCCCAGGCGATCAGGCTGGCCTGATGACGTTCAATACCAAGGTAAATTACGTTCAACCGCTGACCACCGATCACCAGGTATTGGAAAGCGCGATTGATTCGCTCAAGGCGGAGGGGGATACGGCCATGTACGATGCCCTGGACCAGGGTGTGCAGGTCCTGCAGGGTCTGCCGGGGCGCAAAGCCATCATTGCGCTGACCGACGGCCTGGACAATCGCAGCCAGGCCACTTCCGACCAGGTGATCCAGACCATCGGGCCGAGTGGTCTGTCGATCTCGACCATCGGGCTGGGCGACCCTCAACAGGCTGGCAGCAACTTTGGTCTGGATGAAGCTGCTTTGAAATCGTTGGCCCAACAGGCGGGTGGCGTCTACGGGTTTGCCCAGGATCCCAACGCTCTGAGCGCGCTGTACGGGTTGTACGGACGCACCCTGCAGAGCGAATACCGCCTGACCTACATTTCTCCCTCAACCCTGCGGGATGGCATCAATCGCAATCTGACCGTCTCGCTGACCGGACAAGCTGCCACCGCTGCTCAGGCGCAGGCCAATTACAACCCCGGCGGCGTATTGCCGGAAACATCCGGCCGGTCCTGGGTGCTGTTCGGCGGTATTTTGACTGGCTTGGTCGTGCTGCTGCTGATCCCCAGCGGGATTGGCTTGGTCACCCGCGGCAAGTCGGGAAGCAAAAAGAAACCGCGCATCAAGTTGAAATAAACAGCCCGACCTATTCAATATTAATCCCCTTCGTAAAAGACGATCCTTGCGAAGGGGATTGTT
>CAWBNG010000007.1:0-313061 GCA_963790075.1 uncultured Chloroflexia bacterium
TGGCACTTCGTGTGCAGTGATCGCCTCTCCGGCAATCTCTATATTATCTACACTATCTAATATCCTTTTCCACCCTTCACGAGCTATATACTGATCATCAGCCAAAAAAACTCGGATAATAGGCTTATCCATTAGTCTGCTCCTTATTTTATCAACCATCAAGGTACTTCGCGTAAAAAGTAACTTGGGTTCCCTTATTGGGCTTTGTTCTAATATTCAAATTTGCTTTATACCGCCCCATGAATTTACTTGTTTTTCCAATTGCCTCATCCTATCTATACAACCCCCTCTCGAAAGGCTTCTTTTCCCACTCCATTATCTATTACTTAATGATAAATTTATAATCTTTAAAATATAATTTTATTTTTATTGTGATTTTCGGATTATCAATTATTCCGGAATGGAATATTGCATTCGACAATGCCTCCGATGCAATTCGAATGATTGTGTTTTCAAAGGTGTCTCGATTTCAACATTATCAGGACAAAATAAATCAATCTTCATTGGAATATCTTCATTATATTGTGGAATGACTCGTTTTCTCCAAGCATCAATAAGACGTACTAATCCTTCCTTCAGGTCATTTGCCTCCAAGCAATCATTGATAATCATGGTATGGAGGGCTTTTAACTCATTCACACTATTCCGCGCATTATACAAAAGGTCTGGCAATATTTTATTAACTTCTTCGTTATTATTACGATCAACCGCATCTTTGAGTTGTTCTATCGGTGCAAGGACACCAAAGCGATACCAGTTGATCAAAAAATGTAAATCGTCTTCAAGTCCCTTCCTTTCCCATTTTTTTATAGCCTCATATCGACCAATTCGGTCTAATGCTTCGCCTGCTTCTCGAGCTAGTGTAATCAATCGAGATTTATCATCATCGTCAAAATTCTTGGGTCCATGTCGACCTATTTTGTTTTCAAGTGTTAAAACTCCTATTACATTTTGGTTTTTATCCATTACAGGAACCATCAAGATCGAAACGCATTTCCGACTAGACAAGTATTTCAAATGATCTTTTTTCTCGCCCCAATTAGGGTGAGATTTATATCCCTGATTGTTGAATAATACAATTTCGCCCGTAGCCGCAACATAACTTGTCAAGCCTTGTTTTGGCTCGGAAGATATCGGTGTTCGACGACCAATATAATCGGGACCTGACAAATAAGATGAATGCGATAATTCAATCTCTTTATCTCTCACCATGAACAAATTACATCCTTCAGCGCTTATAAGTTTAGATCCCACTTGAACAACTACTTCCCCAAGAGTTTGGAAGTCGTCTCCGCGTGCAAGTTCTTCGCTAATTGTGTCAATGAACGACTTAGTACGATCTTTTTGGTCCGATAGCCTACTTTGATAATGCGATAACTCAATCGCCCATGCCGCAATATTCGCAAAAAGATCGATTTGCTCGATTGAATGTGATGTGGAATATGATCCATCGACCGGCACATCCATTGTTAAACAATCCAAGTACCTGACCAGATGGACCAATAAGGGGGGTTAAGATAGCATTGTATGCTTTCCAGCCCGATTGCTTATTGCGTTGGGCTGGTGGAATATAAAAATAATCATCAGCGACTTTTCGCCATAATGGATCATTGTGCGGAATGATATAGGATCGCCCTGCTTGGTAAGCCTCATCAAAAAATGGTTCTAATGCTGAATAAGGCATTTTCTTTCCAATAAGTTTAGTCGATTCTCGTTGAGTGAATTCTCCAAGAGCAATTGTGACAAGATCATTTGTGCTCTTATCCAATAATCTTATCCTCGCCATTTTGAAATCAAGTAATTTTATAGCTAACTCGGCAATCTGCTTACATAAAACATCATCCTTCGCACCGAAGTCAAAATACCTGACTTCGTTGAGAATTCGGCTTAATAATACCTCCTTGCCTTTTCCATTCTTCAAATTCACGGAATTTTGTGATTACCAAGGATGCTTGATTTGCCAAAGACAATATTGCCATTTCATCATCAGGCGAGAAAGCATCAATTTCATTGCAACATATACTTATAGTTCCATAATCTGTTTCTGAAATTGGGTCAAAAAGAGGGCAGACCAAAATTGATTTGATATTATCTTCTCCGTCGATATTTATATACCAAGGATGTTGAGCAACATCATTTGCGACGACGGGCTCTTTTAATTTCAGCGCCATTCCAGCAAGTCCCTGACCATAAACAAAACTTGACGGAGAAATTTTATAATCTTCCAAATCCCACTCGATTGGAACAAGTTTGCCGTCTTTATGGTTCTTATTTGACGCCCCTGCTTTTTCATCATAACGATGTAGTATGCAGGGAGACGCATTTGGGATAATGGCCTTTACCTCACGTAAAAGTATGGAGAATAGCTCCTTTTCATTTCGTGCCCTAGCGAATTTTTGAGTAATAGTTCTGCTTCGAATTTCCCTAATTTTCACTTGCCTATGAATTAGGCTGTTTTCGACCGCGCTGCTCGCTAAGTAACTGAACCCTGACAATAACTCCTTTGATGTCGCATCAAATTGATTGGGCCGATCATGGGCAACACTTATTACCCCTATGACTACGCCTTCGCGATTAAATAATGGGGCAGCATTTATCGACTGAGAACTTACAAGTGAAAAATTTCGAGTATATATCCTTATCGTTGTAATAAGCATTCATATCGGAACAACTAAATGGTTGACCAGTAGCCAATACAGAGCATTTTCTGGCGACGTCTTCAATCGAGTATCCTTCCTTTAAACTAAATCCAATACTTGCATGCCCAAGATAACTTTTTGTCTTTGCATCAATAATTATTACCATCGCTCTTTGTGCCTTCGTAAAATTATTGGCTAATTCGACAATTTTTTTGATGAGTTCTTGTAGTTCCAGGGTTTGATGCAAAGGAATAGCAAAGTGGTTGATCAGGTCAGAACCAACAATCACATTTTGATCCAGCCAATAAAAAATAAAGCTTAGAGTAAATAATGCAGCTATCGAAATAGATAATGGAATTATCGCCACCGGATTGTTTTGATTTAGAATTAACCCACCCAAAACCATTCCGGCAACAGACGACATCAGAGCAAATAAAAACCACCTTTTAGTATTCGGAAAATATACAATTGATGCAAATATTGGAACTATATAAAAAAGGCTTGTGACAGAGGTTGCACGCGACGATAATGAGACCAGCCATGTTATTGCAAGAATATTAATAATGATTCTAATAATCCTAAAAAAATCTCTATCGAATTGATATTTCCAATGTACACGAACAATTTCCAGAAGTATCAGATAGGAAAAATACGATAACACCCATGGCCATACATGAATAAAACCTTTTTCGAAAATACCAAATACCGCGAGGTAAATTACGACTACACCAAGGAAAAATCCCAATAACCGATAAAACAAACCGGTTATTTCGCGAAGTTTCGGATCTGTAGTACGCCAAAGGCTGGATGGAGGTCGGTCAGACAAAATATCAGTCTGCCAATTTTTTAGGCGACCGATTGAGATTATGTGTTCTTCCGGTTCTTCAAATACCAGCACCTTCATGGGGGATTTTTTTTCGGTCGATCATCAAATACTCATCTCCGTTTTTCTGTCACAAGCGAATTTCTTTTTCCCAACGTCGGATAAATTATGTACGATTGTATATACAAATCAAAGGGTCAAAAGAATGTCTTTTTTTATGAAAAAGAGCTATGGATGATAGCTCTTAAGCACTATCACAAGGTTTTATGTCCAGTTAATGTTTCATGATAAATTTCTTCCAGTAATTCAGCTGGGTCAACCCCAACTGCTTTTTGGGCTAACAGACCGCGAATGAGAGGGGAGAAAGAAACAAAACCAATAGTTGACTGTTCTTGTATAAGGCATATTGTGCCAAGTCAATAGAATTTGGGGAATTAATGTGGGAAACGAGAATACCGAATTTGCCTATATCAGTTGTAAGGAGTTTACCTAGCCGATCAAAGTGTTCTGCTTTAATGCAAGTATATTTCTAACGTTGAATAAAATTCTTTCGGCTTGATGCTTTTCAAAAACCATTTCCCAGAATGGATGCGTACGCCTGTTCAAAAAAATTAGGTTATATTCCGACTTGTTGGAAATAACGTGTAATTGATGCTGCATATTACTAATGTGGGGCGAGAATAAAAATTGAAGGATATTCCCCATTAATTCTTCGTAGGATTTCGGCTTGCTTATCATCGATACTGAACTGCTCAAGACGCTGTACAAAATACGCACATCGTCTTTTTGGTTCATGACTTAAACCCCTAATTAGATTTATAAGGTCACTTCTTTTGAAAGGGGCTTGGATTGCCTCATTCAGGCTCCGGCAGTTTGCGCCCTCATGATTTCATTATCCGTGTCAACAGCCAACACAACTTTGCAATGTAGTTTACCGGATCGTTTCAATATTTCAATTAAATTATTTCCATCAGTCTTAAAAAGACATGGGAGAACTTGAAAGTACGATCTCAAATCTAGGAAGAGAAGTCAGACTTTCAATCACATCTTCAGGATGTACTCCTCCGATAATTTCAAAATCTTTAGCTTTGGATAGCAGCGCTATCCAGCCCTCAATAGCCAACGGCTCATCATCTACCAATAAAATGCGGATTTTTCCAATAGGATTGAGAGTTTCATCTTCTAACATTTCTACTCCTCACACCTCATACACCTTCAACACCTCATCCCCATAGTGATTGATGACCTTGACGGCGATCTTGCCGCTTTCGGGCTTCTCAAAGGGATAGTATGTCGTCTGAGTACAGCGCGCTCCAGGCGGCTTCGTCGATTTCGGCGCGCAGGGCGCGTTTGAGTTTGTCGTAGGGTTCGTCGGCGCCGGTGAAGTAGGCGTGGCGGACGAAGAAGACTCTCCCCGTTGTAGTCGGTGTCGATGAACCAGCAGGCGATGTCGTCGGTGGAGCTGGAGCGGATTTCGCCGGTGGTGGGGTCGTAAATATCCACGCCATTGATCGTGACGGTAAACTGGCCATCAGGCTGCAGGGTCCATGGAGAGATCCGGCTCGCCGAAGACCATGAACAGATTGCCCGCTCCGGTCTTCTTGAGCAGCTCGTCGCCCATCGCCAGGTCCGGGTTCATGCGGGTGGCAGGACGGTCAGTTTGCCGTAGCGTTTGATTTCTTCGGAGACGTGCGGGTCGAAGGCGAATCCGCAGAGATCAGCAGGTCGAAGCCCAGGCCCTGGACGGCTTCTTTGGCGGCTTCTTTGATCTGTCCGGGCCGACGGTGCCGTGTTCGGGACCGATGGAGACGGCGACGCGTTTGCTGGCCCTACCGGCCCCTCTCCGCGGGAGGGGAGTTCTCGGTGTATTCGCCGGCGGCGTGCAGCCAGAGCCCGGCGTAGGGTTCGAGCCGGTCGAATTTGAGCCGCTCGTTTTTGTGGTGTTCTGCACGCCGGCCTTTTTCAGGTTTTCGATGATCATGTGGCACGAAGCCGTCAGTTGATTTGTTTCCTGCGGCTGTCGGTGGGGTCATCTGTGGACAGGACGCGGTGCGGGGAGAGGCTTTCGACGGTGAAGGGGCCGGTGACCCGCAGGCATTTCTTGTCTTCGTAGGGCTGGTCGTAGAGCAGTTCGCTGTCGGCGCGGCGGGCGATGGAGGCGTCGATTTCTTACTGGCGTTTGCGGCGCATGTCCCAATATTTTTGGACGGCCGCTGGCATGGGCGGCTCCGTTCGGGGATTTCCTCGGACTTTCGCGGGATCTGCCACTCTTCCCATTTCTTCCAGCAGCGGTTGATCTCGGCCCGCAGTTCTTCCAGCGGAGCTTCCCAGCGGGCGTGGATCTCGTCGATCTCTTCGTTGTTGGCGATGGATTTGAGCGTGATGTGCGGTACACGCTTGTAGACGAAGCCTTTTTTGATGTCACCGCCGGTGGACGGAAGCGGGACGGGCGGCAGGATGCCGGTCTCTTCGGCTTCTTTGAGGGCGCCTTCGGGCGAATCGGACAGGATGTAGTAGGGGAAGCGCCCAGCCATCAGACGGGTGCGGGCCAGGGCGATGGACACCCGGGATGTGTCGATGGTGATCCAGCGCCGTCCCCATTGCTCGGCGACGTAGGCGGTGGTGCCAGAGCCGCAGGTAGGGTCAAGCACCAGGTCGCCGGGATCAGTTGTCATCAGCATACAACGCTCACAACTTTTTACATTTGTCTGAACTACATATATTTTGTCTGATAATCCCCCTGTCATATCGGTCCAAACATTGGTAATTATATTGACTGGAAAATCATCAAAATATCGCACATATCTTAATGTGCTGGCAGGGGCTAATGAATCGATCTGCTGCCAATAACCTGTCATTCCAATTTCATTGGTTTTCCAAACGCTTGGAAGAGGGTAAATTTTGTCCCTCAAAATATAATCAAAAAGTGTTTTATCTACTCCTGATGAGAAGTTAAATTATCGTGACGAAACAACTTTGCTTTCTTTGAGGAATGATGCAACTCGATTTATCGTCTTGAAACCCTAACTTTTTCCCCATTAGGGAAACAAGCCCAATATGTAATATAATGCTCCTTGCCACCTAAAGATTTTTCGTAAAGAGAGAGCGGTATTTCACATTGGTTTATTTTTTGCATACCAAAGGATGTAATCAGCCACGCTTTAAAGGATTGTCTTTGTTGCCTCAGCCAGCTCGTTGTTTTTTGGACGTGATTTCAGAAACAAAATTTTCGCTACCAAAAACTTCATCCAATATATCTACGCACTAAGTGAACATTTTCATCACCGATTTGAACGAAAACGCTTCCGGTTTCGGTTAAAAAATCCGGGTTACGGCCAACCGGTCACGCAGGTACGCCAGATACGAGTGAATGCCCAGTTCCCAGGTATCCCGAAAGGCTTTGATCTGCTCCGGCTGGCGGGTGGCATCTTCCACCTTGCCGTCCTTCACATCCCGTTTGCGGGTCGAAACCTGCCAGTTCGAGCCAAACTTGATGCCGTAAGGCGGGTCGATGTAGATCATCTGCACCTGGCCTTTGAGTTCCTCCTTCTCGGCCAGCGAGGTCATCACCATCAGCGAATCGCCCAGGATCATGCGGTTGGTCCAGTTTTGCTGGTGATGGTAAAAGTCCACCCGGTCTTCGAAGGCCAGCCGTTGAAATCGTTGAATAGCATGGGCTGCGCGGCTCCCCTTCTTCAGGCTTGCGCGCGCACCAACTCGATGATATCCTGCGGCTTGATGTGCTCCTGGATGTAAATCGGCACCGCCGGTACGGCTAAGTCGGCCTGATCCTGCTCATCCTTGCCCTTCCAGACCAACTGCGGGTCCAGTGACGGGTCACGCGGGTAGAGCACGGTCTTGGGCTTTTCTCGTCCTCGGCGATAAAGTCCCGCAGTTCCTCGGTCGGGATGTTGGCACGTTTATCCTTGTCTTCGAGGGAGGTAATCGGGGTGGGGGAGGATTTTTTACTCTTTCGGAGGCGGCATCGGCTTTCTCCTGCGCAGCAATTATTGCATACAACAAATGTGTAATATAAGCCACCAAATGTAAACGGCAGTATAAGAATAGAAGTGTCCATGCTCAAGCAGACCATGTGCCAGCAAATTCCTGAAATTGCTACCAAACCTGCTTGTAAGAGTGCTTCGCAAACTAAAGATAATATCCTCGTGGAATATTTTGGCAGTTTCAGGCATATCAAGTAGTTTATTTAGATCGAATTCTTCCTGGATGCCATCGGGACTTATTCCCTGAAGTCACAATTCCATTCCTGTTTAGCAAATATCTAATAGAGTTTTCTACTTGTGGAAGAAGAAGATGTAAAGCAACAACAAATCACCTTGTAGACCTGATAACAATCCTTGTGCAAAATAAGTTGTTGGTTTTGGGGTATGAAGGATTACGAGTTACGATTTCTGAAAAATCTTGAATCGAAGGGTTGTGTTCGGTAAGGAAAAGTTGACGAGTGTTTTCGATTACTGCTCCACGAGCTTGAATTTCGAAATTTGCCCAGTGGAACATCTCTGCGTCTTTGGCTTGCTCACTTTCTTTTTCTGAACCGGTAAGTATGGAGCCTCTTTGTCCAACAACTCTACCTGTTGCATCTATAACCTGTTTGGGATATAGCTAGCAAGGGAGAGTTAGTAGCCATTTCTTCTACCAGCTTTACCATGCCCTTTTTACTGACAAGCGCTGAACCCATTGCAAGAGTAAAAATAGCATCAAGAAAGTTCTTACCTTTTATTCGGGAAAAGAAAGCCTCAATATCAGGGTAAAATCAATTGTCTCAGACTGGAATTGGCCCAATTCTTCCAGGGATTGCTTTTGATACTCAAGCATCGTCTTATGCAATTCGTTTTGTCTATCTTTGGTTCCAGGAATTTGCCTAAGCGTTTCTATTGCAGATTGAATATTGTAGCAGCAACCATGTGACCACGACCATTCTTGATATTTTCTTCAGCTTCAAGAATATAGGTTGATGCAATCTTTTCCAAAATAGCAATTTCCCCTGGTTGATCCTTTGCTATTCGATGCCATTTTATTTCGATTTCCCAAGTTCTTCTTGCCGGATACCAGTCTTTGTTTTCTTCTTGGTTAAGCGCGAGTTCCTCCGCGAATTTTGCATCTTAATCGGATCGCCCTGTTGTATTCAAGTAACAGTTCCATGAGGTCCACAATAAAACTTGCGTTCTTTTTAGAATATTTTTCAATCAATACTTCAAATTCCCCAACTATTTTTGGAAACCATTGGGTTCCGCGCCCTAAGTTGCTGCTAAATGAACCGAACGGGTTAGCTTAAAATTCCGTAGTGCGGAAACTCCATTCCAAGAGTTGTTTTCCGAATTTTAAGTACAATTCAATTGCCAATTCTGCAACAGAAAAGTTCCCCTGATGTTTCTGTCCAGATAATATCTGCAATACGAGCCCCTGAGTTCTGCATCAGTACAACCTGGAAGCCATTCTTTTAGCACTTCCAAATGTTAATCGTAAAAATCAGCGACAATAGCTGATCTAGACCCATCTGCCCAAGTGACTAATGGTGCAAATATTTCAAATGTTCTGACGGTTGCAACATCATTGATGTCATGTCACTAAATAATAGCGATAGCTGTTGCTTTTTTTCATCCCCCTTGTTTTTTGCTTCTGTGGTTGCTGCACTAAAAGCATGGCAATATTGTTCGCATACTCTCTCGGAAGAATCCTTAATAATACTTGCCCAATCAAATTGGTTTAGATCATCTAAGGCGAAAACAAATTCAGCACGCATTTAGTCTACTCCTGTTGGCTCTGGTTATTGCTCCGACAATATGGCAGCGCACACCGAGATTTCCTGCAAATATGGTAATCTCTGATGGATGGAGTATGCGACCAAAATAGCATCTACCAGCGCCGGGTTCCCATGTCCTTTTTCGTCTTGCATCAAGGCACGATATTTAACGGCTTGATAAATCCCTTTGACCAACTCGCCGGGGTCACCGTTCTTGATCTCGACCACAGCCCAACCTCGTTGCCCAGGTCAAAGACTACGTCACAGCGGTCACCGGAGATAAAGAGAAATTCGATTTCGGCTGGGTGAAATCGAGTTAAGCCCGATTTCTTCCGGATGGGCAGCAATGTATCCCTTGAGCAGGCGGTGTACCTTGCCTTCGCCGAGGCCGCCATTCCCTTGCCGCTCCAGATAACCGGCATATGCGCGTCCACGGGCATCCAGGTCTTTGGGTTCAGGATGTGCAAGAAGGGTATAATCCAAGTTCATTTAGTAAATCGTCCCACCCCCGGAAAGCAAAGACTTCGTCGCGGAACTTCTCAAACTTCGTTGTGTGTATTCTTCTTTGCTCAGGTGGGCTGTCCCTTCCGGCAGCCAGTCTTTCTCCGGGCAATTTCGGCTGCTCGGCATTGACAACAATGGCATTGATCAATGGCATATTCTTGGGAATACCAGATTTCATCTCGCAGACAACCGAGGAATATGACTTACAACACGGTGATGAACAACCAATTTTATGAACAGCTAATTCACCATAGGTTATACGTGTCTTATCGACTTCTGGGCATTTAATGTACCAGATAGGGGTAAAGCGGTCATGGCGTATTCTCCAGATTTTTTTCAGTAAGCTCATTTATAACTCACTCTTTGAATCTAAATATCTATCCTATTTTCTTAGTTATATATTCTAGCATTCTCGGATTGTTAGTTGCTAATCCAATCTGCATCCGATGCTCCCACTCCTTGTCGAACCTTCCACCGAAGATTCCAGAGGTTGAAACCTTGTATTCTCCTTCCTCACTGGTAACTTCGATTTCAATCAACCTAATATCGAGCGGGGTGTCTGAATTTCATCGCGAAATCCTGCTATAGGCACAAAAATATTTGCTTAGACTCCTGTTTCGCCCAGCTTCTTTTCGGAACCAGAGCGATACCGCACACGCCCTTTCACCTTTTTCGATTTAGCATATAACTTGGATATGGTAATCGGTCTGCGGCCGGTGTTCTGTGGCTTTCACCATGTAAGCACTTCCCGCATTTGTTTGCGCCTTGAAATCAAGCACAATCTTCAAATGGCCGCGGTCGCGTCGGTAGGTCAGCCAGGAAATCCAAAGCGCGATCAGGCTTATCCCAAAAGCTGCTAGGGAGATTATGTCCGAGGTGTCCAAAGTTTCTCCTAGGCCGTTCTCAACATAGGACCTACACCATCTACATTTTGTCCTTTCAGAAAGGACCGAATGGTAGCCTTCGCATCCCACGGATCGACGATCTCGATGAAAGCCCAGCGGCCCCAGTTACCATAGTTATTGACCGCCGGCACCCACAGATTGCGCGCCGCAGCCACCTTAGTGGCCTTGTCCTTACGCGCTTCGCCGCTCACTTCCAGGATCAGATGTAACGGGTCATCCGGCCCATGGCCGTCGTCCAGTTCAATGATGTAATCCGGTATATAGCCGCGTTCTTCGCCATTGAAGGCATACGGAATGGTAAAACTCAACTGGTAATTCTTGACATAGCGCAGCACCTCGTCCATCTCTTCCAGCGTTTCGGCCAGCTTGCCTTCCCAACCGCTGTCGAGCACCACGTGCGAGACATGGCATTTGTGTGGGTCGGTGCGATAGACGTCGCGCGTAGTGTCAAAATCCACGTAGCGGGTTGAGCCCCAAGTGTCATACGGGCGCGGATGGGCAGCAGCGTCTTATCCCCTGCCGTCAGAAGCCACGACCGATTGGTAGATTTTCTCAGCAGCATCATGGGCAAACTCGGCCATCAGTAACATTTGTGGAAAGTGTTGTCCTTACAGTGCAGGCAGGTCTCGCGCCACTGGCGGGCAATCGTAGTAATTGCGGAAAAAGCCACGGTCGTGGATTGCCATCCGGATCATTGAAATACTTTTCCAACACCAAGGCTGCCAAGCGGAAGTCCACTTGCTGCAAGCGCTCATCTTTCAATCCGTACAGGGTCGTGATAGCTCGATTCACCGATGATGGATGACATTTCCACCCGAGTGGGCACGTCCTGGGTCGAGATGGACATCTTCGAATCTTCCGTGAATTTCCCTTCGAGTTCGATCGCCTTGAAGTTTATAGCGATAACCTATCAACCGCGGGAAACGGATCTCGCACGCAACACGGTCTTCTAAGGCGCGCACCCGCGTCGGTGTGGAACCGGGTTTCGGGTCCACAGCAGAACCGGCGCTGGGGATGAATGAAAACGGGACACCATACACTTCAGCATATTCCGGGGCAAACATGCCTTTCTCAAATGGCGGCATAGCTTTATCGTCTCAATCCTCGACCAACAACCTGCTCGCACAACAACTGCGTCCCAAATGCTCGCACACCTAACACATGCGTGACTGTGTTGGCATCCCAGCCTTCGGTCAGCATCGAAACCGACACCACGCAACGCACACCCTCGCCCAGCTTGCCCGGCTTGCCGACCGTGTTCATCACCTCGCGCAGCAGATCTTCATCGGTCAGCGCGTCCGCATCCCGGCCCGGGAAGCGGACGCGGTATTCACCTTTGAAATCCTCGATTTCCTGGACTGCGATCCTTTTGAAATCTGAACTCATCGCCTCACCCGATTTAAGCTGCTGGCTGTCGATCAGGATCGTATTGGGCCGTGCCAACCAGCGCCCATCTTCGATATTGCTAAACAGCGGCAACTTGCCCGGTACCGGCACAATTGTGCCATCCTGTAAGGTTTTATCCCAGCCAGCGATGAAGTCAAAGACCATCTTGGAAACATTGGTGTTGTTGCACACCACGATGAAGACCGGCGGAGTCAGACCATTTTTTCTGGCCTTCGAGGGTTTGTTCCCATTTCGCGAAGTACTTTTCATAATTGCTGTACAGGCTTTGCATCGCCCCTTCCAATTCGGCCGGCAGGACCGGATCGCCTTTCTGCGGGCCGGATTTGCGCCCTTTCTTTGGAAGCTGTATCGCGAATACGCAGCCACAAGTCGCGGTAAGTGGGCTGCTCACCAACCATCGAATTATCCGCCACTGGCACACGCGGCACCTTGACGATTCCCGATTCAATGGCATCGATCAAAGAGAAATCAGAAACTACCCAGGGGAAGAGTGCACCTTCCGAGTAACCCGAACCACGCAAGAAAAAAGGTGTGGCAGACAAGTCATAGACGACTTTGAACACCGATTTTGTCCTTTACAGCTTCAAGACCGGAAATCCAGATGCGTGCTTCCTCGTCCCTCGTCTGAGCTTCCTTGCGCTCATCGCCGGTCAGCTTTTCATTTTCCCCATCCGGCTTATGGCGGTAACAATGATGGGCTTCGTCGTTGATGACGATGATGTTCTTCTTATTGCCCAAATCGCGGCAGACCCGCCGCACCATCTGATCGGGTGTCTCGGTAAATGGGCTGGTTTCTCCCTGGTTCAAAATCGATTTAGTGACCTTGCCAACCGAGATTTTCTCTCGCGACTTGAAGGCATGGAAATTGGTGATGATCATCTTGGCTTTACCCAGCTCGGTCATCAGGTCGGGTGGCACCAAATCATGTTGGCGATAATAATTGTTCGGGTCATTGGGCAACAGCACCCGCAAGCGATCTTTGATCGTGATGCCGGGTGTGACGATCAGGAAAGTATCCGAGAAGCGCGCATCCTGTGTGTTGGCTAATTTATTCAGGGCATGCCAGGCGATCAGCATCGCCATTACCAATGTCTTACCGGAACCGGTTGCCATCTTGAAAGCAATGCGAAAGAGCAGTGGATTGGCATCCTGGTTGGCGCGCCGGATACTATCTTCGATCCAGCTATCACCATATTTGGTAGCAACCTCCGTAATATAGATCGCTGTTTCTAAAGCCTCGATCTGACAAAAGAACAGCTTGCGCTCACGGTCAGGCTGCTGCCAGTATGCCAGAAGGTGGGCTGAGGTCTTGGTAATGCCCTGATAACCTCCCTTGCGCCAGGTTGCCAGCCGTTCTCGCACGCGGTTGATGAACTTGTTCTCTTCGAGGCGATCCGAAGTCCATTCGGTCTCGAAGGAGAGTTGTTTGGGGCTTTTTTTCTTTGATCTGGGGATTGGAACGAAATACTCACTGATGCGGCGGCCATCTACCAACTCGTCCGTAATGCCTTCTTCTGTAAACTTGAAGTGGCGTTTGGGCTCCTCGAAAGGTGAGTTGATAACCGGATTTTCAATAACGACTTGTTTCATCTGCAGCTTTCACAGGCTAGACGTGGAAGACCCACTAATAGAAAAAGTATAGCATAGCTTATGCCTGACGGAAACAATATTCGAGTCGTTGTTAAGGTTTTGTGATTTGGATTATTAACTTCTCAGATCGGCCCCGCCCGTCTTGTTCGCTTAGCGCAGCTGCTTCCCGGCGCCCCTCGCGTGCGTGCCGCCGGGGCGACGACCGGAGTTGTCGCATTCCCTTTTCCCCGGTTGGCACAGGGTCTCCCGACCATTGATTGTCACGCGTGAGCCCTGAAAGGGCGACACTTGCGCCGCACTCCCGAAGGACGCCGGGACGGTGTGCGTGCGCGCAGTGCAGGTGAGAATCTCCGCGCGGAGCGCGGGAGACTTTTCGGTCGCAACGCTCCCTCAGAGAGTTATGCTTATGAGAGACCTTCAGTCGTTTCTGGGCGCCGGTCCGGTCCTTCCCCCCTGTCGGGGACCTTCGGCAGGGTGCTTCGCGAAGACCTGGCGCCATCTAAGGCCGGAGTTCGTCGCATTCCCTTACCCTTGGTTGTTCTTTGCGCCCTTGGCGGCCTTTGCGGTTCGATATCTCTGGTCCCTGACCGGCTCCGATCAATGAATGCGATTGCTTCGCCACTCCCAGGAATACCCCAAAAGCGGGTACAATCGCGCCACAAGGAGCCGCATGCACCCCGCTTTCGTCAAACCCGACTACGGCCCGGGCGGCTTCGCCGGCCTGCCCGAGCGCATCTTCCAACTGGCCACTTCCGGCGCTTACGACGCGGTCGTGCTGCTGCTGGTCGACGGCTTCGGCTGGCGCTTCAGCCAGCAGTTCCAGGAGGAGCCCTTCCTGGCCCGCCTGGCGCGCGACGGCCGCCTGGAGCGGCTCACCAGCCAGTTCCCCTCCACCACCTCCGCCCACCTGACCACGCTGCACAGCGGCCAGACGGTCGGTCAGAGCGGGCTGTACGAGTGGTATCTCTACGAGCCGCTCTTGGACGCCATCTACGCCCCGCTGCTCTTCTCGCCTTCCGGCACGATGGAACGCGAGCTGCTGGCAGCCCTGGGCGTGGACCCGCGGCCGCTCTATCCCCGCCCCAGCTTCTACCGCCGTCTAAAAGCCGCCGGCGTGAGCTCGTACCTGTTCCAGCCGCGCGCCTACACCCCCTCCACCTACTCGCGCATGCTGAGCCGCGGCGCCGAGCTGCGCCCCTACGCCAGCTTCCCCGCCGCCCTGGTCGAGGCCGGGCGCCTGATCCGGGAGGCGCAGACCCCGAGCTACCTGTTCCTGTACTACGATGCCATCGACGCCACCAGCCACGCCAGCGGCCCCGCCTCGGAGCAGGTCGAAGCCGAGATCCTGTCCTTCCTGGCCGGGATGGGGGCGCTCTTCAGCCGCACCCTGGCCGCCAGCGGCAAGCGCGTCTGCTTCCTGCTGACCGCCGACCACGGCCAGGTGGAGGTCGATCCTCAGACGGTCGTCTACCTGAACACGGACCGGCGCTTCAAAGGGGTCGAGCGCTTCATCGCCGCCAACCGGCGCGGGGAACTGCTGGTCCCGGCCGGGTCGGCGCGCGACCTGTTCCTGCACCTGCGCCCCGAACGCCTGGAGGAGGCGCGCAGGCCTTCCTGTCCGAACGGCTGCAGGGGCTGGCCGAGGTGGTCCCAACCGCCGAGCTGATCGCCGGGGGCTGGTTCGGCCCGCAGGTCTCACGCCGGTTCAGGCAGCGCGTCGGGAACCTGGTCGTGCTGCCCCACGCCGGACAGACGGTCTGGTGGTACGAAAAGGAGCGCTTCGAGATGAAATTCCACGGCCACCACGGCGGCCTCTCGCCGCAGGAGATGTACATCCCGCTCTTCACGCGCGAACTGGGCTGATGGCGACTACGGACGACAAAGCGCCCACCGCTTTTAGCGGTGGGCGCTGGTTTACCACGCAGCATGCGCGCGGAATGCGGCTATTTCAATTCGTCGATCGCCGCCTGCGCCGTGGTGTTCAGGTCGGCCAGCAAGGCCGGGATCTGATCGGGCGTGCCTTGCAGGATGGCATTGAAGGTGTCGCCCACATCGCGCCGGACGGTGGTCCAGGAGGCCCAGGCCGGTTCGGCTTTCCCGTATTGCAGGAAGGACGGGCCGATGGCCCAGATCGGGTTGTCCGCGCCGTAAGCATCCAAGAGCGGCAGTGCGTCGCTGCGCACCGGGTAGTAAGCGCTGCCCTCGATCCACTTGGCCTGCACCTCAGGCGAGGTCAGGTACTTGATGAAGATCCAGGTCGCCATCATGCGCTCGGGGTTGGTGTTGGCGATCCCCACGTACTGGCCGAACAGGTCCACCGACTGGCCGCCGTCTTTCCCCGGGAAGGGGATGATGGTCCAGTCGTCCTTGATCGCGCCTTCAGCGTCGAAGGCCGCGATCTGGTAAGGCAGGCCGGCGGTCGAGCTCATGGTGAAGAGCGCCTTGCGGGAGGCGAATTCCGGATTGGGATAGGATTCGGTCGAGAACGCGCACTTGCTGTCCCACAGGTCCTTCATGAAGTCAGCCGTGTCCACCACAGTTTGATCGGTGAAGTCATAGCCGTCGCCGGCGGCGTTCAGCATGTTGCCACCGTTGGCAAACACAAAGGAGGCCACGTTGGAGGCGCCCGCGTAGAGCACCAGGCCGCCCGTGCCATCATTGTCGGGGTTGCTGTCGTCGGTGTTGGCTTTGGTAGCCGCGCAGGCTTGGTCCTTGAATTCCGCGTAGTTGCTCGGCGCCTTGTCGAAGCCGAGTTCCTTGGCCCAGCCCGAATTGTAGAACAACACGTTCTCGGACTGGCTGATCGGGAAGGCGAACATCGCGCCGTCGGGAGCTTTCCCACCATCGAGCGAGCCCTGATAGTAAGCGGCCAGTTCATCAGCGCTCAGGCCGAAGAACGGATCGTTGACGTAGGGCGTCAGGTCCACAATCGAATCCACGGCATACCAATTGGCCATGGCGTTGGTGTAGCCGGTCACCAGGTCGGGCAGGTCGCCGGATTGGATGGCGGCGTTGAAGGCGTCTTCCAGGTTGTTATATTGTCCCTGGTCGACCGCGTTGACCGTGATGCCCCATTCGTTGGAGGCGTTGAAGTCATCCACAATCGCCAGCATGGTTTCATTCGGCAAGCCGGTGCCCCACACGTGCCAGAAATTGATGGTCTGGCCGGTCGGGTCGACCGACGGCTTTGGCGCTTCGGTGGGCGCCGCAGTGGGAGCCGGCGCCTGCGTGGGAGCCGGGGGTGCCTGGGTGGGAGTTGCAGTCGGCCCGCAGGCTGCCAATACCAGCGAAAGCACCACTGCGAGCATGAAGATCGTTCGGAACTGTTTGGATAACATGTTTCTCATTCTCCTTTTATTTGTCTATTCATCGACCAGGTAATAAAATTTACACAACCCTACGTAACAGCGCAACACCTCCTTTCGAAATAACTTTACCCTTTCAATCCACTGCGCGCAATACTCTCGGTGAACTGTTTTTGGGTGAAGAAATACAGTACCAGAATGGGGATAATGGTGATGACTGCGCCGGCCATCATCAGGTTGATCATTTGACCGGCTTCGTCGATAAATCCGTTCAAGCCGACCGCAATCGGGCGCCAGTCGGGAGAGTTGGTGACTAGCATCGGCCAGGCCAGGGCGTTCCAGGTGCCGATGAAAGACAGGATGGTGATGACCATGATCGGCGCTTTCGAAAGCGGGACCACCACGCTCCACAGGAAACGGAAGTGCCCCGCGCCGTCCATCTGCGCGGCGTCGAACAGTTCATCGGGGATCTGGGCAAAGAACTGGCGCAGCAGGAAGATCGAGAAGACGCTGCCCATGAACGGAATCGTCAGCGCGGGCCAGTTGTTGATCCATTTGAGCGGGCCGATGCGTCCCAGCCAGGTGACGGTCAGAAAATTGGGGATGATGATCACCATGGCCGGGATCATGATGGTGCTCAACAGGATTGTGAAGATTGTCTCCCGCCCGGGGAACTTCATGCGCGCGAAGGCGTAGGCGGCGTGGATGCTGAAGAGCAGTTCGCCGGCCAGGGTCAGAACGGTGATGCGCACGCTGTTCCACATGTAGAGCGAGAATTTGGCCTCATTCCAGGCATCGACGTAATTCTCCCAATGGATCGTCGAAGGCAGCAAGCGCGTCCCCTGGGCCTCGCCCAGGGACATCAGCGAGGTGGAGATCATCCAGAAGAAGGGGGCGACAGCAATGACGACCCCCAGAATAAGGACCAAATAGGTGAAAATACGGCGCAGCAGCAGCCAGGCCGGTTTATGATATGAGCTTGCGTGAGATTTGATCTTAGCCATAGAACACCCGCGATCCCTGGGTTTTATTGTTGATGTAGGTCAACCCCAGGATGATGGCGAACAGGATGAAGGCCATGGCCGAGGCGTAGCCGTAGCGCAGCTTCTCGAAAAACTCGGTGAAGATCACCACGCTGAAAGTGTCCGTGGTGCCCAGGGCGGCGTCCAGGCGCATGACCCAGATGTGGTTGAAGGCCTTGAAGGTGCCGATGATCGCGATCAAGGTCAGGAAATAGGTGGTCGGAGAGAGCAGCGGGAAAGTGATGTAGCGAAAGACCTGCCAGGGACTGGCGCCGTCCACCACGGCCGCTTCGCTCAATTCCTTCGAGATGTTGCCCAACCCGGCCAGATAGATGACCGTGTCGTAGCCGACGAAGATCCAGACCGAGTAGATCATGATCACCACCAGCGCCAGGCTCGGCCCGTTGGCCCAGGCCGGCCAGCTCTCCAGGCCGAGTTTAATGGCCAGCAGCTGGAAGATGCCCTTCGGCTCCCACAACCACTGCAACGTGTCCAGTCCGAGCAGCCGCAGGATGGCGTTGGCCGGAGCCTGCAAGCGGTTCGAGAAGAGCTGCCGGAAGACCGCCGCGCTGGCGACGGTGGGTGTCACGTACGGCATGAAATACATCACCCGAAAAAAGCCTGAGCCTTTCAGGTTCTGGAACAGCAGCACGGCCAGGAAGATGGAGATGCTCAACTGGAAGGGGATCGTGCCCAGGGAGTAAAACAAGGTCGCTTTCAGCCCAACCCACAGGTCCGGGTCACCGCTGGCAACCACGACGGGCAGTTCGCCGATCATGATCCACCCGCCGACCAGGAAGGCCATTGCGCCAAACAGGCGCAGGAAGAACAGCAGGGTACTATGCTGCTCGCTGGCGCCCATCCAAATCTTCCAGCCAATGAAGAGCAGGATCAGGCCGCTGGCGATGCTGACCAGTTGCGGCGTGATTCCGGGGTCGACCCCGGTCTGCACTGCGGTGTTGTAGGCGCTCATCAATTCAGCATAGACGAAGCGCAGTACGATCACCCCTACCCCAAGCAGGGTCCACACCAGGGCCAGTTCCATCTGGCGCTGCAGGTTTTCGGGCGCCCGCCACAGGTACAGGGAAATGGCCATTGCCACGACCGCCCCGGCGACGAACCACAGCATCAGCGACCGCGCCGCCAGGACCGCCTCGACCGTGAAGGCTTCACGCAGCAAACGTAGGAACAACTCCTGCGTCTTGGCCACACCGGTGATCTTATTGGCAATATCGAGCAAGTTGGGCAGCAGGACTACTGTCCAGCGGATGAAACTCAACCCCGCGGCGGCCAGCAATATACCGGGCAGGTTCAGCCACCAGAAGCGCCTGCGCCTGTCTTCGAAGGTCCGGTAGGAACTCCGCAGCCGCAGGTAAGCCAGGGCCAGCAGGCCGGCACCCAGGGCGAAGACCAGCAAATACGCCAGGGGGCCGACGGCGTTGGTAAAGTTGGCCAGACCGATAAAATCGCCCCGCTTGAGCCTCCACTTGTAAAGGCTGACAAACAGGGCGAATCCGACCGGGAATATGCCGAAGAAGAAGACCAGCGTGACGGCGGGCGCGATCATCAAATAAGCCGTCAGGTACTCACGCCACATCCGCCAGCGACGCGGGGAAAACCAGTTGCGCAGGCTCCCTTTTCCTGATGACGATGGTTGAATGGACTTCACGGGCACTCCTAGCAATTGCAGGCGATGACTGGTTAATTATATAGCCAACTACCAGAGTTCAGGGGTTAACGGTAGGTAAATACTGCTTTTTGCATATATTCCTGAATTATCTTTTACCGAATTACCTTTATGCTGCAGAAACTTGTTTCAAATATTTACGCAACACTCTGTAATTCCCTTACCATTGTACATCCGCCCCGGGCGGAAAGGGGCTGGCAGCGCGCGGGAAGGTGAACCCGGCCGCGCCTGCATGGCCGCCGCCGCCATAACGCCGGGCGATCTCAGACACATCTACCACACTTGAGAACAGGGTGACATTGGTGGTCAGGACTCCGTTTTGCATCTGGTCGGCATAGCAATAGACGAGTTCGTAGCCCAGGTCGCGGCCGCGCTGGCCCAGGTCCCCGTTCCCGGAGGCGTTCACCACCAGGGTGCGGTGGCTCTCATAACGGACCTCGAAACTGCGCGTTGCGATCAGGCGCTTGATGCCCCCCAGGCTGATCTCCCTCAACCAGGCCCCTTCTTTGATCATCCGGTCGACCGTCGCCGGATCGTCTTCGAGCAGGGGCTTCCAGAAGGTATCGTTGCCGGCCTGGTGATCCAGATGATACAAACTTTCGTTGAAGGCGCCCGTGTCGGCTTCGGCCCAGCGCCAGATGTCGCGGTCGCCGATCAGGAGGATCGCGCGCGGGGTCGGGCGCTCTGGAAAGAAATAGCGCCAGGTCAGCACGCAGGCTGCTTCCGATAAATCGCGGATGCCCGGCCAGTCATCGGCGATCCCCTTGAATTCAGCAATGGCGCTCTTGTGATGGTCGATCCAGACCAACTCGCGTCCCGGCGCCAGACGCTGCATATCTGCAACCGGGAAGGAGAAATCCACCACCAGGACTTTTTCGGCCTGCGCCAGCGCTTCCCAGGGAATGGGTGCCGCATCATAGTCGCTTGGGATCAACTGCACTTCCGGTCCCAGCGCATAGCGCACGATGGCGCCGCTGGCATGACCGTCCGCGTCGTTGTGATGGAAACAAATGATTTTTGCCATAGGGTGAAGAACTCCGCAATCAGCCGCCTGCCGGGGCGTACTTCACCAGACCGGTTGAGGCCGCTGGCGCTTTCGTCTGCGCAGGTCCCTATTATTATATCGTTGTATATAACTCTTCGGATGATTTGGTTGAAGAGGCAACCCTAACAACCGCCGTTCAGGGCACCGTCCAGGTCTGGGGACCGGAGATCTGCCGGTCGAGATCGACCCGCAGCAGGGCGAAATCGCAGTCCTCGGCCTTCAGGTCGTAGGTATCCGGCATGACGAAGAAGGTACGCGACTCGCCTGGCAGCAGTTGCTCGCCGCGCAGCCAGTTGCGGCCGAACTGCTGGCTGGCCTGGTTGGCGATCCACATGTGGCAGATCGGCACGGCGGACTGGTTGACGACCGTCAGCGAAGTGCCGCAGGGGGGCTTATTCTCCGGGGTGGAGCCGCTGATCGTCAGGGTATTGTCGGCCGCCAGGTCGAGCTTCTCGACCGTGAACGATTCCTGGGTGCAGTATTCGACCAGCGCGTCGTAGCGTCCCGGCGACAGGTAGAAGTCGGCCGCCCCCCCGCTGTGCACCGGGCGGTCTACCAGCCAATCCACGCCCCAATCGTCGCAGGCGGTCGGAGCAATATTTATGGAACAGATGCTCATGCAGGTGTCGTTCTGCAGGGTCAGGCGCACGCGCCCCTCGGCCGGTGCGTTCATCCCGGTCGGGAGCGGGCAGGGCAGCTTCGCCCCGGGTCCGCAAGTAGCCAGGTACCCGGCCAACAGCGCGCACCCGGCCCCCAAAGTCAGGTAGCGCAGCCAGCCTAACTGTTTTCCCATGCTCCCTCCCCGGAGTTCTCGCGTTGCCTCACCTTGTATTATAGGGAAGAATCCCGGCGAATCAAGCTGCGAGATCGCGCAATCTCCTGACTGCGCAGGCGACGACAGGAATCGGCGCATTCCGCCATCCCTGGGTTGCCCTGCGCGCTCTTCGCGCTTTCGCTTTTTATTTGATCCGACACCGGGCACAAAAAGACCGGGGCTCTTGCGAGCCCCAGTCCGGCGGGTGGGAGTGGCGGTTGGATGCTCTCAGACGATGCGCGGGCGGCTGAGTGAAATTCCCACGATCATGCCGACGATGAAGGTCACCAGGGCGATGATCAGGAGTGTTTCGGGGCTGATGGATAACATGGGTCTCTCCTCTCGAGGGTTTGGGGGGCGGGCGGCGCTACCGGCCTTTGGCCGGGGCGAACAGGCTGCCGAGCGCCAGTTCTAGCAGCGACAGGACCAGGTCGAGGCACTTGCTCTGCAGGTCCGGCTGCGTCAGGGCAATGGCGATCAGGACGATCAGCAGCAGCAACAGGCTGATCACAATCAGCGCCCGACGTTTGGGCTTCAAGGCCTGGATCAGGACCGAGGTCCTGGTCACTTCCAGCTTGAAGAGCGGTTTGTTGGGTTTTGAGTTTTTGCGGGTCATGGGCTTCCTCCTGGCTGGGCTCGGGTCTCTGGGTACACACCCATCATAGAAGAATCCCTGAGCGCTCACTAACCCCCTTCGACCCATTTCTAAAACGGGACGAACCCCTCCTTTTGGAGTGGTTCGTCGGATGGGTTACTTACTTCATCTTGTGCAGAGCAACGCGGCTCAGCGCACGGCCTCAGGCCTGATCCCGCAGATCTCAGTCCTCGTCTATCGTTTTAGAGAGCAGCCCCTTCTGGAGCGCCACGGAGACCGCCTCGGTGCGGCCGCCTACGCCCAGCTTGTTGTAGATCTGCACGTTGTACTTCTTGACCGTCTTGGTCGAGATGCCCAGGCCCTCGGCGATCAGCTTGTCGGGCAGACCCTCGCACATCAGGGCCAGCACCTCGCGCTCGCGCTTCGACAGCTTGCCGTAGACGCTCTTGTCCGCGGCCGAGTTGGGCAGCAGGCGCGCCTGGTAGGCCGCCTGGATATGCGCCACCAACGCATCCTTCGAATTGAGGTAGTCCTTGTGGATCGCCCGGTCCGCCCCGGCTTTCTGGGCTGCTTCTAGCATCTCGTCGTAGGCGGTCATCACCAGGATGCGCGTCTGCGGCGCGCCCTCCCGGATCTGGCGAATGGCAGTCAAGCCCTCGTCCTTGTTCTTGTACCAGATCATGTCCAGTAGGATCACGTCCGGCTGCTTCTCGATCACCTGCAGCACCGCCTGCTGGGCAGTCTGGGCCTTGCCGATTACCTCGATCTCGGAGGCAAAGCTCAACAGGTCGGCGATGCCCGATACCTCGTAAGGGTGGTCGTCGGCAATGATGACTCGCAATTTGTCGCTCATTTCTCTGCTCCTGCTGGCTGGACCTTGCCTGTGACGGTGATGACCGTCCCCAGCCTGGGTTGGGATTGGAAGTCGAACTCGGCCTCGATCGTATCGGCCCAGCGCTGCATGCTGTTCAGGCCATAGCGGTAGGGGCGCTGTAGGATCAAGCTCTTGTCGAAACCAAAGCCGTTGTCCTCGATCTCGAAGGTAAACTTGTGCTGGTCCTTGGCCAGGCGCAGGCTGGCGCGAATGTGGTCGCCGGCGTGTTTGGCGGTGTTGACCAGCGCCTCCAGCCCGATCTTGTACAGCGCGTATTCGATCTCAAGCGGCAGGGCTTCGCGCCCAATCACCTGCGTCTCGAGCGGGATCTTCAACAGGTCGGCGATGTGCTCCAGCGCCGGCACCAGTCCCTTTTCCTGCAGCACATCGTCGCCGCGCAGCCCGTAGTGGATCCAGCGCAGCAGTGAATGCACCGTCTGGGCCGCCTTGGAGATGTTGACCAGTTCCTGGCCCACCTCCATGAACATGTCGCGGGCCAGCTTCTCACGCGCCACTTCCAGGCGCATGACCAGTGCACCGTGGATCAGGTTGCTGATGTCGTGCAGGTCGTAGCTCAGCGCGCGGCGGGCGGCCTTGCGCGCATCGTCGTCCAGTTGCTCGTACAGCCGCGCGCGTTCGATGGCGGTGCCGACGTGCGAGGCGAAGGTGCCGTGCATATCCTGTTCGAATTCGCTGAAGCGCCGGCCCCGACCGGTCCCCTTGCGGTTCTCGAGCTTGAGCACGCCCACTACCTGCCCCTGGCTGTCCTTGAGCGGTCCGATCAAGAGCGACTGGCACTCGCCGGACGGCAGGTGCTGCAGGTGCTCCAGAAACGGTTGGGTCGCGTGGCCGGACCAGGCCGGGTGCTGCCTGTATTCGTCGCCGCCAAAATTCAGGCACTCGCCCGTGCGCGCCACGAAGGCTGTCAGGCCGGGGGCCTCCAGCGGGCTCTCCTTGCGATCCCACACCTCGGGCGGGATGGCGCTCGAGTAGACCAGGTCGATCGTCTTGCGCTCTTTGTTATGCAGGTAGAGCGAGCAGTCTTCCACCTCGAAGATCTCCGCCGCCTGGTTGGCGCAGTACTCGACCAGCTCCTTCAGGCTGGTGTGCTGGATCAGCCCGCTGCTGACTTCGACCAGGCGCTCCAGCATGCGCGTCTGCCCGGTCACCTGTTCGTACAGCAGGGCATTCTCGATCGCGATCGCGGCCTGGTTGCAGAGCATCTCCAGCATCGGGATGACCTTGCGCCGGTCGTAGCGGTTGGGCTTGTAGCTGTGCACGAACAGCACTCCCAGCGTCTTGCCGGAGGCTGTGATCGGCAGCCCGCCGTACGAGCGGAAACCGCTCTGCAGGATGACCGGGTTGTGGCGCCGGTCGTTGGGCTTGACCTTGTTGAAGAACAGCGGCTTACCGGCCTCGATCACCCGGTTGGTGACCCCCTCCGGGCGGGTGCGTAGGTGCAGCGGCTGCCCGATGGTCTCGGTCTCGTAGCTGCGGTTCAGGCCGCCGTTCTCGTCCAGCAGCACCACCCCGCTGTGGTCCGAGGCGCTGACCCCCTTGGCCATGGTGACGATCTTGACGAGCACGTCTTCCAGCTTGATCGACGAAGCCACCGCGCGCGAGACCTGGAAGAGCTTGTCCAGGTTCTCCATCTGGGCTTTCTGCTCGCGGAACAGGTTGGCGTTGGCGATGGCGATCGCCACCTGGTTGGCGAAGGTCAGCGCCACCCCCTCCATCTCGGGCGTGTAGAAGCCTGCCTGGTGGTGGTCGAGCGAGAGCATACCGATCACCCGCCCGCGGTAGATCAGCGGCACGCCCATCCAGGAGCGGATGTGTCCCGAATGGAACTTCTCGGCCTCCTCCTGGAAGTGCGGGTACGTGCGGCGCACATCGTCCAACCGCAGTGGGGCCTTGGTCCGGATCACCCTGCCGTTCGGGTACTTCGCGTCGGAGAGCGGGAACTTGAGCCGCATCACCCGCCCGCGGTCGTCGAAGCCGCGGCAGGCGACGATCTTGAGCTGCTCCGCTTCGAGCACCTGGATCGAGATACTGCTGTAAGGGATGACGTGCGCCAACTCGTTCAGGATTTCCGGAAGCATCTTCCTGAGATTCAGGTTGGTGTTGATCTTGCGCGAGACCTCCAGCAGGCTGTCGGCCAGGAGGCGGCGCTCCTGCTCCTGCTTGTACAGGCGGCCCTTCTCGAGCGCCATGGCCGCCTGCGCGGCCACCATACTTAGCAGTTGAATGTCGTCCGCGGCGAAAGCCTCCCTGGCGCTGCTGTCCACGCTCAGGATGCCGACCACGCGCGCGCCGACCAGCAGCGGCGCAACCAGCAGCGCGTGCAGGTCCGCTTCCCCGCGATCCACGAAGTCGGGATCGGCGGCGGTGTCGGGCACGTACTCGACCCGCTGGTTGCGGATGGCGCGCCCGGCGATGCCTTCCTGCGCCCGCAGCGGGGCCCGGCTGCTCTTGGACGGGGATTGGGGACTGACGGCCTGCAGGACCAAATGCCCGCTGGCTTCGTCCACCAGGTAAATCGAGCTCTTAGCCGCGTTGTGGATCACGGAACGCACTTCGTCGACGATCACCTGCCCCAACTGGACCCAATCCGAGACGCTGTTGACGCGGTTCTGGATGGCGTAGACGGTGTTGACCTGCTGGTAGCGCAGCTGAACAGTCTTCAACAGGCGGTTGTTCTCGAGCGCAATGGCTGCCATGGAGGCGATCGTGACCAGGAAATCCTGGTCGTCGGCGTCGAAGCCTTCGCGGATCAAGCGGTCGCCCCTGTCCAGTTTGTTGACCACCCGCAGCACGCCGAAGGAACGGTCCTGCCCGTTGAGCGGCACGGCCATCAAATGCCGCACCTGGTGCGTCTTTAAATGTTCCTGGTAGGCTTCCAGGTACTTGGAGACCACCTGCGGATCCTGGCCCACCCGGTTGCGCCGCACAGCCTGCCCGTACTTGGAGCCCGACCCGGCCTGGATCACCTGCCCGGTAATGCCCTCGCCCAACTGGTAGCACTCTTCGGCCAGCCAATCCGCTTCGACGCCGGCAATCGCCTGGCGATAAAGACCTTCCCCGTTCAGCAGGAACAGGCTGGAGGTCTCGGCGTTCAGACGTTTGCGCGTCTCGAAGACGACGAAATTCATCAGCTCCTGCGGGTCGTCGAAGCCGGCCAGGCGCTTGCCCATCTCGACGTAGGTCTCCTGCCACAGCGTGCGCTGGGAAAGCAGGGTTTTGACCCGCTCCCCATACCGCTGGAGCTGCTTCATTAATCTTTTTCCAGCCGGCGGGGCTGGTCGAGGTCCTTAACGATCCCCAAGGCTTCCTGGACCTGGCCACGTTCGCTTTCCAAGGCGATCAGATTGACTTCCACGTGGTAGTCATTCCCGTTCCGGTCCACAAAGACTCCCTGACTGGTGGCGGGCGGCGCTTCGGATTCGTGCCCCCCCCAGGCCGGCACGAAAGCAAATAACCGTACTTCGCAGCGGAAGTATTCGCTGCTGGGCTGGCCGCGGGTATAGGGTCCGTGGCGCTCCTGTAGCGCCTGGTTGACGTACACCAACCGCATTTCTTTGTCTTGAATAAAGACCCCGTTCTCCAAAGATTGGAACAGGTTCCTGAAGGCCGTGCTTTCGTCCTGCAATTCCAGCGCCAGGGGGGTCCGTCGGCGGATAGCGTAGGCCAGGCTCATGGCCAGCAGCAGGATAAATCGCGGCCAGAAGATCGAGGCCAGGGGCCCTCCCAGCGGAAGCCAGTCCGCCCCTGCGATCGGCAAGCCGGTCAGATGCAGCACGACCCCGTACAGGTTGATGCCTTCGAAGGCGATCACGGCCAGCGCCGGGAATGGGCTCAGGAAATGCACCGCAAAGAAGAGCGGGATGAAATAAAAGAAATAAATGTCCGCGCGCGGATCGCCCGAGAGCAGATAGAAGGACGAATAGATCAGGATCTCGAAACAAAACTGAGCCAGCTTGACCCAGGTATGCATGAACCATTCAGAGTGCAGCGTGCCCCAAAAACCAGAGAGAACGTTGTAGACGAAATAGGCGAACAGGGTCAGCTTGATCCACAGCAATTGGCCCGGGTCGAACTCGACCCGGCGCGTGACGAAATACAGCACCAGCCCCACCAGGGCGGCCATGCGCACGAACCAGTTAAAAGTACAATGACCCCTTTTCGCCTTCCAGCAGGCGCTGGACGTGCAGCATTCTCTCTCTGAGGCTACTCGACAAATTTCCCGTATGCAACATGGCTTTTCTCCGGTGCTTGGCGGTTTGTGTGCTGAAGCTGGCGGCCCAAATTCGGCTGTGTTTAAAACAGCTTCAGGAAAAAGAAGAAGAAGATTCCGGCGATCAGGCAGTACAGCCCAAAGAAGACCAACAAATTCCGGCTCAGGTACTTGTACAGGATGCGGATCGAGACCAGGCCGCTGGCAAACGAGAGCAGCAATCCGGCCAGTAGCACGAAGGTATTGCCCCGGACGAACCCGCCGCCTGGCAGCCAGGCCATCCCGCCGCCCTCCTGCAGGAAGGTGAAAACGTTGGCGAAGAAGATCGTCGGCAGGGACAACAGGAAGGATAAGTCCAGGGCTTCGACCCAGACCAGGCTCAGCAGCAGGCCGGTGCTCAGAGTCATGCCCAAACGCGAGACGCCCGGGATGGCCGTCAGTCCCTGCACCAGGCCGATCAGGATAAATTCCCGCCAGCCCAGCTCCCTGAAGGTGCGTTTGCCCTGTGGGGAAAACCAGCCGATCCACACCAGCACGGCTCCATTCACGATCCATAAGAGCGGCACCAGGCTGGCTTGCTCGGAGACGATCTGATCGGCAATCTGCTTCACGCCCAAGCCAACCAGACCGGTGGTCAGGAAGGAGAGTGCAAAGTAGGACAGCAGCTTCCAGCCGAACCTGCCGCTGAGCAGCCCCCAGGTCTGCCGGCGATATTTGACCAGGATGGCCAGGAAAGTGCCGATGTGAAAAAACACCACCAGATCGAATGAAATGGAGGTGTGCAGGAGACGGCTGAAAACCACGAGGTGACCCGAACTACTGATCGGGAATATCTCCGAGATTCCCTGGATCAGGGCGAGCAACAGGATCTTCCAGCCGTTGAGCAAGGTGAGCATGCTGCTATTGTAGCAAAATCCTGGCCCAAGAACTTACGTCCAAGGAACCAGTTTTCGAGTGAGGGTATACTCCTTTTGACCCCATTTCACATCCGAGGCTTGGATGCCTCGGATGTGCGGCTTCCAGCAACACCTCCACAGGCAGAAATAAAAAAAGACCGGGGGATGCTTTCCGCCCGGTCCGGGGTGCAAAATATGCCAGTTTATTTAGCCATCGTAGCAGGGACCCAACTGGAGAAGCTGGCCAGGTGGCTCCACAGCGAACCGTAGAAGGTCACAGCCCAGATGGCGGCGGTTGCCAGCAGCACCAGGATCGCGATCCAGCGCACCAGCTTGTTGTCACGGAACCATCTCAGGAAGGGGAAGGAGAACACACCGCCCAAACCAGCCAGCACGAAGCCAACGGCCGCAGCCAGCGGTTCCTTGCCCAGCTGCAGGCTCCAAATGCGCAGACCGACAATGACCGCGTCTACACCAGCAAAGAAACCGTAAATCGAGACCGGCAGCATATCCCAGCCCTTGGCTAAAGAAATTGCGGTAGCCAGGAAGACCACGCCGAACAGGGTCGTGGCGTCGCCGTAGCCGACGTTGTAAGCGCCCGGCAGCGGCCAGGTGAAGGAAAGCCGCAGACCCAGGATCAGGGAGAGTAAACCGGTCACACCGAATGCGGCTGCGTAGGGCTTCTGGTCTTCGGCGTCGAGCCCCTTCCACAGATAATACGCCAGCAGGGTGGTCCCGGCGACCAGGTTGATCATCACCAGGGTCAGAAAATCGATAAACATACGAACTGCCTCCTTAAAGACTGTAATAGGTTTATGGATGCAAATATGCACATATTTGCATCCGCAATTTCATCCCATTGTATCGCTCCGGGTTGCGCCTGAACGTTAAGAATTACTTAAGCATGTGAACTCTTTCACCGATAAAGCTGTGTAAAACTACATTTTAGAGGGCAAACGATTAAATGTTTCCTGAATGGGGGCCAACGACCATCCTTGGCTTGAAATGCGAAGTTTCCCCGACTTTGCGCGCTTTGCGGTTCGATATCTACGAATTGGCGTAAAAAAGCCCCGGTCAGGAGACCAGGGCAGATCGAAGTTTTTTTAAATTGGCCCGTTTTTACAGACTCTAATCAAGAACTTTCATGATTTCGAGTTTTAGATTCTGCAGGTCGCGCTGAAGGATTTTCCACACAATTTGCAATTTGACCTGATCATAACCATGCACGATGATATTCCTGGTGCCAATCAGAAATGACCATGGGATGGTCGCGTGTCTTTCTTAAAATTCCGCTGAAATTTGATTGGCCCTTCCCCCATGACAATCAAGTTGTACAGAATTGCATCTTGGGTCTTCGTATCCGCCAGAAATTCGTCGTAGCTCGAAACCGCGTACGTTTCGATCGCTACGATTGCATCCAGAATGTCTTGTAACTTCTTTTTGTCCCTCATATTGCAACTGCATCTGATCGAACAGCACTGACAAATCTTTTATCTTCGACACCCGCAAGTGCAAAAGTCGGAATCACATCGATATGTATGCCCAATAACTGTTGGGCTTCATACTGGAACGTGCCGACGCCCAACGCAGAGAAGTTCTCATCCATCTCGACCAAGAAATCAACATCACTGACATCCTGGCTTTCCCCGCGCGCTACAGAGCCAAACACGTAAATCTTGGATATCCCATGCCTGGCAGCAATTTGATAAAGTTGGTTCTTCACTCTTTTGATCTCTTCGATCCGCATAGTAGCCTCTGAAGAAATTATATAGCAAAACTCCCACTTGGAAGCGGGAGTTCTTGTGGGCGGTATTGGACTTAAGCGGGAGGGGCGCTCAATAAGCCCCTTCCCGCAATCCCAGCACATTGGTGCTGGGGCTAACATCATCCCCTGAATGGGGGCCAACGACCTTATAAAAAAGGTCCCAGCCATAGGCCGGGAAATGTTTGTGGGCGGTATTGGACTCGAACCAACGACCTTTGCGATGTCAACGCAACGCTCTAACCAGCTGAGCTAACCGCCCGAGCGAGTGCATATTATAACGAGACCCGTCGGATTTGGCAATGGATAAGCCGCCCGCTCACGTCTCCCCATCCACTGTCTCGGCTGGCAACTCCGGCTGTTCCGGCAGTTCCGGCATTTCCGGCCAGGGCTCCGGCGGTGGGATCGTAGTCGGTTGCTCGGGAACTTCTTCCTCTTTGCGCTCCGGCACTAAAGGCGGGAGCAGGGGGGGCTGTTCGGGCTCAAGCGGCGGGAGCAGGGGAATATTGGGCGTCTGCTCCGGTTCCTGCGTCGGCTCTTCCTGCGGCCCCTTCTCGTCCTCGTTCGGCAAGGGACTCATCTCTTGCCTCCTTTCTTGCGGGTCTTGGCCGGCCACCACAGTCGTTCGACCGGGATTTCTCGATTGACTTCATCAAAACAGCGTCTGACCAGCCGCTGGCTGGGCAATGGATCGTCTTCGGCCGCCAGTTGTTTCAGGCGTTCCAAAGTTTCCCGGTAGGATTTTTGCATCGAGCTGTTGAAGGCTTCTTTGCGATTGACCTCGGCCACGATCAGATACAGATCGTAATAGGTATCGCCGTGCCCGACGAACAGCTTGGTATAACGCTCGACCTGCTTGGAAAACTGCAGGAAGGGTTTGGCGATCGCCAGCAGCGCTACCAGGCCCCCATAGACCTGCCAGAACACTTCGAGCTTATTCCCCAGAAACAGACCGCCGATGGCCGAAGAAGCGCCGATCGCGATGACGATCTCGGCCCCTGTGTTCCAGCGCTTGACGGTTGCCAGCCGGTAGCCGTAATATTTCCGGTTCATGTAGGCAGTACGATAATTGTCGTACAGGTCACGTACCGAACGGTAAAGCAGTGTTTCTCTGCTCATGCCCCACCTCCCAAACCCCATCCTATCCAGACGCAATCACAGTATATAACAAATCACAACGCGCTACAATCAAAACTTGATTGGGGTATAATCCTCCCTGCTATGCCCCGACGCAAAGACCCTGAAGACCTGTCCGTGGACGAACTGCGCCGCCTGCTGGTCGAGAAGCGGCGCGGTGTGCGTAAGGAGCGCCTGGAGCACTTTCGGCGCACCGGCCGCGTGGTGATGGTCGCCCCCGATCTGCCGCAGGCCTCGCTGGAAGACCTGGCCGCCAGTCCCGTGGTCGACACGCCCGCAGGCGGCCCGGGGGATTCCAGTCCCGCGCCCCGCGCCCGGCGCCGCCGCTGGATGGACGGCCTGCTGCTGGGCGTGGAAGTCCTGGCCGTCTTGGGTCTGGTGGCGGTGCTGCTCAATGGCCTGGGCGTGCTGCGCGAATTGAACCGCGAGGTAGCCTCGGCCCTCGAGCAACCAACGCTGACCCCCACCCCGCTGGTCATGGCGGTCGTGCTGCCTTCGGGCCACATCCCGCCGGATGCGCAGGGCAATACCCGCCCGAACGAAGCCGAGATCCCGGAGCACCTGCGCCCGATGGTGCAGTCGCTGGCGAATTTGCCGGTCCCCACCCCGGGTCCCGAACAGGCGATCCGCATCCAGATCCCGGCTTTGAAAGTCGATGCGCCCGTCGTGCAGGGCGACGGCTGGGAGCAGCTCAAGAAGGGCGTCGGCCAGCACGTTGGCTCGGTCAACCCGGGCAAGGACGGCAATATCGTCCTTTCGGCGCATAACGACGTCTACGGAGAGTTGTTCCGCTTCCTGGATAAGCTCCAGTCGGGCGACCAGGTCATCCTGTACACGCAGTTGCGCCAGTACATTTACGTGGTCACCCGGACCGAGATCGTCGAACCGACCCAGGTCGAAGTCATGGCCTCCACCAGCGACCCGAGCGTCACGCTGATCTCGTGTTACCCGTATCTGATCGACAAGCAACGCATCGTCGTCTTTGCAAAACTACAAAATCCTTAGGAGAAATTATGGCTAGAAAAAGTAAACGTCAGGTAAGAAGACAGCGCAGCCAGAGCCTTGGCACGCCTGTCAGCGCTTCCCGCAGCACCGAATTCGATCCCGATTACACCCACGTCAAGGCCGACCTGCGCCGCATCGGCACGCTGGCGGCCGTGTTCTTCGTGATCCTGGTCGTGCTGCGCATCCTGCTGCCCTACCTGCCCATCGGCTAGACTTTTATTTAGAGGTAATCCTATGTCCCGCATGTTCGTCCCCGGCCCGGTGGACGTGGACGACGAAGTCCTGCAGGCGCAGGCCCAGCCCATGGTGCCGCACCGCAGCAAGGAATTCGAAGCCCTTTATCGCCGGGCTGCTGAGAAAGCACAGCAACTCTTCTTTACCCAATACCGCGTTTTTCTGAGCGCCTCGTCCGGTACCGGATTACAGGAAGCGGCCGTCCGCAACCTGGCGGACAAGGCCATCCTGGCCTGCGTCAACGGCGCCTTTGCCGAACGCTGGTACGAAGTGGCCAGCACCAATGGCAAACAGGCCGACAGGCTGGAATTCGAATGGGACCAGCCCGTCTCGCCCGCAGCCGTGACCGAAGCCCTAAAAAAGAAATCCTACGAAGCCATCACCATCGTGCACAACGAGACCTCGACCGGCCTGCAGAACCCGGTCAGGGAAGTAGCCGAGGCCGTGCGCGCCGCCAGCCCCGAGACGCTGATCTGCGTCGACGCCGTCTCCTCACTGGGCGGGGTCAAGATCGAGATGGACGCCTGGGGCCTGGACATGCTGCTGACCTCCTCGCAGAAATGCCTGGCCCTGCCGCCCGGACTGGCGCTGGCGGCGGTCTCCGACCGCGCCCTGGCCAAGGCCGAGACGGTCGCGAACCGCGGCTGGTACTTCGACCTGGTGCGCATGGAAAAACACCGCCTGAAGGACTCGTCGGCCGCCACCCCGGCCATGTCGCTGATCTACGCCCTGGACCTGCAGCTCGACCGCATCCTGGCCGAGGGCCTGGAGAAACGTTTTGCGCGCTACCAGGCCCTGGCGCAGCGCGTGCAGGAATGGGTCGTAACCCACGGCTTAAGCCTGTTCGCGCCCGAGGGCTACCGTTCGCGCACCGTCACCACCGTCAGGAACGACCTGGGCCTGGATCTGAGCGACCTGAATGCCTTCCTCATGCAGCGCGGCATGCGCATCGCCGGCGGTTATGGCCCGATCAAGAAAGACACCTTCCGCATCGCCCACATGGGCGAGATCCAGATGAGCGACGTCGAGGCCCTGCTGGCTGCGCTGGAAGAATACCTCAAACAATAACCTCTGACACTGATGCGATGAGCAAAGACACCTTCGACGTCCTGATCCTGATCGGCCGACCGGCCTCCGGTAAAAGCGAGATCATTCACTTCCTGACCCAACTCCCGGCGGATGTGCGCCGCCAGCGCTACCACCTTGGTGCATTGGATATCCTGGACGACTTCCCCATGTTGTGGGCCTGGTTCGAGGAAGACCAGATCCTGAGCGATAAGCTCGGCCAGCCACGCCTGCACAGCGACCAGGACGGCTATTTCCTGCACCCCTCCTACTGGCAGCTGCTGATCGAGCGCCTGGACCTGGAATACCATAAGCGCCTGCGCGAACCGGATTACCACCAGGCCAGCACCACGCTGGTCGAGTTCTCGCGCGGCGCCGTGCACGGCGGCTATACGGCCGCCTTCCCGCACCTGTCCGACCAACTGCTGGAGCGGGCCGGGATCATCTACGTCGACGTGCCCTTCGAGGAGTCGCTGCGCAAGAACCGCCGCCGCTACAACCCCAAGCGGCCGGACAGCATCCTCGAGCACGGTCTCTCGGACGAGAAGATGGAGCACCTGTACCGCGACGATGACTGGTCGTCCTACGCCCCGGGGGAGGCCGGCCTGCTGAAGGTGCGCGATGTGCGGGTTCCCTACGCCGTCTTCGAGAATGCGGACGACGTCACCACCGACAAGCCGGAGCAGTTGGCTGCCCGCCTGGAACAGGTCTTGCAGGACCTCTGGGAACGCGATCACGCGCGATGACGGCCGATACACTGATCACGCTCGACAAACTGACATACGGCGGCGAGGCCATGGGAAGATTAGAAGATGGCCGCGCCGTTTTTGTACCTTTTGCCCTGCCCGGCGAGACGGTCCGCGTGCGGCTGATCGAAGAAAAACGCGGTTTTGTGCGCGCCAGACTGCTCCAGGTCGAAAGTCCCGCGCCGGAGCGCATCGCGCCGAAATGCAGGCACTTCCGCGTCTGCGGCGGCTGCCATTACCAGCACCTGCCTTACGCAGCCCAGTGCACGGCCAAAACCGAGATCCTGCGCGACCAGCTCGAACGCATCGGCAAGTTCGAGAACCCGCCCGTCGATCCAATCGAAGCCTCGCCCGATCCCTGGAACTACCGCAACCAATTGCAGTTCCATCTGACCGCCGAGGGCGCCTTAGCCTACGTGGATGCCTCGTCCGAGGCACTCATGCCGGTCAAAGAATGCCACCTGCCCGAACCGGCGCTGGAGGCCCTCTGGCCGCAGCTGGCGTTCGAGCCCGGGATGGACCTCGCTCGCGTCTCGCTGCGCGCCGGCGCCGACGACGACCTGATGCTGGTGCTCGAATCTGAGGCCCTGGAACTGCCCGAATTGGAACTGGAAGCCGGCATCTCGGTCGTGCACCTGGCAGCTGGCGATGCAGTCGTGATGGCCGGGGATGACCATATCCAAATGCGCGTGCTCGCACGGGACTTCCGCGTCTCAGCCAACTCCTTCTTTCAAGTCAACACACCCATGGCCGAGCGCATGGTCGCACACGTACTGGAGTTACTGCCGGGAGAGATCGACACGCTGCTGGACGTCTACTGCGGGGTCGGTTTGTTCAGCGCCTTCCTGGCCCCCAGGTGCAAGCAACTGATCGGCATCGAAGTGTCGTCGTCCGCCTGCGAAGACTTCGCCTTCAACCTGGACGAATTCGACCACGTCGAACTTTACGAAGCCACGGCCGCAACCGTGCTGCCCGGCCTGCAGCTCGAACCGGAAGCGATCCTGGTCGATCCGCCGCGCGCCGGTCTGGACCGCCGTGCCCTGGATGGGATCCTCTCCCTGGGGCCGGCGAGGCTGGTGTACGCCTCCTGCGACCCGTCCACGCTGGCGCGCGATGCCCGGCGGCTGGTCGAAGGCGGTTACCGGCTCACCCGGGTCACGCCCTTCGACCTGTTCCCCCAGACCTACCACATCGAGAGCATCAGCCTGTTCACCCGTTAGCCATGCCCGCGCTCACTCCCCTCGGCGACTCAGCTCTGCTGGTCAAATTCGGTGACGAGATTGACCTGCGCCTCAACCGCCGCGTGCACGCCCTGGCGGCGCTGCTCGGATCGGCGCCGCTGGACGGGGTGGGCGAGAGCGTCCCGGCCTACGCCAGCCTGCTGGTGCATTACGACCCGCTGCAGTTGGACTATGCCGAGGTTGCGGAGTGGGTCGGCGGATTCCTGGATCAGGTCGAGGCGACGGCCGCTCGTCCGGCAGGCCAGATCGAGGTCCCGGTGCACTACGGCGGCCAATCAGGCCCGGACCTGGAGGCGGTCGCCGCCTTGCATAAGTTATCCCCGGCGGAAGTTATCCGCCTGCACACTTCCCGCACCTATACCGTCTATATGATGGGCTTTACGCCCGGCTTCCCGTACCTGGGCACGCTTGACCCGCGCCTGGTCACGCCGCGGCTGGAAACGCCGCGTACGCTGGTCCCCGCCGGGACCGTGGCGATTGCGGGCCAGCAAAGCGGCATCTACCCACTGGCTTCGCCCGGCGGCTGGCGGCTGCTCGGCCGCACGCCGCTGCCGCTCTTCGACCTGTCCAGCGAGCAGCCTTTCCTGTTTGCACCCGGGGACGAGGTGCACTTCGTCCCGCTGGAGGGCGCAGATGACGCTTGAAGTGCTTGAAGCCGCCGGGCTGGTCAGCGTGCAGGACCTGGGCCGTCCGGGTTGGGGGCACTGCGGCGTGCCGCGCTCCGGGCCGATGGACGCCTTCGCCCTGCGTGCTGCCAATGCGCTGGTCCGAGACCCGCCCGAAAGCGCCATGCTCGAGGTCGGCATGGGCGAGGTCCTCTTGCGGGCCACCCAGGATTGCGTGCTGGCCGTGACCGGGGCCGGCTACCGGGTTGCGCTTTCCATCTGGGACTTCCCGCTGTGGGGCACGCTCTTCGTACGCGGCGGGCAGAGGCTGCGCCTGATCAAAACCGAAGGCGGCAACTGGGCCTACCTGGCGCTGGCGGGCGGGATCCAGGTCGCGTCTGTGCTGGGCTCGCGCGCAACTTATTTACGCGGCAATTTCGGCGGCCTGGAAGGGCGCAGACTGCAGGCCGGCGACCTGCTGGAAATAGGCAGGACCTCGCACCCCATGGAGGAACTGCTGGCGCGCAGCCTGCCGCCCGAGCGACGTCCGGCTTACAGCCAGGAGGCAGTCATCGCCGTGATCCCCGGTCCGCAGATCGACCACTTTACAAAACGCAGCTGGCGGGCTTTTCTGGATAGCAGCTATAGCGTCAGCCCCGAGTCCGACCGCATGGGCTACCGCCTGGCCGGGCCGCCCATCAGGCAGCGCGGCAGCGCCGACCTGCTCTCGGAAGGCATGCCCCCGGGCGCGGTCCAGGTGCCCGCGGATGGCCAGCCGATCGTGATGATGGCCGATAGCCCGACCAGCGGTGGCTATCCCAAAATTGCCTGTGTGGCCAGCGCCGACCTGCCCGTATTGGCCCAATGCCAGCCGGGAAGCGGACAGGTCCGCTTTCGCGTGACGACGGTTGATGCTGCCCAGGCCCGCTACCGCGAACTGGTCCACGGGTTGGAAGACAGCATCAGCCAACCGGAAAACAATGCCTACTATGCACGTTGAACCATCCAGGAGTTTGCCATGAAAATCGATCTGAACTGCGACCTGGGCGAGTCTTTTGGGCGCTATGCGCTCGGGAACGATGCCGGCCTGATGCCCTTCATTACCTCGGCCAACATCGCCTGCGGCTTCCATGCCGGCGATCCGGGGGTCATGGGGGCGACCGTGCGCCTGGCAAAACAGCACGGCGTGGCAGTCGGCGCACATCCCGGCTGGCCGGATCTGCAGGGTTTTGGCCGCCGCGTAATGCAGCTATCGCCAGCAGAGGTCGAGGCGCTGGTTCTGTACCAGATCGGGGCACTGGCGGCCTTTGCCAAAGCCGAGGGGCTGGACCTGCACCATGTCAAGCCGCACGGCGCGCTCTACAACCAGGCCGCGGCAGAGATCGAACTTGCGCAGGCCATTGCGCGGGGCGTCAAGCGCTTCAGCCCGGATCTAATCCTGATCGGACTGGCGGGTTCGCGCCTGGTCGAGGCAGGGAGTGAATTGGGCCTGGGCGTGGCCAACGAAGCCTTCCCGGACCGGGCCTACAACCCGGACGGGACGCTCAAACCCCGCGGCGAGCCGGGAGCGCTGCTGGATGCGCCGGAACAAGTGGCCGAGGCGGCCCTGCGCCTGGCGCGGGAGGGCGTGCGGTTCGCAGACCGGGTGGTGCCGGTCGAGACGCTTTGCCTGCACGGGGACAATCCCGACGCGCTCGAGAATGCCAGGCTGGTGCAGGAAATCCTGCAAGCCAATCGGATCGAACTCCGCGCACTTTAAGCTTTTGGGAAATAAAGCCCTGAGCCAGAATCAAAAAACCGGGCGGCCTTTCGGCTGCCCGGTTTGCATTAATCCTCGGCGACGACGATCAACTTATCCTCGGGTGAAAATGTAATCATGGCGGATTTTTTCGGGTTGGTGTGCACACCGTACGACCTGGCCGCATCCCCGGCCTCACCCACCAAACGATAACCAAAGGCCGTCTGTCCGCGCCGGCTGGCAGCCTCGACCAGCGTATAGAAGTTGACCGGCCGGCCGGTCTCGATATATTCGCCAATTGGTTTGAGATAGATTTCCGAACCTTCCGCATCGAAGATATCATCGAAAACGGCATACAGGTCAGCATCTTCGGAAAGCTGCGACATCATCAGGCTGACCAGGTGAGCGCTGACGATGAAATCGTCCACGTGAGCGACTTCGGCCAGTTGACGGTTCCGCAGGTCGAGCATTTCGCTGACGATGGAGAAGGGCGTCGCGTCCGTCTCGGCGATATCGCGCAGGTGCAGCAGCGTAACCAGCGTTTTGGCGTCCGCTTCCTGCACGTCCAGGCCGGCATAACTCAAGACAATCATGTGATCGTATTCGTCAGCTTTTAGGCCTTCGAGCAGGCGGCGGCTGGTGGTGTCGCCGGGCAGGAAGGTCACCTTTTGGTTGGGCCTGCGCTCGCAGCATTCCTTCAGTTCGCGCCTGACCTGCTGATCATCCACGTCGGCTACAACCATGACGCGTGAGCCCCTGGTCACGTAATGGTCCAACTCGCGGATGATGATCGCCGCGCATTCGTTCCAGCCCAGGATCATCGTCTTTTCCGGGGTCCGGCTGCGTTTCCGGCCGTTCGCGCGGATGGCGCTCGCATCGATCGGGATCTCGGCCAGACCTGAGACATGAATCGTATCGTCGTCGGCCGAGAGTGCGAACAGTTTGTCTCCCGCCTCGAGCAGCGTATCCATCGGCGGGTTCATGCGGATCGTCCCATCTACTGTTTCAAGCCCCATGACACACGAATCCTCGTAAGCCAGCAGGGCTTCAGCGTAAGTTTTGCCGACCAGGATCGGCTCGAGCGAGAAATACAGCTCGTCGCCGCCAAAGTTGAGCAGCTCTGTGTAAACCACTGACAGGCCGGATTGACGCGAGGTCTGCGCAACGACTCGCGCGATCAGGTCGCCGGCCAGCACTGCCTGGACCTTGTCATTCCCACCGATCATCTCAACCACTTCCCGGTTCTTCTGGTCGCGGATCTGCGTGACGATATGGTAGGGCTCAGGGTGGCGTTTGGGGTTGTTGGTGATCGCCAGCACGGTCTTGATGACATACGCATCCGGATCCCCCTTCTCCGGCGGCAGGACAATAATCGATTTGGCGGTATGCGGGCTGGCAATTTCCAGGTCGGTCAGGTCGATCGGGTTTCCCGAGCGGACGATGATCCTGGTCCGGCCCACCTTAGGCACGCGCTCGCGGATCTCATCTTCCATTTCAATTTTATCTTTGTTGGCCAGGACCACAATACGGGCCTTATCCTGGTTCTCGTTGGCGATCATCAATTCAGACAAGATGGTAAAGACCTGCGCTGACCAGCCCAGGATAACCGTATGGCCGTTTTCAAGCACTTTCGAACGGCCCTTCTGGAGCTGCTCCAGGCGCTGGTCCAACCCGCTGGATAACACACCGATCAAGGCACTGACGATGAAGATGCCGCCGACCGTGACTACCAGCATCACCAGACGGAAGCCCCAGCCCTGGTCGCCGCCCATCGTGCCGGGGTCGAGCGTACGCATCAGACTGTCCCAAAAAGCCTCGATGAAGGGCATGGGAGCAGCGCTGCCTTCCGGCGCAAGCAGCATTCCTCCCAGACGGATGATAAAAGCCGCCAGCAGGACCATGACCAGGGAAAGCGCCGCAAGCCCCGCGATCAATGCGGGTGTGCCGCGCGACATCAGGTTGTCAAAGGAATATTGCAAATGCTGGCGAAGGGTCGGTCTGATTTTCATGCAAGCACTCCTGTAAACGATACTAATCAATTATAGAGAGAATTCGCCCAATTGCAACCTAAATTTGACCAACCCACTGATATTGCCTATACTTAATGAGCTCGTCTAAATTCACCAAAATAAAGGAGCACTGTGATGACAAACAGATTGACCTGGTACGGACATGCGACCCTCGGTTTGGAAACTGACGGCCACAAACTCCTGATCGATCCTTTCTTCAGCGGCAACCCGGCGGCACCCATCTCGGCCGACAAGGTCGAGGCAGACTATATCCTGGTCAGCCACGGACACGGCGATCACGTCGGCGACGGCGTCGAAATCGCCAAGCGCACCGGGGCCACCGTGATCAGCAACTTCGAGATCGCCGCCTGGTTCGAGACCAAGGGCGTCGAGAAGGTCCACGGGCAGCACCTGGGCGGCGGATTCAAATATCCCTTCGGTTATCTCAAACTGACGCTGGCCCTGCACGGCTCGCAGCTCCCCGACGGGTCGAACGGCGGTAATCCGGCTGGTTTTCTGCTGACTACCAATGACGGCAAGAAAGTCTACCTGGCGCAGGACACGGGCCTGTTCGGGGACATGAAATTGATCGGGGAAGAGGGCATCGACCTGGCTGTGATCCCGATCGGCGACAACTTTACCATGGGGCCGGACGACGCGCTGCGCGCCGTCAAGCTGATCCAGCCCAAGTTTGTCATCCCAATCCACTACAACACCTTCGAGCTGATCGCGCAGGATGGCCAGGCCTGGGCTGCGCGGGTTGAAAAGGAAACCAGTGCCAAGGTAAGCCTGCTCAAGCCGGGGGGCAGCTTCAGCTTCTAGGCGGCGGTTAAGCATTTTGTAAGATTCATCGGGTAATATTGCGGTGGCACAGCCTATGATATTCTGTGCCACCGTTTGATATAATTTTGACCTGAGAGGTAAGCCCATGTTTTCATTTGAAGGCTCCAACCGACGAAAAGAAGAAGAACGCGTCCGCCAGGACGGCCGGCTGCCCCCTGGCCAGGCATTGACCTTGAAATTTCCCGTGCTGCACTACGGTCCGGTCCCGTCTTTTAACCCGGCCAACTGGGATTTCCGGATCTGGGGCGAGGTCGAAGAGGAGCAGAGCTGGTCTTGGGATGAGTTCAATCACCTGCCACGCACAAAAATCCTGATGGATATTCATTGTGTGACACGCTGGTCCAAATTCGACACAGAGTGGGAAGGCGTCTCGGTCAAGGCGCTGCTGGAAGCAGGCTTGATCAAGCCCAAACCGACAGCCACGCACGTCATGCAACATGCCGAGTACGGCTTCACGGTCAACCTTCCGCTGGAAGTGGTGCTGCAGGAAAACTTCCTGCTGGCGACACACTTGAACGGCGAAGCGATCACCCCCGAACACGGCTACCCGCTGCGCGGTGTGGTAGGCTACATCCCGGACAAGCCGGATTTGGACACGCCGTATTTCTGGAAGGGAGCCAAATGGCTGCGCTCGCTGGAATTCATGCCGCGCGACCGACATGGATTTTGGGAGCAGGCTGGCTACCATAATGAAGCTGACGTTTGGAAGGAAGAACGTTTCAATTAAAAGGCAAACGGGCGGGAAATCCCGCCCGTTTTTTATTTCACCGGGGCAAGGCATGTCCCGCCCGGTAAGCTTTAATAACGCAACAACCCACCGATCCCGATCTCTTCAAGCTCCTGGTTGTTGCGCACAATTTCCACATCACCGCCAGCCTGCATCACGCGATGAACAGCCATCTCAACCGCATCGTTGATCTGGTTAAACTGCTTTCCGCAGAAGGGACAAGCGTCCATGTCCTGCGTGGTGATGTACCCGCACCCGTCACAGGTGTACCCTTTGGCGCGGTAGCCCTCCTTGACGATCAGGGTCTGGACGCGTCCCTCATGAACGGCGCCCAGCGTATCGTCAAGCCGGACAACGCCCTCCCCACCTTTTGCTGCTGCCGTGACCATCTGCTCGACCAGGCGCTTCTCGCGCTGCTGTTCGGCCTGATGGCCAATTTTCATCGCCCGTTCAAGCACTTCGGTGTGCTTTTCGGTCATGCTCATCGGGAAGGTCCCAACGATCAGGCTCTGCCAGGCTTTGGGCAATGCGCTGCGGAAGTGCGCGATATTGTCATCCGTACCGCCGATCAGAACCCGGCGCACGTGGTTGGATTCAAAGAATTTAACAGCAAACTCAACCGCATCCTTCATGTTGCTGTCAATCATCTGCTCGGTATGGCGCGTTCGCCCTGCAATACCGCCCAGACGTCCCCGCAAACTGGAAGAACTGTCACGCTTGGACTGGCGAATCTCATCTCCCAGGATACCTTCTTGCTCTTTCAATTTACCCAAATGGAACAGGAAGAAACGTGCCCCCTGTTTATCTACCAGTACAACCCCGTAACCGCCATAAGCATCCAGTAAATCAGCCAACGGCTTGACATACGGGTGATCACCAACAAACACACGACTGCGTATCGGAACGGCAAGCGGAAAGGCTTGGAAATAATCTTGCGCTGCACAAGAGAACATGGCTACGCTGCGCCCGGTCCATTCGCGTTCGTGTTCAAAGTATTTCAAGATTGCGGCCTCGTCTTCGGGTAGATCAACCTCCTTTAGCAGTGTGCGAAGCTGTAGTTTGAATTCGTCCGGCTTGTTCTCGACGATGTCGGTATTCAAATACACACTCAACACCGGATCGGGGCTTGCGTAGTTAAGCAGTTCCCGCAAAGCACTGTCCGTCAACATAGTTATCTCCTTTTCTGGTAAAACCCGGCAAAGCGATGCCAGGCACCGTAACTTGGCCGACCAAGACTGCCAGAGCCTTAACTATTTTGGCAGATCACCTCCTGTCTTATCATTATGACAGAAAATTTTTATGGGCGCTTACCCAATGTGAGCGGGATGTCAACTTTCTGGTCGCCGCGCAAGACAGTCAACGTTACCGAATCACCCGGCACTTTGTTATTGATCAGATATTTCAACAACTCATCGAAATGAAGGATCGTCTGGCCGTCGATGGCCACGATTAAATCGCCTCCGGCCGGAAGCCCATTGATACCACTAGGCTGGTCTCCGGCCTTAACCCCGGCTTTATCAGCGGGACTACCATTGGCCACATTCAAAACGTAAGCGCCGGTGTTACTTTTTAGTTTCAGCGCCTGGATCTCAGCCAGACCGAGATCGTCCACCGAAGTGATGCCCAGGTAGGGATAATCGTATTTTCCATCCTTGATCAAAACCGGAACCACGCGTTTGACAATGTTGATCGAGATTGCAAACCCGATCCCGGAGTTGAGTGGTTCCCCGGTATCGGTGTAATTTGTGGTCCGAATGGCGCGGTTAATGCCAATCACATTCCCCTGGAGATCGAACAACGGACCGCCGGAGTTGCCCGGGTTGATGGCTGCATCCGTCTGGATGACATCGCCTGCTGTGAAGAATCCGCCGGTGTTTGCGCTACGCTGGGAATCAAGCGTGCGGCCCAGGGCTGAAATGATACCGCTGGTCATCGTCCCGCTCAGGCCGAAGGGATTGCCGATGGCCACCACAGTTTGCCCAACTTGGAGCTGATTTGAGTCCCCCAGGGTCAGCGGGAAAAGCTGATCGGCAGGCACATCCACTTTTACCACAGCGATGTCAGAGTCCAGGTCAGTGCCGACCACCGTTCCAAAAGTCTTAAATCCGGAAGTGAAGTCCACCTCCACCTGGGTTGCGCCTTCCACAACGTGGAAATTGGTAATGATATGACCAGCATTGTCGAAGACAAATCCGGAACCGAGGGCGCTGCCCTGATCGGTCACCACGCGGATGGCGACCACGCCAGGTGTGACCTGCTGGTACATCGCGACCAGCAAATCCTGCTGTTGCGATAGATTACTGGCGGGGGGCAGAGTAATTGGGGATTGAACTGCTGTAGCTACAGCTACAGGGGATGGAGGCGCGGCTACAGGAGTTACGCCAGCCATCTGGCAAGCCATTGCCGAAAGAACAAGCACCGATAAAACAATCCAAAGACGCTTCATGTTTCCTTCTCCTTAAATAGGTCATACCAGCAAAACACGCTTCGCTATTTTTCCTGCGCGACTTGCTCAATCAATTTTTTCTGTTCACTGGTCAATTGTTTAGGGATCTTGACTTTAACGCGCACGAACAAATCACCATTATTCTGCGGACTTTTGAGATGTGGCATACCGCGTCCCGCCAGGCGGAAAACTTGCTCGGGCTGTGTCCCGGCAGGAATGGTTAACACGACCTTGCCATTCATGGTTTCGACTTGGGTTTCGCCACCCAGCATGGCGGTAAAGGCGTCGATCGTGGCGGTTGTGTGCAGATTATTCCCTTTCCGCTCAAAGTGCGGATCGTTAGCAACTTCGATCAACAGATACAGGTCAGACCCGCTTGGGCCTCCGCTGGACACACGCACCTTGGATCCGGTGCGAACCCCGGCCGGGATCTTGACTTCCATGCGGCGGCTGTCGGTCTTGAGCTGGCGCGAAGTGCCACGGAAGGCCTCATCCAGCGAGATCGTAACCGGCTGCTGGTAAGCTGGAGCGACGCGCTGGCGAGGGGCACCCCCTACCCCGCCCGCGCCGCCGAAAATCGAGCGGAAGAATTCCGAGAAACCGCCGCCGCCAAACAGATCTCCAATATCGCCATATTCGACATGGACGCCACCCGGTGCTGCCCCACTACCGGCAAACCAATCGTTCCAATTGAAGTCACCGGGAGCGCCGCGCTGCTGCCAGTTGGAATAGGAGTCACCCAAGTGGTCGTAACGAGCGCGCTTGTCCTTGTCACTTAAAACCTGGTATGCCTCGTTGATATCCTTGAAGCGCTCTTCCGCTTTCGCATCCCCCGGGTTGCGATCGGGATGGTGTTTCATCGCCAGCTTGCGATAGGTGCGCCTGATATCTTCCTGACTGGCATTGCGCTCAACGCCGAGTATCTTGTAATAATCTTTGTATTCCATATTTATATTCTACTGCTTCTCACATTCATTCCTGAATTACTTTTATTCAAATCCTTACTTATACTGGATCCTGGTTTAATTATTAATGCAACACTCTGTAATTCTTGCATAGCAAGGTGGGAGAGTCAAGCACGCAGCGGCGGGTCTAATATAACTCTAACCTAACGATGTGAACAAATTTCCTGTATACTAATCCAATATTTCTTGCAAAACATCGCAGATCGAGGCGATCCATGAAATCTATTTGTGTTTATTGTGGTTCTTCGGACGATGTTCACCCGGACTATCTTACTGCCGCCCGCCAGTTAGGCGCCAGGCTGGCAGAACGCGGCATACGCGTTGTCTATGGTGGGGGAAAAACCGGCTTGATGGGTGCCCTGGCCGACGGTGCACTGCAGCAGGGCGGCGAGGTAATTGGCGTGATCGTGGAAAGTATGAACACACCTGCCCTGGCGCACGCAGGCCTTACCAGCCTGGAAGTACAGCCCAGCCTTCACCAGCATAAGGCGCGCATGTACGAATTAGCACAGGGATTCATCGCATTGCCGGGTGGATTTGGCACCTTCGATGAGCTTTTCGAAACCCTGGCCTGGGCACAAATCGGCCAACATAACAAACCGGTCGGCTTGCTGAACGTGAAAGGGTACTTCGACCGGCTGCTGGTGGCTCTGGACTACGCCGTGGCTGAAGGATTTGTACTTCGGGAACATCGCCAGATCCTGGCCTGCGAATCAGACCCCGAGAGCCTGCTTGAGACGATGGCCAGGCAGCGACATCCGGCCGAGGCGGTCAAACGCTGGCTGCGGCAAGCGTAAACCGGGTAAGTAAATTCGCCTGCCTTTTCATTTGATACTAAAATCGATTTCCTGCTGCGCCCGGTTCCCGGCCTGGTCGTAAGCCACCACGCGCAGGGAATGCTTTCCGACGGAGGCCTCCCAGACTGCAGTAAAGGGGGAGGTCATCAGCGTTGTAACCAGTTTCCCGTCCACATAAAATTCAACTTTGGCCAGGTCCAGGTTGTCGCTGGCCTGTACCTGAATAGCAAGCTGACGATTTAGGCTGTATTCCAGCGTCTGGTCATTCTGCGGAAAGAGTACCTTTAGCTGCGGGGCTTCATTATCCACCGTGACCTGGATGGTCGCCACATCCACACGCTGGTTTTTGTGAACTACCAGCAATTGCACGGCGTACAGGCCGTTCAAGCCGGTGGTATCCCAGGTCGCCAGCCCGCCATCCTGAACGGGCTGAGGCACATCTTCGCCGACTTGCAGCCAACCTTTGGGGTTCAATCCCTGTCCAACCTGCACGCGATAATAATCCAGGTCATCGGCCGAGGCTGTGCCTTTGATTTCCAGCTTTCCACGCACGTCCGAAAACATGGACGGGACGCTGATGTGTGCGTTCGGCAGGAATTCCGGCGACTGGATGGCATCGTAGGCGTCCGGCGGGGTCGGAAGTCCGGCTGATTCGGCCCAGCTTTTTGCCTCCGGCGGTACGACCATGTAGACTTTATCTTCCACGAGTTGCGGAGGAGTGAAAACCGTCGCCAGGTAACCGGTCTCGCGATTGATCTGATAGGTGCGGAACAGATTATCCGCCTGAACCGGCTCGTTACCCTGCAAAAACACCTCGTTGACCGTGATCGGGCAGGCCGATGTGGGCAGCAAACCGGACGGGTCGCAAACATTCATGGCGCTCACGCCAGGAGGAATTGACCAGTCGTCCGGCGGCAGGTCGCGGCTGGCGTATCGGATCAATGCATGCCACATACCAGCTGCCAGGCGGGGCGACAAGCCTTCCTCAGCCGTGCCCATCCAGACCGCGACCACGCGTTGCGGGGTATATCCCACTGCCCAGGTGTCCCGGCCGGAAACGGCCTGGCCCAGTTTGACCCCTGCCGGGCGGCCGACCTCCAGCGCGTTGGGCGATCCCAGACTCGGCCAGCGGGCCGTCTCGTCGCTCAGCACATTGTTCATTAAATAAGCCAGTTGCGGGGTGACCACCGCACGCGTTTGCGGGGTGCTCCAGTCGAGCCAGGAGGAGTGATCGACCCCCTCCACGCGCAACACGCCGACCGGTTGAAAGGCTCCCTCCCCCAAAGCCTGCCCGGCCATCGAGCCGCCGGTCGCGAAGACACTGTAGGCCCCGGCTAAGCTCAACGGGCTCAGGGGCGTTTCCCCACTCACGAAATCGGTATCCGGCCCGAGGTCCAGGCCGAACGAGCGTAGCGTGCGCCAGACGTTGGCCGCTCCCATCTGCTCCAGCACCTGCTCGGCCGGAACCAGGTAATCATTGTCCAGCGCGATGCGCAGCCGCACCGGGCCGTGGTAGGTGCCATCCGGGTTGTGGACCTCTACCAGGCCGGGGATGTCCCAACTGAGTGAGGCCGGACTGAGACCACGCGTGAAGCCGGTCAGGTAAACGAACGGCGTCAGGAGAGACCCGGCGGGATGCGTGCCAAGGTATGCTGCCTGGCCCCCCTGAGGGATTTCCCCAACAGCCGCCAGCACCTGTCCGCTGCGCGGATCGAGCACGAGCGCATTGGCTGAGAGATCCTTGAGGGGCTGGTCGAGCGGCAAGGTTGGTAACAGGCGTGCTGCCTGACAGGTTCCGCCGTTCCCGGCAGTGACATCCTTGAAATCGCCCCGGCTGTGATTCAATTGGGTTTGGACGGCGCAGGCAGTCTGAATTTGCAAATCGTAGTCAAGCGTGGTGGTTATGGTCAATCCACCGCGTTCGATCCGCCCTCGATTGAGAACCTGGTCCAACTGGGTCAGTACGAGGTTGGTAAACGACGGGGACAGGTCATTTTGGGCCGAACCAGATGGCAGCAGAGATACACTGCCGGGATTGTCGGCCTGCCCTTGGGAGACCACCCCCAGTGCACGCATGACCTGGACGGTCTCCTGTCCGCGCTGGTACGCGGCTTGAGGCGCATCCAGCGGATTGAGGGCCGGGGCCTGGCTGGTCGCTGCCAGGGTGGCCGCTTCGGACAGATTGAGCTCCGCTGCCGGTTTGCCAAAGTAGAATCTGGCGGCTGCATCTACGCCGTAAGCATAGTGACCGTAGTTGGCGCTGTTCAGATACCACTCCAACACCTGCGTACGCCCGAATTCGGCAGTGATCTGGGCTGCCAATATCCGTTCACGAACTGCGCGCCGCAAAGTCGGCGGTTCGTCCCAGAGCAGCAGGTCTGCGACCAGGCGCTGCGCCAGCGTTGGGTGCAAATCTGGATTATTCCAGCCATCCAGTGTATAGCCGGGCTCCCTCCAGAAACCCGGATCGCTCACCAGGACGGTCGCATCCGCCAGGGATTGGGGCAAATGCTGCGGGTTTTGGGAACTGAGGGGAATATAGCGCCGCGGCGTGTCCTGCGGCGAGAGAGTAGCCAGCAGGTGCTGGCCGGACCGGTCATAGAGGCGCGTCGGCTGAAGCAGCAATCCATCAGGCGGATTGAGCAAGGTTGGAAGCAAATCGACCGAGGGCAGATCGCGCGTCAGGTTGGCATACGCCAGCGCCAGAGACAGGATCAGCAGTCCACCCAGGAGCGAAGCCAGCATCCCGCAGCCCAGGCTGCTCAAGCGGAAACCGTGGCCGGCGCGCTTTTGATTGCGAAGGCGGCGCTCACGCCGACGACGGACGATGGAGACAAGACTCATAGGAGAATTGTACAACGAGTTGGGCGATTATCTAATGCGACAGCGAACGGAAACCGTACTGGAATGTTTCGCCGCGCATTTCGGTCCAGCGTTTTACAAAGGGAACACATGGAAAAGCCTGGTAACCACACTGCCTAAATTCATTGGCACAGAAGAGCGTTTGAAGATCAAGCTGGCAGGTTTGCGCACGCGATGGTAGATAATCCGCCGGGAGAATCAAGCGCTCACTCAAAGTACTTGGATCAAAAGAATTGAACAGCACAATACCGACAAATACAGCCACCAGGCAAGCGATCATTGCAGGGACCCAGACGCGTTCCGCGCCAACCCAATTCCCAAAAGCTGCCACGTATGGCAAAAATGCCAACAAAAGCGCTCCGAGGATAAATCCATACCCAAAGCGAAAAGCGGGCGCCGTCAAGAACCAAAAAAGCAATCCAAGATAAGCAACGAACCAAACAGCAAGATAGGATCCCAACTTTCGATTCGAGAGATTCAACTTTTTTCTTAGAAACCATAACCCGGGAAGTGTCAGCGGGGTCAAGAGCGCCAGGGCAAAGATAATGCGTTGATTAACAGTCTGCATAACCCACCAACCAGGAAACCAGGCAAACACGCCTCCCGGTATTTGTGCGTTAACACCACGCGCGAAATCACGAATGGTCTGGCTTTGTTCCATTACAACGGAATAAGGCACGCGCCAATCGAAACCGAATATCAGCGGTTGCGGGACCGGGAAGATCAGATAACCTGAGATAACTACATTTCTAACCAACCATGGAGAGAGCAGCAGTAAACCAAGCCCCACCAGGCGCAGCGCCCAACCGAACCGTCGCATGCGCCAGCCAATTACAAGCACTCCTGCACTAAAGAGCATGAGAGGTAAGGCAGATATTTTGACGGTAAAGGCAAAAAGTGGGGCAACGAAGAGCAACACAATGCGCTCATCCATTTGGAAATCATCATCCTCCAACATTTCCAAACACAGAGCCGCCATCATCCAGATGATCAATATGACCGGGAAATCAGTCCCTGGCGAAGACAATTCTGATCCCATGGTATATAAACCCAACGGCAATAGCGCAACTCTAACCCAATTGCCCAACCGAAAATCTCTTTTTAGAAGTTTATCCAAGCCAGCAATGGAGTATACGGAGAACGCCAGAAAAAAAGCGCTGCCCGCCAGATGAAAGGAGCGGCCACCCAGAAAAGCAAAACTGAAGAGCGCATTGAGTAATAACCATGAGGAATTGAACGCCAAACGGGGATTTAGATTTCCAAGACCCGGCACGACCCGATAGGTTTCGATCCAGCGGATTGTCTGGGCATGATAAATAGCGGTGTCGGGATTCGAGGGTGCATGGGTTGCATTTTCGAGCACCAGAAGGATCGTCAAGCCGAGCACAAACCAGGAAAAAACACTCCAATCTGGTAATTGGAGCTTAAGAGAGATTTTTTTTCTAAAAAGGATAACAAACGCACCAACCAGCAAGATCAAATTGGCGAGAAGACCGATTTTGGTCATCAAAGACAAAAAAGAGCCAATTGTGGTGATGAAAATCAAACCCGCCAGGATGACAAGCGGGAATTCCTGTTTCCTGTGCTGCAGATTTAGCCAACCAGCCAAACCATCCAGGAAAACCCTGCCATACAGGTAAGACAGGCAAAAGATATAAATCCAGATGATGATCATTGCCAACATTTCATAACCCTGTTTTACTGGTCTTCAATGCCCAGCAAATCTTCCAACCAACCTAAAAATTTGCGTGTTTCGCCGTGGGGGAAATGACCCTGCACCGCGCTGGTCTGGCCGTTGATCAGCAGCGGATAATCCCGCCCGTCATAGCGAAAGGTCGTTGTCCACAGGGGCAGCAGTACGAGTTTGAATGACTCAACCGCCAAGTTAGCCGATGACAGGCGCAGGTTGGTGATTGGAGCCAGGTCTGCGGCAATGATCGGTTTATAGCGTTGATAAGCACGGCTGCGGGCGTCGAGCGAAGCGTCTGCCATCGGGACGTCATACACCTCCGTCATCCAGTCCGCCAGGTAGCGCGCATCGTAAGCCTGAAGCGCTTCCAGCCGATAAGTTGGCAGCAGACACTCGAGCGATCGCGCCAGCTTGCGACTGGCCGGGATCGGCAAATCATCCACCGAAACGGCATAGCGGTCAGCGACATGCCGCACCTGATCGACCGGCAGGCCAAACTGTCGCTCCTGCTCGACCACCTCCCCGCTGTAATCGATCCCGCCGCCGATATCGAAGGTCCAGGCCGGCACATACAGCCCGCGGGGAATCTCTACTTTGTCCTGAGGCTGAATCTTGTGATTCTCAACCCAGGCCACCAGAAGTTCGGCCGCCCGGTGCTGGCTGAAGGCATGTGGGATGATCCCTTCCGGCTCGATCAACTCACGCGTTTCGTCCAGTTTGACCACGTGGGGCGAGTTGCAATACGCGCAGGTGGCCGACATGACATCCGGCGGCAGCACAAACTCCGCCCCGCAACCATGACAGTGAAAGACCTGGACTGCAACCGGCTTGCGATGCCCGCGGGCGGTCGCCATAGCGACGTAAAAATCCTGTTCTTCGGCATGGGAAGGTTTCGTCCCCAGCGCTTCGCGCCGGGTGCAGTACTCACAAACCAGCGAATGCCCATCCGGGGCATAGACCATGCGCCCGCCGCACTTGGGGCAGACAAAGCGCTCCGCGTCAACACTGGTCAGGTGATCTGGCGCCGGCGGGAGCGCATCCGGGTTGACGATCTCATCCGGTTTAAGCTTGCCGTCCAGGACCGCCAGCGCGCGGCGAGAGCGGGTATGCAGCAGATCGTTGGCCAGCGCGTTTTCCAGCATTTTGCGCTTTTCCCCCGGCTTTTTGGTGATGGTACTCATCCAGTACCAGGCTTCGGCCCTCAGATCATGATCGCGGGCTGCGTAAATCGCGCGGTCCAGGTAATTGCGGGCCAAATTGACTTCCCCCGCTTTGGCTTCGATGATGCCGCTTCTCAGCAAACTGGCGGCATATTCGTCATCAAACATCATGCTTTCCGGCGGACAATCGCGTCGGTCATGCGCGCCACCCGTACCATCATCTCCACATCATGCACGCGCACAATATCCGCGCCACGCGTGATACCCACTGCAACAGCCGCAGCGGTCCCTTCGACGCGCTGATCGGGTGGCAGATCGAGGCTGTAACCGATGAAGGATTTCCGGGAGGGACCCAGCAACAGCGGATAACCGAACGCGCGGAGCTCATCCAAGCGGTCGATCAACTCCAGATTTTGGGAGACAGTCTTACCGAAGCCGAGGCCGGGATCCAGGATCAGGCGGTCATTCGCTATCCCGGCCTGATGGGCGAGTGAGACGGAATGCATCAGCTCACGCTTGACGTCTTCCAATAGATCCTCATATTCGGCCCCAACATAAGCCTGGCCCAAACGCTCGCGGACTTCAACGTTGGCCGGGTTGCTGCGGTTATGCATCAGGATGACCGGAGCCTGATGGCGGCTGGCGACCGCGGCCAGTTCCGGATCGGCGCGCAAGCCCCAGACGTCGTTGACTAAGTGCGCGCCGGCCTTGAGGGCTTCATCCGCAACCACGGCTTTGTAGGTGTCGACCGAAATCAACACCCCCGGCAGCTTGCCCGCCAGCATGCGGATGACCGGAACGACGCGTTCCAGCTCATCCTCGGTCTTGACCGGATCGGACCCGGGGCGGGTCGACTCGCCGCCGACATCGAGGATGTCGACCCCAGCGGCCATGAAGCGGCGGGCCTGCACCAAAGCCATCTCGAGCGGATCGCCCATGGCCAGCAGACCGTCACCGGAGAAACTGTCCGGCGTGACATTAAGGATGCCCATCACATATGTGCGGGCACCCCAGGTAAGTGTGTGGCTTCCAATTTGAAGTGAATCGGACTTCATGGGATCTGGTCGAGCGGACGGCTGATCCAGGCTTCGGCTTGGTCGAAGTCGGTAAATATTTTTATGGCAGCGGCAGTCTCTGTCAGCGCCAGGGCCGCGATTTTGCGGATCGCTTCGGCGGCACCTGCATTGGCCACCACGACCGCCAGTCGGATGTTGCGCGCCGCCGGGTCACTGTTGGCTTCAATGGCTGCACGGATCGCCTTTTCGGGCACATTTTCCACATGGCGCAGATCGTACAGGTTGCGCGTACGGCGGTCAGAGCCAAGCAGGTGCTCAAAAGCAAATTCGCGCCAGTGTTCAAGAGTTTTTTCCGAAAGATCGGTAAAAGTCAGGTTCATGCCGCCATCCTCGCGGCGGACAACGGTATAGCCGATCCCGGGCGTGGGTTCCCAATTCAGCGGTTTCACTTCGGTCATGGTCGCACCTCCTGTTGGTCTGACATCATTATAATGCAGCAATAGAGTGAGGATAGGCTTTTAAAAGTATTAATCACTCCTCCTACATGGGGAGGTTAGCGGGTTCTACCCAAGACTTATAAAAATCGAAATATTCACCAATAGATATCATTACAAAGCCCGCAGTAGTGTAACGCTCCCCTTGCTGACAGAAACCCGCCAGGTTGTGTTGTGCTCATAGCGACCATAAATTCAGAATCGCCGGCATCAACGAAGACAAATCGGCTGAGGCGGTGACAGAAATCACGCGTGTCACTGGGTTAACGCTTATCCCCGTCGCAGCCACAAGGGTATTCCGCTTTTGCAAAAAGGTTGATTTCAACAAAGCATAGCGCTACGCGGTAGCTGGTGCTGGATGCGTAGGGGAAGAACATTTGACAATTTCCCCTTTTTCGGTGATAATGTGTGCATTAAGTCAAGTAATTTTTTACCTTTTGCACACATGAATACATCTCCTGATAATGCTCAACTATACCAAATCGCCGAAAGCCAGGCCGGTTACTTCTCGGCACGGCAGGCGCGGCAAGCGGGATTTTCTAAAGCCCTGCTTTCCCACCACGCTAAGCGCGGGAAATTCATTCGCATCCGCCGCGGTGTATATCGGCTGGCAGACTTTCCCGAAATGCCTTTTGCCGACCTGTTCGTTGCCTGGCTGGCAGCCGGTGAAAAAGCGGTCGTTTCTCATGATAGTGCTCTGGCCCTGTACAATCTTTCCGATCATCTCCCGGCAGAAATTCATCTCACCGTTCCGCGCACCGCCTCGCGCCGCCTTGCAGGAGCACGTCTCCATACCGGCAAACTGACTGGTGAAGAGATTACCCAACGGCATGGCCTGCCAGTGACGACTATTCCGCGCACGATCGCCGATCTGATTCTCGGTGGTCTGGGCAGCGAACTGGTTACCCAGGCAATTCATGAAGCGCTCGAGCGAGGCCTGATAAGCGAAGAAACTCTACGAGAATATGCGCTTCGGCACGGTGGGCGCGTGGCGAAGATGGTCAAACGGGCGATGGAGAAAGCACAAACCGCGTGAATTATAAAAGCGGCGCTGCTTTTCGACGCGCGCTGGAAGGCCGGCTGCGCAATCAAAGCTTGCCCTGAGGCTTGCCGTTGGTGCGCTTGCGCAAGATGGTTGCTTTCGAGCGCTTTTTAGCCCGGCTGATCATCGATCAACCCGACTACTGGGTGCTCAAAGGCGGGCTGGCGATTCAGTTGAGATTGGGATCTCGCGCTCGCACCACGCAGGATATTGACTTGCTCCTACAGCAAACGATGGGTATTCCAAACATCCATCAAGCTTTGGTGAGGGCTGCGCTTTTGGACTTGAACGACTGGTTTCGCTTCGAAGTTGCCATACCGTCCGATCCGATAAGCCAGCGTTTCTCTGTGCAAAGCCTGCTCGATGGGCGCATCTTCGAGTCCTTCCATATCGATGTGGGCATGGGCGATCCAATGGTCGAACAGGCAGAGGTGTTATCCATGCCGGGGCTGCTGGAATTTGCTGGTATTGGGCAGACGACCATGCCCTGCTACCCAGTATCCCAGCAAATTGCCGAGAAGGTACACGCCTATACCCGTCCTTACGTCGCGGGTGACAGCACACGCGTCAAGGATTGGGTGGGCATTCTATTGCTGGCTCAACTCGGCAGCATTCACGCCTTGACCCTGCGTGAGGCGCTCGACTTGACCTTTGATACCCGGGCAACTCACCCGTTACCATCGCGATCTCCTGATCCGCCTGCTTTCTGGTCGCGTTCATTTCACCGCCTGGCCGAACAAACCGGATTGGCGTACACTACTCTCCCCGAGGCAGTCGAGGCCATGCGCGGGTTTCTTGATCCTGTTCTCCAAAATCAAACGAAGGGAACATGGGATCCCCTTCATTGGGGATGGCAGTAACCCATCGTCCTTTCTGGTTACCGCGACCTCGCACACTCGTTCCTGGTGATTGCCGATGGGCATCTGCGTGAATTACAATCGCTAACCATCCATCCTCGCATGCGCAACCCCCGTTACATGATACACTCCCTGAAACTTCAAAATCCCCGACATCAACGAAGACAGATCCTCTGAGACCGCAATACTTTTATCGTGACAAATCGGTCCAGCTTTTCATGATAGGCCTTGTAGACTTCCGCCATCCCCCCTTGCCTAATAGCTCTTGGAGCTGATAATTCCCCAGTGTCTTTCCAGAATGGGTTGCCACTTTGCTATCTCCTCATCCCGGCCAAGTGAAACCATTTAGCATCAATTTACACCGAAAACGGACGGCTCATTCCCGCCTCTCGGTTTGATACCGCTGGATCCCGGACACATCCAACGGCGCCAGTAACTCGAACACGGTTTGATTTAGCACCGGGTGCCGTAAGTCCGGGGCCAGGTCCGCCAGCGGGACCAGCACGAAAGCCCGTTCATGCAGGCGCAGGTGGGGGATGCTCAGGCCGGGCTCGTCCAGGACCAGGTCGTCGTAGAACAGGATGTCCAGATCGATCCGGCGCGGACCGTTGCGGAAGGTTGGCTCGCGTCCCAGCTGCGCCTCGAGCTGTTTCAAATACCCAAGCAGCGCCCCCGGTTCCAGGTCGGTTTCGGCCCTGACGGCCATGTTGAGGAAAGCCGGCTGGTCAGAGTACCCCCAGGGCGGCGTCTCATAGACGTGGGACTCAGCCAGCACGCGGACATCCGGCGGGAACGCCTCGAGCGCCGCGCGCAGATTGGCAGACCGGTCGCCCAGGTTTGTCCCCAAGGCTATGTAGGCAATATGCTGCATGAGATGATTATATGCCAGTCGAGGGGATTATGAAATCCGGTTGCTGACGATCCTGACCGCCAGCAGATGTAAGATTTATCATTTTAGCTGCACCTATTAAGTACACTTACCAGCGACAGGAGCATGTGATGAAACCTTATACCAAACCATCCGACAAGGAACTGCGTGAGCGGCTCACGCCCCAACAGTACCAGGTCACCCAGCACGCAGAGACCGAGCGACCTTTCCAGAACGAATATTGGGACAATGACCGGCCAGGCATTTATGTCGATGTGGTTTCGGGAGAACCGCTCTTCAGCTCGCTTGATAAGTACGACGCGGGCTGCGGCTGGCCGAGCTTCACCCAACCCCTGGAAACAGACAACTTAAACACGCACATGGATTTCAAGCTGATCATGCCGCGCACTGAGGTACGCTCAAAGAACGCAAACTCGCACCTGGGTCACGTCTTCGATGACGGCCCGGCTCCGACCGGCCTGCGTTACTGCATCAACTCGGCCGCGCTGCGCTTCATCCCGCGTAAAAAGCTGGAAGAGGAAGGCTACGGCGAATACCATCAGTTGTTCGAAAAATAAATTCGAATCGCGAGCAAAACGGATTGCTCCGGAAAATTTCCGGAGCATTTTTATTTTCCAGATCCGCTTTCGTGGTTGAATTCCAGCCCGATTTCATCTATACTGAAATTCATCCAATTTGTCGCAGATATCCCCAAGCCGGGACAAGCACCTGCAATCGTCCAGATTGATGCTCAGGGTATCGCGACGCATTACCTTGGCAGTCCAGATAGGAGCAAGGATGTCCCAACTCTTAATCCCCGTACTGGTTGCGCTTTTCATTTTGGGTTCCGGCTGCAGCCCAGACCGGGGCACAGCAGCGCCGGTCAACTCAGCCGTCCCGCCGCTTGCCGCGACGCAGACCACCAAGCCACCAGATCCCACCCCCAGTCCCTCCCAGACCACCATCCCCCTGCCCGAACACCGTATCGCCATCCGCCTGGTGGATGGGGTGGGCGAGTTCTTCGATAAAGAAACCGGCCAGACCTTCGTCCCGCGTGGCGCCAACTATATGCACTCGGCCCAGCAAATCATGGCCTGGGGCGAGCAACGCTACCAGGACGCAACCTTCGCCACCGACCAATACGACGCTGAGGCGGCAGGCGCGGCGTTGCAGCGCATGCACGCACTGGGCTACAACGTGGTGCGCGTCTTCCTGACCAATTCCGTCACTGGATTCGTCGGGAACGAGACGGATTTCCGGCCCGGCTACGTCGACAACCTGGCCGACTTCCTGCGTAAAGCCGCTGCGAACGAGGTCTACGTCATCTTCACGCTCGACTGGCTACCCGGCGGTCACTACGGCGAACTCCAAAACCGCTACTGCTGCGAGACCTTCACGTCCACCAATGTGCAGCTGCTCACACCCGGCGGCGTCGACGCGCACGGCATGGTCTTCGCGGATTTGTATCGTGCGCTGGTCGAGCGAGGCGCGCCGATCGAAAACATCTTCTCCTTCGAACTGCGCAATGAAGTCTACTTTTCCAACGCTGACCCGCCCTTCACGCTGACCCAAATGGTCACAACTGCCAATGGAAAAACCTATGACATGACCTCCGCTGCCGACCGCCAGGCGATGATCGACGAGGGATTGGTCTATTACATCGACCGGGCGCGGGCGCTGATACTGGAGACTGATCCAACTGCGCTGGTGTCAGTCGGCTTCTTCGTCCCGCAAGGACCGATCCCCGTCAACGTGGGCGATCCGCGGCTGGTGGCGACCGAACCTGCCATCTGGCAATCTTCGGCGGATTTCATCGACCTGCATGCCTATCCCGGCTTTTCGCTTGACCTGGCCGGGCACGTCACCAACTTCGGTATCAAGGACATGCAAGCCAAGCCAATCATCCTGGGCGAATTCGGAGCCTTTCACCAGAACTACGCTTCGGCGGCGCAGGGAGCGCGGGCGCTGGCCCGCTGGCAGGCAGAATCTTGCCAGTACGGCTTCGATGGTTGGCTGGTCTGGCAGTGGGACACCGCCGAAGACCAGGCGCTGTGGAATGCGATCAGTGCCGACGAGGCGATTGCCAAAGCGCTGGCGCCCTCTTTGCATCCGGATCCATGCCAGCCTTGAGCCGCTGGTGAAAATCAAACCGTCATCAGGGCGTGCAGGCCGGACCGGTTGCGCCGACCGGGCAGGGGGAGATGCACTCCGACGCGCCGGTCAGGGAATTGGTGATCAGGCAGCCGGTCGCTTTCTGACCATTCGACGGCTCTCCTGTTTTTCCCGGCAGCGGTTGGGCATCGCTTTCGTGGACCGGTAATTCGTCCACCGTAAAATTCACCTCAAAAGCGATGATCGAGACCCAGCAGGTCCCCTTCCCATTCGGGTTGAGCACTTCAAGCCAGTTCCCCTGCGCGTTGCGGCCGACGACTTCGGCCATTACTCCCTCTGGGACGAAACCGGCCTCATTGAAATTCGTGCCCGCCCCGGCGCGACAGTTGGCATTTTTCGTCGAAAGTGCCTGCCAGTTCTGCTTGGTAGGCTTGAGGCCGGGAACGGTCTGGATCGAAATCGGTCCCGGTTCGGCCGCCAGGGTCTCACCCACGGTCACATCGATCGAGACGCTGGGGCTGAACTGGTCGTCCGCGCTTTTAGCGCGCGCCTGGATCTTGTAATCACCGGCGGCCGGCGGCGTCCAAGGCACTTCGGTGTAGAACCTGGTCCCATCACCCGACCCCGAACCGGTCATGCTGGGCGCGAACAGACCGAGCAGGCTGCCGTTGATCAGCACTTCAAAATCTTCGATGCCAGTAGAACTGATACCCTCGAGTTTAATAGTAATGGAGCCAAGCGACAGAGTGTCGCCGTCCGATGGTTCAAGGATGCTGACGTCGTGCGGAGGGGGCAGGGGCGTGGTACCCGGCTGAGGCATGTCACAACTGACTAGCAAGACAGCCAGGCTGACAAAAACAACAAGAAACATTAGGTCTTTTGTCTGCTTCACGAGAACACACTCCCTTCAGCTAAAACCTATACCGGCACGATGAGCAGAGTCATTTCCCCCCCAAAAAAAATATACAATGTTTTTGCGTGCCCAAAAGCCCATCAACAGACCAGAGATTGGGGATAGCGTAGCGGTTTTGACGCATTAATTGGACGTTGAATTCCGTCTTGTATTACACTATACTTGATTTTACATAATTTCCCAAACCCATGCTCCAGGCACCTGCTCTGTCACCCACAAGATCTGTAAGTTGCCGAAACAAAAGGATGATCGTGGAAACAAAAAGACCATCTCCCAAAGACATCGACGCCTATATCGCTGGCTTTCCCCAAGACGTGCAGGTGATATTGCAGGAACTGCGGGCAGTAATCAAAGCAGCGGCACCTCAGGCGGAAGAGACCATCAGTTATCAAATTCCCACCTTTAGGTTAAAAGGCAATTTGGTGCATTTCGCCGCCCATAAAAATCACATCGGCTTCTATCCGACCTCATCCGGGATCGAGCACTTCAAAGACGAACTGGCTGTTTACAAAATGGCCAGAGGCACGGTCAGATTTCCCCTGGATCGACCGCTGCCATTGGGTTTAATCAGCAAAATTGTAAAATTTAGGGTAAAGGAAAATCTAGAAAGGGCACTTGCAAAATCAAGAGACAAAAAATAAATACACTGCCCCGGAATTTATCCGGGGCAGTGTTCTTTTTATACTCTTTCGATGATCGTGGCGGTAGCCTGGCCGTGACCGGCGCACATGGTCACCAGCCCATACTGCGCCTGGCGCCGCTCCAGCTCATGGATCATTTTGGTCAGCAGGATCGCGCCCGTCGCACCGACCGGGTGCCCGTGGGCAATGGCGCCGCCGTTGGGATTGACCCTGTCCAGATCGGGTCGCAGTTCTTTGGCCCAGGCCAGCACCACGCTGGCGAAAGCCTCGTTGATCTCGATCAGGTCCATCTGGTCCAAGGTCAAACCAGCTTTCTGGAGCGCCATTTGTGTTGCTGGAATGGGACCATCCAGCATCAGCACCGGGTCGGTGCCGACCACGATACGGGTCACCAAGCGCGCCATCGGCGTCAGGTTGTAGCGCCCAACCGCAGACGGTGAAGCCAGCACCAGCGCGGCGGCTCCATCGCTGATCTGGCTGGCGTTGGCGGCCGTGACCACGCCGTCCGCTTTGAAGGCCGGTTTGAGCGCGCGCATCTTCTCGCGGTCGGGCGGCATGCGCACCCCCTGGTCGACGGTGAAGGATCCCCCATCCGGCAGCTCAGCGGGGACGATCTGTCCCTCGAAGTAGCCTTTCTGGATCGCGTTCCCGGCACGGATATGACTCTCGTACGAGAAGTCGTCCAGTTCATCGCGCGTCAGGTTCCATTTTTCAGCCATCATTTCGGCGCTGGTGCCCTGATGCACCAGCTTGTAGGGAAAATCCTGCGGCCACTCGGCCGGATAGTCGGCACCGATCGGCTGGTGCGACATCATCTCGGTCCCGCCCGCCACGACGATCTCCATGTCGCCGGCCAGGATGGCCTGCGCCCCGAAATGAACTGCCTGCTGGCTGGAGCTGCACATGCGGTTCATGGTCACAGCCGGGACCTTGGGCGGGAAACCGGCCTTGAGCGCCGCCAGCCGCGCCAGGTTGGCCCCCTGGTCCCCGACCGGTGTGACGCAGCCCCACAGCACGTCTTCCACACGCTCGGGTAATACCCCTGCCCGGCGGACGGCTTCAGCCATCACCAGCGCAGCCAGGTCAAGCGGCAGGTAATGGTGCAGCGCCCCACCCGGTTTGCCCACCCCGATGGCCGTGCGTACAGCGGAAACGACGAAAACCTCACTTGGATTGTCCATCTCTCCCTCCGAATCGAAACCCGCAAAGTTGAATGCCTGGCAAGCTCAGCCGATCTTATGCTCCTCGGCGTGCTCGGTTACCACAGCGTGCATCCAGCCGGCAATGCGCCGGTTGTCGTAAGCGTTTTCGGGCAGCTCGGCCACCAGGTCGAGCCATGCTTCGCGCAGGTTCTCGTAATGCGCCAGCAGGTCGTCCTGGGTCCAGGTCTCGAAGCGCCGGACGGCTTCAATGTTGAAGGCATCCACGTCGTATTCGCGCTTGGGTAGTTCAGCGTTGTCCAGGATGGAGGCCACGATCTGCAGCCCCTCCTCCCACCAGGCGCAGATATGTGCCAGCAGGTCGTGCAGGCTGGGATATCCCTGGCGTTCTAAAAATGCACGCTGTTCATCTGATGAGAGCCGCTGGTAAGCGGCGATATACTGTCCCCACTCTTTCTGCAGGCAATCCAACAGCATTTGCCGGGTGAGCTTGATTTCTTTTGACATGTGTCCCTCTTACAAAATTCAACGCGTCACGGCGTTGATGAAATCGGCCAGCAGGCCGTAGGCTGTGGTATGCGGGCCTGGATCAGCCTCGACGATTGATAACTCGCCCAGCACATCGGTCGTGAACTGGACGATGGAGGTCGAGCCTTCCACGCTGTACAGCGGCGATGAGACCGGCACCAGTTCCGGCGCGACGCGCCCGGTCACCGCCCCGGACTCCTTTTGAGCCGAACAGACCAGCTTGATGCGTTTGCCCTGGCTTTTAGCCTTGGCGACCATCTCCGGCGTAATGGCCCGGATGCCGGTACGTTCGACCTGCTGGGGCGTAAACGGGGCGTCCATCAGTACCGTGACCAAAGCCGCGACCTTAATGGCCGCGTCCCAGCCGTCGACATCGGCCGAGGGATCGGTTTCGGCCAGGCCAATCTCCTGGCAATAACTGAGTGCCTGGTCGAACGATTCGCCCTCTTCCATGCGGGTCAGGATCAGGTTGGTGGTCGAATTGAGCACGCCTCGGAAGGACTTCAACTGCGCCGCCGGGATGGCTTCACGGAAGAGCGAGAAGATCGGCGCGCCGTCCATCACGGTAGATTCAAAGTAGAACTTCTTGCCCATTTTTTCGGCCAGCGCCGTCAGTTCGCGGTAGCCATGCACCACTGTGCCCTTATTGGCGGTGCAGACATGCATCCCCGCTTTCAGCGCCGCGCGGACGTGGTCGATCGCCGGCTGGCCGCTGGCATGATTGACGGGCGTGTTCTCGAACAACACGTCCGCGCCGCACTTTTGGATGAAATCCTGCGCATCAGCAATCAGGGTCTTGGTGACCAGGTTGAGCGACTGGCCATTGCGGATCAGGCCCAGTGCGCCGGTCAGGTCGACCCCGCTGGGATTGGCCAGCGAACCATGCCGGGCGGTGGCGATACCGGTCACGCTGAAGGTGAGATCGTAACGTCCCTGCAGTTCATCGCGCTTGCGCAGCAGTAACTGCGCCAGTGCGCGCCCGACGTTGCCAAAACCGAGAAAGGCCAGTTTGTAATGAGTCATCGACGTCTCCAAAAATGGGGTGAATAAATTGTAACACGGCATTAAATACCGAGACGCACCTTTGGGTGCGTCTCGGTGCGCTTATTTCTTCCTCTTCGTGGTAGGCTTTTTGGGGGCAGTCTTCTTTGGACTTTTCGAACTTTTCGCGACTTTCTTTTTCCCGGAGGTCTTCTTGGGCTTACCGGTAGCTTTGGTCTCTACCGCCCTCGGCTCGACAAAACGCGCCATCTCCCAGGTTTCGGTCAGGCCGATGACCGCGTCGCCGGCCTTGACTTCCTGCACCGAGCCGCCGCGCGCGGCCGCGCGCTTGCGCAGCGGGGCGGCGTCCAGGCGGGTCTGCTTGGGGGCAGCTTTGAGCAACTGCAGGGTTACAACGGTCGTGCCCTTGCCCAGCGCCAGTCCGGTCAGCACCACCTTGGGCGGCAATTGCCAGGCGATCACGCCGCGGCCGTAGCGCCCCTGGACCGGAAAATCCTTGACAGCCACGCGCTTGCCCTTGCCGTCCGAGGCGATCAGGAACACTTCCCCTTTCTGCGGCAGGACCTGCGCGCCGATGACCGAGTCACCCACACCCAGCTTGATGCCGTTGACACCGGCCGCGACCAGTCCCATCGGGCGCACGTCATCCTCCTTGAAGCGGATGGCAAAGCCCTTGGCAGTCGCCAGCAGGACCTCGTTGCTACCGTCCGTCAGGGCCACCCAGCCAAGCGTATCGCCTTCGTTGACGCGTGCCAGTGCGAAGGTCTGCGCCGAGGGACCGGGCAGTTCGCTTACCAGACTCTTCTTGAGCATGCCACCGCGCGTGACGGTCAGCACGCAAGTCTCTTCGGGCAAAGTGGATTTCTGGGCTGGCAGGGCAAAGGCCGCCGCCAACGGATCGGTGGAACGCAGCGGCGAGACTTTGTGCCAGGCTATCCCTTCGGAGAGTTTGCCCACTTCGGGCAAAGTATGGACGGCTACAGCTGCAGCCATTCCGCGCTCAGAGACCAGGTAGAGCGTATCATGCGTGGAGGCGTGTACCAACAGGCGTGGTGCCTCACTGCCGGAGAGTCGCGGCGCCTTGTCTTCAGCGGTCCGGCCCACGCTGCCGTCCCCCGTCACACCGACCCACACCATCTGCTCAGGCAGCAGCTGGCTGGCGGTCAGCACGGCTTGCTTTTGCGTACCGCCCTTCAGATTGACGATCTGGGTGCGGCGCTTGTCACCGTAGGCTTCCTTGACGCTCAGCAGTTCGCTCGCGACCAGGGCGCGCATCCGCTTGGGTGACTTGAGCAGGCTTTCCAGTTCCTTGATCAACCCCTGGATTTCCTTGTATTCGGTTTCGATTTTCTTGCGCTCCAAAGCGGCCAGGCGGCGCAGTTGCATATCCAGGATGGCGTTGGCCTGGATCTCGCTCAGTTTATAACGTTTCATCAGGCGCGTGCGGGCCGAGTCGACATCGGGGGAACTCTTGATCAGGCTGATGATCTCATCCAGATGCTTGAGCGCAACCAGCAATCCTTCCAGGATGTGCGCGCGATTTTGGGCGCGCTGCAGGTCGTACTGGCTGCGGCGCTTGATGACCGTCAGGCGGTGCTCGATGTAGACGCGCAGGGCCTGCTTGAGGCTCAGCATACGCGGCTCGCCATCCACCAGCGCCAGCAGGATGATGCTGAACGTGCTGCGCATCGGTGTGCGCTTGTACAACTGGGCCAGGATGGATTCGGGGTCGGCATTCTTGGTCATTTCGATCAGGATGCGCATGCCCTGCCGGTCAGATTCATCCCGCAGGTCGCTAATCCCCTCGATGACACCGTCGCGGACCAGGTCGGCGATGCGCTCGATCAGGCTGGATTTATTGACCGTGTAAGGCAACTCCGTGACGATCAGGCGGCTTTTACCGCGCTCCATTTCCTCGATGTGCACGCGGGCCTGGATTGTGACCCGCCCGCGCCCGGACCCGTATGCGGCTTCGATACCCTCCTCGTCTTTTTCCTGCACGATCACGCCGCCGGTCGGGAAGTCCGGTCCCTGCACGAAATTCATCAACTGCCCGATGGAGACATCATCCAGTTTTTCCCAATGCTCGAGCATATAGACCAGCGCGTCCACTATCTCGGACAGGTTGTGCGGCGGAATGGAGGTCGCCATACCGACGGCAATCCCGGTCGCGCCGTTGACCAGCAGGTTGGGAATAGCCGCAGGCAGGACGGTCGGTTCGCTCAAGGTATCGTCGAAGTTTGCGGCAAAATCGACCGTGCTCTTGCCAATATCGGCCAGAAGATCCAGGGCGGGCAGCGCCAGGCGCGCTTCGGTGTAACGCATGGCAGCCGGGGGATCCCCGTCGATCGAACCAAAGTTACCCTGTCCATCCACCAGAATCGTGCGCACAGAGAATTCCTGCGCCATGCGCGCCATCGCTTCGTAAACCGCCGAGTCGCCGTGCGGGTGGTATTTTCCCAGCACCTCACCGACGATACGCGCGGACTTCTTATACGCGCTCTCGGCTCGCAGTCCCATGTCGTACATGGCATACAGGATGCGGCGCTGGACGGGTTTGAGACCGTCGCGGGCATCGGGTAAGGCGCGGGAGACGATGACGGACATGGCGTAGTCCAGGTACGCCTGCTGCATCTCCTGGTCGATGTCAATTTTGCGGACTAATCCAAGTTCCATAAAAAACTCCCGGAATGCACCCCAAAAAGGGCGCATATTTGTTCTATAAATCTCGCCGCTTATCTTAAGGGAGAAGAGGAAAAGCGTCAAGGACAAAATCCCAAGCCGCGTTTCTTGCCGCTCCTCCAGCGATATTGTATCCTCGCTATGCAGGTATCCCAAGTAAAAGGATTTGGAAATGGAGGCCTTTCGCTTTTTAAGGGAGGGAGTTCTGACTGCCGCACGCAGCCATCGTCGTTTTAAGGTTGCTGATGACGCCACTGCGCATGTCGGCTCTGGTCACAGCTTACGACGAACTTTCGCTGAATGTAAAGTAAAACAGAGGCGGCCGGATCGGCCGCCTCTGTTTTCCAAAGGTTCGGAACAACTAGGGCTTGAAATCGAGGCTCTTGCTGACACATAAACCGCCCAGGCCGGTCTCGGTGCACAGCTTGATCGTGGCCGTCATCTGGTGCCCGGCAGGATTGTAGCCAAAGGAGTTGCCGTAAACCCAGCCCGAATTTCCCGATGTCAGGGTCGGAATCGCATTAGAGATAATACAGCCACTGCGCTTGTCGAACAGATCGATACTGTCAGTAATGGTTGAGCTGGTTACTTTATCCTTGACATACACCTGCGCTGATTTGAAGGTTACACCGCCTGTGTTGGTAACTTTGAAACCTGGATCAAACCCCACGCAGCCTTCCATGTATTCGTAACTCAGGTTGAAATCCGGGGCTGGCGTCGGTGTGGGTGGTGGGGTGAAGATGGGCAGCACGGAAGTGTTGCCGACTATGGTGGCATAATTGCCCCATAACCAGCAGAACTCACCCGGCTGGTCAGGATTGCGCACATACCAGTAGTCCCCGGTGCTGTTTCGCGCGACCACCTCTGTCGTTTGGCCAGGTAACAAGGCACCCCGGTAGTCATAGACCTTGCCGGGGCCAACCCGGCAGTTGGTGGCGACTGAAACCGAAATCATTGGCACAATGGGTGTCGGGGTTTCACTGGGCAGCGGAGTTCTGGCTGGGTAGTGGTGTCAGGCTGGGTGTAGCGGTTGCCTCCGGGGTGGTCGTGTCGGAAGGAGTCGGCGGTGGGGCCAGGCTGCTCTCGACAGCAGCCTGGGTCAGGGTCTGTGCTGCCTGAGCTAAGGCAGTCTCGATCACAGCGGTGACCTGGGCATTCGATTCGGGTCCGGGCAGCACTGGTGTCTCGACGCTAGGCAGGCCGCAAGCCAGCGTGGCCAACAGGATAACGGCGACTACGGTTAAGGCGCGCTTGCGCAGGTTCATAATATTCTCCTCCTTCGGTATTACAAATAAGAAAAATAGTTCGATATCATTATAAGGGTTTGTCAGTTGGATTTAAAGTAGGAAACCGCCTTACCCATTCCCCCAAAGGTTGCATCATGGTATTTAAAAGTTATGGGGCGGTCGGTTGACCGCCCCAGTGTTTCGAAAACTAATCTGCAGCCGTAGGCTCGACTTCAGGAGCATCGCTTGCGTCCGGATCGGTCTCGATCGCCTGTTGAGTCAGCGCGAAACGACCAGGGATAAAACCTGTCCCGGCGGGAATGAGCTTACCGATGATCACATTCTCTTTCAAACCGAACAGTGGATCGGTGCTCGCCGCGATGGCAGCCCCGGCCAAGACCTTGATCGTGTGCTGGAAGGAGGAGGCCGACAGAAATGAGTCGGTGCTCAGCGAGGCCTTGGTTACACCCAGCAGGATTTCACCAAAGCGTGCCGGTTGTTTCCCTTCGGCCACCAGCAGTTCATTGCCTTTTTTGATCTCCAGGCGGTCGACGGCGTCCCCGGGCAGGTACTTGGTATCACCCGGTCGGACCACTTGCACCTTGCTCATCATCTTGCGGATGATGACTTCGAAGTGCTTGTCATGGATATTCTGGCCCTGCGAACGGTAGACCTTCTGGATTTCGCTTAACAGGTACATCTGGCAGGCATCACGGCCTTGAATGCGCAACACGCGGTGCGGATTGAGCGAACCCTCGGTCAGCGGATATCCGGCTTCGACCTTTTCGCCATCCTTGACCAGCAAGCGCGCCGTAGTCGGGATTTCGTACTCCACTTCTTCTTTCTGCTCGTAGGAGACGGTCACCTTGCGGGCTTTCTTCTCGACGCGTACGCGGCCGGCATGCTGGGCGGCAATGGTTGCCTCACCCAGGGTTGCCAGGACATCACCGGGTTTGACCTCGGCTTCATCTTTGACCTCGATCTTCCATTCGGCCGGTATTTCGAATTCGTCACCGACCATCTCACTGTGAGCGACCTTGACCAGACGCAGATCGGCATACTTTTCCGATTGGAAGAATTGCACCGTACCAGCAATCTCAGCCACGACGGCTTCACCTTTTGGCTGCTTGCGCGCTTCGAATAATTCTTCCACGCGCGGCAGACCGGTCGTGATGTCACCGCCTGCGGCCACACCACCGGTGTGGAAGGTACGCAGGGTTAGCTGGGTACCGGGCTCACCGATCGACTGGGCCGCCACAATTCCGACGGCCGAACCAAGCTGGACCATATCACCGCGGCCCAGGTCAATGCCATAGCAGGCGGAGCAGATGCCGTGGGTCAGTTCACAGGTCAATGGTGAACGGACTTTGACTTCTTCAACGCCAGTATTGGCGATCAGGCGTGCCAGTTCGTGGTCGATGACATCATCCCGTTCGGCGACCACTTCGCCCGAGTTGGGATCGATCACGCGTTCAGCCAGCAAACGGCTATACAGACGGCTGCTCATCGCCTGGCCGGCTACATCGTCCGATCTGCGAATCCAGATGCCGTCTTTAGTGCCGCAGTCATATTCATTGATGATCACGTCCTGAGCAATATCCACCAGACGACGGGTCAGGTAACCGGCATCAGCAGTACGCAGAGCTGTGTCCGCCAGACCCTTACGGGCGCCGTGGGTCGAGATGAAGTATTCCAGCGCGGTCAGCCCTTCGCGGAAGTTGGAACGGATCGGTAGCGGGATAATACGCCCGGACGGGTCAGCCATCAAACCACGCATACCAGCCAGCTGCGAGATCGGGCCGAAACCGCCCTTGGTCGCGCCGGAGTTGGCCATGGTCGCCAGATTGCCATTCGGGTCCATGTTCTTCTTGACCGCCTCAGCCACCTTGCCGGTAGTCTCCTGCCAGATCTGGATGACGCGCTCGTTCTGTTCCTGGTCGGTCAGCAGACCACGGCGGAAGTCGCGCTGCACCAACTCGACCTGTTGCAAGGAATCGTTGATAATATTGGTTTTCTCGGCCGGGATGGTAATGTCGGCCACCGCCAGGGTAATACCCGAACGCATGGCATATTTGAAACCGATGTCCTTGATCGCATCCGCCACCAGGGTGGTGCGATCCTGGCCACATAATTCATAGACATCCGCAACCAGATCTTTGACAGCGCCCTTTTCCAGCGGTTCGTTGACAAAACGTACCTCTTCGGGCAGGATGCGGTTCAGAATGACGCGCCCGACAGTCGTCTTGATCATGCGCGTTACCGGCTCTTCCAGACGCATGCCATCTTCGGCATAATACGTGGAAGAACGCAGTTGGATCTTACTGTGAATGTCGACCTGCTCCAATTGATAGGCTAACTCGACCTCGTCATAATCACCAAAGATGCGGCCATCCCCAAGATGAGGTTCGTCGTGGTTCATGGTCAGGTAGTACACACCCAAAACCATATCCTTGGAGGGCGAGATGATCGGCTCACCGTCCGCCGGCTTGAGCAGGTTGCGCGAGGCCAGCATCAATTCACGGGCTTCCTGCACCGCCTTCTGAGAAAGCGGTACGTGGACAGCCATCTGGTCGCCGTCGAAGTCAGCGTTGAAGGCCGTGCACACCAGTGGATGAAGCTGGATGGCCGAACCCTCGATCAGTATCGGTTCGAAGGCCTGAATGCCCAAGCGGTGCAAGGTTGGTGCGCGGTTGAGCATCACCGGGCGGTCTTTGATGACCTCCTCGAGCACCTCCCAGACCTCAGGGCGATTGCGTTCGATCAGCCGCCGTGCACCCTTGACGTTTGCAGCGTAATTGTGCGACACCAGGCGGGAGATCACGAACGGGCGGTACAGTTCCAGTGCCATGCTCTTGGGCAGGCCGCATTGGAAGAGCTTGAGCTGCGGACCGACCACAATCACCGAACGGCCGGAGTAGTCGACGCGTTTACCCAGCAAGTTGCGGCGGAAACGGCCTTTCTTGCCTTTGAGCATATCGCTCAGGGATTTGAGCTCGCGGCGCCCGCGGCGGGAAAGTGCCTTGCCGCGCTGCGAGTTATCGATCAGACTGTCCACCGCTTCTTGAAGCATGCGCTTCTCGTTGCGGATAATGACGTCCGGGGCGCCCAGCTCGAGCAGGCGCTTGAGACGGTTGTTGCGGTTGATGACGCGCCGGTACAGGTCGTTCAGGTCGGAGGTGGCGAAGCGGCCACCATCCAACTGGACCATCGGGCGCAGGTCGGGGGGAATGACCGGTAAAACGGTCAGGATCATCCACTCGGGATGGTTATTCGAGCGGCGGAAAGCTTCCACGACCTTGAGGCGGGTAGTGGCTTTCTTGCGCTTCTGCTTCGATTTAGTGGTACGCACCTCGTGCCACAATTCTTCGGATAATTTGGGCAGGTCCAGACGCTTGAGAACATCGAAGAAGGCCTCGGCGCCCATGTCGGCGCGGAAGACCTGTCCCCAGCGCTGCTTGAGTTCGCGATAACGGGTCTCGCTCAGGAAGGTGAAAGGACGCAGTTCCAGCAGTTCGTCGCGCACGTGCGCGTTCTGGTTCTGAGCCACACTGGACTGATCTTCAAGTTGGCTGCGCAGCGCCTCCATGCCTTCATCGGCCTGGGCTTTGATACGGGCCGCGTCCATCTTGAGTTCTTCGAGTTCGCGTTGTTTCTGGTCCTTGAGATCGTTTTCCAGGACTTCGAGTTCTTTCTGGACGATCTTTTGCACCTGGCTGATGTGCTTGTTGGCAACGGTTTCAGCAGCCTTGGCAATCGTCACATTGGAAAACTCGAAGACGATGGCCTTCTTGGCGGGCTGGCCCATCCCATCTTGAAGCTGTTTTTCGAGCTTCTGGCCTTCCTTGATGATCGGGTCGAGCTTCGCCGCGATCTGTTCGTCGTGTGACTGTTCGAGTGCGGCTTGACGCTGTTTGATCTCGGCCAGGCTCTGGTCACGTTTCTTTTTGATCTCGGCGATCTTGGCGTTGATCTCGGTTGCCTGCTCGTGCTCGGAAACGCTGATCTCATCTTCCAGGCGTTTGAGTGCCTTCTGGCGCGCATCCTCGTCCACATACGTGACGATATACTGCGCAAAATACAGCACGCGGTCCAGATTGCGGCGCGAGATATCGAGCAGCAGCCCCAGATAAGAGGGGATGCGCCGCGTATACCAGATGTGCGCAACGGGCGTGGCCAGGGTAATGTGGCCCATGCGCTCGCGTCGCACCGAGGCGCGCGTCACTTCTACGCCACATTTGTCACAAATGATGCCTTTATAGCGGGGGTTTTTATACTTACCACAGTAACACTGCCAGTCACGGGTCGGGCCAAAGATGGCTTCGCAAAACAGCCCATCCTTCTCCGGCCGCAGACGGCGGTAGTTGATCGTTTCCGGCTTGAGTACCTCGCCATAAGACCAACTTAGGATCGTTTCGGGTGATGCTAAACTAATACGGAGTGCGGTCAGCCCTTTAGTTTCCACTTATATCCTCTCCTCGTGTGCCATGCGAGTCCTGGTTGTGCCAGGAGCAACCACCGTCTCGGAGTATGCACGTGAGACAAACAAAGGCAAGCGCTTTGAGAGCATTCTTCTCAAGCGCTCGCCGTACGGCTGCTCAGAATTTCATATCATCCAACGAAATATTATTATACCGACTTAGAAGGGCCGAGTCAAGGGCGATTTCATTCGAATTTCAACATTTCCAGCACATCCTGCAGGGCCGCCGCGAAGATTTCGTGCATCAGCGCCTCGCTGGCGCGGTAGGGACCGCCAAACGAGCCGTCCCCGTAGACCTCGCGGGCGGTCTTGGCATCCAGCACCGCGCTGGGTACGTGCGGCGGGGTCTTCTCCCCCTCGGGCAGGTCGCCGACAATCGTAAAAGAAAAGGCCTCCAGCCAGTTGGCGTGCGAGGGCTTGAGGCCATGTTCGCGTGCCACTGCCTCGATCGAATGGGACTGCCACCAATCGTACCAGCGGATGCGCAGCCCGGGCAGCGCGTTGGCGACCTCCACCAGCTGGTGGCGGGCGGGGCTGTTGCCGCCGTGGCCGTTCAACACCAAGATGCGACGGAAGCCGTGCCCGTGGGCTGAGCGAACCAGGTCCTCGACGGCGGAGACGAAAGTCGTCACACGCAGGCTGAACGTGCCGGGATAGGCCAGAAAATACGGCGAGCAGCCAAAGTTCAACGGTGGGGCTACCAGCACACCGGTCTGCTGCGAAGCGGAGTCAGCCAGCGCCTGCGGCACTTTGGCATCGGTCAGCAGGCTCAGGTAGCCATGCTGCTCGGTGGCGCCCAGAACCAGCATCAGCCGGTCTTCGCCTTCGAGATATTTTTCGACCTCCATCCAATTCAAATCTTCAAGGCGCATATTTCCTCCGGTAGATTACAGGCAAACACCCTGGATTTTACCCCACATCCGGGATAGCAAATTACACAAATAAATGACAATTCGGGCTATAATCGTCCCAATAAAAAGGAGCCGCGATGAAAGCCAAGTCCTGCTTAATTGTAATTGTCCTGTTTGTCATTCTCATTTCTGCCTGCTCACCAGCCCCTACAGCCGAACCAACACAACCACCGCCCACTGAAACACCCGTCCCGCCGACGGAGACGCAAGTACCTCCAACGCTACCCGCGACCGATACCCCCGTCCCGCCGACCGAGGCGGCGACCACGGTCAGCGTGACCCAGGCGCCCGCGGCAACCAATATACCGGACTGTACCAATGTTGCCGATTTCGTAGCGGATGTCACCGTCCAGGACAATACCAACTTCAATCCGGGTGAAAGCTTCGTCAAGACCTGGCGTCTTAAAAACTCGGGCACCTGCACCTGGGGCCCGGATTATGCACTGGTCTTCGGGCATGGCACTCAAATGGACGCTCCGGTGACGACCCCGCTGACGACCGCCGCTCCGGGCCAGACCATTGATATTTCGGTCGATATGACCGCCCCAACACAGGCTGGTACGTATATCGGGTATTACAGCATCCGGGATTCCGCCGATCAGGATTTCAAGATCAGCGGGAACCAGTTTATCTGGCTCACGATCGCCGTCGGAACGTCCTCTGCGACCGGCACCACCGCTACGACCGGCACCGCCGCTGCGGCCGGCCCCACCGCTACGACCTCCAGCGGTTTCACCGGGACCGGCACGGGCACCAGCGGCTCCTGCACCTATGTCAAAAGTGCTGACTACGTCAGCCAGATCCTGGTCCTGTTCAATACCGCCCGCGCCGCGCAGGGACTGCCACCCTACACCATCAACCCAAAGTTGTCGGCCGCGGCCATGGGCCACAGCATCGACATGGCCTGCAACAGCAACCTGAGTCACATCGGCACGGACGGCTCGACCTACAAGACCCGCATCGCAGACCAGGGCTATTCGGCTTCGGCCTCGACTGAGAATACCTTTGCTGCTCCACCGCAGTACGGCGGCAACGCCCAGGCGGCCTACGACTGGTGGATCGGACCGGGCGGCGCGATTCACCGCGACCCGATCTTCAGCACCACCTACAAGGAGATCGGCATCGGCTATGCCTACGTGGACAGCAGTGCGCTGGGCGGCTACTTCACCGTCGATTTCGCCGCACCGTAAAGCTTATTGCGATAACCAGGACGACGGGCCGAGGCCCGCCGTCCTGCATTAATGGGCGAATTGAACGACAAAATTGCCGCTCAACGTTTTTCACCTGGCGCAATCACAGGTGGATTTGTGAGGGCCACCCGTGATGCCTCAAGACCAAATGTTACTTTCGGGGTATCGTTGCCTCAAAGCGGAATGTTACCGTGAGATTTTCCAAGGTTTGGCGACCTTCGCATCGATGGCGGTCTTGAGTAGAACTGGATTGAGCTGGACATACAAGTCGAATGAGGCTATTAATGAGGATATTGATCCTCAAGGAGAAATAAATGCAACAGGATACGCAATCGACATTAGATGTGATTTATGAGAACTGGCGAGGCTATAACGGAAAGCTGCAAAAATGCATCGCCCCTCTGACGAATGAGCAACTCTTGCTGCAACCCGCCCCGAGTATGTGGCCGCTTGGGCAGATTGCGCAGCACATTATTTCGGTTCGGGCAGGGTGGTTCAGTGGCACTCTACAAGATGCTGACGACATGATGAACGAGTACATGCTGTGGGGCCAACGTGATTCACCAGAACGCAGCGCGGCGGAACTGGTACGTGGACTCGACGAGACATGGGCATTCATTGAATCTCGCTTGCAGCGCTGGACGCCAGCCGATTGTGCTAAGACTTTCCCGGATGAATGGGATGGCCAGACATACGAGGTATCGCGCAGTTGGGTGATCTACCATGTGCTGGAACATGATCTGCATCATGGCAGCGAAGTCTCGCTGATTCTGGGTATGAACAGTCTGCAACCCCTCGATATTTGATTGATGTCCGATGGGAGCACGGTATCCAGCCTAAACCGTTCCAGCAATGCGGGCTACCGATTAATGGAAGTGTCAAGATTAAACACCAAATCGGGGGAAGAAAAGGCTGAATGACGGCGCGGCTTGCCGAATAGTCCGGTGCAGTCGTATTAGATCCCGTCATGAACGTGGCAGGCTGGTGGGATAGAATTGCAACCAGCGCGCTGTCTGAAGGGTGTGCGATGGCAGGAACTAGTGTGATAGGAGGAGCTATGGCTAACCATATTCGAGTGACACTAGAAATCGGACCGAAGGGCAAGAAGGTGGTAGCGGTGGCAGCGGACTGGCCCGGTCTCGAGCGCGGGGCAAAGACCGAGGAGGCTGCGATCGAACGCTTACTCTCCTACGTTCCACGTTATGCAGCGGTGACGAAGCTGGCCGGGATGGAGGCCGCGTTTGCGGCCACCACTGTCGTCGACGTGGTCGAGCACTATCCGGGCACGGGTTCAACCGACTTCTGGGGTATCTCGTTCGCGTTTTCGGGCATCGACCAGCAAGCCATGTCGGGCGAAGCATTGGAGCGTGAACTGAGGCTAATGCGGGCGTGCTGGGCGTTTTTCGACGAGGTGCGTGCGCGCGTGTCGGCGGAGATGCAGCGGGGTCCGCGCGGCGGAGGGCGAGATCGGGACCGCATCGTCCGTCATACGTTTGCCGCGGAGCAGGACTGGGCGAAGAAGCTCGGCGTGGTTACCCCTGATGAGGCAATGCTGACCAAGAAGGGAATGAAAGCGCATCGCGAGGCCTATTGCAACGCAATTCGGGCGTTTCATTCCCAGAGCAAAATGGCCCGCAATTGGCCGCTGCGGTACCTGATCCGGCACACAGCGTACCACACGCTCGATCACGCCTGGGAAATGGAAGACAAAGATCTGACTGCAAAACGAGCATGAGGCCGAGCGGCTGGACTTTCGTCCAGCACTTTGCACCTCGTCTCGGGCCGATGCCCTCGCGGGGCAGACGGCGGCGAGGGCTGCGTTTTGTGTAAATTTGTGCAATAATATCCAATAAGCGTGCAAATTCACCCCGCCGGTACATTGTCCCTGACGGGACAACGCAGGGTGGGAACATGGGAGGTGTCATCAATGGGAAACGAAGAACCGGGTATGCCGAACGATGAATGGCTACGAATACAGGATGAGATAAACATGGGTGGGGGCATACGAATGGCAGCAACCACGCCGCAGCCGCCGCTCGATCCCAATGAGCCGTGGTCGGAATTGACTCCGCTGAAGAAGGTCTCCCCGGCCGCGGTGTTCGAGCTGGTCGAAGTGCTGCGCCAAGCCGGCATACCCGTGCGCAGCCCAGGGGCACGTTCGGCCGGACTGTTCTCGGGCGGGAAGGTCAACGTGACGCTCTCGGTGCCCGACAGGCTGCGAACGGAGGCGACGATCATCGTTGCGAGGCACTTCGGCAGCCAGTAAGGTGCTGCACTTGCCAAGTGTCAAGGGATTCAGTCGCCCGCGCCTAACATAACCGGCACACCTTACTCGCGGGTCAGACTGCCTGCGGGGACGAGGCCCTTACAGGACGAGGCCGCAAACCGTTGGACCACTAAGGCAGGTCGGAATACAGCAACGCAGATAGCAACTCGTCCAATTTGCAATTGGTAGAAGATTAGTCTGGGCTTTTACACAAGGGGTCCAAGAATAGGATCCCTTGAATGGATTACCGGACAGTAAAAGAGACTAATATGAAACTTACTACAAGATTGATCCTCATGGTGACAATAGTTGTGGCAGTCACGGATGTAATAGAATATATACACATAAAGCAACATCCAGAAAACTTAACGATCCCATTTCTTATTTCAGTGATAGTCGTGACAGTAGTACCGATCGGGATAATTATTTGGTTTTGGCACAAACGAAACTGGTTGTAGATGGGATATTCTCTTTAAAATGGGACTAATGCAACGCACTCCGTAACTGCTCCGCAGTTCGCCCCTTCCGCTACGCTTCAGGGGTACTTACCCTTCACCCTTCGGGTACAGGCGGGTACGATGTCGTGAGGGCGAGCGGCTGGGCTTTCGCCCAATACTTTGTACGCGTACCCGCTACCCCCCCGTCCGTTTTTTATTTATAACGCGGCTGCATCAAGCCGGCGTAGATGAAATCCCGCAGGGAGATTTGGACCGCTTGCAGCGCTTCCGCCTGCGCCAGCACTTGCGGGGGGATGGCTGCATCTTTCCACTCTTCGGCCAGGTATGCCCCCAGTTCATCCAGCGAATCGGCATAGATCAGGTAATCGTACTGGCCTTTTTGTTCCAAGACAAACAGACCCCGATCAAGCACCTGCGCGACGGCTTCGGCCGCCTGCCGGTACTCGACGAAGTCGTCCGTCTCCTGGATCCGACCGAGGGCCTGCCAACCGCTCCCGGTCAGGGCTGACAACTCAGCCGGGAGGCCCAGCGGGCGCAAATCCAGCAGGCAGCCATCGGGCTTCAGCAGCGTATGAATTGTCTCCAGAGCATGGACCATGCTCTCGGGGACGATTTATCAAAGCGTCCAGGCCAGGATCGCCAGGTCGAATTTCTCTTTGGCCTGTGCGGCGTACGGCTCCAGGCCCAGGTTGAGGAACGCGACCTGCTCGAAGCCGGGCGGACGGTCGCGGATGGCGCGCTCCAACCGCACCGCATCCGGGTCGATGGCGACCACGCGCGCGGTCCCGGCAGCGTAACGCCAGGTCAGGCGGCCGTCGCCGCAGCCGATCTCGAGCACCGAGCAGCCCGAGAAATCCGGGTACAGGCGGGATAGCTCACGCGTTTCATGCCCTTCGGGGTCACGTTGGATGGCCATGCTTCGTCCTCCCACAGAGTGCTGCGTAAATATTTGAACAAAATTCCTGAATTATGCAGGTAATTCGATCAAACAAAATTCAGGAAAATATGCAAGAAGCAGTAAATCAATTTTACACCGATCCGATCTCAGATCGGTCATCCTATAATGTATGCTTGGTTCTTGAACCGCAAAGCGCGTAATTTTTTGAGTTTTCCATTATAAAAAGACTACCCGTTTTCGATATTGTCTGAAACTCGAAACATCGGTATAGTTGCTGCCATGGCAACACTTTTTATGCGGTAGACGTAAAGACAAAGGAGCAATTAAATGAATTCCATGCAAGGCAAGCGCGTCATTATCACCGGTCCGACCTCCGGGGTCGGGAAAGAGATCGCCAGGCAGCTGGCGGCGCTGGGCGCGGAAATCATCCTGGCCTGCCGGGATCTCGAAAAAGGGAAACAGCTCGCGGCCGAGATCGCTCACGGCAACCCAGAACCGGTCGTGATGTCCTTCGAGGCCTCCAGCCAGGAATCGATCCGCGCCTTCGCGCGCGAATTCCGCCGCCGCTACGACCGCCTGGACGTGCTGATCAACAATGCAGCCAGCAACCGCGGGAGCCTGCCAAAAATCGACAGCGCCGACGGCATCGAACTGACCTTCGCGGTCAACGTGCTGGCCTACTTCCTGCTGACGCGGGAGCTGCTCGCCCCCCTGAAAAAGAGCGCCCCGGCGCGGATCGTCAACGTGGCCTCGTCCTTCGCCCACGACCTGGACCTGGACGACCTGCAGTTCGAGCGCCGCCCCTTCGAGAGCTTCAAGGCCTATGCCCAGTCGAAGGCCTGCGACCGCCTGCTGACCTGGGCCTTTGCGCGTCGCCTGGCGGGGACGGGCGTGAGCGCCAACACCATGACGCCCGGCCTGATCACCGCGACCGGACTATACCGCAATGCCGAGCCTGAGATGGTCCAGCGCCTGAGGCAATATTCCGGCGGGCGCACCATCGCGCAGGGCGCGGACACGGCCGTCTGGCTGGCCAGCGCCCCCGAGTTGGAAGGCGTCAGCGGGAAATTCTATCAAGACCGCACAGAGCTCGAATGCGAGTTTAGAAATCAAGAAGATGAGGAGAAACTCTGGCGTATTTGCGATGAGTTTGTAAACGAGTAGATTACATCAATCGACCACAACCAACCCCCTCCCACGCTCCCCCAAATGCGAAAGCTTTGGGAGAGCGCTTTTTCAACGAATGATTTGCATTTATGGGCTTTGCAGGCCTATTATGTTTTCAAGCAGAAAACCGATGGCGAAAGACAACAGGATAAAGAATGCCAGCGTCACGAGAGCGGCCTCCGCTGCCAGCTTTAACGATTTCCTTTTGTCCGGATAATGATGCATGTATTGACCATACGTAACCATAAACGCCATGGCAGAGGCCAAAGGCGAAAAGAACAGCGCGATCCCAAGCGAAATCCTGACAAATTCCATCGTTACACCTACGCCAAAACAAATTATCCACCCAAAATCGTCGTCAGGGTTAGTGCAATTCCGACCAGATTTTGGATGTCGGGATTAATAGGCGGGGTCGACGCGGCGAAGAGATTGCGTCATCCCGCCAGCGCTTTCCATTCGGCGCGCTCACAGGCGGCGATGCGGGGGTCATTAATGATTGCAACTGGCTTCGATGCTATAATTTTCTCATCCAAAAAGTAATGCGAAGTGCCGCGCAGTGGGATAGGATCCGCATAAACACTAGCTGGTAATTGAATAATGAATACGCGGAGAAAAGGTATTAGACAGCCATTTTGTTGTATAAACCATAGTTGTTAGGCGTTTAGTTAGTAAACCAATAGAAATTTATCGCATGCCATATTAAGTGAAGAAAATTTCATTTACTTGTAAGCCGAGCGTCTCTAATTTAATGGATATAATCTTTACATAACAGAAGGCGACATTTCATGAATGCTCAAAAATCTTCTAATGAATCTTTCAATCGGTTTAAAGAAATAGTTCTGGCTGTAGCCTTAAATTCTATTTGGGTGTTAATGGCTCTCCTTGCCGTCTGGCTCGGCTGGCGCAGTTACACGTTGAGCGCAAATGGAAGCATTGCCGAAGGTACCGTGGTGCGGCTGTTAGAGGATGACAAAGCAGCCTTTGATTCCGATTTTATTCCCATTATTGAATTCCAAGCAGATGGCAAAACGTACACTCTCCAAAGCCAGAATAATTATCGCTGGTGGAACCGATATACTCGGTTCCCTATTGGCAAGCAGGTGGAGATACTTTACGACCCAGCCGATCCTAATAGTGGAGAGATTAATTCCTGGCTTGATATTTGGAAAGAACCGCTTCTTCTAGGCGTATTTGCGGTCATCGTCGCAATTGCTATAAATGTATATGTTCTCTTCCGCTGGCGAAGAGGACGCATCACACAAATCTCTGTTTGATAAAGAACTGCAGGCAAAACTAAATTGCTCTGCACACAATCAATTCTTAGATGATTTTCTCTGTGTACCTGTCATATTGGCGGTAAACTATTGTTCCAATCATCGAACCTTGTATCAAAACCGCCTAACACCGCGTTCTAAGAAACTGTATTAGGCAATCTTTCGAGAAAAATTAGCTAGCAGGTTAACTAAAACAAAGCGCCACACCTGCCCCCAAAATGACGCCGATGAACTTGATACCTTTTTAAGGCAGACCCGATCATTCAAGGGTTATAGCTTTCTAAACGGGGTCGCTTGTTGCGCCACCAATTGATGGATCATATTGATCGGTAACCAAGGTGCACCACGGGAGGGCAAGAAGCCATCTCCACTGCTTTGTACGGCTTATATGTCTGCCATTTGCAGGATACTCCCATTACTCCCCAGTTTCTTTGTTGAAATAGGATGTCTCACATCCTACGATGGTGCACCGGACGCTGGGGATTCTGCCCCGTTTTCAGGCAGTGTCCTACGCAACAGCATTTTTCTGGCTGGACGGCTCCGCCGCCCCCGCCTCAGCGCAGGTAAACCAAACCGTTGGGCAGAAGGAAAGCAAAGGAAGTTAGCGAATGATATTACCAAAAAAGCGTGACCCCAGGTTCATCACTGTGCGTCGCGGCGGTACACTCCAAGACGCAGATCATCATCTGCTTGCAATATGGGCAGCCGATTGCGCACAGCATGTGTTGCACCTATTTGAGGAAATGCAACCCAATGACGAGCGTCCGCGTCGAGCAATCGAATCGGCACGCGCTTGGGCGCGAGGCGAGCTTACGATGTCTCAATCTAAAGCGGCGGGTGGTCACGCGATGGCGGCAGCCAGAAATCTGAGTGGAGCGGCGCGCTATGCCGCATATGCTGCTGGTCAGGCAGCGGTGGTCGCTCATGTGGCAGCGCATGAATTGGGTGCAGCAGCCTACGCAATTAAAGCAGCACGTGAAGCATCGCTTGAGGGTCGTGTTGAAGAATCTGGTCGCCTTGAGTGCGAATGGCAACGCGCACAACTTCCGAGTAAAATCCGTGACCTAGTGCTTGACGATCAGAGGTTGCGCAACGAAATCTGTTGGTTTGAATTCAATTGCTAACCAGTTTGCTTGTACCGTTACTTTAATTAATTCCTTTTGGTATTGCTATTTGAATTACAAAGTAAAAAAAGAAAAATCAAAAGTATTTTGCAAAATCTGCCCAACACAGCGTCCAGCAACGCAAACCGTATGCCCGTTCCTTGCACAACAAAACACCTTTACGCCAACAGGAAGAGAATGTGAGTAAAAAAGAATTGCGAGTTTGGGAAACTGTTTCGAGAAAAACAATTCTCAAACACAGTAAGTTTTTAACGGTCGAAAGTCACGTTGTAAAACTTCCTGATGGTCAAGTAATCCCTGATTGGGCCTGGCTTATTATTCCAAGTGCCGCTATTGTTCTTGCGGTAACGGAAGATAATAAATTTCTCTGCTTTCGCCAAACTAAGTATGCAGTAGAAGAAACATCGTTAGCACCTGTCGGTGGTATGCTTGAGCCAAACGAAAAACCAATTGACGCCGCAAGGCGAGAATTGCTTGAAGAAACGGGCTATGAGTCGTCAGATTGGGTAAGTTTAGGAAGCTATATTTTGGACCCCAATCGTGGCATTGCAACTATGCACTTGTTTTTGGCTTTGAAGGCAAAAAAAATAGCCGAGCCAAATAGTGATGATTTGGAAGATCAAGAATTACTGTTTCTCAGTAGAAATGAAATTGAAAACGCTTTGAAAGAAGGCGAGTTCAAAATATTAGCATGGTCAGCGGTTGTGGCAATGGCTTTGAATTACTTACACTAAAGGCTTCTGAAAACAGAAAAACGGGCTAACAAAGCGTACTCCATAACCGCTACGCGCTTCGGGGCGAGCGGCTGGACATTCGTCCAGCACTTTGCACAGCATCCTCGCTGCATTGAGCGCCTCGCACCACGCCCAAGCGCGCATCCTAATTTGCGAGCTGCGACGCACGCCCCCCGTCAATCCAAAAGCCCCTGAAGGACTCTCATCCATCAGGGGCTTCCTGATTCCTAATCCCTACTCAACTATAAAACTACGCTACACCACAATACTGACCAGCTTCCCGGGCACCACGATCACCTTGCGGGGCGACTTGCCCTCCAGATAATTCTGGACGTTCTCGCTGGCCAGCGCTTCCGAACTGGATGGCGTCAGCGGGGTATTTTTCGATGAGCGCCAGGAGCGCGCGTGCGAATTCCGGAATGAGGGAGATGAAGAAAAACTTTGGAAGATTTGCGAACGACTCGTGAACCAGACCGGCCTTTCATTAATATCACACCGAAAAGTTAATCATCAAGTCCTTGAAAGCCTTGCGACTTTCAGGGACTATTTGTCGGCACCAACCACCATTCGCAGGACTTAGACTCTTGACACCTAGTAACACTAGGTATAAAATATTGCCATGATCGGTGAAGCACTCAAAGGACATTTGGACCTCTTGTTACTAGCGATTCTGTCTGAAGGCCCTTCGCACGGGTATGCCGTGATCGAGACCTTGCGCAAGCGTAGCAGTGGTACATTTGACTTGCCGGAAGGCACGATCTATCCCGCCCTGCACCGCCTCGAACGACAGGGCTTTCTCAGCAGTGAGTGGTCGGAGGAATCAAGCCGCCGCAAACGAACCTATGTACTGACGCCCAAAGGCAGACGGGCTTTAAGCCAGCGCCAGCGAGAATGGCAAACCTTCTCAAAGGCTGTCAACGCCACGATCGAAATCTAATTATGAAAAAGATCAATTCTTATTTAAAAAACTTGAAACGACAGTTATGGATACGCGGGATTTCCGATGACAGAATTCTGGCTGAGGTCGAAGGACACCTTTTGGAGTTTATGGAAAATGGCGTCCGCGGCGGCCTGAGTACGGATGTGGCGGAGAAGCGCGCCATTGAAAAGTTCGGATCAGTTCAAACGATTATCGGTTCATTCGAGAAAGAAAGTCTAAATATGATGAATAAAATACTATTGGTGGTTGCGATCTTATCTGGAATGTTCCTGGCCTACATGGATTCCAGCCCCGGCTGGGACGATACCGGCATCAGTGCGGGCGGATTGTTAATCTGCGCCGCGCTGGTCACTTTACTTGGTCATCCGCGTCCATGGTTGATCGGTCTCGCCGTAGGCCTGTGGATTCCGCTCTTATATATTTATCAAAGTCAGGCTTACAGCATGTTAATTGTTTTGATCATTCCGATGATTGGGGCCTACGCAGGCTGGGTGGTCCGGCTGGGAGTCCGCAAGACCTTGCATCTGGCGTAACGAAAAATATCGAAATAGATAAAAAGTCCCTGAACGCGATGAAGCTCAGGGACTTTTTTTTCAGACTATCATCCGCTTTCAGGCGCTAGGCCACGATACTGACCAGCCTGCCGGGCACGACGATCACTTTCCTGGGCGGCTTCGGCAGGGCGCTTACCCTTCGGATACGATGTCCCTAACGGGACGATGTCCTTACAGGATGATATCCTTACAGGACGATGTCGCGGAGGCAAACCGTGGGGCGAGTTGATGGGTGACTCTGACCCTGAAAAATCCAAACGAGTGACAGACGCCATGCCGAAGATGTAAAAGATCATCATTGCCGACCTACAGAAGGCATACGACGGCCGCTGATGTGGCGCGATTCGCATCTACTGATCTCTTTGTAGCTTCTCACGTTCCTGGTCCCATAGTTTTGTAAATCGTTCAAAGACATCAGAAATGATTTCCAGCTCACTTTCCGAGTAACTTGAAATCAATTCGTCTTGTGCGTTTCTCGCCGATTCAAACCATGACGCGGCTTTTTCGGCAGCCGATTTTGCGGGAGTGATCAGTGTCCCGCGGCGATCATCGGGATTGGGTCGTCGCTCAATTAAGCCTGTCATTTCGAGCCGATCGAGCATGGCTGTCGTCGCACCAGAAGTGAGACCAGTTTGCCTGGCAAGCTCAGAAGGCCTAGCAATGCCTTTGAGGAAGAGAAGCCTAAGACATTCCATGTCGGTTGCGTTGAGGCCTGCCCATTCATTCATCGCGTTTCGGAACAGCGTCAAATGAACACCATATTCCATTACCGCCATCAGGGCTCGTTTCTTCAAATTTGTCTTTGTGGATTTCGTCATAGAGATACCCTTGACATAATCTTTATTGTGAAGTATCTTTATTATATAACTAAACTTGTTTAGATGCAAGGTACAAAAACAACCCCAAGTCAGATATGGAGATTTCCATGAGCCCCAAGACAGATACAAAAAAATCGGCGAAGAAGTCTGGTGAAGGATTCACAGCCGAAGAAAAAGCCGCGATGAAGGCTCGTGCCCAGGAGCTGAAGGCGGCCGCAAAGAAAGCGGATGGCGAAAGCGCCCTGCTCGCGAAGATCGCCGAGATGTCGGAACCGGATCGCGCCATGGCCAAGCGGCTCCATGCGATCATCAAATCCAGCGCGCCCGCCCTCTCGCCGAAAACCTGGTACGGGATGCCCGCGTATGCCAAGGATGACAAGGTCGTCTGCTTCTTCCAAAGCGCGCAGAAGTTCAACACGAGGTACGCGACGTTAGGCTTCAGCGACACGGCGAACCTCGACGAAGGCGCCATGTGGCCAACCGCCTTCGCGCTGAAGGAGTTGACTGCCAGCGAAGAAGCAAGGATTGCCGCGCTCGTGAAGAAAGCGGTGAGCTGAGGATTGATCGCAAGCGCAAGAGACCCCGACGGTAACATCATTGGGCTTATTCAGCAGCCGTGAGCGCGCAGGGCGCGGAGACGCAAGCAATTTACCAGGGCATTCACCCGCCCAACGAAGCGCACTGGACATTCGTCCAGCACTTTGCACTCCGTACTCGCTTCGCGCTTCGCCCCTACGAGATGCTTCGCGAGGGTGAGCGGCTGGACGGCGGGGAACCCCAGCGCCAGCCTGTGCCCCGAAGGGGTATACCCCTTCGGGGATGATGATATCCTTACAGGATGATATCCTTACGGGACGATGTCGCAAATCATTAGCCGCCCTTCTTGTACGAGATTGGAAACCAATTTAGGGTAAATGTGTTCATCTCGTTAATTGTGCTACCCAAGAAAAATAAAGGAGAACCTTATGTCAAAGATAATATCATTTGCCGGGTTGGTAACCACATTGATTATGGCCTATGTCTGTGACCTCTTGATTGACGCAATTCGGGTAAAAGCACTTATAACTTTCGTCTTCGCACCATATCTGTGGTTTGCGGGCATTGTCAACCTGTTTTTAGCAATTCTGTTACTTTTGCTTACATGGTATGTAGTTTTTCGAGTCGACAAAAGTATGTTAGTCTCATCATTGTTCGTAATCATTGGTCTCGCACTAACTTTCGTGTCCGCTATTGTGCCACCTTTAATCTCACGGGCGGCCTTTGCACCTAACTCGCACGTGTTGTATGTTGCAGCTTTTGTAACAGTCATCGGAATTGCAGGCTTTGTCATCCCGAGACAGCTCAGTACCTGAGAAGGAAAACGAGGGAACGCTAAAGAATGAACCCAGATATTATTGTCACAAACACGATATTATGTTTGATCCAGAAAACGGCTAACAAAGCGTGGAGCAGGCAGAAGTCCATCGGTTAAGAAGATATTGGCAATTAAAACTCGGGCCGGACGATCAATAACTGCCAGCGATCAATCACAAAATCAGAAGTTCGTCATTGCAAATAAGAGGAGGATAGTACAACATGGCAAAACGAAAACGAGCATCTGCAGATTTACGGGAACAAATAGCAAAAGCCCTGGTTTTCCTATTCATTATTGCATATACGCCAGTTATAGCCTGGTGGAACAGCATTCCCACAAACGGCAGAATATTCATGCTCGTAATGATTTCGATTGCAGTGCTATCCGCAATTAGCGCAGTCATTATGTTTGGCATCTACAGAAAACGCAAACCGTTGGCACGCCCCTTGGATAACAAAGTAAATTTCTTGGAGTTAAAACCTAACATGACAGCAAACACCAACGAAAAAACAGGTTGCTTAAGTATTTTCTTACCGTTCTTAAAAAAGAAAACTGTTTCCAAAACACTTCCGTATCGATTGCGTGATGATTTCCTTTCCCCGGCAGAGTTTTCGTTTTACAAGGTTCTCTCGACTCTTGTTGGTGCACGATTAACAATTCAGTCAAAGGTAAGGTTGGCTGATGTTTTCTTTGTGGCTCGTCCAAATGAAAATTTGGCCTACTTCAATAGAATTGCTCAAAAGCATTTAGATTTTCTTGTGTGTGATTCTGTCACAATGAAGCCATTATTTGGTGTTGAGTTGGACGACTCAAGCCATAAGCAAAACAATAGACAAGAGCGTGATGAATTTGTAGAAAGCGTTTGCAAAGTTGCTGGTTTGCCATTGTTGCGTTTGCCAGTTCAGAGAGAATACAATTCCAGAGAAATTGCGGCTCAAATTGCGCCATTTGTGAGCGATAAAGTTGGTGTTTCTGTTCCACCACAGCCAGAAGTAAATAAGCAAGTTAGTTCAGTTCCACTTTGCCCCAAATGCGGTATTCCAATGGTCTTACGAACAGTATCGCAAGGTGAACATAAAGGAAAACAGTTTTACGGTTGCCAAAATTATCCTCGCTGTCGAGAGATGAAACCCGTTACTGCGTAATTGAGTCTTAAAATCAAAAGCGTACTAACACAGCTTACTCGCTGCATCGAGTGCCCCGCACCACACTCAGGAGCGCATCCTAATTTGCGAGCTGCGACGCACGACTTCCCCCAGTCAATCAGGAAGCCCCTGAAGGACTCTCATCCTTCAGGGGCTTCCTGATTCCTAATCCCTACTCAACTATAAAACTACGCTACACCACAATACTGACCAGCTTCCTGGGCACCACGATCACCTTGCGGGCCGGTTTGCCCTGCATAATTTGCGACGTTCTCACTGGCCAGGCGTACTTGTGGATAGCGATCTTTCTGCTTTCCAAGCAACCGTGTCGTTCAGGGACAGATCGTTGCGACCACTGTGCCCGTCCCTGCGTGACCCGAGTTGCTCTCGTAGCCAGAATCGGTCTGTACCACGACTATGCTCACCGTGTCGCCTGAGATCGTCGAGCCCGACTTGGTACTTGAACTCGTGACGATAACCGCCATGTAGGAGGGAAGCGGTCCATCAGGGGGCGGAGCGCTGTTGCTCGGGCTGGTGGACCAGCTGACACCACAGGCTGGATCGGACGGTGTTTGCGCAAAGCCTTTGAAGGCAGATGGCGCATCACCGCCGCTGAGTGAGTTAAGCTTCGCCCACTTCGCGCCCCAGAACATGACACTGCCGGTCGCCGTCTGGTCACCAACGACGAAGGCGCCACCACCAGGAGCAAAGGCGTAGACGAACAACTGCTGGTAGACCGATTCGTTGGAATCCGCGCCATCCTTGTCCGTCACAATCAACTTGATGGTATAGATACCGGGCGTGCTGTAGCTGTGACTGTCATCGACTGAGCCAGAACCTGCACCTTGCGTGACAGTGCCAACCGTGGTGCCATCGCCCCAATCCCAGACGGCGGTGTGGGTATCAAGTGTGCCGGGATCGGTGAAGCTTGCGCTGGCTGTGAAGGTTGTGTTGACGGCCACCGGTGATTGGTCAAGGCTGATCGCGCCTAATGTCGGGGCGACGTTGTTGACCATGACAGTTGTGGTGTACTCCGTTGCCCCGTCATCTTTGTCCATGATCATGCCGCTGACAGTGTAATTGCCGTTGTCGGCGAAAGCACAGCTGGCCGAGTCGCTTGCACCGCTGCCCGCATAGGTTGCCGCAGACAGTGAACCGCCGTTGCAGTCGAAGGCATAGTGGAAACCGGCTGACGTGTCAGCGCTGGAAGGATCGAACGCGCCGCTGAAGGAAACCGTTGCCGAGCCACCCTCGTCAATCGGGCCGTTGTTACCCAGGCTGGCTGTTGGTGCGACATTGTTCACTGTGACCGCCGCATCACTGCTAACTGCCGGGTTGACACCATCATCAACCGTGAGCGTGGCGGTGTAACTGCCATTATCACTGCAGGTCAGGTCCGGGTTGAGCGCATCGGCGTCATCGAAACTGCATAGTGCCGAATCTACGCTCCAGCTGGAGGTAAGGCTATCGCCATCCGGATCGGAAGCGCTGGCGCTGCTCAGGGAGATGGGAGTACCTTCGTACCCACTGTAAGGTCCGCCGGCATCGGCGGTTGGAGGTTGGTTCAGTGCGGTTGCGCCCAAGGCGTTCGCCATTAGACGAGCGCCGTCGGTCGCGCTGTTCCAGAAATCTCCCCGCGAGTCACTGGAAGGCGGAAAAAAATTAAGAGCGACAACATTGCCCTTGTACGCTACCAGTGGCTGGCCGTTCGTCCAGTGAGCGACCAAGGTCGCGCCAGTAGCGAGCGATACCGGGTTATCATGATAGCTTCTGGAGCCGCCATCGAAAGTACTGACGCTTGCAAGCAAAGGATCGCCAAGAAGGTCGGAAACAAGAAACATTCGGGTTCCCGAATACGCGGAACCCTGGGTTAGGGGTAGATATCCCCCGGAGGCGAAACGGCCTTCAATCTGCAAACCGATGGAATTATAGAATGCAAAAGTGGAGACAACAACGTGGCCGCCTCCGTCAACGTAATCCGCGAGCACATTACCAAGTGCAGCCGGGTCGTTGAACGAACAATCCGACCATATCATAACTGCATCATATTGCTGGAGAGCGGCGAGAGTTGGCGTCGAATCCGCACCGCACCCCAGCGGACTCAGGTTGTCGACCTGCGAGAACAATCCGGTCGCAGTGAGCTTAGTAACAACATCATCAATCCAGTAAGACCCATAATAATTAAGGTCAGCTGCGTATACCGCCACCTTCGGGAGCAGCACAGCGTGAGCAGAGCTAAATCCGGCAAAACTAAACAGCATTGCCAGGATAACCAAAACTGAAAAGATACGAAACTTGCTTTTAGTAAATAACATGACTCAATCCTCCTCCTAGGTATTAGATGAATGTGTCGCCGCGCGCGGGTATTCTCGCCAGCGTGGCTGTTCCCTCCAAAATTATCTTTTGTTCGTGCAGAGTTTTTTGTATGTTATAGATATTATTTCATCCTGTGGCAGCGCGCGTAGATCAAGTACCCGAATAGTCTTTCTATTTTTTAACTGGCAGAATTCGCCAATTTCGAGTAGGAAGTCGCGTCAATTCGAGGACGGGCTATAAAGAGGGGCTATATTGAGAGTGTATGGGAAAACGACTGAGCAATAAGCATAGGACTCCTTTGATTATGAAAATAAAGACGAATTTGAGAAGAATTCTAGCGTTACAGCAAATTTAATATACAGAATTTTGGACGCAAATACAAGTCTCAGAATCGGAATTCACGCATTACGAAAAACAGACCGAGGCATAACGCCTCGGTCTGTCATCCTGGTCCTATGGCCGATTCTCTACACCACCACACTGACCAGCTTCCCTGGCACCACGATCACTTTCCTGGGCGGCTTGCCTTCCAGATATTTCTGGACGTTCTCGCTGGCCAGGGCGGCGGACTTGATCTCGTCTTCGCTGGCATCCGCCGGGACGGTGACGCGGTCGCGCACCTTGCCATTGACCTGCACCGGGATGGTAATCTCATCTTCCGCGGTGGCCTGGGCGTCGAATTTTGGCCAGGGCTGCTGGTGGATTGAATAGGGTTTGCCCAGGTGCTCGACCCACAGCTCTTCGGCGATGTGCGGCGCGACCGGGGCCAGCATGCGCAGGTAGATGTCCTGGGCTTCCGCCCATTCCTTGCTCCCAACGGCGCCGGCTTCGCGGGCTTTGTACATCTCGTTCAGCAGTTCCATCAGCGACGAGATAATGGTGTTGAACTGGAACTCCTCGAAATTGTGCGTGACCGCGCGCAGGGTCTGGTGCAGCTTGCGGCGCAGGACCCGCCTGACCTCGGCCGGGGCGTTCCCGGCCGCGTCCGCGTCGGTGAACAGGGTCCAGACGCGGCGCATCCAGCGCACGGTTCCCTCGATGCCCTGGCTGTCCCACGGCCCGCCCTGGTCCCAGCGTGCAAAGAACATCAGGTAGGCGCGCACCGTGTCAGCCCCGTACAATTTGACCAGGTCGTCCGGCGCGACCACATTACCGCGAACTCTTGGACATCTTGTCGCGGTCCTCGCCCAGCACCATGCCCTGGTTGCGCAGTTGGATCATCGGCTCGGGGCCTTCAGTGATGCCCGCATCGCGCAGCGCCTTGTGGAAGAAACGCGTATACATCAGGTGCATGGTGGCGTGCTCGATGCCACCGGTATAGGTGTCGACCGGCATCCAGTAGTTGTAATCCTTATCATCGAAGGGACCCTGGTCGTAGTGCGGGCTCAGGTAGCGCAGGTGATACCAGGACGAGCACATGAAGGTGTCCATCGTGTCGGTCTCACGCGTGGCCGGCTCGCCGCACACCGGGCAGGGGGCCTGCTTCCAGGTCGGGTGCAGCTTGAGCGGCGACTCGCCGGTCGGCTTCCACGCGACGTCGTCGGGCAGCATGACAGGCAACTGGTCTTCGGGCACCGGGTTCCAGCCGTGCTTTTCGCAGTAGATCATCGGGATCGGCGCGCCCCAGTAGCGCTGGCGGCTGATCAGCCAGTCGCGCAGCTTGTAGTTGACTGCTTCCTTGCCGATCCCTTTTTCTTCCAGCCAGTCGATCACCGCACTGAGGCCGGGATTCTTACGGCCCTTCTCTTCGTTGACCCTGGTCCCGTTGAACGGACCGGAATTGATCATCACGCCGGGACCGATATAGGCTTCCAGCATCGAGTTTCCATCTAAATCGGGCTCCCCTTCGGGCTGGATGACCGGAACGATCGGCAGCCCGAACTTGCGGGCGAAGGCGAAGTCGCGCTCGTCGTGGGCCGGGACGGCCATGATGGCGCCCGTGCCGTAGGTCATCAGCACGTAGTCGGCGATCCAGATCGGGATGCGCTCGCCGTTGACCGGGTTGATGGCGTAGCCGCCGGTGAAGACGCCGGTCTTTTCCTTGTCGGTCGCCTCGCGTTCGATGTCCGTTTGGCGGGCGGCCTGGTCCTGGTAGGTTTCGACCTCGGCTTTGTGCTCGGGCGTGGTGATCACCTCCACCAGCGGGTGCTCGGGAGAGAAGACCATGAAGGTTGCACCCCACAGCGTGTCCGGGCGGGTGGTAAAGATCTCGATCTCGTGGTCACCAACTTCGGTCTTGAATACGACCGAGGCTCCCTCACTGCGGCCGATCCAGTTGGTTTGCAGGGTCTGGACGCGTTCCGGCCAGTCGATGCCGTCGAAGTTCAGCAATTCGTCGGCGTAATCGGTGGTCTTGAGGAACCACTGGTCCAGGTCCTTCTTGATGACCGGGGTGCCGCAGCGCTCGCAGTGACGGTCATCGCCCCAGACCTGCTCGCGCGCCAGGGTGGTGTTGCAGTTCGGGCACCAGTCGACCGGCGACATCTTGCGATATGCCAGCCCCTGCTGGTACAGTTTAATGAAGAACCACTGGGTCCACTTGTAGTATTCCGGGTCAGCCGAGACGGCCTCGCGCTGCCAGTCGAACATGGCGCCCATGCTCTTCATTTGTTCGCGCATGCGCGCGATGTTGGCGTAGGTCCACTCTTTGGGATGGATGCCGCGCTTGATGGCGGCGTTCTCGGCCGGCAGGCCGAAGGCGTCAAAGCCCATCGGGAAGAGCACGTTGTAACCCTGCATGCGCATGAAGCGGGCGCGCGCGTCGGAGGGCGTCATCGCATACCAGTGGCCGATATGCAGGTCGCCGGACGGGTAGGGCAGCATGGTCAGCACGTATTGCTTGGGCTTGCTCTCGTCGATGACGGAGCGGTACAGCCCGTCGGCTTCCCATTTCGCCTGCCACTTTTTTTCTATCTTGCCGTGATTGTAAGCTTTACTCATTCTGGCCTCATTTGCAGAATTGAAGATCGACGGTAGGTGCGATTGGCTCGCACAGGAACAGGTTGGGGTTGAGGCGTGAGGAGGCGCTCGAGAAGGGAGCCGGCCTGCCTTACAGCACGCTTCACTTTACGAAAGATCTTTTTCATCGCTACCTCCTCTCAAACAAAAAACCCTTCATCCACTCAGGGACGAAGGGATCCTTTACAGGATACATACTCCGCGGTACCACCCTGGTTGCCGGACTGCCGGATCTAGAAATCTGACATTCCGCGCCACTCTGGGATCGCTGTAACGGGCGAGCCCGTCATCGACTACTGGTTTTCATCGATGCAGCCGTCCCCGAAGGGACCAGCAGGCGAGTTCGGCCTCAGCGCTCCCGCGGGCGCCGTGCAGGGCTTGCACCTCGCTTTCCCTGCTCGCTGACGGGATGGCCTACTACTCCTGCCTGAGCATTTGAACCATTATACAACTATAAAACCAGACGGCGCAAGCCGTCTGATCCTTACCAGTGGACCCAGAGGGATTCGAACCCTCGACCTCCTCAATGCCATTGAGGCGCGCTCCCAACTGCGCTATGGGCCCTCGTCTATTTTTATCGTGAGCAGTGAACACGGGCTGCGATGCTGGCTATGTCACTGTTCACTGCCCTAGTGGACCTGAGGGGATTCGAACCCCTGACCTCCTCAGTGCGATTGAGGCGCGCTCCCAACTGCGCTACAGGCCCGGGTGATGGGCGAAGGCAATTCTACCTGAGGCAAAGTGGAATGTCAAGCAAGGTTTTGCTTACTCACCAGAAATGTTGACTTTTAATAAACCACTGACGGTTTGACAGGTCGACCTGATAAATAATAAAATATAAGCACGATCACCACTCAGGTCGTGCTTGTCCCAGTTACCAGGTAATTCCAGAGAAAAGTGTTGGCAAATATTCTGCAATTAGTGAGGTTTAATGAAATGGGCAACCTCGCGATAGCTAACAATCAATCTTGCTTGACCATAGCCCTTTTTTATGGTAAAGTGTAAAAATCGGAAGCGAAATATCAAAATTATGGAAAAAATCGACGTTATTGACAAAACAATTGCCGAATTATTACGTGAAGATGGGCGCATGTCTTCTTCGGAAATTGCGCGGCGATTGGAGAACATATCCGAAAGGGTCGTACGCAACCGACTGGAACGGCTGATAGAACAGGATATTATCCGCGTCAGCGCTGTTCCCAATCCGCGCAAGTTGGGATATTCCGTCATTGCAGATGTCAAAGTCCAGGTTGAACCTGGCAGGGCAATGGATGTGGCTCGCAAGCTAGCCGCCCATGATTGTGTTACCTATGTGGGCTGTTCCATTGGAGAGGGGGATATTGGCCTGCAACTTGTCGCCCATGACAACGAGGAACTATACCAATTTGTAACCGAAGTGATTGGAAATGTCCCCGGGGTTTCCAGAACCACCACAATGATCGTTCCGGTTATTCTCAAGGATATTTATCAGTGGTCCATACCGGATTCGGTTTGCGCCGATACTGAAATCGAAGAATAAATCCAATACGGCCAGTCCCCTGCAAAGACGCATGACAAAAATTTCAATACCCGTAATAAACGTACGCGGCGATCCAAGCTTGCGTGGTAACCAATATGGATCTCAAGCTGCGAAGGCGATCAAACGCAGCCTGGGAGCATATCAAGCCATGTTCAAGCATTTCCTTAATCAGGATTGGGATGATATACGCAAGCAAGCCACTAAATACATTCCTGCAATTCTTGGATATTGCCCGCATTTAATGGAAGAAATGGCAGGAATCGCACAGGGGGCTGGATTAACGCTGGAAGACATCCTTGTGCTAAATCTTCGCACTGAATTCCTTAATAAAGCAACTGCGATCCGAGCTGCCAAAGAGTGTACAGCTATCGCGGTTCTGCCCTCCATCACGCAACACAATCACACCTTAGTCGGGCAAAATTGGGATTGGAATCCACTGACTGCCGATACCCTCGTTATTCTCGCTGCAGATCCACAGGATGGAAGACCACCTTTCATCACCCTGGTTGAGGCTGGGATGCTGGCTAAAACGGGAATGAATGCTGCGGGACTGGGTCTGGCAACAAATGCCCTGGTGACCGATCAGGATGGAAAAGATGTCGGTATTCCCTACCATGTCATCCTGAGAGGTATCCTCGAAACCGATTCGATCGCCTCCGCCAATGCGGCTGTTCCAACCGAGAACCGGGCTTCCGCAGCGAATTACCTGATTGCGCACGTGGACGGTCAGGCTATCAACATTGAGACTGCCCCAGGCGGCAAACGCGGGAAAATGGTATCCCGTCCTCAAAGAGGGATGATTGCTCATACCAATCATTTTGTTATTGGTACGCCCGGTTTTAAAGATCTCGGTTTTTTGGATGGTGACGACAGTTTATTGCGTTACCAGAGCGTTCAAAAATTTTTCGCATCAGTGGATCGGCCGGTCGACGTTAAATTATTCAAAGAGATATTTAGCGATCACGAACATTACCCTTACGGGATTTGTTGTCATGTTAATGAAACAAAACCACCAGCGGAACAATATGCTTCGCTGGCTTCGATAATCATGAACTTAAATACCGCAACAATGTGGGTGGCGGGTGGCAATCCCTGCCAAATAGATTTCGCCGAATACAACTACCAGGGTTTCTTCAACCGAGACCCATAATCTCCTTGCTCAGGTATTGGACTGACTTTGGATCGAGCGCGGATCCAATGCATCCCGCAGGCCATCCCCTACAAAATTAACTGAAATCACTACAAAAAAGATCATCAACCCCGGAAAGATAGCCAGCCAGGGGTAGCGAGTCATATAAGTTTGAGCATCTTTGAGCATATTTCCCCAGGTCGGTGTGGGCGGCTGAATTCCAAAACCGAGGAACGAAAGACCCGATTCAGTCAGAATCGCGTAAGCTGTGCTCAATGCGCCTTGAACAATAATTGGACCAAGAGAATTTGGAAGTAAATGAACCAGGATCAAACGTAAATTAGTGGCCCCGAGTGTGCGTGCCGCTTGAACAAACTCCATCTCACGCACGGAGAGGAATGTCGCTCGAACCAGGCGAGCGGTCGTCATCCAGGAAAGCAGAGCAATGACCATAATAATGGTAAATAATCCGCCTTGATATTTTGCCAAAGGCGTATCACGTATCATTGCCCCAATTAAGATAAGCACGAAAAGGGATGGGAAAGACAAAAATACGTCGGTTAATCGCATTAGCAAATTATCGATTGTGCCACCATAAAAACCCGCCAGAGCACCAATCAGAGTACCCAGCAACAAGCTCAGTGCGGATACAGCCAGCCCAACTGATATAGACACACGCCCACCATACAACAATCTCGCCAACATATCCCGCCCAAGATCATCGGTACCCAAAGGATGGTTCAGGGAAGGGGATTGGAGTTTTTCTTTAAGGTTGATACTTTCCGGATCGTAACGATAGTAAGATGCCAGCAGGCTGGCGAGCAATATTATGAAGAGTACACACATCCCAAGCATTGCCAGCCGATGGCGTAGGAAGCGACGCCAGGTCATTGCACTAATACTACCTGAATTTGAGCTAACGGATTTTATATTTGTATCGTCGCTGGATAACGTTTTGATGTTTTTACTCATATCGGATGCGCGGGTCTACCAAAGCATAAACGAAATCAGCCAATAGATTACTAAAAACGATCAATACTGCTGTGATCATCACAACTGCCATCAAAACCGGGTAATCGCGGCGCGTCGCTGATTGGAAGAATAATCGCCCCATACCCGGCCAAGAAAATATGGTCTCCGTATAGACCGCTCCCGCAAAAAGCGTGGGGAGATCCAAGGCAATGAGTGTGATCAACGGAATAACAGCATTGGGAAAAGCGTGTTTCAATATCGTCCAGATCTCCCGTAATCCCTTGGCTCGGGCCGTACGGATATAGTCCTGGTTAATTGTCTCCAACATGCTTGAGCGTAAAAAGCGTGTATACCAAGAAATCCAGGCCAAAGATAACATGGTGATTGGCAGAAACATGTGCCATAGGCCGTCCCAAAAATTTCCTTGCTGATCAAGAGAATAGATGCCACCTGCCGGGAAAAGCGGCCCACCTGACCAGGGACTTCTCAATTTTGAATAGAATACGATGATCAACAACAACCCAAACCAAAATATGGGGATTGACTGACCAGCAAATGCGATGGAAGTGACTACGTGATCAAAAATCGAGTATTGCTTGATCGCGGAAATGATGCCGATGGGAATTGAAAGCAACAGAGTAACAATAAAGGCAGTGGCCATCAAACGCAGGGTGTTGGGGAGTCGCTCGCCAATAATTTCCAATACGGGTTGCTGCGTGATATAAGAGTTCCCAAAATCCAGGCGCACGAGAGATCCAACCCATTTTATATAACGAACTGGAATGGGATCGTCCAGACCATACTTTTGCCGCAATGCTTTTAGATCCGCCTCATTGATGGTCGGGTCATTTTCAAAGCGTGCCAGTGGTCCGCCAGGCGTAGCCTGTAACAGAGCAAAGACGACCATACTGATGACAATGAGCAGGGGAATCGCTTGCAGGCTTCGACGCGCCAGATAATTTCCCATCCGAATCCCTTTGGTCCTAAAATACAACCCCGGGGGCATGAACCATGTGCCCCCGGGGTAATCAGATCATTGTGACTTTATGGAGCAAGGGTCCAATTTTCAACATCCCAGGTCAAGGGGGCCCACGTACTTACTTGGTTTTCCGAAATTCGGGTTGAAAACGCGTGGCCTTCCTGGAACTGATACAGGAAAATCTGCGAATAGCTGTCGTGGATAATTTGCCCCAATTGGCAATAGAGAGCCTTTCGATCTGCCAGATCGGGTGTGCGCCCAGCCTGATTGATCAAATCATCTGCCTGTGGGTTAACCCAACGGGTATAGTCGGCTCCGGTACCGCCATTCGCATCAGTCGGAATATTGGTACTCAGGAAATAATCTGCAATGTGCGTTTGAGGGTTGATGCCAGCACCTGTGTCATACACAAGAATGTCGAAATCACCCATCTTACGTGGAGCTTTATCCGCCCAACTCCCAAACAGGACCGACATCTCGACATTGCTGACCTGCAGATCGACTCCAATTTCCTTCAGCATATCCGCCATCACTAACTCTGTTTGTTCAAGAAGTTTGAAATCGGTATAGCCCACCATACTAAGCGAAAGCTTGGTACCATCTGGAGCGTATTTGGCACCATGCGCTTCTCTGATGCCGTCTCCATTTGTATCGACCCAGCCAGCTTTTTCCAGCATTGTCTTGGCAGTTTCGGGGTCATAGGGATCCGGTGGAACATCGCACTTGTACCAACCCAGGGCGAAGGGCGAGGTCACGCGGGTAACACGACCCAAAGCCAGATCGTTGACAATACTATCGACATCTATTCCCAGCGCAATCGCTTTCCGCACATTTTCGTCACCCAGGATTGGATGGGGAGGGGTCGGACCAGGATCACCATCATTGGGCATGCTTAAATTCAAGAACATACGCAGGATATAGATACCGGGCACGAGTTCCAATTGAATATTAGGATCGGCCTCCCAAACATCACGCAGATTGGAACCTGGCCACATCATGATTTGGGCATCACCCTGTTGCATCATTTGTACACGAACCTCTTCCGATGGGACTACCTGGAAGACCAGTTCGGCAATCGCGGGCTTACCCGATTCGCGATAATTTGGGTTGGCAGCCAAGGTGAGGTGATCACCAGTTACCCATTCTTTGAACATGAACGGGCCTGTGCCCATTGGATGGCGGTTAAAATCCCAATTGAGCATATCAGCAGGGTCCCCTGCGGAACTCGGTAAGATACCCCATTGGAATTGGTCCAGGAAACTGGAATTAAACTCGCTGTATTTAACCACCACAGTATAGTCATCCACAGCCTCAACTGACACGACTTTGCTGAAGGCCGAGGACCGGACTGAGCCACTGTCCGCGTTTGAGGCAGCCTTGTATGTGAAGACCACATCGGCAGCTGTGAACGGTGTATTATCTGACCAGACAACATCTTTACGTAGGTGCCAGGTTACTTCCGTTCCATCTGCAGACACATCACCGTTCTTGGTGGTTGGGACGCGTTCAGCTAAAACGGGTTGGTATTCACCGTTTTGGTCCGGCTGTACGAGCGGCTCGGTTACAGCAGCGTAAATTTGTGATGCTAACAAGGCTGTGGTCAGGTACGGATTCAGAGTGTCAGGGTCCTCAGACACTAGAATAACCACCCGCCCCGACGGTGCAGGTACACCTTCGGTGGCTGTAGGTTCAGTTGAAGGCGAAGCTTTGGTTGGTTGAGCCGGGGGCGCGGTGGATGTGGCGGCTGGCCCGCAAGCGGTTAATGCCAGGCTCAGGGCGATTATTAAGTAGAACAAAGCTTGAATCGAACGTTTTTGAAACATGGGTCTCCTCCTGGGCAATAGTATCGGATTAGATTCTTGATGGCACACTCCAACCCCGATCAAGCCGGGTATGCACATTGACACAGGTCCAAATGTTTAATTCCGCTCCAATTACAGTGAATAATTTTACCAAAGAATTATATTTTCTTTCCGATTATTACAAAAATTATAGTTTATACGTAAGTATTCGTCAAGCATTAACAACGGTAAATATCATAAAGACACACTGATCGTTTCTTGTGTCTTCGTGATAGACTATTTATATGAGTTCCGCAACTGCCGTCGCTCATCCAAATATCGCCTTCATCAAATATATACAGGGGACAACAACAGATCACCCTTACAGCCAGATTAGTGATCGAAAATTTAAGACAAAAAACAAGCCCGTGATTGAACTTTTTTTTACAATGGCAAATGATTACTATCACATGCGCGATTCAGTTCTTTTGCCTGCTCACTTGGGTACCCACTCACCTAGGCAAGCAGGCTTTAATTTATGGAAATATCCCATTCGCAAACCTAATGTACTTTTTAGCCTGGACAAATAAAGGTGTTTTGTGAAGGTAATTCGTCAAGAGAGATGTCAATGGTGTACTCCCGTAGCTCGTCAAATGTGACATCAACCTCACCACACTTGAATGTAATCCAACCAAAATCATTTTGGGGATTGGCGTAATGGGCATCCCAGCAATCCTCACCAATGTCGAGAATCCGTATACGCTAATTTCCCTCGAATTTTGGTTCGAGTCTGATCAAGGCATAACCCATTACCCCCTTTTCAGTGTGTGGAAATTTATCGGCAACAATAATACCTATTCCATCCCTATCCATCAATTCGTTGGGGTTGTCATAATTTAGCTTGTTCTTGAAAACTTTTAATAGCGGACCTCGGGCATGGTTTCTCCCTTCTGTTAGTAATTTGACTATTGCATAAGAAGCCACCTACAACATTTTTTGGTCCGCAAAATCAAATCGTTCAACGGGAAAATGCGAGAGGAGTTGCTGGAAAGGGAAATCTTTTATTCGCTTAAGAAGGCTCAGGTATTTATCGAGATGTGGAGAAAATATTACAATACCATCAGTCCACACAGCGCGCTGGGTTATCGTCCCTCGACCCCAGTTACCATCTATGTCCAACCTGCTCGGATTCAACCAGTTGAACTAACTTAGAAAGTGGTACAAACATTGGGTAGGTCACGCGTTAGTTAGTTTGTAACGATAGTTGACCTTTCTTCCCTTGGCGAGTAATATAATATAAATTGAGTTTCTACATCGTATTCGGTCAATTGGTTTTTAAAAATGCTAGCAGGCCATCCATGTGAATTGGGACCGAATAATCCATCGAAGTTAAATTTCTTCCCACATTTGTTGTCTGTAATCCTATGGACCGAACGTGTTTTTTTTTCTCGGTAAGTTGATATTTGGGAAGGTCATTTGGTAATCAGTGAAATCAGTGATGAACAAAACTTCAGACATCCAATCCACCCAGTTGGTGAATGTGCAAAAGCCCCACGAGCCGTCTGCATTCTCAGAAAAGAAGATTGGTCTAACAGACCCCAGACAACTACTTCCGAAACGGGAAACGATGGCTTGGGATATGTTAGATGCTATAGTAGATGCAGTAATTTTGGTAAACTTGCAGGGCACCATCCTATGGGTAAATAATTCCGCGTCAAAGAAACTTGATAAACCTATAGAGGCTTTGATCAACACCTCCATTTGGGATGCCTATCCACCCCAAAAAGTAAACCATCACAAGATACTCTTCAATGATGTTGCCATAACCGGTCGCCCTCTCAGTTTTATTGATAACGATGAAAGGCGATGGGTTGAAATGATGATTTACCCAATAAAGAACATTAATGACCAACCAAGCGAGATAGCATTTCAAGAACGTGATATCACGGCTCAGATCGAGGCTGAAGAAATGGTAAAACGCCTCTCGATACAGTTTATCACTGTACAAGAAGATGAGCGGCGTCGCATCTCGCAAGATTTGCATGATGAAATAGGTCAGCAAATGACATCGCTGCTATTAGAACTACGTTCTATTCAAAATACGATAGGAACGAACGATGAAACGATTGCAGATCAAATAACTGGGGCGATCAGAAATCTCGAATCAATTATGAAGGGACTTCGTCAGGTCTTTTACCAGCTCTACCCACCTTCATTGCACCATACCACTCTAACTAAGGTGCTGAGCGCTCATTGTTCTTCATTCACAAGATCTACGGGTATAAAGGTCGATTTTAGCTGTCCGAATGATTTTCCAGCGCTGTCAAACGTTTACGAGGTGACGTTATATCGATTTGTCCAGGAGGGTCTTGCCAATGCAGCAAAACATGGTAAGGCAAGATCAGTGTGGATAAATCTTGATGTGTTGGATGAAGAAATAAATATTTCTCTTGAAGATGACGGCCTGGGGTTTGATTCAAACAAATTATTGCTGGGTTTGGGTTTACGCGGAATGCAAGAGCGGTTTCTGATGTTGAAGGGAAGCTTCGACATTGAATCCGCTCCAGGTAAAGGAACGAAACTATTTGGTTCCTTGCTTTTAAAAACCATTGAAACATAAGGCTTAAAATGCTACGAATTGTTGTCGCAGAGGATCATCACATCGTCCGGGAAGGCGTCAGTAAGTTACTGGAGGAACTGGGAGATATCCGGGTTGTGGGGGAAGCTGACAATGGTGAAGATGCCATCAGGTTGGTTAAACTATTGAAGCCGGATGTGTTGGTTTTGGATATATCTATGCCACAGACCGATGGATTAGAAACGTTGAAAAAGATGAGAACCTTTCCATCCAGACCCAGAGTAGTGATTTTATCTATGTATGAGGATATCACCTTAATTCAACAGGCGCTGGAGTATGGAGCATTAGGATATGTCCTCAAACAATCCGTTAGTGAAGAGCTACTCGATGCGGTACGCGCGGCCAGCCGTGGCAGCATGTATTTCAAGTTCGGAAATCTCTCATATCCTTTCTGATGGGACACTGACTCAAAAGCCGCAAAATGCACTAGACCGCCTTTCGCCCAGGGAACGCGAGGTTGTAGAGCAAGTAGTTGCGGGCAAATCTACGAAAGAGATTGCCGCAAGTCAGAATACGAGTATCAAGACCGTAGAGAAACAGAGGCGTGATGCCATGCGCAAACTTGAAGCGGATAATATCGCAAGCCTTGTACGAATTAGCATGGCTCTGGGATTAGTTGCCGACAAAAAAAACTATGCGAACTCAAAAATGAACAGATCTGGTTCATGTGCAAGGCATTTTGGGACTTAAAGTCTGGCAAGATATATTTTAGGACTTGAGTTGGGTGCAACACGCACAAAAGCAGTAATCTTTGACCGCGACGCCAATGTCATTTCCAGCGCCTCCAAAGATATAAAATACTACTTTCCACAACCTGGATGGGTGGAGGTGGATGCAATTGAATTGTGGAACGATAGCCAAAAAGTGATCGAAGAAGCATTAAAAAATGGCAGAATTTCCCCCGAGGATATAGAATCGATTGGCATTTCGAAATCAAGCTACAACCATTGTTTTTTGGAACAAGTATAATAACGAACCTATTGGTAGGGCAATTGCCTGGCAGGATAAACGAGCCATCCCCCTTTATGAGCAACAGGCAGCAACGTGGGCTGATGATCTTAAATCCAGAACTGGGTTGAAAATCGTTCCCAATAGTACGGCGTTTCGAATTCGGTGGTTGATGGAAAATGATAAGACGATTTAAAAAGGACTGGCAAGGGATGAGTTGCTCTGCGGAACCATTGATAGCTGGCTAATTTGGAAGTTTTCTGCCGGCTCTGCTCATATTACAGACCTTTCAAATGCCAGTGTGACGTTTCTGATCGATGCTAATACCCTAAACTATAACGATTGGCTTCTCCAGAAGTTGGCTATCCCCCGTAATATCCTGCCTGAAATCCGTAGTTCGAGCGAAATCTACACTGATACAGATCCTGAAAACTTCTTTGGAGTTAGGATACCCATTGCAGGCGCCATGGTTGACTTAAATTCCGCAGTTATTAGTAGTGCATGCTTTGAACCAGGGATGACAAAAATAACATATGACTTCGGTTCCTCCGTAATTCTGAACACGGGCGACAAACGGATACCTTCCATCCCAGGCATCGATTCTCAATTGATTTGGGCTGCAAATGGAGTGGTGGCGTACGGCTTGGTTGGATTTATGGACATTTCCGGCTCGGCGATCCAATGGTTGAGGGATGGCTTGGGGATTATCTCCGAATATCGCGAAGCAGGGGGACTTGCTAGTCAGGTGCCCAGTTCACAGGGGGTCTACTTCGTCCCTGCTCTAAACGGTTTAGGAATGCCCCATTCCGATCCGTATGCTCGAGGAACGATTTTCGGAATCACTGCCGGCACTACTAAACATCATATTGCGCGCGCAACTCTCGAAGCAATGGTTTACCAAACGCGAGATCTTTTTGAAATTATGAATACCATTTCCGAGGTAAAGATTAAGACAGTTCGAATGGATGGGGTTGGTATTCAAAGCGAATTTCTCGCGCAGTTCGCGGCTGATATTCTGGGAATTCCGGTGGAGAAGGTGGATACGGAGCATGGCGTACTCGGAGCTGTGTTTATGGCTGGTCTGGCGAGTGGCTATTGGGAAACCGTTGATGATGTCTCAAAACTCTGTCCGATTTTTCGCACGTTTCAACCACGCATCTCTGCGGAAGAGCGGGACAGTTTGTATCAAGGTTGGCTGAAGGCCATCAAACGGGCAGAAGGCTGGCTCAAATAATCGATAAAAAGCGAATACTCCAAAAGAGTATGAATATACGCCAAAGGATCCCCCAAGACTGGGGGATTTTTCTTTATTTTTGGTGCTTGCCCTGATTCCAATTGAAATCCGAATTTGCAATAATGTGTACATAAAAACGTGGAACTTCACCATTCGAAAGGAGGTATGAATGAAGTTATTCTCTTTACGAAATCGCAACAAATTCTGTGTCAGCTTTTTGAATAGATAAAACGGGTGCCTGTGGATTCCGAGAGGGATGACAATGGGTAATCCTGCCTCAGCTGTATTACAACTCAAAGATTTAATTACAGCAAAGAGTTTATTCACATATTTTGTAAAAGGAGAAGAATATCATGGAAGCAAATGTTCGTAAAAATTGGTTTTGGTTGATCATAAGCGTGGTCATCATAGTTTTCTCAGCCGTTATGGCTCACTATCTTGAGCGCGACTTCGGAAAGGTTGACATTGATTTCATCAGGATTGAAGGCCCCTCAGGTCAAACAATCGCTGCGAAACTTTATCGACCAACTTGGGTCTCCGCAGAAAATCCTGCCCCTGGCATCATCAATATGCATGGCTATCAAAACGATAAAGATGTCCAAGATCCGTACTCTATCGAACTCGCAAGGCGTGGTTTCGTTGTGCTTGCGACGGATGGCCTTGGGCATGGCGATACCGACGGAGCCTTCAATTTTGGTCTTTTCTTTGCTGATCCATTAGGCGGGATGGGCTTAGAACCAGCCTATCTGTACTTGAAAAGCCTGCCTTTTGTCGATGCATCGAACCTGGGAGCGACGGGCCACTCAATGGGCGGCGTTACGTCCTTCGCAATCGCCGATTTCAATGGTGATGTTAAGGCAATCGTCTCCCAAGATGGTGGAACGGGCACACCGGAGAACAGCGATGTACTCTTCCTGCAGCCGACTATGGCTGAGTTCAGGAACTCCATGGAGGCCCTGCAGTCTGTTGACTCGACCGCCTTTGGCTTATCTGATCCAGTTCAGTGGGATACAACTTATGGCGATTTCGCTGACGGGACCGCCCGAAGAGCTGCGTTGATCTGGGGAGATCACCATCTCATGTCCATCGCCCCAAAGGGGGTGGCTGAGGCTGTAGATTGGTTCAGACTTTCCCTGATGAATGGCACGACAGACGCTCACTGGATCGATCCTTCAAACCAAATCTATATGTGGAAGGAAATATTTGGTCTGTTTGCTTTACTCGCAACGATCATCTCCATCATTCCACTGACAAATCTTCTGCTCGCAGCAAAATACTTTGCGCCCGTATCACAGCCGATGCCCAACCGCTATGTACCTTCAAAAGGGCAATGGTGGGTCTTTGCAACCATTAATGCCCTCCTCGGTGGCATCTTGTGGGTGCTGTTTGCATATAAAGGGGATGCATTGCGAGTGTTCCCGTTTATGAATATGCTGATGGGCAACGGAACAGCACTCTGGTTCCTGCTCAATGCTGTAGTCGCATCGGTGCTAATTTTCGTTTGGTACCGGACATCCGCAAAAAAGACAGGTGTCACGACCTATGATCTGGGTTTCAGCTTTGACAAAGAGAAGACGATGTTCAATTGGAGCATTATCGGGAAGACCGTCCTGCTTGGTGTAATCCTGTTTGCTTGGATGTACATTTTAGCGGCACTCTCTCAATGGGCTTTAGGAGAGGAGTTCCGCTTTGGCTGGCCGTTTATGCGCCAATTCCACTCACCAATACGGGTGGGTTACTTCTTAATCTATCTGATCCCGGCACTTCTGTTCTTCTTGATCAACGGTGGCGTATTCCTGTTCGGTCAGGCCCGACCATCTGAATCCAGCACACCGAAGAAGTCCCTATGGGTGTGGTGGCTCAAGATCCTGTATGCAGGTTTGATGGGTCTCTTCCTCGTTTGGGCGCTTCAGTACGTGCCCTGGATGGTTGCTGGAACCGGCCCATTTTGGCCCCAGACTGCTACAGTTGGCGCCCCCTTTGCCATCTGGATACTGATGTTATGGGTTTACCTCCCTACATTTGCTGTGTTACTTTTCATGCTCACCTGGTTCTTCCGACGAACAGGACGGATTTACCTGGGAGCGCTAGTGATCTCGATGTTAGTTATTTGGTTCCTTGCAGCCGGGTCTGTTATAGGAGTATGAAAGAAACAACTATACAAGCTTCATTGAAACAAGAGAGGTGATTTGCTTCCTATACACCTATTTCTTCCGCAAGACCAGAAGTGTATACACGGGTATATTCCGGGTTACTCTGTTTATGGCCTGGCAAATGGTCGCGTTCGGACTGTTCGCGATTGTGCCGTAACCTAACCGCCGGTAAGCCCCTAGCAAAACACCTCGGGTTTTTGGGTCTGCCTCGCCGGAAGCGAGGCAGACCTACGTCGGGTTCAACCTCGTAGAAACTGAAGAAACAAATCCTGATCCGGAGAAGAATTTTGTTAAGGGTGCATCTATCATAAGGCAAATCATGGCACACAGGGATAGCTTCACGTTGTAAGCTGTCTTGTTACCTTTCCATGCGGGAGTACCAAAGGTGAGAATGATGATTACCACTTTTTATAAGAGGCATGCGTAGTAATGACAAAATATATTGCCAGTATCGATCAGGGAACAACTAGCACCCGATGCATGATTTTCGACCACCAAGGGAAGCCGGTTGGATTGCACCAATTGGAACACGAACAAATCTTTCCCCGTCCCGGCTGGGTAGAGCACAACCCGTTAGAAATCTGGCGCAATACCACTGCGGTCATCCGGGAAGCGCTGCGCAAGACCGGCGCAACCGCCAGGGATATTGCTGCGGTAGGCATCACCAATCAGCGAGAAACCACGCTGGCCTGGGATAAATTCTCCGGCCAGCCACTCTACAATGCAATTGTCTGGCAAGATACCCGTACTGACAAAATCATCCACCAGCTAGCAGAAGACGGCGGGATGGACCGCTTCCGAGAGAAGGTCGGGCTGCCGCTCACCACCTATTTCTCCGGTCCCAAGATCAAATGGATGTTGGAAAACGTGGATGGGCTGCGCGCCGCGGCTGAGGAAGGTCGAGCCATTTTCGGCAATATCGATACCTGGCTGATCTGGAACCTGACCGGTGGAGTGAACAGTGGCAAACACGTCACCGATGTGACCAACGCTAGCCGTACTATGCTGATGGATCTGGAAACACTGGATTGGGATGATGAAATTTGCCGCATCATGGGCATTCCGGGACAAATGCTCCCCAAGATCTGCTCCTCTTCTGAAATCTACGGCCGCACCCTGGAGAACGGCCCCTTCGAAGGCATTGTCCGGGTGGCGGGAGATCTAGGAGACCAGCAGGCAGCCACCGTAGGGCAAACCTGTTTTGAACCCGGCGAAGCCAAAAACACTTACGGCACCGGCTGCTTCATGCTGCTCAACACCGGCGAGGAAATCATCCAATCCAAAAACGGATTGCTGACCACAATCTGTTACCGCTTTGGCAAGGAGAAACCGGTCTATGCCCTGGAAGGTTCTATTGCTATCACCGGTGCACTGGTGCAGTGGTTACGGGATAATCTCAAAATGATCGATTTAGCCCCGGAAGTTGAAAATCTGGCTAACGCGGTGGACGATAATGGCGGGATCTACTTTGTTCCTGCTTTTTCCGGACTTTTTGCCCCTTACTGGCGATCCGACGCACGCGGGGTGATCGTCGGGCTGACCCGCTTCGTCAATCGCGGACACATCGCCAGGGCTGTATTGGAAGCTACGGCTTTCCAGACACGTGAAGTGTTGGATGCGATGAACGCAGATTCGGGTGTGGCGTTGAAAGCGTTGAAGGTGGATGGCGGGATGGTGCAGAACGAACTGCTCATGCAATTCCAGGCTGATGTTTTAGGTGTCCCAGTTACTCGACCAATGGTACCCGAGACCACTGCCCTCGGAGCAGCTTACGCAGCAGGCTATACTGTTGGTTTCTGGAAAAGTCAAGCCGAGATGCGCAGTAACTGGAAGGTGGATAAAACCTGGCAGCCTAGCTCTGATGATGTTGCTGGTACGAAATTGTATGCCAAATGGAAGAAAGCTGTTTCTCGGACTCTTGATTGGGCCGAGGCAGAATGAGATATTTTGAATGTTGAACAGAGAACAGCGCATTGAACAGTATCGAAGGAATCCAGAGGTCTAGGGCTAGATTGTCATCGGCAGAGTTGGTCATTGATTCTATTTTCGGGAACTTCAAAAATTGCTTATGTCGGAATATATTGTAGCAATTTATCAAGGAACGAGAAACACCCGTTGTGTGATTTTCGATCAACGGGGAACACCGATCTCAGTTATGCAGCTTGAGCATCGCCAAATCTACCTTCGGCCAGGCTGGGTGGAACACCGTCCGCTTGAAATTTGGGGGCGCGTCCAAGAGGTAATCTCTAAAACACTTAAGAAGACGCGGATCCAACCCCAAAATTTGGCTGCGCTAGGAATAACGAATCAACGTGAAACTACAATTGTCTGGGATAAGCAAACAGGCAAGCCTTATTACAACGCAATTGTCTGGCAAGATACGCGGACAAAGGAATTTTGTGATCACCTAATTTCAGAAGGTTACCAAGATTTTTTTCGTGCTAGGACGGGTATTCCTATATCAACCTACTTTTCAGGACCAAAAATCAAGTGGATTTTGGATAATGTGGGTGGTGTACGTAAGGCTGCCGAACGAGGGCAAGCGCTATTCGGGAACATAGATACCTGGTTGATATGGTGGCTCACAGGCGGGCCGGATAACGGTTTACATATAACCGATGTTACCAATGCTAGTCGTACCTTGCTCATGAACTTGCGAACGCTGGAGTGGGATGAGGAAATCTCAAGATTATTAAAAATTCCTTGCCAAATGTTACCGCGTATCATTCCATCTAGTGATTCGCAAAAGAGTGCGTGGACAACTTTAGATGGCCCTTTCAAGGCAGCAATCCCGATATGTGGAGATCTGGGCGATCAACAAGCAGCGCTCGTTGGACAGACTTGTTATAGTCCTGGTGAAGCTAAGAATACTTATAGTACCGGTTGTTTTATGCTTCTGAATACTGGAAACTCACCTGTTATTTCTAAAAGCGGGCTCCTAACCACTGTGGCGTATAAATTAGGAAATCAAGATACTGTCTACGCTTTGGAGGGCTCTGTCGCTTCTACAGGAGCCCTCGTTCAGTGGCTGCGCGATAACCTGGGAATTATCCGTACAAGTTCAGAGGTCGAAGATCTTGCTAGTTTGGTAGAGGATAACGGCGGCATATATATTGTCCCTTCTTCATCCGATCTATATACTCCATATTGGCGTTCAAACGAAAAAGGAATGGTCGCGGGTCTAAGTGGTAACATCAATAAACATCATATAGCTCGTGCTGTTCTGGAAACCACGGCTTATCAAACTCGTACAATTCTAGATGCCATGCAAAAAGATTATGGAATGGAGCTCAAAATATTAAAAGTAAACGGTGGAATGGTTGAAAATGAGTTGTTGATGAAGTTCCAGGCAGATATCTTAGGGGTACCTGTGGTCAAATCCAAAGTGAAAGATATTTCTGCTCTGGGGGTTGCCTACGCGGCAGGGTTAGCGGTTGGTATCTGGAATGATATAGAAGATTTACGAAATCACTGGCAGATGGATCGGATTTGGAAGCCTGAAATGGGTGATGAAACTCGTCAAAAACTATGGGGTGGCTGGTTAATAGCAACCCGTAAGGCGTTGGGGGAGGCCGAATAACTTTTTCCGGAAGTTGTAATAAAACATGCTGTCGTTCTAGAGCAGGAGTAAAGTTTTGTATAAAATGTAACTATAAGTTGGTTGGGAATACGTGAGGCGAGAAAAACCAATATTATTAATGCAAGGGGAAGGGGCAACCGGTCCCTTTATGCGATGTGAAAACCTTTCGGGTTGCTGATGTTGATAATACAGTTGGGGGTTGGATACAGGACTTGATACTAAATCCTCAATCGGTCACTGTTGCATTGATGGGAATGCAAGCAGAAACCCAACACGAGAATCTGGCCTTGATTGAACACCTTTCAATCCTCGATGGTGATTTTCCAAAAGAAACCTTGCCAGGTCGAAAACAAAGGCTAGAAGAGGAATTAACGAAACTAAAACTTGAATACAATGATTTGAATTCACACATTCAAAACGTGGTCATCACAGATGAACACTTGGACCAAATCGAAACGTTCATTTCTGAAGTACGGGAGGGGATTGAGGCAGCCACATTCGAGGATAAGTGGCGCATACTTGAACTTTTTGATGTGCATGGTAAACTAGCAATAGAGAATAGCGAAAGGGTAATCTACCTAAAATGCATTCTTATCCCAAATCAGCAACTGCCGTCGCTCATCCAAATATCGCCTTCATTAAATACTGGGGCAACCGCGACCAGGCTCTGCGGCTGCCGTCCAACGGCTCACTTTCGATGAATCTCGACGGCTTGTCCACCCGCACCACAGTCAGCTTCCAGCCCTCCCTGCCCTACGACGAATTGATCATCAACGGCCGCCAGATCGGCGGTCCCGGCTTGGAGCGCGTCTCATCCATCCTGGACGAGGTGCGCCGGGTAGCCAATATCGAGCACTACGCCGGGGTAATGAGCGAGAACGACTTCCCGGCCGGGGCCGGGATCGCCTCGTCTGCCTCGGCCTTTGCGGCGCTGGCCCTGGCTGCCAGCCAGGCTGCCGGGCTCGAACCGAGCGAGGCCGAGCTGTCGGTGCTGGCGCGTCATGGCTCAGGCTCGGCCAGCCGCTCAGTTCCGGGCGGATACGTCGAGTGGCAGGTCGGCACGGGCGATACCGACTCCTTCGCTTTTTCGATCGCGCCGCCCGAACACTGGGCGCTGGCGGACTGCATCGCCGTCTTGAGCAGCGAGCACAAGACCACTGGCTCGACCCAGGGTCACGCCCTGGCCGCGACCAGTCCACTGCAGGCTGCCCGCGTGGCCGACGCCCCCCGCCGCCTGGAACTCTGCCGCACGGCCATCCTGGAGCGCGACTTCCCGGCGCTGGTCGCGGTCATCGAGCTCGACTCGGACTTGATGCACGCCGTGATGATGACTTCCCAACCTGCGCTGTTCTACTGGCAGCCCGCTACCCTGAGCTTGATGGGGGCCGTGCGCGCCTGGCGTGCGGACGGGTTAGCGGTGGCGTACAGCATCGACGCCGGACCGAACGTGCACGTCATCTGCCTCCAGGGTGAAATCGAGACGGTCTCCGCGCGCCTGAAAGAGCTGCCAGAGGTCCAGAGCGTGCTGAAAGCCACGGCCGGCGGGCCGGCCTATCTTGTATAAGGTTAATATCCTTCTTATTTTGCGATAAATGAATCGGGATATAATGAGCGCGCGAAAACTGTCGATCGCGCGCTTTAGCGTTATATAAAGGTAGAAAGAAATGAGTATCTCAATCTTAGCTGCTGTAATTTTCATCGCGGTATTTGCGGGCATGGTGCTGATCCACGAATTTGGGCACTTCCTGGCTGCGCGCTTCTTCAAAGTCGAAGTGGAAGAATTTGGGATTGGCATCCCGCCCAAGGCCCTGACGCTGTTTCATTGGAAAGGCACCGAATTCACCCTCAACTGGCTGCCTCTCGGAGGCTTTGTCCGCCCGAAAGGGGAGAATGATCCAGAAGTCCCCGGTGGACTGGCTGCATCTTCCCCGTGGGTGCGCCTGGGCGTACTGCTGGCCGGCCCGACCATGAACCTGATCCTGGGCGTGCTGGTCTACAGCCTGATCTTCAACCAGATGGGCTTGCCGGACTTCGGCAAGGTCAAGGTTTACGACGTTTCGCCCAATTCGCCCGCCTCCCAGGCTGGGTTGAAAGTGGACGATATCATCCTGAGCATTGCCGGGGAAAAGGTGAGTTCAAACTCGCAAACCCGCTCGATCATTTTGAGCCATCTCGACCAGCCGATCGAGATTAGCGTACAGCGCGGAGGCCAAACTCTGACGCTGACGGCCACGCCCTTGAGCAGCCGCAGCCAGCAGGAAGGTGCCCTGGGATTCGTGCCCGGCGCGCCTTTCGTCCCGGCCAGCTCCTGGTTCGCCACACTGCCCTACAGCGTTAACACCACCTTCGAACAGGCCCGCCAGATCCTGCTGCTGCCGGCGCAGATGATCCGCGGCACACTCTCGCCGCAGGAAGGCCGCTTCATCGGCATGAAGGGCATTTACGACTTCTTCCAGACCACCGTCAACGCGGACGTGCAGAGCCGCGAGCAGCCTGCCGCGCCCACTTCCGGGCAACCGGTGCAGCCGACCTTCTTCACCTTGAGCCTGATCGCCACCCTGACCATCACGCTGGGCGTCTTCAACCTGCTGCCGTTCCCGGCCCTGGATGGTGGCCGCATCCTGTTCGTCATCCCGGAACTGTTGGGTGGCAAACGCGTCCCGGCGCGCTTCGAGAACGCCGTGCATGCCATCGGCTTTATGATCCTGATCGCTTTCCTGCTCTACGTGAACTTCATGGATTTCTTCAGCCCAATCCATATTGCTCTGCCATAACGCATGAACGACACTCAACTAACTTTCCCTCAAGTATTGGAAGCACTGCTGGACCACAGCCAGCCGTTTTCGAATCAACACTTACCGCACTTCTCGGACATCAATACCGACGAGCTGGCATCCCTGCTTGAGGTCTGGTCACGCATCGAACCGGGCCGCAAGCAACAACTGCTCTCCGATCTGGATGAACTGGCCGAAGAGGATACCCTGGTCTCCTTCGACAACCTGGCCCGCGCCCTGCTGACGGATGACGACCCGCAGGTCCGCGAGCTGTCCATCCGGCTGCTGGATGAATGTGAGGACACCAAACTTGCCCCGATCTTCATCAAAATGCTGAACGGTGACGAAAACAACGACGTCCGCGCCGCTGCCGCCACTGCGCTGGGAATGTTCGTCGAAAAAGGCGAACTCGAGGAAATCCCTGCCGAGACCCACCGCGCGGTTGAAAATGCGCTGCTGTTAGCCGCCGGAGGCCAGGAACATCCCGAAGTCCAGCGGCGGGCGCTCGAGTCGTTGGGCTATTCCTCGCGCACCGAAGTTGCCGGGCTGCTCGAATCCGCCTTTCAACGCCCCGAACCCGATTGGACCGCCAGCGCGCTGTTTGCCATGGGGCGTTCCTACGACCGCCGCTGGGCCGATCACGTGCTCAGCATGCTGCCAAACGACGACCAGCGCATCCGCCTGGCAGCCGTCGAGGCAGCCGGGGAACTGGGCTTGCCCTCCGCGCGGACCATTCTGCTGCGCATGCTGGAAGAGGAGGACGACGATCTGGTCTTTGGCGCGCTGGTCTGGTCGCTCTCGCAAATCGGGGGGGAGGACGTGCGCACCTACCTGGTCAGCCTGCTCGACCAATACGAAGAAGAAGACCAGATCGCCTACATCGAAGATGCACTCGCAAATTTAGACTTTACCGAAGGTCTGAATGAGTTCGACCTGATCGCCTACGACGCCGACGACGAATTCGAACTGCCAGAAGAATAGAAAACATCACGGCCCACCTCGATGCCGCTGAACGCCCTCCTGACCACCTTCATCAACAATTTACTGCCCATTTTGCTCATCAGCGGAGTGGGCTTCGCCCTCGGCAAGGCGCTTCCGATCGATTCGCGCAGCGTCGGGCGGGTGATCTTTTATATTTTCAGTCCCATTCTGGTTTTTGATCTGCTGCTGCAAAATGAGTTGCCATTAAGTGCCATCCTGAAGACGATGTCCTTCTCACTGGCAGCCAGCACCGGCGTCGGCCTGCTGGCCTTGCTGGCCGGACGGCTGCTGCGCCTCGAGCGCCCGGTGCTGATCGCCGTCCTGTTGACCACCATTTTTGGAAATACCGGCAACTATGGCTTGCCGCTGGTCTCCTTTGCCTTTGGGAAAGACGCGCTGGCTTACGCCAGCTTGTATTTTGTCACCAACTCGATCCTGTTCAACACGCTCGGCGTGCTGCTGGCCTCGCTGGGACACATGAACTTCAAGCAGGCCCTGCTGGGGCTGCTGAAGGTCCCTACGGTTTACGCCGTAGTGCTGGCTTTGGGATTGAATAATTTTCACCTGGTCATGCCCGCACCCCTGGCCCGGACGGTGCAGTTGGCAGCCAATGGCGCCATCCCGCTCATGCTGGTGCTGCTGGGATTGGAACTGGTAAAGGTACAATGGTCCAACAGCACCCGAGCGGTGGGAATAAGCACTTTTCTGCGGCTGGCCGCCGGCCCGCTGATCGGCTTGCTGCTGGCCATCCCATTTGGTTTGAGTGGGGCTGCGCACCAGGGCAACGTCGTGGAAGCCTCCATGCCATCCGCGGTCACCACCACCGTGCTGGCAACCGAGTACAATGTAGAACCAGCTCTGGTGACTGCCATTGTTTTCGTCAGCACCCTGCTCAGCCCGCTCACTTTGACGCCTCTGCTGGTAATCCTTGGGAGGTAAAATGCGCCGTTTGCCGCTCCTGATTGTAATGGCCGCCTCGCTGCTTGGATTGGCGCGGCCGGCTGGGGCACAGTCCGGAGTCGACCTATCAGGCATCCATGTGGAGTACAACTTCGGGGTACAGATCACGTTCTCGGCCCACATCCAATCGTCGAGCCCCATCCAGGAAGTCTTATTGCTCTTTCGTGACGAGCACGAGACTGCCACGCGCGTGTATCCGGCCCGGTTCGACGCCAACGGGCAGGCAAGCTACCAATATGACGCGACCCAAAACGCCCTGCGGCCGTTCGCACCGATCTTATTCTGGTTCCAGGTCACGCTGCAGGACGGGCAGACTTATACCTCCCAAAACTATAAATTTGTCTATGCCGACAACCGTTTCGACTGGCAAACGCTGGAAGACGGCGCGTTGCACGTGCATTGGTACGCAGGGGATGCCGCCTTTGGACAGGCTGCGCTGGACACCAGTCGCGCCGGGTTGCAGCGCATCGGCGAACTGATCCCGTTAAACCTGGACCAGCCCATCGAGCTTTACCTCTACGCCTCGGCCACCGACCTGCAGGAGACACTCTCGCTGGGCGGACAGACCTGGGTGGCCGGGCATGCCAATCCAGAGCTGGGCGTGGTACTGGTCGCAGTCGCTGCGGGACAGCAGCAGCTAAATCTGATGGAACAATTGATCCCGCATGAACTGGCGCACGTACTGTTGTATCGCAAGCTTGGTACGCCTTACAACCGCCTGCCAGCCTGGTTGAGCGAAGGGATCGCGACCATCTCCGAGCTGTATCCCAATCCAGAATATCCCCACGTGCTGAACCAGGCCAGGCAGGACAATCAACTAATCCCCATCGCCAGCCTATGCCAGGGCTTCCCACCGGAGACATCGCAGGCCTTCCTGGCGTATGCCAAATCGGCTTCGTTCACGCGCTACCTGTATGACACCTTCGGCAACAGTGGGCTGGAGCTATTGCTCAACACCTACGCCGATGGCCTCAATTGCGAACAAGGAGCCGCCCGCGCCTTAGGCCTGACCCTGACCCAACTGGATTTGCACTGGCGCGAATCCGTGCTTGGCGAAAATCCAGCGGGGATGGCCGCGCGCAACCTCTGGCCGTATGTCATCGTGCTCCTGCTGATACTGGCCGTCCCGGCCTGGGGTATCCTCAAAATTATGTTACAGAGAAAGGAAAAATAGCATGACCAATCCCCTCCAGACGAAAACGCGACTGCATCTCTGGGTCACTGGACGGGTGCAAGGCGTTGGGTTCCGGGCTTTCGTCGCCAGCAGCGCATACCTGATCGGCCTGACCGGCTGGGTGCGCAACGTAGGCTACGATACGGTCGAAGCCGTGGCCGAGGGTCCGCGCGATCAAGTGGAACAATTCCTGGAAGCAGTCAGGACCGGGCCGCGCAGTGCACGGGTGGATCAGGCGCGCACGGAATGGGAAACGGCGAGTGGTGAATTTACCAGTTTTGAAGTGATACGCAGTTTGTAGAAATCCCACCCGGCTGAATCTTCTGAATCTGCCAGGCAGGGATTTAGCTAAACCCCAATCCCCTTTCCTTCAACGAAAAAATCCACCCTGCCCGCTCACCAGGTGAGCGAGCACTTCGATATCCAGCAATTTCCCGGCCCAGAAAATGGCACGCGCCACGGCTGCAGCGTCAGGGCCGGGATGGTTGTGCGCCAAAATGCTGGAGGCCGCGTCGGCCGGGCTGTTGATGGTCGGTCGCACTTCGGTAATTCGCTAAACCGGTCTGGGAATAGATGCAACCATGATCTAACCCCCTGAATTTATTTTCCACACGAAATAATCCTTACGGTGAGAAGACAAGCACCCTTTAAGGGATTACCCCCACGACAATTCGTGGGGGTAATCTGACCAACTCAGAGGGAGGAGAGAGAGGGTCTGCTGGTGGGCATTCGGAGGAGAACTGCCCGCTCAGTAAACTTGTTACATTGGGTCGTAGTCGGGGTTCGTACCACACCAGACGCAGGCGGGTTTATCGAACTTATTGCAGGTCAGTGCATTGGAGCAGCGACGGGCAAGGACTCTGGGTGGCTGGTCGGGAAGAAATTCAGCCGGGTACACCACATCAGATTCCAGCGCAATTTCGTGGCCTACGTGATCACAATATTGGATCTTGTCAACTTGCCAGGTCCGGTATGCCATATCAACCTCCAGACTACACCCTTAGTGTATAACATGTCAGACATTCTATCCAGTGACAGGCGTCACAATTCCGAATGACAAATCGCGCCATTTTGGACGACATAAGTCGTAATATTTTCGTTACAAAGCAGACGGGGATACCCTGAGGGAGGCATCCCTGTTAATCGGGCCGAGAAATTGCCTTAGCGCCGTTCCAGACGGTAAATCACACCAGCGCGATAATCGCTCAGATAAAGCTCCCCAGCCGCATCCTGGCCGAAGGTCGTTATGGTAAATCCGGTCGAGAAGAGCAGTTTCGTCTGCCAGAGACCATTGACCTGCAATAGGCCCCAGACCTGGCCGCTGCAATAATCCCCGTACAGGTAAATACCCTGCCATTCGGGCAGCAGGCCGCGATAAACCTTTCCGCCGGTCACGGAACAGCCGGGGCCATGGCCATATTCCGCCACAGGGGGGACCAGGGCGCGCCCGCCCGGATTTTCTCCACTATAGGGATGTGTGCCTTCCATAATATTCCAGCCAAAATTCAGGCCGCCGGGTGTACCAGCCGGGACGTAATCGATCTCCTCCCATTTGTTCTGCCCCACGTCACCGATATACAGGTCGCCGGTCGACGGGTCGAAGGTGATCCGCCAGGGATTGCGCAATCCGTAAGCCCAGATCTCGGGTAAACCGCCGCCCGAGGCAAAGGGATTGTCAGCCGGGATGGCGTAGGGATCGCCATGGTCCACGTCCAGGCGCAACAGCTTGCCCAGGTGGGTATTCAGCGACTGGCCGTTGCCGAGCGGGTCGCCGGCAGAACCGCCGTCGCCCAGCCCCAGGTAGAGATAGCCATCCGGGCCAAATGTGACCACGCCGCCGTTGTGGTTGGCAAACGGCTGCGCCACGGACAGCAGGCGCACTTCGCTGTTCGGATCGGCCAGGTTGGGATCGTCAGCCGAGCGGTTGAAGCGTGCAATGGCCGTGTTGCCACCGGCATCAGTGTAATTGACGTAAAAATAGCCATTCTCGGCATAGCGCGGATGGAAAGCCAGGCCCAGCAAACCGCGTTCCGAGCTATTGCTGCCTACGCGCGCGCTGATATCCAGGTAGGGCACCGGGAGCAATCCCCCGTTTTGGAGGATGCGGATGCGTCCGGGCTGTTCGAGTACGAACAATCGTCCGGAACCATCTCCCGGATCCTGGATGTCGACCGGTCCGTCCAAGCCAGAAGCGACCGCCACCCACCAGAACTGGTTCGCGTCCGGGAATTGGGTGGCAGACCCAGCCGGCTGGGTTGTTGCACTTGGAATCTCGGTCGATGGAGGCGGGAGCGGAGTCTCGCTTGGAGGCGGGACCAGGGTCGCAGTTGCGCTAGCCGGCACAGGGCCGGGGGTGACCGCTGGCGTCCCCAGAGAGCAGGCTGCGCTCACCAGAGCCAGGACCAATAGGACCTGCAGCAGGTGTGTGGTCTGCACCTCGCGCTGCTTAATTCTGGTCCTCGTCATCGGGCAAATCCACCGTCTCGGCATCCACCACTTCGTCATCCCCTTCGACGATGTCCACATTGCTGGACAGGCTGCGCATGTGCTCCTGGACCACTTCCGGCGGGCACAGTTCGACGAACAAATAGACGCCAAACCACAGCACGGCCGCATCGTCCAACGCACCGATCACCGGCAGGGCGATCCCCGGGATCAGGTCGATCGGCCAGATCAGGTAGCCCAGGGAAGCCAGGGGTAACAGCTTGAGGAACAGATTGACACGGGAATCTCCCATCAGGCGCAGGATCAGCTTGATGCGTTTCACCAAATCGCGCAGCATACCTTCCTGCGGCGGTACCATCATGTCTCGATTTTTCTTTGTCATTTTTTCTCCAATCCATATCGCCAATTACGGCTTCTGTTATTATAAAGCACACCAGGTGCAACTTTTTGAGGGTTAAATGCATCTAATAAACCGTATCTAGCTCAATTTTACGGAGTTCTGCGCATTTATTTGAACCAAATTCCTGAATCAAGCAGCCAATTCCACCAAGACAATTCAGGAAAACATTCCAGAAGCAATAGGAGCTGAATTCTAATGGAAATGATAATTGACTTCCCCGGCGGCGCGCGCGTGGACGCGCACTTTGGCCCGTATACCATCCCGACTGACCAACCTCCGATGGGCGGCGGCGAAGGCTCCGCTCCCACACCCTTTGCCGTATTCCTGTCCTCCATCGGAACCTGCGCCGGGATTTACGTGCTGGGTTTCTGCCGCCAGCGCGGCCTGTCAACCGACGGCATCCGCATCGTGCAGCGCGTGCACAATAACTCTGCCAACGGCATGGTTTCGAAAGTCGACCTGGAGATCCAGGTTCCGCCGGAATTCCCGGAGAAATATCGCTCATCGCTGATCCGTTCGGCTGAACTGTGCGCGGTTAAGAAACACCTCGAGCAGCCGCCGACCTTCGAAGTCACCACCAAAGAAGTCGTCGCCTGAGCCCTTGGGGCAGGAACCAATCCTGCCCCAAAGTGTATAATCCCGGTATGCCTTACCTGATCGACGGCCATAACCTGATTCCCAAGCTGGGACTCAGTCTGCGTGCGCTGGATGACGAACTGGAATTGATCGGCGTCCTGCAGGAATTTTGTCGTTTGAATCGCAGACGGACGGAGGTCTATTTCGACGGTGCGCCGCCGGGCCAGGATGGAAGCCGTAAGCTGGGTTCGGTTGACGCGCATTTCGTCCGCCAGGGCATGACCGCCGACGAGGCCATCCGCAGGCGGTTGAAGAAATTGGGCCGGGCCGCCCGCAACTGGACGGTGGTCAGTTCGGACCATCAGGTCCAGGCCGAGGCGCAGGCAGTCCACGCGCAGGTGCTCTCTTCGGAGGAATTCGCAGGGCAGTTGAAACAAAATCCCGGCGGTCGATCTGATGAGTTCAAAGCTGACCGCGAGCTCCGCCCCGAAGAAGTGGATGAGTGGCTCAAGGTTTTCAAGGGTGGCGATCGTGATCCGGGGCACGATTAGTACTAAAGTAGTGGGTGATTCTTATGGATTTTTAATGTTATTAGGACAATTTGGGTGTATATTATAGCCAACGACACCTGCCCTCCCTTTTATTGGTATCTAGGTGTCAACCACCGATAAACTGGTGAGCATGCCCCCCCCATGCTGATCAACGGTGGTGTCCCTCCCCCTCAGACCGCCAGGTACGTCATAGACGTATCTGGCGGTCGACTTAACTGTATAATCAGGCTGTGAGCAGCGTCTATTCCCTGGTACCTTCCCCCCAGCACGTCTATCCCGACCACCCGGAAAACCCTGCACGACTGAGCCAACTGGGGCCGGTCTTTCAGGCCTTCCCGCTGGAAAAAATCGAGGCCGTCCCCGCCAAGCCCGAAGAGGTCAGCCGGGTGCACACGCCCGAGTTTATTCTGGGGCTGGAGGATGCCTGCCGGCAGGGACCGGGTATTATCGATTACGCCCCGACCTACGTCACGCCAAGTTCCTTCGAAGATGCATTACTGGCTGCGGGTGGCACGCTGGCCTGCACGCGCGCCGTGCTGCGCGATGAGGCGGACAGCGCCTTCGCCATCGTACGCCCGCCGGGACATCACGCCGAGCCAACCCGCCCGATGGGTTTCTGCCTGTTCAACAACGTGGCAATTGCTGCGCAGGAAGCCCTGGCGCTGGGAGTGGAGCGGGTGGCCGTGATCGACTTCGACGTACATCACGGCAACGGTACCCAGGCTGCCTTCCTGGACGACCCGCGCGCGGCGTACTTCTCCACCCACCAGGAGGGCATCTATCCCGGCACAGGGCGCCTGGAAGACGCGGACGACGAGGGCAAGCACGGACGGATCGTCAACCTGCCGCTGCCGGCCCGCACCGGCGATACCGGCTTTGCCCAGATCGCCGACCAGGTCATCGCGCCCTTCGTGCGCGGATTCCAACCGGGATTGCTGCTGGTCTCGGCCGGTTATGACGCTCACTGGCGTGACCCGCTGGCCAGTCTGGGCTTATCGGCTGCGGGCTATTTCATACTGTCGCAAAGACTGGTTGAACTGGCCGGAGAAGTCTGCGGGGGCAGGCTCGTCTTCGTGCTGGAAGGCGGCTATGACCCGCACAACGTGGCCCACGGCATCCGGGCTGCGCTGGCCGCCATGCTTGGGGAGTCCGCGCCCGCCGTGGAAGACGCCTCACCTTACGCCGAGCCGGACCTCGCGGCGCGGCTGGCACAGGTCCGCCGCTGGCATGGCTGGGAGTAGCCTCCGGCCAGCGGTCTTTCTCTGACAATTGTTTGTTCAAAGGAAATCCATCGATAATGCGCATCGCCATTCTTGCTTTAGGAAGTCGCGGAGATGTTCAACCCTTCATTGCTTTGGGAAAGGGCTTAAAAGACGCCGGTCACAGCGTGCGACTGGTGACCCACCCAAATTTTGAAGCGCTGGTCAACTCACACAGGTTGGAGTTCTGGCCTGTCAAGGGAAATGTACAGGAGGTGGTTGAGAGCCAGGAAATGCGGGCGCTGCTGGAAAAGGGAAATTTCCTGGCCATCACTTTGCGCACCGCCAAGGAAGCCCAACGCGCAACCATCCAGTGGGCCCAGGCCGGTCTAGCGGCCTGTCAAGGGATGGACCTGCTGCTGGCGGGTATCGGGGGACTGTACATTGGGCTCTCCCTGGCTGAGAAGACCCGGGTTCCATTTCTCCAGGCTTACCTGGTTCCCTTTACCCCCACCAAAGCCTTTCCCGGCCCGCTGCTGCCCCCCTCCCTGCCAAAATTAGGTGGTTTCTTCAATCGCTTATCCCACCATTTAACCCGGCAGATGATGTGGCAGGGATTTCGGACAGCGGACAGTTTGGCGCGCAAGCAGGTGCTTGGTCTGCCTGCCGCTCCCTTTTGGGGACCCTACCATTCTGAGCGCACCCGCGGGCTGCCCGTCCTCTACGGATTCAGTCCAGCCGTCATCCCCGCACCAACAGATTGGGGGGATGAGATCCACGTCACCGGTTTCTGGTTCCTCGATTCAGCCAAAGACTGGACCCCGCCGGCGGACTTGATCGATTTTCTAGCAGCCGGTCCGCCGCCCGTGTATATTGGATTTGGGAGTATGAGCACACTAAAACCGGAGCAGACCGCTGAACTGGTCATCCAGGCGATGGAAAGAACAAATCAACGTGCGCTCTTGTTTTCAGGCTGGGGCGGCCTGCAAAAGACGGACCTGCCTGCCTCGATTCGACTGATCAACTCGGTCCCGCATGCCTGGCTTTTCCCGCGCCTCGCGGCTGTCGTGCACCACGGCGGCGTCGGAACCACCGCGGCTGGTCTCAGAGCGGGCGTTCCTTCAATCGTAATTCCATTCTTTGGCGATCAGCCGTTTTGGGGTCAGCGCATAGCCGACCTGGGAGTGGGACCTGCGCCAATTCCACGAAAAGAACTGACGGTTGAGCGACTGGCGCAGGCCGTTCAAACCGCCATAACGGATGCAGCGATGCGTCAGCGTGCCGCTGATTTGGGATCGAGAATTCAAGCCGAAGACGGCGTCGCCCGTGCGGTGGCAGTCATCGACCAGCTCGGGAAACGAGGCGCGGCCTGAAACCGGCCATGGCGTACGAGCCTTTCCAGGGAGCCTGAGATGAACCTGCCCACCACCAACGAATTGATCTCCTGGCTGATGGAAGGCGACCCGGCCATCCGCTGGCAAACGCTGCGCGACCTGCAAGGCGCGCCCGCCGAGCGCTGGCAGGTCGCGCAGCGCCGAACATTGACCGCAGGCTGGGGTGCGCAGTTCCTGGCGCTGCAAGCGCCGGATGGCAGTTGGGGTGGCGGCATCTATTCCCCCAAGTGGATCTCGACCACCTACACCCTGCTGACGCTGCGCGAGATCGGCATCCCGCCCGATCATCCGCCTGCGCAAAGGGCAGCCGGGTTGGTGCTCGACCGGCAGCTGGGGCCCAGGTGCGACGAGGCTTTCCTGCGCAACCTGGCGGCCTGCGACCGCTGCATCGTGGGCATGGACCTGTCGCTGGCAGCCTACTTTGGCATCCGCGACGACCGTCTCGAGGCGCTGGTCGAGAACCTGCTCGCCGAGCGGATGCCGGACGGGGCCTGGAATTGCCGCCGCCAGCGTTCCCCGAAGCCGCATCACAGCTCCTTCCACACCACCTTCAATGTGCTCGAAGGCTTGCGCACCTGGCTGGAAGTCAGGCCGGGACACGCGCTGCGAAAGGAAGTTTTAGCCGCCGAAAAGCGCGCCCTGGAGTGGGCACTCGAACACCGCTTGTATAAATCCGACAAGACCGGGGCGATCATCAATCACAAGTTCACATTGCTGTCCTACCCCCATCGCTGGCACTACAATATCCTGCGCGGCCTGGCTTATTTCGCCCGGGCGGATGCGCCCCGCGATCCGCGTTTGCAGGATGCGATCCAGGTCTTGCTGGATCGCCGCCGGGACGATGGCACCTGGCCGGTTCAGCACAAATACGCGGGCAGAATTTTCTTCGATATGGAGCAGACCGGCGGGCCGAGCCGCTGGAATACCCTGCGCGCGCTGCGGGTCGTGAAGTGGTGGGAAAACCGTGAGCAGGCCGCACTGCCCGAATCGCAGCGAGAGGCATCGACAGATTAAAAAGCCCGCTGCCACACTGGCGATCCGCACCAACGGCCCGGATCATGATTACGGACAGAGCAGGCAGGGACCGGCCCTGATCTTCGTCCAAAGCACCCTCCCGGACTCCGTTGGGGTATAGCGTTAAATTCCAATCCGGGCGGGAATTCAACGAGCTTACAAAACCCTCTGTGCGAGATCAACAACCGGCCGTTCGCGAGGAGATCGATCCCCGTAGTGAACGGCCGGTTTGGTTGGTTGATACAGCGCTACGAAGGCTGAGCTATTAACCGCCCAGCATGCCGATGATCTGGTCGGCGGCGTCGATCAGGGCCTGACCTTCTGGTTGTGTCAGTCTGCCGGATTTGATCAAAGCCTGGACCTGATGGATGAAACTGCGGAGTTGGTTGATCGCAGCTTTTGTATTGCCGCGGTTCATGCTCCTGATGGACGCATTCAATTTAGCCGTCAGGGCTCTGCCCAATCCTGATGACAGATTACCCGTATCGACCAGATTATGCACCTGCTGGGCCAGGTTGGCGGTCGCAGCTTGAGGGGTAAGGAATCGGTCGCGTACGAAGATATCCGCCTGCCCGTTCGTATCAGCGTTCACCAGGTTGGAGGCCTCGGATTGAAAAGCGACCAAGCGCCCATCGGCACTGACCGCTGGATCGTAGCTGCCAGAATTCCCTATTATGCCGCTGCTGTCGAGGCTGGCGAGTTCGGTCGTCCCGGTCTGGCGGTCGCGGACGAAGATGTCATAAGTGCCATTCGTATCGCCACTCACCAGGTTGGAGGCTTTGGACTGAAAAGCCACGAAACGCCCATTGGCGCTGATCGCCGCGGAGAAACTCTCGTCATTTGCCTCCACGCCGCTGCTGTCCAGGCTGACCCGCTCGGTCGCTCCGCTCTGGAGATTGTGCACGAAGATGTCGTAGGTGCCATTCGTGTCGCCACTCACCAGGTTGGAAGCAAAGGACTGAAACGCCACAAAGCGTCCATCGGCGCTGATCGCCGGGAAGAAACTGCCGTCGTTCCCCTGTGCGCCGCTGCTGTCGAGGCTGACGATCTCAGTCGTCCCGGTCTGGCGGTCGTGCACGTAGATATTCGAGTTGGCAATCGTACCGCCGCTTACCAGATTGGAGGCATAGGAAGCAAACACTACAAAGCGACCGTCAGCGCTGATCGAGGGGGACAAGCTGCCGTCATTCCCCCCCACGCCGCTGCTGTCGAGGCTGACCCGCTCGGTCGTCCCGGTCTGGCGGTCGTGCACAAAGATATCCCAAGTATTGTTCGTATCGCCCGGCGACAGGTTGGAGGCCTGGGATTGAAAGGCCACGTAGCGCCCATCAGCGCTGATGGCAGGAAATGAACTGTCGTTATTCGCCTGCGCACCGCTGCTGTCGAGGCTGACGCGTTCGGTTGCCCCGCTCTGGAGGTCGTGCACGAAGATATCGGCATATGCATTGGTGTCGCCGGGGACCAGATTAGAGGCATAGGATTGGAAAGCCACATAGCGCCCGTCGGCGCTGATGGCCGGCAGGTAACTCTCGGCATTCCCCTCTACGCCGTTGCTGTCGAGGCTGACGCGTTCGGTCGTCCCGTTTTGGCGGTCGCGCACGAAGATATCCCACGTGTTATTCGTGTCACCCGCCACCAGATTGGAGGCCTCGGACTCGAAAGCCACATAGCGTCCGTCGGCGCTGATGGCCGGGAACTGGCTTTTACCGTTACTCTGCATTCCGCTGCTGTCGAGGCTGACCCGCTTGGTTGCACCGCCCAGGGCGGAAGCGCTGGTGGCCAGCGCTGCGATCAAAATCAATATCAATACCCAATATGTTTTTTTGTTACCCAATATTTTGTGAAGCTTTTCGTTCATATGAACCTCCTGATGCGCGTTAAGCGGGCGGATGCATGAATTTGGACCAGGATTCAAACATGACGATATTTCACTTGACAAATAAACCCGACATAACCCACCTTGTTTATCCAAAAAAATTATAACATATTTTGCGGGTCAATCCTGCTGTTTAGGTTATCTGATACAAATGGGGGATTATCGGCTCCTAGCCAAGTTTCCCAACAACTTTTTCCACTTCTTCCAAGAGCTGGCCCGATTGGACCAGCGCCTGCATGGCGTTGTGATCGGGGTACAGCGGGCGATCAACCTCCAAATGCGCCACGTGCTGGCGGATCACCTCATGCGCCTTGGCAGTCCCTTTGCCGGGCGTGAACTCGCGGAAGTCCAGCGCCTGGGCAGCAGCCATGAATTCGATCCCCAGCACGCCGTAGGCGTTGTCCAGGATCTGTCCGTTCTTGATGGCGGTGTTCATGCCCATCGAGACGAAGTCCTCCTGGTCGGCCGCGGCCGGGATGGACTGGATGCTGGCCGGGGCACTCAGGATGCGCTGCTCGACGATCAGGTGGTCGGCGGTGTACTGGCTGAGCATCAGGCCGGAATAGAAGCCGGGGTGATGGGCCAGGAAGGCCGGCAGCCCCTGGGAAAGCGCCGGGTTGGTCAGCCGGTTCATGCGCCGCTCCGACATGACGCAGACCATGGTGATGGCCGCGCCGGCCATGTCCATCGGCAGCGCCACCGGCGTACCCTGGAAATTAGCGCCGGTCAGGGTCAGCTTGTCCTCGGGGATGAAGATCGGGTTGTCACCCACGCCGTTCAGTTCGATCTCGACCTGCGAGCGGGCATAAGCCAGTGCGTCGCGTGCCGCGCCGATCACCTGCGGGGTGGAGCGCATTGAATAGGCATCCTGCACCTTGGTCTTCATCTTGCCAGTGCTCAGATCGGATCCTTCCAGGCACTGCAGGATGTTCTTGGCCGAGACGATCGCGCCCGGGAATCCGCGCAGTTCGTGCAATTTGCTATGATAAGGCTTGAGGTTGCCGAGCAAGGCCTCGATCGACATGGCAGCCGCAATCTCAGCCTGCTTGAGCCAGCGTCCCATGTCATACAATTGAATGGCAGACATAGCCGTCAGCAGGTTGGAGCCGTTGATGGTCGCCAGCCCGTCGCGCGCGTGCAAGCCGGGGACCGGAATGCCCGCCTGCCGCATCGCTTCCCCGCCCGGCAATCGTTCACCGTGATAAAAGGCCTCGCCCTCGCCCATCAGCAGCAGCGCCGCCTGGGCCATTGGCGCCAGGTCGCCGGAGGCTCCGACCGAGCCTTTCTGGCAGACGACCGGCGTGACGCCCTTATTCAACATTTCGATCAGCGTCTGCGTGATCTCAGGGCGGCAGCCCGAGTTGCCATGGGCGTGCACGTTAATCCGCCCGGCCAGCGCCGCGCGCACGTATTCGATCGGGACCGGATCGCCGATCCCGGCGGCATGGTTGTAGATCAGGTACTTCTGGAAATCGCGGACTTCGTCGTCCGAAAGCAGGTGTTCCGAAAACTCGCCGATACCTGTGTTGGTGCCGTACATGATCTCCTTGGCAGCCAGTTTTTGCTCCAGCATGGCGCGGCAGACTTTGATGCGCGCCAGCGCAGGCGGGCTGAGCTCCACTTTTTGGCCATCACGGGCGATGGCGACCAGCTTTTCAAGCGTCAGGCTCGAGCCGTCCAGGACAACCGTCATATTGCACTCCTTTGAAATTCAAATCACGCGACGAGCTTATTTTACCCCCGTTCAATCGCGGACTCACGCACCCAACCTTTGCCATCCGCTCCCACTACCCAATACCGCGGCTACCTGCGCAACTTCAGACAAAAAAAACAATTACAGGGGGAACTTTCGAGCAAAATCCAACGTCCTTCAGGCAAGATGAAGCCTCAGATACCCTTCATTTCTGTGATTGGATTGCTGATCATATCTTTGAGCAGTGCCTGTACATTCGCTCCAAAACAAGGTGCAGCAGCCGGTCAGGTTTTTGAGGCGGTCATTAATCGTGATTGCGCTCCATGGGATGGCACAGCGTTTACGGTCATGATTAGATTGACGAATGAATTTTCGGGGTCTTTTATTGACATTTCGATCTGGCAAGATCCAGGCATCAATTTCCCGATCACTTTTTCATTTCCGGATGAAACCGGCCGGCTTGGCAATGCTGTCTATCGGTCGTCATCCGGCAATTCAGAGCCGCTGCAAGGCCGGGTCACACTTCAAGGCGTCCGGCCAGGAGTACCTGTAGATGGGGAGTTCAGCTTGACATCGGCAGGAAGTGGAAGCTTCAACGGTAGATTTAGGGCAGAATGGGGAGCGCAAAGCGCGATTTGCGGGTAGAGCTTTCCTGGCTGGATGCCAGTTCACGCTGTGCCAGCAGGTCTGATAAAATCATCTCATGAGCAAAGAAAAAGAATATATTCCTCGATCAGCCATGTCGATCCACGCCCACCCGGACGACCAGGACTTCACCGTCGCCGGCACGCTGGCCAAGTGGGCCCAGGCCGGATGCCAGATCGTGACCGTGATCATCACCGACGGCTCGGCCGGGTCGAACGACCCCGCGCATGGTCCCGATTACAAGCCGACCCTGGCCCGCATCCGCGCCGACGAACAGCGCGCTGCCAACGCCGTACTGGGTGTCAAAGAGACGATCTTTCTGGGCTACCCGGACGGCGAACTGACCGCCAGCATCCAGTTGCGCAAGGATCTGACGCGCCTGATCCGCCAATATAAACCACAGGCAGTCGTGACCGGCGACCCGACCGGCTTCTTCTACGGCAACGGTTACATCAATCACCCCGACCACCGCGCGGCGGCTGAGGCTGCGGTCTACGCCGTCTTCCCTTCGGCCGGCTCACGACCAATCTTCGCCAACTTAATCGATGAAGGCCTGGAGCCGCATGAGGTCGAGCGCCTGTACATCCACGGCGCTGAAAAACCCGATACCTGGGTCGACATCAGCCAGACTCTGGAGACCAAAATCGAGGCCCTGAAAAAACACGCCAGCCAGACCGACACCCACGAGGTGGACGACTGGATGCGCGAATGGGCCGAGGAAGAAGGCAAGGAAAAGGGCTTGAAATCCGCCGAAGCTTACCGTGTGATGATCTTGAAAGAAGAGACGCAACCGGAGTGACTTGTTAAAAAGTAAAACCGCAAAGCTCGCGAAGAGCGCAAAGAAATCCTTTTAATTTCTTTGCGTGCTTGGCGCACTTTACGGTTCATCCAGCCAGCAAATTAAAAAACCAGCAGGCCGACCAGCACCGCCGCCAATGTAACGGTCAGATTATCGATGTCCCTGTACGGCAGCAACTCGACCGCCATCCCGGCCAGGGCGACCAGCGCCAGCGGGAGCAGGAAGGCGGACCAGGGTCCCGCCAAGATTCCCGCGCGGATATACGCCGCCAGGATCAGGGCTGACACCAGCCAGCCTCCCAGCAGGACCGCCAGGGATCCTGCCACAGATTTTTCGCGAACTCCAGGGCAATTTCGGCGAAGCCACCCGCCGCCCGACCAGGTCCGCGATGCCGTCCCCCCCACACATCAGCATCAGGGCCACGATCCCGACCGGCGAATCCTTCCAGAAGACCAGCGTCAGCAGCACAAAGACGATGCCGTAGTACAGCGGTCCGCGTAAGATCTCGCGCCGGTCTCCCGTGCGCGACATGGCCTGCACAGCGGCTTCATCCTTGATGACCCCCAACCCGACCAGCGCGAATTGGGCCGTAATGGCAAGGGGAACCAGGGCTGCCAACCAGCGGGCATCCCAGCTATCCTTGAAGAGCAGCCAGCACAACACAAAGATCGGCCCCGTGCCAATATGGATGATCTTGCGGCTCAGGCGGCTCTCGATCCAGCCGCGGTGAGCCAGGAAGTCCATCAGGCGCAGGAAAGCCAGCGCCACCGCAAAGGTGATGACCAGGGCAAGAAAATTGTTCAAGGCATTCCTCCAATTTGGGTCAGTCATTAAAACCCGCGACGAGCGGATCGGTTTGCCGCAGTAGCTCAGCCCCCAAACGTAAAGGTGGGCATACCCTGCACGCCGGTCTTGAGGCGGAATAGACTCCCCGCAAGCGGGTAGCGTGCCAGGGTTGCCTGATCCAGGCCAACACGTGCAGAGGTGATGTACAACTCATTCATGTCCGGGCCGCCAAAGACACACGCGGAGCACTGCAGCGCCGGGACGGGCACGCTGCGCAACAGGTCCCCCGTGGCCGGGTCCCAGCAGGTGACCTGGGCGCCGCCCCACAGCGCGATCCATAAATGACCCTGCAAGTCAGACGTCATGCCATCCGGCCAGCCCAACGCCTCCGGCACGCGGATGGCTGTGCGCGGGTTGGCAATCTCCCCGCTTTCCAAATCGTAATCGAAAACCTGCACCTGACGCGTCGGTGTGTCGATAAAGTAAAACGAACGAAGGTCCGGGCTCCAGGCCAGGCCGTTGGAGATACGCAGCCCGCTCAGCAGGCGCCGGCAGTTTCCCCGCAGATCGAGGGTGTACAGCGACCCGCAGGCATCTTTTTCGTCGTGATCCATTGTTCCAGCCAGGAAGCGGCCGGCCGGGTCGCATTTGCCGTCGTTGAAGCGGTTCCTTGCTGGTTCATCCTGCAAGGTCAGGAGTCGGGTTAATTTGCCGGTAGCCGGCTCAAGCCGGGCGAAGCTGTTCCGCAAGGCCAGGATCAGGCCACCGTTCTTGGCCGGAGCCAGGCATCCGACCATTTCATCCAATTGGATGAATTCATCCTGCCCATGCTGAAACAGGTGGACTCGTTTCCCCAGGATGTCGACCCAATAGAGCCTCTGGGTGCGCGCCTCCCAGGCGGGACCTTCGCCCAGCTGTGCCTCCGCCTGGTACAGCAGTTCGACCGTTTCCATCCTAGAACCAATCCCGTTTTGCAAAAATATAGACCGCGATGCCGGTCAGGATGAACGAGAAGAGGATGGTGAAGACGAACGCCAGGGGATGATTTTGGAAGGGCAGGTCGACGTTCATGCCGTAGAAAGCGGCCACGATGGCCGGCAGGTTGAGCACGATGGTAATGGCTGCCAGGGCTTTCATGACCACATTCAAGTTATTGGAGATGATCGAGGCGAAGGCATCCATCATCGACGACAGGATGGTGGATGCGATGTTGGTCATTTCGATCGCCTGCTGGTTTTCAGTGACCACGTCTTCGAGCAACTCCTGGTCTTCCTCGTACTGGGCGAACATCTGGCTGCGCTGCAGGCGCTCGAGCATCAGCTCGTTGGAACGCAGCGCGGTGGTGAAATAGGTCAGGCTCTTCTGAAATTTCAGGATTTCAAGCAGTTCGCGGTTGCGGGTCGAGGCTTGAAGCTGGTCTTCCAACTCATCCACAATCTTGTTGATCTGGCGCAGATAGGTCAGGAAGCGGTTGGAGGCTGCCCAGAAGATATTCAGGATGAAGCGATTCTTCTTGGAGGTGGTCCAACCCTTGACGCGCATGGAAGCGAAATCCTGCAGCAAAGGGTGATCGATCTTGCAAATCGTGATGATATATTCTTGTGTAAGAATGATTCCGAGGGGGATGGTCGTGTATGGAACGTCTACGCCGCTGCCCTGGAAATAGGGAACCCGCAGCAGGATCAGGGTGAAGCCGTTGTCCTTTTCAGTGCGCGCCATCTCGTCCAGGTCGAGCGGATAGGTAATCATCTCAGGTGGGATATGCCAACCCTCGAGCCGGGCAATTTCGTCGGGGGTCGGGTCGATCACGTTGACCCAGGCACCGGCCATCTGTTGATCCAACTCCTGAACGCCAGCATTGGTGCTTTTGAGAATGGTCAGCATAGGCTTCTCCTTTTTCATGTCAGCAGAGCATCAGGGAGACTGGGGCAAGGCAGCCTCCTGATGGGTTGGTTGTAGGGATGTGTTCCTCAAACGCGAGCGCAGAATCCCAGCCAAACTTGGAGGCTGTTTCTCAGGGGATTCGTTGCGGTCGCCATCTTCCGTTGTAAACATGGTCTTCGTCTCATACGCCAGGCGTACAGCCAGCTTACTGCTGTTTGTAAATCTTCCAGAAATATCTTTGGTCGATATGCCTGCATGATACAGGCACGCGCTTCAAATATTTACGCAGCACTCTGTAAGTATAAGCGGATTTATTCGCCCTCACAACTATTTCAAACCGGGTTCGGCGGGCTCAATTTGTGAGGGCGAAACAAAATGCGCAAGAAAATTGCAACGATCGCCCTCTTGACATATTAGAACAATTGTTCTAATATGTAGTTAACTAATCAGCACTACTCACGTGGTATTTCAGGAGATTTGCCATGAACCGCTCTTCACCTATTCAATTGCTCGACCTACTCAAGCGCACCAGTCTGCGGCGCGGCTTCGTCTTCGGGTTCATGATTATCGGCGCGCTTTTAGCCTTCGAAATCTTCAACTACGGCACGACCGATTTTGCCCTGACCGACCTGCTCGGCTCGGAATTAAAATTCATGGGCATCCGCTGGGCGACCATCCTCTCGATCGCATTTTGTGGGATCGACTTTGCCGGCATCGCCCGCCTCTTCACCCCTGAACAAGGTCGCGATGAACCTACCGAAGTATGGTACCTGTTCGGCGCCTGGCTGCTGGCCGCTTCGATGAACGCTACCCTGACCTGGTGGGGCGTTTCGGTCGCCATTCTCAACCACCAGGCGGCCGGTAGCGTACTGCTCAGCAAAGTCACCCTGACCCAAGCCGTCCCCGTCTTCGTGGCCATGATGGTCTGGTTGATCCGCGTATTGATTATCGGGACTTTTTCCATTGCGGGAGAACGGCTCTTCAGCCTGGCGGAAGTCCAGCCTTCCACACACCGCCGCAGCCAACCGGCCATGAATTATGCGACTCGCTCCCAGCCGCAGCCGGTTCGCCCATCACCCAAGCCCCTGCCTTCCCTAGGCGGACAGCGGACTGTCTCGCGGAGCGAGCCGACCTATCACCCGGTCGGGATGGGCGCCAGCGCCCGGGACGAGAACCCCGTACTCCGCAGGTAAAACATCAGATCGTCTGTTTCCTACAATCTCTCCCCTCTAACCATCCAACCAAAGCAGCCGGGCGACCCCTGAGGGGTCGCCCGGCTGCTTTAATTAATCTAAGTCGGTTTTTTCAGCGTTTCCTGCTTAGATAAGTCAATTTGTTCCCGTGGTTCGAAGACTGAAAAATAAGCTGCTGGCTGATATCCCTGGCGGCGAAAGATCCGCATGGAAATGTCAGTTGGATTCAAAACGATATGCGTCAAACCCTGCGTCATGGCTTCCCCGTGGAGGTGTTCCATCAGCGCATTGCCGATCCCCTGGCGTCGGAAAGCAGACATCGTAAAAAGCTGATGCAGACAGCCCACGCCCGGGTAAATCGTGACCAGTTGCGCCCAACCGACGGCATGACCATCCCGGTCAACGTAAAAAGTATGCACAAAAGGATCATCTAACAATGCTTCGGAGATATGTTGGCCTTCCGCAGCCAGACCCGTGTTGGCAAAGTCCAGTTGATCTTTGGTTTTGATCCTGTAAATATTCGGCCAGCGGGTACGCACGATGACTGGCAGGTTCAAAGCCAGGAACAAACCGGCGTGCCGAAATACATATCCACGATCAAGGTATTTTTCTTTTAATTCCGGATCAGACGGTTCAGCGTGAAATACTTTCAGCACATACTTCCGGTCCGTTTCACGCGGATATGCCCGAACAGCATCGATCACGAGTTGCGGCTCAGGATTGAGCGCCAGAAATTCGACCTGGTACGAAGGATTCGCGCCGGTATCGCCATAATCGCAAATTCCAATCACACCAGTCTCTTCGTAATGCATCCCCAAAGCCACTTGATAGACGTGGTTTTGGGAGGCGATCATGGCTTCCACCGCCCACCAATCCGGAATAAGGGATTGCATTCGGTTCATAGGACCCCATCCAATGTACTCTCGCCGTCCGAAAGCACATACAGGCTGTGTGGCTGCTCCCCGGACCGGTCGAAGATAAAATCCGTCACCAGATACCCCGCAGCAAACATCGTTTCGAGTACCTCGCGTGAAAAGAAGCGCCAGTCACGCCCCAGCGCGAAATCCGCCGCTTTGAGCGCCATAAAATCGGCTGGGATTTCGGCCAGTAAGAGGCGCGCCCCCGGCCGGGCGAACTCTTCCGACGGACGGAGCCAGCCACCCGATCCTATTTCTGGCTGGTATAGCGGCTGGACTCCGGCTTTCGCGAAATGGCTCCAGCTGAAAGGCTTGCGCGAGCGCTGGCTCAAACGGCGCTCCACGCGCTTGGTATTGACCCACCAATCTACCTGGAAGCGATCTGAAGGCAACCCGGCGTTCAGGCCGTCGCGCATATCGCCGTACTCCGAACGACGATAGGTGTTGCAGACTGCACCCAGTTTGGCAATGTTGAGATAGGCATTACGACTGAGCAGCGGATCGTAAGTCCAGGTAATGTGGTCCAGTCCCTGCTGGCGGACCATCTGCCATTGGGCGCGCTTGAGCGCAAAGCCCAGTCCCGAATCACGAAAATCGGGGTGAACGCCGAGCATGTGTGAGCAGTGCTTGGGATGCGGCCCGTCCGGTAGCATCACCAGCCCCGGGAAGCCGAAGGCAAAGCCGACCAGGCGATCCTGTTCGAAGGCGCCCAGCGCCAGCCCGCCATTGTGAATGGCAGTCACCAGCAAATGCACCGGCACAATCTCGGTCTCGCTGTCCGTCCAGACCTGCCGCTGCAAATCTTCAACGGCTTTCATCTCTTCCGGGGTTTCAAGCAGGCGGATGCTCCAGGATGGCATAGGGTTATTTTGGTTTCCTTAATCGTCCGCTCAGGGATCGCAGGAACTTTCCGAACGCATGCACAGCTCGCGAACTGCGCTCCCGCAGGGACTGCCAGGCACTGACATACCAGGGCGTGGTCATCAAATAATCCAGGCGGTAAGTAAAACGTGCCGGCATCAGGCCGAAAATACGCGGCAAGGCATTCACTTCGCAGGTGCGGTCTACGGCCAGGTAATCCAGCCAAAAGGTGGAGACCGGAAATTTGGGGATTGCATTTTCAAGCAAGACCGTCAGCCCACGCAGCATTGGGATGGACATCGGCACGATCAACCGCTGGCGGTGGGCGACCGACATGATAATTTCGGACACCTGCTGGATTGAGAAGAATTCGCTCCCACCGACTTCGTAGGTCTGGTTGATTGTCTCGGACCTCTCCAGCGACCAGAGCAGGCAGGTGACCAGGTCTTCCACCCACAGAGGCTGGATCAGGGTTTGCCCACCGTAAGGCAGCGGCAGGATGCCGGGTGCCAGGCGCAAAAGATTGACCAGGTTGGTCGTGAAATGATCTTCCGGTCCAAAGAGAATCGACGAACGAAAAATTGTATAAGGCACACCGCTCTTGCGGAGGTGTTCCTCAGCCAAGCCTTTGGCGCGATGCACGGGAAAAGCCGAATCCCGGCTAGCGTCCAGGTGGCTGACGTAAAAGATACGCTGAATGCCGGAATCGGCTGCCGCTTGAGTCAGATTCTGTGTCCCCAAAACATCGGTTTTGAACAGGTCGCCGCGCGCACCCTGATTTTCGGCGCTGGCCAGATGATAGACGATATTCACATCGCGCATGGCCGCCCGCAGGCCGCGCACGTCTGCCAGACTGGAAACTGCCACCTCCACCGGCACTCCGACCGGCAAACGCGGCGTGTGCGCTGAGGGCCGGATCAAGGTGCGGACCATATGGCCCTGCTCGACCAGATGGCGCAGCAGGACGCGCCCGACAAAACCTGTGCCTCCGGTTACCAGAATCATGGATTAAATTATAGCAGTTTCGTCCGCAAAACTGGCAGCGAAAGAAAAACCGGCCAAGCATATCCATGAATTAACTCGAAGGCGAATTCACATCTCAAGTAACATTATTGTAAGAATATTTCAACATAAAGCAGTTTACAATTAGCTACAAGATTCTGTTTTATTGGTAAACATTGGACATGGGACGGACTCAGCCCTAAGTCCAATATGACAAATAAATAGACAATTTATGAAAAAAGCACAATCAGGCGAAAAATCCATTGCAGCCGACATTCAGCCCGATTTCCGCTTACTCTTTTATAACAATCCCCTACCCATGTGGGTTTACGACCTGAAGACTTTGCGCTTCCTGGCGGTAAATCATGCCGCCTTAGAACAGTACGGCTATACCCGCGACAAATTCCTGAGCATGACCATCGCTGACATCCACCCTGTGTCGGAGCAGGCGCGCTTGCAGGCTGACCTGCGCAAAAAACGCCCGGCGCTGGCAAATTCCGGGCAATGGCAGCACCAACGCAAGGACGGCACATTGTTTCAGGTTGAGATCGATTCGCACACCATCGATTTCGAAGGGCACAAAGCCGTGTTGGTTGTAGCCAAAGATATCACGCAGCGCAAACAAAGCGAACAAGCTTACACTGCCTTGGTGGAAAGTTCACTGCAGGGCGTTGGACTTTTGCAAGAAGGGCGGCTGGTCTTTGCCAACCAGATGATGGCAAGTATGCTGGGCTACAGCGTTGAGGAACTGCTCCAGCTATCTCCCGAAGAAGTGCTTGAGTTGATCCACCCCGAAGATCGTCCCAAGGTGGCAGCCAACATCCAGGCCCGTCTGGCCGGCAAGAGCCCGCCAGAACGGTATGAGATACGCGACGTACGCAAGGATGGCAGTCTGGTCTGGATCGAGCTATTCTCGAAAGTACTCCAATATCGTGGCAAGCCTGCCATCCAATTCGTGATGATCGACATCAACACGCGCAAACAAGCCGGGGCGGCACTGAAGGAAAACGAAGCGCGTTATCGAGGGCTGTTCGAAGCGGCTCGAGATGGTATTTTTCTAATGGAGGGGGATCAGTTTATCGAGTGCAATCCCCGCGCACTGGAAATTTTCGGCGTCACCCGTGAACAAATTGTCAAGTCCAACCCCTACGACCGTTTTTCACCGCCTACCCAACCAGATGGGCGCGCATCCAAAGATAGAGCGCTGAAAAAAATCGAGGCTGCGTTGGCCGGGCAGGCACAATTCTTCGAGTGGACCCATCAGCGCCTGGACGGCACCCTTTTCGAGGCTGAAGTCAGCTTGAACAAGGTCGAGATCAGTGATCACGCTTATCTACTGGCATTCGTCCGCGACATCAGCAAACGCAAACAGGCTGAGGAATCATTGCGAAAATCCGAAACCAGCTATCGCGAATTATTCGAGAACGCTGTCGAAGGGATCTACCGCACATCACCTGAAGGACAAATCTTGGCCGCCAACCTGACCTTGGTAAAAATGCTTGGTTACCAATCCGAGGAAGAACTTAAAGCGCTCAACATTGTCCGTGACCTTTATGCCGATCCAGATGAAAGGGACTTGGAGACAAAGTTAATCGGCCGGGACGGCACGGTCAATAACGTCGAAATCACACTAAAACGGAAGGATGGCCAGATCATCTCTGCGCTGGACAATGCGCGCGCCATTCGCGACACCCATGGCAAGCTGCTGCACTATGAAGGCTTGCTGATCGATATCACCGAACGCAAGAGCGCCCAGGAGCAAATTACAAACCTGTCGAAGTTCCCGGCAGAGAATCCCAGCCCGGTGCTGCGCATCGCCAAAAATGGCCAGGTCCTGTTTGCCAATAAAGCCGGTCAGGCCATCTTGCGCGCATGGAAGACTGAGATTGGAAAGACCATTCCACTCTCTTGGCAGAAACAAGTTAAAGCACTGCTCGAAAAAAATATCATGGATGCAATGGATATCAGGATCGAAGATCAAATCTATTCAATTGTCTTCGTCCCGGTTTCTGACAGTGATTATGTAAATTTATACGGACAAGACATAACTGAACGCAAACAGGCCGAAGATATCTTGCGCCGTCGCGTGACCGAACTGGAAGTCCTGTACAGCACCGGCTTGGCGCTGTCCAAATCACTCGATCCCCACCAGGTTGGCCAGAGCATCGTTAAAATTTTGAACCTACAACTGAACTGGCACCATGCAGCCATCCGCTTGGTGCACCCGGATGACAAGCTCGAGTTGCTGGCCTTCAGCCAACCCGGAATGAAAGATGACAATTTCCAGAAGGAGAAAAAACATCTGGAGAGCTTGATCTCCAAGCCCGGGCAGGGCCTATCGGGTTGGGTCCTCCAACACGGCGAGGCTGTCCGCAGCGGGAACGTCGAATCCGACCCGCGTTATGTCTGTACTTATCCGAGCATCAAGTCCGGCCTGTATGCCCCAATGAAGGTGGGAGAGCGTATCATTGGTACCATCACAGTCGAGAGCGAGATCCCGCAGGCCTTCGACGAACACGACGAGCGCCTGCTCAACACGCTGGCTTCGCAATCAGCCATTGCTTTCGAAAACGCCCGCCTGTTCCAGGAGGCACTGGCGGCAACCCAACGACGCGAGGTGTTGTACGACATCACCCAGAAGATCGTACGCATCAGCCAGAATTCGGAACAGATCTACCAGGCCGTCTACGAAGCCATCGCCACCCTGATGCCAGCCGAAGCCTTCGTCGTCACCCTGGATGACCATGAAAAGCAGGATGTGGAAGTGGTCTACCTGTTCTACAATGGCAGCCAGTGGCCGGGGCACCATGTGCCCCTGGGTCAGAGTATGTCCGGGCACGTGATCCAAACCGGCCAATCCATTAAACTCGACGACACCACTGCTGCAGATATCCCAATGTTCCATTACGAGACGCCGGATCCCGTCAAGTCGCTGCTGGCGGTTCCCCTGCGAGCCGGCGAACAAATCATCGGGACGCTCTCGACCCAGTCTTACACGGCCAACGCCTTCACGGACGATGACCTTAAACTATTGGAGATGCTGGCTGCGCAAACTGCCATTGCCTTGGAAAACGCCCGCTTGTTCGATGAGACGCATCAGCGGATTGAAGAATTGGGAATTCTGGCCGAGGTTTCAGCTGCCTTGCGCACCGCGCAAACCCGCGCCCAAATACTGCCTATTTTGCTGGAGCAACTTACCAAGCTGATCGATGCGCAGGGTGTTGCGATTGCCATCAATGATCCGCAAAATGCCAAATCCCTGATCGAATTGGGGATGGGCAAATGGGCGAATTGGACCGGTAAACGATTGCCAATCAATAAGGGCATTTGCAAAAAAATCAATCGATCCCAAAAACCGTATATCAGCCAGGATGCAGGGACTGATCCACTGGTTGTCTATCCCAGTCTTTTGAATGGTTTGAATGCAGTTGGTGTGTTCCCATTGATCGCCGAACATGAAATGATTGGCGCACTCTGGATCGGGCGCGAAGATCAAATCCAGCAAACGGCTATCCGTGTTCTGCCGGCTTTGGCAGATATGGTCGCCAATGCCATCCGCCGGGTAGCGCTGCATGAACAAACCGCCCGCCACGCCGATCAAATGGCAGCGGTCAGCGAGTTAGGACGCACCCTGGCCGAGAGTCTGGAGTTGTCCCTGATCTACCAGCGTCTGACAAAAGCTATTTACAACCTGATGGAAGACGTGGCCGGGATGATCATCTCCCTTTACGATCCCAGGAAAGAACTGATCACCTGTGTCAGTGCACATATCGATGGAGAATTCGTCGATACGGCGAATTTACCACCCATCCCGCTTGCGCCCGAAGGCAGCGGGACCCAAAGCCGGGTCATCCACACAGGCGAAGCGCTGGTCGTCAACGACCTTGAAAAGAACATAAAAAAGAAGGTTAAGGTCGGCAACACACAAAAGATGACCAAATCGGCGCTTTACGTTCCAATGATTGCTGAAGGCCGGGTCATCGGCCTGATCCAGGTGCAGAGTTATCGTAACAACCGCTTCAGTACTGAAGATGCCGGGTTGCTCTCTCTGGTTGCCAATACGGCAGCTGTCGCGATTGAAAATGCCCGTCTGTTTGGAGAAGTCGAAGAGCACGTGGAACAACTCTCTGCCCTACGCGCGATCGACACGGCCATTGGAGCCAGCGTTGAATTACGCATTACCCTCAACATCCTGCTGGATAACGTGCTGAGGCTCTTAAAAGTGGACGCAGCCGATATCCTGCTTTTCCATCCGGCAAGCATGACGCTCGAATACGCAGCCGGAGCTGGATTCCATTCGACAGCCATCTCTCGCACCAAAGTTCGCCTCGGTGAAGGTCATGCCGGCAAAGTGGGTCTGGATCGCAATTTAAATCAGATCATTGACTTGAATGAAGACAATGCAGAATTCCGGCGAGCAGATTTGCTGAAAAGTGAGGAATTCATCAGCTATATCGGCGTGCCGCTGGTTGCCAAAGGCCAACTCAAAGGCATCCTGGAAGTGTTCCAGCGATCACCGCTAAACCCGGATGAGGGTTGGAAGGATTTCCTGCAAATTTTAGCCGGTCAGGCTGCCATCGGTGTGGACAGCGCCATGCTGTTCGATAATCTCGAACGCGCCAACGTCGAACTGACCATGGCCTACAACGCCACCATCGAAGGCTGGTCCAAAGCACTGGAATTGCGCGATCACGAAACCCAGGGACACACTTTACGTGTGACCGACATGACGCTGCGCCTAGCATACGAGATGGGAATCAAAGACTTGGAGATGGAGCACATCCGACGCGGCGTATTGTTGCACGACATCGGCAAAATGGGCATTCCCGACCAAATCCTGCACAAACCCGGACCGCTAACAGACCAGGAATGGACCATCATGCGCACGCATCCTAAGATCGCCCATGACCTGTTGGCCTCGATTGCATACCTACGACCCGCATTGGATATCCCTTATTGCCACCACGAAAGGTGGGACGGCAACGGATACCCCCGTGGGTTGAAAGGCGAGACCATTCCCCTCCAGGCGCGTATCTTCGCCGTAATAGATGTTTACGATGCCCTCACCAACGATCGCCCCTACCGGGTCGCCTGGACGCATGAAAATGCCTTGGAGCACATTCGGGATGAGTCGGGCAAGCACTTCGACCCGGAGGTGGTGGAAGCCTTCCTAAAGATGATCGAAAGTGATCAACAATAAAACCGCGGCCGGAAGCTACTTACACTTCCGGCCGTTTCAGTTCTTAATGATTGAAATTATTCGTGAAACTCCTCAACCTGGTAAATCAATACCTCTAGTTTATTACGCCTCCACAGGTCTGGCTCTGCTCCCATTTTCCAACACAATTGATCGAGAAAATCGACTTTGTCCGGGATCTTATCCCACACCTGCGGCAGGAAGGTTGCACGCCGAAAGCCGTCGCGGATCACCACCCCATCCAACCCTGGTTGGAGTTTGGCCAGTAGGTCTTCCGGTCCATCATATGCCAACGGAACGGGCCGTGTCAGACGCGAGACTTCCACTTCGATTTGCGGCAGTTCATCAGGCTGTACAGGTGGGAAGCGAAAATCCTCCAGGGCGGCTGCGACAGTATGTTCACGAACATCTTCCGCCAGAGGCTGATATGGTTCCAGCGCCCCCACACAGCCGCGCAATTCCCCGCCCTTGGTCAGAGTGACAAATGACGCGCCTTCAGCCTGCAAGCAAGGAGAAAGCGCCTCAAGTTCTATCGGCGGCACTTTTTCTCCGCGCACAGCTCGTTCCAAAACCTGGCGTGCCAGGTGTAGTAAAAATTGCTTTTCTTCCTGAGTCAGATCATCGTCTTCTGTCATATAGCCCTCCCATCCCCTAGGTTCATGCTCCGTCTAATCGGCGATAGCTCCTGTTGAAATAGATCAGCGGGGGGGTATCCACCTGCGGGGATCGGACGCTCAGTACTTCTCCGATGAAAGCCGTATTCGTTCCCGCCTGAAATGTATGCACCACATGACAATCCATCTGGGCCAGACTATCCTTGAGCAGAGGCGCTCCACTGACCATGGTGATCAAATTCAAATCCGCCATGCGATCTTCATTATCCGAGATACGACCAGCGAAATGGTCCGAGATCTCCTGCTGATCGGCTGACAGGATGCTGACCCCGAACTGCTCGGAGCGAGTCACCAGTTCGTGTGTACGGCTGGCAGTCTGCAAAGAAATCAACACCAGGGGCGGCTCTAAAGCCACCGAGGTAAACGAGCTAACCGTCATACCGTGCTGCTGCCCTTGATAGGCAGCAGTGACGACCGTCACACCTGTGGTCCAATTGCGCATTGCGCGGCGTAGTTCTTCAGGGTCTAATGTCATAATGCGTCTCCAACGTAGACATCATACTACGAGCACGCTCGACGTCAAGGCAAAAAATGCTACCAAAGAGGGCGTGAAATGCCCCCTTGCCTTTTTAGAATGGCTTGAGTACTATTATGTTAAAGAATCCTATGCAACAGACACCGCGTCCATCCCCGCGAACCGAAAGGGTTCGCCGTCCAAATACTTTGTTGAGCACCCTAACGGTTGCCATTGTGCTGGCGAGCCTCTTTACCTGCATCACACCCGCTGGTTTGTTCACGCCTGTCCTCTCTGACCAGTTGGCGCTGCTGCTGACTGCCCAACCGGAGGCCAATCAATCCGCATCCACGCCCTATCCACAGCTTAGAATTGGGATCGTCGCCGGGCATTCCGGCAACAACTCGGGCGCAGTCTGCCGCGATAGTACCGGCCAGGTCACGCTGACCGAAGCCGACGTCAACTTGAAGATCGCCACACTGGTGCAAAAACAACTGGTGGATAAGGGCTTCCAGGTTGACCTGCTCAAGGAATTCGATCCGCGGCTGAACGGCTACCGCGCCGTTGCGCTGGTCTCGATCCACAACGATTCCTGTGACTACATCGACGACCAGGCCACCGGTTTCAAAGTCGCCTCGGCCATGACCACCCGCGATTCAAACCGCGCCTTCCGTCTGACCGAATGCCTGCGCGATCGCTACGGGCGCATTACCAAGCTACCCTTCCATGCGGGCAGCATCACCGCAGACATGCGCGATTACCACGCCTTCTCGGAAATCGACCCCAACACGATCGCCGCCATCATCGAAACCGGATTTCTCAACCTCGACCGCGAAATCCTGGTCGACCATACCGACGTGGTAGCCAATGGGGTTGTACAGGGCATCTTGTGCTTCGTCAATAACGAGAATATCGAACCGCCTCCCACTCCCACTTTCGCGCCATGAACCAGACATTGCTCCAGGCCCAACAGGCTGTTCAGAATGCCCGAGAAGCGCTCAGGGTCGGCGACCGCAAGACGACCCGCCACTGGGCGGAACTGGCTGCTTCCCTGGCCCCGGACACAGAAGAGCCCTGGTTGCTGCTGGCAGCCGTTGCCAGCCCACAAGCCAGCCTCGGTTATCTCAAACGGGCACTGCAAGTCAACCCGAACAGCGCACGCGCGCGCAAGGGGATGAAGTGGGCTATGCAGCGCCTGCAATCCGCGCCGGTCGATCAGACCCAGCCGACACGGACTCCTAAACCCCGGACGAGCTCACCACCCCGGAAGCGCAGCCGGTTTTACCCGGTCTTATTGGTCATCCTGATCGGCACGCTAGTCGGTGCCGCTGCCTGGACTGTGACTTTTCCCCCGGCACTGACCGGGATCATCGACGGTGTCATTCCGGTGGCAACCAGCCAGCCCAACTCATTTTCCCAGGCTGACATCGCCAAACCGACCTACACCCCCACTGCGACGCTGACCCCGTCTCCGACACCAACTTTCACGCCAACCCCGCTCGCGACTGACACCCCCGTTCCGCAACCGACCTGGACAAGCGTGCCCAACCAGGCCGCATCGAATCCGGTCAGCGAGGCAACCACCTCTGGCGGGACATATGTTGTCCAAAGAGGCGACACGCTGAACCAGATTGCGCGGCGCTTTGGCGCGTCCGTTCAGGCGCTGGCTTCGGCAAACAACATCTCCATCATGGCCACCATCTACGCCGGGCAGCAACTTGTCATCCCCGGCAGTGATTATGTTCCCTCTGCGCCACCTCCTGCTTCGGGCGGCAAACGCATCCTGGTCGACATCTCGGAACAGCACCTATACGCCTATCAGGGCGATACGCTGGTTTACAGTTTTGTTGCCTCCACGGGTATGAACAATGCCACCCGTGCTGGCTCATTTAGCGTGCTGGATAAAATCCCTAACGCCTATGGTGCCACCTGGGATCTCTGGATGCCCAACTGGCTCGGGATCTATTATGCTGGCAGCTTGGAGAACGGCATCCACGCCCTGCCGATCCTGTCCAACGGTGCGACACTCTGGGCAGGCTACCTGGGCACGCCTATCTCATATGGCTGTGTGGTCCTGGGCACCTATGAAGCGCAATTATTATACAACTGGGCCGAGATTGGCACCCCGGTAGATATCCAGTGGTAATAAATGACCACCTGCACCCTACATAAATTCCCACTGAAAATATCCCATTTTCCTTCTATAATAGATATATATCGTTCCTTATATCAATATGACCAATTCCGAACAACTCCAGGCCCGCCAGGCCATCCAGAATGCACGTGAAGCCCTGCGCAGCGGCGACCGCAGGACCGCTCGCCGCTGGGCAGAATTAGCCGCGTCTCTGGCACCTAACACGGAGGAGCCCTGGTTGGTCTTGGCGGCAGTTGCCAGTCCGCGTGCCAGCCTCGGTTATCTTGAACGGGCGCTGACCATCAATCCGAACAGTAAACGCGCGCGCGAAGGTATGCGCTGGGCGCAGACACGGGTGCAGGCCGACAGTGGGGCAACCGAACCTGCCAAAGCTGTGAAGCGGTCCAAAAAGCCAATTAAGAGCGCTCCCAAGAAAACGCCCAAAAAACGTCGCTCATTCCTGCCCTATCTCCTGATCATCATCCTGGCCTGCCTGGTGGGATTGGTGACTTTCTCAATCAGTACCACCCCGGCGCTGGCCTTCATCCGCAGCAGCGTCAGCCCGGCGACCCAGCTGCCGCAACAATCCTGGTCCGAGGCGGATATCGCCAAGCCGACCTATACACCGACTCCGACGGATACACCGACCTCCACACCTACATTTACCCCGACACCCACCCCGACCTTCACGCCCAGCCCGACGCTGACCTTCACGCCGACCTTTACGCCGGTGCCGACCGAAACCCTCTGGCCGACAGATACACCGGAAGCCTACAATCAACCATCCAACCATCCAACACCTGCGGTTCCAAATAATGTGGGCGGCGGCCAGCACTGGATTGACGTCGACCTGACCAATCAGCGTGTCTATGCTTACGAAGGCAACACGATCGTCAATTCGTTCATCGTTTCGACTGGCACGTGGCTGACCCCCACCGTCACCGGCCAGTATCATATCTACATAAAATTGCGCTACACCGACATGTCCGGACCGGGTTACTACCTGCCAAACGTGCCGTACACCATGTACTTCTACAAAGGCTATGCCCTGCATGGCACTTACTGGCATTCCAATTTTGGCACACCCATGAGCCACGGCTGTGTCAACTTATCGATCCCGGACTCTGCTTGGTTGTATAATTTCGCATCGGTAGGAACATTGGTCAACGTCCATTATTAGCAAGTCATGTCCCCTTCAAAGCGTGCCATCACGCGGAGAGATTTTCTCAAGCTAGTCGGCGCCAGCTCACTCGGTCTGCTCGCAGGGAATTTTCCACCCAAATCCCAATCGGCAGACCTGGTTCTGGTGCAACAAGGGCGGGTCGCATCCCCGTCCATTTCCATTTACGATAGTCCTTCCCTAAAGGGCAAACTGGTCAAGGTTTACTGGCGCGACCTGGTGCTGCCCATCACCAATATTGCCATCAGCGACGACGCCGAGGCGTACAATCGGGTCTGGTATCAGATCGGGGACACAGGCTATGCTTATTCGGGCGATATCCAGCCCGTGCAGACGGTCCTGAACCATCCGGTTTTCCAAATCCCGCGCACCGGGACGCTGGCCGAAGTCACGGTTCCCTTTACCGATTCCCGCGAAGAACCGCAGGAAAATTCCAAGCTGGCTTATCGCCTGTATTACGAGACCACCCACTGGGTCATGGGTGTCACCCCCGATTTGGATGAACACAAGACCTGGTACCGCCTGTACGACGACCGCTTCAAACAGGTTTATTACGCCCGGGCCAATCACTTGCGGATCATTCCGCAGGCCGAACTGGCTCCCATTTCCCCGGATGTGCCGCGCCTCCTGAAAAAGATCGAGGTTCGCCTCATCCAGCAATTACTGGTGGCTTACGAGTACAGCCGACCGGTTTTTGCCACGCGTATTGCCAGCGGCGCGCGCATGCGCAGCGGCACCTACACCACGCCCCAGGGCACATTCATGACCAGCTACAAACGTCACAGCCGCCACATGGCAGCCGGCGACATCGCCTCCAACGGCTATGACCTGCCCGGCGTCCCCTGGGTCATGTACATCACCAAAAGCGGCATCTCCATCCACGGCACCTATTGGCATAACGATTTTGGCCGTCCGCGCAGCCACGGCTGCGTCAATATCTCGGTCAAAGCCGCCAAGTGGCTTTTTCGCTGGACGCAGCCCGAGGTACCGCAAACACAACCTTACGTTTACCAAGACGTTGGAACCAACGTAGAAATCATCGAATAAATGCCGGTTGTGCGCTCTCATCCCCTCTCTCGACGCAATTTCCTCAAACTCAGCGGTGCAGGTTTGTTCGGCTTTCTGCTGGCCGAGTTGGGCGTCGATCCAGCCCTGGCACTGGATTCCACCGGCAGCAAACAAGGGCGGGTAGCCTATGCCAGCGTCACGATCAACAAAGAGCCGGCTGCACAAAGTGACAAGGTCCTCACCTATAAAAAAGATGACCTATTAAATATCACGACCGAGGTCCATGGCGAGCAGGGGAATCCATACAATGATATCTGGTACCGGATCGGCGAGCAGGGATACGTCTATTCGGGTTGGGTGCAGCCAGTAAAAACCAGCTTCAACCAGCCAGCCAGCGGAATTCCCCACGGCGGCACATTGGCTGAGGTGACTGTCCCATTTACAGACACTTACCGCATCAACAAGCAAGGCTTTTTCACGCGCAGCTACCGCATGTATTACCAGACCACGCATTGGGTGACCGACGTGGTCGAAGGCAGCAATCTGATCTGGTACCGCCTGTACGACGACCTGACCGGGATGTATTCCTTCGCTTTAGCCGAGCACCTGCGCCTGATCCCGCCCGAGGAGCTGACGCCGCTCTCGCCGGATCTGCCCGGAGCGGACAAATCCATCCTGGTGGATCTGGAGACCCAATCAGTGACCGCTTACGAAGGTAAGACACAGGTGCTGTTTGCACGCGCTTCGACCGGCACACGCAACTCCCCTACCTGGAACGGGAAGTTCCACACCTTCCACAAACGCGGCAGCCGTCACATGTCCGCCGGAAGCGGGGCGGCCTGGTTCTACGACCTGCCGGGCGTGCCCTGGGTGAGTTACATCACCGACAGCGGCATCTCCTTCCACGGGACCTACTGGCACAACGATTATGGCCGGCCCCACAGTCACGGTTGCATTAACCTGCCGTCAGAAGCGGCAAAATGGATCTATCGCTGGACCATGCCAGTTGTCCCACCGGAGAGACGCTTCAAATATACGCCAGGGGAGGGTACAATGGTACAGGTCATCCACAAAACACCAGCTTAAGGAAACGTATGAATCCCGCTTTTCTATTCAATCGCTATTTACTCAAACGTCAGGTGCTGGCACTGACCGGCAAATTCCGCTGTTACAATCCCACTGGCGACCTGGTGCTCTTCAGCGAACAGAAGTTGTTCAAGCTCAAAGAGGACATCCGCGTCTTTGCGGATGAAAGCAAGACCCTGGAAGTATTGCAAATCAAGGCCCGTCAAATCATTGACTTCTCGGCCGCATATGATGTATTCGACAGCTCCCTCAGCCAGAAGGTCGGGGTGTTGCGCCGCCGCGGACTGCGCTCCATGCTGCGTGACGAATGGGAAGTGCTGGATGCCAACGACCAGCTCGTCGGCCAACTTTTCGAGGATAGCGTTGCGCAAGCCCTGTTGCGACGCCTGCTGCTGGGGATGCTTTTGCCACAGAACTACGATTTGACTCTGGGCGGAGAACGCGTTGCTGACCTGCGCCAGCGTTTCAATCTGTTTCGATACGAACTCGATCTGGATTTCAGCATGGATGGTGCGCGACGCCTGGATCGCCGGCTGGGATTGGCTGCCGGCATCCTGCTGGCAGCGATCGAAGGAAAGCAGGATAACTAGATGCCACGCAGAGCTCTCTTTAGCGGACTGGTCATGGACGAATACGATCGCCCGGTTGAGACGGCTTATGTCGGCGATGAGCCGTGTTACGTCGTCGATGATATCGGCTTTCGCCGCCACATCCCCTCCGCACAGGTTGACCGGCAGGTCCTGGAGCAGATACGGGGCATGATCGAGGGCAGCGAGGGTTTCATCTCTGAACAGACAGCCAAGATGCTCGGCCAGGAGGATATCTTCAGCGTGGCCATGATCGAACAGCAACTCAAGAATATCGACAAGCAGTTTGACGCCATGCTGGATACGGGCATTCCGGAAGAAGGGCGCGCCTACCTTGGCATGCTGGGCTTCAAGATCGTCATCAATGTCCATGGTGAGGTAGTGCGCGTGGACCAACCCAGCGCCCCGCAGGACGAGGGCGGCGAGGAATAGGCTACCCTAGCGAATCAAGAGGACGGCCAAATGGCCGTCCTCTTTTTATGATTAAATCCGGCTGATTTCCTGACCTGTTTTAAGATTTGCTCACTTCGTCCTCACGGCTGACCAGGTCCTTGATGTGCGCCTCGTCCTCCTCTTTGGCAACGATGGCAATCTGGTCACCGGCTGCCAGACGCGTCTTGCCATGCGGAATGGTCACCCGCCGCCCACGGCGGACACTGGCTACCAGGCTGCCCTCCGGCAATCCGACCTCCGATACCAGCTTGCCGTCCAGGTGACTGCCAGCTTCGACCGTGATCTCAAATACAGCTACGCCCGAAACAGTGCCCAGCTGCACCTGCGTTATTTTGTGCCTGACCTCGGTGCGCCGCGCCAGAGCCAGGTCATAAGCCCGTACCAGGTCCACGCGGCTCAACCAGCCAAGCAGCTTGCGCGGGTTGACCGGGTCCACTACCGGCAGGCGCCCAATATCGTAGCGCCCCATCAGGCGCAGTGCCTGCTGGATGGTGTAATCCGGGTGGACCACGACCAGTTTCTTGGAACAGAATTGGCCAGCCGGCAATTGCAGGTTCTCAGGATTTTGCTCTATGGCGCGTTCGATATCCGCCATCGTAATCATGCCGCATAGTTCGCCCTTCCCGTTCAGCACAGGCAGACCGTGCACATGTTCCCTCGTAAACAGGGAGGAGACTTCGTGCAGGGGAGTCTGTATAGCAATTATGTCCGGGGCGGGTTTCATCACCTCGGCCACTTTCAAGGTCTCCAGGACATCTACGTCCTTGCCGCGCTGCAAACGAATGCCCTTACGCAGCAGGCTGACTTCGTAAACTGACGCGGGTTGCAGCGCCTCTGAAATGAAGATGCTGACCGCCACGGCGAACATCAGCGGCAAGACGATGTGAAAGTCGTCGGTCATTTCGAATAGCAGCATAATCGCCGTCACCGGCGCGTGTACAGCCCCGGCCAGCACCGCCGCCATCCCGACCAGTGCAAAAGCGGAGGGGGCAATGTCCAACGACGGGAACATGCTCTTCATCAGAACGCCGTATGCCCCACCAAGCGCCGCACCGAGGAACAGGGATGGTGCAAACAAACCACCCATGAAGCCTGAGCCCAGGTTGATGGAGGTGGCCACAATCTTCAAGGCCAGCAAAGCCACCAGCAGCCACAGGATCAGACTCTGGCCGGACAGGATTTTCCCGACCGCAGCATACCCGTCACCAAAGATCTGCGGAAAATACAAGCCGATTACGCCGACGATCGCACCGGTGATGACCGGTCGCACCCATTTGGGCAGTGGGCTGTGCTGGAACCAGTCTTGCGCCAGGTAGATGGCGCGGATGTAAACCACCGAGACGATGGCCGCCACCAGGCCGAGTCCCAGATACAACGGTAGTTCCCACGCGCTGCCGAGCGAATAAGAGGGCACCGGGAAGGCCGGGTTCTGGCCAACGACCGCCCGCGTGACCACTGCCGAGAGCACCGAGCCGAATACGATCCAGCCAAAGGCGGCCGAGGTCAACTCACCCAGAACGATCTCGATCGCGAAGAACACACCTGCGATCGGCGCATTGAAAGCCGCCGCAATCCCTGCGGCAGCGCCCATGGCGACCATTATGCGCGTCCGCTCGCCGGAAATTTGCAATTTTTGCCCCACCAGCGATCCCAGATTGGCGCCAATTTGCACGCTCGGATCTTCAGGACCGACCGAAGCGCCTGCGCCCAACGAAATGATCGAGGTCAGAATTTTTAGTGGTGCACGCCAGTAGCGCAGCCTGCCCCCGGCCAGCGCTACGGCTTCCATGATGCCGGACACACCGTGATGTCGTTCCCTGGCGATCAGGAACTGGTGCAGCAATCCCACGACCAGACCACCAATCACCGGGATCAAAACGATCGTCCACGCTCCCCACTGGCCCAGCCAGCCTCCCAGGTCGGTAAACATGACTCCACCAAGCCAATGGTAAGCAAATTTAAAAAACATTACACCCGCCCCACTACCCAGGCCGATAATTAAAACTGCTATCACATCCACAATCCGGTCGTTGGGGAAGGGCAAGCGGTCGATTAATGATATGTGTTTATAGTCCTGCATCGCATTCCTTGGAATAATGAAATTTTAACCGTCTAATTCTACCCCGTTCTTGGGCTGCTTAAGCTAATGATTTATTTTAATATTTGGTTCAGTTTGAAAGAGTCACCGGTTTTCCAGCATTATAATGGTAGTGAAAATGAGCGCAAAGCAAGAACTTCTACTCAGCGTCAACGTGGTCATCTTCAGCCTGCAGGAAGACGCACTGCAGGTCCTGTTGACTCCCTGCCGAGAGACAGGCTTCTCCGCTTGCTGGCAACTACCGGGACTCCCGGTTGAAGAGCGCGAATCACTGGAGCAGGCTGCCATGCGCGCCCTGTCGGACCTGGTCGACCATCACGAGGTCTACCTGGAGCAGCTCTACACGTATGGCGAGCCGCAGCGCATCCCGGACTGCAGGCTGGTCAGCGTGGTCTACTTTGCCCTGGTTCCGGCCCACGCCCGTTACCCATCCTCCGGGGCTGAACGCTGGTTCCCGCTCGACGAAATGCCGGCCCCCGCCCATGACCACGGCGAGATCCTGACCTACGCTCTGCGGCGCCTGCGCTACAAGCTGGAGTACAGCGCCGTCGGCTTTCAACTGCTGCCTGACGAGTTCACCCTGAGCGAACTGCAGCACACTTACGAGATCATCCTGGGGGAAAAACTCGACAAACGTAACTTTCGCCGCCGCATCCTGCAGGCGGACATCATCGAAGAGACGCCTCACCTGCGGACCGGAGAGGGCCGCCCGGCACGCCTGTACCGTTACCGCCCGGATGCCGTGGCCGAAGTCAAGGCCCGCCGGCTTTTCCCATAGCATAAATCCTCGAGGCTGATTCAAGTGCGGAGGGTGTAAAATCACCCTCGCGCGTTTTACGTATTTCATTTATTGGAGGACTCATGGAAAACAAAACCAGCCGGCGCCGCCTGCCCCTCAACGTCTGGGTCCTGACCGCCACTTCCTTCCTGACCGACATCTCATCCGAGATGATCATCAACCTGATCCCGCTCTTCCTGGCCAACGTGCTGGGCGTGCGCACGGCGGTGATCGGACTGATCGACGGGATCGCCGAGACCACCGCCAGCCTGATGAAGGTCTACTCCGGGGCGCTCTCAGACAGGCTGGGGGAACGCAAATGGCTGACCGTGCTCGGCTACGGCCTCTCGACCCTGGCCAAACCCTTCCTGTATTTTGCAAACACTTGGGGCTGGGTGCTGGGCGTGCGCTTCACCGACCGCCTGGGCAAGGGCATCCGCACCGCTCCGCGCGACGCGCTGGTGGCCGACAGCATCGACGAAAAACAGCGCGGGCTGGCTTTCGGCCTGCACCGCGCGGGAGACACGGCCGGGGCCTTTGTCGGGATCGCCGTCGCCGCTGCCATCGTCTGGGCCACCCAGGCGCAGGCGCTCGACTTGAGCCGCAGGACCTTCCAGATCGCCGTGCTGGCCAGCATCATTCCGGCCGTCCTGGCTGTGCTGGTACTGGCGCTGGGCGCGCGTGAAGTCAAGGGAGACAAAAAGACGGATGCGCCTGTCCTCAGCCTGAAGACCATGGACGGGCGTTTCAAAGCCTTCCTGCTGGTCGTGGTGCTGTTCACACTCGGCAACTCGTCGGACGCCTTCATCATCCTGCTCGGCCAGAACCGCGGACTGAACGTGCTGCACGTGCTGCTAATGTTGATGACCTTCAACCTGATCTATGCCCTGCTCTCCGGGCCGCTCGGATCGCTCTCGGACCGCATCGGCCGGCGCCGCCTGATCCTGGGCGGCTGGCTGGCCTACGGATTGGTCTACCTGGGCTTCGGGCTGTCGACCAGCGGCTGGCAGGTCTGGGCCCTGTTCGGCCTGTATGGGATCTACTACGCCGCCACCGAGGGGGTTGCCAAGGCCCTGGTCGCCGATCTGGTGGCAGTCGAGCAGCGCGGCACAGCCTACGGCCTGTACAACGCTTCGGTCGGCCTGACCGCCCTCCCAGCCTCGCTGATCGCCGGCCTGCTGTGGCAGGGACTGGGCAGTTGGAGCGGCTTCGGCCCCTCGGCCCCCTTCTACTTCGGCGCCAGCCTGGCGCTGCTGTCCGGGGTGCTCTTCTGGCGGCTGGTGCGCTGATTTTGGATCTCAATTTCCAAGCTTAAATAAGATCACCTGGCTCCCATCAGCCAGGTGATTTTCCATCTATCACAGACTCTTCAACAAGACTCGCCACGCCCGTTCACGTAGCAGGCGTCACCCTGGTAGGTGTTCCAGTCGTGCACGAAGCCCGCCAGTTCATCCAGATAGGCGTGCAAGTCGGCCTCGCCGCCCACCAGGCGCCCCCCGTCGCGCAGCAGCGGCAGGGGTTGGTCCAGGCCCAAGTCATGGCGAGCGGCCTGCGGCGAGGTCAGGATGCGCTGGTAGCCGACCACCAGCTCATGTAATTCCGCCTCGACCCAATCCGCCCGCGGGCTGTCGGCTTCACGGATGATTTCGATCATAGCGATTGGACGGAACCGGCCCATCAATCCTTACAGGAAAAGCGGCAGGATCACGTGCAGCACGATGTCGCCTGAGAAGTGCGCCAGCATGCCGGAGGCGAAGCCGCGTTTCCAGTACAGGTACCCGAAGATGATCCCGGGGAGGGCGTTCAGGATGATGGCGCGCGTCACCACCAGCGTATTGATCGGCAGGCCTAACGCCTGGGTGGCGGGCAGGTGTCCCAGTCCGAAGACCACCGCGGCCAGCAGGTTGGCGGTCCAGATTGCGCCGGCCGTCGGCAGCCGGTCCGAAGTGTGCCAGAAGCGGCTGAAGAGCCAGACCAGCAGGGTCATGAAGAACAGGCGCAGCATAATCTCTTCGTTGATGGCGCCGTAGAGCGCAGCCAGCAGTCCCTGCCAGGCCGGCGGGTTGGCGTTGGCCGGTAAATGAATCCCGGCTGCTAAGGCCATGGCCTGCACCCGCGGCGCAAACAGCAAGACGTCCGCCAGGGCCACGACAGCCGTCCCCAGCACGCCCCACAGCACCGACGGCAGCAGCAGGGCTTTCAAGCGATTGGCGACAGGTTCGCCCTTCAGCCAGTCCGCCAGCAGGGGCGCGCCCAGGCCGACCTGACCGGCCAGCAGTAGTCCCAGCGCAGCCAGGATCGCAAACAACACCACCTGGCTGGCCACCTGGACGGTCAGTAGCAGCGGCAGCGGTAAGGGTAAGTTGGTCGGAAGGTTGCCGCCGTATTTCAAGGTCAGGTCATAGGGCAGGATGGCGACCATCCCGACCGCCGCCAGGGCGGTCAGCAACCACAACAGCCGCCAGTTGAAGCGGCGGCGGGGAAGCGGATTTGATTTTTCTTGCGCGATTTCAGTCATTAAAGCCTCCATTTCAAAGCAACCCGGTGATTATATTAAAAACCGACTGATTTGACCTTAACGATAAATTAAGGCGAGTTAACAAATCCTGGGCTACAATAGGCGCATGTCGACTTTGTCGCTCTCCGCCCGTCCGCCCTTTTCGTTCCACTCGGTCGTGCACTCGCACGGCTGGCTGCAGTTGGCGCCTTTCGCCCTGGAAGAAGAGAGCCAGACCCTCACTTACCTGCTGAAATTAGCCTCGGGCCAGGTGATCGAACTGCGCCTGCGCGAGGCGCCGGCCGGGGTGCGGGTCGAGACGGACGAACAGCTGAGCCGCGCCGCCCAAGCCGAGGTCCGCCAGCGGGTGGGCTGGATGCTGGCCCTCGAGCAGGACTTCAGTCCCTTCTACGCCGCCGCGCGCCGCGAACCCAAGCTGGCCAAGGTCGAAGCGCAAGCCCAGGGACGCGTGCTGCGCTCCCCGACCTTCTTCGAGGATGTGATCAAGACCATTCTGACCACCAACACGCTCTGGGCGGCGACTATCCGCATGACGGCGAATTTAGTGGCGCAATTTGGCGACCCGTACCCGGCGGATCCCTCCCGGCGAGCCTTCCCCACCCCACAAACGCTGGCCGCCACCACGCCTGAGGCGCTGCGGGCTGAGACGCGCCTGGGCTACCGTGCCCCATACATCCACGAACTGGCCACACGCGTGGACGCGGGTGAGCTCGACCTGGAGGCCTTCAAAACATCCGAAATGCCCACGCCCGAACTGCGCAAAGAACTGCTGAAGCTCAAAGGCGTCGGGGCTTACGCGGTCGCCAACCTGCTGATGATCCTGGGACGTTTCGATTTCATCCCGATTGATTCGTGGGCCTTCAAAATGGTCTCGCACGAATGGTACGATGGCCAGCCGGTCGGTCCGGCTGAGGTCGAGGCGGCTTTCGAGGGATGGGGCGAATTCAAGGGACTGGCTTACTGGTTCTGGGATTGGAAGTACACCGAGTAGTCTGAAGAAAGCGGGTTGAAATGCAGATCCAAATCAAACGCATTTACGAAGCACCTTCCGCCTACGACGGGACGCGCGTGCTGGTCGACCGGCTGTGGCCGCGCGGCGTGAAAAAGGATACTGCCCGGCTCGACGCTTGGCTCAAGGAAATCGCCCCGTCCGACGAACTGCGCCATGAATTCCACCACGATCCGGAGCGCTGGAACGAATTCCGAGCCCGCTACTGGCGCGAACTGGACGAAAAACGCGACCTGGTGCAGTCTTTACTTGAACAAGCCGGAAACGGCACGCTGACCCTGATCTACGCGGCGCGTGACACGATCCACAACAACGCCGCCGCCCTGAAGGCCTATTTGGAAAAAGAAGGACGCCAAGCGTGAACGACGATACCCCCGTGCCCGCCGGACTGCGCACCTGGTTTGTGATCCATTTTGCGGCCGATATGCTCTTCGGGTTGCCGCTCTTGTTGTTCCCGGGCTGGATCCTGCCGCTTTTCGGCTGGGGGAGCTACGACCCACTCACCTCGCGCCTGGTCGGCGCGGCTTTAATGGGCATCGGGATCGAATCCCTGCTTGGGCGCAAGGCCAGCGCCGAAACCTTCCGCGCGCTGCTCAACCTCAAGCTCATCTGGGCCTCCAGCGCCGTGCTGGCCATCGGCCTGGGGCTGCTGGACGGTGCTCCCGCTGCTGGCTGGCTTTTCCTGCTGATCTTTGCCCTCTTCCTGGCCGTCTGGGTCTACTACCGCCTGCGGCTGGGGAGCGCGAGGCTCAATTCATAAATTCCGAGGTCAGATATGTTCGAGCACCGACACGACCCGCTTTTGTCTCGCAAAGCCTTCTTCAAACGCCTACTGCGCTACGCCACCATCGCCAGCCTGATCATTTTCGTATCGCTGGGGATCGGGGTCGTGGGCTATCACGCCTTCGAGGGCCTATCCTGGCTCGACTCGCTGGTCAACGCCGCCATGCTGCTGGGCGGGATGGGGCCGGTCGACCAGTTGCACACCGTCGCCGGCAAGCTGTTCGCCTCGTTCTACGCCCTGTTCTCGGGCATCGTCTTCCTGGTGGCGGTGGGCGTGCTGATCGCGCCGGTCTTCCACCGCTTCCTGCACCGCTTCCACCTGGATTTGGACGAGGAACAGGATCAACCCTGAGAACTTATACCCAAATAGGCGCTGGATAAATCCAGCGCCTATTTTTATTCAGCCGTGATCAGGCGCACGGCGCTGTCGTAGAAGAAGTAATCCCAGGCCCAGTTGATCAGCACCAGCAGGCGGTTACGGAAGCCGATGATGCGGAAGATGTGCAACCCGACCCAGATGACCCAGGCCGGAAAGCCAGAGAAGGTCAATCCCCACAGTTGGGCCACGGCGGCGTCCCGCCCGATGGTTGCCAGCAGGCCGGGGTCCTTGTAATGAAACGGTCGGGGGGGCTGGCCCTGCAGATCGCGCAACAGGTTTTGGGCCGCTGTTCGCGCCTGCTGCAGCGCCACCGTGGCCAGCATCGGCAGCGGCTGGCCACGGTCGTCTTCGAGATAAGCCGCGTCGCCGATAACGTAGACCCGTGGTTGGCCGGGCAGCTGCAGATCTGGTTCGACCGGCACGCGTCCAGCCTGCGCCTGTGGCAGGCTCAACCGGTCGATTAATCCAGCTGCGCGTACCCCGGCCGTCCAGATCAGGGTCCGCGCCGGGATGCTGGCGCCGCCATTGAGCCTCACCTGCTGGCCATTGTAATCGCTCAGGGCGGCGTTGAGCCGGACCTCGACCTGTTTGCGGCGCAGCAGCCGCAGGGTGGCAGCCTGCAGGTCGCGCGGGTAATTACCCATCAGGTGATTGCTGGCTTCCAGCAGGATAACCTGGACCTGGCTCAAATCCAGATTGGGATAATCCTTGCGCAGCACCAGGTGGATCAACTCAGACAGCGCCCCGGCGGTCTCCACCCCGGTCGGCCCACCGCCGACGACCACAAAGGTCAATTGCGCGCGGCGTGCCTCGGGGTCAACTTCGCGATTGGCGGCTTCGAACCGCGACAACACGTGATTGCGAATGGTAACCGCGTCGTCGATATCCTTCAGCGGCAGGGCTCGCTGCTCGAGCTGCTCCAGGCCGAAGAAGTTGGTCCGCCCGCCGGCCGCCAGGATCAGGTAGTCATAGTGCAGCGAGCCCTGATCGAGCTTCACCTGCCGGGCACTGAAATCGACTCCCGTGACTTCGCCCATCAGGAAGCTCAGATTGCGCTGGCGCCGCAGGATGGCTCGCACCGGATGAGCAATTTGGGCGGGAGACAGCCCGGCGATCGCCACCTGGTACAGCAGCGGCTGGAACAGGTGATAGTTGTTGCGGTCAATCAGTGTGATGCGCACCGGCGCCTTGGCCAATTTGCGTGCGGCTTCCAGGCCGCCGAAACCGGCGCCGACGATCACCACCTGGGGAAGGGTTGCTTGAGCCATGATGCTCTCTTTCTTAGCAAGCAGTTGGGTGCTCTTATTGTGAATTTTATTACAATATAATTATACCTAATATTACCCCCTTTGTAAAGATTAAGTAGATAAAAAAACCTCCCGTCTTCTTGCGGGAGGTTCGTGAATTAGAATTTACGCCAGAACATGAACTGCTGCAGCCCCAAGCCAGCCAGCGGCAGCGGGATGCCCACAGCGCTCGAAATACTGAAGATCAGCTTCCAGAACAGATCGTTCACGAACGGCACGTACCACAAGACCAGGAAGACGATCCAGATCATCGCGCCGCTGAACTGCCCGATTTGCATGCGCAGGTTCTGAGCAAGATATGGTTCGAGCGCGCCGTAGCCGTCGAAGGGTGGCACCGGTAGCAGATTCAGCACCACGGCCGTCACCTGCAGCAGCCCCAGGAAGGCCAGTCCCGGCCAGATGCCGGTACTGCTGGCCGGCAGGAGTTTGAGCACCACCGCCAGGATCAGTGCCAGGACCAGGTTCGACAAGGGTCCAGCCAGCGAGACGGCGCTCTCCCAGTGTTTGTTGCGCAGCCGCCACTTCTCGATGTAGACCGCGCCGCCTGGCAGACCGATTCCGCCCAGCACCAAAAACAGCAGCGGCAGCAGGATCGAGTAGACCGGGTGGGTATATTTGAGCGGATTGAAGGTCAGGTAGCCCTTCTCGCGCACAGACGTATCCCCACCCAGGTAGGCCACCAGCGCGTGCGAGAATTCGTGCAGGCTGAGCGAAAAAATCCAGCCGATCAGGACAATCAGGAAGGTCATCTCAGGCCTCGTAGCCGTTGGGATGCGCCTGGTGCCATTCCCAGGCGCCGGTCAGGATGTCTTTCAAATCAGGATGCTGCGGCTGCCAGCCCAGCTCGCGGCGAACCTTCGCGGACGAGGCCACCAGACGGGCCGGGTCACCCGGGCGGCGCGGCGACTCGACCACCGGGATCGGGTGCCCGGTCACGGCGCGCGCCGTCTCGATCACTTCACGTACCGAGTAGCCGCTGCCGTTTCCCAGGTTGTAGACCAGCCGTTCGTGTTCTCCCAGCGCCTCCAGCGCCAGCAGGTGGGCCGAGACCAGGTCCGCCAGGTGGATGTAATCACGGATGCAGGTGCCGTCCGGGGTGGGATAGTCCGTGCCGTAAATGCTGACGTTTTCGCGCTGACCGAGCGGGACACGCAGCACCAGCGGGATCAGGTGTGACTCAGGCTGGTGTGCCTCGCCCCGGCCGGGGAGCGCTCCGCAGGCATTGAAGTAACGCAGGGCGGCGTAGCGCAGCCCGTGGATCTGGCGATACCAGTCCAAGGCCTGCTCGATGATCAATTTGGTGTGCCCGTAGACATTGGTCGGGCCGAGCGGCGAATCCTCCGTCAGCGGCTGGTCACTGGAAGCGTAGACTGCCGCGGTGGACGAGAGCACGAAGCGCTCAATCCCGGCCCGGTGCACGGCCTCGATCAGGTGCAGCGAATTGACCAGGTTGTTTTGATAGAAGCGGCCAGGATCGCGCATGCTCTCACCAGCCTCGATGAAAGCCGCAAAGTGCATCACAGCCTCGAAGTTATCGCTGGCCAGTGCCGCAGTCAGGGCACGGGAGTCGCCCAGCGAAGCCTGGATGAATTTGGCACCCTGCGGGACGGCCTGGCGATGGCCGGTGATGAGTGAATCGTAGACCGTAACGGAATGCCCGGCCTCGAGCAGCGCTTCAGCCGTGGCCGAGCCGATGTATCCGGCCCCGCCGGTAACAAAGATGTTCATGCCGTTCCTCCACCAACACGCCCCGCCGGGGCCATGCCGGTTAAACTACAAAGCGGGTTTTTGTTTGTGCCAGTCGCTGGCCTGCTGGTAGGCGTGGGCCATGCGAAACAGGGTCGCTTCATCAAAGTGGCGGCCCATCAACTGCATCCCCACCGGCAAACCATCCGCGTCGAAGCCGACCGGGAAGGACAGCCCCGGTACGCCGGCCAGGTTGGCCGGCAGGGTGAAGACGTCCTCCAGGTACATGGCCAGCGGATCGTCGCCGTGCGCGCCAATCGGGAAAGCCGTGGTCGGTGCCACCGGGCAGGCAATCGCATCCACCTGCTCGAAAGCCTGCTCGAAGTCGCGTTTGATCAAAGTGCGCACCTTTTGGGCCTGGCCGTAATAGGCCTCGTAATAACCGGCCGAGAGCGCGTAGGTGCCCAGCATGATGCGCCGCTCGACTTCCGGACCGAACTTCTGTCCGCGGGTCTTGTAGAAGATATCCCACATCGACTCGCCTGCGACCCGCGGCCCGTAGCGGATTCCGTCGAAGCGGGCCAGGTTGGCCGAGGCCTCGGCCGGGGCGATGATGTAGTAGACCGGCAGAGCGTACTCGGTGTGCGCCAGGCTGATCTCCCTGATCTGCGCACCCAGGCCGCGCATCGCCTCAATCGCCGCACGGACCTTTTCTTCGACCGCCGGCTGGATACCGGCAATGAAATATTCCTTTGGCACGCCAATGCGCAGGCCCTGCAGCGGTTTGCTGTCTTTCGACTCCGCAAAACTGATCTCAGGCACTGGCGCCTCAGCCGAGGTGGCATCCAGTGGGTCACGCCCGGCCATGACCGAGAAGACCGCGGCCACGTCCTGGGCCGAGCGTCCGAAGGCGCCGAGCGTGTCGAGCGAGGAACCATAGGCGATCAGACCGTAACGCGAGACGCGCCCGTAGGTGGGCTTGAGCCCGGTCACGCCGCAGAAGGAGGCCGGCTGGCGCACCGATCCGCCCGTATCCGTGCCCAGGGCAGCCGGAACGTAACGGGCCGCAACCGCGGCAGCGCTGCCGCCCGACGAGCCGCCGGGCACACGCGAGGTGTCCCACGGGTTGTGAGTCACGCCGTAGGCCGAGTTCTCGGTCGAGGAGCCCATCGCAAACTCGTCGGTGTTGGTCTTGCCGACCACAACTACCCCGGCAGCCTGCAGGCGCCGGACGGCCGTGGCGGTAAATGGTGGAACAAAGCCTTCCAAAATCTTGGAACCGCAGGTGCAGGGCAAGCCTTCGACGCTCAAGACATCCTTGACAGCCAGCGGCAGGCCTAGTAGGGGCTGGTTCTGGCTATCTTTCGTGCCGCGGGAGCGGTCGGCTGCTTCCGCCTGGGTCAGGGCCCGGTCGGCGGCAAGATGCAGGAAGGCATGCAGCGAGGGCTCCAGGGTTTCGATCCGCTCCAGGCAGGCGCGAGTCAATTCAAGGCTGGAAATCTCGCGCGCACGCAAAACCGCCAGGGCTTCGGTCAGGGTCAGGTCAGTCAGGTCGCTCATCAGCCTGATCTATTCAAAAACCGGGGGAATTTTGAACTGGTCGTGCTCGGCATCCGGTGCGTTCCGCAACAGCGCCTCCCGGCTCAACCCCGGGCGCGACTCGTCGGCACGCAGCGGGCTGGAATGGGCCAGAACGCTGGAGGTCGGCGGGATGTCGGCCGTATCCGGTTCCTGCAGCTTGGCAATGTAATCCAAAATCGCCTCGAGCTGCTCGCGGTAACGGGCTTTCTCGGCTGCGCTCAATTCAAGGCGGGCCAGGGTGGCAATGTGTTCAACTTCTTCGAGTGATAATGACATAGGCGGATTATATCGTAAAACGCTACCAGCCCGCAGCGTACCAGCGCAGGTAGTCCTCGACGTGCGCGCGCCAGTAAATTTCGTCGTGGAAGCCCGTGAACAGGTGCCATTCGTGCGGGATACCGTTGCTGGTCAGCAACTGCTCGAAGGCCAGCGTGGACTGTAATTCCTTATCATTATCACCGCTGTCCACGTAGATGCGCGGAAGCGACTCGGGCGGGATGGCCGTCAGCCACTCTTCCAGGTGCTTGTCGTCCAGCCAGAAGATGGCCGGGGAGTGCGCCCCGATGGCCCCGAACAACTCCCAGCGTTTCAACCCGAGATGGATGGCCCAACCGCCGCCTCGCGACAACCCACCGATGGCACGGTGCTGGCGGTCCGGGATGGTGCGATAGCTTTGATCGACATAAGGGATCAGGACGCCGGTCAGCGCCTCGTCGAAATTTGTGTCGTCCGGCTGCTGCCAGTAGCGTTCCCCCGGCATGACCACCAGGAACGGCACGGACTCCCCCGAGGCGATCAACCGCTCCAGCACCTGCGGCACGCCCAGGCGAATCCACTGCTGATCGGTGTAGGTCTGCCCGTGCAACAGATAAAGCACAGGGTAGCGGTGCTCGGTCATTTCAGTGTAGCACGGCGGCAAGTAGACTTGGTATTCGAGCGGGTAGGGCAAGAGCGTTGTCTCCAACGCAGCTTTCTCAATGGTTCCCCGGGTGGATACACAACTCGGTCTGGTTGGCGTTATGGTTGCCGGATGAGGGGAAGCTGTGATGGTGGGCGGGACGAAGGTTGCAGTTGGGGGAGGAACTCGGGACGGAAATCGGAGTCGGGGCAGTCGAGCAAGCCCAAAGCCCAGAAAGAACTGATAAAGCCAGGGCGATGGACAAAAAATGATGGGAATGACGTGCTTGACGATTGGTCATCCTTCGCATTATACTCACACTCCTCGGGGTGTAGCGCAGTTGGCCAGCGCACCGCGTTTGGGACGCGGGGGTCGGCGGTTCGAGTCCGCCCACCCCGACCTGTAAACCGCCGATTCAGAAATGGTCGGCGGTTTCCCCATTCAGGGGATTTCACCGTCCGCCCACCCCGACCTGTAAACCGCCGATTCAGAAATGGTCGGCGGTTTCCCCATTCAGGGGATTTCACCGTCCGCCCACCCCGACCTGTAAACCGCCGATTCAGAAATGGTCGGCGGTTTCCCCATTCAGGGGATTTCACCGTCCGCCCACCCCGACCTGTAAACCGCCGATTCAGAAATGGTCGGCGGTTTCCCCATTCAGGGGATTTCACCGTCCGCCCACCCCGACCTGTAAACCGCCGATTTAGAAATGGTCGGCGGTTTCCCCATTCAGGGGATTTCACCGTCCGCCCACCCCGACCTGCAAACCGCCGATTTAGAAATGGTCGGCGGTTTCCCCATCTTTAGTAATTTTCGATAGGCGTGGAATCCCCACCTGGTCACAAGCAGGTGGATATTAATTTGAGATATGCTTGCATCATGCGGCAGATCGGACAACCGTCAGCGCAAGATCCAATTGCTTCGCCCGGGGGACGATCTTGTCAGTTCGGTTCCGCTTAGCTTGAGCAGCCTGTTATTATTGAAGCTTGGACTTGTCCCCAATTCGTCCACAAGATATTGCATATCTTGGTCAACCTGACAGACGTATTTTCAATGGAAGAACTTCATTTGCAAGGGCATCTTCTCTCTGATGGTTGAAGATGCCCTCAAGCGTGTCGAGGCGCTTCCTAAATTCCATTTGCAAACCGGTAATACAAATCGTTCCAACGCAATTCTTTCTTGAACTCAGGCAGGCAAGTATTCTCATCAATGAGCAGCATTTCAGTCCCGGCCATACCTGCGAAGTCTTGCAGATGGTCCGATGTGACATCATAGCTGAAACTGGTGTGGTGCGCGCCTCCGGCCAGGATCCAGGCCGCAGCGGCTGTCTTTAGGTTCGGTTTTGGCTTCCAGAACGCTCGGGCAACCGGCAGCTTGGGAAGAGGCGCTTCTGTCGGCACAACGTCCACTTCGTTGATGATCAAGCGGAAGCGGTTGCCCATGTCTACCATGGAAACCGCCACTGCCGGGCCAGTCTGCGAATCGAAGATCAAGCGCACCGGGTCCGCTTTACCGCCAATCGACAAGGGCAGGATTTCCAGCTTGGGCTTGGTGGCCGCGATGGAAGAGCAAATTTCCAGCATGTGCGCGCCCAGCACCTTGTCACCTGAAGGGGTGAAGTGGTAGATGTAATCTTCCATGAAACTGGTGCCATGCTCCATGCCAATGCTCATAACCTTCATGGCACGCACCAGTGCAGACGTTTTCCAATCACCTTCAGCGCCGAAACCGTACCCGTCGGCCATCAAACGTTGGACGGCCAAGCCGGGCAATTGCGCCAGGCCGTGCAAATCTTCGAAAGTCGTGGTGAAAGCACCAAAATTGCCATTTTCCAGAAAATGACGCATCCCCAATTCGATGCGGGCGCCCTCCCGCAGGGACAAGTGCCGTTCACCATCAGGTTGCAGGGAAGGTACAACATCGTAGAGTTCGAGATATTCTTTTACCAGTTGATCAACTTCGGCATCCGCAACCTGGTCTACCACTTTGACCAAATCTCCGACACCGTAACCGTATACGCTGTACCCAAGCTGGATTTGCGCTTCAACCTTGTCCCCTTCGGTGACAGCCACATCGCGCATGTTGTCGCCAAAGCGGGCGACTTTCATGCTGTGCCAATCATGCCAGGCACAGGCCGCGCGAGACCAGATATCCAGCTGCTGATGGACTTCAGGATCCTGCCAGTGACCGACGACTACTTTGCGGTTCAGGCGCAAACGACTGCAGATGAAACCAAATTCACGGTCGCCGTGCGCGGACTGATTCAGGTTCATGAAATCCATGTCAATATCGGACCAGGGGATCTCCGCATTGAACTGGGTGTGCAGGTGCACAAAAGGTTGCTTGAGCGCGGTAAGCCCGGCGATCCACATTTTTGCCGGGGAGAACGTGTGCATCCAGGTGATCAATCCGATGCAGTTGGGCGCTGAGTTGGCCTCCAGGCACAGGGTATGGATGGCATCTGGCGTGGTCAGTACCGGTTTGAAGACAACCGTGACCGGCAACTTTTCCGAAAGTGCTGCAGCAATGACTTTCGAGTTTTCCGCCACCTGCTTTAGGGTCTCGGGACCATAGAGATGCTGGCTGCCGGTCACAAACCAGAGTTCGTATTGTTTCAAATTGATCATTATGACATCTCCTCTTTACGACTTTTTGTTTGTCCATAATAGGCGTTTGCGCCGTGCTTTCTCAGATAGTGCTTTTCCAGCAATTCCTGTTGTATGGGCGGAATGCCCGGCTCAAGCAGCATGGCGTGGAAGTTCATAAACGCGACCTCCTCTAACACCACGGCATTTTGGACGGCGTCTAGCGGGTCGACGCCCCATGCAAATGGGCCATGGCTGTGGACAAGAACGGCAGGGATGGCATCGGGGTCTTTCTCCTGGAAGGTCTCCTTGATTACCAGTCCGGTTTCCTTTTCGTATTCCCCTTGGATCTCGCCTTTCGTCATTTTTCGGGTGCAGGGAATCTCACCATAGAAATAATCAGCCTGCGTTGTGCCGAGCGCCATGATGCCACGACCTGCTTGGGCAAAGCTTGTTGCCCAACGGCTATGAGTATGTACGATGCCGCCGATGTTCGCAAACGCCTTATAGAGCTCGAGATGTGTCGGGGTATCAGATGAAGGCCTCAGCCCTTCATCCACGAACTTTCCCGTTTCCAATTCCACAACCACCATGTCCTCGGCCTTCATATCATCATAGGATATCCCCGATGGTTTTATGACCACAAGCCCTTGCTGTCTGTCGATGCCCGACACGTTCCCCCAGGTGAAGGTGATCAGGCCGTGCTTGGGAAGCAGCAGATTTGCCCGAAATACCTGTTCTTTCAATCGCTCTAGCATGTTTTATTACCTCAGCCCAACCACAGCGGCCTTTTCGATGATGAGTCCCTGTTTGTAGCGTTCCATGAACGCCGTAAAACCATCGATATCCCTTTGATCTGGGGAGATCGTCGTGCCGTTTTCGCCTGCAAAGACCTTGTTGGAGAGATAGGCTTCCAGGGGTTCATTCGTCCCCTTGTTGAGCATATATGATGCGAGTAAGGCGATTCCCCATGCGCCGCCCTCGCCGGCGGTCTCCATCACGGTAACAGGGACATTCATCGCCATCGCCATGATCTTCTGGCCTACTTCCTTTGTTCTGAAGAATCCACCGTGACCGAGAATCTGGTCGATCTTCACTTGCTCCTGTTCAAAGAGAATGTCCAATCCGATCTTCAATGCACCGAGAGCCGAGAACAAATGCACGCGCATGAAATTCGAGAGTGTGAAACGGCTTTCGGGTGTACGGACGAACAACGGACGCCCCTGCTCGAGGTGGGTGATATGCTCGCCCGACAAATAATTGTAGGCCAGCAGCCCGCCGCCATCCGCATCGCCCGTGAGTGCCGTTTGATAGAGCATTTCAAACAGCCTGGATTGACTGATCTCCACACCAAGCGCATTGGTGAATTCATGGAACAGTTCGACCCATGCGTTGAGATCGGATGTGCAGTTGTTGCTATGGACCATGGCGACAGGTTTACCGGTGGGCGTCGTCACCATATCGATCTCGGGGTAGACCTTCGATAAGGCCTTTTCCAACACGATCATGGCAAAGACGGATGTTCCCGCAGAAACATTGCCTGTTCGCTCTGCAACGCTGTTGGTCGCAACCATGCCTGTGCCTGCGTCACCCTCGGGTGGACAGAGTGGAACACCCGCTTGTAGCTGTCCCGTAGGATCGAGCAGCCTTGCGCCTTCTTCGGTAAGAAGGCCTGCGTCATCCCCTGCGACAAGGACTTTGGGCAGGATATCCTGGAGTTTCCACGAGACGTCTTCCGCTTTGAGCCGTTTGTTGAACAGCTCGATCTTGCCTTTATCGTAGTCATTGGTATTGCTATCGATGGGAAACATGCCCGATGTATCGCCAACGCCCAACACCCTTTGTCCCGACAGTTTCCAATGGACATAGCCTGCCAACGTGGTCAGATAGGAGACATCCTTGATATGGGATTCCTTGTTCAATATCGCCTGATGGAGATGTGCAATGCTCCAACGCTGGGGAATGTTGAATTGGAACAAATCCGTGAGTTGCTCTGCTGCCTGTCCGGTTGAGGTGTTCCGCCAGGTACGAAATGGAACGAGTTGGTTTCCATCCTTGTCGAATGCCATATACCCGTGCATCATGGCACTGAAGCCGATGGCACCGATGGTTTTGAGTGGAAGGTTGTATTTCTCAAAAACATCCTTGCTGAGATTCTGATAGCTCTCCCGCAAGCCTGCCCAAACATCTTCGAGACTGTATGTCCAGACGCCGTTCTCGTATCGGTTCTCCCACTCATGGCTTCCCAAGGCGATCGGCAAATGATCCTTGCCAATCAACACCGCCTTGATGCGAGTTGAGCCGAACTCGATGCCAAGAGCGATCTTTCCACTCTCAATTGCTTTTTGGGTATCGTTTCGATCCATATTCATCTCACATTATTTAAAGTCGTTATGTAAAACATATTTGACGCAAACTAGTTTTTTTTCTTCGCCCACGACAGAGACGGGGCCTGCATGCACCTGTAAATCTCCAGTACCATGCAGTCGAATTGATTTCATGCATGCCATTCCTTTTTACTTTTCGAGAATGGCTGGTCGTTTGATAATTTGGTCGCCGATATGCACATCGATAGTTTGCCAATCCGGCATCTCAGTAATGATCTCGTTTTTATGGTCACTGACCAAAATCGTGTCTTCGGATTTTGCGCCTTTTATCGATGGATTCCATGCAAACGCCTGACCAACCAAAATCGGCTGAGTGGATGCGGGTGTAGCGGTGAACTCGCGCGGCGCATATCCCGCCGAACCACCTTGATGATGAAGCTGCCATTCATCGGGGAAACCAACGGAAGCGTAAGTTGCCTGCGCTTTACGGAAGACATCTCCCATCGTGTTGGGGGGGCGCGTCGCGGCAATCATTTCTGCATCTATGCAGGCAACAGCATGCGCTTTGCGTCGGATCTCATCCGGCAATGCGCCAAAATAAACCAGGCGCGTAATTGAGCAAATCAATCCGCCTTTGCGCCCGCACAGAATCAACATGGCATATCTTTGAAGTTGTTTGGAAGTTGGCAATGGATGGCGATATGAAAAAATACGCTCATCCGTGGCAACCAAATTGACAATGGCTTGCACGCCCTGACATTCAACCGCCTGTGAAAGATTTGCAGCAATTTCATGTTCAGTCATGCTGGGGTGTACAGAATCAATAGCGACGCGCATCCCCTGCGCGCATAATTTTCCCAATTCCCTATATCGCTCGCCTTCTTCGGGAGTCAAGCGAGAACGCAAGCTGACTATTTCATTTGACATATCCAACGCGCTGGGGAAAACAGTGTCAGCACCTAATTTCATCCCGCTCGTTAATTCTGAAATCAAGTCTTTTTGTTTGTACCAAGGGACTACTTGAAAATCCCAATCTTGATCGGCAAGCCCCTCTTCCTGCATCAAGCGATTAGCTTCGATATTGTTGGTAATTACATAGCGATTTGTGGGTGTGAGCAACAACGATGCCGCGCCAATTAAATCCGCGCGGTTGATAAAAGAATCCGCTCCACACGTCGCCCAAGCGAAATTGCCAGACTGCCGAAGTAAAAGCGCGTCAACCCCACGACTTTCGAGTAAAGCCCGAATATTTTTTTGTTTCGCGTCAAACTCACTCATTGCCAACTCCAAGTAAAGAATAATGGCAGCAAATCCCAATTTTGACTCAAATCGTAAATAGCGATGCCGATCAAGAGCAAGCCACCAGCGAAATTGACGACTCTGCTGTGGCGGACAAACACGGCAGTCAACTGGCGTTGGAGCACCCCGGAAAGCAACGAAAGAATCAAGAGCGGCACACCAAGTCCCAATCCAAACCATAAGAATACCCATAGTTTGCTGAAGGCTTCCCCAAGCGTAAAAGATAAGGCGAAGATACTGACGATCATGGGACCAGAGCAGGGGAGTGCAATCGGTCCGTAAAGCAAACCATACACGTAGGCCTTAATGAATGGATGACGCAACGCTGGCATTTGAATTTGCGGCAAACTCTTGAAAGGATTGCGATTCAGTAAAAGCAGAATCCCCAGAATAAAAATAAGCAGATTTGCAAGCGGAATGATAAATACCAATACGCTGCCAACAGGAACAGCCAGCAAAGCGATCGAGCCTCCCAGTGCAAGCATCATGGTCAGCGTTCCGAATAGCACAAAAAAACCCAGAAAGTATTTTCGCCTTCCCGCTTCCAATTCATTTTGTGTGCTCAGGTATGCCAAATAGCCAGGATACAGCGGCAATATGCAGGGACTGGTAGTTGTCAAAAGACCAAGCAGCAGGGATGTAATTGCAATATTATCCACAACGGCTCATTTCTTCAGAAAAGGTTCGACGATCTTTTGGAGTGTTTCGGCATCTTTTATGCCATATTCCAATTGATGAACATTGCCATCACGGTCGATGAGCAACATGGGTGCGAGAGGGGGATTCAAATATTCAGCGTTATACAAATTTCCAAGGGCACGAGCAACTTCAATAGGTGCAACGGCGAAATGCCAGTTGAAGCGATAGCTCGAAGCATATTCCTTCAATGAGGCCGCATCTTCGTGAAGATCGACATCCAGGCTAACTGAAATCAAATTGTCTGGATTCCCAAGCGCCTCGTGCAGTTTGTTTATCTGGGTTGCCTGAACGATACAATTGGGACACCAGATCGCCATGGTTTCAATCAGCACAATTTTTCCGGCATAATCATTCATGGTAAAGGTCTGGCCGGTTTGTACGTCCGTTAACTCCATATCAAACCAGTCCGGAGTTTTCGTTGGAGCAACAGGAGTAACTGATTGTGGGTTATGGGCGTCATTTGTGTTTGCCTGCACAGATGTACAAGCAAACATGATCAAGGCGAAACCTGAAAAAAACAGCAAAGAATAAAATTTTTTCACGATAAAATCCCTTCCAATTCAGTAACAATAATGAAACCCCAATGCCGTCTCTTATAAAGTGATTTTTTAGTTGAGAAAGCTTTACTCGCCTATAGATTACCTGAGCCTTTCCTTTGCACCGCAGCGCCAATGCAACGAGAGAGAGAAGAAAAGCTCGCTTTCGTTAGTCTTTCTTCGACCGGAAGAGGACGTAGATAGTCTTACGCTTCACTTCCTGCAATTGCATGCATGATTCTGTTTTCAGTCACTTCACCGGAAAACTCGGCTACCTTCTTCCGGTCGCGCATCACGATGATACGATGACTCGTGCGCAATACCTCCTCGAGTTCAGAGGAAATAAACAGACAGGACTTGCCTTCTTCAGCCAGCGAAAGCACCAATTTCTGGATTTCAGCTTTGGTGCCCACATCGATACCGCGGGTGGGTTCATCCATGATCAGAAGCTTTGGGTTCGTGGCAAGCCAGCGGGCTAAAATCACCTTTTGCTGGTTGCCCCCGCTCAAATTCTTAACCGGCTGATCGGGCGAGGGAGTAGCAATATTCAACAATTCGATGTATTTCTCAGCAATCTCATATTGTTCTTGAGTGCGCAGGTACTTGAACCAGCCCAAGCTGGCTTGCAAGGCCAGGATGATATTTTCTCTGACGGTCAGTTCGCCGATGATGCCAGCACCCTTGCGATCCTCCGGACACAGGGCCACCCCACGCGAGATGGAGCTGATCGGCGAAAAATCCTTCACTTCCTGGCCTTCCATCGTCAATGACCCCGTGCTCGGTTTGTCAACGCCAAATAAAAGCTGTGCGATTTCGGTTCGTCCCGAACCAAGCAGACCGGCTAGACCGACTACTTCCCCGGCATGCAATTCCAAGGATACTGGTTCCAATGCACCGGCGCGGCCAATCTCTTTTGCCTGAAGCAATGCCTCGCTTTGAATGTGCTGGCTGCTTTCTTGTTTGATCTTGGACATGTCCTCTAACTCGGTCAGGGACCGTCCGATCATTTTCATAATCAATTCCAGGCGCGGCAATTTAGCGGTCTCATAAGTTCCGACCAACGTCCCATTTCTTAGTACCGTGATTCTGTCCGCGACTTTGTATACCTGATCCAGGAAATGGGTGATGAAAATAATTGCCACCCCATCGCCCTTGAGTTTACGCATCACGTTAAAAAGCTGCTCTGTCTCATGCGAATCCAGACTGGAGGTGGGCTCATCTAAAATTAAAATCCTGACGAATGAAATCTCCAGTGCCCGTGCAATCGCCGCCATCTGTTGGATGGCAACAGAACAAGAGCCCAATGACTGGGTCACATCCAAATCAATATTCAGTCTCTGGAGGACTTCTCTGGCGCGGGTATTCATAGCTTTGCGATCGATGCTCCCCCATCGCATGGGTTCCCGGCCGATCAGGATATTCTCTGCCACGGTTAGATTGGTGCAAAGGTTGACTTCCTGGTAGACTGTACTGATGCCGAGGGTCTGGGCATGCTGAGGTGATCTGATAGTCATTATCTGCTGATCAAGCATGATCGTACCGGCATCTGGCTGATCAACGCCAGTCAATACCTTGATCAGAGTGGATTTACCTGCCCCGTTCTCACCTACCAGGGCATGGACCTCACCTCGCCTCAGCGAAAAATCTACATTGTCTAGGGCCTGTACACCTGGATAATATTTATAAATGCTATTCATGTTTACGATTTCTTTGCGTAGTTCAGCCATACTTTACCTCGAACTATCGATAATAGAGGGAGCTTACCAGGTCTATTCGGTGGAAAAGCGACTTGTAAGCCACTTCTCCTTTTAGAAAATAATTTGGGTTCATACTACAGGTTTTCTTATGAATTCTTTCGCCTGATAGTGGTCACGCTTTGAATTCCGATAGCGATCAAAGTCAATACACCAACGCCGATGCGGGTCCACCATGAACTCAGCGTGCCATTGAACTGAAGGACGGAAACAATCGTTCCATGGATCATTACGCCAAACAAGGTGCCAATGACATTGCCAATGCCACCAAATAATGAAGTTCCTCCTATCACTACAGCGGCAATGGAGTCAAGCTCCATACCGGTTGCAAACTGCCCATAACCTGCCAGCAATGACATGCTGAAGACAATCCCCCCCAGCGCTGAACAAAAACCGCTGAACGCATAAGCAAAAACTTTTGTACGAGGCACCGGTAGACCCATCAGGAGCGCAGATTGTTCGTTATTACCCAAGGCATAGATCGTGCGACCAAAGCGTGTGAAGAAGAGCAGGTAAATCGCTACCAGCAACATGATGGGACCAACCAAAGTGGTAGGATAGATGTACACTTTTTCCATGAACGGAATATAGATCGGTGTTAATGCTATCTTCTTATAAACTGGATCCTTAATGCCCACCGAACTCAGACTGATGATGTAAGCCAAGCCGCGTGCCAAGTAAAGACCCATCAAGGTCACAATAAAAGGCTGGACCTTAAGATATTGAATAATCCAACCCATCAGAGTCCCCAATGCAACGCCTATGACGATCATCAGTGGAATAACAAGGTACGGATTCGCCCCGCCCCGAAGCAATGCAGCGGAAGCGGTGCTAACCAGTGCAATCACCCCACCCACTGAAAGATCAATCCCGCCCCCGCCAGTCAGGATCACCACCGTCATCCCAATCGAAACCAGGAGCAGACTGCCGTCGTTGATAAACAGGTTGAAAAACACCTGTGGCTTCTGCATGGCGGGATACAGCCGGCCGCCTATAAAGTAGAGCAGGATGAAGACCGCAAAGGCTAACAGCACCGTACCGTGTCGCAAAAAGAAGAGTTTAGCTCGCTGTATCATGTTAGGTCCCTGTATCATGTTGAGCATCTTTTCTTCGCTCGAACAATTGATTCATCAACCGGCGGGTGTAATCGGAGTAGAGCAAAATGACCGCCATGACCAGTACTGCTTTGGCAGCTAAAAGGGCGTTGGCCGGCACCCCCAGGCTGTAGACTGTAACGGTGAAAGTCCAGATAACGACTGCGCTTATTATGCTGGCAAAGATGGAGAACCGTCCACCCATTAAAAAGGTTCCACCCATGACAACCGCCAGGATGGCATCCAGCTCATAGTACAGGCCATTGTTATTTCCATCCGCGCTGTGGACGTAAGAGCTGAGAATCAGGCCGGCAATGGCTCCACAAATTCCGCAGACGACATAGGCTAAGAGTTTGACGTTCTGTTCGTTAATGCCGCTGTAGTAAGCCGACCTGGCATTGGTTCCAACTGACTCCATGAACAAGCCGATGGAGGTCTTTCGCACCAACGCCCAAACCAGGATGAATACTAAAGCCACAATGTAAATAGAGACTGGCAAACCCAGGATATAACCATTTCCAAACCAGTAATAGGGGGTGTAATAAATCGTCATGATCTGCCCATTCGTAATGAGTTGGGCAATTCCACGACCTGCCACCATCAGGATCAACGTGGCAACCATCGGTGAGATTTTTGCTCTGGAAACAAGAAATCCGTTCCATAAACCGCATGCTGCGCCGGCCGCCAGGTCGGCCAGGATGATGAGCGGTAATGGAGTATTGGTAGCATTCCTGGTTAAAATCTCATTCGAGATCAACTTATTTCCCAGCGCCGGATTGATCAATACGGTGCCCATTGCTCCCGAGATCGCGATCACGGCACCAACCGAGAGATCAATACCACCGGTTGCGATCACCAATGTCATTCCGATTGACACCAAAATGAGCGGGGCCCCGTTATTGAAAATGTCAACGAGATTGCCATACAAATGTTTCCCGTACACGGGGTCCTGTATAATGCCGAGTTTGAAGAAACCTGGATTTATGATGGCATTAAACAGCAGGATAATGAACCAGGCCATAAGCGGCCAGAATAACCGGCTATTACGGAATCGTCTAAGAAATGACATCTGTTTCATAATTCTCCTGCCATGGTAAGAATCAGGATCTGATCATCCGGGCTGCTAGAATGTTCAGCGACCCATTTACAGTCACGCAGTCCCCCATTTCGATCGCTAATTCGAAGTGCCTCTTTCATTATTTTTCGCCTGTCAATACTTCCTAAACGATGAAACTTATTCCTCGACATCATATTCAGGGCAATGTTGCTCTACTATAACTGGAACGTCTGCTGTGGGAATAATCTCTCTGTCAACATTATATATTCACCACATCTTGCGAGAGGGAAGCGGCGTATGGTTAGCGCCGCCTCCCTGTCTTTACCAGATCAGTCCGCGCAGAGGTACGTAGACTTCAGACGACTGTCAGATTTAGTACTGACGAGTCGGCAGCAATTCGGCGGCTTTGTCTGGGTAATAAACCGTCTCGTTGGTGAGGGTTTCCGGGTCAACCGATTCGCCATTCATGATCTTCAAGCCCATGTCTGCTACTTGCGGTCCCAGCAACGGATTGCATTCGACATCGGCCTGGAACCAGCCATCAACCATGGCTTGGAAGCCGCCACGCGTGCCATCCACAGAGACGATGAAGAGATCGCCAGGGTTGACGCCTGCAGCTTTCAAGGCCTCAATGGCACCGAGGCCCATATCATCATTGTGAATGAAGATGCCCTGGAAATCCGTACCAGCTTTGTATTTCTGCAGGAAAGCCTGCATTACAGGGAGAGCTTCAGCACGAGTGAAGTTGCCCGTCTGAGAATCGATGATCTCGATGTTGGAGTTGAGATCTTCGCGGAAGCCTTGTGCCCGGCCTACCGCTGCACCGGAGCCTGTGGTACCCGAGAGTTCCAAAATCTTTGCGCCATCCGGGAATTGCTTGTTGAATTCGGCGGCAGCGCGTTTGCCCTCCAGCACCATATCAGAACCGATGTGAGCCACATACAGGGATTTATCGGCACTGACCGAGCGATCAACAATGATGACCGGGATACCGGCATTGTGAGCCTCAGTTAAAACAGCATCCCAACCATCTTCAACCACTGGAGGCAGCGCAATGACACTCACACCCTGTTGGATGCAGGCACGTATGGCAGAGATCTGATTTTCCTGCTTCTGCTGGGCATCGGAAAACACCAGCTTGAAGCCAAGCTGTGCGGCTGTATCCTTGAACGAAGCGGTATCGGCCGTGCGCCAGTCGCTCTCTGCGCCAAGTTGCGGGAAGCACATTATCATGTCTGCATAGGTACAATTGGGGGCACAGGAGGCTTCGCCAAAGGCTTTTTCGGCGGCGGGCTGGGCAGCAGGAGCTTGAGTTGCAGCCCCCCCACAAGCCGTGAGTGCTATGGCTGCGACCATTACTATGCTAACCAGGAAAAGCAATTTCTTTTTCATTCTTCTCTCCTTATTGAGGATTTTAACTATTTCTCCTTACGGAGTTTTCGATGCGATATAATCTAGACAGCGAGGGATGCCCTCTAGTGGGCCTTTCTGCGCTCAGAGGCGCTTGCTTAAAGACTTCTAATCACTGGGCAGGCGCTTCTCTTTTTTGAATTATGATCATTTGTTTTCCAGATTCACCTCCTTCATGCCATATGCTTTGAGCGCAAAGAACTCTGTCGTACCACTAAAGTCGGGGCCAGCATGATTGATTTCGGTTCATTGGATTCCTCCCCTTTCCAGCCCGCCTCAATAATCTTAATTACCTCTTCTACAGCTATCTTAGCAATCTGATTCTGATCTTGTTGGATAGTTGTGAGGGGTGGCCAGAAATAGGCTGATTCCACCATGTTGTCAAAGCCAACAATGCCAAGATCCTCGGGAACTCTTAAGCCTTTTTGGCAGGCATGTTGCAAAACACTCAGTGCCATCTGGTCATTTGCGACAAATATGGCATCCATTTCGGGATATGTTTCAAAAAGTTTTTCCACCGCCTGAGCAGCGCTGGCAGACGACCAATTTCCCTCAGCCCAATACCTATCCAGAGGTTCAATCCCAACTTCCTTTACAGAATCCTGCCATGCAGCCATTCGCTGGCGGGCTTCCCACCAATCCAAAGGGCCTGAGATATGTCCTATGTTTCGATAGCCCTGATCGAACAGGTGAGACATTGCCATTCGTCCACCACTATAATTATCCACGGACACAACAGGTATATTCTCCCGCGGCTTCATAGTAAGATAAACGACTGGGATCTCTAAATCCATTGGGAGTTCATTAATCCAATTCCAATTCTCTCCCACCTCGGGAACTGCCCAAATGATCCCGTCCACATGGCGGGAGATAAACCCCTGAAATATGGGCACAATGTTATTCGCGTCAAACCTGGGTAATTCTTTCAAGAGCAAAGCATACCCGGTTTCTTCTGCCGCAGTTGTAATGCCGTTCAAAGTACGCGATGGGCCAATATATTTCAACCCGGCAGTAACCACTCCCAGTGTGTAGCTGCGCTGGCGTATCAAACTCCTGGCCAAGGCACTGGGCCGATAACTTAATTGATCTATGACTTCTTGAACGCGTTTTCGAGTTCCTGGAGATACATCCGGTCGATTATTAATAACGCGTGATACCGTCTGCGTAGACACTCCCGCCGCAGAGGCAACTTGCTTAATTGTTGCTCGACCAGATTTCAGATGCACCGATAGCACTCCCGACCTTTGTTATCATTCCCGTTATCGTTCCCGTTATCGTTCCCGTTATCGATAACATAATAGCAAAAATTGAGGCGGAATTCAAGCGATAAATGTCATGTACAAAAAATGACATGTACATTAAGGTCAATTCACACTACTTCCACCACACAACCGTAGCGGATGTCCGTCCCCTAAAAGCGAACTGGTTGCCGTGCTTCCGCTGCCGAATTTTCATCTGGTAGCGTTTCAGCAAGCTCCCAATATATTTGGGTCGGCGGTTTCCCCGCGAGGATGCGCAGCTTCAGCCACCCCTACTCGAACAGCCACCGAGACCGCAAGGTGCTCCCAGCAGTTCTTGCGTTTATGATGGTACAATTAATTTGCACAGTTCGCAATTTCACAAACCAGCATTAAAAATGCTGCGGAGGCAACAAATATGGCTCGTGCCAAGTATGACGGCGTGATCGAAGCGGTTCGCTACACTGCAAACGGGAAAATCGATTTTGTGCGCGCCTATAAACGCCACGGAGCGACTTTCTCAGACCGTGTTTTATTACGCCGAGGCGAATTACTCGAGCAATTAAAGAAAGGCCAGCAATTCGTAACTGGCCAACGCAAACAGTATTTGGGCAGCACCTTTGAGACTGGCAAAACGGTAAAATGGTCTTCGCAGAACGGCGAAGGTATCATCCTGACGGATGGACAAACTTCCGAGCATGATTTTCTTAAATCGGTGCCCATGCTATAAACCGGAACCGAGGCAGCTTCACCCGGAAAGCATTACCCAAAACGCAGACCAATGAAAATTATCGACAAGACCCCATTTCAGGACGACCAAGGCGAGATCAACCTGTTCAACCGCATCCGCGCTACGTTGCAGTATGGGTTTAATTGGTATCCGGAACTGGAAGCTCAGAAAATCGTCGTTGGGCAGTTAGAAAAAGCGCTGGGAAAAGCCTTCGTCTTGTTCCACAACCAAACTCTGGGAGGCTCCGGCATCACCGTCCCCTTGATCCTGCTCGGACCGCCAGGGATTTACGTCATTCACGTTACTCACCTGCGTGGGGTTTACTGGGCCAAAGGTGATTCGTGGGGCAGCGCTTCAGGGTCACGCTTCCAACCTGCCGCGATCAACCTATTAAAACGCGCGGCCAGTCTAAGCCGAGCACTTGAAATCTTCTTAAAACGACAGGGACTGGAAAATCTGCCCACCATTAAATCTTGCCTGATGGCATCCGATCCCGGTTTGCATGTCGTCTCTGTCCGTCCCCTGGTACGCGTGGTGATGAGCGATGCAATAGAGCGCTTTGCCACCGGTTTTTCACAGGCCCACCCGGCGCTCAGCCCAGAGGCTGTTCACGAGTTGACAGATCGGATCGAAAATCCACGTCCTCCCCAACAAAAAACTCCGGTTGCACAAAACCTTACACAGAACAGAGAAACGCCTGTCTACATTCCAGAATCGATTTCGGGGTCACAAGAGATACCTGAAGAAACCACACAAACGGAGGCTGCGGCGACTTTTGATGTCGAACAGGTCGGTTTCGCATTCCAAGAAAATGAAACCAACGGAACCCAGCCACAAGTAGTGGCCAGTACAGCGCCCAAAAAGACATCCAACCTTATCCTGGGGATGAACGGGAAACAATTGGCCATATTAGGGGTCATCACGGCCATCGAAATCTGCGTCCTGATCGGGTTAATCTTCATCATTCTATTCAACTACTCTTGAACGAAATTTTTCTTTCCATTCTCATCCCGGCTCACAATGAGGAATATCGCCTGCCCCATACTTTGGAGCAGGTCTTCGCTTATTTAGAGAATCAATCCTATACGAGTGAAGTGATCATTATTGAAAATGGAAGCACCGACCGAACGTTTGAGGTCGCACAAGCCTTCCAACAAAATTACGCGTCTCTGCGTGTTTTTCAAAATGAAGAACGCGGCAAAGGGCTCGCCGTAAAGCGTGGTATCCGCGAAGCACAAGGCGAATATATTTTTCTTTGTGATGCGGACTTGTCGATGCCGGCCGAAGAAATCCCCAAATTCCTGCCCCCGGCATGTACGAGCGATATTGCCATCGCCTCGCGCGAAGCTCCTGGCGCCATCCGTTACAACGAACCTTACTACCGCCACCTGGTGGGCCGCGTCTTCAACACCTTGATCCGCCTGCTGGTGCTACCCGACTTACAAGATACACAGTGCGGGTTCAAGTGCTTGCGCGCCGACCTGGCTCGGAAAATCTTCAGTTCGCAAACACTTTTCGGCTGGGCGTTCGATGTTGAAATCCTGACCATTGCCCACCATCGTGGTTATACTATTGTTGAAATACCCATTACCTGGTATTACAATCCGGGGAGTAAAATTAAAGTTTTGAGCGACTCGTTTCGAATGTTTTTAGATTTGCTGTCCATTCGACGCAACCTCCACAGGGGGCTTTACAATGACAAAAATTAATCCGGATTTGTTTACCGAAGCCAAACTCTGGCGAGAGGGATTTCTACGTATCGGCGGCGTAGATGAAGCCGGACGTGGCGCCCTGGCAGGACCGGTTGCCGCTGCGGTCGTCATCCTGCCCCCCGATCGGGCAATGACCCGTACCCTGGCCGGTGTCCGCGATTCCAAGCAGATGACCCCACTGCAGCGTGAACGCTGGGCTATTGAGATAAAAAAAACCGTCCTGAACTGGGCTGTTGGCCTGGCTACCCCAGTGGAGATCGACGAACTTGGGATCAGCGCGGCAACTCATCTGGCAGCTTATCGAGCCGTCAAACAGCTTCCGATCCTACCGGATTATTTACTATTTGATTACCGCATTGAGCTTCCCGAAATTCCCATCCACCAGGCTTCTATCATCAAAGGGGATGTGCACTCCCTGACTATTGCCTGCGCTTCTGTATTGGCCAAGACCAGTCGAGACACGCTGGTGTGCCAGTTGGACCTGAAATATCCCGGTTATGGATTATCCAAACACAAAGGCTACGGGACAGAACAACATCGTGCCGCGATCGAACAACTCGGCTATTCCCCAATTCACCGCAAAACATTCCACGTAAAAAATTAGGGCTGGTTTTACTCCCGCCCCGCCACCCTCATTTGTGCTCGCCGCGTTTGGCTGAGACAAAGTATTTCACTGCCTCCGCCGCCAGCGAGGGGACGAACAATAACGGAATCATCACTTCCCACTGTTGCCAGCCCAAAGGCACTGTATCAAAAACCTTGTTCAAGAAGGGAACGTAGACCACCGCCAACATCAAAGCCAGGGAGGAGAGCACAGCTAAATTCATGTTGCGATTATTGAATACACCGATCTTGATCAACGGGTAGCGTTCCGAGCGCGCTGTATAGGCACGTAACAATTCCGACGCAGAAAGCGTGATGAAGGCCATCGTCTCGGCAAACGGAATTTGGTCGGGCTGCCCAACATGCATGTTCAAACCCAGGAAATAAGCGCCGAGGGATACCGCTGTAATCGCAATAGTCTGGATCACGATACCCCAAACCATAAAGCGATTGATGATCGGTTCCTGAGGTGGACGCGGCTGCTGGTTCATTGTGTCCGGATCGCCTTTCTCGGTCCCCAGGGCCAGGGCGGGGGCGCCATCGGTGATCAAATTCAGCCACAACAACTGGATGGCAGCCAGCGGAGAATTGCTGGTCAGCAGGGTGCCAAAGAAAATAATCGCGATCTCGGCCATGTTGCAGGAAAGCAGATAATAGACGAACTTGCGGATGTTGCTGTAGATGATGCGCCCCTGCTCAACCGCGTCGACAATGCTGGCGTAATTATCATCCGTCAAGACCATATCGGCCGTTTCTTTGGCCACATCTGTGCCTGTGATGCCCATCGCCACTCCAATATCGGAGCGTTTGATCGCCGGGGCATCGTTGACGCCATCACCGGTCATCGCCACAACTTCGTCATTGGCCTGCAGTGCATCCACAATGCGCATCTTATGTTCCGGTGAAACCCGGGCGAAGACATCTGTCATTTCGATGGAGCGACGCAGCTCCTCATCGCTCATCTTATCCAGATCGGCGCCGGTCGCCACTTTGTGACCGGGTTGCAACAAACCTATTGATTGAGCAATTGCCAGCGCCGTATTGGGATAATCGCCAGTGATCATCACCGTACGGATACCGGCATGGCGGGCTTTTTCCAGCGCCACCTTCACTTCCTCGCGCGGCGGATCAATCATGCCGATCAGGCCGATGAACACCAGATCGTGCTCCAACTCCTCGACCGCCGGACTCACATCCGGAACATCCCTCTCGAGACGATAGGCCATACCCAGAACGCGCAAAGCGTCGACTGTCATGGCATCAATGGCAGCCATAATCCGTTTGCGGATTTCATCTGTCATCGGCTGGGGATTGTCCTGCATATCCTGATAATGCGTGCACAAGTCCAAGACCACATCCGGCGCACCTTTAACAGCGATCACATCCCAGCCTTGCTTTTGATCGTCGTAGAAAGGTGAAAGATCCTCTGGGCGCGGATCGATCACATCATGAACGGTGATCATGCGTTTGCGTTCCGAGTCGAATGGAATCTCGCTCTCGCGTGGGTAAGCCCGGTCCAGGTCTACATGGATCGCACCAGCTTTGGCGGCAGCCACCAGCATGGCTCCTTCTGTCGGATCGCCCACGATGCGGTAGGAGGTCTCGTCACCTTCCACCGCTTCCAGATCAGCGTCATTATTGAGTGCACCGACCCACAGGACGGTGTGAACCGCGGGATAATCCGTCAGGTTGACCGTCTTCTTATCGATCTGAAATTCTCCGCGCCGGGAGTAACCTGAGCCGGTTACCGTTACAAATTTGTTGTCTACCCAGACGCGAGTGACCGTCATCTGATTCTGGGTCAGCGTGCCGGTTTTGTCCGAACAGATCACCGTGGCCGAGCCCAACGTCTCGACTGAGGACAGCCTGCGAATCAATGCGTGGCGGTGGATCATCTCGCGCATGCCCAACGCCAGGCTGATGGTCACTACAGCCGGTAAGCCTTCGGGCACCGCCGCAATTGCCAGGCTGACCGCGACCAGGAAGGTATCCACCAGAACCTGCTTGCTGACCCGCAGGTATTCCAGAACACCTATGTCCGGATTGACGATCATGCTGACATCCGTGTTTTGCACCACAGCCTGGACGAAGACCACGCCACAGACGGCCAACGCCGCCCAGCCGAGGGTCTTGCCAAGCTGGTCGAGACGCTTCTGCAACGGAGTCTCTTCATCGTCCACCCGCTGGAGCATGTCGGCGATCAAACCCAACTGGGTGCGCATGCCGGTGCTGACGACTACGCCACGCCCACGCCCATAAGCGACCGTGGTCCCCATAAAAGCTGTGTTTCTGCGATCTCCCAGGGGCACATCCTGATCAAAAACCATGGCAGCATTTTTCTGCACTGGAAGCGACTCCCCGGTCAATGAAGCCTCTTCCACGCGCAAGTTGACTGCTTCGATCAGGCGCACATCGGCCGGAATAAAATTACCAGCCTCCAGGAAGACAATATCTCCCGGGACCAGCTCACGTGCCGGGATCGTCAGACGGTGTCCGCTGCGCAAGACCTGTGCATCAGGCGCAGCCAGTTTCTTAAGGGCCGCCAAAGCTTGTTCCGCCCGCCGCTCCTGGACAATACCCAGCACAGCGTTCAACACGACGATTGCCATGATTGCAGAGGCATCGATCCACTCCCCCAGGAAGGCCGAAACGACCGAGGCCACGATCAACAACATGACGATGAAATTGTTGAACTGCTCCCAGAGCAACTTAAGGAAGGAAGGCCGCTGTGATTCGGTCAATTGGTTAGAGCCGTAGTGCTCCAGACGTCCGGCGGCCTCTTCTTGCGTCAGACCATTTTGTTCAACCCGCAAATGGTCCAATACTTCTTCGGTTGATAATGCGTGCCAGGGTTCCGCCTGTTCGGCAGCCTGGGGTGGGATATTGCCAGTTAGATCGGCCATCGTGCATTCTCCGTGATCGAAGATAACTGATTCACAATATTCAGGGTTTTATTGATCATCCAAGCCGGATAATCAACCAGAAGGAAATCATTATCCAGCCATTTTCTCATATCGGTTCCGGGATAATACCGGCGGTTTACTTTCAACGCGAAAATGCCTTTTTCAAGCGCTGAAACAAAAACACCCATGCGTATCCCAAGAACAGGATAACATCCAAGAGGACGAACATCCAATGCGTTTTCATGCTAACCTCGACTTTACTAAGTATAAACCGATAAAAAACGAGACCACCATCGTGGCGGTCTCGCAAACGCACAGAAGCGTACAAACTGCCGGGAGCTCCGCTCCGTCTTGACGACAGTTTGTCCTGCCAGGGCAGGCGCTACTCCCCGTACCAATCATCAGTGTACACGGTCAAAGATTGGATGTCAAGAGAAAATTCCCAATTTCACAAACCCAATAATTGACCTATAAATCCTGCGGTGTGATGTGTATACCCGCCGCCAACTCTGTATCTTTGGGGATGATGACGATGCCGTCACGCACGTACCAATTCTTGTGATCAAGATCAGTGCCCGCTGGAAACGGTTTGATCACCACTCCTTTGCCCAGGCGGACATTTTTGTCGAGAATTGCTCCCTCGATATGGCATTCGGGTCCGATGCCAATCGGGATTTTGGAAAGATGATCATCGATGGAATAATAGTCTGCTCCCATCAGAATACTGTTTTTAAGCTTGGCACCAGCATAGATCTGACTGCGCACGCCCACTACCGAGTGGCTGATTTCGGCATCCTGAATGCGACAACCTTCTGCTAAGAGCACTTCCTTCAAGAGGCTGTCTTCAACAATTGAGCCGGGCAGGAATCGCGCATGAGTGTAGATCGGTCGATCTGGATAATAAAAATTAAACGGGGGATCGGGCTTTGTCAATTCAAGGTTTGTTTTATAAAACGAGTCAATCGTTCCGATATCAGCCCAGTAGTCGTCAAAGTTATAACCAAAGACAGCCTGGTGATGGTCAATCGCGTGGGGGATGACATCGCCGCCGAAATCATCGTAATCTTGGTAATTCGTCAGCAAATCGATCAGAACATCGGTATTGAAAACGTAGATTCCCATCGAGCCGAGCAGTGGGCGATCGGGATCGTTACTACTGGCAAATTCATCCCATACTTGCGGGTCTTTAGGCTTTTCGGTAAAGGCAGTGATGTGCCCATCCGGGGCGCGCTTCAGGATTCCAAAACGAGGCGCTTCTTCCCGCGTCACCGGCTGGACTGCTACAGTGATCTCTGCACCTGTCTGCCAGTGATACTCGGCCAGCGCGGCGTAATCCATGCGATAAAGATGGTCGCCAGCCAGGATCAACACATAATCCGCGCGGGTGGCCTGGATCTCAAACAGCTGTTTACGGACAGCGTCCGCCGTGCCCTGGTACCAGTCAGCACTCTCCATCGTCTGCTCGGCCGCCAGGATTTGCACCCAGCCAGTGTGGAATACGTCAAAATTATAGGTCTGGGTAATATGGCGGTGCAGGGAAACTGAATTGAACTGAGTCAAAACCGCGACACGGTACAGGCCTGAGTTGATACAGTTACTGAGGGTAATATCGATCAGGCGGTACTTGCCGGCGATCGGCACCGCCGGTTTGGACCGCATCCGTGTCAACGGGTATAGACGTGTCCCTCGCCCACCTCCCATGATGACTGCCAGGACATCGTTCAGCGTTGGCATATCCGCTCCTTTTTTTTCGAACCGATTGAACTATAATAACATCAGAAACAATTGCCAACAAGTCCGCCTCATTGTAAAATGTTTCTATGCGGTTTGACGTTTTTACACTCCTCCCCGAAACCTTTCTTCCCTATCTGCAATCCAGTATTTTGCAGAAAGCCGCTGAGCGCGGCTTGATTGACGTACATCTGCACAACATCCGCGAATGGACACACGACCGGCATCACGTCACCGACGACACGCCCTACGGTGGGGGTGGCGGTATGGTGATGAAGCCCGAGCCGGTCTTCGAAGCGGTTGAAGGCGTGCTGGGAAAGCCACCGCAATGTCCGGTGATCCTGCTGACCCCGCAGGGGCGCGTCTTCGATCAAGGGATTGCCACACAACTGGCCGGACACGAACAAATCGCTTTGATCTGTGGGCGCTACGAGGGGGTCGATGAACGTATTCGCGAGCATCTGGCGACCGACGAGATCTCCATTGGGGATTACGTGCTGACCGGCGGCGAACTGCCAGCCTTGCTGGTGATCGACGCGGTCTCGCGCCTGCTCCCGGGCGTGCTGGGCGACCCCGACGGGGCCCAGGACGATTCCCACGCTTCAGGCCTGCTCGAATACCCGCACTATACCCGTCCGCCCGAATTCCGCGGCTGGGGGGTGCCCGAGATCCTGCTTTCCGGCGACCATGCCAAAATCAACCAATGGCGGCGTGAGCAGGCGCTAATCCGCACACTGGAACGCAGACCGGACCTGCTTGAAACGGCGGGCCTGAACGAGAAGGATCGCGAATATCTCAAAACCATTCGCGCCAAGCCGGAGAGTGGGACTGATACATAATCTATCAACCCGTGAACAGGAGCATGCCAATGAACCAACGTCGTTTCCCATGGGGACAAACTTTTTTACTCGGCTTTGGGTTCCTGGGGATCAGCATCATTTGGCCGATCTTCAACCAGTACATCCCGATTTTTCTACAGGCGGGAAATCCTGAGTTTGTAAGACAACTGCAAGCTCAAGGACGTGAGGTCCCCAACATCGTCGGTTTTGGATTGGCTCCAAGCCTGGCGTTGTTCATCATGACCTGGGACAATATTCTTAATATGTTCATTGCACCCTGGGCAGGCGCGAAAAGCGATCGAACGTGGAATCGTTTTGGCCGCCGCAAAGGATGGATTCTGCTTGGCATGCCGATCGCTTTACTGGCATTTGTCTTCATCCCCGTAGCGCAATCCATACTGGCGATTGCCGCATTCATCCTCATCACAGATTTCGGCATGTCGCTTTTTCGCTCGCCGACCGTTGCCTGGCTGGGTGACTTATTCATCGTTGAAGAGCGCAGCAAAGCCAATGGCGTTATCAACCTGATGGGTGGCGTCGGCGGATTATTGGCCTATTTCGGCGGCGGAATTCTATTCAATCAACTTGGGCGTTCAGCGCCTTTTATCGCCGGGGCAATTGCCACGCTGATCGCCTTGGTAGTCGTTTTATTCTTCGTCAAAGAGCCACACGAATTAGCAAATGGCCCGACCGAGGATGAGGCCGGCAGCGTGATGGAAAACGTCCGGATTCTCTTCAGCAATCCAGACAAAAGCGGCGTGTTTGTATTGTTAGGCATCTTGTTGTGGTTCATGGCCTTCAATGCACTGGAAACAGGCCTTTCTTCATTCGCAGTTTTCACCCTGGGCATGAAGGCGGGTACGGCTTCCATCTATGCTGGCTCAGTGACCATATCTTTCATTATTTTCGCCGTGCCCGCCGGGTTTCTGGGAGCGCGCTTCGGGCGTGGTTTGACAATTCGTATTGGGCTGATCGGGTTAACGTTATTGATGCTGGCCGGTTACTTTTTGATTCAGGGTCCGGTGATGTTCGTCATCGTTTTAGTTCTGGCGGGGGGGTTCTGGGCGCTGGTCAATGTCAATAGCCTACCTCTGGTCTACGATCACGGTGATGAAAGGCGCATCGGGGCTTATACCGGCCTGTATTATTTCTCGTCTCAATTAGCCGCTGTACTTGGACCTACCCTGGGCGGTGTAGTAGTAGACGTGCTCGGAGACCAGTATCGCTGGCTGTGGCTCTTCAGTACGGTTTTTATGGCGCTTGCGTGGCTCGCCATGGGTGGCGTGAAAGCGGGTAAGAAGCCGGCAACGCAGCCAGCATCTTGAAGGAGGCTTCCATGAAACTCGGCGAGGTTATTTCGATCCACATTGCTCCCGAAGCTGGCGCGCTTCCCCGATCGATACAGCAGGTCCAGGCCGTGGCCGGGATGGGGCTGGAAGGCGACCGCTACTACCTGCGTCAGGGCAGTTATGCCAAAAAATGGGACGAATCGCGCGAGGTGACCCTGATCGAAGCCGAAGCGCTGGAGGCCCTGGCTCGCGATTACAAATTGCAGATTTCCCCGGCCGAAAGCCGTCGCAATATTGCCACCCGCGGCGTGGCGCTGAACCACCTGGTTGGCCAGGAATTCCGCATCGGGCAGGCGATCTTGCGCGGCATCAGGCTGTGCGAACCGTGCAGCCACCTCGAGCAGCTGACCGGTCGCGAGGTCCAGCCGGGACTCGTACACCGCGGCGGGCTGCGGGCGGCAATCGTCCAAAGCGGGACCGTCCAGGTGGGGGATTCGATCGAATTGATGTAAGGTGAAAAATCGCTCACTTCGCGCGCCTCTTATCCTCTTTATTTGCCTGACGCTGTTCGCCCCAAGCCTGGCCGCGTGTACCCCCCAGGAGCCAAACTGCGCCAGCAGCGAGGTCTTTTGTGTCGGCCTGGTGACGGAGATCGGACCGGTCAAGGACCAGGGACCCAACCAGGCAGCCTGGATTGACTTGCAACGTGCAAAAGAAGAAAACCTGGTCGATCAGGTTGCTTACATTGAAACCGTCGACACCAAAGACTATGCGGCCAATATCCGGGCCTTCGTCGAAGTCGGTTATGACCTGATCGTGACGATTGGTTATGGCGCGCGCGAGGCCACCGTTGATGCGGCTGAAAGATACCCCCATACTCTTTTCATCGGCATGGATCAACCGCTTCCGGCTGCGCCTCCCCCACCAACGGAGACAGAAACCCTATCCACACTTCAGACTGCTACTCCCGAATCGACCCCGACGGCAGAAAACACAATTCCAAGCAATCTGACACTGGTTATTTATCCTGAAGATCAGGCTGGCTTCCTGGCGGGTGCGCTGGCCGCCATGATGACCCGGACCCAAAAAGTGGGCGCCGTGTGTGAATCCGAGGGGATCGATTCAGTCAAGCTGTATTGCGAGGGTTTTAAGGCCGGAGTGGCTTACATTAATCCGGCTGTCGACCCGTTGATCGAATACAGGGAGGGAAGCCTCGAAAAAACATTTGCCGACTCCGAATGGGGCAGCGCGACAGCAGACAAAATGATTAATGATGGGGCAGATGTCATCTTTGCAGTCGGGGGGCAGACTGCAGAAGGTGCGCTCAGAACCGCGGCGAAAGACAATGTCTATGTTATCGGCTCGGAAATCGATCAGTTTTACGCCCTGCCAGAAGTTCGCGATGTACTGCTTTCGAGCGCACTCAAAAAGTTCAGCCCAACCCTGTACGATTTGCTGGCCGTCAAACTCAAGGCACCGGAGAAGGCGCTTCCCATCTACGCCGGTCAGGTCGGGTATGCTCCTTTGCACAAGTCGGAAAAGATAATTTCCGCAATCGTGGCAACACAAATGCAGGACTTGGAACACAATTTCAAGGATGGCACACTTGATACGGGTGTAACTTTAGATAATCCTCAGGGATAATTATTGCGCCCGCTCGGAGACCGTAACATAAGCGGTGGGTTTTGAAGAAAAGACGAGCTTCTTGTAAGATAGTGATTGACGAAGATCAATCTACAAGGAGCTCGTCCATGGCAATTGTGACCCTGAAGCTGCCGAATGTCAAGCAGAAAAACAGAGGAACGTCCGAGAGAATGTCCGTACTGCCAGGGAGAGACCTTCCAGCGCTGGGGGCAAGGGAGGAAACCTGTAAAAGACACACGAGCGAAGAACGTGAAGGTGTATCGCTATCGCTGCTGTGAGTGCAGGAGAACATTCCGGCATTACCCAGGAGGCGTGACAAGAGCAGACCAGACCGAACGGCTGAGGCTGTTTGCGGTGATCTGCTGGAGGCTGGGGTTGAGTTACCGAGGAGTGAGTGCGATCTTGAGTGGGCTGGGGATTGGGTTGTGTCCGATGACGGTCTGGCGGGATGCGCAGGAACAGGCGGAGAAGTTGGGGAAGCAAAACCAGTGGAAACCGGTGAGAGCGCTGGGGGTGGATGGGGAATATGTGTTGGGATGGGGAGAGAAGCGTCCAGTCATGGTGGCAGTCGACCTTGGAGAAGGCCAGCCGGTGGCGGTGGGTTACGTAGACGAACATGACTTGCAGGCAGTTCGGCGTTGGCTGGAACCGATCGTGCAACGGATGGGGGTGAGTGTGATTGTGACGGATGATCTGGCGCTCTACCGGGTACTTGCCAGGCAATTGAATGTAGAGCATCAGATCTGCCAGCCTGTCCTGGTGCTCTTCCAGGGTTCCACGTGCGCCGCTGGGTAGGCAGAACATTGCGGGAATTACAGAATAAGCTGCCCCCAAAATGGCTATGGGTGCTGGAGGAGATCCAGGAATTGATCGCCGAACTGCCGCCCGAGGGAGACAAGCGCCTGTATGCACTCTGGAAACAAGTTCTCATTCCCGGGGGGAGACATATCGGTCCATCTACACCAGTCACCCAACTGCGGGACCTGCTCATCCGGCTGAGCGAAGCCTGGGAAGATTACTGTGCTTTCTACTCAGATCCAGCCATCCCCTGGACCAACAACGGCACCGAGCAGGTGATTGGACGCATGAAAATGCGCGCTCGCACGGTGAGAGGCTACAAGACCTGGCCGGGCATGCAGACTGGCTTGATGCTGGCAGGAACGAAGACCAATTGAAGAATGTCTCAGGCGTGGGCGATCCTTGTGCCTCACCAATTCCCAAAACTCGCCAACCACCTATGTTACAGAAACCCCCGCTCGTACAGTCTTGCACAAAGCAACCAGAGGCTGTATACTTACTAAATATGTTGTTAAGGAGGTGCCACGCGCGAATTGCTGTTACCGGGAAATACCGGACCACCCAAAAGAACTATCCCAAACTCAAACTTCTTAGAGGAGAAGATTTAAAATGAAGAAACTATACCTTGTAATGGTCGCACTTATCGTTGCGTCCATGATTCTGACGGCCTGCGGCCCTAAGGCTACGCCAACCCCTGAAACACCAGCTGGGGACTCAAGCATTTTAGTTGGCCAGGTTACCGACCTGGGCGGAATTGATGACAAATCCTTCAACGCCAACGCTTGGAAGGGCGTTCAGGACGCGATCAATGATTTCGGCATCCAGGGTAAATACCTGGAATCCCAGGGACAGTCCGATTACGCCAAGAACATCCAGCAATTCCTGAGTGAGAAGGCTGGCCTGATCATCACGGTTGGCTTCCTGCTGGGTGTGGATACCGCTTCAGCCGCGCAGGCCAATCCTGACACCAAGTTCGCAATCGTGGACTACACCTTCCCCGACTGCTACCCCGGTGCGGTAGTAGGCAAGGACTGCGGTTCTGACGTCGAGCTCGCAAACGTGCGCGGCCTGACCTTCCAGACCGACGAGGCCGCATTCCTGGCCGGTTACCTGGCTGCTGGCATGACCAAGACCGGAAAAGTCGGCACTTTCGGCGGCATCAATATCCCGACCGTGACGATCTTCATGAAAGGCTATGAGGCTGGCGTGAAGTACTACAATCAGCAAAAGGGCACCAGTGTTGAGGTATTGGGTTGGGACACCGCCAAGGCTGACGGCCTCTTCGCCGGCAATTTCAACTCCACCGATGATGGCCGCCGTATCGCTGAATCCCTGATGCAGGAAGGCGCCGACATCATCATGCCCGTTGCCGGCCCCGTGGGACTCGGCTCGGCTGCTGTCTGCAAAGAGACCGGCAACTGCACCATCATTGGCGTGGACGCTGACTGGTACGTCAGTGCGCCTGAGTATCAGGATGTGGTCCTGACCAGCGTTATGAAGAAGATTGACGTGGCTGTTTACGACACCATCAAGGACTTCCTCGACGGCAACTTCTCGGGCGGCACTGCGGTCTTCAACCTCCAAAATGATGGCGTAGATATCGCTCCGTACCACGACTTCGAAAGCAAGGTACCCGACGCCCTGAAGGCTGAGGTCGCACAGGCCAAACAGGATTTGCTCAGCGGCGCAATTACCGTTGATGGCGTCTTGGGCATCAGCCAATAACAATACCAGCTTGAAACATGGAAGGGCCGGGGCTCCCGGCCCTTCTTCTACCAAAACCTCTCGCGCACGACAGCAGGAGACTCTGGCATGCCATTACTGGAACTACGCGGAATTACTAAATCTTTCCCGGGGGTCCTGGCAAACGATCACATTGACATCACCCTCGAAAAAGGGGAAATCCTCGCCTTGCTCGGTGAAAATGGCGCCGGAAAAACCACCCTGATGAATATCCTCTATGGCTTGTATAAACCAGATGAGGGTGACATTCTAGTCAAAGGGGAAAAGATCGACATTCAAAGTCCCAGCGATGCAATCGCGCGCGGGATAGGCATGGTCCACCAGCATTTCATGCTCATACCGGTTATGACCGTTACTGAAAATGTGATGCTCGGCAACGAAACGACGCGTAATGGGATCTTTCTGGATCGCGCTAAAGTGGCTAAACGCATCCTGGAAATTTCAGAGCACTATGGCCTGGAGGTCGATCCGGAGGCGTACATCAAGGATCTGCCAGTAGGCACCCAGCAGCGTGTAGAAATTATCAAAGTCCTTTATCGAGAAGCCGACATTTTAATCCTGGATGAACCCACGGCTGTTCTCACCCCTCAAGAAGTTGAGGGGCTATTCACAATCCTGAAGAATTTAATTGCCAAGGGCAAATCGATTATTTTCATTACGCACAAACTAAAAGAGGTCATGGAACTTGCCGACCGGATCACCGTGCTGCGCGGGGGAAAGGTGATTGGCACGGTTAAATCCGAGGAAGTTAATCAGAAAAAACTGGCTTCGATGATGGTAGGCCGCGAAGTCAATCTGGTTGTTCAAAAGAAACCGGCCAAACCAAAAGAGACGGCCCTGGAAGTCAAGGACTTGTATGTCCGGGACGAGCGTGGAAATCAAGTCGTCAACGGTGTTACCTTCGACGTTCGGATCGGTGAGGTATTAGGCATTGCTGGCGTGCAGGGCAACGGACAAACCGAATTGGTTTACGCCCTGACCGGATTGTTGCCGGCTGACAGCGGAGAAGTTCGCATCCTCGGACAAAGCCTGAAAAATGCCTCCCCGCGCGATATTTTCGAAAGAGGTGTGGCGCACATCCCGGAGGACCGCCAGCGACATGGTCTGGTACTCCCATTTCCAATTTATGACAACCTGGTACTTTGCTCGTACTATCTGCCCCCCTTTGCCCACGGCTTATCGCTTCAAGAAAAGATCATCATTCAAACTGCCGAAAATTTAGTAGAACAATACGATATCCGCACACCAAGCGTTTATGTTACCGCATCGACCCTTTCGGGCGGCAACCAGCAAAAGGTGATCGTGGCGCGCGAATTCTCGCGCCCCATCAAATTGCTGATCGCGTCCCAGCCCACCCGTGGCCTGGATGTCGGCTCGATCGAGTACATCCACAGCCGAATAGTCGAAAAACGCGATGAGGGCACCGCCGTTTTGATGGTTTCATCCGAATTGGATGAAATCCTGGCCCTGTCTGACCGCATCGCGGTGATGTACAAAGGTCAGATCATTGATATTGTTCCGGCCGCCAAAGCCACAAAAGGATCCCTTGGACTGTTGATGGCTGGCATCAAATCAGACAAAGCCCCCGAATCCAACTCATCCGCCACGGATGGCGGTGTAGTGGAACGTGTCTTTTAGGAGGATTGCACCATGACAGACAACAAAGTGAGCAACCAAGCTCCTAAGACTGAACGCGGGACAGACACTTCCGAATCCGAACATAGATCAAGCGGCTTCTGGCAAACCCTGCTGATCCCGGTGCTGGCCGTCTTTACCGGGCTGGTGATCGGCGCCATTTTCATCGTCATCACAGACGCCAAAGTCATTGCGGCATATGGCAATTTCTTCAGTGATCCCCTCGGCGCTCTTCGCGAAACCTGGAACGCGATCGCCGTTTCTTACGGCGCCTTGTTTTATGGTTCGCTTGGTAGCCCCAAAGAGATCATCGAAGGAATTCGCATCTTCTTCTCTAGCGGTGATAACACCGCCTTAATCAAGGCGATCTATCCCTTTACAGAAAGCCTGGTCACCTCCACGCCTTACATTTTTGCTGGTTTGGCTGTTGCAATTGGTTTTCGCGGCGGCCTGTTCAACATCGGTGCGGAAGGCCAGTTCTATATGGGCGCTCTGGCATCTGCATTTGTGGGTTACAGCATTACGGGACTACCCTGGTACATCCACCTGCCGCTGGCAATTCTGGCCGGTGCGATTGGAGGCGCAATCTGGGGTGCCATCCCTGGTTATCTGAAAGCAGTTACAGGCGCACACGAAGTCGTAACCACGATCATGATGAACTACATTGCCTTCCGCTTCAGTGATTGGCTGCTGAATGGACCCATGAAGGCACCCGGTTATCGCCCTATCACGCCGGTGATCGAATCGACGGCAGAGCTGCCTCGAATTCTTCTCCGACCCGCTGCGTTTTAACTGGGGCTTTGTCCTGGCATTACTGGTCGCTTTGCTGGCTTACTGGTTTTTATTCAAAACTACACTGGGCTTTGAAATCCGCACAGTCGGCACCAATCCGGACGCTGCTCGCTACTCGGGTATGAGTATCCTCCGCAATATCGTCTTGGTGATGACCATCAGCGGCGCGCTGGCCGGTCTGGCTGGCGCCAGTCAGGTGCTTGGTGTGGATCACTGGGTCGGACAGGGGTTCTCGGCAGGATATGGGTTTGACGCGATTGCGCTGGCACTGGTTGGGAAAAGTCATCCGCTGGGAGTTGTGCTGGCAGCTCTGCTATTCGGCACACTGCGCAGCGGCGCGACCCGGATGCAATCCATGGCAGGTATCCCGATCGACATCATCTCGATCATTCAGGGTCTGGTGATTGTCTTTGTGGCCGCACCTGAGATCATCCGCTGGATCTACCGTATCCGCTTGGCAAAAACCGAGGAAATCGTTTTGACGCGAGGTTGGGGAAAATAGCCCCAGATGCTTAGAAGATTGAGGACTTCATGACACAGCAATCGACCAATTCCCCCAGCACAAAATCATCGACGCGTTCACGCCTCATTCCGGGCTCACTGCTGATTGCCACCGGATTGTTGATGCTTTTCTTTTTCGGCCGCAACCTAGAAGCCGGGCAAGTGACGAAGTTCGGTTTGAACTCCGGATCCAATTCACAGGCGATCCCCATCCCTGACTTGATCCTACCCGTCCAACCATCGATCTATATTCTGATCATTGCGGTCATCTTCCTGGGTGCCTGGCAAATGGCGCGCGGCATCCGCTCGACAGGACTATTACTCGGGATCGTGGCGTTCATCTTTATCGCTGCCTTCCTGATCTGGGCTGCACGCGGAAAATCCTTAAATTTAGTCGGGATGTTGAGCAGTTCACTCGTTCGCGCAATCCCGATTGCGCTGGCTGCGTTATGCGGTTTAATCAGCGAAAGAGCCGCGGTGATCAATATTGCTATTGAAGGGATCATGCTGATCGCAGCCGAGGTTGCGGTTGTCTCTGCAACCGTCACACACAACCTTTACATCGGCCTGCTGCTTGCAATTATTTCCGGAGGATTAGTGGCGGCCGCACATGCCTTTCTGGTCATCCGTTTCAAAGTCGACCAAATCGTGAGCGGCGTAGCGATCAATATTTTCGCAACCGGCATGACCAGCTTTATCTCATCGCGGTTCTTGCAACAGAATGTCAATTCATTGAACAACTCTGGCACTTTCCCAATTCTTCCCATTCCCGGTCTGGTAAAAATCCCTATCCTTGGCCCAATCCTTTTTGAGAACGGGATCATCGTCTACCTGACACTGATTTTGGTGGCTGTCTTACACATCGTGTTGTTCTACACGCCTTGGGGTCTGCGTACCCGCGCCGTCGGTGAGCACCCTAAGGCTGCCGACACATTGGGCGTCAACGTATATTTCATGCGTTACGTCGATGTGATTCTGGGTGGCATGATCGCAGGCCTGGGTGGAGCATACTTTACGGTTGGCTCAGTGGGGCGTTTCGATGAAATGATGACAGCCGGTAAAGGCTTCATTGGCCTGGCTGCCATGATATTCGGGAAGTACAATCCATTTGGAGCTTTTGCTTCGTCGCTAATCTTCGGCTTTGCCAACTCGTTGCAAGTCAAGCTGCAAATATTACAAGTTCCAATTCCATCCGAATTCCTGTTAATGGCCCCCTACATCATCACCATGATCGTGCTGGCGGGTGTAGTTGGTCGGGTGGTTATCCCGGCAGCCGATGGCCAGCCTTACGAGAAACAATAGGGAACTTGAAAAGGTTGAAATACGTCTTAGGGACAGGCCCTGAAGCCTGTCCCTTTTGGTTCTTGGAATAGCCCAATTGTTGGATTCGAAAAGGGTACTTTTTTTCTTAGCATGATGTACAATTAGTTTGCAAAATTGTAAGGAGGATGGAGAATGTCCAAATTTACCCGCTTCGTGACAATATCAATCATTTCAGTATTGGTACTTTCGGCTTGCAACCTGCCTTCCGGTGGGGCCGAAACCCCCAATCCAAACGCCATTTTTACAGCCGCAGCGCAGACAGTCGAAGCACAGCTCACGCAAACCGTGCCCTTGGCAACACCGACATTTCCTGTCGTCCAGATAACCAATACGCCTGTGCCGACATTCACATCTGTGCCATTCACTTCTGTCCCACCTACAGCCACACCAATGTGCGACCTGGCGCAATTCATCAAGGACGTCAACATTCCTGATGGTACCGTGTTCAACGCTGGTGATAGCTTTACCAAAACCTGGCGGTTGAAAAACATTGGCACATGTACCTGGTCAGGTTATTCTCTTGTTTTTGATAGCGGCGATTCCATGAATGGCTCCTCTCCAACCGCCATCGGGACCGTTTCACCCGGACAGGAAGTTGATCTCGCTATCACGCTGAAGGCCCCTGCCACCCCCGGCACTTACCGAGGCTACTGGCGCATCCGCAACGCCTCCGGCGTCTTGATCCCGATAGCAGGCGGTTACCAGGGCAAGTCCTTCTACGTGGAGATCAAAGTTCCTGGCAGCAGCGGGTATGACTTCCATTCCCGCGCGCCATCGGCGCAATGGCTCTCCTGCGGCAGCCCTTGTGGGGGGGCGACAACCCTGACCTTCGGTGGCCCAGACACAGATACCAATGGCTTTGTCATGTACCGCAATGGTGCCGAACTGGAAAATGGCAGCACTCCTTCCAAAGTGCTCGAAACCCATCCCTTCTGGGCCGATGATGGCGTTATCTCCGGGGAATATTCAACTTACACCGTATTTAATGGGGACCACTTTACGGCCAAGATCGGCTTCCTGGCCAAACCCGACGGTACCTGTGGAACTGGAGACGCAACTTTCCAATTGAATTACAAAGAAAGCGGTACCCTCAAACCGCTGGGCACCTGGACCAAAGCCTGCGACGGGACACTCAAGAATATTGACGTAGATCTTAGCAGCCTGGCTGGAAAACAAGTCAATTTTGTCCTGGCAGTACTCGCACACGGATCGTCAGCCCAGGATTGGGCTGTGTGGGTCAATCCGGAGATCCAACCCGCTCCGTAACGACCCAAACTCTCCCCGAGTTGCCTCAAGGCCGCAGTTCCCACCCAGAATTGCGGCCTATTTACTACCCCGTAAAGGCATTATAATAACGCCCGCCGGTTTCCAAACCGGACTGAAAGGAATAAATCGATGAACAAACATGTTTATAAAGCTGCAGTTCTGTTTGCTATATTTACCATATTCCTGAGTGGATGCGGCACGCCAGCGAACACGACCCCAACGATAGATATTAGCGCCGTTCAAACTTCGGCAGCGCAGACAGTGGAAGCCCAATTCACAGAAACTGCGGTGGAACTAACCCCCACACTTCCAGTCAGCACGCCTACACCGCTGATCAGCCCAAGCCCATCACCCACCCAACCGGCTCCATCCACAGGCGGAACCGGGAATATAACCCCCTGCTATTCAGCCAGTTTCATTGCGGACGTAACTGTCCCGGATGGCATGCTGGTCCAGCCAGGTCAGGCCTTTACCAAGACCTGGCGGGTCAAGAATCTCGGATCTTGCCCCTGGGACTCAAGCTATAAGCTGATCTTGTCCAGCGGAGACGCAATCGGCGCCGGCGTTGAATACCCACTGCAACAGGTAATCAACCAAGACCAGACTGCAGACCTCTCCATTGATTTTATCGCTCCAACAACTGAAGGTACCTATACGGGCTACTGGCGGCTGGCAACCCCTTACGGCGGTACGGTCGGATTTGGCCCATACAACTCATCTTTATCCGTAAAAGTCACGGTTAATTCAAGCGGTAGCTTCGCAGTGACCAGCGTTACATATACAAAAGTGCGGGATCCACTGAGTGGTTGCCCGGCAAAAGGCACCTACTTCCGCTTTACAGCCGACATCACCACCAATGCACCCGGCACGGTCACGTATCAATGGGTACGGAATCCAGCAGACAGCGCCAAATCAGACATTAATACGCTGGTCTTCAAGGAAGCCGGGACGAAAACTGTTAATTTCGATTGGAAACTCCAACCCGATGCGATCCAGGATATTTCACGCTGGGTAGCCCTTTATGTGATCAGCCCCAATAACCAAACCTTCGATCGGGTTTTGTTTACATTTAGTTGTCCGTAATGCGCAGACTGATGGAAGCTCAATGACTTCTCTCCGAACATTAAATAAAAATCCATGGTGCAAGTTATTATTGCCAAACTACCTGGGTTATAATGAACGAGAGAACGAAAAATATCTAACATTCCAGCAAGCAACTGTTGACTCCTAAGGAGGTCACTGTGCGCAACACCAAACGCATAATGAACTTTGGTCTTCTGCTGATAGTGGTCTTGTTGACCGCATGTGGAGGACAAAAATCCCCGGATGCTACTCCGATAGATCCCCAGGCTGTCTTCACTGCAGCCGCACAAACTGTCTCGGCAGAACTGACACAGACAGCAGGCGCTTTCACGCCCACATCTGAAGCGACTGCCACATTCACCCCCGAACCGCCGACCCCAACCCAATCGGCAATCGAGAGCCCGACCCTGGGCTCTCAACCCGTTGAGTTGACGCCAATTGCAGGAATACCTTCCCCAACACAGTCATTGTCGCTTGGCACTCCTTCCGGCGTGATTTGCGACGACGCTGCCTTCGTGGCGGACATAACAGTCCCCGATGGGACAGTCATGAAACCTGGTGAGGATTTCCAGAAAGTCTGGCGTATTAAAAACACTGGTGCCTGTGGTAGATGGGACGAGGGTTTTCAACTGGCATTTGCCTACGGTGACCCGCTGGATGGAAAACCCTACCTGATCAAAGATAATTCTCATTTTGTTTTGCCTGGCGATACAGTTGACCTGGGCATTCAAATGACCGCCCCCCTCAAAGAAGGAGATTATAGCGGCTGCTGGCGGATGAAGAATGACAGCAACGTTTACTTTGGCGGTATCGTTTGCGTTTCGATCAAAGTCCAAAAATAACCTCACTGTTTTATCGCATTGTTGGGTTCTAAGGAAGGAGAAGAAATGCGAAACATCTTTTTGCTCTTCCTAGCTATTGCGCTGCTCTTGAGTGCCTGCGGCCCCAACACGCCAGAATCACCGACACCAGACGTCAAGGCGCTTTACACTGCTGCGGCTCAGACCGTTGCAGCGAACCTGACCATGACAGCCGAGGCTGTAACGCCGACTGCTGAGGCGACCGCCACCGAAGCCTCTGCTCCGGCCTCGGCGACACTTGAAGTCACAGCCACTTCCCAGCCCGAAATCCCATTGGGCACCTCGACACAAATCATTTGTGACGATGCCGAGTATCTCTCAGATGTCACGGTTTCGGATGGGACCGAGATGACCCCGGGACAAGATTTCGTAAAAACCTGGCACGTTAAAAACACAGGCAGTTGTACCTGGGGAGACGGTTATACCTTGATTTATGGTGGTTACAACGTCAAGATGGACGGCCAACCAACTCCAATTACAACTGCCGTCCTTCCCGGTCAGGAGATTGACGTCTCAGTGCAGTTAAAGGCTCCCACCAAGGCGGGAGAATACCTGAGTGCCTGGCGTATGGTTAATCCCAAAGGCATTCCTTTTGGCAAATTTTTCTGGGTGAAGATCCTCGTCAAGTGACTTTGTCTTTAACGCAGGCCATCAAGGACCAAGCACAACAATTGGGTTTCGCTCTCGCCGGAATTACATCACCCGCATCGCCGCCCCACTGGTCAATCTTCCGGGATTGGTTGGCCGAGGGGCGGCATGGTTCTATGAGTTATCTGTCGGACGAACGCTCCCGCCGTCGCCGGGCTAATCCGCGTGAATTATTACCTGAATGCCGCTCCATCCTGGTTCTTGGCACACCCTACCCGAACCCCAAATCTGCTGAAGTTGACGCTGGGCCGCCGCCTCACGGACGTGTTGCCGCTTATGCCTGGGGCGAGGATTACCACAATGTCTTGCCTGAACGGATGAAAGCGCTGGTTGACTTTATTGAAGCACAGGTCGGTCATCCCGTGTCCAATCGCTGGTATACCGACACCGGCCCCATCCTAGAACGGGATCTGGCTATGCAGGCTGGCTTGGGCTGGATCGGCAAGAACACCTGTCTAATCAACCCGTCTAAGGGTTCTTATTTTTTATTATCTGAAATCCTGCTGGGAATCGAATTGGAACCTGATCTACCTTTCAACACAGACCATTGCGGTACCTGTACCCGCTGCATCGAGGCCTGTCCCACGCAATGCATCCTGACCGATCGCACAATGGATGCACGCCGCTGCATCTCCTATTTGACGATCGAATTAAAAGACGACATTCCGACTGAATTCCGCTCCCAACTCGAGGACTGGGTCTTCGGTTGTGATATCTGCCAGATGGTCTGCCCATGGAATCGTTTCGCCACGCGCAATGAGGATCCGGCTTTTACGCCACGCGACGGCCTTCCCCGGCCTCAACTCATTCAAGAACTGGGGCTAACACCTGATGAGTTCAACCGCAAGTTCAAAAACAGCCCGATCAAGCGAGCCAAACGACGCGGCTATCTGCGCAATGTGACGGTTGTACTTGGAAATTCCAAGGATCCGCAGGCCATTCCTTCTTTGCTGAATGCACTGGATGACCCGGAGCCAATGGTGCGCGAACACGCTGCCTGGGCCCTGGATCAGCTCACACCGCAGGATTCCTGAATGAAAAAGATATTGATCGCAACAGAAAATCAAGGAAAAATGCGGGAGATCAAAACGCTACTGGCCGATCTCAATTTAGAAATTGTTTCCCCTCGCATGCTTGGTTTACATCTCGAGGTGGTCGAAGACGGTCAAACCTATGCCGAAAATGCCACTCGGAAGGCATTTGCTTATGCCCAGGCCAGCGGACTGGTTGCCCTGGCCGACAATTCTGGGTTGGAAGTCGACGCACTGGATGGCGCTCCAGGATTGTACTCAGCCCGCTACGCACCCATCCCCAACGCGACGGATGCCGATCGACGCAAATACTTGCTAATGAAATTGGAGGGTAAGCCTCGCCCTTGGACGGCTCATTTCCGCGCTACCGTCGCAATTTGCATCCCCGATGGGCCAGTGAGGTTAGCAACCGGAGAATGTCAGGGCGAGATCATCCCAATAGAACGAGGGCAAAATGGGTTTGGGTACGATCCGATTTTTATCGTCGCCGAACTGGGACAAACAATGGCAGAATTAAGCATGGACGAAAAAAACCGCTTAAGCCACAGGGCCAAAGCGATCCACAATGCAATCCCAATTTTAAATGAGATTTTCTCCTCCCATTAAAGACCGGATTGATAGGGAATTTGTTGTAAGAAATTTTCTAAAACAGCAGCTGTTGCCGCTGGGCGCTCCAACATCACCATGTGTCCGGCTCGTTCAAGCACACTGAGTTGGGCGCCATCAATCTTGTCACGCAGGTATTCAGCATACCGGACGGGGGTCAACCGATCTTCGGCTCCACAGACGATAAACGTAGGCACGCGAATACGCCCCAATTTGCCCATGACATCAAAAGCATTACAAGCAAGAAAATCAGCGTGAAAAACCGTCGGACGAGTTTCAGCCATTCGTTGTGCTGCAAGTTCCTTCAGGCGAGAGTCGGCCCGATTACTATAAGACCAATCCACCACAATCTCAACTGCCGTGGGAAATGACGCGGGGTTCGCTGCATTTTCCAGAATTTGCGAAGCCACGCGCAGTCGCGCCCCGCTGCCGACCAGGCCTAAACCCAGTACGCGTTTCGGATATTTCAACGCCAGTGCCATCGAAATGGCGCTTCCCATGGAATGACCCACACAAACAGCAGCACGCAAGCGCATTGCTTTCATGAACTCCACAACGCTGAGAGCATACTCTTCGACGGACTGTCTGCCAATTCCCTCCGATTTACCGTGACCGGGCAGATCCAACGCAAAAACACGCTGTTGGTTCAATCGGCGCATTTCGGCTGGCCAGTGCAAATGTGTTCCCCCAGCTCCATGGATAAGAATAACCGGGGGCCTGGTGAAATTCTCAGGCTCGTGTGCGAAATAATATATACCTGCAGCAATTGGCATTCTTGATTATTTGGGGTGATGGAGGCGGTCAGTCGCTTCTTCGGTCAGAGGGATGTACACCTGTATTTTGGTCCCTTTGCCAAGAACCGAATCGATATTCATTAGTCCATTAACCAATTCCGTTCGCTCACGTAAATTGACCATGCCCAGGCTGCCGCGTTTATCATACGATTTTGCAATCGACTTTACATCAAATCCAATACCATCATCACGGATTTCAAGCAAGGCCAGACCAGCTTCCAATGAGCGTAGTGTAACCCAGACATTCGAGGCGCGAGCGTGTTTACGCGCGTTATTTACGGCTTCTTCGACGATGTAAAAGATGACGCCCTGCTTTCCCATTTCCAACTGTTGTGCCAAACGCTCATCCACGTTTACGATCATATTCTGGCTGAACGTCTCGCGCATCTTCTCGGCCATTGAAATTAACGCGGCGGACAAGCCCTGAGATTCAAGCACTAGCGGACGTAGCGTAAACAACATGTGGCGGATTTCTTTCGTTGTACGGTGTGCCAGTTCTTCGATTTTTACTATCTCGTCTGCAGCAGCTTTCGGGTCGCGCTCCAGCATGCGACGCGTTAGATTAAGGCGCATGGCCATGGCCGAAACAGATTGCGTCGGTCCATCATGCAAATCACGCGCCAGCTTCTTGCGTGCTTCTTCATGGACTTCCACCATGCGTTCCTTCTCTTCAACCAGATCCTGATACAAACGAGCATTTTGAACGGCAATCACAGCCTGACGCCCAATAATATCCAATACATCCCGGCGTTCCTCTGTGAAGAAATTCGGGGTCGGATGGGCGAAAAGCAGTACTCCATAAACATTGAAACCGCTGCGTAGTGGAAAACAATATACCGAAGCGCAGGTACGCAGGGCAATTATCCTGCCTAATTCCGGATCAGACGCAATGTTCTGCGTGAGGACTGGCTCCCCATCATTGAGTACCTTACCAACCACTCCTTCCGCCCCGGGTAGGGATACGCGCATGTCAGCGCTCGTGAACCGACGCGCAGATTTGGTAATTAATTCATTTCCAACAAATAGCATAACCGCGCTGACCAGATTGTCGTCGGGTCGCTCATCAGGATTGAAGTTTAGCGCATTCACGCTCAAGTCCAGAGCTGAATCGAGGACGCGCTTATAGCTGAGAGTCGCTGTCAGCGTGGATGTGAGTTCATAAATGGCGCGCAGACGCTCATTCTCAACCGCCCGGCGTCTCTCTTCCTCGGTAATTCGGCTCAGACGCATTTTGCGTAGTTGATCGAATAGCTGGCGTCCCAGCACACCAAATAAAAGGCCGGCAGCCATGGTCGACAATGAAGCTAAACCATAGGTGAGGCGAGAGCGATTATCAGGAAACTGTAGGTAAACTGAGACGATTTCATATCCAGCCAGAACAACCGCCACGCCAAGCGCACCAAAGATTTCGAAATACATTGCAGCTGTCAGTATTGGGAGTAACACTGACCAGGACGCCGGACCTAAGACCCCATTTTGCAGCCAGAAAAAGATGCCGATCAAGATCGTGTCGACAATCACCCCGATCTCACGGTGATAAGACATCCGGAAGTTAAACCCGGCCAACATCATCATCACCAAGTTCCATACGGCCAGCACAACCAGCGGCCAGGCCACAGACATGGTTAGCTGATTCCCCAACGCTAACGAGATAACAATTCCTAGCATTGCTATCCATCGTAGCGAAACGGTAAACCAGTCAGTGATGTAAGGATAATCGTAGCTGCGCATGTCTCACTAATTTGTGTAAAATCGGTTAACTATCGTAACCCATTCTTCGCAGGTAAGGACCGAATTGCTCGACCATTTCCTTCTGTTGCTCCGGAGAATACACTTCCCGGAAACGACCTATCTTGCCCTTGAAATAGTGTAGACCCTGCTGCCCGGATTCGGCTTTTCCCGGGCGATATTGTTCGACAACCTTCTGGACTGCAGGGCGGTTATCATTCAATTTCAAGAAATCAATCAGGCGTGCCACCTCAGCGTCATAATCAATCAATAAATCTTCGTAGCGAGCCTTCAAAACATTATCTTGTCCCATCCAAGCATCCCAAATTTTCAGGTAGTCTTTAATAAAGTCTACTGCCTTTTCGAAATCCGTCAAGTGGGAGAAGGCATTAGGACGGCCTTTGGCAATGGCGCGCTGACCGTAATCAAAGGCGGAAAGCATAGCATCGCGAGGATCGCGATAGATATAGGTAATGCGCATAAATCCATTGTGGCTCAACAGCCGTGACCAGACCGTGGGTCCGGCATGTGCTTTGATAACGAATGTTTTCCCAATCAGGGATGGGACAGTTACCATCGCCAAGCGGCGCAAGGAAAGCACACCAATATTGCAATTGACCTCTGTCAGGATCTTCTCCAAATGAAATTGCTGGCGAATTGCGCGCGCGTCAGAACAGCCGGTAGTTGCCATTAAATCATGGATCAGATTGTAATGCCAGCCCGAACCGGCCCGCGGCATTCCCACAGAAAGGACAATCATAGTGTCTCCTCGTCAAGAGAGCCGGCGCTCTCCATAGTGCTATTTCCTGATTCCAACCAACGCCCTGCCAGACCAGCCAGGATGCCCAAATTGATCCAGATATCCGGCAATGCAAAGGAATCTTGCGATATTCCCTGTAAAGCCACTGCTGCCAGCGAAAAAATTCCTACCATGCCCAAGAACCGCGCCTGTGAGGTTGCCTTACGCAACGCCGAGAGAGCATATCCGAACAGGCTTAGCAGAAAAGTCAGGTAAGCGATCAGACCGGGCAGTCCAGCCTCGGCCAACAGGCGAATGTACATATTTTTAGGGTTGGGATACAAGCCCGAATCGGGACTAAGCTGGCGGGCGATTTCCGGAACACCATACAAAATCCAATCTGGCATGTGCTGATAGATGTAAAAACCGCTCGCTCCAAGCCCAACACCCGTCCACGGATGCTGCTGATAGGCATTCAATGCAGCAACGGCGTACGCCAGGCGTGGCCCCAGGTATACGTCGACAGCATAACTCCACAGGTCACCTTTCGCGGAATTCCAAAAAGTGGCAATGTAACCCTTGTCCGCCAGCAGGTAGGCGGCTGCCGCCAGCGCGCCAATCGCGCCCAGGCCGAGAACGATCCGACTTCCCACATTCTGCAAAGCATTCCATCGATTGACTTTGGCATTACGGCGGAAGCCCGCACGATACCAGCTCCAAAAAAAGGTGAGTGATTCGCCGCCAGCCAGCAACAAAGTCAGACCCAAAGCACCGACTGTGATAAACAATCCGCTGCGCGAATAGGTCAAAAGCAGCGCGGCCAACCCACTGAGCAGCAAACCACAGGTCAGCCAGCGAAATCGCGAAATCCGATAACGCGCCAAGAGGGACGCGAATAGCCAGGGCAGGTAAATCGTCGCCAGTTGACCGGCCAGCCAGGACGGTTCATAGGCAAAGCCCGAGATGCGTTTATTCTTGACCAGTCCGCGTACTGAAAAACTTTGCTGAATGGGATTTAGGTATGGACGTAATCCGAGGTTCAATCCGACCGCCTGAATACTTCCCCACAAAAGATGCAGGGCCATTCCCACCAGCAACCACTTGATCGAAAACCGCAGCGCGTCTTCGTTCTGGTTCATCCACACCGCAGCCACAAAGAAAGAGGATCCGATCACCACCGTGATCGAGGCGCGCAGAGCGCGGTCCCAGTAACTCACCCCGCGTAATACTACCGGTGCAAACAAGGCTCCCCAGGCAATCGAAAAACCGACGATCAGGACAAACACGAGCAGCAAGCTGAAGATGCCTGGCCACGGGCGAGGGATCTGCTTCTTCCAAAGCAGTGCCAGCAGGACCAGCATCAGCAATCCCAGCGGGTAGAGCGCCAGTGGGCGCACATAAGTTCCAGCTCCCATTAGGGGCATATAGCGAAAACTGGTTACCGGCAGGGTCACCAAAAGGGCTCCCCACAGGAAGCGCGCCAGGCGGTCGAGTGTCAGACTACGCACCTTGCTGCTTCCCGAAGAATAACACGAATAGGGCACTTAGCAACAGAAAAAGCACTGCTCCCGCCAGGACATAATTGCCCAGACCCACTTTTCGCTCCGCTGGCAGGTGCTTGGATTGCGCCAGGGAAATTTGCAGCTCAGGGGTGATCCCAAGCGACCCGGCTTCCAGCGTATTGACCTGAGCCATCAGCGCCGGATCGGTCGGATTGGCTTCCAGCGCCTTGCGGGCGGCATCCAACGCGACGGCATTGTCTACCCCAACCAGCGTCTGTTGGTAGAAAGCCTGTGCCCAGGCAGATGCAAGCTGTTCGGCTTGCTGCGGTGAGCGCTCGGTCGCATAGAAATGCCAGGCGCCATCGTGCGGTTCGCTGAGTTCCAGAACATCTGAGCGCAACTGGTCGGCTGTCATTCCACCCATCTGGTCCGCGACCTGCTGCAGGGTCGCATCGGACCAGGCGACTTCCTCCAACTTACGCGCCTCGCGTTCGAGGTAATAGAATACTTCGCGATCCGGGTTATCGGGCCAGGCTTTCTCCAGGTTGAAATCCACCACGACAGTGGCACGCGCACGATACGGCGGCGGGACGAGGACATAAGCCAGGGTGCCCAGCAGGCCACCAACGATGGCTCCAACCAGCCAGAAACGCCAGGCGCGCAGCAGGCGGATCAAATCATCCACAGAAGGGGAGGAAAGCAACCATTTTTTCATAGCATCTCATTTATCGTAACGCTGCATTTGGCGCTGACGGCGCCAGTTCAGCAGCGAAGCCAACAGCTTGCGAATGAGGTATTTAGCGGTCAAAACCGAAAACCAGTTCCCGCCATCGCGATAGTGAATACGGACCATCTCCGGCCAACAGCGGTCGTCGTCAGCGATTGTCTTGCCGCTGGAATGCAGGCGGAAGTTGGCCCAGGTTTGCGGCACATAGCGGATTGGGGCTTGTTCGGAAATCCGCACCCACAAGTCATAATCCATGGCAAAGTAGAAACTGGGGTCGAGCGGACCCACCTGCCGCCACAGATCGGCGCGAAAAAAAGAGGTTTGCTGTGGGATATGGACGTAACCGCGACGCAAGCGACGGTAATCTGTCTGCCGAGCGGCAAACTGCCCGATCTGACGCCCCTGTTCATCGATAAAGTTGGCGTCCCCGTACACCAGGCCGACCTCGGGATGTCCCTGCAAATAAGTGACCGCCGAGGAGATCGCGCCGGGCAGGTAGGTGTCGTCCGAATTGAGCCAGGCCAGGATCTGGCCTCGGGTGCGTGCAAATCCCTTATTGAGGGCCTCGGTCTGGCCCTGGTCCGCTTCGGAGACCCACCAGGCCAGGCGAGGCGCATACTGCTGGATAATCTCCACGCTCCCATCGGTCGAACCGCCATCCACGACCAGGTATTCCAGATTGGGATAATCTTGACCCAACACAGATTGGATGGTTGCTTCCAGGAAGCGCGCCTGATTGAATGACGGTGTAACGATCGAAACCAAGGGGTATTCGGGCATCGCAGGTTTCTATTTGGGATGAGTGAGATCGAAGATCACGTAGCCATTGCCTTGATCGTAGATTGGATAATGATTATAGAGCGTCGCCTTGATCTCTGGCTGCGAATCCAGCTTGGACATTTGGGTAACAACAAAGAACTTTTTGCCCTTGATCTGGTCGGCAAAGCGATCGCTTAAATTGACATTGATCCCGGCCAGGTCGCGGATGTTCAAGTCGCCCGAATAATACCACGAGCTGATATCCTGCCAGCCCCAGTAAGCCAGGCGAGCACCGTAATCCTGGGTCAAGCCGATGGCAGGATTGGTGTGCCCGAGTTTCTCACCCAGCTTCCACCAGAATTGGGGATCCTCGCGGTAGTCGCTGCGCGCCAGATCGACCCTGGCGTACCACAAATACACCCCACAAACCAGGATGGTGAAAACTGCCAGCGAAGTCCGCACCAGCCACGCCGGCTGCACCTGCTCGAGCCGGTCAGCCAGCAAAGCTACGAGTGGGGAGAAAGACAACGCCACGATCGGGATCACCAGTAGATTGTAATAATCGTGGGTGGAGATATGATAAGCAAAGGTCATGCCAAAGACCAGGTAGCCAGCCCACAATCCGAGCAAAAAAGCGGATTTGCGTTTCCCGGCCAGCAGCACCCCAATCAAGGCCAGTACGATCGGCCCGAATCCCGTAATCCCATCCAACTGCCCTTTCCAGCGGATGTAGAAACCGCCATCCTTCCACAAGTCGGGGAAAAATCGAAGATTGAATTGGCTGGCCAGCGAACCCGAGATCAGCACCCCATAAAGCGTATACAATCCCACCGGCAAGACGGACAGTACCACCAGGATCCAGGTCTGTCTATCCTTGATTGATTCTCGCAAACCGCGTTCCAACACCAGCCCAATCGCCGCACCCAACAACGGGAAGACGGCCACGTTCTTGACAAAGATTGCCGCCCCGTTAAGCAGACCAGCGGTAAGCGCCCACTTCCAGGTCCCGGACGACCGCCAGCGGTACATGGCCCACAGCCCGGCAATCATCAAAAACACCATCAGGGGGTCGGGCTGGAAGCTGCGGCTGGCGATGATTCCGAACGGCAAGAACAGGTAGAACAGCAGCGCCACCAATGCACCGTCCAGCGAAGAAATTTCCCTTGCCAGCAGGAACAGGAATATCCCGCCCAGCACCCAAAAGAGCGAGGTGTAAATGCGTGAGATCCACAGGTGCAGGCCAAAGACGCGGTAGGTGAGCGCCACCAGAGTTTCCGTGACCGGGGGTTCGATGGTGGCCAGGCTCTTCCATTGGCTGATGGCCATCTCGCGCTGCCACTGGGGGACGTCGACCGCCGAAGCGGGCAGCATGGCATAGTACATTCCGCGCGCCTTGAGCGCTGAGAATAGCTGGCGGTTGGCGTTGAAATCCAAGGGCATATCGGTCAGGTCGTAGAGGCGGATGCCGATGGCTGCCACGAATACAATCGCCAGCGTGATTAAAAGCGAAATTCTATTTCCGAAAAACCAGACTTTTTTATTTTCCATCATGTCAAGGCGTCAAGGGGTGGGTCAGGTCGAAGACGACGAAACCCTCACCCTGAAGGTAAATTGGATAATGCCCGTACAAGTAATCTTTCAACTCGGGTTGGTACTGGAACTCATTGAAATCCGTCACCAAGAAGTAGGCTTTCTTCCTGGTTAAATTCTGAAAACGAGACGCAAAATCGCTTTTGCCCACCCGGTCGCGATATTGCAAATCGCCGTAATCTGGCCAGATGGTCGCTTTCTGGAAGCCCCAATATACCAGCGGATAACCGTAGTCTTGGGTCAGCGCGATGACCGATGCGCTGTGATCGAGCGCCTGGCCGATCGAAACCCAGTAAGCCTCCTGCGGGCGGTAATCGACGGACTTCATCTGGACGCGTACGTCCCAGACAGTCATTACCACCACGAACAGCAGCAGGAGATGGGCAGCTGCCCGTCTCCAACCGGACCCAGAAACTGCTTCGGCTAAACCCCGCAGTATTTCCTGTCCGATGCCGGCCAGCGACAGAGCCGCAATCGGGATTAACGGCAGGCTGTAGTAATCGTGGCTGGAGATATGAAAATCAAAAACCATGCCAAAGATAAAATATGCGGCCCACAGCGTCAGCAACAGGTTCTGCGAGCGACGCGACCGTAAAAACATCAAACCCAGCAGCGCCAGAGCCAAGCCGACGTGGCCCAGCAGCAAGGCAATCTTGCCTTCCCAACGGAAGTAGAAGAAGGGATCGATCCACATCTCGGGGAAAAACCGCCCACTGAACTGGCTGCCGAGGGAATCCGCAAAGTACAGTCCGTAAAGCAAATAACCGGCAGCCGGCAAGATGGACAGCAGCGTCATGGCCCACACCTGGAGCCTGGTCAGGGCTTGTTTGAGCGAATAACGGTCCAACACCGCCCAAAGCAGAGCAGCCGCTACAAAGAAGGCGGCTGTGAATTTGACAAAGACTGCCACCCCGCCGCCGAGACCTGCCAAAACCGCCCAGCCCCAGCCCCCATTGCGGTTCCAGCGTACGGCAGACCACAAACACAGCAGGATCAGCATCACCATCAGCGGATCGGGCTGGAAGCTGCGGCTGGCAATCACCGCATACGGCAGGAACAAATAGATCGCCAGGGCTACCAGCGCGCCGTCGAGAGAAAGCAGGTCGCGTGCCAATAAAAACAGGAATACCCCGCCCAGCAGCCAGAAGAGCGACGAGTAGATGCGCGCTATCCACAGGTGTTCGCCGGTCTGGCGATAGGTAGCCGCCACCACGGATTCCAGGATGGGCGGCTCGATCGTCGCTTCGGTCTCGTACTGGCGGATGGTGATATCGCGTTTCCAGTCGGGGATGCCTGGCGCGGTCTGGTAATACATGGCGCGTGCCTTGAGGGCTGCAAACAATTGGCGGGTGGGATGAAAATCAAGCGGCAGGTCGGTTAAATCGAACAGGCGGATAGCCAGACCGAATCCCAAAAGGAGCGTGAGCACAAATGCCAGCGCCCAACGGTTCGGTGCGATGAAAGAGCGGTTCGGAGATTGAGATACTTGCATAGAAAACTTACCGGGCGATAATCAAACCTGTCGATTGTACCCCGTCCCGTCCAAATCGGAAAGCGCCTGCTGCCGGGCACGCTGCTGGCGACGGCGGTTATAGGCTGCTCGCAATCCCCCCAGGCCAAACAGGCTGAGCAAAGCCAACAGGATGCGCTTCCACTCCACCAGCGCGGTAGGCACATGCGCCGACAGGCTGCGCCAGTAGGATTTGAGCGACGGCCAGGCCTGGTCAGCATCCAGCAGGTAACGGGCGTTGAAACGATGGGCGCCAGCCCAAGCCCGCCGCCGATTGGCGGCCAGGATGGGCGCGATCTGTGGCTGGGACTCTGCCCACTCCAGGATACGGTAAGCTTCCCGGCCAAATTCGGCCGCACGCGCCACATTCTTGGCAGCAGCGTGGTAGCGCCCGGCGGCCAGCCGCCAGGGTATGTAAGCCATTGGAGCCAGGGCTGCAAAGCGCAGCCACAACTGATGGTCCAATAAAAAATTATAGGACGGGTCAATGTACCCGGTCTGTTCCAGAACATCGCGGCGCATAAAGACCGCCGGCTGCCCCAGGATGTCGAAGGCCAGCAAATCCGCCAGGGACCACTGGGCATAGTGCGCCAGGTAGATCGGCTCACTTTTCTCGTCGACCGAAAGCGTGTCGCCGTACACCAATCCCACCTCAGGGTGTTCTCGGAATGCTTGTACAGCCAGTTGGATCGCGCCGGGCAGGTAAAAATCGTCCGAGTTGAGCCAGGCGACGATCTCGCCTCGCGCGCGCCGCAGCCCCTTGTTGATGGCTTCAGCCTGGCCCCGGTCTGGTTCGGAAATCCACCAGGACAGTTTGTCGGCGTATTTGCGGATAATTTCGAGACTGCCGTCGCTGGAGGCGCCGTCCACGACCAGGTATTCCAGGCGCGGGTAGTCCTGTCCGAGCACGGAGTTCAGCGTCTGCTCGAGATAGGCAGCCTGGTTGTAGGACGGGGTCACAATCGAGACCAGAGGGGTTGGAGATAACGGAGATAAGTTCAAGGCTTAGGATGAAACGCTAAAAAAGTGAGTCGAAGTCAATTTTGGGAAAGATAGTCAGTTTACCGCCGACGGTGGCGTCCAGCACCTGGCGTCCGGCTTTTTCGTAGGCCTTGCGAGCCTTGGCATATCCAATCTCGGACGTCTCCAGGTCGGGCAACTGCCAGCGAAAGCCCTTGCCAAAGTAACGCGCATCGAAGTGATTAGGATCGTCACCGTTTGAGACGACGGTCTGGTTGGCCTCGCCTTTGCTGGCGAAGTTGTGGTCGACGCCAATCAGGATGACCTGCTCGAAGCCCATGTAGTAGGCCAGCTGCAGGGCCACGTTGGTGACTGTGGCCCCTTCCCAGATGCGGCGGGTCAGGTCGTAAGCAAACCGCGGGCCGGTGTAGGTCGTGTAGAGAAAGACCATATCTTCGGGGAAGCGCTGGAAGTGACGGTTGGCGTGCCAGGCGATGAACCTGGGAATCGGCAGGGCGGCGATTTCTTCAATGCACTGTTCGATCACCAAATCATTAATGGAGACAAAGTAGGTCGTGGAAAAGCCCAGTTCCGGGAAGAGCAGGTAGATGCGGTTCATCCCGAAGGTGAATTCATCTTTAAGCTTGCTCAGGTCGGTTTGTTTCAGGCTGGGACCATTGCCGATGATGAAACAACGCTCGCCTGGGTGGAGGTTGTGATATTCAGCCATACGGGCACGGCTCTCGCGCCGCCAGGGATGCAGGTAGGCGTCCGGGACCTGCGGCAGGCGGCGGAGAGCGTCGTAGCTGGTTTTGACCACGCTGAGAACAGGCATTGGCGTTATGCGCTGTAAGGTCTGTTTCATTCCGTACTCAAGCGCGCCGTTGCGCCGCCGTCCACCACCATGGCCTGACCGGTCATGAACGATGACTGTTCCTCGTCTGCCAGGAAATAAATGGCATGGGCAATCTCCTCGGGCTTGCCGACCTTACCGCTGACGGTCTTACGCGCCAGATTGTCCAGCCGCTGCTGCAGGTCTCCATGACCAACGTGCCCACGACCGAGACCGGCGCGCAGCATGGGCGTGTCGACCGCTCCGGGAAGAATAGCGTTGACGCGTATATTGTCGGGTGCGAACTCAATCGCCATGGCGCGCGTTAGGGCCAGCAGCCCGCCCTTGCTGGCGGCATATGCGGCGATGTTGGCCGAGGTCTGGATGGCATGCACTGAAGAGACGTTAACAACTGCCCCACCGCCTTTGGCTTTGAGCAGCGGGTAGGCCAGTTTGACGCCCAGGAAGACCGAGCGCAGGTTGGAAGCCATGACCGCATCCCACTCGTCGACGCTGGTTTCGAGCAGCGGTTTGGCGATCTGCATGGCCGCATTGTTGACCAGCGCGTCCAGGCTGCCGGTAAATTCGTGCGCCTTGTTGAAGATCGCCTCTAGTTGTTCGGGACGCGAGATATCAGATTGGATGAACAACCCGTTCGCAGGAAATCCTGCGCCGAACTCAGCCCGATCCACGCCGAGGACTTGCCAGTCCTTGGCAGTGAACAATGCCACCGTTGCACGGCCGATGCCGCCGGCCGCGCCAGTGATCAGGACAGTTTTGTGTTTGGTGTCAGTCATATTAGATTTAAACCTTCAGCCGGAATCCCCAATCCGTCCAATAAATTCTTGATCGTGTTTAAGTGCACCCGTTCCCAGGCGGCCGGGCTGGAGTTGGCGTTGTGCGGGGCCAACATGACGTTGTCCATTTTTAGCAGCGGGCTGTCAGCGGGCAGCGGCTCGACCTCGAAGACGTCCAGGGCAGCCCCGCCGATGCGTCCAGCCTGCAGGGCCTTGACCAGTGCTTGTTCCTCGACGATTGGTCCACGGGCAGTATTGATCAAGATACCGGTTGGCTTCATCAAGGCCAGGCTAGCGGCATTCATCAGATGATGGCTGGTGGGGTTCAGGTCGCAGTTCAGGGAGACGAAGTCGGAGCGCGAAAGCAGGTCTTGCAGCGAAGTCATCTCGATGCCAGTTTCGACAATGAAGACGTGGTCGATCTCGACAATATCGTTTCCGAGCACCTGCATGCCAAAGGCGCGCGCCCGGCGAGTCACGGCTTTCCCGATCGCCCCCACGCCGATCACACCCAGCGTACATTCGCTGAGAGACTTGCCGGGAAGTTTCTCCCAATTGCCAGCCTTCATCGCCCGGTCCATCCAGGGCTGGCGGCGAACAAAGGCCAGCAGATATCCCAGGACCGTGTCCGCAACCGGGATGGTGAAAGCGTTGGGGGTGCGGCCAAGTTTGATGCCAAAACGGGAGCAAGCCTCGGCGTCGATCGAATCGACGCCCGTTCCCCATTTGGAGATGACCTTCAAGCGCGGAGCACAGGCTTCGATCACACGCGCAGTGTAGCGATCGTCCCCGCAGACGGCGCCATCGAACTGGCCGGCGTATTTAAGCAAATCGGCTTCTTCCATCCGTTCGCGAACGTTGGGGACGATCAGTTCGAGGTCGTATTTCTCGAAGAGCGGGCGAAAACGTTCGACGAAGGGAAGCATGTACGGTGCAGTTAATAAAACAGTAGACATATTATGACCCTCGTCTCATAAAAAAATCGCAAATGGCAAAGTCAAGCTCTTCGTCGATATCCCAGGCTTCGGCCGGATCGATCTCAAACAGGAGCGGGGCCTCGCCAATGCGATGATGGCGCTTGAGCAAATTCTCGCGGGTGAAAATATAAAGACATGAATTCTCTTCGTACACAGGCGGTAAATCCTGGGTCTGGACCAGTTCCAGCGGATTGTGGTTGATAGCCCGTCCGTGCTGGTCGTAGAGACGGGTCTGCCAACGCGTGACTGAGAAGAGTGAGTCGCGGGCTGGGTAATTTGCTTGAAAGGTTTTAATCGCGCGCGAGACCGTTTCAGGTTTGAGCAGCGGATTGGTGCTGTGCGTCTGCAGATAAAAATCGGCTTCGACTTGCGTCGTGTCGTTGAGCAGAATCTCGTTCATCGGGACGTCGTCGGCCCGCAGGTTAGCTGGCCGTTCGACAACTTTCACTTGTGGGAAGTGCTTGCGCAAGCCGTCTATAACCGGCTCGGAATCAGTGTCGACCAGCACCTGGTCGATCTCCGGCACAGCCAGCAAAGTCTCGATGATGTGGTGGAAGAGCGGCTTGCCGGCCAGCGGACGGTAATTCTTACCGGGCACACGCTGACTGTGATGACGCATGGGGACGAGGGCAACGATTCTCATGGTTTCTGATTATACTGAATCGGTTCCACATCCCGCTTCGTGGATTTGAGTTTTCGCCACCCGAGTGGATAATAGAAAGTCTGACGCAGCTCGGGGGTCAGCAAACCGGAGTAGCGATAACCCTGATAGGTACCCCAAAACTGCATCCAGCGGAACCACAAGATGCTGACTAAACTGCGCCACAGAACACGCTCGCGGGCGGCGTGCAGCAGATCGAAACCAATATTGGACGAAACCATACGCACCAGATCATACAGGCTGAAATGCGCCTCAGGATAAATGCTTTTGAAGGCCATCCCTTCGCGTTTGTAGCGATTGAAGACCCCGCGGGGGGCCTCGCTGTGCAGGTGAATAATCTCGGCCTCCGCCACGTAAGCGATGCCGTGGCCTTGGGCTGCAGCCCACTTGGCCCAGGCCAGATCCTCCAAACCGGTCAGGGTTTCGTCGTAAGGATGCGCATCCCACAACGAGCGGCGGATGCCGGCGTTGGCATTGTTACAGAAGGGATACCCCTGCTGTGGGCGGGATTGATCGGGGAACCACTGCTTAAAAATTTGGTGCTCGGAAAACTTGCTCTTCTTCGCACCGCGCTGTTTGCCGTAACTCAAGGCGACTTGCGGATCTGCAAACGGTTCCAGTAGACACTCCAGCCAGTCCGGGTAGACCGGATAAACGTGGGCGCTGGCGATCACGACCAGCTCACGACTGGCTGCCCGGAGCCCCAGGTTTAGCGAACGCCCAAAGGTAAACTCCTCCGGCCGGATGTGCAATACCTGCGCCCCAAACAACTCGGCCATCGCGACCGTCTCGTCCGTCGAGCCCGAGTCGACCAGGATCAACTCAACGTCGCGGACGGTTTGCTGTTTGACACCTTCCAGCAAGCGGCCGATGTGGCTGGCTTCGTTATAGGCGCGGATGATCAGAGAACAGTTCATCATTAAATCCCAGGTACAGCTCGCTGAGTCCGCCGCTACCAATCGTTGGATTGCTCATACCCCAGCCGGATCAGCAAATCTCCTGCCACGTCCTTGAAAATTTTCTTGTGCTCGTTGGTGAAATACTTCCTCCATTCGCCGGTCTTACCGGAGCGGAAGGTGGGTGACTTCTGGGGATTGATGCTGGCTTCCAGGGCCTGGGTGACCGCTTCCGGCGTCGTTTGAAGCGTATCCACCCGTCCCAGGAAGTGGTCGACGATGCGTGCCAGCATCCCGGCCCGGTCATGCACAAATTGTTCATACTGCAAGGAAAGCACATCGGGCTGATCGAGCCAGCCCAGGTAAGGCGCAAAGCGCCCGGCGATATCGGGGAATTCCATCTCCGCATCGGGTAAGCCCAGGATGCTGACTCTGAGCCGTTCTTCGAAGGAAGTCAATACTTCGTTGTAGTACTTGTAGTGATGGTGGCCAGGCAACATCTCGGAGACGTAAAAGACATGCGAGACGACCACGTCACGCGGGTCGCGGTAGATGAAGTAGGACAGGAAGCGCGGCTGACTGACGCGCTCGATGACTTCCGGGAGGGCAAACAGATGAGCGGACGAAACGTCCAGGGGGTGCAGGGCATCCAAATAGGCCAGAGTTTCCTGCAGCGTGCGCCTGCGGCCGGTCTCGCCGTCGTAGGCAGCGAAGGTCAGCGGGATATGGCGCGAAAAGGGCGCCACGTCCGAGAAACCCAGCAGGATCTGATTCAGCAGATGCGTACCGGATTTGGGGAAGGAAATGCCCAACAAAACCGGCCAGTCGTCCCGGGGTGTTTTCAAGCCGGCAAACCGCAGGCGCTGGACCAGCACTTCACCGCGGTAAACCGCAACGCGGGCGATGTCTTTGAGTTCAGTTTGCAGGCTCATCTCAGGTCGCTTTCAGGGAGCAGAAAATCATGAAGGTCAAAATCCCTTTCGAAGATCTCACGACCGCCGAAGATAGACTCGACGTGGCTGAATTATACCGGAATGTTAAAGTGATATACTCCCCAAATATAGTTGAGATTGCGTTCGGCTAAAGGGAGCCTGCCTTGAAGAGGACAATTTTCAACACCCCGTTTATCACACCCGCCCTTCGTCAGCTTTTCAGACTGTACCTGCAGATCGTAGGCTGGCGGGTGCAGGGACAACTACCTGAGTTTCCCAAGTTCGTGATCATCGGCGCACCGCACACATCCAACTGGGATTTCGTCATGTTCCTGGCGCTGGCATTTGTATTGAAAGGGAACCTGCGTTATATGGGGAAAAAAGAGCTATTTTACTGGCCTTACGGCGGGTTCTTTCGCTGGTGCGGCGGCGTGCCGGTCGACCGCTCCAGGCATCTGGGATTGGTGGAGCAGACGGTGCAGGCCATTCAGGGAGCCGAGCATTTCCAAATAGTGATCACCCCTGAGGGGACGCGCAGCAAGGTGGGCGAATGGAAGCGCGGTTTCTATCACATCGCCAAGCAAGCCGGCATCCCGGTCGTGACTGGCTACGTCGACCGCACCACCAAGACCTGCGGCATCGGCCCAACCTTTAATTTGACCAACGATATGGAAGCCGATATCAAAGCCATGCAGGCCTTTTTCAAGGACAAGGTGGGCATCAATCCCGGGTTGACGAGCCAGTTGTAAAATCACCTAATCGAAAACGCTTCGTTTCTCTCGTGCCCTTAGCGGTTAATTCTCGTTCAACAAAAAGTCTCATCTATTCAAAATCGCTTTCACCTCATCTGGCCTAGCGCACTTCCAGCCCAAACAATTTCACCTGGTCTGCGCGGTGTTCACAGACAGTTCCAAGGTTTCTCCGGTGGATTTTACAAACGAGGAAATTTATTGAATTTATTAATGGCTTGTAGTAAGCTGTTAACAGAAACTGACAGGCAATTCGAGAGTTTGCTGTTCTTCGAAAAGTGACAAGGATGTGAATTATGGAACTCTCAGCAGAGGAATTCCAATTCCTACAGATCTTAGCCGATGGCCGCACTAAGACATATGTTCACATTGTGAAGGGATTCGGTCAACCCCTTACCCCTATGGCGCCAACTTTCACGAATCGGATCGCAAAGCGTTTGCTCAAACTCAAGCTCGTTAAAAGAGCAGGTCTTTTGCGGGACGGCTATCGCATCACGAATGAGGGCCTCGCAGTCCTAAAGGTATAAACCACACCTACTAGCTCTGCGTGCCCTTTGTGTTTATGACTTTTGTTCTCTCAATAAAAAGTCCCCATCTTCCAACAGCCCATCCAAAATCACCTTTATCGCATCGGCCACTAGCAGCTCATCCAACCCAAAAGACTTCAACCGCGTTTGCGTGGTGCGCACGGACGGCTCCAGGAATTCCCCAAACGGCAGTGAGGTCTTATACAACTGGTAATACAGGAAGCGACGCGCATTGCGTTTGAAATCCGCAGGAATCTCGATCGTTTCCGCATCCAAAAATTCTTCCAGCTTATGTCTTGCAGCTTCCACACTCTGCGGGAAAAACACCGTCGGGTACTGCGTGAAGCGTGCCTTGCCCGCGCATAGCACCGCCGCGCCCATGATCGAGGCCTCCAGACCGATGGTCGAGTTGTAGACCATCACGAACTTCGACTTCTGGATCAATTCATACGAACTGAGCGTCTCACGCGGCCCGACGAAGACCACGTTCGGCTCGCGGTCCGCACCGCTGGCTTCGACCCAGGCTGCCACCGTCTCGCGGCTGGCCTTGCGCACGCGCAACTCGTCCGGGTGGGCACGGATCACGAACAGCGTCTCCGGATGGGCGCGGATGACTTCCAGCGTTAAATCGAGCCAGTCGAACATATCTTCGAAAACCGTGTTGGCGTGCGGCTGGCTGGTATCGAAAATGACGTTGGTAAAGACGGGCACGATCTGCTTAAATCCTGCCGCCTTGCGCAGGAAGGCTGCGTCCAGCCCCTGCATCTGCGCCCAGAATTTGATGCCAGCCATCGTGAAATCGCCCTGAAAACGCTTGGCCAGGTAGGCATCCAAGCGGGCATTCTGCGCCTCATTCAATTCGAACTCATCCGGGATGCGGATCGGGTAGGCGGTCGCTTCAGCGCCGGTGAAGAAGGCCGAGGCAGGCTGCAGCCCCACCTCATGTGTAATTACCCGGATGCCGCGCGCTTGGGCCACGTATCGTGCCGTCGCTTCGGGGAAGAACTGGCCGTTGAAAACCACCACCGCCCGCGGCCGGGTTCGCTCCAGACAGTCCGCAAATTCCCGAGCAACATTCCAGGCTGAGAGGATGTATTCGCGCAGCAGATAGCGCGTGGGTTCATCGTCGTTCAGGTGATGGATACGCAGGATCCAGCGCAGGCCGGGCAGACATAAAGTCCCGAGCGGAATTTCCTCCCATGCGAAGTACATCAATTCCGGGAGCGACAGATTCGCAAGCGTTTTCGAAAGCGATTCGTCGCGCTGGAAATCAAACCAATTAATACGGGAAGCGGTTTTTGGGGGATACCCTTCGGGTACGCTGTCGGGAAACGTGGATTGAACACCCGCATATAGGGTTTTTGATTGATAGATGCAGGATTTGCATGGCGGCGCCTGGTACGGATCGTCGCGGTCTGTGCCCAACACGCAGTGGCTCATACCCGTCCGGCAGGTGAAATACACCACCGGCACGCCTCGCAAGCGCAATGCCCAGGAGGCCAGCAGGTGAAATCCGCTGTTCCAGGAGAGATCGTCGATGCCGGTCGAGGCTTTGAAAAAAATCACGGGCGCACCCGCAGGAACCGGCTCATGGCGCGCCACCCGCCGCGCCATGGCGGCGACTCTCAGATTATTGAGATGGCGCACCAGTCCGCGTTTGAGACGTTGGATAAAGTAATCTCTTAGCATCATGTTAGCGCCACAATCTTATCAGTAAAATTCGATGCTAAAGATTACTCTTTGACTTGCAGCGGCACGATATCCAGAATGCGCGGGTTGAGGATCCGCTCAAGCGCAGAGCCGAGCAAGGCAAACGCCATGCTGGTAAGCAGGAGGAGGGAGATCGGTTCTAACACCCAAAACGGGGACCCGTACAATGCGCCGCGCGTCAGTCCTTCGTAAATGATGCGCCCCCAGGATGGATAGTTTGATTTGATATTAAAGAAACCAAGCGTGGCTTCCAAGAAAATAAAACTGGGCACCTGCGATACCAATTGAGGGATCAGCACCGGCAGGATGCGCGGCACGAGATAACGAGTAATGATCCTGAAACCACTGGCTCCATAAGAACGCGCCGATTCGATATACGGCGCTTCTTTCGCTTGCAGGTACGCCGAGCGCAGCGTTTTGATCGGCGAGCCAAACGTATTAAGCACAACAACGATCCCCAGAATGATCCAGATGTTCCAGCCAAAGAGGACATTTGTCAGAACGGCGATTGGCAAACTGGGCAACACCATATTGATTTCAGTAAATCTTTGGATGAGATTATCCACCCAACCGCCGAACCATACACCCATGGCCGGAAGCAGCATGGCGACCAGGGTGGTGATGAGCGACCCTAACAAGCCGATCAGCAGTGCAAATGGCATGCCCCAGAATAACGGCACGATCAGATCGCGCCGTGCGTAATCAGTCCCTGCCAGCCCATAAACCTGTCCCAACAAGACCAGTTCTGGCTGAATATCGCTATCCTGTTCAAAGAGCAAACTCGTGACGATCAAGTGATAAGTCCCATGTTGCGGAACGAGTTGAGAGGAACCCGGTTCTGCAAACAGCAGGTTGTAAGCAGGCGTCGGATACAGCCCGGTCTGGACAAACCAATTCTTCCATTCGGGATGCTGCTTGAGAATTGAAGTGGAGTTGATGCCCGACTCAAAATCATAACTTGTGATCGCACTGATGGCTTTATTTTTTAGCTTGAGCGTACTGCCATCCGGATATACCCATTCAAGCGAAGCAAAAGGCGCCTTCGCGCGATATTTTGGATCGAGATAAAGAAAAATCTCGCTCGGAATTTTCTTGTAGGGATAGTCAAATTTGAACGTGGTCGTTTTTTCGACCCATCCATTCTCCAGCGTCTGCTTCGACACGCTGGCTCCCCGGCTATCCTCTTTCATGATCAGGGTCGAAAGCAATGGCGGATTGTTGAACAAATTCATCCATTTGGGCATTGCCGTACGCGGGATCATACTGAATCCTGTCAGGTAATTCCGCTCATATGCCTGCCCATATTGTTCGTATGGCAGGGCAGTGACAGCATAAATCGAGCCGGCAAGCAGAATGACAATCACCCCCAAACCAAATACGGCGGATGGGTACCTGCGAAGTTCCTGAAAGAACAACCCGCTTCGGCTGTTCAACCTGTGCAGGGCTGCCTTGAGGTCTCCCATCGCTGTATTCCAGGGGAATCCCTGCTTCTTTACAGGGCCCTGGGCTTGAATCCCGTAATCCCGGTTTTTTCTCTTCACCAGGGCTTTGAAACGAGCGCGCCATGGCGTTTTTTTTGATTTATTTCGCAATTGGGCTTGAGTTGCATCGTTTGCCGGTACGAGACGAATGCGTGGATCGACGATCACATATACAAAATCAAGGACGAACACAGTCACCCCAAGCAGGTAGGCAAAGATGACCACGATTCCCACAATGATAATCAATTCACCCGGCTCCATGCTCTCTCCCCAAAAATTCGGGAGCGCCTCATTTATATACAGCCAACCTAACCCGGGCCATCGAAAAACCGCCTCCAATGCCATGCTCAATTGCCAGAAACCAACCAGACTGGTTACAAAACCAGTGAGTACATATGGCAATGCCGGCCTTAGAATATATTTCCGCTCCAGCAGCTTGGCAGGCAGCCCCTTGGCACGAGCGAGGTCAACATAATCCTCATCGGCGTAAATCATAAAAAAGGTGCGCCACATGTACACTACTTGAAAAAGCAGGCTGAGCACGATCGCAGTCACCGGCAGGATCATATGCTTTACAATGACAAATATGTATTCGACCGGGGTTTGATGTTTAAAAGCATCATACATGCCGCCAAAAGGAAGCCAGTGCAACTGGAACGCAAAGATGGAGAGCAAAATGATACCGATCACCCAACTGGGCACGGACGAAACTGGCGAAAGAACCGCAAACAATCTATCCAGCCGCCCTCCGTAATTTCGCGACAGGTGGAGCGAGAGAGGCATACCGATCAGAAATATGAGCAGATAGGCTGTTCCTATCAGCAACAGCGTGTTGGGCAAGTACTGCAGGATGATGTCGCTGGCATTGGCTGTGGTCACTCTGGCGCTGGCCCAGCCACCCTGCCGGTTGCCAAGTTTTCCCCAATCAAATGTCAGCGCCTTTACCGTCCAGAGCATGTAACGCGGCAAGAACGGAAGATTCAGTCCCGCCTCGGTGCGCAATTTTTCGGTCAATGCTTCTACCTGGCCCTGATCAGCGGCGGCGCTGTTTATGCGCGCGTGGACGATCACAAATATTTGCGCTTCCAGACTGGTTTCAAAAGGGGATTCGGGTGGGCCCAGTCCACGGCGGGATGGCTGGTTCGCAAGCAGGACGGTAATAAAAACGCCGATAAATATGGTAGCGGCAATCGTCAATGCCTTGCCAATCAGAAACCGCACCATGCGCAGGATGCGCTGGGTGGGTGAAGGCGTGGACGATACTTGCAGGTTATCGTTCAACCTATTCATTCTCCTCTGAAAAAACCAATCCTTACAAAATACAGTGTGGTTATTGCTTTATGTCTAAGGAGATGGATTTTTGAACTTCCACAACAGAATGCAAAAGTGAGCTGACCTAACTCTCACCAATTATTATCTTTTTCATAACCAAGCCTGACCAATAAATCCCCAGCTATCTCTTTGAACAACGCCTTATGTTCTTCTGTAAAGTATTCCTTCCAACCGCCTGTTTTCCCCGCGCGAAAGGTGTGACTTTTTCTGGGTTGGATGGCTTCGACCAAAATTTCCAGCGCCTGCTCGCGCGGTGTCGGGATATTATAGCCAGTCCGCCCCACCTCATCCAGCATGGCGTTCAGGGTTGCGTCGCGTTTTTCGATCAGGTCCTCGAAGCGCAGGCAGATTACGCCCGGCTGCTCCAGCCATTGGAAGACGCCCTCATAGCGCCTCTTGACGCTGACCATCTTCAACCCGTCACGCTCGATACCGGTGATGGCGACCTGCAGCCGCGCCCCGAAATCCGGCAGGGACTGGTAGTAGGCATGCATGCCGTGCTCCTCGTGCATATCGGTCGCGAAGAAGACCTGCGATACCAGCATGTCGCGCGGGTCGCGGTAGATGAAGTAATTCACGCGCCCCGGCTGACACAGAACAGCCAGGTTTTCCGGGGTGGCGTCCACATAGCCCCACCCAATCACGCCGCGTGGAAAACGCCTTAAATCCGCGGCCACCTCATCAGGGGTTCGGCGTCCACCGGCTGGTTTGACCGTCCGGACTGGCTCAGCTGCCACGTAGGCATAAGGCATGATCTGGCAAAACCCGTTCAGGATTTGCAGCAGCAGGTGCGATCCGCTCTTAGGTTTGGCATTGCCGAAGACCGGCGGCGCCTCGCTAAAGCTCAGTCGCTTCCAATGCCAGGCAGCCTGGGCGTATTTACCCGGGCTGCGCAGCCTACGGCGGAGTTGCTGTTTTAATCCCATCAGTGATTTCGTCTGGATGAACACTCCAGTCGCATTCATCCTGGTGCTAATCTTCTCCCGAAAATCGGCGCAGCTTCTTGAGCGAGGACAACTCGCTATCGAAGACGCGCTTGACGCCATCGCCCAGCGACTCTTCAGTCACGCGGATGTATTTGACCAATCTCTCAAAACCCGGCGGCTCGACCGAGGCAGCTTGGTCACTGCCCCACATAGCGCGGTCAAGGGTCAGGTGACGTTCGACCATGCAGGCGCCCAGCGCCACCGCGATGGCCGAAGGGACCAATCCCACCTCGTGGCCGGAATAGCCAATCGGCACATTCGGAAAGGTCTGGCGCAGGGAGTGGATGGTCTTCAGGTTAAGTTCTTCTGGCTCGCAGGGATAAGTGCTGGTGCAGTGGGTGATGGCCAGATCGTCCGGACCGAGGATGTCGACCGAACGCTTGATCTGATCCATGGTGGACATCCCGGTGGACAGGATAACCGGGCGGCCGGTCTGGCGCACATAACGCAACAGACCGTGGTCGGTGAGCGAAGCGGATGGGATCTTATAAGCCGGCGTATCGAATTGCTCCATAAAATCCACCGAGGGCTCATCCCAGACCGAGACCATCCAGTCTACGCCCTGCTCCCTGCAGTAACGGTCGATCTCGCGGTATTCTTCCTGGCCAAACTCCACCTTGTAACGATAATCCAGATAGGTGATGTAGCCCCAGGGCGTGTCACGCATCTGCTTCTGCTGCTCGGGCGGGGTACAGACTTCAGGTGTGCGTTTCTGGAACTTGACCGCATCCACGCCAGCGTGGACAGCCGCATCGATCATCGCCTTCGCGATTTCGATATCGCCGTTGTGGTTGATGCCAATTTCAGCGATCAGGTAAGCAGGATGTCCATCTCCGACCAGTTTGTTACCGATTTTTACTTCACGTGCCATGTTTGCCTTCCTGTTTTCAGAGTTCGCCACTCACTTCGTGGCCGAAAGAATCAAATCACAAAGTTCCCGCACTGCGCCATGCCCGCCGGGCTTACTCAGGACAAAATCCACCTGGCGCAGCACCTCCGGCATAGCGTCCGCCACTGCCACCCCCCAACCAGCGATTGCAATACAGGGCAGGTCGTTAAGATCGTTCCCTACGAAAACCACGTGTGCGGGATCGATCTTCCGCTCGTCCAGCAGGGACCGGAGCACGCGTCCCTTATCGTGGATGCCGACGCCTTTAATGGCCTGGATGCCCATCTTGCTGCAGCGCGCCTCGACCACCGAATTAACCTCGGACGAGATGACCACGACTTCGATCCCGAAGTCGCGCATCTGACGCAACCGCAGGCTGTCACTCCGGTAAGAGGCCACCATTTCCCGGCCAGCTTCATCCGTCCAGACGCGGTTGTCGGTCACCACACCGTCGAAATCCAGCACAATCAGTTCGACCTTCTGAGGCATCGGGCGGCGCGGGCGTCCCGGCCAGACCAGGTCCAGGCCGCCGAACGAGACCAGCCATTCGGCTTTCAGCCAGTCGTTCAGGTTGTCCAGGTCGACCGTGTAGCGCGGATCGATCAGCAACGGGTAAATGAGCTTGCCGCTCATCGAATGGCCTTCGACGATCGTCGCCGGGCGGATGGCGTCAATGTGGCCGGTCTGCCAATAAATTTGCGGCAGGCTCTGGCGCGGCGCGTTGTACGGCTCGTCAATGCCTTCCACCTGCAGCAAATTCTGCATCGGACCCTGCTCACCGGACGGCAAACGCCACATCTTGTGCGGATTCTGCCCGGCCGGGACCACACCGCGCACCGAGTCGGCGTCGGGATGCTCCAGCAAAATACGGACAGCCCGGTCAATGCAATCGGGTGGGCGGATGGGTGAAGTCGGGCGCAGCTGCACCAGCACATCAGGATGGTAATCCTGGTTGGCGGCCAGCCACAGAAGCGCATGCTCGAAGAGCGGCAGGTCGGTGGAGTTATCCTGGGCGAACTCGGCCGGGCGCAGAAAAGGCGTCTCGGCGCCGTGTTCGCGCGCCACGGCTGCAATCTCTTCATCGTCGGTGCTGACGAGGATTCGCGTGACCAACTCTGCTTGCCGGGCAGCCGCGATGCTCCAGGCGATCAGCGGATAGCCCGCAAAGGAGCGAATGTTCTTGCGCGGGATGCCCTTCGAGCCGCCGCGCGCAGGGATGATAGCCAGGACCTCGGTCATCACCAGGCCGTCCAGCCGCCATCCACGACCAGGTTGTTGCCGGTCATATAAGACGAGGCTTCCGAAGCCAGGAACAATAGGGCGCCGTTCATCTCGTCCTTGCGCGCCATGCGGCCCAGGATCGTCTTGGCGGAATAATTTCTGACGAAGGTCTCGTCGTGATCGTTGAATACGCCGCCGGGCGTCAGCGCGTTGACGCGGATCTCAGTCTCCATGTAGTAAGCGGCCAGGTATTTGGTGAAGCCCAGCACGCCGGCTTTAGTGACAGTGTAATAGACCGGCTTGAAGGCGGGTTGGGAGCCGTCCGCTTTGCGGTAAATGCGCTGGTCGGGGCCGTTCAAACCGTAGGTCGAACAGATGTTGATGATGCTGCCGCGTTTGCCCTGCGCCACCATCTGCCTGGCGCAGGCTTGCGTGACCAGGAACATGCCGGTCAGGTTGACGTTCAGGGCCGCGTTCCACTGCTCGAGCGGGTAGTCCTCGAATTTGCCGGGAGCAATGCCCTTGGCGACCGCCTGCGGGTCGAACTTGGGGTCGAGCGCGGCGCTGTTGACCAGGATGTCAAGGCGGCCAAAATCGGAAAGCGTCTGCTCGACCAGCGCGGCGACACTCTCGGGCAGGGTAATGTCGGTCGGGACAGCCAGAGCCCGGAACCCGTCTCGGGCAAGGTCGTCGGCTACGGCTTGCCCAGCCGAGGCGTTCAAATCCACCACAACCACCCCCGCACCAGCCTCGGCCAGCGTCCGGCAGAACTGGACTCCTAAAAGCCCGGCGCCCCCGGTCACAACGGCCGTGCGGCCGGTCAAATCGAATTTATCCTGAATAGACATAGATTTTCCTCACTCAAGGTTGCCCGTAGAGCACGGCATCCCCGGTCTTCTCAAGCACGCTCAGTTCGGCGGTCAGGTCACGAATATCGCCCATGCTGGCCGCGTCCTCGATGTCGCTGGTGTTGAACAGCGCCAGCACAGCGCGTCCAGCCAGGATGTCGCCCCGCATCTGTGCCAGGTTGCGCTGGTAACTGCTGCGCGGCTGCTGGTCAACCGGGTCTGTCGGGGTCGGGATGGTACGCGACGGGCGCCCGAGAACCGCATAGACCGCCGGCGGGGAGTTGGTGTAGATGATTTTATCCGCAGGGAGGGCCTGCAAGGTGGCCATGACCTGCGAATCACGCCATTTCCAGGAGGCGTAACCCTGCCCGCCTCCACCTAGTAGAGCGAGTGTATTGTAACGGCCAACCGCCGAAGTTCCAAGGAAAAATAAAGAAATTATGATAACTGATACCTGCAACGACCGGCCCTGCCGCCGCCACAACCAGCTTCCGGCGGCAACGCTCAAGACCAGCAGCGAAACATAGACCGGCAGCAGGATGCGCTGGTGGAATTTAGTACTGGCATCGAACAGGCTGAGCGAAAAAGCGATCGCAGCCAGGTAGCCGAAAATGTACAGGCCATTGAGGAAAGCGAGCGGCTCAGGACGGGAGGTTGTTTGAGGCTTGAAGTACGAACGCCAGGCGACGACCAACAGCCAGACCAAAATCCCAAAGCCAAGCAGTAGCATGATCCAGTCGATTGCATTGACCTTCATCAATCCCCGTCGCCAAGGCTCAACTGGCAGCAAAAACTGCGAGAAGTTGTACACGGCCAGGTCGAGGCGATCGAGGATTACAGGATGCCAGTCCAGGTTGCGATTGGTCGCCGTGCCCGCCAGCAGGCGATTACGCAGCATCCAAACAACCATCCAGGGAACAGCGCCGGCCATGAAAATCAGGCCAGCCTTGATCCGTTTGCGCCAGCCGGATTCAAGAAAGACTAGTGCAACCAGGATGGTAGCCACCAGCGCCAGCCCGGAATAGCGCGTCAGGTAAGCCAGGCCGACGGCGACTCCGGAAGCGGCCAGCCAGCGCGCGCGGTCTCGTTCGATGTAAAAGGTAAAGGCCAAAAAAGAAAGCAGGCTGAAGCACAAGAACAACGGCTCGCTCAGGGCAAAGGCGTGCACGTACAAGAGCGCATTGTTGAAGCTGAATAGCACAGCCAAGACCAGGCCAGCCACCCTGGAGCGGGTCATCTTCCAGCCAGTCAGGCCCATCAGGATCGTATTCAGGCCAAAAAGCAGCACGCCCACCAGCCGCGCGCCGCGCAGCGGGTCGAGGCCTGTCAAACCAACACCGGCCAGGACCAGCGAATACATTGGAGGGTAATGGGTGATCGGCTCCAGGCTGGTCGCCAGCCAGATGTCGCTGTACCCCTGTCCGCTGAGCAGGCCGCGTGCGCCGGCGATGTAGGCGATGGAATCGTTGGTCAATCCAATTCCAGCCGGCGTAGCCCGGGTCAAAGTCCAGATGGCCTCCGCGCCCAACAGTGTCAGGACCAGCAAGAAGATGAGTGTCGGTATAGGAACGTTGTGTTTCAGCTTAGCATACATCACGGGTATTCAATCAGCAAAGCAGGATGGGGATACCCCATCCTGCTCAATACATTACGCGTGGTTCCCATCGGGCTGTAAGAAGCCCTTTTCTTCCAGGTAGACGATGATCTTGCGGGCATTTTCGTCCGGTGATACACCGACACCGACCAGCGTGATCTCCGGTTCGATCGGAGGCTCGTAGGGATCATCGACACCGGTGAAACCCATCGGCTTGCCGTCTGCAACGGCGGCTCGCGCTTTGGCATATAAACCCTTCACATCACGCTGCTCACACACTTCGACCGGCGTGTCCACATGAACCATGACAAAATTTTCGTCGCCAACCATTTTGCGGGCTTCATTACGGGCCGCACGGTATGGACTGATGGCTGCACAGATCACGGTGCCGCCGTGACGAACGATCTCACCGGCGACATAACCGATGCGCAGGATGTTGGTATCGCGGTCTTCCTTGCTGAATCCCAATCCCTTGGACAGGTGGGTGCGGATGACGTCGCCATCCAGGACCGTGACAGTTGTCTTGCCGCGCTCGAGCAGCAGCTCGGCCAGCACCTGGGTCGTGGCGGATTTGCCCGCCCCACTCAGACCCGTGAACCAGACGCAGAAACCCTGTTGATGCTTGGGTGGGTACATCTCACGCAGGATGGCAGCGGTCTCAGGACGTGTAAACCATTCGGGCAACAGCTTTCCTTTTGCCAGATAATCCTCGCGGACTTGCGTCCCGGAGATGTTGAGCGTGCGCGCGCCTGCGGGCACATCCTTTTCCTCAACATAGCGGTCTTCATCGGGCAGATATACCAGCATTTCGAACGGGACCATGGTGACGCCGATCTCTTCCTGGTGCTGCTTGAGCAGGTCCTGGGCGTCATACGGACCGTAGAACGGGTTTCCGCTCGAATCCTTGCCCGGCCCGGCGTGATCGCGGCCGACGATGAAATGATTGGCGCCATGATTGCGGCGAATGATAGCGTGCAGCAAGGCTTCCTTGGGTCCCGCCATGCGCATGGCCAGCGGTAACAGGCTGAGGGCAGTCTTATCCTTGTCGTAGTAATTCTCCACTAGGGTTTTGTAAATGCGCACGCGGGTATAGTGGTCCACGTCGCCGGGTTTGGTCATGCCAACTACCGGATGGATCAGGAGCGATCCGCCGACTTTGGCAGCCGCGCGCTTGGTTAATTCTTCGTGAATGCGATGAAGCGGGTTGCGGGTTTGGAAGGCAACCACATTGTCATTTCCCATCCCTGCAAGCATTTCGCGTACTTGAGCCGGCGTGCGGCGCAGGTCGACGAAATCATAGTACTTCGGCAATTTGATAACCTTCAATTCGCCCGAAATACAAACCTTCCCCCAGGTGCCCATCTCGGAAACCAATGGGTGGCGCGGATCGTTGGTACCCAAAGCCAGGCGGGCTTCCTTCTCCGGGCTCCAGGAAAAGACCTCTTCCAGTTTCATGATCGCCAGCGGTTCATTCAATGCGTTGCGCAGCACGATCTCGCTGCCCACGGTGGGCAGGTCGATGGGGTTGGCCGTCAGCGTGATCGGCAGCGGCCAAAGCGTTCCATCGGTCAGGCGCATCTCGTGCAGGACGGATTCGTAATCGGCCTTACCCAGGAAACGGTCAAGCGGTGAAAATGCGCCGGTGGCCAGTAACTCCAGGTCGCACAATGCGCGCATGGAAATCTTGATCGACGGTAGCTTGGGCAAACGGGCGATCAACGCTTCCTGCTCATCGCTGGAGACAACCAAATCGACTAAATTCCCGCCATAAGGCGCAATCAAATTTGCTTTCGACATTTAACACTCCTTACATTACACAGACTTGCTGTGTGGATTATGCCCTTTGTGACACGAAGAGCAATTATAGCATTTCCTAGTTCGAAACACAAAACAGGGATATGACCTGTTCGCTAACAGCATCGGATATCCTGGAAGTTGCTCCAAGGATTTGGCACGTCTGCTGAGAAGCAAAAAGGTCCTCACTTACTTGGGGCGCCAACTCGGACAAGAGATCCGTACGACCCAGGACTGCATAGGCCTGCAAGAATGGTAGCCACTCGATCTGATCGGACGGCGACAACCCTTTAGAAATGGCTTCATCACCTAGTTGTGCGACAGCCTGCCAATTCTCTTGTTGCCGCGCAAGCGAAGCTTTTTCATAATAGTAGCACCAGCCATGAGGCGGTTCCAAGCCGAAGGCGGCTTTTGGGGGGATGTGCACAGGCTGATCCGTCAGCACGTGATCAATCTCGGAATACGGGGCGGCTGTTAAAATTGCAGGCTGTTCCGCCGCAGATAATTCGGGGGAAAGGCCATCGATGACGCGCACACAGGCTCCGGGCTTGGATTGCGTCAATATCAAGATATTCCGGTAGTTGGCGTAGGTGCGAATTGTGCGCCGCAGGTCATATTCTTGACGCTGCTGGGTCAGGATCTTGACCAGGTTTTGGTCGTTCAAGACCGCAGCGTAAACTCCCGGCTGGATGTATTTATCCTCTAACTTCTCGGGGTAGTAAATCAAATTGGCCGGCCCCCAGACGAAGTAATCTTCCTGGATTGCCCCGAATGGATAATATGCGACCAAGGTCGTGTTGCGTTCCAATTGAGGGATACGCCATGACACCTGCCACCAGAAACTCCGCATGGCAGTGGTTTGTTGTGCAGCCGACACGCCATTAGCATAATGGGTCAGCGAAGCAAGCAACAACAGAACAGAGACAACGGCCAGCCGCAAGCGTGCGTTCGACCAATAATACAATCCCGCAACCAAAACGATGGTCACCCCGCCCATACTGATCAGCGTGTAACGCGAGTAGTCCGGGAAACTTACCTGGCGGTTGGCCAGGACGACTGGCAGCAATCCTGCAACCAGGCTGGCAAGCCCGACCCACAGCGCTTCCAATCGCCAGGCGGATGGGTTTTCCTCGCTTTCATTTGGGAAGCCACGCAAGACAAATACCGAAGCCAGAAACACCAACACACCCAGCAAGACTCCCAACAGGATTGTCAGCGGGGAGACCACGCTTGATAATTGATAGAGCGGCACAACCCAGGCAGCCAGAAGCACATTGATTGAATCCAGTATCAGGCCGCTGAGCCAGGCAAAGGCTGTTTGCAGGGGTGAATACAATATCCCACCGAGTTGCATTCCAATATCCGTTGCTTTACGCTCGCCCTGAAAGAAAAAAATACGCCAGATCACAAAAGTCAGCGGGATGATTATAAAAACAAGCCACTGTCGGAGGGTGCTCAAAATGCGTGGATTCCAATTATCTTCCTGACGCATCACCACCATCATAATCAATAAGAATCGAATAAGCTCAAAACCGATATAGTATTCCATTTGGCTCAGATAAGCCCAGCCAGTTAGGATGGCCAGGGCAACCAGCACCAATTTCTTCCCACCTCCAATCGCCAGAGCGCGGATGCTCAATCCAATTGAAAACCAAGCCAGTGTCAGACCGAAAATGTGGGACTGGTAATCGATCGCATTCGGCTGGGATAGAAACCCCGGATATACCAGAAAGAGCAGTGCCATCCAGGCTGTCGCAGCGTGTTGCCGAGGCCAAAGCATCCGCATCGTCCACCAGAATGCCAACGCGCCCAGCACTCGGAACAAATAGGCGTTCAAGCTGTACCAAAGCGGATTCGGCCCAAACAGCCAGTACAATGGCGCCATTAACAACGCACGCCCGGGGCGGTCGATGCTGAATATTTCCCGGAAGGCAGTTGCGCCGTAGGCTTTTGCGGCGTACATTTCATACCAGTCGTCGTTGAAGTAACCAAATTGGCCGGCGCGCAATAAATACAAAATGGCTGAAACCCCCACCAGCAATAAGGCGATCTGCAAAACAGATCGTTCCTTAGGTCTCATTTGCATTTCCCTCCATATGGAATCGGATGCCGGCTCTCTGGGATTGTTTGGCTGCCAGGGCCAGTTCCAGCACCCGGATTCCGTCATCCAACGTGCAGACCGGTTCCGCCTCCCCTCGGGCAACCTCCAGAAAATGCCGCATTTGCGCCACGAAGAGCTGGTTGCGCTCGAAACCATCCGGGACGGAATAGCGTGTTTCGACAGCGGGACTGGGCTGGGAAGATATTTTTCCAAAGACATCCGGCATCTGATAGTGGATCAACGTTCCGTTGGCGTTGTCCCAGCGCAGTGTACTGTTTGTCCCGACGATTTCCAGCCGGTGGACAGGTGGGCGCTGAAAATAGTTGAGATGCACGCCACCGATTGCACCATTGGCAAATTTCAACCCGATCTCGGCCATGTCTTCAACATCCAGCTCGAGCGGTGAAATGTGGCCATTCAAAGACCAGAGCGAATCAATCTCGCCAAGCAGGTAGCGCAGATAATCCAGCGGATGCGTCAGGGTGACAATCACGCCACCACCCAGGTCGGCACGAGCAGCGTAGCTCTGGCGGTAATCCTCCCAGGGGTGCCAGTTGGGCAGGTACTCGCCCCAGTGTGCGTGGACGGTGAGGATTTTTCCCAAAAGGCCATTTTCGATCAACTGTTTGGCTTTATTCAAAGTCGGGTGATAACGGAACTGGAAACCTACCAGGATGCGGCTGCCGCTCTGCTGCGCCGCCTGGCGTAAGCGGTCTAGACCATCCAGCGCGTGCGAGACCGGTTTCTCGAGCAGGATGTGGCAGCCCGCTTCGGCGGCCGGGATGGCGACCTTCAGATGCAGCGCGGTCGGGTTGGCAACGATGACCGCCCGCGGCTTGTGTTTTTGCAGGGCTGTCTGAACTTCCGTCTCGACGGGGTAGCCCGCCAACTCGTCGTCCGGTAGCGTAGCTTTATGCGTGCGCAATAGCACCAGGTCCGTTTCGCCCAACGCGACCAAGTTGCGGAAATGTCGTCTGCCAATCGAGCCGAGGCCGGCAATCAAAAACTTCATATTCAACCTCGAAAAACCTATCCGTTCATGAACCAGTTCGCCCCGTACATATTGATGGCGATACTGGCAAGAACAAGAAGGACAAAATGCCAGGGAATTTTCCTCTTCAACCCCACACTCAGCAGAAGCATCAAGGGAACGAGAAAATCAAGAATATATCGGTATCCAAACTGGTGCGAACCGGTATTGTGATACAGACTGAGTAAAGCCACATTGAAGAAGACCGCAACCCAAGCCCCAATCACCCACCATTGTTTTGGATAGCGGTGGAACAAGTAAATCAGAGGCGGTGTGGTCAGGAAGATGCTCATCCCAACCGTTGATGGCTCAATCGGCCACTGACCTCCCGGATGAATCCAGGGCCATTTGAAAAGCATGACTTGCAGATTAATCAAGATAAAATGGGGAGAGAACGTGCCCCAAGTCTGTACGTTATGCACGATGTCTGGGCCAGCATTGACCGTGGTGTATCCAAAATCCAGGAAATTGTCGAATTTTAAGTAGTTGTAGGTCAGCAACCCGGCGATAGCCAAGGCAATCGGGGGAACAGTCTTTGCGGTCCAAAAAATAGCCTGCTTCCACTCGACTTTTCCTTGATTTTCTTTCAAAACTTGCATGGCAATCGCAAAAGCGAACGGCCAACTCATCAGACCATTGGGTCTCGCAAGCATGGCGATGGCGATAAACGTCCCAACCAGCCAGGCTGACCAGGACCGCAGCGCCGCATAGACAGACAAAGCCAGAAACAGAGCGGTCAGAATCTGGCTGACGTACCAACCACGTCCACTGATGCCAAGCCAAAGATGTGGTGTGCCAAAGAGAAATATGACCAACAGGATGAAAATCCCAGCGGTGGATAGGTCAGCCCATTTGCGGCGGTTAAACTGCTTCAGAATCAAATACAGCAGCACCCCGTTGATAGCACTAAAGACCATGGACAGGTAACTCGTGCTGATGTTCTCTACCCCAATCAGGTACGCCAGCGGCATCATCAGGATGGCGGGCAAGGGCGGCATGGGGACATACCATTTACCGTTATAGAAAGTCAGGTCATGTGTATAGGGAGGATGATCCAGATAGAGCTTTCCTTTGATAAACTGTCCAGCAAGTAAATCAAAGAACCCATATTTGGTTTTGTTAATCCAGCCGATCAGGGCCGCAAAATGAGCATACAGGACAAATACGACCAGGAACAGCCCTACGATGATCAGGGCTTCATCCAGTTGTCTTATGACTATGACCTGTGCGTCTCGCAGAGATTCCGCAGTGATCGCCCGCAGCATGACAATTAGGAGCATGCTGGCGAGGAATATCCAGCCGATGAAACTACTCAATCGAGCACTCACCGATTCTAAAAATGATAGGGGACGAATAATCGGCGGAATGATCAATAGCAAAAACGCGCCGGTCAAAATGAAGACAGTGTAAAAGGTCACCATGACCAGAGTCTGATGTCCCTTGAATAAGTCTGTCACTTTATTTTGCAATGCTTGTTGGCGAGGACCGAAGTCAAAGATGGCGGCAAGTGCAGCCCCAATATTGACTAACAAAAGGCACAGAAATACTGCAGCAATCAATATTCGCGAGGCCGATAATCCCAGAAATACTTGGCTACCCGGCTCCGAACGGGGAAGAATAAAAATAAAAAATAAAATTAGACCCGCGATAGCGCTCGTCCCCAGGAAAAGCGCAACGGTTTGTTTTTTTTGCGTTCGCAATTTATCGATCAAATCAGACATTTAGTTTCCCTGGTAATGCCCAAGAAGGATTAACAACTGGCTGGGACATATTGTACTGCGTGTCCTTATTTACTGCTTACGAATCACCAATCCATGCTCTTTTCGTATCCCCACCTGACCAGCATCTTGCCTGTGGCGCTTTTGAAAGCAAATTTGTCCTGCGCGCTGAACAGACGCGTCCAGTTGCCGGCCTGTCCTTTGGGCAGGAAGGAGGCGAGATCTTCGATTGCGGCTGGCCTGCCACTCCTCGTCCGGATTGGAGGACATTTCCTCCAGGATGGCTTTTTCGAGCGAGGCGTCGGTCTCGACGCCCAGGAAGGCCCACAGCTTTTGCATCTCTATAAAGGGACGCTCAAGCAGGTCTTCGTAGCGCAGGCCGTAGAAATTCTGGCCGTAACAGACGGCGGGACTCGTCTTCGGTCTCCTGCAGGTCGTGCGCCCAGTCCCCCGCCGTGCGGCGGATGAAGGAATCGGTAAAGATGGAACGACGACCATCGCCAAAAGGCGTGGGATCCTGCCGCAGGTCGGCAATGATGCGCTTGTCTTCCACCGTCAGGAATTTGGATTCCTCGACGAAGTTGCGGAATCGCTCCGAGATGATCACATCGCGTCCATCCCGGACGATGTAGACGATCTTGGCGTCGGGATAAACGGCGTGCAGATCACGCACAGCCTGTCCGTGGATGGTGGAGGAGGGGCTTTTGTCGCCGACGATGCGCTTGCCTTCGCGGGCTGCGTCGCGCTCCAGCATGATGTCCGCGACGGCGCGCAAGACCAGCGGCGAAAGGTCGCGCCCGTGGTTCCAGCGGTTGGACCTGCGCGTCAGCCACTCTTCCGCTTCGGGCGTGTCCACCAAGGATTTGAGCAGCGGTTTGCGTGTGAAGAAGTGGGCCTGGTAATTGCAGTGCACCTCAGGCTGCAGGCGGACGAGGCGCATCAGCAGGGTGGTCCCGGAACGGGCGTGGCCGAGGATGAAGAACTTCTCGCGTGGGAAAAACTGCCTGATCTCGGCCACCTCTTCGGGCGTGATCGGGGGGATTTCGCCGCGCTGGCGATTGGTCGAGTCGCCTTTGAGCAGGATGCGGACAGCATTTTTTACACGAGTTACTAATTCCATTCAAACTCCAAATCGAACTGCGAAACATGCCAAAAACGCTAAGAAAATCATTTTATAACTCTTTGCGGGCTTTGCGCTCTCAGCATATATTGTTATCTCTTCCAATTCAACATCACCAACCCGCCCAAGCAAACCAGGATGCCCAAAATATTGACCCAGGAAAGTTTTTCTTTGAACAGGAAGATTGCCACCGGCACCAGGATCAGCGAGGCGACCACGTTGACCAGCACGGCAGCAATGCCGATATTCCAGCCGGAGCGGTAGACCAGCAGGAAACCGACTTCCAGCCCAACGATCGAAAATGCCAGCAGATAACTGGCCCAGTTCAGTTGGCGTAACTCGGCCAGCAATCCATTGCGCAGCGGGATGAAAAGCAGCAAAGACAGGGTCAGGCCAAACGCGACCGCGTAGGTCACCAGGATGGACAGGGCCGGATTGACGCCAGCGGGCGTACCCTTCTGGCTAAAGTGATACAGGGCGCTGGAAACAATGGCCAGCGAGATCGAAAAATAAAACAGGAACATGGGTTTCTTCATTTTTACCATGGTGAGCCAAATGAACGCAGGTTTTACTCCAGAACGCCCTGAAATCTGTTTCTCCAGTTACGAACCCAAAACTCCAGGATGTAACCGCACAACCCAAAACCAAAAATCGTAAATGGCATGTGCCAGGGCAGGTAATTCATGTGCGTATGGTAATAAGCCAAAGATTTGAATATGATATACCAACTCAAGGGGGACAAGAGTGAAAGCCCGGTCACGCTGACCAAAACGAGTCCTTTCGGATTGGAATCGCTCTTCCACCAGCGGGTCATCAGCCAATACGCAATCGAAAAACCGGCAAACAGCACAATCAGGGTCCAGTAAGGCACCTTGATTTTTTCAAAATAGGACGCCGAGAGATAAATCTCTAAAATCGACCAGACGCTGACGCTATTTGGCCGGTTCAGGGAAGCTGATGGATTAGAGCTGAGATTGTATGTGCGCCGCAGGATCGTCTGGACGATAAAGTCGATGCCAGCCTGGACATTCCCGCTCGTAAGGGCAACCTGGATGATTAAAATCATCAAACTTGCGAGAATGCCCACGAGTGAAGCCAGGACGACGATCGCAAAGCGCTTGAGAAACAGCTCCCGTTTCCATTTATTCAGGAAACCATAGAAAATTACAGGCGTCACCACCATCCCCAGAGTCGGTAAAATAAAATCATATCCATTGAAAAGACATTTAAACAAGACCAGTGAAAAAACGACCCAAAACAATTGTCCGCTCGAAAATTGCCGGTCCTTCTTTTCACTCTTCAACCAAAACAACAGAACCAACATGGGAAAAAAGAAAACCCAGGAAACGAAGAATAAATTCCGACCAAACAGTGTCATCCAATTTGAAACCAGGCTGGAACCCAGGACAAAAATGGCTGACAACCAGCCAAATTCCTGGTAAAACCAGAAAGCGATCCCGCATAAAACAATTGCGAACAGCCCGGCGGTAAGCATACGAAACAGGCGAAAATCAATCGATGCCGAGAATGGGCTCAGACGATCCAGCAGGCTGAAAAAATCCCCTTGAAAACCGGGATGCGACTCCTTGGCCCAATAGCTTTGAAAGGTCCCATCGCTCAGATACACATCGTATTGATGATCATAATCGGCCTCGTGGACATCGAGAGGGTTAACAACATCTCCCCATCCAAGCAGCCCTCCATAGGAAAACAATCCCTGTTGTCGGGATATAACCATCCTAGCCAGGATGTAACTCTCAACATCCTTCTCAAATGAGCTGAATTTCTTGGGACGCGCCATCTGCCATTGATTGCGATAAAACCCCAAAAACAGCATGCCTGCAGCAATAAAAAAGAAGACGAGCGCCGGGAGCTTAGATTTGACCGTCAGGATTGTCCGGCGATTCATTCTGCCAACCCCAACATCTTTAAAATAAACTCCGCTGTCCGCTTGCCGGAGTTCCCGTCCGTAAAGCTGATTTCCTGTTCGACGAACCGGCGGCGCTCAGCTGCATCCAGTGACGGGTCTTTCAGATAAGCATTGAGAATTTCCCGCAGTTCGATCTTCATCCTTTGCCACACGGCCAGCCTTGGCCTCGCGAAAGCGTTGGTGCGTCGGCCAGTTCCCGATTTTTTTCAGTGAGAGCGAGTATTTGCCCGGCACATTCCAGCCGCCGGGCGTATCGATCACGGCGGCGACAATCGGCGTGTCATGCACAGCCGTTTCGACCACCATGGTCGAGTAGACGGTCACGAATACGTCCGAATGCGCCATCATGGACGACTTCTCGTCCATATCTTCACCGCCATAGTAGCCTAGCGAACCGCCCAGGGCGACCGGTCGCACCACGTGGACCTGCGGGTACTGCTTTTCCAATGCGTAAATCTGCTCGCGCTCCTCGGCAAAGATCTTCGGTTTATCCTGGAAATGACTGGGATGCAGGCGGATCAATAACTGCGACGGTTCGGTCAGCCCATCGGACGAGACCAGCCTGGCCAACGCTTCAACATTGGGATAGTTCGGCGCAAAATGGACGAACGAGCAGGCGTATGAGATCAGCTTGCGCTCGGGTCGAGGCCGTGCAGTTTGAAATACTCGTCACGCGGCATCAGCCAGGCCTTGCGAAAATAGCCGTCATAGGAGGGGATGCCGCCCACGTGGACGCGCTCGGGCGGCCAGTCAGAGCCGAAGACCAGCTCGTCCTTTTGCAGGTCGGACCAGCAGGTGGCGTAGTCCAGCGGCGCGCCGGGGATGGCGTAGCTGGACGGGTTGTCCCAGCCGACGATGGCGGCCATGGTCGGGACTCCCCTACGGGCTGCTTCCCTTAGGAGATAACGGTCCAGCCTCCAGCCGGCCGTCGAAGCGATGACCAAATCGGGCTGGTATTTCTCGAATAAATCAGTGTACAGGCCCGGGCTGGGCGTGAAGCGGGTCTGCATGCGCACCAGGGCCTTGCGCGCCGCAGACGAGCTGCGCAGCAGCAGCGTCCACAGCGCGGCGGGGATCCAGATGCCGAGGCGGAACTTCCACGAGTTCTCGACCCAGACTTCCCAGATGTGGCTGTCCATGGCTTCGGTGTTGATGCGCCACGAGCCACCGACGCGCCGCAGGTAGGACGAGAGCAGCCACTGCCAGCGCGGGCGGACTTTTTTGGCGTAGGCCTCGGCTTGCTTGAGGCGCAGGCCTTCGAAGATCAGGCCCGGTTGAGCAAAACGCTCGGCGATGCGCTCCTTGGTTTCGTCGTCGGTCAGCAGGACGACCTCGACGCCCGCCGCAAGCAGGGTCGGGACCAGGTCGCTTTGCAGGAAGTAGATGATGGCCATGCCGTGGTCGGCGGAGATGAAGATGCGTTTGGTCATGAGTTTTTTTGAACCGCAGAGACGCGGTGTTCACAGGGTTTTTCTCTGTGTTCTCTGCAGCTCAGCGGTGAAATCCTTATGAATAATACCAATTGAAAATCTTGTTGTACACTGCCAGCAAAACCTTCTTGACCGGTGCAAACTCCAGCATACGTTTTCCGAATGAAGGTTTTTTCTTAGACTGTTCCTTACCCAACTCACCGCGCAAAAATCCCAGCGTATTGGACATGTTCATCGCCAGCGGATCGGAGACCATCAGTCGCAGCAGACCAGCTTCGTTCATGCGCTGGTCCAGTTGGCGCACCTGTCCCATGGGCTTGTCCATCTCGAAGGGCAGGAATTGCCGGAGGGTGGTTTTATAGGCGGTGAACTGCCAGTGCGATCCACCCGCCATGGCAGTCACACCTTTATAGGTGATTTTCCAATCTTTCGTCTCGGCGTAAACTTTCTTGTTCTCTTCTTCGGTCTGTCCAAGCGAAAGATTGAATTCCAGGAAGGTTTCCCAGGGAATGAACTGACCATCTTCGAGCGTGGCGTTATTGACGCGCCCAAGCGAGGGTGGCGCTGTAGAATTCGGGCGGCGTGCGGAAGGGACGCGCGGTCACCATGCCGACCTTGGGATAGGTTTCCAGGATCTCGACCGAGCGCGCCAGCCAGTTCGGCGAGAAGAGCACGTCGCTATCGGCGTAGGCGACGATCTCGCCCGGCGCACCGCTCAGGATCACATTCCAGGCGCCGCCCTTGCCAACATTCTTCTCGGACAGGATCAGGTATTGGATGCGGCCTTCTTCTTTTTCGTTGATCAGGTAATCGCGCACTTCGGGGCAGGAGCCGTTATCGAAGACCAGCAGGTCGAAAGGCAGACCGGCTTCCGTACGCATCGAATCCAGGCTGACCTTGAGCACCTCCAGCGTCTCAGCGTAGAAACCGCTCAGGAAGGGGATATAGGTCAGCATGGCAGCTGTGATGCGCTCTGGTTTGGCGACCTGCTTGACGAATTTTGCGGGGTTTTGTCCTTTACGCATTTATTTATTTCCCATTTCCAAAATAGGATTGGAGTACTTGAGTATTTAAAGGATCGCCATAAATATTAAAATCTATTGCATATAGGGCAAAGGGTATCAATTCAAACCAAATCCGATATTCAATGATATTTCCAAAAATAAAATTACCCAAAATAAAAGGGATAGCGATTAACTTTAGGATTAAGACATTCTTATGGACATGTGGCATCAATAAAAATGCCATCAAAGTTCCCGAATTAATAAAAAATGGGAAGATATCTTTTAGCAGAAAAATATTGTTAACAAAATATAAACCGTTTGCAGCGATGCCGCCGGTTCGAGTTTCCATCGTAAAAAAAATCGGAGCGTGGACATAATAGTCAATGAATATTTTGACTATTATGCCAATAGTTAATGAACCTACCAGCATTGCCCAGCGTCGCTTCCACGGCATTTCAGAAAACAGAAATACAGTACAAAGAATAAGGGTAGTTTCTTTGAACCCAACACTTAATGGGATTAACGCAAAGATCCACCAATATTTCTTTTTCGTAAATAGAAGCAGAAATAAGGAAAAAAAGAATTGTGCGGGAAAATCCGCTGGGTAGACCCTTAGTGCCATATGCATTCGATTGAGATAACCAAATGAAATTCCAGCAAAGGTACCGAAAATATAAAAAAGAGAACGCCTTTTGAAGAAGGAAATAAAAGCCAGCGAAATTAAAAGTAAACCAGCCAGACGTCCACAGAGCGATGGTTAACTCTGAAGAAGTCTTTACAATGGGTACCGAGGCTTTTGCAAGTAGCCAGTAACTTACATGAGCAGTGAATGCAGAGAGACCAGTTGAAAGTATTCTTGGTTTCCAAGCAGTCTTAAAGTCATAGTAATTCTGCAAGCCTGATGATAGCGAATAAAAAGTTGCATAAGTTTCACTCTTTGGACCAGGGCTAATTAGCGCCATTTTTACAAATAGGACAATGGCGATACCAATTGTGATTAATATGGGTGTAAGGTAATCGAGGATTATTAAAAGAGGAAATAAATTTGATCTGTTCTTTCTCATCTTTTATCTCTCATTAATTTATTTGAATAACTTCCGCAGCCGCCACAGTGCGTTCGACAGGCGCGACGAGCCCAGCGCCAGCAGCGGCCAGGCTTCGATACGCCGCCACAACCGGGCGCGGTCCAGTTTTTGCGGCAGAAGATGGCCGTCCACCAGGCGCTTGTCGGCGTCGAGCAGGGTGAAGCGCGTCATCGGGCGCCCCCCCGCCAGGCGGATATTCTCGTCCGTTTCAGGATGATGGTAATGCGGCTGTCCGCCGGGCAGATGACTGTAATCGTGGTTCTGGTGCACGATCATCACATCGTGAGTGGCGTCGATGGCCGGAAAGCCGCTTTTGCGGGCCTGGTAGATCATCCAATTGTCCCAGCCAGCGCGGCCGATGGCGAAGTCGGGCACCTCGGTATAGCAGGTGCGAGGGAACAGGAAAAAGTCGGAACCAGCGGGGCGGTGAAGCTGTCCCTGACCATGGACCGCGGAGCGCAAACGATCTTCCCAACCGACAGTGAATTCGATCGGCTGCCTGAGGTCCAGATCCCAGCGCTGGCTGAGCATTACAAATTTTTCCTTTTGTCTTTGGACTTGCTCCGCCGCCGCGACGAAATCAGGCATCAATAGAATGTCGGTGTTGATAATGCACAACAGGTTGCTATCGCTGTTAGCGCGTGCCAGTTGGAACATGGACGAGATGAGCGGCGTACCGCCCTCGCTGCACTTCACGCCCGGCAGGTGGATTACGTCGAGTTCTCTGGCTTCCTTTTCCACGCCCGGCTCATCACCCAGCAGGATGACCCGTACCTCCGGCAGCAGCGCCCAGGATTTGATCGCATTGCGCTGGATGATGGCAATGTGTGCGTCGGCAAACGGCTTCGGGGCGGAAAAGAGTGTGATCAGCGGCATTCGAGCCTTGGTTATTTCCAGGAGAGTGTATTGTAATAAGCGAACAATAGGCCGTCTTTCACAAAAGCCAATTGCAGAAACGGTCGATTAAATGACGCTGGGGAATAATCGTCCCGCCATGTGAAAAAGTAATTATCTCCCTTCTGTCCCGCTTCGTAAGTCAATTTTGGCTCCAGGGATGAAAAGTCTGGAAATGCCGCCCTGGCCATGTTTTCAGCCCGGTCCTGCAGCTCTTTCAGGGTCAGAGCACTCGCACCCGTAGTATCCCTGGACAACAAATCCCGGGCATCGATTTCCACCACGCGATTCGTTCTGATCTCGACGTAATACTTCCGCCCCGCACTGTCCTTAAACAGGGCGACCTTCCAATTCCCATCGGGTGAGTTGACCATGTTCGTCTCTTCCACATACTCGAGCGGCAACTCCGGTAGTCCCAAAGCAAAACGGATGGTTTGAATTGCCGCCACTTGTGGGTTTTTGGAGGGTTGAGGGGTTCCAGAACAAGCCGCCGCTGGCAATAAAAGGGAAATCATTGCAAATACTGAAAGCAGTGACTTAAAGTTGTTTTTCATTTGATCCCTCTCCGGTCAATTTCCGTCAAGGATTTATGCTTTATGCCGGCATTGATCTCCATCAATTGCGGCTCGGCGAGAACAAGTTCGAGTACTTCTTTCCAAGAGAAGCTATCGCGGCCTTTGAAGCGGCATAGACCTGACGGACGAACTCCAGATCTTCAGGGGTGTCCACCGTCCAGCGCATGCGGCCGTAATCGATGGGATTGTGCAACTGGGCGATGGAAAATCCGCGCGGGGAAACACCGGCCGAGAGCGCGGGGTGAACGCTCGACAAAGTAACGCCCTCGTACAAAAATGGCATGACGTGCTCGCGCTGGAAAGGTTGGTCGGCCTCTCGCCAGGCTTGCTCGAGGGCGGCGAAGGTGCAGACCTCCACATCCAGACCGATCGGATAGCTGCGCGAGAAGGGCGGCGGCAGGCGGTTGGCGACAAAGTCGTAACCGCCCTCGACCAGCGTCGTGACGGCCTCGTCCACCAGAGTCGGGTCGATCAACGGGCAATCTGCGGTGATGCGGACGATTACATCCGCCTGCTGCTCCTGCGCGGCCTGATAGTACCGGTCGAGCACATCCTGGACGGAACCACGCAGGCAGGGGACATCCAGCGCAGCGCAGAAGTCAGCTACAGCATCGTCTGAACTGTCGACGGTGGTCGCCACGATCACGGCATCCAGAGTCCGGGCGCGACGCGTCCGCTCGATGACGCGTCCCAACATCGGCTTCCCGGCAATCTCCAACAACACTTTACCGGGCAGGCGTGAGGAGCCCATGCGGGCCTGGATGATGGCTACTGTGCGCATGAGGATTTTACTTTAGCGTCCTAACTCATCGATCAGGAAATGGCCGTTGACCGTCAGAGTTTTTTCTTTAAATCCATAGTGCTGGATCGTGGTCCAGATCTCTTGTCGGATTCCGGGCCCATCACATGGGGCAAAGTGACCAGCGGGCAACCGGCCGCCGAAGTCGATCAGGATGTAATCTTTCTTAGCCCGATATTCGACACTATTGATGGTCATATCACTATCCCAGAGAGCGTTGTACCAAACACCATATATCTTGGTATTAATACCCAGGAGCATATTCAGGGCAACTTGCACATCGTAGACTTTGTCACCCGAGCGCAGGCGCTTTGAAATGATCGGGTCCACGCGGATATCACCGCAGGCGTCGGTCCGCCCCTTTTCAGGGTAGATGAGATAGAAGACAATATTGTTTTTCATCATCTCACCGAAGGTCGGCGTTCTGGTGGCAGTGGGCTCTGGCGTGGAGGTTTCCGTCGGCAGTGGTGTGTTGGTAAGCGTATTTGTCATTGTCGCGCTGGGGCTAGGTGTGAAGGTAGCCATTGTAGGGATTGGCGTAGATGTTACCGTGGATATTAGCGTTTGAGCCGGCCCAAAGGTCGCTAATAAGAACACCAAAAAGCTGAAAACGAGGATGGCCGATATAACTTTCATGATCCACTCACCAAAGCCCGGGTAATTTAAGTTCAGCCTTGGGGTTCGACCGGGGGTTCAACCTCGGTGGGTTGCTCCACTTCTGTCAGTAGCGATTTGTGTTCATCCAGGGTTTTCTCTAGGGTATTGATCTGTTTGCGATGGCTTCTGAGTTCAAAGCTGCGTTTGATCGAGCCGGGAATCATCACCAGCACGCCAATCAAGACCCCGACTGCCACAGATAGCAAAATAAACAGTGCCAGCGAACCGTCCACATTGGTGCCGAAGAACGTCACCGTGACCAATGCTGTATTTTGCAGGGCAAAGATGACAGCCACAATGGCAAATCCCAATGCCAGGATGAGAGTCAAGATAATCATACGAACCTCCTATTTTTGAAGAATGGCATAAGCCTCGAGTAATTTGGCAAAATTCTTTTGCCAGTCTGCGCGCTGTTCTGCAATCAGGCGCGCTCCACTTCCAATTTTAACCAGCTTATCGCGCGCGTCCATAGCTCTCAGGATTGAGTTCGCCAGCGCCTCGGCATCGCCGTCCGGGAACAGCCAGCCGTTTTGGTCGTCGCTAACCCATTCCTGGTTGGCAGGAATATCGGACACCAGGCATGGCAGATCCGCAGGCCAGGGCTTCCATCAGTGAGACGGACGAGCCATCCACATGCGAGGCCGAGATGAACATATCCGCCATGCGGTAATAGCGTGGCAGGTCCTGATTGCTGATGTAACCGGGAAATGTGACCTGTTCTGCCACGCCACCGCGCTCCAGAATGTGACGGATGGCCGCGCCCTGCGAACCGCCGCCCAACAGCAGCAGACTCACCTCCGGCCTGGATTGCGCCACCCGGACGAAAGCCCGGGCCAGGACGTCCACGCCGTAATTCGGCTCCCAGGAGCGGTTGCAAAACAGGGTAAAGCCCTGGTCCGCGCCAAGGGGACTTCGCGCGCGGGTGCGGGGAAAAGTGCTCCAGGTCGACACCCCAGGGAAAGACGACGGTTTTCTGCGGGTCCATCCCGTTGACAACGGCCTTGTCGCGCGTGACCTGCGCATCGCTGGTGAAATAGGCACTGCGCTTCAACGTATAGCGCGTCGCAAAGCGCCACCAGGGCCCGCGCGCGACATCTTTCATCAAGTCAAAGCCCCATGACATAGTCAGGACCGGTCGGAAGCCGCTCAACACGGCGATGAAGGCGCAGGTCTGGATCGGGCCGGCATGGATCAGGTCAGGCTGGAGGCGGCGGATGACACGGCGCAGTCCCAGCACATACTTCAGCAAATCTCGCCAGCGGAAAATTTGCTGACCGCCCGCCCACTGCACCTGCTCGATTTTCGACGGGACCGGCCGGTCTTCCATCTGCCGCGATCCGCGCTGCAGGCGTACGTAATAGACCTGATGCCCACTCTCGGACAAGGCCGACAGAAAGCGGTGGTCGTGCGGGGAGTAATCGAAAGAAAAATAGATGACTTTCATGTGTTTAGAAACGAGCCAACCACGAAGAACACACCGTGCGGGGCACGAGACAGCAAAGAGCGCAAAGAAAATTGCAACTGCGTACCCTTCGCGGTCAAGGATTTACGCGCCCAGGTCGGTCCAGCGTAATTCCCTGCCCAACGGGAGGTCCTGCAGGGCTTTAGTGCCGATCACCGCCTGGATCTGGTCCGGTTTGATTGCCCCGGGCGTGGCCGGTCGCAGCACGTCGATCATCTCGCGCGTGAAGGTTTCGCCAGCCTTGATGTCACGGGCGGCACGCAGGCAGCGGCGCTGGACGACGGCGGTGTCGCGTTCGTTGTCAGCGACAAACTTATCCGGGCTGCCCAGCGCGCGTTCCAGCAGGCGCGTCTCCTCGACCATCCTGGCCCAATTTTCCGGATTCATGGCAAATTTGTGATCGGGCCCTTCACGGTCATTGCTGTCCGTAAAATGACGTTCAACCACGCGCGCGCCCAGCGCCACCGCACCCACCACGGGAGCAATCGCATGGGTGTGATCCGACAGACCCAGAATCACGTCGGGGAACATGCTGGCGTATGTCTTGAGCACGTTCAGGTTCAGGTAATCGTAGTTCTTGGGACTGGCAGTGTAGTTGGTGTTGCATTGCATCAGCACCAGTTGTTTGTTGATCTTGAGAATCGCGTGAACGGCCTGTTGCACTTCGCCAATCGTCGATGCGCCAGTGGCGACGAAGAACGGTTTACCCTTGCTGGCCATCCGCTCAAGCGCTTCGATCCAGTCGATTTCACCGGAGCCAGCCTTGTAGACCGGAACATACTGATCCAGGAAATCAATCGCACCAAAGTCATAAGGCGAAGAGAAATAATCAATGCCAACCTCGTTGCATTCCTCCATGAGGGTCATGGTCCACTCGAATGGAATGGAGGCAGCCCGATACACTTCAGTCACCGACTTTTTCCAGGTTGCCTGATGGCTGACCTGGGCATTCATGTGCGAAAAGCCGTAATCCGAGACGATCTTTGGCGCGTCGAAGTTCTGGAACTTGGCTGCGTCAGCACCGGCCTCTTTCGCCAGGCGGATCAGCAACTTCGCCCGTTCCAGGTCACCGTCGTGATTGGCGGCGATATCGGCGATGAAATAGGTCGGATGGTTGGGACCGATGGTGCGAGAGCTGATTCTAATGTCCATATGTTTCTCCGTATTCTTTTCCGATCTCACCCAAGTGAGTATTTTGAAAAGAATCTGAATATTTCAAACCATAACCAAACAGGCGGTCCAGGTTTGAGTGCCCGAGCAAAATGACACCCGCAAGTTGTAGGATTGGATTGCCCAGAAAAAAGCCCAGCAGGTACAACCCAATCGAAAGCGCATGATGGTGAATAACGTTATAGACGATCGCACCGGCCCGTGTCCCTGCCAGATACGCGAGCATGCTGAGATCGGGGACAAATAATAGCACGGGATACCACCACCAGGCATAGCCCAATTGTGAAAACCAAAAAATAGATAACCCGAATAATGCCAATCCCTCGAGTTTAAGAGGGTTTTCATCTCACTCCTGTTGATAACTGCGCATTTTCTGTGGATAACCTTGTTGGGCCTGTGTATAAAACTTCTCGATTCCGGTGGAGACAGTGGGGATTTCGATGCCTAAATCTGTGGATAGCTTGTGGACAGACAAGCGCAAGTTGGGGGAACGTTTGGCCGTCAAGCCGGATTCCGCGATGGATATTGGCTGGATCAAGTTTTCATCGAATCCGAACTGCCGCGCGATTTGCACGCCAAAGTCGAACTTGGTAAGCGCCTGCGACCCGACCACGTGATACAGCCCCGACAGGCCTTGCTCCAGCATCCGCACCAGGATCCCCACCAGGTCCCCGACGAACAGCGGGCAGAACCTGACATCGTTGAACCCGTTGCATTTATTCCCGGCGATTAGATGATTGACGAAATACTCTGAGAGCGAACGTGTCCCGGAGAGACTCCAGCCAAAAAAGTTGACGCGCGCCACCACCGCCTGCGGGTCAGCAGCCAAGACGGCAGCCTCGCCATCGAGCTTTGTGCGGGCATAGATCCCCAGCGGGTTGGGGGCATCCTCTTCGGTGTAGACGCCATCTTTCGTCCCATCGAAAACAGCATCCGTGGAGATATGGATCAATCTGATCCCGCGCTTCGCACACAACTCGGCCAGTTCGCCGGGCAGGATTGCGTTCAGGCGCTGCGCAACATCCGGGTCCAGCTCACAGGCGTCGAGATCGGCCAGCGCCGCGCAGTGGATCACAGCCTCCGGGTGAGATTCGTCCAGGATGGCCTCAATCGCACCATTTCCCAGCAGATCCATTTTGACCAATTGGAAAGGGACATTTCCCAGCTTGCTGCGGTCCACGCCAATGATCTGGTGGGTACCGGACATCAAAAGACTCAAGTTCAACCCAAGCAGGCCGCTTGCACCAGTGACCAGAATGCGCATTTAGCCTTCCAACTTGCCGGCAGCATCGAGCGACTCGAATGGCGCAATAAATTCCTGGATGCCTTCCACGTCCAACCACTCGGTATTGTTGTCGCTGGAATAGCGGAATCCGTCGTGGAGCAATTTGCCCTTATGCTGCCACTGATAGCCAAACCACAGCGCTTCGGCCGGCTGGACGACAAACATGTGCTCCAGTTCGACCGTATTGCGCGCTTCGTCCTCGGAGATCAACACCTCATGCAGCTTCTCGCCGGGACGGATGCCGATGATCTCAACCTGCGCCTGCGGAGCGATGGCCTTGGCCAAATCGACCACTTTTGTGCTGGGAATCTTGGGAACGAACACTTCGCCCCCTTCCATCTGCTCGATGCAGTTGATCACGAAATACACGCCCTGCTCCAGTGAAAGCCAGAAGCGGGTCATGCGTTCGTCAGTGATGGTGACTTTGCCACCAGTGCGCTGCTTCAAGAACAAAGGCACAACCGAACCGCGCGATCCGACTACATTGCCGTAACGCACACACGAATAGCGCGTGGCTCTTCCACCAGCGTAAGCATTGGATTGGATGACCAGCTTTTCGGCGGCCAGTTTGGTGGCCCCATACAGATTGACCGGGTTGACGGCTTTGTCCGTGCTGAGCGCCAGCACCTTCTGCACACCGGCGTCCAGAGCCGCCTCAACCACGTTGGAGGTGCCGATGATGTTGGTCTTAATGGCTTCCATCGGATTGTACTCGCAGGCCGGGACCTGCTTGAGTGCTGCGGCGTGGACGACCACGTCTACCCCGTTCATGGCGCGCAGCAGGCGGTCGCGGTCGCGTACGTCTCCGATGAAATAGCGCAGGGATGGATGCGTAAACCCGGCCACGCGCATCTCGTGCTGCTTGAGTTCATCACGACTGAAAATGATGATCTTCTTCGGCTGTTTATCATCCAGCAGGATTTTAGTAAATTTCTTGCCAAACGAGCCGGTGCCACCGGTGATGAGAATAACTTTATCTTTCCAATTCATATCTGCTCCGTTTTTTGCAGAAATTGAGGTTTCCGGTTTCACGATTTTCGAATCATAATCAGCGGATACTGACCGTTCTCGCCAAAGAAACGTGGGAATTTATCTTCCAGGCGATACAACCAGCGCAAAATGACCGCTCCACCCAGCCGGGGGTGAATGAAGGTCCGCAGCAGACGCGTGCTGGCCGAACGCCAGCAGTTAATTTCGACTTGCATCCCCTCACCCAGTTCGCTGCGCAGCCAGCGGGCGCTGGTCTTCTGCACGTAGGTTCCCTTACCTTCCTTGGGATGGGCGCGCGCCGGCTTGCCGCGCAGCACGCGCCGCAAGCGACGCGAAAAGACGACCAGGCTGTCCAGCCAGTTGGTTAGCGCCGGATGGGTCCAGCCGTTGACAACGGCGGCGCTGCGGCCGGGCTTGAGCAATCGGAACAATTCGCTGTAAGCCCGTTTGTGCTCATCGACCGGCAAATGATGGATGGCATGCAGCGAGACTATCCCATCGAAAGATTTCAGCTTTGAACGGCAGATTGGCCAGGTCGCCAACCACAAACAGACCGCGTTCCCCGATCCGCTGGCGGGCTTCCCTCAGGGCCTGGATTGAAATGTCCAGGCAGACGCGCTTCTGATACCCCTGAGAGTAAGTCAGATATTCGTCGTATTGCACGGGACCCGACCCGGCGTCCAGCAGGTAGCGGCCTTCCCCGGCAATGCCCTGATTGATCCGCAGGCGAGTCTTGTGGATGTATTCGGCCGAGACCGGACGCAGGTCTTCATAGCGGGCATTCTGGTACAGTCCATCCTGTTCCTGCTGCCAGCCGATCTGGTCGTAAAATTCGCGTACCTGTTGTTTCGTGTCGGTCATAATTCCTTATTTGCCATTTACCAAATGATCGGCTCACCGGCCAGATGCTCGAATGTTTTACCAAATTCGGTGCGGCCTTCGGAGAGCACGCGCTCAAGCGGCCAAATGTCCACATCCTTCCAGAAATGCATCAGCCGCCACGGGAAGAGCTGGGGGTACTCGAAGAAAAAGCGGTAAGCATAATTCCAGGCCAGTGCGACCTGCTCACGCGCCAGGTGCCGGGCGGGCAAATTACGCAACAGTTGGTTGAGCATTGCAAAATACTCATCCCACGAATTCGGGTCGAAGGTGAAGCCGCGCCCGCGGTAATGGGTTTGGCCGCAGACCGCAACCAGCAGGCCGTGCATGGCCATTTCCAACCCGGTGGTAGTCGTGTAGACCAGCCCCAGGCTGGTAATCTCCATCAGGTCATAAGTGTTGACCTGCTCCAGCGGGCCGATCAGGTGGATGTGGGACGGGACCTCGGGCAGCGCTTCCTTGACTACATCGGCCATCGATGGTCCGTGCGTCAGCCGTTCGCCGGGATGGATGCGGATCACCAACTGAACCTCGGGCTTGGCAGCAAAAAACCGGACGGTACCCGCGATCCAGTCTGCCATGCTCGCGGCAAACAGGTTGCGCCCCAGGGTCAGGCTGTCGCCCAGGACATTGGTCGCCAGCAGGACTACCGGACGCTCGTCCAGATCCAACTCACGGCGGATCTGCTTACCGCCGACGCTGGCCACATCCTGCCATTTGCGGGACGATTTGCCAAACGCGCGCGCGCCCATGCGGGCTTCTTCCAAGGCTTCGATCGTTTCGCGCTGTTTTTTTGTCAAAGGTTGACCGCTGCGCGCTGCCCAAAGCGCGTCCGTGTTCTGATGCATGACTTCGTCGTCCTGCGCAATCCAGATCTGTTCGCGCTGATCGTTGAATTCGTAGGTCACGGTCGAGAGGCCCAGCTGGCGTGCCACGCGGTAGACGGCTCCCAGCTCTGTAATCGTGCCGTTGGGGATCAAGACCACCTCCGGGCGCTGGAATTCCATCCAGGCCAACGCGGTACGCGCCGCCTCCAGATTGCGCTGCGTACGCAGGCGGAAGATCTCGGATTCCAGATCGACCTCTTCGACCTGCAGGGTGTACTGCGCATCGTAGGTCGAAACGGTTTCGATACCTTGCAGCAACTGCTCGGGCAAATCTTTTTCAGGCTTGAGATCCAGCAGGGAGACGACCTGGATCAAATCGGCAGCCGGCGCGAGCACGCGCTGGGTGTAGAGGTCCTGGCGACGTAAATCGAAGGCGTTGACCGGCTTGCGCCAGTCCGCGTAAGGCAGATAGGCTACCGTGACCTCATGTCCCAGGCCGCGCAGGGCCAGCCCGATCATGACCGCCTGTTCGACCCAGTAATGCAGGGTGGCAAACAGCAGCAGGCGTTTCCCTTTGGGTGCTTTTTGGGCAAACGGACGTACCTGCGCGACTGCCTCGGGGAGATGGGCTGCCAGTTGCTCAAGATTGTAGCGCGTCTGCGGGCGGGACTGGCGCAGCAAGAAATACAGGTCTGCCGCGTAAGGCAGGCTGCCAAGCGAATTCTTGAGCAGGTCTTTCGGACGGATGACGTTCATCCGATTTGTTCGATCTCCCAATCCAGAAGCGGGCGGATGGGACCCAGGCGCTGTTCGGGCCACTGCATGCCTGGCGCGCCGGTCGCATCGACGTTGAAGGCCAGGGCTTGCTCATCCTGGAAGTAGCGCCGTACACCGAAGGAGCTGGCGTTCACACCAATCGCATAGCGACCTTCGTTCAGGAAATCGGCCGGGATCTGGCAGCGACTGAGGTAACGTCCCGGGGTACGGGCGCTGAATTTCTCGAATTTTTCCGGGCTGTCGGTGTCAAAGGACGTCAACACGAACTCACCGCGCACCGTGTTGAGATACAGTCCCACTCGCAGGCCGGTGATCGGCGCAGACAACTGGTATTCCATTTCGAGCATGGTCGGCTCGGTCGAGCGCAGCGTGTCGACCACCTCTCCGCGCGGATCACGCAGGCGCAGTGCGACCGGGCGGAACGGCCCAGCGTTGGCCGGGATCTCGTCCTCGTCCCAGAAACGTTCGCCGGCACTGGCATGCCCGGACGAAAGGTAGTAATCTACTGCCTCGGCTGTGGGAGCGCGTTTGGTCAGGCGTCCCTTCTCGATCACGATCGCTTCCTGGGTCAGGCGCAGGATGGCAGACATGTTGTGACTGACGAACAAGACGGTACGTCCCTGCTGGGCGACGTCGCCCATCTTGCCCAGGCATTTGCGTTGGAACTCGGCATCGCCAACGGCCAGCACTTCGTCCACGACCAGGATTTCGGGCTCAAGGTGGGCCGCGACGGCAAAAGCCAACCGCAGGTACATGCCCGACGAATAGCGTTTGACCGGTGTGTCGATGAATTGTTCGACCTCCGAGAAGGCCACGATCTCATCGAATTTACTTTCGATCTCGCTGCGCTTCATACCCAGAATGGCCCCGTTGAGGTAAATGTTCTCGCGACCGGTCAATTCGGGGTGGAAGCCAGTGCCCACTTCAAGTAGCGACCCGACCCGTCCGCGCAGGGTGATCTCCCCCTCGGTCGGTTCGGTCACGCGCGAGAGCACCTTGAGCAGGGTGCTCTTCCCGGCCCCATTGCGGCCGACGATGCCGAGCACCTGTCCCTCCTGGACGTCGAACGATACGTCGTGCAGCGCCCAGATGTAATTGGGGGTAACTTTGGGAATATCCTTGCCCAAAGAACGGATGGCGCGGATTGGCGCGCTCAAAGTGTCCACGATCTGGTCGCGCAGCATCCCATAGCGGAATTTCTGCGGCGCGCTGCCGATGCGGTAACGCTTGCTGACGTGTTCAACACGGATGGCTGTGGTCATGGCTAGATCGTATCCGCGAAAGTGCGTTCCATATTACGGAAGTAGAACAATCCGCTGACCAGCACCAACAGGGAAATACCTGCCGAAACTGCCAGGGTGCTCCCGGAGGGGATTTGGGTGCCCAGCAGTGCCCAGCGGAATCCAGTGACCACGCCTGCCATCGGGTTGAGCGAATAGAGCAACTGCCATTTGTCGGAAATAACCTTGGCCGAGTAAGCCACCGGGGTGATGAACAGCCAGAAATTGGTCAGGAACGGCAAAGCATAACCCACATCACGGTACTTGACGTTGATGGCCGAAAGCCATAACGCAACCCCCAGGGCAGTGATCAGAGCCAGCAACAGAAAAGCTGGCAGGGTCCAGATTGCAGTGGTCGGGACGACATGATAGTAGAACATCATGCCAATCAGGATCACAAAGGCAATCGCAAAATCCACCAGGCCAGCCATGACCGAGGCCAGCGGTAAAACCAGCCGCGGAAAATAAATCTTGGTGATCATGTTGTTGTTGGAGGTCAGCGAGCGGCTGCCAGAGTTGAGCGCCGTTGTGAACAATCCCCACGGCAGCAAAGCCGTGTACGAAAAAATCGGGTACGGGATGCCGTCGGTCGGGAGCTTGGCTACACTCCCAAATATAAAGGTAAACACCAGCATGGTCATTACCGGCTGAATGACTGCCCAGGCTGCGCCCAGCATCGTCTGTTTGTAGCGCACCTTCAAGTCACGCCAGATCATAAAGAAAATCAACTCGCGGTAGACCCACAGGTCGCGTAAATTGAGCGCGGCTAAACCGCGCGACGGTCGGATGACCATCACCGGTACTTCCGTCTTGGGGGCTATAGCAACTTCAGTCATGCAATCAGTTCTTTCGGTTTTGCCTGTACCACGCGATTGTGCGGCGCAAACCTTCTTCGAAGCCTACCTGGGCTTGCCAGCCAAAATAATCCCTGGCGCGCGTCACGTCCAAACCCCGGCGCGGTTGACCATTAGGCTTGCTCGCATCCCAGGTCAGTTTGCCTTCAAATCCGGTCAGGCCGGTGATCATCTCGGCCAGATCCTTGATCGATATTTCGTGGCCCGACCCAAGATTGACCGGCTCGGCGCTATCATACTTTTCGGTCGCAGCCAGGATGGCTTCGGCAGCATCCTCCACGTACAGGAATTCGCGCGTCGGAGAGCCATCTCCCCAGACGACCAGTTCCTTCTCGCCACGTTCCTGCGCTTCGATGGATTTGCGAATCAAGGCCGGGATGACGTGCGAGGAGGTCAGGTCGAAATTGTCGCGCGGTCCGTACAGGTTGACCGGCAGCAAATAGATGGCATTGAAGCCATACTGCTGGCGGTAAGCTTGCGCCTGGACGAGCAGCATCTTCTTCGCCAAACCGTAAGGCGCATTGGTTTCTTCAGGATAGCCAATCCACAGGTCTTCTTCCCTGAAGGGCACAGGCGTAAACTTGGGATAAGCGCAGACCGTCCCGATGGCGGTGAACTTGCCGACCCCGCGCTGCCAGGCCTGGTGCATCAACTCAACCCCCATCATCAAGTTGTCGTAAAAGAATTCGGCCGGGTGCTCGCGATTTGCCCCGATCCCGCCAACGTGGGCGGCCAAATGAATGACGACCATATTCTTCGGGTCAATGCCCGCGAGAAGGTCATCATACAGGCGTCGGACAGCCTCACGATCGACCAGATTGTAGTCTTCGATGCGTGGGATAAAAATATCGGTCGCACCTCGCTGACGTAGTTTTTCGGTCACGAACGAACCAAGGAACCCGGCCCCTCCGGTCACGACCACGCGTTTTGCTTGCCAGAAGTTTTCAGTCATGTCAGGTTTCCTTATTGGACAATAAACTGCGCATTGCGATAATGTTTATCTTGAGGATTGCGGATCAACCCGGTCTGGATCGCGTTGAGCACTTCGCGCACACCGTCGTCGACGGTCAGTGTGGCTTTGAAACCCAGCTCGCGCCGGATCTTCTCAAACGAGACGGTAATGTCGCGCATGTCCCCCCCAAAGGACATATCTTTGTAATGCACAAAAGTCTCCGGCAAGCGTTTGAGTACAAATCCAACGATTTCATCCTTGCTAAAATTACCATCTTCGGTTCCCAGGTTGTATACCTGTCCGCGAACTTTCTCGTCATGGGCATCCAATCCCAGAATGATGCCGCGCACCACATCTTGAACGTGCACGAACGAACGCGAATAACCACGCTGATAGATGATCAACTCGCGCTTGGCATATGCGTCCAGGGTGAACTGGTTGACAATCAGGTCAAAGCGTGTGCGCGGAGAAATACCATACAGGGTCGCAAACCGAAAAATCAGGGGGGCGCATTGCGCGTCTTTTTGCCCGAGCAAATATTCTTCAGCCGCGATTTTCGTTTCAGCGTATAGGGATTGGGGATTGAGCGGCGACTTCTCGGTCACCGGTTGGCCATCGGATCGGCCATAATTGCTGTATGTGGAGGCAAACACGAAGCGTTCCACGCCCAGGCTATCCGCCTGCTCGAAGACCATTTGCGTGGCCTCGACATTATACTTCCAGGCCACCTGGCTGCCCACTGCCTGGCAGGCGGGAAAACCGACGATCGCTGCCAAATGAACCAATGCATCCGGTTTCGGCCAATCACGCGGCAGCGAGTCGCGGATCGCGCGTGGTTCGGTCACGTCGGCTTTGATAAAACTGAAGCGCGGGTGTTGCAGGAAACCCAACAAGGATTCGCCACCGAAAAGTAGCAAATCCATAACCGTTACCCGGTGACCAAGACGCAGCAAGTCAGCCGCCAACAGCGAACCAATGTAACCAGCCCCACCCGTGATCAGCACATGCCGGTCTCGATTCATGCCTCCACCTCCATGTGCAATAGAACTTTCAGGCCACGCACTTCGAGCACCGGAGCATCCCCATCCTGGGTGATCTCCAATCCCTGTTCGATACACGTCAACCGGCAGACATCGGCTACATCGCCCCCGCCTTCGATTTTGACGCTCTTATAACCCGCCAGACGGATATTCTCAATCTGTTCCTTCACCCGCTGACGCATATTGCGGTACAGCTTGAACTGCTGCTCCACGTAATCCACGGTCAGGCGCCCTCGGAGTGCGATCCCTTCCGGCGTAATGATGTAGCGCAGCTTTTTGCGTTCCGCACGTTTGATCTTCACATAGCCTTTGGATATCAGACGCTTAAGATGCCAGTTGACCGTCCCAACCGCCACACCAAGCTGGGTGGCCAGGGTCGCCTGGGTCACATCCGGATCGTGTTCGATATGTTCAAGGATGGCCATTTCGCGGCCAGTATCAGGGGAAGTTTCCATAATTCCAAAATTCAGTTGCTGAATTATACATCAAAATTCAATTGTTGAATTTAAGGACAGTTTCCTGGTCCATCCTGTGGAACGTAAATCGCGATGCTATCTGCGGGAAAGGCCTGGTCTTCACGATAATTACACAGGATGGGTTTGACCACGTACCGCACCCAGGCATTGTTTTCCTCTCCCATTGCAGAACTACTATCCTGGTAATTGAATTTTAGCGGATCGACGACGATCGCTGCAAAACGATGGTGCCGCATGTCGGATTCAAAGGAGAGCAGATAAGCTTTGTTTTGTGCCATAGCCATTTCCATCAATTCTTCGCGCTCGTATTCGGGGATCAGTTGAGCCCCTTTGAGCATGCGCATGGAAATCAGATGGCGTTGTGTGATGAAGAGGATCTCCCCGCCTTGCGCATTGACCTGATCGACCCGTTGTTGGAGCGCAGCCAATGTCGCCTGGGCTTCGGCGTGATCATAGGTAAATAAAGTAACTCTCGATGACGACGTGAACCACATCGGGATCAAAACGAGCAATGCGATCAAACTCCAATGGAATGCAATCGGTTTCGCTGCCCGACCATCTTCAGGCGCATATCGCCCAAAGAACAAGTAAGCAAAAATAATCAGCAAGAGAAGCGTATAGGCATCCATATTGTGTAAATTTGCTCCGCCCCCGATCTTGAGGGAGACGATGATGCCTCCAGCAAAGAGCACCAGCAAGGCACTTACAAGCAGTCCCAATCGCAGCGGATGCCAATCGGTACGATGCCTATAGCTGAGCACCCCAATTGCAATTAAAAGTGGGGAAGAGAAAATCAGGATACCAGGCAATACTCCAAAGTTGTAGGAAGCATTGGGCCAAAGACGATACCAGAGTAGATCGGATGACAGGCTGGTAAAGAAAAAGCTCGTTTCCGAAATTCCCGAAAGGGCAATATATACACGTTCTGAAGCGAGTGCGATCATTGTGCCGCTCACAAACCACAAAGCAGGTCTGGCCAAATAGCGGGAGAGAGATTTGCCGCGATACGGCACTTCCAGCAAATATAAACTGGCAGCCAATATACCCGGCATAGGATACCAATTTATCCGGCTGATGCCACACCAGATTGAACTGAGAATCAAGGCCAGCCAAATACGGCGCTCATCCTTCAGGGTAAACCCCCACAGCATGATCAAGACAGGCACTGCTAGATGCAAGTAGAGCGGCCCAACAAAAAGATAAAGGAACACCCATAATCCAAAACTCCACTTCAACACGCGATTATGAATTTTGAGGCGCGAAATCAAGGCAGGTGAAATCAAGCCCAACAATAATAACCAAATCGCCACTTGCCAAAAACGATGGAACCAAAGGGGAGCATTGAAAAGATATGGTGGGACGAGCAATAAGTGCAAACTGGGGTGCAGTATCGGCCAGGGAAATCTCTGCCCGTATATCCCTTGTGAAAGGAATAACGAGGGGTAATAAAAACGGCTGGTTTCGGACCAGCGCAAGGCAAAGGGATAATCCGTAATGGCGGGAAGATAAGCAACAATTCGATGAAGGCTGGCCTGAACCAATATCGGGATCGCAAAAACCAGCACCAGGGGAACATCTTTCCAATTTGTTTTCAGAACCTTGGCGCCTGCCAGCGCAAATCCCAGAAACACCAGCCAGCGAAAGGCATCCTGACTACGCAATAGGAAATTTAACTTTTGATTGGTATCAAAAATTAAATATGAGGCGACAATTCCCAGATAAAGTGTAATCCCTGGCAGGCGCGACAGGCGCACATCCTGGCCGAATTCCAACACTGATAGGATTCGGTCGCGCCAGGAGGTCCAGGTTAACCCGACCAACAGTAAGCAAAACAATCCCGCCAGAACCAGGGCTGTCAGAGCCAGACTCCAGCTCGTGCTGGCCAGAAAATCAATGCCCATTGAACGGGCATAGCCTGTTGCCTGCCAAACCGAGCCAAACACCAAGGCTCCGAATACGAATAAGATCAACCGCCAAAAGGTTAGACGCGATGGGGGTATCATTTTCTGGTTTATTTCCATTGAATTAAAGCGAGCACAGGATTCCGCCAATCAATATTTTCGAGCAAACCGAATAACCAAAATTCAGCGATTGAATTATAACCTCAACAGGTGGACGGTCAAGGGACTGCCCTTTGCAAAACCAGACAACCCATATACAATTTTGACATAATGGAGATCCTGCCCACAACAACCACCGCTAAATCCTACCGCCATGCCCGCCAGTCGCACTGGAATCACATCGCGCAAAAACGCAGCACTTGGCAGGGATGGGGCGGAAGCTATCACCGCCGCCTGGATGCGATCTACCGTTTTCTAATCAGCCCGGGCCAGCGTGTGCTGGAGATTGGCTGCGGGGAGGGGGATTTGCTGGCAAGCGTCCGGCCAGGATACGGCCTGGGGGTGGACTTTGCCGAGGGCATGGTCGAACGGGCGCGCCAACGCCATCCAGAATTGGACTTCCTTCAGGCCGACGCCCATGATCTTTCCGCGGTTGAAGGCCCATTTGACGTCATCATTTTCTCCGACACGATCAACGACTTATGGGACGTTCAGGCGGCTTTCGAGCAAATTTCGCGTCTGTGTACATTTCGCACGCGTATCGTAATCAACTTTTACAGCCATCTTTGGGAATTGCCGCTGGGAATCGCTCAAAAACTCCAGCTTGCCAACCCACTGCTGCCGCAGAACTGGCTTACCCAGCCCGATGTAATCGGTATGCTCAGGCTGGCTGGATTCGAGCTTATTCGTTCCGGGCATGAGGTGCTGTGGCCGTTGCCATTGCCGTTCCTGGACAGCCTGCTCAATCGCTTCCTGGTACGCTTCTGGCCCTTCAGCCACTTGGCGCTAGCCAATTTTCTCATCGCCCGCCCCCAGCCAATCGAGGTGAAGGAGAAACCATCAGTGTCGGTAATTGTCCCGGCCCGCAATGAGGCCGGCAACATATCCACGATTTTCAAACGACTGCCAAAAATGGGCAGCGAGACGGAGTTGATCTTCGTCGAGGGACACTCGCAAGACGACACCTATGTGGCCATTGAACGAGAGATTGCGGCGCATTCATCAACCCCCAGCCGGGTGTACCGTCAAACCGGTATTGGCAAAGCCGACGCAGTCCGGCTCGGCTTCGAGCAGGCATGCGGCGAGATCTTGATGATCCTGGATGCCGATCTGACCGTCCCACCGGAGGACCTGCCGCGTTTTTACCAAGCACTCTGTAACCGCACTGGAGAGTTCATCAACGGGGTACGGCTGGTTTATCCAATGGAAGGGCAGGCCATGCGCAGCCTCAATCTGTGGGGGAATAAATTTTTTAGCATAGCCTTCTCGTGGTTGCTGGGACAATCCATCAAGGACACGCTCTGCGGCACAAAAGTGCTCTGGAAAAAAGACTACGAGTTCATCGCCAGCAATCGCTCTTATTTTGGTGAGTTCGACCCCTTCGGCGATTACGACCTGATTTTCGGGGCCGCCAAGCTTAACCTTAAGATCGTGGACTTGCCCATCCGCTATCGTGAACGGACCTATGGCAGCACCAACATCCACCGCTGGCGGCATGGCTGGCTGTTGGTCAAAATGGTAGCCTTTGCCGCGCAAAGACTAAAGTTTGTGTGAGCAAAAAAACCACGCCTCCCGATTTTGGGCGGCGGGTTGCCGGATCATTTGCAACTGCTGATATCAACCAGTTCCCGATAATCTGGAATCATCTCCCCATGACTTTCTTTGGCACCATCCATTTGCTGGATCAGGGTGGCACACGGATTTCCCAGCAAATCCTGATGCTCCTTGAAATAATCCTTGTCGAAATACATATAACGGAACCCGGCTGCATGCACTTTGACCGGATCGGGGGCCTTGACCAGGTCCACCCAGCTATCCTTGGGGACGTACCAGGTGATCGATGAGTCGGTAAATCGGCCGAAAATCGTCGGCGGCCGGCTGGGTACCGTATCGAAGACCATCGCACCCGGCTCAAGCTGGTCCCAGTAGGCAGCGTACATACGAACGTCCAGGTCAGACACGAAGTAGGAAGCGACAGGTTTATAGGCCGCGTTAAATTGATTTCCAAGCAGGACAAGGCCACTGAGCATGGATACTCCTGCCAAGCTCAACATAGTGGCTTTGATAGTTTGCGAACGTTTTTCAGCCCAGAGCCATACCAACGGAACAGCGTAAATCTTGCAAACATCAATTACGCCGACAAACAATCGGCCAGTTGCAGTGATACCGGCGTTTCCGGCATATTGTACGAAAATCGAGAGCAAGCTCACGACACCCAAGCCAACAAAACCAGCTTCAAACCAGCGCTCGCCTTTTAGCGCTTTCAGTCCCCATATCACCACCCAGGGAAAAGCAAAGATCACGGGACCAATTTCCAGGACTGCGGCCAGCAATTGGAACGGATCAGTAATGGCCAGTGGTCCCAGGTGAGCTGACATGACCGAAGGGGGCCAGATAAAATAAAAAGAATTCCGAAAATACGCTGAACTTGCGGAGGCACCGGGCAGCAATCCACGTGCAGCCTCGGTCAACAATCCACCCTGAAAGAGTGCCAGTAAGCCGGCAACACCTGCGATAAGAATCCAGGGATAAACCGATTTCGCTAATCGAAAGGTGCGGTTTATGATGGCCCAAGCACCCAAAGCCAGGAAAAAGCCCAAGTACCAAATGCCGTATTGCACTTCATTCGCCAGCGCTAAAGAAGCCAACAGGATGGCAACCAGCCAGCCAGCCTTCCAATCACGCTTGGATTGTGAAACAAAAAACAAGAGCAAAAAGATGAGCAGCGGGGTTGTTCCCATGCCACCCAGAGCCATGTTCAGGGGAGCGTGGACGCCGCTCACCCAGGCAAATGGGATCGGGAAGGGGCCGGCGCCGTCGATCTTCCAGGCTTCGCCCAGAAGTGTGACCAGATTCGGGCCACTTTGGGCGGCCGATCCGAGCAGGGTGACGTGAGTGGATATGGCTTTGACCAATGAGCCGGGCAGGAACAACATGAGCCAACGCGTGCCGCCGGCCAGGGTCAGGAAAATCGCCGAGAACGTTCCGGCAATCCAGTTGCGCGTCAGGTGGTAAGCCCACAAGCCACCCAAAATGATGGTTAATGCCGTGGTTAAACCGCGCGCCAGGTCGAGCGCCGTCCAGGGAGTCGTTTGGAACATTCGCATCAGTTGGGCAGCGAATAATAGCAAAAAATGATGGTAGCCAAAACGCACATTGGGATCGAGCGCAAAGTGAGGCGGAATATCACCAGTCGCCATCATTGAAACGGTGGGCAGATTCTGGTAATCATCAAAAATCCCCAGCCCTCTACCCAACAAGGCAAGCAAAATTGCCAATCCCAAATACAGGCTAAGCCAACCTGGAGAGAAAGAAAGGTTCCGCCTTAGAGTTTCCCGGATCGGCCATGCTGCGATGATTCCAATCACCAACACCAAAAGAGCGGAAATCCAGAAAGCCAATGGAAGAGCAACATAACGAGCAATGAAATTTGCCCCCCAATTGGCAATCACAATTCCCAGACCCAAGCCAACTATAAGATATTCATGACGCCCCAGGTCTAGAAACCGCTGCGCCAAAAGCCACCCACTAAACCCCCACAAGAAAAGGGCCAGTGCAAAAGCAATTAGGTTGAATTCCTTTAACAAATACATTGGTATCCCTTGACAAACAACCGGTGAGGCAAATCCTTCTATGTAAGTGTTTTACGATTCTTTTGATTGATTTTTTGCATTTCCAATAATTTGCTCGAATAAGGCTTCATATTGTTTCACTACAAGTTCAATGTCAAAACGCTTGGCAAGTTCAAGGCTGTGTTTGCTTGCTTTTAACAATCTTTGGCGATCCCCTAACAATATCCGTAAACCTGAAACTAAGGTATCGATATCCCCTGGGTCAAACAGGAACCCATTCTCGCCATTCTTGACGAGTTCCACATTACCGCCAGCTGTGCTGATGGCCAGCACAAGTCCCATTGCCAGCGCCTGCACACCCACTACTGGCAGGCCCTCTGAACGCGAAGGCAACAGCAAGATATCTGATTTTGCATACCAGGAAAGGACATCCTGAGGGGCAACCCATCCTGGCAGAAAAAAACGATCTTCAAGACCTTGTCGATCAATTTCCATCTCAACCTGCTGACGCAAAGGTCCATCACCCAGCATGGTACACATCCAGGGCAAATCTCGCAAGGCAGCCAGTGCAGTCACTACATGCTGGGGATTCTTCTGATGCATGAACCTGCCCACAAAAACAATCCTGGCTGCACCATTTTTATTTTTCACGCGTGCCGGTAATCCTCGTAAATCAACTCCATTGGGGATGACATCGATAGCAACCGGATAATGAGCCTGCGCCAATTGCCGTGTGAACTCACTAACCGCAACCACTTTGGCCGCAGAGCGATAAATCGGAGCCGTAAAAGGATAAATCCATCGGAACCAGCGTTCCGTTTTTTCGGGAACACCTCCAGGCACGTCACCCAGATGAGCGGTGACGACATAGGGAACACCAGTCAGCCTGGAAAGTACGTATGCAGCAGCACCCGCTGGAACCGCAAAATGTGCATGAATCAGATCAGGCTGCCATTCACGGATCATCCTCAGCCCAGAGGCGACCGCCACCACATCATATATTGCCATCTCGATCAAATCTGCACGAAAAGGGAAGTGCCGTCCTGATGCAAGGCGAAAGACCCGCACGCCGTCGATAGTCTCTTCGCGAGGCAAACCCTTCAAATGGGCAGTTATTATGCGGACTTCATGGCCGCGCTCCACCAACCCCTGACAGATATCCTGGGCCACGCGTCCGCCACCTCCGCCTACCGGCGGAAGTTCATGACTTAAGACAAGAATTCGCAATTCTCTTCTTCCCGATTCTTCTAAAGAATGACATTTTATTCTACTTTGTGATACCTTCAGTAACTACTCGGGGAAGTTGGTTTTGGAAAGTACATCCTGCAAAACTTTCATATTATGGTCAATGGCTTGTTGAACTTGCAAAGTTATAAATTCTTTTTCACTATCGTAGGAATTAAAAATTTCCTGGACGCGTTCCACAATGATTTCTGGGGATGTCAAAAAAAACGACAAGTCAAACACATTCTTGTCTAATCCCAAATATTGAAAAAAATCATTACCCTTCAAAGTATAGCTTATATTGATTGCCGGTACGCCAAATCGCAGGGCTGTTAATGTTGTGTGGAGCCTCATCCCAACCACAAGATCAAGACGGGAAATTAATGAGAAATATCCTGGGATCGATAGCCCCTCATTAACTAAAACAACTCGATCATCATCCAAAAAATGTGACCCGACTATTGTTAACCAGGTCATATCATCTTCCCAGGGAACAATTCCCGGTTGATAAGCGGAGATGAGCAATATTTTTGCATCCATTTTTTGACGAAGCACACGAACGAATTGGACAGTCGTATCAATTATTTCCCTCATTTTTAATTGCGAGCGTTTCACAAATGTTTTTTTCGATAACTCATATGGAAAAAAACTCGAAGTGAAATGAAACCACTGACGAATGTTTATGCCAATCACCGGCAGATCGTTCGAATCTACTAATGGTGTTATCAAATCCATTTGAGCGTCAGGTACATTTTTTATGTCCTCCTCTAAATCGGGCAGGAAGATAGCATCATACGCCAGGACGCGGTTTATACTATTATCAATTTCCCCTACCAGTTTATATGTCCCTGGATCACGGGCTACAAATATGTCAACTAATTGTAGAGTTTTTTTGGCTAGGCTAGCTCCTAGCTTCGTAGTAATCGGGCCAGCCCCTTGAAACAGTGAAATTATCCGTAAACCCAAGATACGGTAAAACTTAAAGGTAATCCACAAATAAATAATGCGAACCAGGCTGGAGTCATCCTGCAAATCCAACCCAACAGACCATAGTACATAATCGTTATTGAGTAGAAGCCGCCAGCCCGAATAACCTTGAAGCAAATTTTTAAGAGGGCGATACGTGAGGACTCGATAAGGTAATTTTGGCACGTCCTCAATATCGCGGGAAAAAACTGTTACATCTTCGATGCCGATATTATCGAGAGCTCGAAGCAATCCCCAGCGACTTGCTAAATCGCCATAGTTCCCCAAAATAAAACGAGGTAGTATATATTTCATTTTCAACGGTTTCCAAATCCCTCCGATATAACCAACAATCAAAACATGTAGCCGAAATTATTCGCTCACAACTGGCAGCAAGATCACAAACCGTTACTCGCTGCCATTATCAAAGTGGGGTTCAACCTTCTCATTCCCAAGTAAAGATAACTTGGACAACCAAAATGCACCGGGTGTTGTCACCAAAACACCGATTATTCGAATAATCAAGGCCAGGGTAGTTGCTTGTTCCAGGCTCGAACCCAACTTCACATATAGTGTTGTTAAGGCAATTTCTCGAATACCATAACCATTTATAGAAATGGGCAGGTTGGTCACTACATAACTTATCGACACTACACCCATGACTTGGACAAAGGTAACTCCCATCCCAAGCTGTTGAGTCATAATCCAACTGCCAAACATCACTAACAGATTCGAGATTATGGCAATTAAAAATGCTTGAGCTAATGCCCAGGGTTGATTTGCCCAAACCCTGTAGGCACGCAGAGTTTTAGCAAACGCCTTCTCAAACCACCCTTTCCAATGGCCTGACACAAAACCAAAGGGGGCAACTTGCACCGTAGGTGTCGATCTGGATATCAAATCAACTGGATTTCCGAAGACATACCATGCAATCGGTAGGGTAAATGCCATAGACGTTATGTTGAGCAGACGATCTAGTACGATTGACCCCAAACCGACAGCTTTTCTATCCGTATATTGGAAAATTGCCACAGCCCGGATCGTATCCCCGCCAATGGTTGTTGGTAAAAAGTTAGAAGCAAATGCTCCCACAAGAACGATTGAAAACGCCTGCCAATAACTTATATTTACTTTTTGGGCTAGCAGCAGTGAAAACCAGCGGCCCGCATTGGCTGCCTGAGCTAATACATAACATGCAATCACCACCGGGATGCTCCAAAGGGCAATGTGGCTCGCACTCATTAGAACAAGATCCCATTTCTGACGGCTAATCAGCCATAGAAATAACCCTGATGACGCAATTGTTCCTAACCAACAAATCCCTTTACGAAACCATTTATCACGTAAAAGTGTGGTTATTTTTTTGCTCAAGCTACTCATAGCACTCAGAACTTGATCTCCCGAAATCAATTGGAAAAGAATTCTCGACATCTGTGTTTCGAATTAAAGAAAACCGCAGAACTTTCTTCCTTCGATCAGACACAATATTATCATCCTGCAAACAGCATTGACGTAGTTTGAAATTTAGAAAAGGAAAGCTATCACAACTACCCACAATGGGAAAAGACAATTCCAGGTATTAATTATTCTTAAACATTTCATTTTATTGTGTTACCGGCGACCAATGATTTTGTGCCAAGAAGTTATTTCCTTATAAATCAAGATTTTTAAGAATATTCACGAATTGGGTCTTCGTCTGATTAATCGAGAAATTGGCTTGTTTTTGAGATTCCCGGATTTTTCCACTTAAGTCGCTGTTGAGACAGTAAAGGACTTTTTTATTAAGTACACTACTATCAAGTTCTTCAGCGGGAATTAATATTGGCCAATTTAATGCTTGGGCTTGGGCGGTGACCTTCCCACCACCAGCAACAGCATCGATAGCAATGACGGGGATTGAATTTTTTAAGCTTAATACGAGACCGTGCAATCGGTTGGTAATGATTAAATCTGTCTTACAAATCAAACTTTCAAATTCTCTGCCAGACCGAAGTCCTGCTTTGTTTTTATTTGCGGTTGTATCAAACCAGATTGGTACAACTTCAGCTTTTTGAAGGTATTCTTCAATGATCTTCTTCACATATAAATGACGCTGTCTACTACCATATATGGATTGGCGTAAGGTGAGGACGATACCAATTACAGGCACTAACTTTTGTTTTCTTGCAAAGGCAATATCAGCCTGATTATTGTCTAAATTATCGCGGAATAGTAGATAGTCAAAACCTGCGTTCCCCGCTTCGAAAACTGTCAAATTCACACCAATCTTTACGCAGTGTTTAAATTTTTCAAGAAGTAAAGCAGGAATTTGTTGGCGGGGATACCACGGTCCGCAGACGAAGATAAAGATATCGTATTTACTTTCATCGACATCTTCGATTTTAATGCCTTCTACGCCATCTTCTAGATTTGATGCAACATCAAATTTTATTTTTGCTTGCGCAAGCCATTCGCATACCATTTCTTGAGCTTCAATATCACCAAAGGTAGCCCCTCCACCTGGGATAGAAAAATGACCCGCTACCAAGGCGTGTTTGGACAACGATTTATTTATGGATGTATTCCCACGCTGCCGTGATAATTTGAATGAAATGCCCGCCTTCAGTTGATACCATTTCTTAGAAAACTCCCTTTTAAGTAAATGAAATAAATTCCCGGATTCTCTAACAATCTTGTAGTCGAGCTTTGCCTGACTAAAGCCTGAAATAAGGTATTCTGCGTCTACATGGGCTTCAAAGATTTTTTCTGGGTCGCCATCAGGACCGGCCCCCTTTTCCGAGGGTAACTCAACAATTGTTTTGGTTATGCTGTGAAGACCAAGAATTCTCACTCCTAATGATCTGGCGACTTTAAGAGCATTGTCATTGGCTTTGTTGGTAGCCTGTTCAATCAATTCTTGATATGTTAAATCATCAAAATCAGCATGTGTGACTTTGACCTTGGTACGTTGTGATGATGAAACTTTTATAAGACTGCTATTTGATGGCATTCGGTACTACCCAAGTAGTGTGATCTTCGAACAAAGAACCAAATGGGATTGGGCTTTGAGTTTAATATACACCAAGAAGCTGTATTAGAATAGATTTGCGACCAAAGCGCATATCGCATACTCCTTTATAAGAGTTTAGATTTCACATCGCTACATAATAAAAAACAGGAGTCGACGTACCCTTTGCAAATATAGATAATCCACCATATTTTGGCTACCTTTAAATTATGGAAGGGTGGTTGTGTTACTTACCAGACAACAAATTTGATCGTCTGCAACTTATGGGCATTGTCTAAACTCTCCCCGCGGAAAATATACTTGCACATTCGGCCCAGCCAGCGTCAGAACTGGTTTGTATTCACACAATAACAATGGGGAGATCGTCGTTGTCCAAGCGTTGTTCTCCTCTGCAAAAGCCTCATTTTCCTTAATAACAAGAAATTGTTTGCGTGCCACAATGGCAACATAGCGGTGATTGTGAAGGTCATTATAAAAAGAATTCAAGTATTGGGTGTTACGAGACATGGCCATTTCCATCAAGGTGGCTACCTCATCCTCCGGTACTAAGGGAACTGGATGAATCATCCCGAAGGTCAATAAATGACGTTCTCCAATGAACAAGACCTCCCCATGTGCAGATGCGTCCATTATAGTTTGATCCAATACTCGAAGTTCCTGTGCCGCCTGTTGGTGGTCATACTGATAAATCAAGTCGAATGGAAGTTTTTGTAAGGCAAATCCAATCGGAAGTAATATCGCCAATGCCACAATAGCCCATGTGACCCTACCCGGCTCCTCCCCGAGCTCTTCGCTGGCTGCTCGTTCCGAAAACAGGTAAGCGGCGATCAGTCCCAACATCACCAGGTAGGCGTCCATGTTGTGCAAATCCCCACCCCCACCGATCTTGGCGCTGACGACCAATCCACCAACAAACAAGACCAGCAACATCGCCCACAACCCAAAATGGCGGATGAAATGCCAGTTGTGAGCATATCCGCGCAGTGCCATGAATATCACCAAGAACAGGGGGGCGGAAACGAGCAAGATGCCCGGGATCACACCCATTGAGTAGGTTGGGTTCGGGAGTAAGCGATACCAGAGCAAATCGGATGTGAAACTTGAGCTAAATGATTTTACATTCGTGTTGCCGGAAATCCCTATGTAAAAGGCCTGCGAGAACAATGCCGTCCCGACCCCCAGCAGCGACCAGATCACCGGCTGGGTCAGGTACTGCTTCAAATCCCTTTTCGCAGAAACCGGGACCTCCATCAGATAAAGGGCGATCGCCAGCATGGCCGGGACAGGGAACCAGTTCAACCGGCTCATCCCAGCCCAAAACGAGGCCAGCAGCACAGCGAAAAGCGTCCGCCAGGGATGATCTGAGGAATAGCCAATCAAGACAATGATCACACAAACCAACAGGTGAAAATAGACTGCCCCTTGGAAAAGATACAGGAAGAACCAGGCTGACATCAAAAACGCAACCCAACGGCTCGTTAGTTTTAGCCGCCATGTCAACGCCCAGGCTGTCAAACCAGTCATTCCAATCCACAAGGTAACCTGCCAAAGTCGATGGACCCAGAGCGGTAAGGACGGTATTAGGAAGGGGATCGCTTGCAGAAAATACCGTGTCGGACTTTTTAACGTCCACGGAACATACTTACCATAAATTGAACCGGAGAAAAACAGCGAGGCGTAGTAATACCGGCTGGCTTCAGACCAGCCCAATGAAAATGGATAATCGGTGACTTGGGGGGCCATAGAGAGCACGCGGAAAGCCACACCCTGAAGCAATAAAGGCATGGCAAAAGACTTTGCCCACGACAAACCCGTCAACAGCCGCAGTCCTAATCCAGCCAGCAGACTGGCCCACCATAGTGTCCATAGCAAAGGGAAAAAGCGGGGCAGGAACTCACCAAATATTACGTAACGCACAATCCAAAAGAAAGCAATTCCGGCGATAAAGATCAACAAACCCAGGGATTTGACTACTGCCGACGACGTGCTTTCAAATTCAAGGAATGAAAGCAACCGTTTTCCCCATTCCCGGCGGAGGCCAAAAGTCAGCCAAAGGCCGAATACTGCGTTGAAAATATAAATCACCACCAGCAGTACCCATTTGGAGCGCCACAAGTCAATTTCCAACAAACCTACCTGCTGGATAGTTTCAAAGAAAGCCGGGAGGCTGAGGAGCGCCGAGAGGCCTAGAAATGTTTGCCAAAATGTGGTGGATGACGATTTTTTCATAATCCAATCCTGCTTCGATCCATATCGGCCAATGTCCGGGGCAAGAAGGCGGCTCCAGGCAAACTGGCGATCAAGAAGGCGGCTCGAATCAGAACGGCCAGTGCCAGCCCAGAAACCATGTCCATGCCGCCGATGTGGACCATCAAATAGCTCAGGGATAATTCCTGCACCCCATATCCGTTGATGGAGATTGGAAGCAGGGTGACAAAATAAGTCACGCTATATATGCCAGCAACCAACCAAAAGTTTAACATTACCGCCCATTCCTTGGATCAGAAGGAAGGCGGCAGCAAATGTGCATAACATGTGCCCCCAGGTGCAAGCCAGAGATCCGAACAATGCTTTTGGGTTCTTGAGCCAGATCGAGAACGATTGAATGGTGCGCTTGATAAAATTGTATCCCCGTTGCCAGAGCGCACCAAAAGCCGAACTCTGCAAGGTCTGACCGGCGCTCCACTGCCAGAGGGGAATTAAACCGACCGGGACAACCATGGCCATACCAAACATACCGATCAATCGATCAGCGGCCAGCGAGGCCAGACAAATGGCACGGTCAAAACCCATCTGGATCACTACAGAAAGACGAATGACGTCCCCACCAATGGTCGTAGGGAGAAAATTAGATGCGAATAATCCAGTAAAGGTGATCGATGTAGTACTGAAAAATTTAATATCAATTCCAGCTGAACGCAATAAAATATGCCAGCGTCCAATCACAAAAAAGCGCGACAAGAAGACAATCAGGGCAGCCGTCACCAAATATTGAGCTGGGATCTTTGTCACCGCATCGACGATATCTGCCCAGCCTTCCTCGTACAATAAAAACGCCAGCAAGCCTACTGCCAGCGCCGTCCCGATTAAGCGTAAAAGAAACTGGCGATTCTGCGAATACCAGTTTTTCATTTTTCCTCTTTGCGATCAGATCGTATGACGCGTCGGACGGTATAGGTCGGCTTGGCCTGGGCTTCATGGTAGGTGCGGTTCAACATCTCTGCGATCAAACCCATCAATACCGACTGGAAGCCTAGAATTGCCAGCATAATACCAATTTGAAACAAAGGCGATCCCAGAACGGCAATTCCTTCCAAAATCCGGCGGACAAACAAATACAGAAGCAGGATGGCGCTGGCGGCCATTAAAATAAAGCCGGCTCCACCAAAGAGGTAAATCGGTTTATTGGAAAAACTGAGTAGATATTTGACTGTTAACAAATCCAGCAAGACCTTCACCGTCCGCTCTAAGCCGTATTTGGCCTTTCCGAATTTGCGAGGGTGATGATGGACAGGAAGTTCAGTAATACGCGCGCCAAAGGCATGAGCATAGACCGGGATAAAGCGATGCATCTCTCCGTATAAACGAAAACCTGAAAGCACATCCCGGCGGTAAGCTTTCAGCGTGCAACCATAGTCATGCAAATGCACCCCGGTAACGACCGAGATCAACCAGTTCGCCATATGGGATGGCAAAGTGCGGGTGATAAAAGTGTCCTGACAACTCTTACGCCATCCGCTGACCACATCATAGCCTTCGTCCAGTTTTGCCAGGAGCATTGGGATATCAGCCGGATCGTTCTGAAGATCGGCATCCAACAGGACCACGATCTCACCCTCAGCGTGGTCGATTCCGGCAGCAATTGCCGCTGTCTGTCCAAAATTACGACGCAGCTCCACAACGGTGATCCGCTCCGGATCCTTCGCCGCCAGATCGCTCAATACGCCGACACTTCCATCAACGCTACCATCATCAACGTAAACCACCTCCCAGGTCTTATCCACCGCATCTAAAGCCTGGTATAAAGCATCGTTCAAGAGCGGAAGGTTTTCCACTTCGTTGTAAACCGGGATGACGATTGAAAGCTTCATGGCTTTCTCCGAAAAATACGAATGTAAGAATCATCCTGACACAGGGCCGTCAAGGATGTCGAGGCAAGTTCCTCATAATTACCAGATTCTAACACCTGCGCTTGCCAATTATTTCTCAAATAATTCCGCTCTGTAACGAGGGCAAAATCAGTTTCTAGAAGCCACTGAGTCCGCAAAGTTTGGTTCCACCAGCCATAGCGAACCAAGCCCTCAGGATCGTCGCTGATGCGGAATGAGTAAGCAAGATTCAACTGTGCAGGATAAATATTAACGTCGGGCAAATACAGCAATGAAACTGGTGAATATCCATTCCAGTAAACCTGCGAGTCAGGAGGGATGACCTGTGCCAATTGCTCGCCGACCTTTTCGTTGGCAGCAATCTGGTCTCCACTGCAATCGTACCCTTGGTAACCGTTTCCTAAAAGTACGGATGGGGAAGCGAAATAACCCAGGGTCAGGAAGAGCAGCAGTCCAAGTATACCTCTTGTCCAAACGCGGGTCGGGGTGCGGGCGGCCAGCCTGTGCGACACAACAGCGGCGACAGATAAAATCAAGATACCAACCAGCAGCGCCAGCACAAGCGGAAAAATCGTTTGGGTCGCATTTTTTATTGTTTCGTAAGTCAAATAAAATCGATTAGCAAAAAAAGCCCAAAGTTTTGCCTGGCCTTCCAGAATACGGCCACCGCTTAGGCGGGGAATCGGAAAGAAAAGCAGGTTTTTTATGAAATTGTCGCCAAACAAGGTGTCCACAACATCCTCGGCGCTATAGGCAATCCCCATCAACAAGCCAAGCATCACGATCCCCGCAAGCATTCGCCGCCAAAAGGGAAGACTTTGATGCCAGCAGGCCCAGGAAACAGACACCAACAAAAGTCCGAGCAAGCTATAAAATGCGGTATAAGTGGGAAAACAAAACACGCAATAATCGTTGCCTAAGGCGGCCCAGGCATGCAAGGCGAACAGGACGGTTAGCAGCACCGACAAAAAGACCGCAGCTCTAAATTGGCTTTCCGCTTTCCAGGCTGAACGCCGGGGCCAAAGCAACCAAGCAACGACAGCACCAACTAAAGCCACAAAATGAAAACGAAAAGCAAGGAAGAAACTGGCGACGCGGAAAGCCAGCGGGGCATCTGGGTTCCAAGTAGGAGTGTTTTGAGGGGCAAACCAAGGCGAGAGGAATGGGAATAGACCACCTGGGAGCCAGCGAGCCCAGATCCTCAGAATTCCCGGCCAGTAGACTGCATGCACGCTGCCGAATACCAGCAGTTCCGCCGCAGCAACCCACAAAGCGGTTTTCCAGCCACGTTCCCACCACACATACAGGACCAGCAAGGCAAGCAAAGGCAGCATGTTGATGCGCGCCATCACGATAGTCCCAGCCAGCAGCCCGCCTAAAAATAAATGCCATAGGCGGCGGTCAGCGCCAAGGGTAAGGAACATCACCCATACCAACAGGCAGGCAATCAAACCTTGAGAGATGAACATGCTGTACATGCGTGTTGTGGCAGGATTCAAGACGACCGCCCAGACAACGGCCAGAGACACCCAATTACCCCCCAGACGCCGGCTGGTCAGCCATAATCCGACCAACATCAGGATCGCCAACACAATTGCGAAGTAACGGCCTGTACGCAGCCCAGGGCTAAAGATCGTTTCAACCCAGCCAGGGATTAAAAAGGCCAGTGGCATCTGGTTGGTCCAGACACCATAATTCTGAAATGGGATGTAGCGTCCGGTTGCAAACAAAAATCCTTTGTAAAGATAATTTCCCTCATCCAGGACTGATAATTGATTGTGGGCAAAATGCCAGAGCTGAAAAAAATATACGCAGAGGCCTGCCAAAGACAAAGTATTGGGAAGCCACCACGTTTTCTCGTGTCCAATTACGAATCCGCCAAATCATTGCAATATGATCCTGTTGTTTGGACTAAGGTTTCACGCGTTGATAAACATCGATGACAGACTGCCAGCGGCAACGTTCCACTTTACGGGTGGATTGCAACTGGACATAGTTTCCCGCGGAAAGGGTTTGCAATTCCCAGTCTTGTTCGTGGCCTTTTTCAAGCAAAATATAATCGGCTTCACCCAACCACTTGCGCGCCAATTCATCATTCCAATATGCCAAAGCGCAGGAGAGCATCACTATCTCCACCAGTAAACAGCGAATGGGTATGATTTAATTGCGGGGGATATACATCCACTCCGGGCAAATAGAGGAAAATAGCGACAATCCGACCGTCCCAGTAGACCTTCGAGCCGGGCGGGACAATACTGCGCAGGTAACTTCCAGCCTCTTGATATGATTCCAGCACATCATAATTGCCGCAGGCAAAGAAATCATCCCCCTTGCCAAGCGCCGTGGTCGGTGTCAATACCAAACCTAAAATGAACAGGAGTGTGACAACACTATAAACGAAACGCCTCCACCCACTTGGGGAGTTGAAATACCTTTTCCTGATCAACAACGCTAAACCAAAAACAAGTAATAGAACGATCAGGCTGATCAATATCGTGAAGATCTGACGGAACAGAAACAGGGCGGATGCGCCGGTCACATTTTGTAAGACTTTCCAGAGATAGACCTCGCGGATAGCCTCAATGATTTTCTTGGCGAAATCCGTATTGACATCGTCGTAAGCCGAAAAACCCATCCCCAATAGGGTAACAATCACCAAACTTGAAACCAAAATCTGCCGCCATCTGGACAAGTCCTTTCTGCAACAGGCGAAAGGACAAGGGCAAAAGGATCAAACCTATGAAATCGAAGAATAGCTCACATATAACAGATATGCAAGAAACGCAATAATTGCGGCCGAAAGATGCATACAAATGCGCTGTATACAAGATCCCAAACAGAGCTGTCAAAAAAATCGCAGCTTTCACCCGTCCATATTTACGCAACCCTCGGCGCCAAGGCCACAGCAGGAAAACTGCCAATACCCCAAACAGTGCAATAAAGTGCAAGCGAATGGTCAGGAAAAAGTAAAGCACCACTGTATAAAGAGATTTTGTCTCATCCGGGGGATAGTGCGTGCGCGGGAAACGGGCCATCCGCCAAATATCCAAAAAGGGTGTAAGTTTCCCGGGTAGCCAGCTTGCCCAAAAATGTAGAATATCTGGAAAGAATAGCGCATTGATGCCCAAGACCACGATACCGCTGGCAAGAGCGGATAACAAAGCCGGCTTCCAGCCATGCTGCCATAGAATGTAAAGCAACAAGACGGGCAGCACAAAGGCCATATTTAGACGCGTCATCATGATAACCCCCGCCAGCACCGCCCCCAACACGATTTGCCACAGGGGCCGCTTGATCCCCAACGTCAGAACAAGCACCCAAACCAACATCACCGCGATCAGGCCCTGTGATATCGATAAGGTATAAAGCTTGACCTCGGCCGGGTTCAAGGCAACCACCCAAACAGCCAAAGCCGCCCACCAATACCCTGACCAGCGACGTACAACCAGCCAGAGTCCCAAGATAGTGAGGCTGCCCAGGAAGATCATAAAATATCGGGCTGTTGCCAACCCCGGACCAAACCACTTCTGAACATAACCAGGGATGAGAAACGCCAAAGGCATATGATTGGTCCACAAACCATAGTCCTGATAGGGTTGATACCATCCGTTGGCAAATAACAGGCCTTTATATAAATACATTCCTTCATCCAGGAATGATGTTCTAAAATGCGCCATCTGGAATGCATGCCAAATGTAATATAGTCCCCCAAATACTGCGGCCGCGACAGCCAACCAACGGACAGTAATCAGTCGTTTCGTCAGGAACCGGATTCTTTGCATAAGAAGCCCAACTTTATAGAACTACTTTATTCCTGCTTTTAATCGTTCCATGTCCGCATCTACCATCATATGGACCAATTCATTAAAATTGACACTTTGTTCCCACTTCAACTCCACTCGCGCTTTGGTTGGATCCGATACCAACAAATCCACTTCCGCTGGTCGATAGAAGCGGGGGTCCTGCACCACATAATCTTTATAATCCAGGCTAAGATGTGAAAAGGCAATTTCACAAAACTCACGCACGGCATGTGTCTCACCGGTGCCAATCACGTAGTTAACAGGGTTTTCCTGTTGCAGCATCAACCACATGGCCTCGACGTAATCCCCAGCAAAGCCCCAGTCTCGACGGGATTCCAGATTCCCCAGGCGAAGCTCTTTAGATAAACCAAGCTTGATCATAGCTGCACCGCGGGAAATCTTGCGCGTTACAAATTCCAGACCACGCCTGGGGCTCTCGTGATTGAACAAAATACCTGAAACCGCAAACATGTCATAAGACTCGCGATAGTTAACCGTGATCCAATGTCCATAGACTTTCGCCACCCCATAAGGGCTGCGCGGATAGAAGGGTGTGCTCTCACGCTGTGGGACTTCCAATACTTTGCCGAACATTTCGCTGCTGGAGGCCTGGTAGAATCTGATCTTCGGGTTGACCAGCCGGATCGCTTCCAACAAACGCGTTACCCCCATTGCGGTCACTTCACCGGTTAGCACCGCCTGGCTCCAGGAGGTCGGCACAAATGATTGCGCCGCCAGATTGAACACCTCGGTGGGTTGATATTCTTCCAAGGCATTGACCAACGAACTTTGATCGTGCAGGTCGCCTGGGACAATTGTGATCTGATCAACAATTTGTTCAATCCGCTCAAAGGTAACTGTGCTGGAGCGACGCACCATCCCAATCACCTGATAACCTTTTGAGAGCAGGAGTTCCGCGAGATAGGACCCGTCTTGACCTGTAACGCCTGTGATAAGAGCAGTAGGCATCAATTCCTCCGTTTAAAATTCAGTCACTGAATTATAAATGCTCATGCGGTTGCGTCAAGGACGACTTTCGTGCACGATTAAGCATCCAGATCCAATCGGCTAGTGGAATCAAAATTACAAAGATTGCAGTCAAAATGATCGCTGCTGATATCCCCATTGAAAGCCCAACATGATAATACCGCGTAGCATACCAGTTGGAAAATATGACCAGTGCAGCAATCTCCATTGCAATGATCCGTCCCAACCAGCGATCTGCATGCGAGCGGAAATACTGCCAGGCGAAACCAGCCAGCAAGGCCTGCCAGACGAGCAGGATCACCCGGTAGCGCGGATTGTCCCACTGGTCCCCCCCGCCGCGGACTGAGGCGATCAGGATCCAGACCCAGACGAGGCTTGATAACCACAACCAGATACGGCGGTCCTGACGGTCTTCCGCCCGCCAGGCTGCGACCCAGCCAGCCATCAGCAGCGGCAGGAACACATACCAACCCACAGCCCGCAGCAGACCTAGCACGCGCCAGAGCGGGACAGTGAAATCAAAGATCGCGGCTGGCAGGACGGGCTGTAAAATCCCGTAGAGGCCCACGAACGGCAGGCGCAAGGCAGCCGGGATGATTTGGAAAACATATTGGATCATCCCTGAACTCTGGCGTGTGACGTACAAATTCCATTTGGCAACCTGGCGCACCCAGGTGGAAATCACCTCGACCGGAGAGAATTTACTGATCGAGACCGCACCGCTCCAGCTCCAGGTCAGAGCGAGGACACCAGCCAGGAAGACCGCAATCGCAACCAGGTAGGCCCACCACGGCAGGCGGCGCTCCTGTCCAAACCAGAACCAGCCACCCAGGATCACCAGCGTCACAAGCGCGATTCCAGGGGAAAACAAGAGCATGCCTGCCAACCCACCTGCAACCCACCACCAGGAACGGCGTTCCTGGCGTGCCTGCCAGTCGACGAAGCCCCACAATGCGAGGGCTGAAAAGGTGATCAGGAACGGTTCGCGCATCTGGGAGCTGCTTTGCAGCAGGGCTTCGGGATAGAGGGCCAGAATCCAGGCGGACGAGAGCGCAATGCCTCTGCCCCAGCGGTGACACGCTGCCTTCCACAAGAACGGGATGGCCAGCACCGAAACCAGCGCCGCCAGGATGGCGATCAACAACGGGCGCTGGGCATCCGGCGACAGCAGGCGATAGGCAGCCGGCGCTCAAAAACAGCATCCCGCCATACTGGTCAGTGACAAACGCCTTACCGTCGAAGGCCTTCCAAAGCGACAGGTTCGAGCTGGCTAACTGCCAGGCCTGGGCATCCCGGCGAAAGGCATCATAGAAAACATAACCAGCCTGCTGCGTTTCAGTCGGGTAGCCGGCCGCCGGCAGCAGCAGGTACAAACCGACTGCCAATCCCAGCCGCAGAATCAAGGCTACCACCACGATCCAGGCCAGGGTTCGCCCAGCGCCAGCCCAACGCCAGGCTACCAGTAAAACCAGCAGTCCCAGCACCAGGACCGTCGAAAAGGCCAGCCAGCCGATCCACCAGGCTCCAGGACCGCTTAGCGCCAGCAGGGCGCCGATCCCCAGTCCGGCCGGCAGCAGGGAGCGCAAGTCACGTGCGGTGATCATTTTCCGGGTTTCCTCCATCGGTGGTGTCGGGACCACCACACATACAGGACCAGTAAGGCAGGCAAAGGCAGCATGTTGATGCGCGTCATTACAACAACTCCTGCCAGCAGTCCACCCAGAATTAAATGCCAAAGGCGGCGGTCAGCGCCGAGGGTAAAGAACATCACCCATACCAACAGGCAGGCAATCAAACCTTGAGAGATGAACATGCTGTACATGCGGGTTGTAGCAGGATTCAAAACAACCACCCAAGCTACTGCCAGAGACACCCAATTACCCCCCAGACGCCGGCTGGTCAGCCATAATCCGACCAACATCATAAGCGCCAACACAATTGCGAAGTAACGTCCGGTTGCAAACAAGAAAATCCTTTGTAAGGGTAATTTCCTTCATCCAGGACTGATAATTGATTGTGAGCAAAATGCCAGAGTTGAAAAAAGTAGACGAACAGACCTGTTAAAGCTAAAACGTTTACCAGCCAGGTGTGCTCTCTTATCCGGTTAATAATAATACTGCAATTCATCCATGCAATCCCACATTAGCGAGATGAGATCCTTGCACCAATAAGCCCGACATCAAAATTAAGAAAGAAACTGCAATACTTCAACATGATTTTCGAAAAATCCGGAGTCGAAATATCTACATCTAAGGTGATCGAATTTACGATGTTGCCAACCGAATTAATCATTTAGATGGAACCAAACTCCAATGCCATAAGTATTGGTCCCTGAATAATCCAATATAATCGATAATCTTCCCTTCTGTGGAGGATTTCTCTGTTGAGAGTGGTAGTGGGTTTGATAATCCGAATGAAGTATTATCAATCACAATCCATCCCGAGTCATATTCTTTTATAATCGATAGAATATCCGATTTAGGTGTTTTACTAAAAGGGTTAAAACTAAATACATTTGCAAATTTGGGTTGGCCAACAAAATCAACATATTTACAATATCTGGTACAAATCAAAACATCATTACTCACTGATTTACCCATCAAAAAACTCTGTACTTCTCTAATATCAGGATGGTTTATTCCTGTAATAGGATCATGTGACAGATTACTGGTCGCTGGCAATAATATCTGGCGAGGATTTGCAAATAACAACAACAAGCATACCAATGAAAAATACAAAAATATCTTTCTTTTTAGATACATTTTTATAATAATCCAAAGGCCGAATAATCCTGTAGCTAGCGTTGGGATATACCACAATTCTATGCTAAAAAAATATCGTGGTTGCGCGTTGATCGAATATCGAAGCTGGATATATCGGGGAAAAAAATAGACAAAACCGAGCAATGTAGTGCTGAACAGGATCGAAAAATAGAGCGGCAAAAAATATTTTCGCTCAAATAATACGCTCAATAAAAACACAGCGGCCAGTCCCAAAACAGGAATAATTGCTTCCCGATCGAAATACCATTGCTGTGGAGGGGTTGGGAAGAAAAATCTTATAGGTTCTGCTAGATATTTTCCTGCGGTAGTTTCAAGAGATCTAAACAAGACACCACCTTGACTTATTAATAATGTGGAGCCGATAATTGCTAGAATGGTGAAGAGCGACAACAAGAATAACAATGTGGTTCTATCACGCCAGTTAAATCGGCTTAGGAGAAATAGCAAAAAGACCGGGTATATGGCCACAATTACCTTAAGGGTTGATAATGGATCCAAAATAAAACCCCAAAAAATGGGGAATGTCAAAAAAAGAACATATGCGAAGTTCTTGGTATTAACTAATTCTTTCCATTGAGTGATATTAAATGCAAATGGGAATCTCGCAAGAAAACTAATCATGCCATACAAGATCAGATAGAAGATAAAAGGATAATAAGCATATTCCCTAACATTCCTAGCTTCAGCAATCACCCATGGACTGGTTATGTATAAACCGCATGCCAATAAGGCCACTGCGAAATTAACTTTCTTTGTTAGATAATATAGTGGGATTATTGCCATGGAGTTGAATAGCACCCCTGCTAATCGGGCAACCCAAAGATGTACACCAAATATTCTAAAAAAAATTGATACGGGCAGGGTTACGATATACAAGCTTCTTTGATAAACAGACTGTAGCGATGCCCCCATTAGAATTTGCTTGGCAGCAAGCAAATGATCATATTCATTAGCATGAGGAGGCAAATTCCCCAAATTTGGTGCACGAAGCAAGACCGCCAGCCCAATCAGGCATACCAAGCATCCCAACTCTAAAAATTTGTTTTGTGGAATAGTTGAATACCTAGCGACTGACTGAAAACGCTTAACGAACTCATACCGCGCTGGCCAAACTAGAGAAAGCAATGGGAATGAAATAAAAGAAAAAAATAACACTCCCAATAATAATAGACATAAGTGAGATGCAAATAAGGGGATATCAAAGGAATGCTTATAAGAATATTTTGTGGATAAAAGAGGATAAATCTCTTGTACCCCATCCCAAGCTAACCAAATATCACCACTAGAGGAAATGTTGTCGATGACAATCTCGACTTTCTCTCCAGGTTTCCCCTTCCAAAGTAATTGATTATTTTTGGGGTCGTTTAAAGTTAATACATCACCGTCTCTTGTCCATCCTTTATAGCTGATAGTCCCAAGTGAGATCTCTCCTAAAGAAGTATTAAACCAAGGAATGGTAACATCATAATTGGGGGAGTTCGGGCGGATAGTAAGTTCCAAAGAATGAGTTGGTAATAGGGAAGTAATATATTGTGACGTATTTTGCCATTGGGAAGTCACGCCAAAAAATAGAAGGATGCCGACAACCATGCTTGCCAAGCTCAACTCAAGAAGGTCTTTTAATGACAAAGCAGATAGACGATCTTGCATCCAGGAAGTTATTAGGAAATTCGTGCCTCCGCCCAGTATTGCAGCCATTATTGTGGCTAAAAGAAGCCTCTTACTCCCGTAGGGAAAAAGAACCGTCAGCCAGTAGTCACGGACAAAAAGTGCAATCCCAATTCCTAGTATTCCCGAAAAAAGTAATATTCTGGCAGTTTTCTTGGGGTTTCTAAAATTTAAAATGCTCATGCGCTGCAATATGCTTACCTTTTTATTTTAATATTGATTACCGGACACTTTTAACAAATGACGATTGCCGCATAGGGTAAACTTTGTTTTTTCCCAGCCAAGGAAGAACAGGAGTGAACCAATGGACAATCGTCGAGTATATCGTACCATTAGAATGGCCATGAAACAATTGTTTCCAAGCAAACCGAAAGGCAACCTTGCGCGCAGGCTGACCACAATGGCAGCCCTGGTAGCTGGCATCGTCCAGGCCAGGAGTTGTCAGCTGCCAGCGATTGCTCGAAAAACGCCGGATCTGGCTAAAGCGGACAGTCGGGTCAAACGCTACAGTCGCTGGGTACAGAATGAACGAATTGAGGTTGAGGGATTTTACCTGCCATTTGTGAGTGAGTTGTTGGCGTATCTGGCAGAAATCCGCGAACTGATCTTTGTGATCGATGGCAGTGAAGTTGGGCATCAATGCATCACGCTGATGATCAGCCTGATCTATCGCAAGCGAGCCTTGCCAATCACCTGGCTGGTGGTCAAAGGATGTAAAGGACATTTGCCAGAGCGTGTTCATCTTGATTTACTGACCCATCGGGACCATCCCGACAGTGTTGGCACCTGTCGGGACCACCACAGGATCACCAAGACTACCAGAGATTGGATCGGGACGGAAAAGCGCGGGTTCTCACCGTGCTCCGGCAGAGTCTGCACGATCGACGTCAGCCAGACGGTACCGAGCACCAGCCACAGGGACAGGTCCATCTTCAGGGATTGGCGGACTCGCCTCAGGCTGAGCACGAGCGCAGAACCAAGGACAAAGAGCAGGTTGGCAGCCAACAGCAGTCCGCGTTCGAGCGCGACCAGCCCGATCACGATCCTGTTAAACGGGGCGGATAACGCTTCCGGGCTCCAATAGATGGGTGCACGCCAGAACCACCACCAGCCGTCCAGGGCGCTTTTTACATACAGCAGGGGATGGCGCAGGATCAGTTGGATGGAAATACTGGAGAGCTCGCGTGAGAGTTCGAAGAAACCCAGCCCCGAGGCGTCCTTCATGGCCGGAATGGCAACCCAGATGGTGTTGATGTCCGAACCGGTCTGGGCGATTTGCTGGGCGCGATATTGCAGGAAGGTGTCGCGCAGGGCCGCGTATTGGTCCGGGACATACTCGAAGAAGGCGCCAGTATGCTGGACCAGGTGATAGCCGTTGATCGAGCTCAAACCCCAGACGCCAAATTCGCGATGGATGAAAGACACCCAGCTCGCAACGATCAAGATAGCCGGCAGGCTGATCGCAGCCACAAGACCCCATCTCAGCCTGATCGGTGCCGGATGCCAGGAGATCAGCAGCAAAAAAGCGATCCAAAAGGGCAGGAAAATAAACTGCGGGCGGGTCAGCGTCCCCAGGCCGCCGGAAAACCCAACCAGTGCAGCCAGCACGATCTTCTTCCATAGACTAGCCTCCGCAGTCAGGATCCAGACCGCGCCTGCCAGGCAGGCAATCACGAAGAAAGTCGACAGCGTTTCCGTTAACAGGTTGGCTTCGAAGAACAACTGGCCCAGATTCAAGCTGTGCGCCAACCCGACCAATCCACCAAACCAGGCCAGACCGCTGACCTTCCAGCCGAGGTAGAAAAGCAATAGCGTGATCAGGAATCCCAGCACAAGCTGCATCGCGTAGACGCGTCGGTCCGGGCCGAGCAAGGCCAGGAAGGCCGGATAGCCGGGCGTGCGCGTGCCGTCGTAACGCTGCAAACCCAGCAACGCCTCGGCCAGGTGGCGGTATGCGCCGCTATCGCTGTACGTCACCGGCGGGTAGAAGAACCACAGCCAGGCGCGCTGGAGGGCTGCCACGCCAGCCACGATCCCCGCCCAGGTGCGCAGCGACCAGTCACGCCAGGAGATGTCCCCTCCGAGGATGATACGTCTCATAGCTGGGGGAATCCCTCCAGGGCTTTCCGGGCCCGCGCCTGCCAGGTGTAGCCAGCGGCATCCCGGCGGGCCTGTCGACCCAGCGCCTCGCGCCAACCCGGATTCTCGAGCAAATTCTTCACCGCAGTCTGCCAGGCAGCCAGGTCCTCGGGCGGACAGAAGACAGCGTTGGCTTCAGTCAATACTTCGCGGATGACGGGTAAGTCGCTGGTGACAATCGCGCGTCCCGCCGCCAGGTACTCGAACATCTTCATCGGGCTGGCGATGCTGGCCGAGTGCCCCATCCCGCTGCTGATGGCGATCACCAGCCCGTACGGCATCAGCAGCACGTCGGCTGCGGCCTGGTAGAGTGGCAATTCCTGGTTGGGGATGAATCCGGCAAAGGTCACATTGCTGAGGTGCTCGCGCTCCGCGCGGGCTCGCCAGGCCCGCACATCCTGGTCACGGCCGCCGACCCACAGGAAATGCGCTTCCGGAAGGGCGCGCGCCAGTTCGAGGAACAGGTCGGCGCCACGCCCGGCGTACAGGTGGCCGGTGCAGGCCACCGTCTCAGCCGAGGACAGACCCAGTTGACGGCGCGCCGCCAGCGGGTCGGGCAACGAGTCGAAACGCTCCAGATCGACCCCATTTGGAGCCACGATTACTTCCGCGGTCGGCAAAGTCCCAGCGTAATCTTCATCCAGCGCACGCCCCAAAGCCTGCGTGATCAGCAGTAGACGCTTCTGTCCACGGGCACGCAGGAACCAGCGATACCACAGCGGACCGAACCTGCCGCTCGGCAGGTCGTGCATCTCGAGCAAGACCGGTAGCCCGGTTTGTAAGCCGATCAAAGCCGCCTGTATGGGCCAGACGTAAAGCAAATCGGGCTTTAACTGCAAGGCACGCCGGACAGCCCGCCAGGGGAACAGCCGCCGCGAGCCGGCCAGCCATTCGACCGGGAAGATTTGCCGCAAGCCGTAGAAACGCGCCAGGTCATTCCGGGATGACTGGCCGGGGACAAGCAAGGTCAACTCATGGCCCAGTTGGGCCAGCGCCTGGCAGGCTTTCATGGCCTGGATGCTGTTGGCCGTTGATGACGGGATTTGCGAAGCGGAAATGCAGACAATCTTCATACGGACAGGGGATTAACTCGCTGGTCGCGCACCGCTTTGAGTCCACGCCAGGCGGTAATGCCAATCGAAAAGACCAAATAACCGGAGAGGATCGCAGCCAGCATCAAATAGCCGTGCTCGGGCACCAGCCAGAAAATCAGCCCCAGTTCCAGCACGCCGACCAGGGCTGCGATCAGCACCGGATAGCCGGGCTTGCCCAGCGCCAGCATCAGGGGACGGTTCCATTGGAAGATGCTGGCAAAGCCAAACCCTACCAGCAGGATCAACAAAGCCGGGTAAGCCGGTAAAGCCGCTGCGCCATAAAGGAAGGGCACCAGCCACCAGCCGGTCAGCGCCAACCCACCCCCGACCGCCAGCACCACGACCGCCGTGAGCGTGCTCACCCGACGCAGCAAACGCAGCGTGAGATCCCACTGCCGCTGCCCGACTGTGCTACTGATTTCTGCATACGTCGGCCAGATGAACGGATCAAGCGGCAGCAGCACCAAGGCCACCAGCGACTGCGCCAGTTTGAAGTAACCCACTTCGGTCACCGACATCAGAGCCGCCAGGTAGAGCGGGATGCTGTCGCGTACGATCAGATTGACGGTACCGTTCAGGTTGGTATTGAGCATGAACGAGGCCATGCTGCGCTTTTCCGGCAGGACTCTCAGCGGGGCTCGCCACCAGCCAGGCCCGAGCATCCCGTTTAATTCGCGCCAGGCTGCTACCCCGATTGCGATCCCATTAAACGTCTTGCCGATCACATAGGCCAGTAAAATAGCCAGGACCCCGCCCTTGAGCAGGAACGCTGCCAGGATCAGGCTGGCCGTCAGCACGCTCTGGATCACATTGATGCGCGCGATCCAATCAAAACGACGGGCGGCCTGCAAAACGCCCGTCGAGCTTTCGTAGATCAGGTTGGTCAGCAGGATCAGGCCATAGATAACGAACCAGGGGGCGGTTTGCAAATCCTTGGCAAACAGGCGCGCTGCCCAGGGCGCGAGCAGGAACAGGATCGCATATGCCGCCAGCGAGGTCAGAGCTTCGGTCAACATGGCGGTTTTTACGGCTGCCGCCGCCTGGTCCCGCTTGTCTGGCAATGATTCGCCGAGGCGCTTGACGACCACTTCGCTCATGCGGAAAGTCAGCAGACGATTGACATTGGAGGCGAAGGTGATAATCGTGGTCACCAAACCCCAGCCATCGACGCCCACCAAGCGTACGGCCAGGATCCCCTGTCCAAAGCTCAAGCCAGCTGAGATGATGTTGCTGCTGAAAAGAAAGCTGCTATTGCGAATCACGCGCCGCAATAACCCGTCCTGCCACCAATCCGACAGGACCTCGCGCGGACCACTCACGGAGTCAGCACCTCGCGCGCCCAGGAACGTTCGGCAGCATACCACTCGACCAGTTTTTCCACACCTTCATGCAGTCCGACTTTCGGCTCCCAGCCAAGCACCCGGCGGGCTTTGCTCACGTCGGCCCAGTTGGAGCGCATATCCGCGGGATGGAACGGGCCATTTTCGACGATCGCCTTTTTGCCGATGATTTCTTCCAAAAGCCTGATCAGACCGTTGATGGTGATGGTCTCGTGTCCCCCCAGATTAATGATCTCATAACCCAACGGCTTGAGGGCCTGGATCGTGCCACGGGCGATATCGTCCAGATACGTAAAACCGCGCGACTGCTCGCCGTCGCCATTAACCCGCACCGGGCGGCCTTCGCTGATCCACTGCGCGAAGCGGAACATAGCCAGGTCAGGCCGTCCCGCCGGGCCGTAGACGGTGAAGAAGCGCAGGATGCTGACATCAATATCAAAGAGGTAATGGTAGCTATGACACAAAGCCTCGGCGCCCTTCTTGCTGGCGGCATACGGTTGGAGCGGCCGGTCGCTGTCCGCTTCTTCGGGAGTCGGATAGGGTGGGTTCGAGCCATAGATACTGGAGGTGGAAGCCAGGATAAATTTCTTGACCCCATACTGGCGGCAAATTTCGAGCATATTGAGCGTCCCGGTCATATTGGTCTCGACAAAGACCCAGGGGTTATCCGTGCTGGCGCGCACCCCGGCGCGTGCCGCCAGGTTGATGATCCCGTCAAAATTAAATTCTTTCAAGCCAAAAGTAGCCGGATCGACAATCGCACGGTCGGAGATATCCAGCTTATGAAAGCTGAAACCGGGCAGTTGCTGCAGGCGCTTGAGACGGTACTCTTTCATGCGCACATCGTAGGCGTCGTTCAAATTGTCCACACCGACGACGGTGTGCCCATCCTGCAGCAACAATTCTGCCACGCGGAAGGCAATAAATCCGGCCGCACCGGTGATGAGATAGTTTGCCATCAAAACTCCTGATCTGACGGGTTACACAAGGGACAGAGCAGCCATGCATAACCTGTCAATATTAGAACTTACAGGCGCACGACTTTGGGGTTGTCCTTGCCCAGTTTGCCCAAGGCATTGCGCGAATCGAATACAAATTTGGCCGCTTCGAGGATGGCCGGGTAATCATAGTCTTTGTGACTGGTGACGATCACGACCACATCCGCCTCGCGGACAGCTTTCATTAAATCCGTAACACTGTCCATTTCCTGGTCATCATGGGTCTTCAAGTGCGGAATGTATGGATCGTGGTATTGGACCTGCGCACCTTTTTGCTGGAGCAGTCCAATCACATCCAAAGCTGGCGACTCGCGGATATCGTCGATATCCGGTTTGTAGGCTGCGCCGAGCACCAAAACTTTTGAACCTTTAAGCGCCCGGCTGCGATCGTTGAGGGCATCCAATACGCGCCCCACGACGTAGCGCGGCATGTTGGTGTTGATCTCGGAGGCCAGATCGATGAAGCGCGCATTGTAGTTCAATGCTTTCATCTTCCAGGAAAGGTAGAGCGGGTCGATCGGGATGCAGTGACCGCCCAGGCCCGGTCCCGGCGTGAATTTCATAAATCCGAATGGCTTGCTGGCAGCGGCATCGATCACCTCCCAGACGTCCACACCCAGGCGCTCGCACATGATCGCCAGTTCGTTGACCAGGCCAATGTTGATCATGCGGAAGGTGTTTTCTAGCAGCTTGGCCATTTCAGCTGCTTCGGCTGAAGAAACGGTATGAACTGTCTGGATCGCTTCCGCGTACCAGGCCGTGGCCACCTCGGAACAAGCCGGTGTGATCCCGCCCATCACTTTGGGCGTGTTGATCGTGGTCCAGTCCTCGCGACCCGGGTCCACGCGCTCGGGAGAAAAGGCCAGGAACCAGTCCTCGCCGACTTTCAATCCCTTTTCGTCGCCCAGCATGGGCAGCAGGATCTCGCGTGTCGTGCCGGGATAGGTGGTCGACTCGAGCACCACGACCATGCCGGGGTGCATATATTTCGCCAGTTGCTCGGTGGCAGACAGGATATAGGACATATCCGGGTCGCCGGTCTTGCGCAGGGGGGTCGGAACACAGATGCTAACCGCTGCGACATCCTTGAGCACCGAGAAATCCATCGTCGCTTTGAGATGACCGGATTTCACCAGTTTGGCAACCTTTTCAGTCGGCACATCCTGAATGTAACTCACGCCCTTGTTGAGCGCTTCGATCTTGCGGCTGTCCGGGTCAACACCAACGACCTTGAAACCAGCTTCCGCAAATACGACGGCCAGCGGCAGGCCGACATAGCCCAGGCCGAGCACGGCCACCTGGAGGCTTTTCTGCTGCAATCCTTCGATCAAACGATCCTTGGTAGACATTCTTATCCTTTTGTAGCTCTGGTGCTACGTTGTAAAGTTAACGGCCAACGCCCTTAGAACAAGCTGAGTTGAGTCGGTTCTGCCGGCTCGTCGGGCGGTTCTTGCGCCACCGCCGGGCCTGATTTGGCCAATTCGGTCCGCGCCTGCTCCAATTGCCGGGGTAACTGCCCGAAGTCAGCCAGGATTTGAGGCTTATATTTCGGCTGGTGCAGCGCCGCCGCCGGATGGAACATGGGAATCACGAAGCGCTCCCCGACACGTCGCATCTGACCATGGACGGCGCTGATGCGCGCCCCGGTCATGAACTTCCCCATCGAGAAACGCCCCAGGGTGATGATGATCTTGGGATTGATGGCATTGATCTGGCGTTCGAGATACTCATCGCAGGCCGCTAGCTCCTCAGGCTGCGGATCGCGATTTCCCGGTGGCCGGCACTTGACCACATTGCCGATCCACACATCCTCACGTGCCAGTCCTGCCTGGGCCAGCAACTCGTCCAGGAATTTGCCCGCTGCGCCGACGAAAGGACGTCCCTGCTCGTTTTCATAGAAACCGGGGCCTTCGCCGATCAACATGATCTCGGCCATGGCCGGACCTTCACCGGGAACAGCCATCTTGCGCGAATGATACAACGCACACTTGGTACACACGGAAACTTCCTGTGCAATCTGGGCCATTAACTCTTCAGGGTTCATTCCGCCTCCAAACTCGATCTCTCCGTTTCCAAATGTTCAAGCGTCATCAAGATCGCGTCTTCGCCATTATCACGATAATACCTGGGCCTGCGGCCCACTTCTACAAATCCAAATGCGCGATATAGGTTCTGCGCAATCTGGTTCCCGGCGCGCACTTCCAGCAAAGCTGAGCGGGCACCCCTCGCAATTGCATCCTGCAGAGCCGCCTGCAGCAGCTCGCGGCCAAGCCCGAGACCGCGAAACTGTGGATGGACTGCCAGTGTGGCGATATGAGCTTCATCTACGATCAACCACAGCACCAGAAATCCAATCACAACCTTCTCACCCGCTGACCGCCGCAAGGTTTTACCATTAAATCCATACTCCAGCGGTTCAGCCAGCAGGGTATCAATGACCCAGGAACGCGAATAATCCTGCTCAAGTTCGCGCCGGTAAGCTCGCTCCGACCAGGGGATCGGCAAACTCATGCCATCGATCCAGACCACTGTCGGGACGTCTGCGACTGCCATACGGCGGATCTTAACACTGAGCCTGCCTGGGTTCATACCGGGACCGACCCCGCCACGTGCAAATAGATCGGCGCAAGCGCTGCGGCTTGATCAAAGTCGCCAGCCTGCCAGCGTTCCCAGGCCAGTTCCGCCAGTAGGGACGGACGGCGTACAGACTGCGCCGGGGAAGCCAGCTGTACGTTTACACGTTTGCGCGCCAGGCGCTGCCGTTCATCAGCCGTCAATTCACCGCAGATCAACGTCGGTTTGCGGATCGAATCGGCCAATTCATCAGCGGTCGCCACCGCAGCGGGACCATCGGACTGCCAGCCGTTTTCTCCAGCTGTGTACCAGCCAACGGCGATGCGCCCGCGTCCGGCGCGCAGCACAGCTGCCAGAGGTAAGTCCTGTACAAACTGCGCTGCAGCCACCACATCCAGGGTTGGCACGCCCACCACGGGCAGATGGCGCGCCAGCGCCAGCCCTTTGATCAGCGCCAGCCCGACCCGCAGGCTGGTGAAGGAGCCGGGGCCGAGCGCCACACCCAGTCCATCCAAATCGTCCATGCTTACGCCTGTCCGCGCCAGGAGTTCGGAAATAGTCGGAGCCAGTTCCACGGTATGGTACTGCTGACTGTGCCAGATCAGTTCAGCGACCACCTGCGCGCCATCGTACAGCGCCAATCCGATTTGAGAGGTGGAGGTGTCAACAGCCAGCAACATCAGCCCACTCCAAAAACGGACTGGCGCAGATCGGCCAGCAGATGATCGTATCGCTCGCCCTGCGCTTTGATGGCTAATTTCCGGTGTTCTTCAGTCATATAGTCCAAAGCAATCCAAAGCCGCTTCTCCGGCAAAATTAACTCGAGGCGTTCCGGCCACTCGATCACCAGCGGGCCTTGAGCCAGCATCGTGTCCAGGTCCAGTTCCTCAGCCTCAGGCGCAGATTCGAGTCGGTAGGCGTCCAGGTGAAAGAGGCGATTTTCATCCGGCCGCCGGTACACGTTGACCAGGATGAAGGTCGGGCTGGATACCGCATCCAGAGAGCCCCAGCCTTGCGCGAGGCCCTGCACCAGGGTCGTCTTGCCCGCACCCAGTTCGCCTTGCAGGCAGATCACATCTTCAGCCTTGAGCATCCCGCCCAGACGCATGCCTACGCGCCGCGTCTGTTCGGGGCTGCGGCTGAAAAACTCGAGGGTATGGGCATCCAGGATAGGCATCGCGAAAGATTATACTGCTTCTTGAACAAACGCCAAGCGGACCGAGAGGCTTGGATTCTACCCGAAAATCCTTCAATGGACGTCCATCCTGCTTTAAGATAAGATTACTGCAGGCTTAGAAAGCACAGGAGAGAAGATATGGATAAATATTTAACCGAATGGCTCAATAAAGTGATCGAACTTCTCCCCAATCTTGTGATCGCGATTTTGATCTTTATCGCCAGCCTGTATCTTGCCAGTTTGCTCAGCAGGATGCTGCGCCGGGTGCTTGAGCAACGCAAGGCGGACCAGGAGGTCACGCTCTTACTGACCCAATTGACGCGCTGGAGCATCCTCGTGGCCGGGGTCATCACAGCCTTGCAGCGCTTCTTTAATGTAACGGCCTTTCTGGCCGGGTTGGGAATCCTGGGCTTCAGCCTTGGCTTTGCGCTGCAAAACATCCTGCAGAATTTCGCCGCCGGGGTCATCCTGCTGGTTCAACAACCTTTTAACGTGGGGGATGGGATTGAAGTCATTAATTTTGGCGGGACAGTCCTGGCCGTCAACCTGCGTACGACCGAGATCAAGACCTGGGACGGGCGCATCGTCATCCTGCCCAACGCAGACGTGCTCGGCCACCCGATCACCAACTTCACCCGGGCCAATAACCGCCGCATCCAACTCAGCCTGGGCGTGGGTTACGACTCGGACCTTGACCTGACCCGCGAGAACATCCTGGCTTCGCTCAAGAATGTGCCCGGCTATATGAGCGACCCGTCCGCCTCGGTCGTCTTCGACACCTTCGCGGATTCGACCATCAACCTGACGACTTATTTCTGGATCGACATGAAACAGGCGGGGTTGTTTGACGCCCAGGATGCAGCCGTGCGCCTGATCAAGAACACGCTCGACCAACACGGGATCGAGATGCCCTCTCCAATTCGCACGGTCTACCTGCACACGGAAAAATAAAAAATGCGGGCGCTTTTCAGTGCCGGTCAGCTTCAGCTTGATCCAGAATCAGTAAGGCGGTCTTTTCTTCGGTCAAACCCAAGCGTGCGCCCAGGATGCGCGCAATCGTGCGGGCGGCCTCCGGGCGCGCAGCCCGGCGGCAGGCTTCGGCCACACGCTCACGCTCCGCTGGATTTTCTACCCAGTGCGTGAGCGTCTCGACCACCTGCTTCGGCGAAGGAGCCCAAACACCCGCGCCCTCCTCAACCACAAAGGTAACGTTTCCATCCTCCTGTCCCGGCAGGCGGGCATACAGGATGATGGGTAGATGGGCGTTGAGAGCCTCGCTGATCGTCCCTGGTCCGGCTTTGGTCACCAGCACATCCGCGGCGCGCATGAATTCGGGCATCTGGTGCGTGAACCCGTAGATATTCACTGGCACAGGCCAATCAAGCGACTCGAGATGTGCCTTCAGGCGCACATTCCGCCCCGCAATGATGGCCAGCGAGACGTCCAGCCCCGCGGTTGCAATGGCGCGGGCTGTCTTGCCAAGCGGACCCATCCCTTCGCCGCCGCCCACCAGCAGGACCACTGGTTTGTCCAGTTCCCAGCCGAGCTTTTTGCGCAAGATCTTTTTATCGCCAGCCGGCACGCAGCAGCGCTGCGCCACTGGCAGTCCGACCACACGCAATTTTTCAAGCGGCATTGTATATTCGATCGCGCGCTGACGGGCCAGTTCGGTTGGGAGCAAAATGATGTCAGCCCGATCGTCATACCACAGGGCGTGGGTCGTGACCATATCCGTGACCACGGTGACGAAGGGTGGACGCTTTTTCCCTAAAGCCTTTAAGATGACCGTGTTGGCCAGTGGGTGAACGGTAACGATCAGGTCGGCGGGATGGTCCGCCACCAGCTCACGTGCCGCCCGGCCAACATACGGCCACATACTGGTGGTGATCGCCCGCGCTCGTCGACGCCCATCGCTGATTTTGAAACTCAACCCCCACAAATGCGGCGCCTTGACCATGTCGGGGTACCAGTTTGGCATTTTGTTGAAGGGCAGTGGGGCATAGCCCTTGAAGAAATCCAGCATTTCCGTTGTAAGCGCGTCGCCAAACTCCAATTCGAGCGCTTCGATAATCGCTTCGGCTGCGCTGCGATGTCCGCCGCCGGTATCGGAAAACAAAAACAGTACGTGAGGCTTCTTAGGCTGTTGGCTCATGGTCCTCTCGTGGGAGAATCGTTTTGATCCGCCGTGATAATTCGCGACGCGGCAGGAGCACACGCCGTCCACAACCCTTGCATTCCAGGCCAATGTCTGCGCCCAGACGGACAACGGTCCACTCGTAAGAGCCGCAGGGATGCGGCTTACGCAGGCGAAGGATGTCGTTCATTTGCAAGTCGCTGAGCATAATGGCATTATACCGCCCCTCGCTATAACCACAACCACACCTGGAAGTATAATAATGATAAACTAATCCTACCCATTTTTCTACGGAGGGTATTATGGCCGCTCGTCCAACCTATGCCATCAAAATTGCCGGGGTCGAACGCGAACTACGACTGTTCGAGATCAAACCCGGCCTGAAAATCGCGATCCTGAACATCCTCGGGGATACCGAACTCGTGCAAGCCTGCGCCCGCGAACTGAGCAAGAAACTGCGGGACATAAAATTTGACGTGCTCGTGACGGCCGAGGCCAAGTCCATTCCACTGGCCTATGCGCTCTCGGTCGAAACCAAGAAGCCGTTCGTCGTGCTGCGCAAAACATACAAACCCTATATGGGCGAGACGCTGAAGGCCGAGACGCTCTCAATCACGACCGGACAACCACAGACATTGATTCTCGATGAAAAAGACCGTGAGATAATGAGAGGGAAAAAGGTCGTCATCCTGGATGACGTCATCAGCACCGGCTCGACCCTGCAAGGAATGCGCATCCTGATGGAAAAGGCCGGAGCCGATGTGGTGGCCGAAGCGGCCATCCTAACCGAGGGTGAGCGCGCCAAATGGGAGCACATCCTCGCCCTTGGACACCTGCCGCTCTTTACCGATTGAGTAGGAACGAACAGCGACGGTTATCCGATCAATTTCCTTTTTTTATCATGAGAGAGAGCCTTGATGGCTCTCTCTCTTTGCATGGCAGTGATTTTATCCGGCTGGGGCTCGATGTAAACCATTTTAACCGGGCGCCGGCTGCGGGTATAGCGTGAACCGGTACCGGCGTTATGCTGTCGCTCGCGGCGGGCCGGATCCGTCGTCCAACCAGTGTAATATGACCCGTCGGCACATTCCACCAAATAACAGTAGTAAGGCACGCTTATTTCTTCTCCCCCGTTTTTTTGCGGACGCCGAAAAACACGCTCTTCAGAACTTCACCAAGCTGGGGCGGGGCTTCACCTTTCAATTCCTCGCCAACCCAATCAGCCGCAAAGCGCTGCAACATCCAGGTTTCGCGATCTTCGGCGGCGCGCTCGAGACGCTGGCTGAGCCCATCCCTATCTTCCTGCGCGATCGAATTGCGCAGGCCCTGAAGCGCGGCGATCAAATTATCCAGCACGCGAACGACGTTGTCCTTGTTGTGCAGGGCTGCCTCGCGCAACGCCTGCGGTCCATCCGGGAAGATGGTGCCGGCTGCGTAGTGACGGCCGGCCACTTTACGCGCTTCGCGCCATCCGGGCTGCTCGACCGTAGCAGTCAGCAAGGCGACGGCTGCCAGCTGCGGCAGGATGTGCGTGGCCGCCATCAGGCCGTCGGCTTCTGCCAGGTCAGCGTAGAAGGGCGTGGCGCCGATCAGACGGGTCAGGTCCGCGGCCAGCTTAACAGCCTCGCCCGGCGTGCCGGGGGAAGAAGCAATCATCATCAAACCCTTATCGAACAGGTCGGTGCGTGCAGCCGGCACCCCGGTTTCGGCCTCGTGCAAATACTCCGGGTTGATGACCGGTACCAGACTAACGTAAAAGCGTTCGGGGGGGAGTAATTCCTTGGCCCATTGCGTGACAGTCCCCTTGACCGGCGCAGTATCCATCACCACAGCGCCCTCTTTCAAATCCTGGGCGATCACTTCCAGCGTCTCCCGGATCTCGCTGACCGGCAAGCTCAACAGCACAATGTCAGCCTCGCGCACCGAATCGGGTAAATTGATCTTGACTTCGTCCAGCGCCCCCAATTTCTCAGCAGCCCTGGCGACCGAATGGTCCTTGTCATGACCGATGCGCCGGACCAAATCCGCATGCTCGGCCAGAGCCAGACCGATGGACGTGCCGATCTGTCCCAGACCGATAATTGTTACCTGGACTGTCATAGGTTTCCTTTCGAAATGAGAGGTAACCCGATTATAATGCTTTCTCTGTACCCGGGAAGCCATGCTATAATAGAACGTATGTTTTATTTGTAATTCTCCCCCAGCACTTCTCCCGCAGCTTCCGTTTTAATTGGGAGAGCCGGGGACGCCGACCCCGGCTCTCTTTTGAAAGGAGGAGAAGAGAAATCACCTTACGACGTTATCCTATCATGTCGGTCTAATTCGTACTTGACGCTTAATATACGATTACCCTACGATTGTCCAACAACTTACAAGATTGTAAGCTATCATTTTTAGGCGCAAAATCCTGAAAAAGGAGCAAAATGACCGCTGATCTTGCGATTGAAACCAGAAAACTGAGGCGAATCTATAAAATTCGCGGCAGCAAAAAGAGAAGAAAATCCGCCAGGAGCTGGTCGCGCTGCAGGACGTGGTCACGAATTACCAGAAACAGTTCTCAAAGAGATGATATGATAGAGACGTAGATGCTAGCGTCTCTATTTTTTTCGGGAGGTGTTCATGGCCCGCACGACCTCCAGCCCATCCCCACTTTACATCGGTGAACTGCGCAGCACCCCGCTTGGCGATCTGTGGATCGCTGTCAGCCAGCGCGGACTGGTCGCCATCGAATGGTCAGCCAGCGAATTGGAATTCAGCCAGTACCTGACCAGGCGCTTCAAGCGCCCGGTCGAGCCGAATCCCAAAATGACCTCTCAGGCTGCCAGCGAGCTGCGCGCGTACCTGGATAGAAAGCGCCGCCAGTTCAGCCTCCCGATCGACTGGTCGGTATTCAGGCCGTTCCAGGAGCAGGTGCTCAAGATCACCTGCGCTATTCCTTACGGACAGACGCGCACCTACAGCGAAATCGCCGCACAGCTGGGCAACCCGAAGGCCGCCCGTGCCGTCGGTCGCGCTGAAGCCACCAACCCCATGCCGCTGGTCATCCCCTGTCATCGCGTAATTGGCGCGGACAACAAACTGCATGGCTATGGCGGTGGGGATGGACTGCCGACCAAGGAATGGTTACTCAAAATGGAAGGGGCAGTCTTTGCCTAAGAAGAAATCACCCGCCATAGAATTTCGCTCCGGGTTTGTGGCCGTCATTGGGCGCCCCAACGTCGGCAAATCCACCCTGATCAACGCCCTGCTGGGGCAAAAGGTCGCCGCGGTCTCGCCGCGTCCGCAGACCACCCGGCGTATGCAGCTCGGAATCCTCAGCCTGGACCAGGCTCAAATCATCTTCGTCGACACGCCCGGATTGCACAACCCGCATCACAAACTGGGCGAAGCCCTCAACCTGACCGCCGAGGAAGCCCTGGATGGCGTGGACCTGGTCCTGTGGCTGGTGGACGTCAGCGTGGAGCCGACCGATGAAGACCAGCGGATCGCCTCCCTGCTGGCCGGACTCACGTCTCAAACTCCGCTGGTACTGGCGCTCAACAAAACGGACCTGGTCCCGGCCGGGGAATTGGACTCGCACCGGGAGGCTTACCAGACCCTGGTCCCGCCCGAGACGGGAACCTTCCCCATTTCGGCTGCGCACGGCGCCGGACTGCTCGACCTGCAAGACGCGCTGATCGCCCGCCTGCCCGCCCGTCCGCCGGAATATCCCGACGACCAGATCACAGATCTGTACGAGCGCGACATCGCCGCTGACCTGATCCGCGAGGCCTGCCTGTCCCACCTGCGCGATGAAGTGCCGCATGCCATCGTTGTGCGCATCGATGAGTTCACCGAACGCAACGAAAAGGGAGCCTTCATCGCCGCCACCATTTTTGTCGAACGCGATTCGCAGAAAGGGATCGTGATCGGCAAGGGCGGGGAAATGCTCAAAAAAATCGGCACGTCGGCCCGGGCTGAGATCGAGGCCATGTCCGGTCGCAAGGTCTTTTTGCAGGTGCGCGTTAAAGTGCTCAGGGACTGGCGCAACGACGAAGAACTGCTCAAACGATTTGGGTACGACCCGGGGAGGAAGTAATGTTCAACTGCGGACCGATCTTGCTGACCGGAACCTTCCTGGCCGCCCTGGCCGAGTGGTGGGCTGTCTGGAAGGGCCGGAAGCGGCTGGAATATTTCGCCAAACCGACCGTGATGATCGCGCTGTTCGCCTGGCTGGTAAAAACCGCCGGCTTGCAGGGTGCATTGTTGTGGTTCGGAATTGGGATCCTGTTTTCGCTGGCCGGGGATGTGTTCTTGCTGCTGAACGACCACGTTTCCGAACGCTTTTTCTTGCCTGGCCTGGCGGCATTCCTGCTGGCGCACCTGGCATACATCGTTGGATTGAACTTTGACCTGGTGGAAGTCCCGGTCTTCTGGGCCGGGATGCTGGCCCTCATCCTGGCCTTGAGCGCCGGCCGCTTACTGCGGCGTATTACCGGCGGGATGCGCGCCAAAGGCTTGAAGGGACTTATCGCACCGGTCTGGGTCTACGGGATCGTCATCTCGGTCATGCTGTTCTCGGCCATGCTGACGCTCTCACGCCTGGACTGGAAGGCTCTCCCGGCCATGCTGGTCAGCATGGGTGCATTCCTGTTCTATATCTCGGATATTATCCTGGCCTGGAATCGTTTTGTCGCCCCGATCAGGAACGGGCGTGCGATCAACATCGCCATCTACCATCTGGGTCAAATTGCATTGATCATCGGAGTCGCGCTGCAATTTTGATAGCAGCTGATTGGCAAAAAACAAAAAGATCAATCCATAAGCTATAATCAACTCAACCCAAGGAGAAAAACATGACTCAATTAAGCGTTATCGAGGGGATCGGACCAACTTTCCAGGAAAAACTGAAGAAGGCGGGCATCCGTTCGATTGAAGCGCTGCTCGAGAAAGGCAGCAAACCCAAAGGCCGCGCAGAGATCGAAGCCGCTTCCGGAATCGGCGGCAAACTGATCCTCGAGTGGGTCAATCTCGCCGACCTGTTCCGCATCAAAGGCGTTGGCTCCGAGTATTCGGACCTGCTGGAGGAAGCCGGCGTGGATACCGTCGTCGAACTGGCCCAGCGCAGAGCCGACAACCTGTACAAAGCCATCCTGGATGTGAACGCTCGCAAGAAACTGGTGCGGCGCCCGCCGACCATGGACGATGTCAAAAGCTGGATCGAGCAAGCCAAGAAACTGCCGCGCCTGGTCCAATACTAAATCTCCCCAAAACCCAAACAGGGACGGTTGCCCGTCCCTGTTTTATTTAAAATCAAGCCTGCCGCAGCGGGCGGAAACCCTCACCCAGAGCTTCATGCGCCTGCCCGATGACCATAAAAGCCTGCGGGTCGGCTTCCTGGACGATGGCCTTGAGCAAGCCCACCTCCGAGCGCGTCACCACACAGTACAACACGGTCCGCGGGGCGCCGGTGTAGGCGCCGGTGCCGGGCATCAGGGTCACACCGCGGTCCAGTTCGGCCAGGATCTGCTGCGCCACGACCTGCGGCTGGCCGGTGACGATCAAGGCTGTACGGACGCTGCGTCCGCTCTCCAGGGTGGTCTCAGCCACCAGCCCGCTGACGTAAATGGCGATCAGGGCATACAGCGCTTCCTTCCAGCCGAAGACGAATCCGGCCGCCAGGATCACGACCGAATCGACCGCCAGGTAGCTCTGTGACATGGGCACGTTGCGCCAATGGTTGAGGATGCGTGCCAGGATGTCCGAGCCACCGCTGGTGCCCTGCGCGCGGTAAACCAGGCCAAAGCCCACCCCACTGACGACCGCGCCGTAGAGCGAGTTGATGAACAGGTCATCGGTCAGGCCCTGGATGGGGAAGAACGGCAGCCTGGGCAGCAGATCGACAAAGAGCGAATAGGTGATGACGCTGACAGCAGTCCGCGAGGCAAAGCGCCGTCCGCCCAGGAAGCGCCAGCCGAGCACGAAGAGCGGCAGGTTGCCAATCAGGACCATCAAACCAATCGGCCAGCCGCTGAAATAGTTGATCAACTGCGCGATGCCGCTTACGCCGCCGCTGGCCAATTTAGCCGGCACGAAGAACAGGCGCAAGCCGATGGCCTGGACCAACGCCCCCAGGATGATCAGGGCATAATCTCGCAGTTTGGGCCAGAAACGGACGATGTATTCCATAAGCTCCTTAAGACTACAAAACGGACTACAAAACTCTCGAATTCGCAGGCGTTTAACGCAACCTGGCTTCAGTCACGGCAGGCTTTACGCGAGTTGCAGCTTGGCACCAGCCAGCGACTCGATCACGCCGATCACCGCCGAATTGTCCAACTCGGCCATATTCATTTGCAGCATGGCGTTGAACAACTGGGCGTTCTCGGCCGTGGCAGGCAATGGTACACCGTACTCGCGGGCCGTTTCCATGACGATGTTCAGGTCCTTGGCCTGCATGTAGGCCTTGAAACCGGGATTGCGGTTGCCTGCAAACAGGCGCGGCGGTTTGACATCCAGCGTCCAGCACTGGGCGGCGCCGCCCTTGATGGCCTGGATCACCTTGCGCGGATCGGCACCGGCTTTTTGGGCGAAAACCAGCAACTCGCCCATCGCCACCATCTGCGCCGCAACCATGATCTGGTTAGCGGCCTTGGCGATCTGCCCGGCGCCGCTCTCGCCGACGTGCGTGATGGTCTTGCCGATGACCTGCAGGACCGGCATCACTTTGTCCAGGGCTTCGGCCGGGCCGCCAAGCATGATGGTCAGCGTACCTTCACGGGCACCGATATCCCCGCCCGAGACCGGGGCGTCGAGACTGAAAACCTCGCGTTCAGCCAAGCGTCCGGCGATCAGCCGTGCGCTGGCTGGTTTGATGGTCGAATTATCGACGAAAATCAAGCCTGCGTGGGCACCCTCGAGAATGCCGTCCTTACCCAGCGCAACCAGCTCCACATCCGGCGAATCGGGCAGGTTGGTGAAGACCACATCCACTTGCCTGGCGACTTCTGCAGGTGAGCCGGCGGCTGTCGCGCCTTCGGCAACCAGTTCGTCCACTGCCGCATGGCTGCGATTATGCACCACCAGTGGGAATCCGGCTTTCAGGATATTGCGGGCCATGGATTTTCCCATCAGCCCCAGACCGATATAACCGACTTTCAGCATGCTGCCTCCTTCAAAAAAGATTGCTACCGGGGCGATTATAGCCGAAATAAAAACTCCCCCGCTCGTGCGGGGGAGTTGCAGAAGCCAGAGGAGACTACTTGATCTCGTAGCTCATGTTGACCGTGACCGTCAGGGTCATCTGGCCGGGTTGCACCGGGACCGCAGCAGCTGCTTCCGCCTGGGGCGAACCGCCGCCCTTGCCGAAGGCATCCATGAGCGGGCCGGGCACGTTGTCGTAGAAGCTGATGGTCTGGATGTCGCCCAGCTTGACGCCGGCCGAGTCGGCCAGTTCTTGCGCCTGGGTCATGGCATCCGTCACAGCCTTGGATCGCGCCTGCTTGATGGCCTCGGTCTTGTCGGCCACGTCGAACTGGATGCTGTTGATGCTGTTGGCACCGGCCTTGACGGCTTCGTCCAACAGGTCGCCCAGCTTGGTCAGGTCGCGCACGGTCACGTAGACGGTGTTATCGACCACATAGGTCAGGTCGGTTTTCTGCCCGTCCGGACCGTACTGCTGGTTGGGCCAGATGCTGAAGTTGGTGGTGCGAATATCTTTCTTGTCCACGCCAAACTTCTCCAGCGACGAGATGACCCCCTGGGTCTGGGTATTGTTGGCTGCAACCGCATCCGCCGCAGTGGGAGATTCGGAGTGTACGCCGATGTTGATGTAAGCGATATCCGGTTGGAGTGAGATTTGTCCCATACCGGTTACGCTCAACGAGCGGACTTTAGCCTGTGAGGAGGCCACGGCGGCTGGGCCGCAGGCGCTCAAGGCGACTGCCAGGACCAGGATTGCAACAATTAAAGTGGTTTTTTTACGCATAGTTGGTTCTCTCCTTATTTTTCATTGTGTACATATCTTAGACGACACGACGTATAAAAAGTTCCCAAGTTCCGGAAATAATTTTCCTTTTTGCAAATTTTGATGTAAAATCTATAACAAATGTTCTAAAGGATTGACAGACAGCAACCGTGGCGATCAACTATCAGGAAGTCTACCAGAAGATCAAAGAGATTGGGGCCGGAGCGCGCGAGCGCAAAAAGACGCTCGAAGCACGCCGCGAGCAGGCCCGCGAGCTCCTGCAGGCCTACGCGCACGAACTGGACGCGCTGCGAGACAAGGTCAGGCGCGCCCACGAGCAGGATCCAAACCTGCGCTGCGCCCTGCCCCGGGACGAGGCGCTCGATGCGCACTTTCCGGCGCCCGATTCTATCTTGAATGCAACGCTGATCGCCGCGGACGGGTCGCAGGTCAACCCGGACCGGCATGCCGCGCTGCAGTTCTGTCTGGTCAACGTCGGCGCGATCGTGCTGCGCCTGAATTCCAGCCAGGCCCCTGAAATTTACACCGACAGCGAGCTGCTGTACGGCGACGAACTCGAAACCCGCTATGGCACCATGACCGAAGGGATGGTGGCCTTGCGCCGCGACTTACAGGAGCGCAGCAAGCTGGACGACCTTTCCAAGGACCTCCCGGGCCAGATCGTAAGCTTCACCGATGGGCCGATCGAGTTGTGGGGCGCGCGAGATGGGGAGGAAGCCGAAGCGTATGCGCAATCCCTGCAATCCTATCTGACGGTTCTCTCGCGCCTGCAGTCTCGCGGGGTGATCACCGCCGGCTACGTCGACAAGCCAGCTGCCGACCTGGTCGTCCACTTGCTGGAACTGACCCAGGCTACCCCGGAGCAATTGAAAAAGCTGCGCGAATTCCATCCCTTGCGCGGCGCCAGCGACCGCTGGTTGTACGGTGAAAAGTCCGAGCCCCTGCTGGGACCGGGGGAACGCTCGGCTGTCTTCAAAATCCAGTCCAGTGCTGAAAAGAATTACACGGGTGTGCTGGCGCTGCACTTCTTTTATCTCAATGTCGGCACACAGGGACATCCCTGGCCGGTGCGGGTCGAGGTTCCCCAATGGGTGGTGGACGATCCTGATAAACTAAATTTACTGCACGCCGTGCTGGTCGAGCAGTGCCGCGTGATGGGCAGCAAGCCTTACCCGTATTTACTCAATCGCGCACACGAAATCGCAGTTGTCAAACAGGAAGAAAAACAACAAATCGAGCAATTACTCGCTATGGAAATCAGAAAACAGGGGGAAGAAACCGATAGCGCTTCTTACAAACAAGGCGGAAAAGATTCTCTTGCTGGTGGTAGAAAGAGGTATGGAAAATGACAACCCTTGTAATTGGTCGCCTCTTGCGTGCTGGGACAACCGGTTTTATCGTCGGCTGCCGCGTCTCGCAGCTGGATGAAGATGCACCTGCTTTTGGTGCGCTCGTCCAGGCTCCACTCGGAAATGGGTATCAAATCTACGGACTGATCCACGACATCCACATCGACGACGACGGGCTGGTGCGCCAACTGGTGACCGCAGAAGGCATTGATGACCAGGTCATGCAAGATAATCGCGTCAACCGCATCGTACCGGTCGAGATGTCGGTGCTGGCCGTGGGTTTTGAACAGGACGGATCCATTTCCCACCTGCTGCCGCCGCGTCCGCCGCTAAGTTTGGATGCAATCTACCTGTGCGACGAGAAAGACCTGGCACGCTTTGTGAAGGCAGGCCACTTCGGGTATTTCCGGCATATTCTCAGAGCCAAAGATATTCCGGTTGGGGATGTCATCAGCGCCCACATCCAACAAGTCCTCGAAAAAACGGGCGATCAGGCCTGGGTGGAAGCCGCCACACACGAAGTTATCACACAACTCAGGGATGATTACCCCACGCTCATGTCCGTGCTGGGCGCTTTGAGCGATGTGGTACAGGAGTAGATCATGGCAGAAGTACAGCGAACAAAGATCGGCTATCTGGTCGGCGGCGGACTCAAAGAGAATTTCCGCGTGCGCCTGACCGTCTCTCCGCAGGAAATCCAGGAAGGTGCCTTCGTCATCCTCAAAAGCGGACACTGGCACTATTACGGTATCGTCACCGATATTCAACTCGGCTCTACCGATCCACGCTTTGCGGATGAGCAAATGGAAGGCCGCTTCCCATCCCACGTTTCACGCGCCCTGCACGGACAAACCCTGTTCGCCAACCTTGAAGTTCTGCCAAACCTGATGCTTGAAGTTGGACCGGACGAAGCCGATTCCGAGTATGCCCGCTGGCGATCTGCCATCGATGCCGGTTTAAAGGAACAACCGCGTCCACTGCCGGTCAAGAACGTTCCGCCCCATCATGCCGAAGTATTCATGGCATCCGAGGGCGATATCGCCGAGATCTTCGGCGACCCGTCCGACAAATCCAACTTCGTCATCGGCTACACCCGCGAGCAGGGACATCCGGTCTGCATCGACATGGACAAGTTCGTCCAGCGCTCGGCGGGCGTCTTCGGCGCCACCGGCACGGGCAAGTCGTTCCTGACGCGCCTGGTGCTGGCCGGGCTGATGCACTACAACCGGGCTTCGGTACTGGTCTTCGACATGCACAACGAATACGGCTTCGACGACACCGCCTCTGACACCGGTCTGCGCGTGACCGGCCTGAAGACCAAGTTCGGATCGAAGGTGCGCGTGGTCGGGCTGGGAGGGGGGCGACCATCCGCGGCGCAGCCCCGGACTTCAACCTGGAGATCGCCGCCGGTGACGTCCTGCCGGCGGACGTGGAACTGCTGACGCGCGAGCTGAACCTGCGCGAGACGACCCCCACCACACTGGAAGCGCTGATCACGACCTTCGGAGCGCAGAACTGGTTCAGCCGCTTCAAGGCCATGAACCGCCAGATGGTCGAAGAGACGGACGAAAATTCCGGCAAGACCAAATCCGTGCCGCACCCCGAGAGCGTGGCCGCCTGGGCCAATGAGCACGGCGTCAACCAGGCCGCTGCCGAGGGCCTGCACGACAAGCTGCGCCGCCTGTTCAACAAGCCCTACATCGTTGATAACCCGGCTGCGGACGCGGTCGGGGAGGTGGTCAAGGCGCTGGAAGCCGGCCAGCACGTGGTGCTCTCGTTCGGCCAGTTCGAGAGCGACCTGGACTACCTGTTCGTCAGCAACTTCCTGACGCGCCAGATCCGCCGCGCCTGGGAGCACAAGACCAACGCCTTCCGCACCTCGGGCAAGGACGAGCCGCGCCAGCTGGTGATCGTGGTCGAGGAAGCCCACAAACTGCTCAACCGCGAGATGGCCGCCCAGACCACCTTCGCCACCATCGCGCGCGAACTGCGCAAATACTACGTCACCTTGCTGATCATTGACCAGCGCCCGTCGCAGATCTACGACGAGGTCATGTCGCAGCTGGGGACGCGCATCAGCGGCTGGCTGGGTGATGAGGACGATGTGCACGCCGTGCTGTCGGGGCTCTCGGGGCGCGAGGCGCTGCGCGGCATGCTGGCGCGCTTGCAGCCCAAGGAAGAAGTGCTGCTGCTGGGCTGGGGCGTGCCAATGCCGCTGCCGGTCAAGTCACGCCGTTATGACGATCAGTTCTGGATCGAACTGCTTGGCAGCGGGAAGAAACGCTCCCAGGCGCAGAATTTGAAGGAGTTGGGGTTTTAGTGTATAATGCTCATTGATTAATCAATTGATTAATCAATGAGGAGCAAATGATGAAATACACAGTCAGCGCAACCAATGCGCGCATCCGCTTTGGTGAGATTATGCGTCGCGCAAAAAATGGACCGGTGATCGTCGAACGCGCTGGTAAGCCAGAGGTCGTTGTTATTTCCAAACAGGAATATGACCAATTGACAGGCAGTACTCCCCAAAAAGATTGGCGAAAAACGCTTGACGAACTGCATGAAAGGTTGCGGATCGAGTTAGCAGGCCGCACCCTGCCCGAACCAGAAGAGATCATCCGACAAGGTCGGGAAGAACGCGATGAGCAACTCCTCAACAATCTGCGTTGATGCCAGCATCCTCATCAGGCTAACGCTAAAACCTGACGATGTAAGGATAAGGAAACTTTGGGATTCCTGGATGTCGCAGGGATACCGGCTGGTTGCCCCAACCTTGCTATACTACGAAGTGACCAATGGACTCTACAGGCAGGAAAAAGGTGGGTACCTCTCTTCACAGTTCGTTCGCGATGCGCTCGATTTTGCATTGACTCTGCCCGTTCAGTTGGTTGGCGATGCAGCCTTACACCAACGCGCACGCGAGTTGGCTGCGCAGCACAACCTGCCCGCAACTTATGATACCCATTACTTGGCCTTAGCAGAACGCCTCAACATTGAACTCTGGACAACGGACACGCGCTTGTTCCATGCCCTTCAATCGGGAGGGGTTGAGTGGGTGAAGCTGGTTGAAAAGTAAACTGCTGGACGGCGGGAAGAAGCGCACCCAAGCGCAGAATTTGCCTTTTCCCTGACCCGACAGCCACACCGTCCCGGTGCTCTTCCGGGGGGCAGGCTGGTAATGGGCCAGGGAAGGAATTAGGGTTCTGTCCCATCCGATCACTCACGTGGAGATTGACCATGTTTGAGACCCTGGATCAAATGGATTGGAAAAACCTGGGCTCTCATGTCTACAACCGACATGAACAGATCCCCGGCGCAATCAGGGATCTGTTATCCCAGGAGCCGCAGGTACGCCAGGATGCGCGAGAGTTCTTATTGGGAGGCGGACAGGACTTTGGCGACATCTATAACACGACTCCTCACATCATCCCCTTCCTGGTCGAGATCCTGGCAAGCCCGGATGCGCCCGATAAAGCCCTCTTGCTTTTTCATTTATCTGGCGTGGCGGAACACATTGGTTACCAGAAAAGCCCTTCCATTCGTTTGCTGAGGCTACGACTTCAAACGTACAACGCATTCAAAGCCGGCTTGGACATCCTGATCACCCTGCTCGCTGACCCATCACAAGATGTGAGATTGGCCAGTGCAGAATTGTTGGGGTACATGACCGACGAGGTAAAAATCCTGATCCCTGAATTGAACCGTCATTTTCTCGAGGAGCCCGAAGAGGAAGTTCAGGTGACCATGATGCGCTGTCTTAAGCGATTGCTGAATTCACTGGAGTGGCGAGACTATGCATTAATGGACAATTATGCCCCTTTCTTCAAAGAAGTCGTCGAAGGGCATCCCTCTCACAAAGTCCGGGTGGCTGCCGCGCGTGCTGCTGTCGAACTGGTGAGCCAGTATAAGCAAAAACAAGACAACCTGTCGCCTCAAGTGCCGACCATCCTTGCGCAGGAATTTCTGGAATTGAGCAGCCCGTTCGATCATCAAGAAGCCGGAGACAAGTCTTTTCACGCGGAAATGGTCGCCAAGGACCTGTCCAGGCTCTCCCCTGAGCCTTTATTAAATCTCTTGCAGGATTCTGCGATCAGCGCCGAGCAAGCCCATTTGCTCGCCCGCGCCCTGCTGGCAAATGGCATCCTGCATGGCAAGTCAATCGAATCGCACTGGGATCACTTCCCAAATTACAAGAAAAGGACCGAGGGGCTGTTTTATCTGCAAAACTATTCCGTGCCGCACCTCCTGCGGCAGCCATATCACGGTAAAAATCGTATCCTGCCGGCCATCGTCGCTGCTGACAAGGTGTGGGAGATCCCAACCAATCTGTTTTCTTTCTTTTATGGTCTACCCGACTCGCGCCAGGCGCTACAAGCTTTATTGGAAGCAAGTTCCAAGTCATAATGCTTAGCGACGCAGAATTTGCCCCTCCCCTGACCTGACGGTCACACCGTCCCGGTGCTCTTCCGGGGGGGTAAGCTGGCGTTAGGCCAGGGAAAGAGTTGGGATTTTAAGATTTAACCACGAAAGACACAAAGGAGCACTAAGGATTAACCCTGGTGTTCTGTGTGTCTTTTATGTTTAACCCAGCTCGCGCCGCGTAAAACTCCCCCAGAAAGCTAGATGGGTGCGTCGCCTGCAGGCGCGGCTCGCTGAAGCCCGCCCGCAGGGCGAGTTCTCGAAAAGCCGCAAACGAGAGCGGATGGGGCACCCAGCGGTTACCGTGGTCCGTGTTGTACTCCACCAGCAGCAGGACGCCGGCTGGCTTAAGCCAGGTCCGCACGCGGCGCAGCACACTCTGCTTGTCCTCATAAAAATGCAGGGAATTGGCCATCAGGGCGCCGTCCAGCGGCGGCAGAAGATCCAGTTCGCAGGTGAAATCGGCCGGCAGGATATGCAAGCTTTCCACCTCCCCGAAGCGGGTGCGATAGGCGCGCTGCAGTTCGGCCAACCGGGAACGATCGCGGTCGACGGCATAGAGCTCGGCATCGGGTCCAATCAGCTCGCGCAGCGCCAGGGTGAAGGCTCCCGACCCGGCGCCCAGGTCCGCCCACACGCCGCCGGAGGGCAAATCCGCCGGACGTAATAATGCGACGTGGTCCTTGTGCTCCATAGGCTGATGGTATCACACTGTGTCATCGCCGACTTTTCTCTCGATCCTACCGCTATCCCGCATCGCAGATAGAACCGATCCGGCAAGCGCGCCAATCAACGCAATCATCGGTATAATCATCCTTAGAGGAACCCATGAACAACCGTCAACCGGCCAGAACCATCACCCTGATCGCCATCTGCACCTTCGGACTGGAAGCCGTGGTCAAGCGCGAGATCGAGGCGCTCGGTTTCGAAAATCCGCGCGCTTCCAACGGCAAGATCGAGTTCGAGGCCGTGCCGAACGATATCCCGCGCCTGAACCTGTGGCTGCGCGCTGCCGACCGGCTGCTGCTCAAAATGGGCGAGTTCAAAGCCCTGACCTTCGACGAGCTTTTCGAGCAAACCAAATCACTGCCGTGGGAAGCCTGGATTACGCAGGACGGCCAGTTCACCGTCACCGGCAAAGCGCTCAAGTCCACGCTGGGCAGCGTGCGCGCCTGCCAGTCGATCGTCAAGAAAGCCGTCGTCGAGCGCCTCAAAGCCCATTACCAGACCGAGTGGTTTGCCGAGACCGGTCCGGCCTTCACCATCCAGGTCGCCATGCTGAACGACATCGCCACACTGACCATCGACACATCCGGCTCCGGGCTCAACCGGCGCGGCTACCGCCGGCAGGCTGGGGCGGCCGCGCTCAAAGAGACCATGGCCGCCGCGCTGGTGCTGCTCAGTTACTACGAGAGTGACCGGCTGTTGATCGATCCGCTGTGCGGCTCCGGCACGATCCTGATCGAGGCCGCCATGCAGGCGCGCAACCTCGCCCCGGGCCTGAACCGCGAATTCGCCTCGGAGCAGTGGCCGGCCATCCATCCCAACGCCTGGCGCCAGGCCCGCAGGTCGGCCCGTAAAGCCATCCGCCAGGACCTTTCGCCCCAGCTTTACGGCTACGATATCGACCCCCAGGCCATCACCGCCGCCAAAGCCAACGCCAAAGCCGCCGGGGTGGGCGCGGATATCGTCTTCGAGCAGAAAGATGTCAAGGATCTGTGGATCGACCAGCAGTACGGCATGCTGATCTCCAACCCGCCCTACGGCATCAAGCTGGGCGAGTTCCAGGAACTGAACCGGATTTACATTTCGCTCAATAAAACCTTCAAGAACAAAAAGGGCTGGTCGGTCTACATCCTGACCGCCGACAAGAAATTCCCCGACTACTTCAAACGCGCGCGCCCCGACCGGGTGCGCAAGCTGTTCAACGGCCCCATCGAAGTCAACTACTACCAGTACTACGGCGAGCGCCCGCCGCGCCAGGAAGACTAAGGGCCGCAGGGACTCCGAAAAGGAGGCATGCCTATGAACCGCAGAGTCATCCAGATTGGAATCCTACTACTTACCTTCGAAAAGATGCTTCAACACCTGCTCACGGCGGTCTTTTTCGTGGTGGACGTCCCCGCTATTGGTCGCCCCGATATCGGCCCGACCTTCCAACTGAGCGATGTGGCCATGGCCGTGCTCAACCTGATCGTGTTTATCCTGTTTGGTATCAGCTTTTGGGGCAGGCTGCGAGGCAGCCAATGGCACAAGCCCTTACTGGCCGGCCTGGCGCTTTTCGATATCCTGGCGGAGTTCATCTTCCACGGCTTTTTCTTTATCACCGTATCCGTGATCGTCGCGCTCGCTTTGCTGGTGCTGATCCAATTGGACACAAGCAGCCTGCCAAATAACCATCACCGATCAGTATAATCATTTTAGAGGCAACCATGAACAATCGTGAACTGGCCGACACCTTCACCCTGATCGCCGACCTGCTTGAGATCAAGGGCGAGATCATCTATAAGACCCTGGCCTACCGCAAGGCGGCCGAAAGCCTGACCTCGCTCGGGCGCGACATCAACCAGTACTGGAAAGAGGGCAAGCTCAAGGAGATCCCCGGCGTGGGACAGGCCATCGCCGACAAGATCGACGAGCTGCTGCGCACCGGGGAACTGGAATTCCTCAAAAAGCTGGAAGCCGAGGTCCCGCCGGGATTGGCCGGCTGGCTGCAGGTCCCCGGCATGGGGCCCAAGAAAGCCGCCCTGATCTGGCAGGAACTGGGCATCACCAAGCTGTCCGAACTGGAACAGGCCGCCAAGAACGGCCAGCTGCGCGACCTGCCCGGCATGGGCGAAAAGTCGGAGGCGCAGATCGTGGCCGGGATCGAATCGCTCGCGCGCCGCTCGGGGCGCATCCCGTTGGGACGCGCCTGGCCGCTGGCCCAGGAACTGCTGGTCAAACTGCGCCAGGTCGAGGGCGTGACGGCCGCCGAACCGGCCGGGTCGCTGCGCCGCATGCGTCCAACTGTCGGCGACCTGGACATCCTGGTGGCGGCATCCGACTCGGCGCCGGTCATGCAAGCCTTCACCACCCTGCCGGGTGTGACGCGCGTGCTCGGCAAGGGCGAGACCAAGGCCAGCATCGAGTTCAGCGACGGCCTGCGGGCCCAGGTCTGGGTGCACCCGCCGCAGAAATTCGGCACCGCGCTGCAGTACGCCACCGGCTCCAAAGACCACAACGTGCGCCTGCGCGAACTGGCGCTCGACCAGGGCCTGTCGCTTTCGGAGCACGCCCTGACCAAGACCGATGGCTCCGGAGAAATCCTGTGCGCCACCGAAACAGAAGTCTACGCCGCGCTGGGCCTGCCCTGGATCCCGCCCGAACTGCGCGAGGACCGCGGCGAGGTGCAGGCCGCTAAAGCCGGCAAACTGCCCAAGTTGATCGAGGTCAAGGACATCCGCGCGGATCTGCAGGTCCATTCCACCTGGTCGGACGGCAAGCTGTCGATCGTGGAGATGGCGCGGGAGGCCGCCAAACGCGGCCTGCGGGTGATCGCCTTCACCGACCATTCCGTCAGCCTGGGCGTGACCGGTGGCCTGAGCATGGAAGATCACAAAAAACAGGCCGAGGAAATCAAAAAAGCGCAGCAGGAAGTGGGCGATTCGATCCGCATCCTGCATGCCTCGGAAGTCGAGATCAAGGCCGACGGCACGCTGGATTACCCGGACGAGTTCCTGGCCTCGCTCGACCTGGTGCTGGCCTCGCTGCACACCTCCCTGCGCCAGCCGCGTGAGAAGGTCACCCAGCGGCTGATCAACGCCATCCGCAACCCGCAGGTGGATGTCATCGGCCATCCGACCGGACGGCTGATCCCCGAACGCGAAGGCGCCGACCTGGACATGGAGGCTGTGCTGGGTGCCGCGGCTGAATCCGGTGTGGCGCTGGAGATCAACGCCAGCCCTTACCGTCTCGACCTGGAGGATATCTACGCCCGCCGTGCCAAGGACCTGGGCATCCCGATCAGCATCAACACCGACGCCCACTCCGCAGCCGACCTGGACATGCTGCATTTCGGCGTAGCCACCGCCCGGCGTGCCTGGTTGAGCGCCGAAGACGTGATCAACACCTGGCCGACCGAGAAACTGCTGGATTGGCTGGCACAGCGCGGATAATTGTTCACGCCCGATGTCACTTCCCACAAGCCTCTTCGAAAAATTGAAAAGCCAGGCGCAAAAACTAAAAACCGAGACCTACGCGCTCTACCTGGCCTACCGCGATCCGCGCACACCCTGGTATGCCAAAGCCTGGGCGGGGCTGGTGCTGGCCTACGCCTTCAGCCCGCTGGACCTGATCCCGGATTTCATCCCGGTCCTGGGCTACCTGGATGACCTGCTGCTGGTCCCGGCCGGCATCGCCTTGGCGCTGCGCCTGGTACCGCCCGAGGTGATGGCCGAAAGCCGCGAGAAGGTAAAAGAAATCCACGCGCAACCGGTCAACTGGTGGGCCGGGGCGCTGATCATCCTGCTCTGGCTGGCGCTGGCCGGGTTGGGAATTTTTTGGTTACTGAGAATTTTAGGAGTAACATCATGATCACCATCCGTCGCGTCACCCCCGAAGACAAACCCGAATGGCTGCGCATGCGCCTGGCGCTCTGGCCGGATGCATCCGAATCGCATCTACAGGAAATGGATGGACTCGTCGCTGATAAAACGAGCGCCGTCTTCGTCGCCGTCCGCCCCGATGGGAAATTGGGCGGTTTCCTCGAGGCCGGGACGCGCAAATACGGCGAAGGTTGCGACACCTCCCCGGTTGGCTACCTCGAAGGCTGGTTCGTGGATCCCGACTTGCGCCGCCAGGGCCTCGGCGGAAAGCTCGTCCGGGCTGCGGAAGAATGGGCCAGTTCCCTCGGGCTGACAGAAATGGGTTCGGATACCTGGCTGGTGGATGAGACCAGCATCCGGGCACATTTAGCTCTGGGTTACAAAGAAGCTGAACGCCTGGTGCATTTCGCGAAGAAGTTGTCGCGATCATAAGGGTTTCTATATCGCTTCACATACTGGTCACAGGCAGGCCTGCCTGTGACCAAGGTTTTTAACGCTTGACAAATCATTGTTTTGCAGTATTATTACGCTATACGATATATCGTAATACGTTACAACGCGGAGCGCAATATGAAACTTACAGATTACGGAAGGTTCTCGGACCCGGCGCTGCTCATCCTTTCCAGCCTGGCAGAAGGACCCAAACACGGCTATGCCATGATGAGCGACATCGAAACCATGACGGGCATCCGCCTTGGACCCGGGACACTCTATGGTGCCCTGACGCGGCTCGAGAAAACCGGCCTGATCCAGGCCCTGCCAACCGATAATCGCCGCCGTCCTTACCAGTTGACAGCCAAAGGCATCACGGCTCTGCGCGAACACCTGAGGTTGCTGCAAAAAGTCGCTGCGACCGGACTCAAGTGGCTGCCCACAGAATGAACCTCCGGAACTGGTTGATCCTGCTCTACCCGCGCGCCTGGCGGGATCGGTATGGAGATGAGTTCGAGGCGCTGCTCGAAGAGTGCCTGCATACGCCCCTGGATGTGCTGGATATTTTCCTGGGCGCGCTGGACGCCCAGCTTGAGCTATCGCATGAAACAAACTGGAGATTGATGAATATGAACAACAAACTTCGCACGACAATCCTGATTGTCTTTACCGCCTATATTGCCTTCATCATCGCGGGCTTCAGCCTGGTGGCTTTTGCAGATGACAGTCCGCTGGTGCCTTTGATGCAAACCAATGCAGCCCTCTCCGCCGCCTGGACCACCATTGAAGTCGGCTCGGTGATCGCTCTCCTGGCTGTGGTTATTGGCGGCGCGCCCCTGGCCTGGACCATCATCCGCCGCGCCGTGACATCCCAACGCAAGGATTTGCGGCTTTTACTGGTTCCGCTGTTAGCATTCCTGGCCCTGATTTTCTACACGGCTTTCATGATTGCGGCCGCTTTTGAATGGATTCACATCCCCGGGCTTCAGCCTGTCATTCAAAACGGTGTCATCCCACCCGCAAATCGTGCCCTGATGATCGGAGAAATCCTGGTGTTTATCCTGGGTGCTATCGCCAGCGCAATCGCAGTCTGGAAGGTCGTCTCCCGCACCGATGTGGAGCAGGACACTTTCCCGCTACCGGGAAAGCCCACCATACAGCTGTACGAATTCGCCTTCGGGCCCGCGCTGGTGACGACCAGCGCCATGTTGGTAATGTTCGCGGCAACCATTATCTGGGGCTGGCTGGCTTTTACTACCCGCCCCGACCTTTTTAGCGGGAATATGGGGCCTTTGATGTCCAGCACGCGCGGTTCGTTTACCTTTACCCTGATCCTGATGGCCTTTTCCAGCGGGGCAGCCTGTTTCGGGTTAGTCAGAGGGCGGCCATCGCGAAATCGCTCTTAAGCCAACCTGTTTTATTCAAAGGCGAGGTCATGCAGTGTAACGCGGCATGATCTCGCCTTTTCTTTTCCTGTAGGCGGAATTAAATCAACGCTTGACGGGCAATGATCAGGTAAATTTGCGCTGCTGGCTGGCAAAGTGCAAAAGCTGTGCACGAAATTATGCTGGTTTTGGGGGGCAAGTTAGGGATTATTTTTGTTTATCCGGTACTGGCGTTATATAATAACAGGGTCGCGTAAATTGGAGGTTCTATGCTGATCATCGTCAGTGATGTGCATCTGGGGGATGGCACCTGCGGGCAGTCGATTTCTGCCGATGCATTTCATTTATTTGCCGATCGTTTGAAAGAACTGGCCTTCAACGCTTCCTGGCGGGCAGACGGAAGCTACCGCCCGCTGGAACGTCTCGATATCCTGCTATTGGGCGACATCCTGGATGTACTGCACTCCACGCGCTGGCTGGAACACCAGCCGGGCGAACCCGGTTATGCCCGCCCGTGGAGCGACTCGCGCGATCCGGCCTACGCCGAGACGCTGGCTGAGATCACCCACGCGATCCTGCAGACCCACGCTGAATCCGCCAAAATACTGCGTGCTGCTGCGCAGGGAGACCTGGTCCAACTCCCCCCAGCCGACAAACACGGCCAGCCGGACGAAAAAGGGCAGCGCCTCCCGCTCAAGGCCCGGATCTACTACATGGTAGGCAATCACGACTGGTTCTACCACCTGCCCGGCCCGGCTTTCGAGGCCATCCGCCAGGAGATCGTGACCACCCTTGGATTGCAGAACCTGGCGGGGCCGTTCGCATGGAAAGCCGAGGAATCAGAAGCGCTTTTGGAATTGTGTTCGCGCTACCGGGTCTACCCTCGGCATGGCGACCTGTATGACGCTTTCAACTACGACAGGGACAAAGGCCGTGACGCCGCCTCGCTGGGTGATGTCTTTACGGTAGAGATGCTCAACCGCTTCCCGGTCGAGGTCGAACGCCGTCTGGGGAACGAGCTCGACCCCACACTTCTCAAAAACCTGCGCGAACTGACCAACATTCGCCCGGCATTGGCCGCGCCGCTGTGGATCAGCGGACAGATCAGCCAGCGGGCCGATAGCCGCAAACTGCAAAACAAACTTAAGGCGATCTGGGACGAACTGGGCGAAGAATTCATCAACCTGGAGGTGGTGCGGACCTTCGACCGCTGGCTGGCCTTCGACAGCGTGGACGCCCTGGAACTGTTGCAAAAAATTTCCAAACGTACTTCCTTCAAAACCATCAACGAGGTGGTCAACTGGCTGAGGAAAAATATGTGGGGCGGGGAGATTTCCTACTCCCAGCATGCCCTGAAAGAGAAAGCCTTCCTGGATCGCTCAGCCAATTACATCGTCTACGGCCACACGCACCATTACGAAGTCGTCTCACTCGACTGGGTCGGCACACCGTCCACCCCGGCCAGCCAGGTCTACATCAACTCGGGTACCTGGCACACCTATTACGACCTGGCCGTCCACCGCCCAAGACAGCAGAAATTTGTCCCCTACCAGGTACTGACTTACCTGGCTTTTTACAGCGGCGACGAGCGTTTCGGTCGCAAGTTCGAGACCTGGTCCGGAGCTTATGCCTGATATGTCCGCTATCCTGATTTACGGCTCGTATGGCTACACCGGCAAATTGATCACCGCACAGGCCCTCCAGCAGGGACTAAGCCCGATCCTGGCGGGACGCGATGCGGACAAAGTCCGCGCGCAGGCCCAAGCGCATGCACTGGCGTATCGCGCTTTTTCCCTGGATGACTCTCAGGCACTGAACTCCGCTCTGCGGGAGGTTGACCTGGTGCTGCACTGCGCCGGCCCGTTCGTGCACACTTTCCGCCAGATGGCCGAGGCCTGCCTGCGCACTGGCACACATTACCTCGATATCAGCGGCGAGATTCCCGGCTTCGAGGCATTGGCCGCCCTGGACCTGGAAGCCAAATCCGCTGGTGTGATGCTGCTGCCCGGCGCTGGCTTCGATGTGGTTCCCAGCGACTGCCTGTCGGCGCACCTCAAGCGCCAACTGCCGTCTGCCACCCAACTGCGGCTCTTCATCCGCGGCGTGCGCGGCGGTTTTTCACGCGGGACGGCTGCCTCGGCCATCGAGAACCTGCAGCGTCAGGGCCTGATCCGCCGCGAAGGCAAACTGGAACAGGTGCCCCCGGCCTGGAAGACGCTCGAGGTGGATTTCGGGCGCGGACCGGTCAAGGTCGTCTCGGTCGGCTGGGGCGATGTCTCGACCGCTTACTACAGCACTGGCATCCCCAACATCGAGACGTATATGGCCTTCCCGGCTTCAGCGATCAGGCTGATGCGCCTGATGCGGCGCATCGGCCCGCTGCTCTACAACCGTCCAGCAAAATCGCTCCTGAAAAGCCTGCTGAAGCTGCAGCCGGAAGGCCCCTCCGACGAGCAACGCAGGCACGGTTTCAGCCTGATCATCGCCGAAGCCAGGGACGACAGCGGCAGGCGCGTCCGGGCACGCCTGCGCACACCCGATGGCTACAGCTTGACCGCGCTGACCACAGTCGCAATCGCCAAACGCATCCTGAATAAGGATTTCAAACCCGGCTTCCAGACCCCCTCCCTGGCCTACGGCGCAGACTTCATCCTCGAATTCGAGGGCGTGGAGCGGACCGACCTGTAAGGAGGCAAGATGCCCTTTCGATTTTCGTTCGCCTTGGTGGGACTGTTCTGGCTGGCGGCCTGTACAGGTTCCGGGGGACAGACCCTAGCCGCGACTCAAGCGCCGCAAGCCACCCAGGAGTCAGCGACTATTGCGGCAACCGATCCCCCGGACATATCAACGGAGGCACCCATGTCTTTTGAACTGACCAGCCCGGCTTTTTCGCAGGGGGAGCCGATCCCGGAGAGGTACTCCTGCAAGGGAGAAGATATCTCGCCGCCCTTGGCCTGGGGCGACCCGCCGCAGGGCACACAATCCTTCGTGCTGACCATGGACGACCCGGATGCGCCCGTGGGCACCTGGGACCACTGGATCCTGTTCAATATTCCCGCCAATACACGCGGGCTGGAAGAGAACCTGCCCATCACCGGCGCGAATCAGGGGTCGATCCTGGTTGGCAACAACTCGTGGGGACGCGCTGACTACGGCGGACCCTGCCCACCTTCGGGAACGCACCGCTATTTCTTCAAGCTGTACGCCGTGGATACGACGTTAAGCATGCAATCCGGTGCATCCAAGGGACAAGTGCTGGGCGCACTCGACGGGCATATCCTGGCGCAGGCTGAACTGCTGGGCACTTTCAGCCGCTAAGCGATCAACCCCGAAACCTAAATCGCCTTCATAACACAGGAGCAACCTTGAACTTTATTGGCGAACTGGCCGCTCTACTCACCTCCGTCTCATGGACCGGCACCTCGGTACTGTTCACCAAAGCCACGCAACTGGTTGGCGCGATGATCGTCAACCGCATCCGCGTGCTGCTGGCGCTGGCTTTCCTGATGCTGCTGAACCTGGCTTTCTACGGGTTCCTGCTGCCCTTCGAGGCTGGGTCCGACAAATGGCTGTGGTTTGCGCTCTCCGGCGCCATTGGCTACGCCCTGGGCGACGCCTTCCTGTTCCAGAGTTTCCTGTGTGTGGGCGCCCAGCGCAGCATGCTGATGATGAGCCTGGCACCGCTGATGAGTGCCGGACTGGCCTGGGTCTTCTTCGGCGAAACGCTGACGGGGCTGCAGCTGTTGGGAATCTTCATCACGCTGACCGGCATCGCCTGGGTCATCCTGCAGCGCAGTCCTGGCGGAAGCAGCCCGGTCTGCAACCCGTTGCAAGGCGTGCTCTTCGGATTGGGCGCGGCTACCGGCCAGGCGGTGGGGTACGTACTCTCCAAGCAGGGCCTGGAGGGCGGCTTTTCACCCATCGCGGGCAATTCGATCCGCATGCTGGCAGCGGTGATCGTGCTGTGGACCCTGGCAATTTTGCAGCGCAGAGTAAAAGTGACGATCGACAGCATGCGCGAAAAACCCCGGGTGCTGGGCTGGCTGGTCATGGCGGCCTTCACCGGTCCCGTGCTGGGCGCGACCTTATCGCTGTTTGCCCTGCAATACACCGAAGTGGGCATCGCCAGCACCCTGATCGCCCTGCCACCGGTCTTCCTGCTGCCGGTCGGCTGGATCGTCTTCAAGGAAAAATTCGACTGGAGCGCCGTGCTCGGCACGCTGGTCGCGATCGGCGGGGTAGCATTGTTGTTCCTGTCATAATGTTGGTCCGGGTAAATGGATACGAAAGGAGGAGGCATGGACGTTTTGCAATCGGGCGCGGGGGAATTGATCCAGCCCTTCGACATGGACGCGTTCCGCGAATGGAACCGCACCCAGAAATCACGCAAACTGATCGACAAGCGTATGAGCGAGCAGGAAGCCGTCAGCCGCTTCGTCTACGACGGCTGCTACATCGGCACCGAACTGTACGGCACGGTGCGCTGCCCGATGTCGCTGGCGCGCGAGGTCGTGCGCCAGGGTAAAAAGGACCTGCGCGTCTGCGGGCAGGGCGTATTGGAGCTCGACCTGTGGCTGGCGGCTGGTTTGGTGAAAAAGCTCGACATCACCTACATCGGTCTGGAGGTTTACGGGACCTCGTCCGCGCTGCGGCGGGCGGTCGAAGCCGGCGGCGTGACCTGCGTCGAATGGTCGAACGGGGCCATCACCTGGCGCATGAAAGCTGCCGCGATGGGCGTGCCCTTCCTGCCGACGCGCTCGATGCTCGGCACCGATACGCTGGCCTACAGCGCCGCCAAGGTGGTCGAAGATCCTTTCACCGGCATCAAGGTCGCGCTGCTGCCGGCGCTGGTGCTGGACGTGGCCCTGATCCACGTCCACCGGGCGGACAAATACGGCAACTGCCAGATCGAGGGCATCAGCGGCTTTGCTAGCGAGATGGCGCGCGCCACCAAGCGCCTGATCGTCAGCGCCGAGGAGATCATCCCGACCGAAGAGATCCGCCAGGACCCCGACCGGACCATCATCCCCTACTACCTGGTCGACGCGGTGGTGCCCGCACCCTACGGCTCGCATCCGGGCGAGATGGCCTATCTGTACGGCCGCGACGAACCCGGCATCCGCGAGTGGGTCGAGAGCAGCAAGACCGCCGAGGGCGCCGGGGAGTACCTCGACAAATACGTCTACGGGCTCAAAGACCACGAGGCCTACCTGAAGCTGATCGGCGACGAAAAACTGAAGGAATGCGTCGCACTGCGCGAGCGGAGGCAAGCATGAACGAGACGGCCTACTCCAAGAACGAACTGCTGATCTGCGTGGCCGCGCGCCTGTTCGAGGACGGCGCGACCTGCTTTATCGGCACCGGCATCCCGATGCTGGCGGCCATGCTGGCAGCCAAGACCACCGCGCCCAGCCTGGTGCCGGTCTTTGAATTCGGCGGCACGGGCGCCATCCTGGAGGAACTGCCGCGCGCGGTCGGCGAGGCGCGCACCTGGCACAAGGGCATCTCCGCACTCGGCATCTGCGATACGATGGAGACCGCCCAGCGCGGCTTCATCGATTACGGCTTCCTGGGCGGGGCGCAGATCGACCCGTATGGCAACCTGAACTCGATCGTGATCGGCGCGCACGACCACCCCAAGGCGCGCCTGCCCGGCTCGGGCGGCGGCAACGACGTCGGCAGTCACTGCTGGCAGACGGTGGCCATCATGCAGCACGACACGCGCCGCTTCGTCCCCAAGCTGGACTGCCTCACCACCCCCGGCTACCTGACGGGTCCCGGCGCGCGTGAGGCGGCCGGTCTGCCGACAGGCACCGGCCCGGCCTACGTGGTCTCGACCCTGGCGCTGATGGACTTCGAGCCCGAGAGCAAGCGCATGCGCCTGAAGGCCACCCATCCCGGCGTGAGCGTGGAAGAGGTCAAAGCCAATACCGGCTTCGAGCTGATCATCCCATCCAAAGTCGAAAGCAACGCCCCGCCCTCTGCCGAGGAACTGTGCCTGCTGCGCCAGGAGATTGACCCGGAGAAGCTGTACATCTGACGACTCTGACGGAGGAGCCGATGGCCGACTCGGATCTATTGAAACAAGCCCGCGAGGAGGGGAATCCCATCATCGCGGGCGGGACCGTGACATTTCTCTGGCAGGGCCAGACTGCCCTGCATTTGATCGACGACCTGCACGGCTGGGAGGAGCACCCGCAGGCTCTGCAGCCGGTCGCTCCCGGCCAGTAGGCGCGCTCCTCCGATCTGGGCGGGACGCCCACCTGGAGTACGCCTTCTACGACCCGCAAAGCGGGCAGCGCTGGCCCGATCCGCTCAACCCCCGACGCGTCTGGAACGGGCGGGGAAACTACAACCATTTCGTCTACATGCCGCAGGTCTTCGGGAAAGTCTTGAGCCAGTCTGGCGTGTTCCACTTCGAGCAGTTCGACACCGTCACGGTTGAGATTGTGCAGCACTTCCCCACGCGCGACCTGCAGATCTGGATGGAGGTCGGCAAACTGGAATGGCTGCTGGGGTCCAGCCGTAAGATGAATAGTTAACTGAAGCAACGGGGTT
>CAWBNG010000008.1:0-667714 GCA_963790075.1 uncultured Chloroflexia bacterium
ACGACGTGGCCTACCGTGAGTACAACGGCGGGCACAATTACACTTCCTGGCGCGACGACCTGTGGCGCGGATTGGTGCACCTGTTCGGGTGAGATCAGGTGATAACACAATGATTGAACCACGGGATTAATATTCGTTCTTTATATTCTCAGATAAAACAAAATATTCTGGCTGTATGCTGACTGCCCGGAAAACAATATACCCTACGCAGCGCGCACGGGGGAAACCATCTTTTAGCATCCGTAGTAGAATTTCATTGCTGAGACAAAATGTTAACCTTCACGATTGCAATGCTGATCTTGCTGACCGCCAGCCTGCCCTGGGTGGGGCTTAGCCGGCCGCCCAACAAGCCATCCTGGTTGCTGGCCTTATATCTGGTTGGCAGCGCCAATGTGGTGCTGAGCAGTTTTGTGACGAACAGTTTCTACCTGCTCAATCAACAGTGGGCAATGCTCCTGATGCAGGCTCTTATTGGGGGGCTCGGATGGTTCGTCTGGTGGAAGACCGGCAAACCATCTCTTTGGGGGTCGTTTCAAGACTGGAAAGCGGAAGCAAACGCGAAAACACTGTTTCAATGGTTGCGCCGGGAGCCGGCCTTAGCACTCTTTGGTTTCTGCATGGCGCTGTGCTACACCTTCGCCCTGGCGCAGCTCATCCTTATTCCACAGAATAATCTGGACAGCCTCTCCACGCATCTTGCACGGATCGGATACTGGTACCAGCACGGCTCGTTCTTCCCCTGGCCGACCTACATGTTCGACCAGCTCTCCTACCCGATCAACGCGCAACTGCAAACCTACTGGACGCTGCTCTTCCTGGGCAGTGACCGGCTGGTGGGAAGCATTCAATGGTTGGCCGCATTGGTTTCGAGCGTCGGCGTGTTCGGCCTGGCCAGACTGATGGGATTCCATCGCCGCCCGTCCGCCTTTGCAGCGCTGCTTTTTCTGAGCTTTCCCCTGGTCGCCCTACAAGCCAGTACCACGCAGACCGATTTAGTGACAGTTGCCTTCTTCCTTCCAGCGGTCTATTTTCTATTCCTGGGTCTGCCAAAAGGGAGTCAACCGCTCCTGGCCCTATCCGCCATCAGTGTCGGGGTGGGAATTGGGGTGAAGAAAAGTTACTTCCTTTTATTGCCCGTCCTGGGGGTCCTGGCCCTGCTGGCCCTGTTCCAATTCGGCCGGGGGAAATTTAAGCAGCTCGTCATTTGGGCGATTTATTTAATGGTCGGGATCGGGCTCCTGGGAGCCTATCTGTATATAGTCAACTGGCAGGCATATGGCAACCCTTTCGGTTCCCCCATACCGATAGATACCTTACCTGTATTTTCCCAAAAACAAGGCGGAACGATCGCGGTCACGCCGATGCCAACCCAACCCCCGCAAACCGCTCCCAACCCGCCTGCGCAAGAAAGCACCCGCAGACCAGCCGGCATCCTTTCGAAACTGGCCTACAACACGCCGCGCTTGCTGTACCAGGCCCTGGATCCCGGAGGCTTACCGAATCCATTAGATGGTTACGCCCTCAAGGTCAAGGCGCAGGTGGCAAGAGCCTTTGTCCAATGGATCGGATTCGAGACGATCGAGGGGCCAGCCTTCACCGCCCGGGGGCACCCATTCGACTTCTCGAAAAAGAACATCAACGAGGAAAACCAGGCCTGGTACGGCCCGCTGAGCGTTCTGCTGCTCTTCCCGGCCATCCTCTGGGGGGCCTGGCGCGGGTTGCGCGCCCGTGAGTATCTCAAGCTGGGAGCGGGGCTGGCTCTGCTGACCTTCCTTCCCTTGGAAATTTTCCTGCGCCCGGGCTGGGACCCGTACCAGGGGCGCTATTTTGCCCCCCTGGTTGCGCTTGGCGCTCCCTTGCTGGCAGTCTGGTTCAAGAAAAAAGGCTCCGGCTGGCGGGATTGGCTGATCAGCGCCCTGGCTGTGACCATCATCGCGGTCACGCTGCTCTACAACCCATCCAAGCCCACACTGGGTCGCTACGCCGACGAGTTCCACATCTGGACCAATGATCGAATTTTCCTGGAAACCATTCAAAGAAAAAACGAGCGCGGAATGTACTACATGGTGGAGAAATCTGTGCCGGCCGAGGCGACATTGGGATATTACGTGCCCTTTTACATGCCGGACTACCCGCTCTTTGGGGCACGGATCAGCCGGCGCCTGGTGCCAATCATCCAGCCTGCGCAGGTCGCGGACAGCCAATGGCTGCACAGCCAGGGGATCGAATACCTGCTGCTCGCCACCCGCAATAACACCCCGATCCCCCCGTCAGAATACCAATTGATCGCCCAACTACCGGATTGGAGATTGTACGCTTACGCCCCCGCGCCCTGACCTGGCAAACCTTTGCGCTCCAGATAAATCAAAGCCAGCAAGCCGAGCAGCAGGCACAACCCAAACACAAGATTAGCCCACACGGGCGGCAGACCCTGGGCGACAATCGCCAGACAGCCAAGCAAAGTCGCGCCCAGGTGCATTGTCAGGACGGCCCGGACAGGCGACATGCCGAGAGAAACCAGGCGGTGATAGGTATGGTCACGGTGGCCTTGCAGGACCGCCGCGCCACGCCGCAGGCGTGATACCGTCACCAGGGTAGTATCGAAGATCGGCAAGCCCAGCAGCAGGATCGGCACGAACCAGGTCGAGGCTTGCGGCAAATTTAGTGGGGTATAGGCGATCGCCAGCGCGGCCAACAGGAACCCCAACAGTTGAGAACCCGAGTCGCCCAGGAACAAACGCGCCGGCGAGACATTAAAATAAAACAGCCCCACACAGGCACCGACAAGCAGGGCGCTGAAACGCGCCAGGATAACCTGTCCGGCTGCCTGGGCACCCAGCATGAAAAAAGCCGCTGCTATACCAGCCAAGCCGAGCGCCAGGCCATCCATGCTGTCCACCAGATTGAAGGCGTTGGTCAGGCCTACCACCCACAAGACTGTCACGAGCATGTTCAAAGCCAGCAGACCGGGAAAACGCACGAACACGCCGCCCATGATAAGCAGCGCCGTGGCCAGGAGCTGGCCGAACAACTTCCAGGGCACCGAAAGACCCTTGCGATCATCCCAAACCCCAAACAGGAAAATGATCGCGGCCCCCAACATACTGACCCGGACGTCCTGGTCGGCAAAGCCGCCAAGCAACCAGGCGCTTAAAACCAGCACCGGGAAGATGACCAGTCCGCCAGCCAGAGGCATGGGACGCGCGTGGGTCTTATACGGTGCGCTCCCGGGTTGATCGATCATCCCCCAACGCCGAGCGAGAAAAATCCCCAGCGGTGCAGCGAAAAGGGCCAGCAGTGTCGCCAGCAAGATCTCTCCAAAAAACGTCAAGCTCATGTTTACCCCAATCACAAAATCTTAGACGATGGTTCTGGTCAGGCATCGATGCTTGTGGGAAAGATCCAGCCATCATTGGGCGGATCCTGCAAATCCTTTAAATATCCCCGCATGATAAACGGTCGACTCTGGTCTTATCTCTCGCCTGGATTATATGCCCGTTGCGCCTGTCTGTAAACCGCTGAGGTAAAAAAACGCAGCGCACTGCGGGTATGCAACAGGAAATAATAGAAACTCCGGTGACTGGAGCGACTGGCGTCATGCTGAACGCGCAGGCCAGGCTCCACCAATAATTTCAGCCCGGCCAGCTTGGCGCGCGTGCAAAAATCCACGTCTTCGAAGTACAGGCGGTATCTTTCGTCCAACCCGCCCAGTTGACGGTAGACCTCACGCGGCATAAGCAGGAAGATTCCAGCGATCCAGTCCGGGCGGAGCGCGCCATCCGGATCCGGAGCGGGCGGTTCGAAGCGGAACCCGGGCAGGCGCCGGCGGAGGATCTCCAGCGGCGTGGGCAGGGAGCGAAACGAATCCTGCAGGGTACCGTTCGTATCCACCACCAGGGGAGCGATGATATCCGCCTGACCCGTGCTCAACTGAGCCAATAGAGGCTCGAAAAGCGGTTCAACAAAGACCACATCGGGATTGAGGATACAAAAATATTCGCCGCTGGCCTGTTGAAAAGCCCGGTTCTGGTTGCGTGCAAAACCCCGGGGACGATCGTTGCGCAGCACCTGCAAGCCAGCCCAGCCAGCGGGTTCGAGGTCGGGCAGGTCCCGGCCCAGGTTGTCGGTCAGCAGCAGCTGGATGCGCTGGATGCGCTCGTGCTGGCGCAGCCCCTGCAGCAGGCGTTCTATTTTGGGCGCATCCCCGTGGCTGACGACCGAAATAGTCAGCAGAGGCCGGTTGGAAGAGGAAGAGGCGCGATCCATATCAATTGCTTCCCGAGCGCCGCCGCTGTTGTCTGACTTTCAGCCGGGCCAGCCAGTCACGTTCCATCAGCCGGTAGATCTCTTTCGCCGAAACACGGCGCTGACCCTGGATTTCCTTCCGTTTGCGCAGCACCGGTCCCAGCCCCAGCAGGGCATCCCGTTTGGCGCACCAGATCGCCCGTCCCTGTCCTTTGAGTGTAAAGGAAACCAGGTAAAACAGATTCATCGCCAGATGCAGAGGCAAATACAGCCAGAACAACCCGGCCGGCATATCTTTGAAAAAGGTCCAGACCAGGTTGCGATGCCCGTGATAAATGACGAAGGCACTCATTTTACCCGTGCTGGCCGAACCGATGTGCTGCACGACCGCCCGGGGGACGCAGTAACAAGGCACCCCCTGCAGGCGCAGACGGAAGCCCAGGTCGACGTCTTCGTGATAGGCGAAGTACGCCTCGTCGAATCCGCCCGCTTCTAAAAACGCCTGGCGTGGATAGAGAGCGGCCGCGGCGCAAGGGCTGAAGACTTCTTCTATTTCATTTACAGGACTCACCGGGAGACCGTAGCCCCGCCGCCAGGCCAGCCCGCTGACGTGATAAGCGTCGCCCTCGCCATCCAGCAAGTGCGGCGCCCCGGCCTGCACCTGGCGCGAGGCGAAGCAGGCCTGTGGATGGCTTTCTACCGCGTGCAAAAGCTCCTCCAGCCAAGTTGGTTCGGGGAAGGCGTCCGGGTTGAGCAGCGCCAGCCAGCGGCCGCGCGCCAGGCGGGCACCCAGGTTGTTGGCCGCTGCAAAGCCCATGTTCTCATCCAAGCGCAGCACCTGGATAGCCAAACCCGGCCAGTGGGATTCCAACCCATCCAGGGCGCCATCCGTCGAGCCGTTGTCCACCACGATCACTTCGAAATTCTTGAAAGTTTGACGGCCAAGGCTCTCGAGACAGTGCGGCAGATGGGCGGCGCTGTTCCAGGTTACCAGGATAATTGAGACGAGAGGAGAATCAATTCTTCCTATCATTAGTCTCTACTGGAATAACCTCATGCTAAATATGAGCAGTCCTCTCATAATTCAGAGTGCCTGTACACCACGACATGCCAACTCCGGAACTTCCGTTTCGAAAGGGTGAATTCAGTAAGATCGGAACCATCCTAACCGGTATTCCCAACGACAAGTGCAACAAGTTTATTTTTTCTTTCACTTATTAGGAAATACTCACGATACCTGGCACTAAACGCTTTTATCCATAGTTTCCAGTTTATAGAAATGCGAAAGCGCAAAGAATTCCAGATCGCCAAGCGTAACGACCAGACGCGACACGATTGCGACCAAGACGGAAGCTGGTTCGCCGATAAAGCCAGACAAGATCAGAATCATTGTAGCTTCGCGCACACCGATCCCGGCTGGTGCACCTGGCGTAATGAAGCCGGTCAGCCAGGAAATTGCAAAGGTGGATAATATCAACTGAATTGGCATACTCTGCCAAGCTCCGGTAGTTATACCAACAATCCCCCACAGGATACAACCGGCCAAGATTAAAAAGGTCAAATAAATCGCCAAAATGGGTAACAAGCGCTTAAGGCCATCCAGAACGGACCGGTCAGGAAACCCCAATTTCTGGGCGATCTTGAAATATGAAATGATAACCTGAGTCATCAATGGAAATAAAATAAAAAGAAGTACGATGGCCAGGGGCCAGGCAATGGATTTTCCCATGAGCGTTTGCCGGGAAGAGAAACCGATCAACGTGATCATGCCCGCCGAAACGACCATGCCAATAATTTCATAAATTGCTGCTCCAACCAAAGCCGGATTTTTAAATCCAACCCGATATCCCAGCAAATGTCTGCTTGGCAAATGGAAGAAGTTGCCCGGGATATATTTGGCTAATTGCGTGCGCCCGTAAACAGCTATACACAACCTGGTCTTTGCAACCTCGCCAAACCAAATAAGCAAATTTCTCCAGGCATAGGCCATGAGAAATTCATCCAATCCATAAGCTATCCCTCCCAGCAAGGTAACCAGCAATATCTGCGGTTTAACAACTTATCCAAGGTGGATTGTCCAACTGTCCACACCTTTTGGATCGCGAATGCCAGCGCCAAAACTGTTACCAGAAGACCAGCAATTCGTAGACCGATTTGTAATAGTTTCGAATGTGAGTGTATTAGTTTTTCGTTCGACATAGAACTATTATCCAAGTAATGGAAGTTCCGACTTGTATTATTACAATTTTTCAAGCGAGTGCAGAAAACTATCTTTAAGCCAATGGTTCAAATGTACAAGGATATTCCAATATCCTTTGGTAATTTTCAAATAGCATGTTCAGAATGCGCCAGAGCAGTTCAATCGGGATGCTGGCTACTTTGAAAACAAACAGGGCACTAACCGGAAGGCGGCGGGCTCTTCAAGAACCTGGCTGAAGAAATCAGCTCTCATCAGAGTTCGGTACCAATTGCGAATCGAAAAAATTCATGTTATCCCTACAGCCTCCCTCGCGGATCCTGCAGGATTAGCACAAGATACCCCCAAAAAAACAGCGGATCAACGAAGCCCTTAAAGTAATAAATCGAGCTGCCGGATTCCACATTGGATACTTTGGATAAATATTATTTGTAATTAATCCATCCACTACAATTGTTTTATTATCTATCTTATTAGAACAACCAATTGGTTTGCGCCAAATAAAAATCGTTCATAAACCGCAATGTGTAGTTTTGCTTGCGAAGCTATCCTATTAATATAATCTTTACCTAATAAAGCTTTGTGTTCTTTACTGGCCTCTGCGCTGAATATCCCAAACCTGGCACCCAATCTATGTGCCCATCCCAATGATGGATGGGGAGTCGTGAGCACTATATACCCATCCGGGTTTAGGTATTTTTTTAGCATTTTTAGTAAAGCTGCTGGATCCTCCACGTGTTCGATTACCGCGGAAAGGATAATAGAATCATATTTCTCATTCGACCCGTCCGACACCGGAAATTGATTCGTGAAATTCAGTTGGGGATATTTTTCTTTGGCAATGGACAAGGTTTGTGCGTCGATATCAAATCCCAGGTATGAATCAGGGCTGCAGAACTTTCCCAGATCACCTGCGCCGCAGCCGTAATCAAGTACTCGGCCTCGAACATATTTGCTTGCTTTTTTCAATCGTTGGGCTTTCAAGAAGGGGGAAAGCAACCCTTCGGTTCCTTGATCACTCATTTTTCTCCTCTACTTTTGCTTTAATTCGTTGAATTTGAAAATCAATTCTTTCAAGAAGCTTACGATTGACAGAAATCAAATCTGCAAGCAGTCCGGTGATCATTAAAAAGGTGCCCACGCTTACCAAAATTGCAGCCAGGATTAAAGATTGAACGTGCCCCCCCCCGGCTGAAGTGAAATAAAACAAGTATAAAAATCGCAAGCCTACCAAAATGCCGAATATAAGAAAGACAATACCGGGAGCGACAAAAAACGTGAAGGGCTGGTAGGTCATAAAAATGCGGATGATGGTCAAAGATGACTTCAGTAGATAATCAGGGATGTTCTTGATCAACCTGGATGGGCGCAGCTGTTCATTTGTCCTGATCGGGACATCCAAGATGGCTATTCCCTTCTGCCCAGCCTGGATGATGGTCTCCAAGGTATAAGTATATTCATTAAATAAGTGCATTCGCATAGCTGCATTTCGGCTAAAAGCTCGAAACCCACTCGTAGTATCTCGAATCTGCGTTTTGCTCACCCAGCGTACCAGCAGACTACCCAGGCTTTGAAGGGCTTTCTTGGTGGGCGAGAAATGGGAAATCGTATCGATAGGCCGACTGCCAATGACTATATCTGCCTCTCTTGCCAGGATGGGAGCGATCAACTTGGGAATATCCGCGGCAACATACTGGTTATCGGCATCGGTATTGACGATGATGTCTGCCCCCAGTTCCACGCAGGCATCCAAACCGGTCATGAACGCTCGCGCCAAACCAAGATTACGCAGGTGGCGGACAACGTAATCCACCCCGTGATCTTTGGCGACCTGGATGGTGTTATCAGAGCTGCCATCGTCAATGATCAGCCATTTGACCTCAGAAACCCCATCCAATTCGCGCGGGAGATCAGCCAAAGTGGCCGGCAGAGAATTTTCTTCGTTATAACAGGGGATTTGAATAATAAGTTTTATCATCATCCTTGACATATTCCGTTATGACAAAGAAGGACGAGTTTAATCTGAAACTAGATATGGCATTCTCAATGTCTTCTCATTATTGTACTTTAAAAGGTATCCGGATAGTTCATGGGCCTATTTCTACTTTATATGATTTACTCTTCCAGACAATAAGCCAACAAAGTAGAAGACCAAATCTCCTGCTGTTGTTACGATGCGTGATAATAGAGATATCGTAATACTGGCAGGCTCTCCAATATACCTGGATAATATTAAAATCATCACGCCTTCCCGAACGCCAAGCACCGCCAGCGCATCGGGCGTAATGAAACCAGCCAGCCAAGCTAAAGTAAAAGTTGTAAAAATAACCGGTATGGAAGGTATGGGCCCTGAATTGGAAGCCTGAAGAACAATCGCAAAAAATATAGCATTCGCCACCAGAAAGAAAAGCAAATATATGCACCAGATCGGCAACAGGCCCTCGATCAAATCAATCCCCTTTTTAGGCGGGAGGGTGATCCTTTGCAGGAATTTGATCCGAGCTATGAGATATTGAACGATAACCGGACTGGCAAACGCAAGGAACAATACCGTTACAATGCTGACGATTGAAATTGCAGCCGTAATCCCAGATAAAAAACCGATTAAAGATTTCAGTCTCGTGGCAATCAATAACCCAATAAACTCGTAGGCGGCCGCCCCCAGCAAGGGAATTTGTTCCAAACCATTCTGATATCCCTTCAAGTGTCTCAACGAATAATGAAAATTTATCTACGGTTCCCGGAACCACAATATAAAAAGATTTGAAAATAACAGGTTTGCCACAGTAACAATTTTGTTCGTTGATCTTGTGGTAAAAATGAGCTTTTTATGTACCAAAATAGCGTCTAAAGCTGTTACCACTTTTGAATCTGTGATTTACTGAAATTGGAATTGAACAATTATTTCTATTTTTTGTACGAATCAATTCTAGACTAAATAAATTAATCCCAAGAACACGAACGCCTTCAGATTGGCCAATCCTGGCTGGTGAAGTTGCATTTATCACAATTGTTCTTAAGTCTACCTTGGGTTGATTTGGGTTCAAATCATCCAAAGGGATTATCTATTTTTGTGAATCTGAGGAATTAACTACTAAGGTTCCTGTTTGTTTCTATCAATTTCCACCTGTACCGTTTTGGGCTTAAGTGCTGAAGCATTGTAAACATTCATTGTTAATGCTAGGCTACAGGTATTACCATGTAAACAATCGTCTAAAACGCGAAACGATAGATCATCACTATTGGACGACCAAATAAAATTTCCTTCATTTTGATACCAACATCTTCCAAATATAAAGAGTTGTTCACAATTCATATCGGATAGGTTTAGAGCCTGGTTTATATCAAGAGCAGGTATGTCAGAAACAGCTTGTTTTTTATTGGGGGAGGCCAAAGAAATACCTGCATAATAACGTTCTTCATCAATCTTATATTGAGGATTAGTCTCAAAGTAGTTCAAAGTGGGTGAGAATTTTAATTGCATCGCTTCGATTCTGGTATTATTGGGCGGCCATGAATATACATCATTCAAAGTATCGAAATAGGTTAAGACTACCACATCTGCCACACCCGATTGCAATACTCGTTCAATATTCTGGTTAAAACGCTCACCGATATTACCTTGTGCAAAGGCAAGAAGTGGTTCGGGCCAGTTCTGTCGGGCCATCTCTACATTTTTATCCCCTCCGACATTATACGTATAGAATTTACCCATAGAAGCCAAATAATTGATTACAAAATCATTACTAGGCGGAGCAAAAAAAACGATCTTCCCTTCGCCTATCGTTTTTTTCATGGGTTCAACCAAATCGGTATTTATTTGTGACACTGAATTACGGTCCTTGATAGCAATTGTTAATCTTTTTTGCACATCCGGCAAGTTGGAAACGATAAGGAATAAAACCCCAAAAATAGCAAGCACCTTAAGCAAATGGCCATGGGATGATAAGGCCAGGTAAAATAAAACTGACAGTCCAAATAGACCTACGAACATTAATCCTGACCAACGGTAAGCGGCCCTCATGTTAATAAAACCGGGAATGTTTTCTGATATAAAGGCACTTCCAGTAGGCATAATCGCGAGGTTTGCAGGCATTGATGAGCCGTTAACCAGAGCAACTCCCTTTGCATCAACTGGTCTTAAGGAATTGAATTTTAAGGACGGCCCAAGTGAGAAATAAAAACCAAATATTGCGACCAATAACATTGGCAGCGCAAACCGGTTTTTTTTAGATAGAGTAAAGCCTGTTACTCCAATAACAATTATAGGTAAAGCGAAAGTAGTTAACCATACTGAGGCATCCCCAAAGAATTGAGCATTGCTGCGTTGCTGGCTTACATGTAATAAATCCCATAACCAAGAAACCCCTTTGCTGGGAACCAATAACATAATAATATCCACCCCCCAGCCCCGAAAAAAATTGATTGAAGATTGAGCAAACTCAGAAAAGCCCAAATACTTGGTATAAGCAAAATAGGAAAGTAACGCCGAAAGCAATAAAACTGGCAGAGAATAAAGCAAAGATATTCTTCGAGAAATATCTTTCCTAATAAAAGCAATAAACCAGATCAATCCTGCAGCCGAAAAAAACATAACGAAAGTATAGCCATCCAAAAAAACCGATATAAAACTTGTGATAATAAAACCGATTATTGGCAATAGAAAGCGAAACGAAAAATTCCCACGATTTGGCATTTTAGGAAAATATATTATCTTAATACTCATGTAAATATACAACGGCAAAAGGGCAAAACCAAAGGACAGGAGGCTATATTCTGCGTGCCACCATACCACAGGTAGAGTTAGGTAGATCAAGGAAAGGAAAGATCCTGTAATAAAACTTGAACCGAGAGCCTGGCATAATTTAATCGCACCCCACAAGGCTAAAGCCAGCCAGACTAAAGACATTAAGGAGTAGGCATCTGCAGCATTCACATGAAACAACCAGATAAAAATGCTTTGTAAAAAAGCGCCGGCTGATCCAATCGCCATAGGTGCTTTATTGGGCAAACCAAAATTGATTGCCTTCGTCGCCAGAAAACCTGCATTTACAAATGATTCTGCAAAACCAGAAACCCAAACTATCTGTAATAAACTTGGAATGGACACAAAGGGGATAGCGCCATACACAACCACGATTGCCAGCAAGGAGAAAAGGTAAGCAATTAAAAGTTTAATACTTTTTCTCGCGCTTGCACTATCTCTGAAATTAATGGAAATCCTTTGAAACCAATGCCGGCTTTTCTTAGTTTCATTCATATATGCTCCAAAATCTTTTGTGCTCTACTTTTTATATTGCAAGCATGCTTACTGATATTCGGATTTCGAATCCAAAGTTATATCATGTTTGTATTATTAAACTTTGAGAATATTCCTGACCAACTTTGATACAAAAATATCTCATTACTTGATGAAAGCTAATCATTACACTTTTCATTAACAATATCTAGCAGCCATAATGCGCTTTCTTTCCAGGACAGGACTTTAATCTTTTTTGCCAGGTCCAATCTTTGATCCGCCGATAACCCTGCCACAAACCTTATGGCGTCTACAAGAGACGCCTGGGAGTTTGTTGAGAAATAAATCGTCCCTTCCCCTCCTATTTCGTGGAATACGGGGATGTCACTAACCAGAGTGGGAATATTATGCTTTGCAGCTTCAACGATCGGCAAGCCAAACCCTTCTGCAATGGATGCGGCAATTAATGCGGTTGCTTTCGAAAACAGGATTTCCAGCTCAGCATCAGTAGGATTTTCAAAAAAGAAGAATTTCTTATTCAACATCGAATGGTTGCGAATGCGCGCTTCCAGTTCAGATATGTTCCACCCAATCTTACCGGCAAATACCAGCACGCTCGCATCACCCTGCTGCCACAAGGATTCAAATGCATCCAATACAAACCCGAACCCTTTTCGAGGTTCAATGGTGCTAATGCTCAAAAACAAATGAGAAGACAGGGCACGAACAAAGTTCCCTACCTCTGGGCGTACGGATAACTCATTGGAAATAATTGGGATATCTGCTCCGAGGTGGAAAAAATTGATATCCAAATTCCGTCCCATCCCGATCTTATTTTCATTTCTGTAACTCGCCACATCTTTGGCAACCGTTTCGGAAATGCATACGATTTTATCGCTTTCATTAAATACAGAGCGTAGCCAGGGAGGGAATAATCCTGGCGTATATTTGTCACAGAATTGAGGGAAACGTATGGGAATCAAATCGTAAATCATTGTTACGATTTTTCCACCTGCTTTGCGAACTTGTTCAAATATTGGAAGATATAAACGATATATCGCCCAAGATGCATCCAACATAATCAAGGTATCTCCCGGAGAAATTGATATGAGCTTGTCTTCTCCCAAGCTTCCCGCGGGCAAATCCAGGTTTGTCTCAACAAAACTATTTGCACGGTAGAGAGAGTTATTTGACATTGACAGATGAACAATTTCAATCAATAAGGATGGATCCGTAATTTTCAACCACTCCACGACAACCCTTTTTACAACCCTTTGTATACCGGTTCTAATATCATTATTCGCGGTTTCACTAACATCCACCAAGATGCGTGGACGGTTGCGTAATCCAAAATTTTTTGCCGCGTGCGTGGCCTGTGATTTTACAAGGCCAGCCGGAAATCCCGGTTCTTCCAATGCAACCATTGCGGGTCTTAAAATGACCCGGCTATCTTCTTCAATTGCGCGCTCAATGACCTCAGCGTATGCAGCTGCCGTAGCCTTGGGGCTATGATTTGCAGAAATTGTATTTCGAGCATTCCGCCCTTTGTCCAACCTGTAAACATCATCCGCCTGGAGCCTGGCCATCTGTTGGCTAAGTTCTTTCACTTCTACAGGATCCGCAATTCTGACCACGTCCTCGGTCCTATAATCATTGAGAGTACCGTTGGCATTTACGATCACCGGCAAACCATATGCCATGCAATCCAAAACGGCTCTTGAAGTCTCACCGCGTGAGTTTTTGCGCAATTGGATTGCCGCATTTGCTGCGAGTAGATAATCGCGAAAATTTTCGTCACTGACGAACCCGGTAATTTGTACCTTATCTTTCAGGTTTAGATCATGCAATAATCCTGCTAATTTAGACTGGTAACCAGGATCGGCAAAATCTCCCACAAAGATCAACTTGCAGTCTTTATCAAACGATTGTTGTGCCAAAAGGAAAGCTTCAATCGTGCTGTCATTAAACTTTATTGGTCCCAAAAAACCAAACGAACAAAACACAAAGGTATCGGGGTTTAATCCGAGCCGACGGCGTGCCGATTTCTGTTCCTTTTCACTGACTGCTCGTTCGACATTATGCATTTGAGAAATGATATTCAGCCTCGGCTGCCAGCCGGTAAAGTAGAATTTATCAAGAAGCTGTTTTTGAAAAGGGGAGTGGACGATCAGTTCGTTCGTCTGTCGTAAGACCTGCCAATTTATTGGCCAATCCCAAACTGCCTGGATGCCTTTGGCCTGAAAATCGATCAGGCCTTTTAATCCATGGCTATAATCAACTTCATGCAAAAAAGCATTATTCGGAGAGTACAAATTGTCTACTAAACCGCTTAGATAAAAATCATGCAGCACAACTACACCAGGAAACTGTCGCTCCAACTCAAACATATGAGCATGAAACATACTATTCCCATAGTGGTAAACCACGGTTGCAAACTCATCGCGTCGGTCTAAAAGTTCAGACCAAGGGTGGGTAGGAAAGTGCTTCAAACGCTCATTGTTTTTTAAATCCAATCCCGGTTCTACAAATAAATCAATTTCAAAATACTTGGACAGGTAAGGTAATAGTTCAGCACTATATTCCGAAATCCCTGATTGCTGTGGAGGCAATGGCGATACATACGCAACACGCGGAAGAGATGTTTTTGCCTTCACATTGGCAAAAACTTTCGGCCTCTGAGAATCTTTCTGTGTATTCTCCATGGCCTGCCATGCGAGCCTGGCCGATTTCTCCCAGGAGAACTGTTTGGCTCTTTCGACCCCATATCGGGAAAGATCTTCCCGAAAAATTGTATCAGTTAACACTTGGGCAAGGGCTGCTTCGATGCTTTTGGGGATATCGGCATCAAAGAGCATGTCTGCCCGCCCCACCATTTCCAGGAGAAAAGAATTATTGGCAACCAACACAGGCGCACTGCAAGCCATGGCTTCCAACACTGATAACCCTGGGCTCTTATCAATTGAAGGAAAGATGTAAACTGTGCAAAGATTATAAAGCTTCACCCGTTCGTCATCAGAAGAATTCGAGATTACGACCAAGTCATCATCACGAAATCCCAAGGATCGAGCTTGCTTGAGAATTTCTGTTTTGTCGTTAACATCATTAATAACAATTTGGAAACTTTCGGATTGCTGTTTCGGCAGGCGGGCAAAGGCCTGCAATATGTTTTCAACTCCCGATTGGAAATCATTGACAGCCTGGCAAAAGACAAATGGCCGGGTAATCCCCAGTCGATGCAGAATTTCGATTTTCTCATTCTCCAAAAAATCCAGTCGTCGGAATTGAGGGGGAGCAGCACCAGAGATATTAACGACACGTTCCGACTGCAAATCTAAAGTATTAATGGCATCTTGTCGCGTGGTTTCCGATGTTGTCAGCAATAGATCGAAATTCCTAAGCGAGTTGATACGTTGTAGATACCATTCCTTATATAAGAGATTGGAGTCCAAATCTTGACCATGATATACAAGGAGATTCAAATCATGAAGAATGACAGCTTGCTTATAAATTAAACTGGTGGCTTGGGGGATTGGGACAACCGCCCCAGGCACATCCCACCCCTCAAACAGGCTGGGGGTCAATACCAGATCAGGTGAAACTGCCACACGAGCCTGGCTGATAAGAGCAGCAGCCAGTTGAGTGTATCTATCATCCTGTATGGAAGCAACCTCTGGAATTTGTTCATGGAAATATGGCAGGAAACTTCCGGCAGGTAATTGGCGAATAAAGTCCTGCCGCAATTCTTCAAACCCTTCTGGAAAGAGGGGATCGGCCATGCAAACCACCTGACTATCGCCGCGTTCCCTGGCCAAAGAGCGGGTCAGTTCAAGTGTATACCGCCCAACCCCACGATTCCGCGAAGATGTTTGGCATGCTATTAAGTCCACTAAAAGTTTCATTTATCCCCCTTTAAGAATTTTTTCTCTTTTCAATCTCGCGCTTGAACAAATCCAGAAAATACTGTTCATCTTCTGATATTGGCCGATCCAAAGAAACAGGCGGTATTTGCTCAGGCTTCACACGGTTTGTACCGTTTATCCAATTGGATACATTCATCCAAAGCCGTGGAAAACGGCGCTTAAACCTATCCACCATAATGGCAACCCAAGGAATTTTACGTAGAAAATTTGCTGCCCTGCGCAGGTTTTTTTTCTCTTTTACCTTCGAACCGAAAGCCGGAGCTGACGCAGGCCGGTTCCTCGGGTGTATCAATCCATCTCTCCAGACACGGGCGGTGTTCATGACAGCACGCAGGGGGGCTGTAATCCTAAACGAGCGGCTATGGTAGACTTGATCCAATTCAGCTAAAACCCGTTCCCGATGCGCCCAGACTTCGTCTAACTGCGTCCGAATTCGTTCTCGATCTGTCTGTACATCGCCCAATTCACCCCTCAGTCTATCTCGCTCAATCCGCACGTTATCGAGATCAGCTTGTACTTCGTCCAACTCGGCCTGCAGTCTGTCTCGTTCGGCTCGCCTATTGTCGAGCTCGACCTCTTTGGCGTTCAACGCCGCTTCCATTTCGTTTGTTTTCTGGGTTAGTTCACTTTTTACAGCATCCATTTCGTTTTCAAAACGAACTATTGAGTTATTCAAAATAGTCAGGCCATCAACCTGTTCCGAATTTGACCTGTCAAGAGCATAGAAAATTTCCATATGTGGATCAGGCCGTTTTTGAGCCACAAGTCCATAATCAGGATTGGCAGAGAGTGCCCATAATACATAACGAGAAATAGGTTCATTATTTCCGGGTGCTTCGGGCCCGTTCAAGCGCATGATAACTGATTTTAAAAATCCACAATCCTTTGCAACAAATTGCATCAAATCTGGGGGCAAAGGATTTCGATGAGTAGGATCCAAGTAAAAACTTGATGCCCTTACAATATCATTCTCTGGATTTGGGGTCTCAAGAATCAGCATACCACCAGGAAGTAACGTTCTATGTGCTTCTCTTACCAGTTCTAATAACAACTCAAAGGGGAGATGTTCGGCAATATGAAATCCAGAAACGACAGAAACAGAATTTTCCTCTAGAGACCGTAGATGCTCAATAGCATCAGCTTTCAAAGCCGGTAAACCAAGTGACTGACACATCTCAACCATACTTATATTTGTATCGATACCTTGTACACGCCAACCATTTTCTTGCAGTAATTCAATCCACTCCCCACGGCCACAACCCAGATCGACAATGACACCATTTGGATAGATAGCTTTTAATGGTTCGATAATAGGCAAGTATGCTGAAACGCGTTGTTTAATTACAGACCGAGGTCCGCGAAACTCGTCCTCGAAACGAAGATAAAAATCATCATTGATCATTTATTCACCCATTGATGTGAAAATACTCCCTTATGCTTTTAACTTTCCCAAAATTATATCTCCGTTGTTTTTGGCAATAGAAGTAAATATTAGATCAGGCTCTTATTGCTCCTTACATAAATTTCTCAACCGAATCGGCTAAAAAGCAAGGAAAAACGAAGATCCTGGTTCAAAAATTTACGTAATACCTTGCAACAATAGGAAAACGGTGTAGCTATCTCTCATGATCATCCGCTAATGTCATCCAACCTTCTTTTCATAATATCTCCAATTTTCTCTGGCGAAAAATCGCGAAGAATAGTAGCTTTTGCGTTTACAGAAATTTTATTATAAAAGCCACGATCGGAGGTCAGTTTTTTCATTAAAATAAGCCGCATGATCAATATCGGGATCAGCCCAAATTTGGCCAGGCAAGTACGGTCCGTTCTTTTCGGTTACCGGGACAAGTTTGTAGTCGACCCCACAGGAATTATCCGCGGTCATCAGATCCAAATTACCAGACCAGCGGGTCATGATCACCGGCTTCCCCAGGCTCATGGCTTCAGCCGGGACCAAGCCAAAGCCTTCCGACCGATGCAGCGAGACATACACATCCACAAGATTTATCAATGCATTCATTCTTGATCTATCGAGAATCTCCTCTATAAAATAGCAATTTGAATAATCTTGCAGCTCTTCCCGCAGCCGCTTAATTTCATCTGGGTTCTCTCGAGCGTTACTAATCTTAATGACCAACCCTACGGTTGAGTCGTTTTTTGGAAAAGCCCGCCTGAATGCTTCTACCGCGCCGAGTGGGTTCTTACGCGCCTGAGTACTCAAAACGTCATAGGCGCACAAAAAAAGAAAACGGTCAGCGGGTAAGTTGAAATCTGATCTTTGCAGGCGGGAATCATATTCCGTATGGATGCAGGGGGAAATCTTAACCACCGGCACTGATGACTTGGCAGAAACGCTATCCAGAACAAACTGACTGGCGACCCACACCTCGTCTACCAAGTCAAAAGCAAAACGCCACCCTTCAGGAAAATCGGGCAACTCCCAATACCAAACACCAATGTTATAGCGGTCAGTTAAATCGTTTTTTTTAAAGGTCTCCCAAAGATAAGGAAGTTCAGGCGGATTGATATGAAAAAGATTGGTATTGAACCGGAATTCCCCCTCAAGCTGCGAATCGGGTAAGGCTTCGGTTAATTGATGAGCAGGGATGCCAATTTTATAATCAATAATGGAACAAGGGATTCTCACAGCCTTTAAAGCAAGGAGGCTGCTACGGGCAGCTTCGCCAATTCCTTTGGCGGTTCGTAAATATCCGACAAGGTTCACGCCGCTAGGAAAGCCCTTGGAATCTCGGATCCATGGATGTTTTTCTCGAGCATTGTGCCATTCTGAAACAAGGTCCTTATTAATACTTCTCTGGATTATCTGTAGAGGATAAGAGGATTTTATCAAAAGCCAATAGTCTTCTCGTATCCATTTTTTAACAATAGTTTTTCCACCTTTTAGTACTCTATAAAATAGCCCTAAAATTATTTGATGCAGGTTGGTCATGAAAATCAAAGGCCTCTTTGATAGTTACCTTGCCATTGCAAGATAGAGCATTTCTTTCCAATCAGGTGATTGGAATCCATAGGTTAAAAAAATTTTTTCACAGTCCATGGCTGAAAAGAGCGGTCGGCGTGCTGATGTTGGAAATTCGCTGGTCAAAGCAGGTAAGATTTCTTTGCAGACTTGATCTTTCTGATGAGGATCGAGTTCCAGTATTTTAAGCGCCCATTCCAGACGGCTGGCGTAGCCAGCGCCGGCCAGGTGGTACAACCCTTTGCGTTCTTCGATATATTTCACACCGCGCGCCAAAACCAAGCCCGTGCATTCGGCCAGCATGCGCGCCCAGGTGGGGTTGGAGATCTGGTCTTCCACGATCCGCAGCCTCTCCTGCGTGCGCGCCCAGCCCAACACCTTGGTGACGAAGCTGTCGCGGCGCAGGGAATAGACCCAGGCGGTGCGCAGGATCAGGTAAGCGCCATCTACGGACTGGACCGCCCGTTCTCCGGCCAGTTTGCTCTGCCCATACACATTGAGCGGGTTAGGCTGGTCGGTCTCGACGTAGGGCGCGCCTTTGGTACCGTCGAAGACGTAATCGGTCGAATAATGAATCAGGAGCGCGCCGAGGCGTTTGGCTTCTTCGGCCATGACCCCCGGGCTGGCGGCATTGATCGCAAAGGCCAGCTCGCGCTCGCTTTCGGCCTGGTCCACGGCGGTATAGGCCGCGGCGTTGACGATCACCTGCGGCCTGGCTGTGCGAATGACCTCCCGCAGGCTTTCCGGTTTCGCCAGGTCGATCTGCGGGTAATCCAGCGACTGCAACTCACCCAGCGGGGACAGGCAGCGCTGCAGCTCCCAACCGAGCTGCCCGTTTTTGCCGATCAATAAAATCCGCATCAGGCTTCACCATCCAAAAGGCGCAGCAGGTATGTGCCGTAGGCATTGTTGATGCCCCCCGCCAGGCGGCGCAGTTGGGCTGCATCGATATAACCCATGCGATAGGCGATTTCCTCCGGGCAGGAAATCATCAGACCCTGCCGCTCCTGCACGGTCTGCACGAAGGCGGCGGATTGCATCAGCGACTCATGCGTGCCGGCATCCAGCCAGGCCACGCCGCGCCCCAACAGCTCCACCCGCAGCTGCCCGCGTTCCAGATACAGGCGGTTCAGGTCGGTGATCTCCAGCTCGCCGCGCGCCGAGGGCTGTAAATGGGCGGCCAGTTCCACCACCTGTCCATCATAAAAGTAGATGCCCGGCACGGCGTAGGGCGACTTCGGTTTTTCGGGTTTCTCTTCCAGGCTGAGCGCGCGCCCTTCCGAATCGAACGCGACCACGCCGTAACGCTCGGGATCGCGCACCGCGTAGGCGAAGATGACCGCGCCCTCGGTCAAGCCCGCGGCCCGGCGCAGGGTGGCGGGCAAACCCTGCCCAAAGAAGAGGTTATCGCCCAGGATCAGGCAGGAGGGCTCGCCATCCACGAAGTCCGCGCCCAGGCGGAAAGCATCCGCCAGCCCGCGCGGTTGGTCCTGCTCGGCGTAAGCAATGCGCAGGCCCCAGTCCTCGCCGTTGCCCAGCAGGCGGCGAAAGAGCGGCAGATCCTCCGGCGTGCTGATGACCAGGATCTCGCGCATCCCGGCCAGCATCAGCATCGAGAGCGGGTAATAGATCATAGGTTTGTCGTACACCGGCAGCAGTTGTTTGCTGAGCGATCGGGTGAGCGGGTGCAGGCGCGTGCCGCGCCCGCCGGCCAGGATGATGCCTTTCATGATTGCTTTCCTTCCCTGCGCGCGTAATTCTTCTCCAGCCAGGACTGGTACCCCTGCTCTTTGCGGATCGCCTCCACCCAGGCCTCGTGTTCCAGATACCAGGCGACCGTCCGGCGCAGCCCGTCTTCCAGGGAATGGCGCGGCCGCCAGCCCAGCTGGGCCTGGATCTTGCGATGATCGATGGCATAGCGGCGGTCGTGGCCGGGACGATCCGGCACGAAGCTGATCAACCCCCGGTAGCTCTCGCTGCTATCTTGGGGATGGTACTCATCCAGCAGGTCGCATATTTGCTCGACCACTTTCAAATTCGTGGGCTGGTTGCCGCCTCCCACGTTATAGGTTTCGCCGGCTGCGCCTTGCTGCAGCACCAGAAGGATGGCCTGACAGTGGTCCTCGACGTACAACCAGTCGCGGATCTGGCCGCCGTCGCCGTAGACCGGCAGCGCTTTGCCTTCCAGCGCGTTCAGGATCACCAGCGGGATCAGCTTTTCGGGGAACTGGTAGGGGCCGTAATTGTTCGAGCAATTCGTGACCGTTACCGGCAGGCCGTAGGTGTGGAAGTAGGCGCGCGCCAGGTGGTCGCTGGCCGCCTTGGAAGCCGCATAGGGCGAGTTGGGAGCATAAGGCGTGGCTCTCGGAAAAAGGCGGGTCTTCAGGAGCCAGCGAACCGTAGACTTCGTCGGTCGAGATGTGCTGAAAGCGCACATCCTCGCGTGGCAGGGCCTTTTCGTCCAGCCAGTAATGGCGCGCCGCTTCCAGCAGCGTGAACGTGCCGGTCACGTTGGTCTGGACGAAGGGCGCCGGACCCAGGATGGAGCGGTCCACGTGCGATTCGGCCGCGAAGTGCACCACGGTGTCGATCCGGTGCTGGCGCAGGACCTCGTCGACCCGCGCGCGATCGCAGATGTCGCCCTGCAGGAAGGTGTAACGTTCGTCAGCGGCGAGGTCCTTCAGGTTTTCCAGGCTGCCGGCGTAGGTCAGCGCATCCAGGTTGACAACCTGCACCTCGGTTGTCTTTGCCAACAAATAACGGATGAAATTCGAGCCGACGAAACCAGCCCCGCCGGTGATCAAGACGTTTTGCATATTTTATTCTCTTCCAATACTCGTGATCGGGCTAAGGATAACATTCGGCCTCTGAAAGCGGTTTCCCGGCCGCATCCTTTGGTGAAAGCAGCGGCGGTTGTCTCTCCGCCAGCGGCCATTCGATCTGCAGCGTTGGGTCGTTCCACATCAGAGTCCGCTCCCATTGCGGGGCGTAGTAATCGCTGGTCTTGTAAAGCACCTCCGCCCAGGGGCTCAGGACCAGGAAGCCGTGGGCGAAGCCCGGCGGGATCCACAACAGGGTCTTGCCTTCCACATCGAGATGTGTGCCGACCCACCGGCCGAAGGTGGGCGCGCTGCGGCGCAGGTCCACGGCCACGTCGTAGATTTTCCCGGCGACGACGCGCACCAGTTTCCCCTGCGGCTGGCGGATCTGGTAGTGCAGCCCGCGCAGCACTCCCTGCCGGGAGCCGGAATGGTTGTCCTGCACAAAGGTTGCAGGAATGCCCGCCCTGGCGAACTGCTCGGCCTGATAGGTTTCCAAGAAGAAGCCGCGCTCGTCTCCATAGACCTTGGGTTGGAGTAAAAGCACTTCCGGGATTTCGGTAGGGGTGATTTCCATCTTCTGCCTCAGGTCCGGCCCCGACGGTACGATTGGATCACCGCTTGGGGCTGGCCGACCTCGCGCAGGTGGCCGTGTTCCAGCCAGGCGGCCCGCTGGCACATGGCTTCGATCTTCGCCATCGTGTGCGACACAAGCAGGATGGTGGTCCCATTACTGCGGAACTCCTCGATGCGCTCGGCGCTCTTTTGCTGGAAAGCCTCGTCGCCAACCGAGAGGATCTCGTCAATGATCAGGATGTCCGGTTCGCTGGCAGTGGCCACTGCAAACCCCAGGCGGGCTTGCATCCCGGATGAATAGGTGCGCAGTGGCGCGTCGATGAACTGGTGCAGCTCGGCGAAATCCACGATCTGGTCGAATTTCGCTTCCATCTCCTGGCGGCTGAAGCCCAGCAGCGCCCCGTTCAGGAAGATGTTCTCCCGGCCGGTCAGTTCGGGGTGGAAACCGGCCCCCAATTCCAACAGGGGCGCTACCTTGCCTCTGACGATCGCGCGCCCCTGGGTGGGACGCAAGACACGCGCGATCACCTTGAGCAGCGTGCTCTTGCCGGCGCCGTTGTCACCGATGATGCCAAACACCTCGCCCCACTGAACGTCCAAAGTGACTTCCTTTAAAGCCCAGAAGGACAGATGCTTGACCTTGCCTTGCAAGCGCCGGATAATATATTCTTTAAAGGTGCCGATGCGTTCCTGTGGCACCCGGTAGCGCACGGAGACGGACTCGAGATGGACGACCGACTGCTCGTCCATCACGGCCTGTGCCGGTGAGGTGGCGGGAGCTTCAGACACGGTAGGCGAATTCATCGGATTTGTAGGTGAAGAACAGCCAGCCCAGCAGCAGCACGCCCCCGGCCCAGGCCAGGCCGGGCCAGAATTCGGCCCAGCTTGGTAAGCGCCCATCGTAGACCGGCAGGCGAAACAGGCGGACCAAATAGTACATCGGGTTGATGTATAAAAGCGATCGAAACTGTGCCGGCAGGATCTCTTCCGGATAGATGATCGGTGTCAGGTACATCCAGGCCGTTATAACGATCTGGTACATTTCGGCCACATCCGGGAAGTAGATCGCCAGGGTCGAGAGGATCAAGCCAACGCCCAGGGCGAAGGCAGCCAGCAGGAGGATGGGGACCGGCAGAAACAAGATCACCGGGTGCAGCGCCACGTTCGAGGCCAGCATGACCACCATCAGGGGTACCAGAGAGAGAAACAGATTAACCAGTCCCGTGCCGATGGCCGAGAGCGCGAAGGTCGTGCGCGGGATGTAGATGCGCTGCAGCAAGCCCCCGCCCCACACCAGGCTGCTCATGGCGGCGGAAGTGCTCTGCGCGAAGAAATTCCAGCCCACCAGACTGGCCAGGATGTAGACCGGGTAAGCACGGATGGTGGTGGCGAACAACTGCGAAAAGACGATCGTCAGCACGATCATCATGCCCAGCGGGTTGAGCATGGTCCAGGCCACGCCCAGCACCGAACGCTTATAACGCGTCAGGATGTCCCGGCGCACCAGTTGGAAAAGAAGATGGCTGTAGCGCCTGACCTCCCGCAGTTCTTCCAAGGCGGGCGGCATTTGCTTGGCCGTATCGTATACAGGCGTGATGCGCATCGTTTTTAAGCGACCTTCCAGTGACAAAGGGAAATACAATTGATTCTACCAGCCCTACCCAGACTTCTTCAACCTTTTATACTCCAGGATGGGGAGAAGGGCAACCTGTATTAATATCAACGCAGGACACTGGTCATCGCTTGCACCCATCCCCGGAAAATTCAAAGACCTTCGAGGATTTTCAACCCAAATACTGTGCTGTCAGGACCTTGCGCTTTGTCAAGTGACAACCACCTGCAAAGTGTCCCGCATCTGAGTCATTAATTAACCGAAGTATAATGAAACCGTATGTCGATCCTGACCGATAAAGCTATCCTGCTGGGCGTGACCGGCTCGATCGCCGCCTATAAGGCGGCCGAGTTGGCTTCCAGGCTGGCGCAGGCCGGCGCGCAGGTGGACGTGATCCTGACCGGCGGGGCGGAACACTTCATCACGCCGCTGACCTTCCAGTCCGTGACCGGGCGCCAGGCCTACACGGACGCCGTCCTGTGGGGCGGGGAAGCCCATGTGCTGCACGTCGGGCTGGGCCGCGCGGCCGATCTGCTGGTCATCGCGCCCTGCACGGCCAACACCCTGGCCAAACTGGCGCATGGGCTGGCCGAGGACCTGCTGACGATCACCGCCCTGACGGCGGCATGTCCGCTGCTGATCGCGCCGGCCATGGACGGCGGCATGTTCGAGCATCCCGCCACGCAGGACAACCTGCGCACCCTGACCGAGCGCGGCGCGACCCTGGCCGGTCCGGCGCAGGGGCACCTGGCCTCCGGGCTGAGCGGCGTCGGGCGCATGCTCGAACCGCTGGAACTGGTCGGGCACATCCGGCGCCTTTTAGGACGCCAGGGGAAGCTGGCCGGCAAAAGGGTCGTCGTCACGGCCGGCGGGACGCAGGAGCCGATCGACCCGGTGCGCTTCATCGCCAACCGCTCGTCCGGCAAGCAGGGCTACGCCCTGGCCCAGGCCGCGCTCGACCTGGGCGCCGAGGTAATCCTGATCTCGAGCGTGGATTTGCCGGCGCCGGTCGGGGCCGCGCTGGTCAAGGTGGGGACGGTCGCCGAATTGCAGGCTGCCGTGCTGTCCGAAACGGCGGATGCGGACGCGCTGGTCATGGCCGCCGCGCCGGCCGATTTTCGCCCGAAAACAGCTGCTGAAAACAAGCTCAAGAAGCGCGACGGGCTGCCGCAGCTCGCGCTCGAGTTCGCGCCCGATATCCTCGAAGCGCTGGCCGCCCAGAGGGCTGGCAAGGGGCGCCCGCAGGTGGTGGTCGGTTTCGCCGCCGAGAGCCGCGACCTGCTCGAAAACGCCACAGCCAAACTTAAATCCAAAAATTTGGATATAATCGCCGCCAACGATGTTTCGGCCAGCGACGCCGGTTTCGCGGTCGATACCAATCGCATCTCATTGTTGCACGCCGACGGGCAGGTCGAAGCCCTGCCGCTGATGAGCAAGCAGGAAGTCGCCGAAGTCATCCTCGAACGCGTGGCAGCCCTGCTGGAGACCCACCCTTAATGCGCGTTCTAGTCATCTCAGATATCCATGCCAACATCACAGCCCTGGAAGCTGTCCTGAAAGACGCCGGGACGGTTGACGAGGTCTGGTGCCTGGGCGACATCGTCGGCTACGGGCCGGACCCGAACCTGTGCGTGGAGGCCGTCCGCGAACTACCCCATCTGACCAGCCTGCTGGGTAACCACGACGTCGCCATCATCGGCCAGATGTCGCTCTCGGTCTTCAACGGTGACGCCCGGCGTTCACTGGTCTGGCAGGAGCGCGTCCTGACGGCCGATAACATGGACTTCCTGAAAACGCTCCCGCAAAACCTGAAGGTGCGCCACGGGGTCTCGCTGGTTCACGGCAGTCCGCGCGACCCGATCTGGGAGTACGTCATAACCACGCTCTCGGCCCGCCTCAACCTGAATCACTTCGACACGCCCTGGTGTTTCGTCGGTCATTCCCACATCCAGTGCATGTTCCAGTATGACGAAGAAAACGACCGCCTCTCCCTCGAAATCCCGCCCCCGGGCCAGGTACTCGAACTCAAACCCCGGGCGATCCTGAACCCCGGTTCGGTCGGCCAGCCTCGCGACCGCGACCCGCGCGCGGCCTACGCCATCTTCGACCCGGACGCCAAGACCTGGGAGCCGCGCCGCGTGAAATATCATATCGCAGAAGTACAGGCACGCATCCGTCAATCCGGACTGCCAGAGAAACACGCGCTGCGGCTGGCGGAAGGCTGGTAATAAGAATTTAACAGGGATACGTTCAAGCGTGTCCCTGTTTTTATGGAACTTTTGGTCCGGCCCAGACGTCTAGACGAGGAAATCACCGTCAGTCAGATTATCCTGGAGGAGAATATGAAACGCACATTGTTCATCTCATTGCTCGCCCTGTTGGTCCTGAGCGCCTGCGGCGTCAGGGCAGCCAGCACCCCGGCTGCCTATGATAACTTTGCCCTGGGCGGCGCGCCCGCCCGGCAATTGCCGGCCGCCGAAGCCCCGGCGCCTGCGGACGCCATAGCGGCGCAAAGCGACAAAGCCACTTCCAGCACGACCGTCGAGAATTACGCCGCGCAGCAGAAACGCCTCGTCATCCAGAATGCCGACCTGACGATCGTCGTGGCCGACCCGGAGGCCAAGCTGAAAGCCATCGCCAAGCTGGCCGAAGGCATGGGCGGCTTTGTGGTCTCGTCCAACCTGTACCAGACCTACGCGCCGAACGGGCAGAAGGTCCCGGCCGGCAGCATCGTGGTGCGCGTGCCGTCCGAACAACTGGACCAGGCCCTGACCCAGATCAAGGACGGGGTAGTCGAGGTGCAGTCCGAGAACCGCTCGGGGCAGGATGTGACCAAGGAATACGTCGATTTGACCTCGCGCCTGAAGAACCTGGAAGCGGCCGAGGCCCAACTGACCAAGATCCTCGAAAACGCCGACAAGACCGAGGACGTGCTCAATGTGTTCAACCAGTTGACCTCCATCCGCGAGCAGATCGAAGTCGTCAAGGGACAGATCAAATATTACGAAGAATCAGCCGCGCTCTCGGCCGTCAGCATCAACCTGGTCGCCGAAGAGACGATCAAGCCGCTCGAGATCGGTGGTTGGAAGCCGCAGGGCGTGGCCCGCGATGCCATCCAGAACCTGATCGACTTCCTGCAGAACTTCGTCGATTTCATGATCCGCTTCTTCCTGTACTACCTGTGGGTGCTGCTGCTGGTGCTGCTGCCCTTCTACCTGGTCTTCCTGGGCCTGCGCGCCATCTACCGCCGGACCCGCCGCAATAAAAAGGCGCCGCCCGAAGAGCAAGCTTAAGACCGCACGCAAATTACTTCAGCAACACAGTAGGTCACGTTGAAAACGTGACCTACTCATTTAAACAGGCGGCCAGGGAAGGACACGGCGGTCGTCCGGCGGCAGCGGAAAGACCGGATGCTTCAGGTAATGACCTACACGCCGGGCCAGGACCTCGATCTCTTCGGGGAAAAGGTAAGGTGCCAGTTGGGTGCGCAGGTCCGAGTTCCCACCCAGATCTGCCTGCAGGCGCGACAGGTCGCTGAGCAGTTCCTGCGGGATGGCCTGCCCGGCAAAATCCCAGATGACGGTGCGCAGTTTATCCTGCACGTGGAAACACAGGCCGTGATCGATCAGCCAGAGTTTGTCGGTCTCGCTTTCGATAAAAACGTGACTGCCCTTGCGGTCCGCGTTGTTGGTGATCAGGTCGAACAGGGCAACCGGGCGCAGGCGCAGTTTATCGGCCCGGCTGAAAGTAAAGTAATGGTAATTGGGGTCGTAGGAGATAAATTGCTGCAGGGATCCGGGGCCATGGGGACCGTCTTCGCGTAAAAGCGTGAAGGGCACGAAACACCAGCCCAGGGCCTGGCTGACCAGGTAAGCCGCCACTTCGCGCTGGGCCAGCGTAGCATCCGGAAAATCCCACAGTGGCTGCTCCCCACGCTGCGGCTTGTAAACCGCCGGATAGGTCTCACCCTGGTAATGGACGTCCACCAGAAAAGTGTAGTTCGAGCCCAGCATGAACTGGCCCTTGAGTTCGATTTCCCCGACTTGGAGGGCAGCGATCAGAGACCCGGTTTCCAGATCAGAGGTCATAAACGCAATTGTAATGCAGCGGGTCCATGCCGGTCAGTGCTTGTGGCCGTTCTTCTTGGGGCAGAAATGTCCTTCCGGCTCCATCGGCGCGCCGCACTGCGGACAGATCGGGCGCCCGCGCTGGATGACTTCCGCGCCCCAGCGGGCCATCATCCGCACCTGGTCGCGCGTGCACCAGAAACGTATGACGGCAGCGGAATCGGGCTCGCTCTCCTCGGTCAGCAATTCGCGCACGCTGAGCACCACCAGATCGCGAGTTTGGTCATAGCCGAGGCCGATCTCGCCGACCCGGAACAATGGCTCGACCGGAGGGCTGATCCGCATTTTCTCTTCGTCGTAGTTCCCCGAGGCTTCAGGTAAATCCGGGTTCTGGTTGGCGATGTCGGCCAGGAACTGTTCCAGGCCGACCGATAGGGATTGGACCTGGAACTTCTCGGTAATGACGGTCACGGTGCGTTCGTCCTGCCAGGCTTGAATATAGAAAACGCGCTGGCCGGGTTTACCAATCGCGTCAGTCGTTATATGTAGTACTGGGTCAACTTCCATTTCAAAGCGCGGCATATTAATTCCATAAAAGGGTCTGGAAATTGAAGTATACCATCACAGGGATAGGCTGACCGGCTACGCAGGCGGGCGTGCTATAATTTCGGTCACAAATCAGGCCAAAGGAGAGAGCCGATGTACGACCGTGAGAAATTAGCCCAACTCCGGCAAGCGCTGGAGAAATGGGAAGAAACGAGCTTACACAAATCTCTTGCCTCAATTCCCGAAAGACAAGATCAGTTTATTACCACCTCCTCGGAGCCGATCGGACGGCTCTATACCCCCTTAGACGTTTCCGATCTGGACTACGAACACGACCTGGGACTGCCGGGCGAATACCCGTACACACGCGGCATCCACCCCACCCAGCATCGCGGCAAGCTGTGGACCATGCGCATGTTCGCCGGCTTCGGCACGGCCGAGGAGACCAACGCGCGCTTCAAGTACCTGCTCGAGCAGGGACAGACCGGGCTGTCGATCGCCTTCGATCTGCCAACCCTGATGGGTTACGATACCGACGCGCCCGAGTCGCTGGGCGAATTCGGGAAATGCGGCGTGGCGGTTTCCTCGCTCAAGGACATGGAACTGCTGCTGGAGGGCATCCCGCTCGACAAGGTCTCGACCAGCATGACCATCAACTCGCCGGCCGCCATCATCTGGGCCATGTACATCGCCGCCGCCGAAATGCAGGGCGTAGGCCCCGATCAACTACGCGGCACAACTCAAAACGACATCCTGAAAGAGTACATCGCCCAAAAAGAATTCATCTTCCCGCCCGAGCCGTCCATGCGCCTGGTGACCGACACGATCGAGTTCGGCACGACGACTTTGCCGCAGTGGAACACCATCTCGATCAGCGGCTACCACATCCGCGAGGCCGGCTCGACCGCCGCCCAGGAACTGGCCTTCACCCTGGCCGACGGCATGGAATACGTCCGCTGGGCGGTCCAACGCGGGTTGGACGTGGATGCTTTCGCGCCGCGCCTGTCGTTCTTCTTCAACGCCCACAACGATTTCTTCGAAGAGATTGCCAAATACCGGGCGGCACGCCGCATCTGGGCCCACGAAATGAAGGAAACCTTCGGAGCCAAAAATCCACGCTCGTGGCTGATGCGCTTCCACACCCAGACAGCCGGCGTTTCGCTGACCGCCCAGCAGCCGGAGAATAACGTGGTGCGCGTGGCGATCCAGGCCCTGGCAGCGGTGCTGGGCGGAACCCAAAGCCTGCACACCAATTCCATGGACGAGGCCCTGGCCCTACCGTCCGAGCACGCTGTGACGATTGCCTTGCGCACCCAGCAGATCATCGCCGAGGAATCCGGCGCGGCGAATACCATCGATCCGCTGGGCGGCTCGTTCTTCATCGAGGCCCAGACTGACCGCATCGAACAGCAGGCTTACGATTACTTTCGCCGCATCGAGGAACTGGGCGGGGTCATCCCAGCACTGGAGAAGGGCTTCTTCCAGAGCGAGATCTCGGACGCGGCCTATCGCTACCAGCGCGAGATCGACGAAAATGTGCGCAAGATCATCGGCGTCAACGCCTACGCAGAAGACAAACCGATGGCCGTTCCGATCCTCAAAATGGATCCCAACGGCTACAAACGCCAGATCGAGCGCTTGAACGAGGTGCGCAAAACGCGCGATGCCGGCCGTGTCGGCCAGGCGCTGGACCGGCTGCGGATCGCCTGCCAGGGCACGCAAAACACGATGCCTTCCATTCTGGAGGCCGTACGCGCTTACGCCACGTTGGGGGAAATCATCGGCGTGATGAAAGAAGTCTTCGGGACTTACGAAGAACCAACCTGGATCTAAAAAGACAGGGCGACCGCTGGTCGCCCTGTCTTTTGACCGGTTAGAGAATTAGCGCGCCAGCATGCGCGCCATATCGTAGTATTCCGTGATGGCAGAACGTTCCTGCTGGGTCACCTCTTCCAACGAAAGCAGTTCCACCTCGCGCCCCTGCAAGCCGACCATGACACCCGTCTGGTCGTTCAACAGGGCCTCGACTGCCGCCACCCCCAGACGGGCTGCCAGTAAACGGTCAAAAGCCGTCGGAGAGCCGCCGCGTTGGATGTGACCCAGGATGGTCACGCGCGTCTTGAAGCCCACGTCCATGGCTTCGATGGCCTCGGCCAGCTGAGTGGCGCGGATACTGGCGCCCTCAGCCACGATGATGATGGCGTGATTCTTGCCGCGCCGGTAAGCATCCTCAATCGAGGCGGCCACATCCTCCTCGGTCACCGGGATCTCGGGGCAGAGTACCATTTCAGCCCCGCAGACAATCCCGGCCATGACGGCCAGATAGCCGCTGCCGCGGCCCATCGTCTCGATCAGAAAGGCGCGGTTGTGGGAGGAGGCTGTATCGCGCAGTTTGTCGACCGCTTGCATGATGGTATTCAGGGCCGAGTCGACACCGATGGCCATGTTGGTGCCCCAGATGTCATTGTCGATGCTGGCCGGCACGCCGACCACCTTGACGCCCTGCTTGGACAGCGCCAGTGCGCCGCGCAAAGAGCCATCTCCACCGATCACCACCAGGCCATCCATCCCGGCTTCATTCATGCGGCGGATGGCTTCGCGCTGGCCGCGCGGCTCCATGAACAAATCGCTGCGGCGTGTCTGCAGGATCGTGCCGCCGCGCTGCAGGATGCCGCCCACGTCACGCACGCCGAGGGAGCGAAACTCACCGTTGATCAGCCCTTCAAAACCATTGCTGATACCCAAGACGTTCGTACCGCTCGTCGAAGCGGTGCGCACCACCGCACGGATGCAGGAATTCATCCCCGGTGCATCGCCTCCGGAAGTCAATATTCCAAGTGTAAATTTTGACTGCGATGTCATTCTAACCTCAGGTCCGTTTGATCAGATAATTGTCGAAATCGCGCGCAACCTTCGCCTCAGGAAAAACAGACTGGGCTTCTGCCAGTACATCCCGTTCGCGATAGCGGCGCGAAATATGGGTCAGCATCAACTGCTTGACGTTCGCCTTCACGGCCAGTTCGGCTGCCTGACGGGCCGTCAGATGCGAGAACTGACGGGCCATATCCGCTTCGGCATCCAGGTAGGTCGATTCGATCACCAGCCCATCCGCATCCTGACAGACTTCCAGAAGGTCGTCAGTGCGGCCGACATCCCCCACGACGACCAGTTTCACGCCGCGCTGCGAGGGACCCAGCACATCGTCCGGCTCGATCTGCCGGCCATCCGCCAGGGTGACACTGCGGCCTTCGACCAGGTCGCGCCGTTCGGGTCCGGGTGGCAGGCCCAGTTTCTCGGCCTGATCCACCAGGAAAGGCCGGTGGGGCTTGCCTTCGAAGAGATACCCAAAACAGTCCGGCCCGCGGTGGGTGACCGGGAAAGCAGTCACACTGAAATCCTGCGCATCGAAGATGAGGCCTGGTTTGATCTCGCGCAAATGCAGCGGCATGGGCGCCTGTGTGCCGCGTAGGACGACGCCATACAGCAAATCGTGAACGCGGTCCAAGGCCGAACGGCCGCCGAAGATTTCAAGTTCTTCGATGGCCTCCCAGCGCATGAACGTGGAAAGCAGCCCACCCAGGCCCAGGATGTGATCCAGGTGACCGTGGGTGAGCAGGACGCGCGTCAATCTTTTGAAACCGGCACCCGACTGCAAAATCTGGCGCTGGGTTCCTTCACCACAGTCCACCAGAAAACGATACTCGTCGTGCTTGACAATATGAGCGGAAAGCCCGCGCCGCGCTGAAGGCGCAGATGCAGAAGTGCCGAGAAATAGAATCTCGAACAACGTGGATATCCTTGTAAGCGTTTCGGACAATTGTACCTCAAGATAGACAGACCATTTGTGCTATAATGATTCCACTCTAGATACCAGGTCCCCAAAGAGTTCCCATGCCGATTAAAAAACCGAGCCGTTCTTCCCACAGCTCGAAATCCAAAACAAAAGCCAAGCCCAGCCGGGCGAAAACCTCGCGCGGGAAAGCGATCAGCAGCAAATCCAGCAGCCGACGCCGGTCTGCTGCGCCGCCTGCACCGCCCAGAGCCACCCTTTCCCCTGAACGCCGCCTCGACCTGATCGGGATCGTCATGGCTGTGGTTGGGCTGATCACACTGCTTAGCCTGATCTCGTCCAACCGCAGCGCCCTGACCGGAGGCTGGGTTCACATCGTCTCGCTGCTCTTCGGCTGGGGAGTCTATATCCTGCCGATCGCCTTGCTGGTGGTCGGCGCCTGGCTGGTATTCCGCAACCTGGAGAGCATCCCGCCCTTCTCGGTCGAGCGCGCCACCGGCTTCGTCCTGCTCTTCATCTGGCTGCAGGTCGCCCTACACGTGATCGCGGGCAGCCCAAGCCAGTCCTCGGCCATCGCAGACGCGGGAAAGGGCGGCGGCTATGTAGGCAGCCTCTTCGTCAACCTGCTCTGGGCCGGGTTGGGCAGCGGTGGGGCAATTGTGGCCCTGATTGCCTGGCTGCTGATTTCCCTGACGATGACGCTGGACCTTTCCATCCCGGAGTTGTTCCAGTTCTTCGGCCCAATCCTGGCCCGCACGCGCCAGGCGATTTCTGAATTCCGTACCAGCAAAACACCCGAACCGAATCATCATGCAACAGCTCCGATCCCGGCCCCGGAAGCGCACGCCAACGGCTTCACGCCCCTGGAACGCACGTCCGAGCCGCCGCAGGTGCCGCCAGAACAGGTGGCTGATTTCACCCAACCGCGGACCATCACCAGCGCGCCCAGTATCGTCTGGGCCCTGCCGAGCGTAAAAAACATCCTGGACCTGGGTTCGGCTCCCACCATTAATGAAGAGTTCATCGAACAACGTGCGCGCCTGATCGAGGATACCCTGGGTTCCTTCGGCGCTCCGGCGCAGGTGATCGAGATCAACCGCGGGCCGACGATCACGCAGTTCGGCGTCGAGCCGCTCTTCGTCGAGACTCGCACCGGACGCACGCGCGTGCGCGTCAGCAAGATCGCCTCACTGGCCGATGACCTGGCCCTGGCGCTGGCCGCGCCGCGCATCCGCATCCAGGCGCCCGTCCCCGGACGCGGCTATATCGGCATCGAGGTCCCCAACGAAGAGATGACCCTGGTCTCGCTGCGCGACATCATGGAAAGCGACATCTTCCAGCGCAAGGCCTCGCCCCTGCGTTTCGCCCTCGGGCGTGACGTCGCCGGGCACCCGGTCACCGCCGACCTGACCAGCATGCCGCACCTGCTGATCGCGGGTACGACCGGCTCCGGCAAATCGGTGCTGGTCAATTCCATCCTGACCTGCATGCTGCTGCGTAATGCCCCGGACGATATCCGGCTGGTGCTGGTCGATCCCAAACGGGTCGAACTGACCAGCTACAACGGCATTCCGCACCTGCTGGCCCCGGTGGTGGTCGAAATGGAGCGCGTGATTGGCGCGCTGCAGTGGATGACGCGCGAGATGGACAAGCGCTACCATGAATTCGCCCAGCGCGGCGCGCGCAACATCGAGGATTACAACACCCGCATGAAGCTGCAGGGCGGAAAAAAACTGCCGTACCTGGTGATCGTGATCGACGAACTGGCCGACCTGATGATGATCGCCCCCGACGAGACCGAGCGCACCATCACCCGCCTGGCCCAACTGGCGCGCGCCACCGGCATTCACATGATCCTGGCCACCCAGCGTCCCTCGGTGGACGTGGTCACCGGCCTGATCAAAGCCAACTTCCCTGCGCGGGTGGCCTTCGCCGTCGCCTCGGGCGTGGACTCGCGCGTGATCCTCGACCAACCCGGAGCAGAGCGCCTGCTCGGGCGCGGCGACATGCTCTATCAGGCGCCAGATGCGCCCGCACCGGTCCGCTTGCAGGGTGTTTTCGTCTCGGATTACGAAATCCAGCGCCTGGTCGAATTCTGGCACCAGCAGGCGGCCCAGTACAACCCCTACGCCATGCCGGGCGCCACCAGCGGCGGTCCCCCGGTGGACGCCCTGCCGGAACACGTCCCGCTCAAGCAGGTCCCCATGTGGGAGGAGATGAAACCGGAAGAAACGCAGGATCCGCTGCTGGAAGAGGCGATCGATCTCGTCCGCCGCGAGGGACGGGCTTCGATCTCGATGCTGCAGCGCAAGTTGCGCATCGGCTATACGCGCGCCGCCCGCCTGGTCGATACGATGGAAGACCAGGGGATCGTCAGCCCGCCGGAGGGGGGCACGCAAGTGCGGCAGGTCCTGGACTACGGGCCGGCAGCACCGCCAAAAGAGGATTGAGAAGATTACTGCTTCTTGTACATATTCCTGAATTACCTTTTATCGAATTGCCTTTACGTTGCAGAAACCTGGTTCAAATATTTACGCAGCACTCTGTAAATAAAAACAGGGCGACCGGTGAACCGGTCGCCCTGAGCATTTATTCTACTGCGCTGGCCGCAAGGCGAACTGCGGCTTGCCGCGCGGGTCGGTGAAGAAGTCAAACGGCATGGGGAGCGGCTGAGCCGAGGCACCGGTGCCCAACGTCCCGAACGGCACATAGTACAACTGGATCGAACCGTTCGAACCCTGGCGGATATCCTGGAAGGCGAAAGCCACGTAGGAACCGTCCGGGCTCCAGCGCGCGTCACGGTAACAGCAGACGCCATCCACCGGGTCGTACTGCTGGGCTTTGTGCAGGTTGGTGTTGTAACTGTACAGATCGCCGAAGCCCTCGTTGCGCACGGAACTGTTCAACAGGAAGAGCTGGCTGCCATCCCAGTCGAAATCGGGGATGAGCGGGGTGTTGCTGTAGTTGGTAGGGGTAAAGCGTGAGCCGGGGAACTCATCCAGGCGCAGCGGATCGGCATCGCTGCAGCGGCTGATGTCCATCACGCGAATCAAATCCGCCTGCCGGTTCCCGCTGATGCCCAGGAAGATGAAGGCCAGTTGCTTGCCATCGGCTGACCAGCGCACGTCCTTGACGCTGACGTCGTGGAAGGTCAGACAGCCCTGGTCCTTGATCGTGGCCAGCAGGTCCAGGCGCGTGCGGGCCGCCTTCAGGGCTTCCAGATCGAAGGGGACGACGAACAATTCGCGGCTGAGGCTGATGGCTACCCACTTACCATCCGGCGAGACGCGGAAGCCGTCGAACACATCGGCCGAATTGAAGCAGGCCAGCATGTCCACCCGTCCGGGGTCGAGGTTCACGGAACCGGCGCATTTGCCGGTGATGTAGACCAGGGTGTTACGGTCGTTCAGCCACTGCAGGTTGGATTTGGCCGCGCCGTCATTGGTCAACTGTTTCAGGTCGCTCCCGTCGACGTTCATCACCCAGACCTCGTTCGAGCGGATGAAGGCGATCTTGTCGGCCCCACCGACGACCGGCAGGGAAGGCCCGGCAGCGGGCGTGTCAGTCGGGGCAGCAGGTGAAGCTTCTACTACCGGGACGGCGGTCGAATTATCGGCCGGAGGAAGCGTGGGCCTGACGGGAACTGCGGTGGGCGGCGGCATTTGGGTGGACATCGTGGTCGGAGCCACCAGGCCAAACGGGAGGCCGCCGTTCATGAACAGCACCCCACCCGCTACGGCCAGGACCAGCACCACCGGGATGGCCAGCAGCCACAGGCTGAAAGAGCTGCGTGGCCTGGCCACGTCGACCTTGGCCCCCCCGACCTTGGTCTTGTCAGCCCACTTGCGGGTCGTGGAAAGGGAGGTCTTGCTCAGATCGGGTGTTTCACCGCGCGCCAGGGCATTCACGGCCTCGGCCAGCTCTTTGCCGGTGGAGAAGCGCTGATTGCGGTTCTTGGCCATGGCCTTGGCGATGATGGCTTCCGTGGCCGGGGGCAGGTTGGGATTGGCGTCCAGGATGTGCGGGATCGGCTCGGTGATGTGCTTGACCACCACACCCATGGGTGTGTCGGCCTCGTAAGGCCGTTTGCCGGTCAGCATCTCGAACAGGATCACACCCAGTGTGTAGATATCGGAACGGCCGTCGATCGCTTCTCCCTGGGCCTGTTCCGGACTCATGTAAGTAGGGGTGCCGATGATACCGCTGCCGGTCACGTTGGTGGAGGACTGGGTCAGCTTGGCAATCCCGAAGTCAGAAAGATAGGGCTCGCCCTGGCGATCGAAGAGAACGTTGCCGGGCTTCAGGTCGCGGTGGATGATGCCTTTGGCGTGAGCCGCGTCCAGGGCGGCTGCCATGCGGTCGACCACCATGGCCGCCCCCGAGATGGGCAGCGGGCCGTTTTTAAGCCGGTCGGAGAGCGAGCCGCCATCCATGTAGCGCATGACGAAATACGGCTGGCCGTCATCCTCACCGACGTCGTAAACCGGGACAATGAAGGGGTGCTCGAGCTGTGCGATGGTCTTGGCCTCGCGCTCGAAGCGCACCCGGAACTGCGGGTCGTGCAACATTTCGTGCGGCAGCACCTTGACCGCCACCTCGCGCTCGAAGCGGGGATCGTAGCCGCGGTAAACGGTTGCCATACCGCCGCGTCCAAGCTCGGCTTCGATCTTGTATTGTCCGATCTTCTCTGGCTCCATGGGACAAGTATATCAACGCGTATGTTGAAAAGCAAGCACCTTGAGGCGGCCCTGCAAGGATGCTATAATCCCCGGGCAAGCCCCAGTAGCACAATGGACAGTGCAGGGCACTCCTAAGGCTCTGATGGGGGTTCGATTCCCTCCTGGGGCACACGCTCCCTAAGATCGGGCAGATCTGGATGGGGAGTTCCATCTCTCCTCATCGCCGCCCTGGCCCTCTCATCCGGGCTCCTCCCGGAAGACAGTTTGTAAATAAAAAGGGTTACCATCTGTGAAATTCAGAATTCGCACCCGCCTGCTGCTGCACCGCATCGACCCATCCACCATGTCGCTCATTCCCAGCAAGGTCGAAGTCGATGAAATTATGGACTTCGACCACGTGCCCTTCGCCAAGGAGATCCAGGAGGCATTCGAAAAACACCCCGAGTACCGTATGCACATCATCGGCTGGCCGGATCCGATCGATATCGAGCCGGTCCAGGCTGAAGACGAAGAAGTTTGAGAAGGTAAATCAGCCACCAACCTAGCTTGATTATCTCTGTGATGTGCATTTTGATAGGGATTTCGGGATTCCAACGAAAGATAGGTGAAGGCTCTGCCTAACATCGCGTGTACGCGGACGGCTGGATTCTCACCGCCAAATTGACTTTTTTTCGTGGCTTTGGATTTTGTCCGTTTCGCGGACGAGTCCATGTCCCTCCAGCCGCCAGTATCCCCTTCGGGGATGATATCCTTACAGGACGATGTCCTTGACGGGATGATATCGCAAACCGTTAGGGCACAATTCTGGGAGCCTGGCGCGAATTCCACAAACTAATCAATAATCAAAACGGGATGGTGACGAACCATCCCGTTTTGATTCCACTGTACCCGTACGGGTAATTTATGTCATAATGACATTGAGGTCAAAAGAGGTTCGCTATGGAAAAGAAAGATACGCTCTCGAAAATTCTCGACATTGTCGGGACAGTGCTGGTATGGATTCCAGTCCTCGCGCCGGTTGTCTTTGGGTTCGTTTCTTTGGGCATAGACGGCACCTATCGCTTTGACTATCTCATGCCCGCGGAACTGGGGATCTTAGCTTTCGTCGGCGGAGTCTCGCTCCTCTGGGCAGCGATCCGTTTCAAGTCACGCCAGGGAATCATCGCCTGGGGGCTCGGTATCACGGCTGGATCGATCGCCATCCTGATGGCAGTTAGAGATGTAGCGCCAGGCAGCTTAGAATGGGTGCTCGTGATCGGATTGCTGATCGCTTATTCGCTGGCGATTGTGGTGATGGGCATCGGCGGGGTTTTGCTTTGGAGGGATTTGTTTAAGAAATAATTTTTGCAACGAATTGCGGGCGACGCGGCCGGCATAAAAACATCACATTTTTTCAAGGAACAAACATGAAAACAATCGGCCTGATTGGCGGCATGAGTTGGGAATCATCCATTGCATATTATCGCATTATCAATGAGACAGCCAAAGCAAAACTCGGCGGACTTCATTCGGCGAAAAGCCTGATGGTTTCAGTTGATTTTGCGGAGATAGAAATTCTACAGCACCAAGACAGGTGGGCGGATGCCGCTAAAGTATTGGTTGCCGCGGCAAAAAATCTGGAAAACGGCGGCGCGGATTTTATTATCCTTTGCACAAACACCATGCACAAGGTTGCAGATGACATACAAGCCAATATCAAAATCCCGTTCATGCACATCGCAGACGCAACGGCTCAACTGGTAAAAGATTTGGGTATCCAAAAAATTGGATTGTTAGGCACGCGCTTTACGATGGAAGAAGAATTCTACAAGGGCAGGCTTTCGCAGAAATATGGTTTGAATGTAAGCATTCCAAATGCTCAAGAGCGCGAAATCATTCATCGGGTCATCTATGACGAGTTGGTTGTGGGCAAGATAGAACAACATTCCAAAAAGCAGTACATCGATATTATCGAGCAAATGGTCAGTCAAGGCGCAGAAGGCGTTATTTTGGGTTGTACAGAAATTGGTCTGCTTGTTCATCAAGAAGACAGTCGCGTTCCTCTATTTGACACGACCAGGATTTATGCTGAAGCAGCAGTCGCGTACGCATTGGAATAGTAGCGACGACGGCAGTGCAGGTAGAATGCGACCACCTGCCCTGCGCCAGGTAGATCCCGGGGGTCTTCCACGTAATCCCCCCGGTTTTAACAAAATTCTTATCTAAAGCGCTTGCTATCTGGCATGATTTATAGTAATATAAAAGCGACGGACGTTTGGGTGCCCCCCTCACCCAGGCGTCTGTCGTTTAAAAAACTATTCCACCCCTGCATGGTTTCCTGAACCGCAATTCCAAAATTTCCGTCTATATCCAGCGCCTGAGCGATGGGCTATAATTCAGCCCGTCGCTCATTTCTTTTAAGGAGGAATTCCCCATGCCGCTCGACCTGACCGCCATCCGCAGCCAATTCCCGGCCCTGGACCGGCCCGCGGTGTTCTTCGACAACCCGGGCGGGACCCAGATCTGCAAATCTTCCCTGGAGCGCATCCAGCGCTACCTGCTGGATTGCAACGCCAACCACGAGGGCGCCTTCGCCACCAGCCAGGCCTCGGATGCCATCCTGGATCAAGCCCACCAGGCCATGGCGGATTTCTACAACGCCGCCAGCCCGCAGGAGATCGTCTTCGGCAACAACATGACCAGCCTGACCCTGCACATCAGCCGCTCGCTTTCCCGCGAATGGGCGGCGGGGGACGAGATCGTGGTGACGCGCCTGGACCACGACGCCAACGTCACACCCTGGATCCTGGCGGCCCAGGACCGGGGCGTCAAGGTCAACTGGGTCGATTTCGACGTGGAAGACGGCACGCTGCGGCTGGACGACCTGCAAAAAGCGCTGGCGCGCAAACCGCGCCTGCTGGCGGTCGGTTATGCCTCCAACTCACTGGGGACGATCAACCCGGTCGACCAGATCGTCAAGCTGGCGCACCAGGCCGGCACGCTGGTCTACGTCGACGCGGTGCAGTACGCCCCGCACGGCCCGATCGACGTGCAGAAGCTGGGCTGCGACTTCCTGGTCTCCTCCAGTTACAAATTCTTCGGTCCGCACGCCGGTATCCTGTACGGGCGGCGGGAACTGCTGGAGGGGCTGTTCGCCTACAAAGTCCGCCCGGCAACCAACAGCCTGCCCGGTAAATTCGAGACCGGCACCCAGAACCACGAGGGACTGGCAGGTGTATTAGGCGCGGTCGAATACTTCGAATGGATCGGGGAACAGTTCGGCGGCGAGCAGGCCGAAGGCTTGCGGGAGGCTGGCTACAGCGGACGGCGCTTGCGGCTTAAGCAGGCCATGTCGGCCACCCGCGCCTACGAGTTCGAACTCAGCCGGGCCCTGCTGGCAGCCCTGGAGGCGGTGCCCGGGCTGCGGCTTTACGGCCTGACCGATCCCCGGCGGCTGGACGAGCGTGTGGCTACCTTCTCCTTCCGGCTGAAAGACCTGCACCCGCGCGCGGTGGCCGAGCAGCTGGCGCAGGCGGACATCTACGTCTGGGACGGCAACTACTACGCCATCAATGTCACCGAGCGGCTTGGGCTGGAAGAGAGCGGTGGCATGGTGCGCGTCGGCGCCACGCATTACAACACCCTGGAAGAAGTGGAGAAGTTAAAGGAAGCGCTGATGAAAATCAGCGCAGGGTGAGTATAGGTTAAGCCTGGGAAGGTAAGCGCCATCTGTGCCCCGGATGGCAATCGGAACCAGAGCTCACCAGACCATCCCGCCCAGGAAGGCTGCTACCTCGGCATCGGCCGGAGCCTTGAAGATCTGTTCCGGCAGCCCGTGCTGCCTGAGCTGTCCGCCCAGGAGGACGGCCACCCGGTCGGCCAAGCGCGCGGCCTCCTCCAGGTCGTGCGTCACCAGCACAGTCGTCACGCCCTGCTCCCGCAGCAAGCGGCCCAGGTCGCCCACCAGGCGGATACGCGTCGGCGGGTCGAGTGCGGAAAAGGGCTCATCCAAAAGCAGCAGCTGCGGTTCCAGGGCCAGCGCCCGGGCCAGGTTGACGCGCTGGGCTTCGCCGCCCGAAAGCTCCCCCGCCCGCCGTTTGCCAAGCTGGGGGATACCCAGGCGCTCCAGCCAGAGCGGCACGCGCCGCCGGATTTCGTCCTTGTCAATACCCCGAAAGCGCAGCCCGGCGGCCACGTTGTCGAAGACGGACGTGTCGAACAGCAGCGGGTCCTGCATCACCAACGCGATGCGGCGCCGGTAGTCCGTGTCCGACTCGGCCGCGGCCGGCTGGCCGTCGAATAAAATACTTCCGCGCTGCGGGGGCAGCAAACGCCCCAGCGCCAGCAGGAGCGTGCTCTTGCCCGCTCCGTTCGGCCCGACCACAGCCAGGATTTCCCCTTTTTCAACCTTCAGATCAGCCAATTGCAGGGCAGGCAGACCGCCCCGCACGACCAGTAAATCCCGGACCTCGATCAGGGTGCTCACCGGCGTGCGCCTCGCTGCTGGATCCAGGTCAGGGCCCAGTTGACCAGGAAGGTGATCGCCAGCAGGAAAATTCCCAGCCCGATCGCGATGTCAAAATTCCCCTTGCTGGTTTCGAGTACGATGGCGGTGGTCAGCACGCGCGTCTGGTAGCGGATGTTGCCGCCCACGATCATGGAAGCGCCGACTTCCGAGATGACCGAGCCGAAGCCGGCCATCAAGGCCGCCAGCAGCGGCAGGCGCGCTTCGCGCCACAGCATCCAGACCATCTGTCTGCGCGAGGCCCCCAGGCCGTACAACTGCAAACGCAGGCGCGGGTCGAGGGCCTGCAGAGCGGCCGCGGTCAGGCCGGTCACCACCGGGGCGGAGATGACCGTTTGGGCGATGATGATGGCCGCCGGGGTATAGATCAGGTGCAAATCCCCCAGCGGACCGGAGCGCCACAACAGCATGGCGACCGCCAGGCCGACCACCACTGGCGGCAGTCCCATACCGGTGTTGACCAGGCTGAGAAAAAATGAACGCCCGCGAAATTTGGACAGCGCCAGCAGGGTGCCGAGCGGCAGGCCCAGCAGCAAGCTGATGCCGGTGGCCAGCGCCGAAATTTGCAGCGACAGCAGGGTGATCTGGAAGACTTCAGCGTCGAAGATCATGCGGGAGTCCGCAGGGGCGGGGATCCAGCCCGCCCCTGTTTATCTATCTTACAGGCCAAGATCAGCGTCGGTCTTGTCCGCGTCCGGGAAGAAGAGCGGCTGGCCGAACTTATCGACCCCGAACTGGCTGATGACCTGCTGGGTCTCCGGGCTGGTGATGAATTTGGCAAAGGCGATGGCCCCGTCGTAATTGGTCTTGGGCCACTTGTCCGGGTTGACGGTGATGACGTGGTAAACGTTCAAAAGCGAGGGGTCGCCCTCGACCAAAATATCCAGCGACAGATTCTCTTTGGTAGCCAGGTAGGTCGAGCGGTCGGTCATGATATAGGCCGCCTTTTCGGAGGCCACCGTCAGCGAAGCGCCCATGCCCTGGCCGGTCTCGACATACCAGTCCTGCCCCTTGGGATCGAGGCCGGTTTTCCCCCAGATAGCCAGTTCGGCCTTGTTGGTGCCCGAGTCGTCGCCGCGCGAGATGAAGGTTGCGCCCTTGGTTGCAATCGCTTTGTAGGCGTCTTCCACCGGCAGGCCTTTGATCCCGGCCGGGTCGGCGGCCGGACCGACGATGACGAAGTCGTTGTGCATGACCAGCATGCGGTCCTTGCCCCAGCCGGCGTCCATCAGCGCCTTTTCAGCAGCGGGGGCATGCACCAGCAACACGTCAGCGTTGCCTTCCTCGGCCATCTTGAGCGCCGCGCCGGTTCCGACCGCCACGGTCTTGACCGTGTAACCGGTCTGCTGCTCGAACATGGGGACCAGCACGTCCAGCAAACCGGAGTCCTGGGTGGAGGTGGTGGTCGCCAGGATCAGGTTCGGGTTGGCTGGCGCAGGCAGGCTGGTAGGAGCCGGGGTGGCGGCAGCTCCGCAAGCGGAGAGCAGCAGGCTGAGTGCGGCCAGCAGGGTCAGGGTCAGTGTCAAGCGTTTCATGCTTCAACTCCTTCAAGATGAAAGTGTGATTTGCTCACCGCTGTGGGCGGTGGTGTAACCAGTCAGGGAGAGCGCGTTGCGACGGAAGGCAGCGCTCTGCAGGTAATCCAGCAGAGGTGCCAGAGCAGCCTGGTTTTCGCGCGGCAGGACCAGGTCGTAGCGTTCTTCAAAGAGCGGGATGAAGTCCAGGCCCGCCTGGTGGGCGGCAGCCTGCAGGCCGAGCCCCGCGTCCGCCTCGCCGCTGGCCACGACCCCGGCGCAGGCGGTGTGGGTCGAGACAGCGCGCTCGTAGCCGGCGATGCCCTCGGCAGACATGCCCAGCCGCCGCAGTTCGGTGTCGAACCACAGGCGCGTCCCGGAACCGGGATTGCGGTTAACGAAGCGCAGGCCAGCCCGGGCCAGGTCCGCCAGGGCGTGAATACCCTTTGGGTTGCCCGGTGCGAGTATCAGCCCCTGGGTGCGGTGCGCCAGGGTGACCAATTCCATGTCGCGATCGGGGAAGATGTGGCGCACGAAGGGCAGGTTATATTCACCGTCGGGGTCCAGCAGGTGAGCGCCGCTGACCTGGCACAGTCCCTGGCGCAGGTTGACCAGGCCGTCCAGCGAGCCGACCGGCAGGGTCAGCAAGTGGGCGTGCTTTTCCAGATGGGCGGCAGCAGCTTCCAGCGCCAGGTCGTGGCTGCCCGAGAAGATGAGTGCGGGTTTGTCGCTTTGCGGCAGGACGAGGCCCTGCAGGAGAAAAGCGCCTGCTCTGGCGCGATAGAACTTTTCGGTAACTTTGCCCGTCGTGCGGACTTCGGTCAGTTCGACCAACTGCGCACCTTCCAGCTTCTGGAGATGGTGACGCACCCAGGCCGGGGATTGGCCTAGAACCCGGGCCAGATCCGTCAGGGTGGCGGGCCTGTCCATCAACAAACGCAGGATCGCCATCCGGCGTGAGTCCGACAGCAGCTTGATCTGATCCAGGGCGTGTATTCGTTCGACTTTATCCATATCAATTAAGGAAAAACTTATTCGATATTCTATCACAAACGCCGGCCGGCCAAAAGCGCCGGACGACGAGCGTTCTTAATATTCCCATAAAGAACACTTAAGGACGATCTGCCGCAGGTTGCCGATAATGAATGGGCACGCAAATCACAACTCTGAAGGAGGTGCATACAGAATTGACGTGATTTAGCAAACGCAAGCCAAATATGGCTTACATCCCAAATTAGAACCTTGTGGCAATTGCCATTAAACAAGGCTGAAAACACTATTGTTAGGAGAAGAGAAAATGCTTAAGTCTAAGTTCATCGTTGCAAGTATCGTACTGACACTCGTATTAACCGCCTGCGGGGCTCCTGCTACACCGACGGTCGCACCAGCCACACAGGCTCCGACCATGGCAGCTACTGAAGCTCCGACCATGGCGGCGACCGAAGCACCCGCTACCCAGGCGCCGACCGGTGGCAAGATCGCTTTGCTGCTGCCCGAGACCAAGACGACGCGTTATGAATCGGCCGACAAGCCCGACTTCGAAGCCAAGATGCAGGAGCTTTGTCCGGATTGCCAGATCATCTACAGCAACGCCAACCAGGACGCCACCCAGCAGCTCTCGCAAGCTGAAGCGGCTTTGACCAACGGCGCCCAGGTGCTGGTGCTCGACCCGGTCGACTCGGCTGCTGCAGCCACGATCGCCGACAAGGCTAAGGCGCAGGGTGTTCCGGTCATCGCTTACGACCGCCTGATCCTTAACTCGGACGGCGTCAGCTATTACATTTCGTTCGACAACCAGGAAGTTGGCAAACTCCAGGCACAGAGTCTGGTCGACAAGTTGACCCAGATGGGCATTCAGAATCCGTCCATCGTGATGATCAACGGCTCGCCGACCGACAACAACGCTTCGCTGTTCAAGGCAGGCGCCCACAGCGTCTTCGACCCGCTGGTGCAGGCCGGGACCCTGACGATTGCCAAGGAATACGATACGCCCGATTGGAGCCCGGATCAGGCCCAGACCGAAATGCAGCAAGCGCTGACCGCTCTGGGTAACAAAGTGGACGGCGTTTACGCTGCCAATGATGGGACCGCCAGCGGCGCGATCGCGGCCATGAAAGCTGCCGGCCTCAACCCGCTGCCTCCTATCACCGGACAGGACGCGGAACTGGCAGGCATCCAGCGCATTTTGGCTGGCGAGCAGTACATGACCGTCTACAAGGCCATCAAGCCTGAGGCGGAAGCTGCTGCACAACTGGCTTACGACCTGCTGACCAACACCAGCGTACCGGCTGACATGACCAGCGGCAAGACCGTCAATAACGGCACGATCGACGTGCCTTCCGTGCTGCTGACCCCGATCGCGGTCACCAAAGACAACATCAAAGACACCGTGGTCAAGGACGGCTTCTGGACAGTCCAGCAGATCTGCACGGCGGATTACGCCGCAGCCTGCACGACGGCTGGCCTGCAATAAGCTTATAATACGTATTAAGACTAACCGAGAGCATCCGGGCGAAATTTGCCCGGCTGCTCTCAAACCTGGGAGAGTAGCATGGATGATCATAAAAATTCGCCGATCCTGGAATTGAAGAAAATCAGCAAACGTTTTGGAGCCGTGCAGGCTCTCTCGGAAGTCGATTTTGAGGTTTATCCAAGCGAAGTGGTCGGGTTGGTTGGCGACAACGGGGCGGGAAAATCCACACTGGTCAAGGTTATTGCAGGTACTTATCAGCCCGACTCCGGGCAGTATATGTTTAATGGACAAGAAGTTTCGATCAACAATCCACATCAGGCCAATATGCTCGGGATTCAAACCGTCTATCAGGATTTGGCTCTGTGTGACAATTTGGATGTGGTCGCCAATCTTTATCTGGGCCGGGAGGTAACACAACCTGTTATCCCCGGTCTTTTTAATTCAATCGACGAAACGACCATGGAGCAAAGGGCGCTGCACTTCATCGACGACCTGCATGTCAACATTCCATCTATCCGTTCGCGGATCGCGACCCTGTCCGGCGGCCAGCGGCAATCCGTCGCCGTCGCCCGGGCCGTGATGTGGAATTCGAAAGTCGTGCTGCTGGATGAACCCACGGCAGCCCTGGGAGTGGAACAGACCCAACAGGTCAAGGAACTGATCGTCCGCTTGCGGGAACAAGGCCTGGGTGTGGTTGTGATCAGCCACAATCTGGTCGATATTTTCGACGTATCCGACCGGATCATCGTCCTGCGCCTAGGGAAGCGCATTGCAACTTTTCAAACACACGTGTCAAACCCCGAGCAGGTGGTATCGGCGATTACAGGTGCAGTGTTTGGGGCCACCGTAAACGCAGCGGCAAACTAACAGGGAAGGGAATTTATCAAAATGAAGCCTGAAATCCAGGATAGCAATTCGTCCAGCGCCAGGGGATTGGTCAACGGCCTGACCCAGAGACTACTGCACGGAGATATCGGCTCGCTGCCGGTTTTACTGGGCTTGGTCCTGATTGCCATTGTTTTTCAAATTGCGAATCCCAATTTTCTAACCCCGCTAAATCTAACCAACCTGTTGGTACAAATAGCCGCCGTTGGCAGCATTGCCGTCGGCGTGGTGCTGGTGCTCTTGATCGGGGAGATCGATCTTTCAATCGGCTCAGTCAGCGGGTTGACGGCCGCCATCATGGCGGTGATCTCGGTCAAGGTCGGTCTGCCGGGCTGGCTGGCCATCCTGGCCGGGATCGTCTCCGGGGCTGCCATCGGCCTGATCCACGGCTGGTGGGTCGCCAAGCTGCACGTGCCGTCTTTCGTGGTGACCCTGGCCGGATTCCTGGGTTGGCAGGGCGCACTGCTGTATGTCCTGGGCAATACCGGTACGATCAACCTTTCGGACCCCTTGATCATCGGAATTTCGAACAGCCGCCTGCCGGTGATCGCAGGCTGGGTGATTGGCGCGCTCTTTATCGCGGGCTATGCGTTCACCCTGTTCCGTGAGCGGGCCCATCGGGCGCGGATCGGTGTGCCAAACCAGGCGGTGGCTTTGGTGATCGGGCGGATCGTGCTGATCGCGGTGGTGATTTTGGCCGCCATCGGCATGATGAGTGTCGATCGCAATCCAAGTCGAACCGTCCCGATCATGGGCGTTCCTTCTGCTGTCATCTTCCTGATCGGTTTCATCATCATCTTTGACTACCTGACGCGCAAGACAAAATTTGGACGCTATATTTATGCTGTCGGCGGCAACGCGGATGCTGCCCGGCGCGCGGGCATCAACGTTGATCGCATCAAGATCGTGGTCTTCATCTTGAGTTCGGCCCTGGCGGCCTGCGGCGGAATCCTGGCCGGATCCCGTCTGTATGCCGTCAACCAGTCCTCGGGCAGCGGCGACGTGCTGTTGAACGCCATTGCTGCAGCGGTGATCGGCGGCACCAGCCTGTTCGGCGGACGCGGCAACGTCTGGTCGGCCCTGCTGGGCGCGCTGGTGATCGGCTCGATCGCCAACGGCATGGACTTGCTGGCCTTCGCCTCCTCCATCCGCTTCATGGTGACCGGCGCGGTCCTGCTGATCGCCGTCACCCTGGACGCCTACACCCGCTCGCGCCGTGAATCGGCCGGCAGTTCTTGATCCAGCCTCCAATCAGGAAATCTTGCGGCAACATTTTGTTTTCTGTATACTGGAATTACAGAGTGCTGCGAAAATAAATGAACCGGAATCCCGGTTTTTAAAGACAATTCTAAAAATGAGGTTCGGGAAAATATGCAAGAAGCAGTAGGATCAGGCAAGGAGGTGTGCGGTGTTTAACAACATTTTGCTTGGCGTAGACGGTTCCGAGCATGCCCTGCGGGCTGCTCAAACGGCGGGCAATTTGGCGCGGGCGATGAAATCTGAAACCCTGCGCGTTGTTGTGGCTTTCGAATTCATTCCGCCCTATCTTGGGGAACCCAACCTGCAAACAGTGATTGATGCCCGCATGAACGATGCTGAAGATATATTGCAAAATGCGCTGAAAGCACTGGGGGAAATACCAGGTGAAGTTCACACAGAAGTACTGGAGGGGTCTCCGGCGGAAGCTATCCTGGATGTAGCCGGCACGCGCCAGATTGACTTGATCGTGATGGGTTCACGCGGATTGGGCCAGTTAAGCGGCTTGTTACTGGGCAGCCAGAGCCAAAAGGTGGTGCAACACGCCAAGTGCCCGGTGCTGATCGTTAAGTAGCCAGGTCCCTGGCACGACGTTCAGCTTGTTTAAACTCTTGGGGGGTATTGAGATTCCAAAAAGTCAGACCGTCCGGATCAAACCGTCCGATCTCCTCCGGCTCCAACTGGTGCACGCGTACCTGTGGAAACCAGGAGATGACTTTCCACTGTTCAGCCTGCATGGCTGCCCGGATAGCCGGCAGACACGAGTTGCGCCGGTAGACAGCGTGTAAGGGTTCCAAGCCATGCGCTGTGGAGGGGATGACAACGTCCACCCGGGTTGCGATCATCAGGTCGCGGGCAAAGGCCAGCAGGTCCGGGTTGGCGAAAGGCATATCACAAGCCACCACGGCCACCAGCGGATAACGGGCGACGCTCAAGGCTGTGAATAGGCCCCCCAGGGCACCGCCACCCGGCTGGAGGTCCGGGAAGAGCGGCCGACCGAGGAAGCGATAAGCGTCCGGTCGGTTGGTGGTGACGATCAATTCATCCGCAATCGGGGCCAGGCGCTCTGCCACGCGCTGGATCAGCGGGCGTCCCAAAAAAGGCATCAGGGCTTTGTCCTGCCCCATGCGCCGCGATTCACCTCCGGCCTGGATGACCACACTAAGCATTAAATTATTCCGGGGCACTGACAAGAGGCACTTCCACACTTTTGAGCAAACCCTGCAACACATTTTCAGTGGTCTCGCCACCCAGGGCATTCTCCGGGTTGACCAGCATGCGGTGTGCCAGACAGGCCCCGGCCACATGCTTGACGTCATCGGGAATGACAAAGTCCCGTCCACGCAGGACGGCATGTGCCTGAGCAGTGTGAAACAGGGCCAAACTGCCGCGCGGGCTGGCTCCCAACCCCAGGGCCGGGTGAGCGCGGGTGGCCTGCACCAGGTTCAGGATGTAGCGCCTGACGCTTTCGACTACGCTCACCTGCCGAACCTGATGTTGAAGTGCAGGCAACCGGTTCCCATCAACAGCCTGCTTGAGCGTTTCAATCGGATGAACTACCTGCTGCATCCGCAGCATGGAATCCTCATCGGCGAAAGCAGGATAGCCAAGACTTCAGGCGCATCAGGAAGCGGTCCAATTGGGCTTCGGGAAGGGGAAACGTGCCTTCGAACTCGATCGGGTTTTGGGTCGCCAGCACCAGGAAGGGGTTGGGCAACGGGTAAGTCAACCCATCCGCGCTGACCTGGCCTTCACCCATCGCCTCCAGCAAAGCACTCTGGGTGCGGGGTGTGGCCCGGTTGATCTCGTCGGCCAGCAAAATGTTACTAAAGGCCGGTCCCGGCCTGAACTCGAACTCACGCGTCTTCTGGTTGAAGACCGAGAACTCCGGTCACGTCGCTGGGCAAAAGATCAGGCGTACATTGGACGCGCTTGAATTCCAACCCGGTCGTGATGGCAATGGCGCGAGCCAGCATCGTCTTACCAGTCCCAGGGACGTCCTCGATCAACACGTGCCCTTCACACAACAATGAGATCAAAACCATCTCAATCACCGCGCGTTTGCCGACGATGACCTGCTCAATGTTTTCGATCAGGGTCCTGGCAAAATCCCCAACTTCCCGCACGGCCTTTTCACTGCCTAATTTGTCTGCTGCCATTCAATTTACTCCTGGTATCCGGTTTCTTTTCTAAAACGGACGAGGAACGCGTTCAAACGCTGTAACATCCATAACCAGCGCAGCCGCCAACGCAATACCCGCCACTGGCGCAAGAGAGGAATATCCCCCGGCGGGACTGGGCTATAGTTGGTACGTACGATGCCATCCATGATGGCCCCTATCTCCTGGACCAGTTGCTCAGCAAGGGTCCGACGGCCACCCCGCTCGGCCAACTTACGCAAGCGGGCGCTCAAGGAGGCAGCGTATTCGAATGGCGTTTCGCCCGGTTGAGCCGTTACAGACAGGCGGGTACCATACCAACGGATGCGACGGTAGACCTCGGCCGCGGCGAGGGGTCGTGGAAGCTGCCGCAAGCGAAATTCTTTGAGAGCCATCCAGGCTGCGCCCAGCAAGCCTACCAGCAGCAACCCAAGCGATAGTGCTCTCCAAGGCAGGGGGTGCAAGCCGGGTGTCAACAAGACGGTTGGGGAGGAATCCTGCCCGGGCGTTGTTTCGGGGCCAGTAATCCCTGTGCGTTCTAGCGAGGGACGTGAGGCGGTCGGCTCGAAGGGCACCCAGCCAATATTGGGAAAATAGACTTCAACCCACGAGTGCGCGTCTGCTTCGGTGACCACAAAGCGCTTCGCGTTCAAATTATACGTACCAGTTGCATAACCGATAACGAGTTGCGCCGGAATCCCGGCTGCCCGGGCCAGCACGACCATTGACGAGGCGTAGTAGTCGCAATAACCTTTTTTCAGGTCAAACAGAAAGTAGTCGACCACGTCCCGGTTCAAGGGAGGCCGGGAAACATCCAGCGTATACGGGAAGGTACGCAGGTAGCTTTGAATAGCGCGTGCCCGGTCATAGGGTGTCGGCTCAGTAGCGGTCAGTTCGATTGCCAGCGTCCTGACCCGGTCCGGCACTTCCGCTGGAAGGGCCAGGTAGCGCTGCCTGACCCAATCCGGATATTGCTGGCCGGCAGCGCGCAAAATACCTTCGTCGACTATCGGGATCAGTGATCCCACCTCATAGGGAACTGAACTCTCAACCCGCATCCCAAACAGATCCCCACGCGAACGCCAAGCCGCCTCGCTGCCGAGGTTGACCGTTACCGGCTCTCCGGCTGCATAGACGACTCCTCCCAGGTTTTCCACCGGGCGCACCTGCTGCTGTACCACGACCCGGTGCGGGAAATGCTCCGTTTGCAGGGACTGGCCTGGCCGAACGGTGCTTTGCTCGGTGCTGCTCGAACGCCAACCGTTCCCGGTATAGTCGTCATAAGTGAAGGCGCGCCAGTATAAGGGAAGTGGTCCTCCGCCCTGTGCCAGGGAAGCCAGATTGCGAACCGATACCGTCATCACCACCCGTTGTGACAACTCCGGCCCGGCTCCGATCAGATGGTCTTCTGGCAAGCCGGGACTGCGAACTGCTGTGAAAGCATCCGGTGAGGCGGTTTTACCGGGAATAATCCCAAGCGAAATTGCCAGGCTGTCATCCTGCTGTGGCGACGGTTCTCTAAACCTGTCGATCCAATTCTGAATGCGCTGGGAAGAAAGCGACGATGCAAAAGCCGAAAACAGCACCAGCGCAGCGGTGGCCAGCAGGGCGGTAAATACGATCTGGCGTCCCTTCTCAACCGGAAAAGCTACCCGTGTCGTATTCCAGAGTTGTTGGCGCTGGCCTTGTTGAACGACTGCCAGAAGCAGCAAAAGCGAACCGAGCATCAAATAGACCACAAAAGACATACGCCATCCATAAGCGAGGGTCTCTACACTCAACAAGACCGCGGGCAAAGCCGCCAACAACGCATTCCGGCGTGCCTCGACGATCCAGCCAGCCCAGGCCGCTCCGAGCCAGACCAGCGCATTCCACACCAGTGCCGCGGCCACCGGATCAAAAGCCGGCTGGCCAGACACCAGGGCTGCCAGCCAAACCCGGACTCGCATCATCACGATCCCTGTCGCGGCAGACAGTTCCTGCAACAAACCAGCCAGCGGAGACAAGTCGACCCGGCCACCCTTGAGAGAAATCCAGGTACCAGGCGGCATGTGGACGAACGCACTCGCTGCTTCCATAACCTTCCCGATCATACCGCCGGGAAAAAGCAGGACGTAGAGCAGCCCAACCAGGACAACGGCCAGGACCGTCCGCCAGAGTGATTGGCGAAAAATCGCCAATGCCCAACCTATCAACAATCCCAAAAGCAGACTGCGCCAGAGCGTGCCCCAATCCTGTCCAGCCAATGTGATCGTTATCCCAGCAATAGCGGCCGTCCACAGAATCAAGAGCAGGCCCAAGGCAACCAGTGTTTCCCCCTGCTTGGCGCGTGCAAAAGCCTCCGAGAGGTTGTGATTCAGTCCATGTGCTGCCATGTGGCTCTCTCGTTTTGTACATAACGCCTCCCGCGCTCAACTCCCACAAGCGGGGTCTGAGTACCCCTGTTCAGCGAGCTGTAAGCTTGTTCCAGCAAGGACCTGGGCATACGCCTAAATGGGACGCTGCTGCGGGCGAGCAAGACTGGCAAGCGCAGTCTGATTTGCGCTACTGCCGAATTCAGCCGGGTCGACCAACAACGTCAACCTATTGTTGCCGTGAGGGTTTCGTCCCGCAACTGCCACCCAGGCCAGGTCGGTACTGGGCGTGATAAAAATCTTGGCCGCAGTTTGGACCGGTCCCCCCAAGGACATCAACGCAGCCAGGGAGCGGTCGCCTGCTTCAGCCATGGCCAAAGCCTGCATGATATGCCAGCGATGGGCCGGGTCTGAACGCGGCTCCAGCCAGACCAATTTTGGCCCGACCATCGCCAACCCGACGCGGCGATGCTCTTTCATGCCCCGCATGACCAGAGAGGCCGCCAATACAATCGAGAGTTCCAGGGTCGAGTCCTGGCCCGTCCCGGCCTGGACGGCGGCCTCAAGGTCGACGAAAATCCACCAATCGGAAGAACTGTCCGCCTCGAGTTGCCTGACGATCAAGGCATCGTTATGAGCCGAGGCGCGCCAATGAATCCGCCTGAGGCTATCCCCCGCAACGTAATTGCGAACCCCGGCATCGCTGATCTCTCGTTCGAGGGCACCCCGCTGCCGCCGCCGGTCACCACTCCAACCCCCGGGGGCCAGCTTGAGCTGAGTCAAAGGGAGGTGCGGGGGCGTGACCAGGACGCTGCTGGAATGCTGGTCGTGCAGGGTCAAGCTGTAAATTCCGAACGGATCGCCGGTACGCAAACAGGTGGGTCCGAGCGTATAGAAACCACGCCGGTTGAAAAGATGAACCGGATGCCGTCTGCGAGTGGTCTGCGGCGCAACATCTGAGACCAGCCGGAGTGGGGTTTCCAGCCTGTCAGCCTCGTCCACGATTTCGACCCACACAGCAGGCAGGCGGCTTGTGTTGATCACTTTTAATTCTTCGGGCACCGAATCGCCTACTGTAGCCCAGGCAAGATGGATCTTGCGTTCAAGGCTCAGTCCGCGCTCTAGAGAACGGATCCACAACGCGGCCAAGAGCCATACGCCAGCCATACCGATCAGGAACACCAGCCAGCCGCGGTAGCCCGTCAGGCCATACAATCCGGCCAGAACACCAACGAATACCGGCAGGAGTCGAGCATTGAGTCGCCGCTCGGTTTTGGGTTGCGCATGCTTAAGCTGTTTATTCATCATCTTATCTCGTTAACTATACTAGTAAAGAAAGCGCTGCGCTGGAGGCTGGATTATGGGGAAACAGTGACGAGTTGTTCGAAGGTCGATCCGTACATCGACGATCAGACAGGGTGTATTATATATGCAGACAAACCTTACTAGCAAAGGAATGTATGGGAAAGTGAGGTGCCGATGGCAACGCCGGCCAAAGCTTTAGACGACTTAACTGTTGAAGGTGAACTCTTCGAATCACGACCGGACGGTTCCGTACTCTGCTACGCCTGCGGCCACCGCTGCCTGATCCGGCCAGGGCGACGCGGCATCTGTCAGGTACGCTTCAATGAAGGCGGCAAGCTGCGTGTACCGTGGGGATATGTCGCTGCCTTGCAAAGCGACCCAATCGAAAAGAAACCCTTCTTCCACGTCATGACCGGCACCAACGCACTGACGTTTGGCATGCTGGGCTGTGACTTTCACTGCGGCTATTGCCAGAACTGGCTGACCTCACAGACCCTGCGCGACCCGAATTCGGATGCCTCGGTCAATTTGATTCGGCGCGTCTCGCCGGAGCAGATGGTAGAACTGGCTCGCCGCACCAATGCTTCAGTGATCGCATCCTCTTACAACGAACCGCTGATCACCAGCGAGTGGGCGGTCGCCATCTTCAAGCAGGCCAAACAAGCCGGGCTGAAATGCGTTTACGTCTCCAACGGGAACAATACGCCCGAAGTGATGGATTATCTGCGCCCGTATCTCTCGGCTTACAAAGTTGACCTGAAATCTATGAACGATAAAAACTACCGGACGCTGGGCGGGGTGCTGCAGAACACCCTGGATGGCATCAAACGCGCCCACGACCTGGGCTTATGGGTGGAGGTGGTAACGTTAGTGGTCCCGGGTTTCAACGACAGCAACGAGGAGTTATGGGAGGCTGCCCGCTTCCTGGCAGGCGTCTCCCCAGACATCCCCTGGCACGTAACTGCCTTCCATAAAGATTATAAGATGACCGATCCGGACAATACCCCCATCCAGACGCTGCTGCGCGCTGCCGATATCGGCCGCGAAGCTGGCCTGCGTTACATCTATGCCGGCAACCTGCCCGGACGGGTAGACGAGTATGAGGATACTGTATGCCCCAACTGCAACCGGCATCTCATCCGCCGCAGGGGGTATGTCATCCTGGAATACAATCTCACCGCCGCAGGGACCTGCCCGCATTGCAAGACAAAGATTCCCGGTATCTGGACAGACGATCCGGCCCAGGTCAGCTTGAATGGTTTGGGCATGCCGTTCCCAGCCTATTAGCCCCTTCTCCTGCTTAAAAAACCAAAACGCAGATGGTCCATCCCATCTGCGTTTTATGCTCTAGCAGGGTTTAATTACTTTAAAAGCTCTTCGGCGTAATGGCAAGCAACATAATGTTCCGGACGCAACTCGCGCAAGAGTGGTTCATCGACCGAACAGTTTTCTCTGGCAATCGGGCAGCGCGGATGGAAGCGGCAACCCGAGGGGGGGTTGATGGCATTCGGGATTTCACCTGCCGGCATTGCCTCATTCCGGCGATGGCGCGGATCGGGCACCGGGACAGCTTCCAGCAAAGCCCGGGTGTAGGGGTGGGCTGAATGCTCGTAAACTTCCTTCAAGGGACCTATCTCACACATCTTGCCCAGGTACATCACCGCAATGCGGTCACACACGTACTTGGCTGTGGCCAGGTCATGGGTAATAAACAGGTAGGTCAGGTCAAACTCTTCTTTGAGTTTCATCATCAGGTCGAGCAGGAGTGCTCGCACCGAAACATCAGCCATGGCGATCGGCTCGTCAGCCACGATCAATTCGGGGCGCGTGATCAGGGCGCGGGCCAGGACGATGCGCTGGCGTTGTCCGCCGGAGATTTGGTGAGGATACAGGTCATAGAAAGACTCGGGGGGATTCATGCCCACCGCTGAGAGGATTTCCATCACTCGCCCGCGTCGTTCGGCTGCTGAAAGGTCCGTCATATGGATCTTGGCCGGGTGTTCGATCGTCTGCCCGACCGTCATCCTGGGATTGAGCGAAGCCAGGGGATCTTGGAAAACAACCTGCATGCGAGAACGCAAACGACGCATCTCCTCCGGTTTCAGTTTGCTCAGGTCGATACCATCGAAGATCACACGCCCGTCGGTAGGTTCCAACAGCCGTAAAACCAGGCGCCCGACAGTCGATTTTCCGGAACCGCTTTCTCCCGCCAAACCAAATACTTCGCCCCTGCGAATGGTAAAGGAGACACCATCCACAGCTTTAACAGACGGGATGTGGCCGCGATTGAGGATACTGGCCAGGAATCCAGTCTGAACCGGGAAATGCTTGCGCAAATTTTCGACTCGCACCAAATCTCCGGTCTCAGCGGCAGTTCCGGTTACAGCAGGCGTTACTTCCATGGATTTCGGCTCAGCCATTGAGACTCTCCTGTTTGACACCGGCTTTTTGATACAACAAACATGAGGCCAGATGGTCACCTACCACAGGTTCAAAAGCGGGTTCTTGCGTATGACAGACATCCATCACAAATGGGCAGCGCGGATGAAAGCGACAGCCAGAAGGCGGATGCAACAAGCTCGGCGGTGCGCCTTCCATCTTGTACAGTTCATTTTCGCCCAGGCGGATGTTAGGAACGGACTTCAATAAACCCTGAGTGTAGGGATGCTTCGAATCGCCAAAAACGTCGTTGACGTCGCCCACTTCGGCCATCTTGGCTGCATACATGACCGCTACGCGATCCGCAACTTCAGCCACCACACCGATATTGTGGGTGATCAGCAAAATGGTCAGCCCAAACTCTTTCTGAAGTTCCTGCAACAAATCGAGAAACTTGGCCTCCACGATTACGTCCAGAGAAGTGGTAGGCTCATCAGCAATGAGGAGTTTGGTGCGCAGGGCGAGCGCCAGGGAGATCATCACCCGTTGGCGCATCCCACCCGACATCTGGTGCGGATACTCGCTCAGGCGTTCACGCCGGATGCCCAGGCGTTCAGCCAATTCTTCAGCCCGACTTCGTGCCGCAGCATCGGAGGTCTCCGGTTCATGCGTATGGATGGTTTCAGTCAGGTGGTCGAGGATACGTTGGATCGGGTTGAGCGAGGTCATCGGATCCTGAAAGACCATGCCTATCTCGGCACCGCGCACATCCGGCATCTCGTTTAATGGCAGTTTCATCAGGTCACGGCCATCAAACCACAGCTCCCCCCCGGTAATGCTGGCTGGTCCGGTATGCAAGCGCATCAGGGCTTTGCCGAGAGTCGATTTTCCACAACCGGACTCGCCCACCAGACCCAAAATCTCGCCACGGCGGATATCAAGCGAAACGTCGTCTACCGCCCGCACTGCTCCAGCCCGGGTCTGGTACTCAACTGTCAGGTTTCGAACAGAATAAAGGATATCCTCAGGCATCAGCGCTCCCTCAGCTTCGGGTTAAATATCTCAGTCAGGCCTTCACCCATCATAGAGAAGGCCAGAACGATAAGCATGATTGCCAAACCCGGGAAGGTGATCATCCACCAAGCAGTCTGGATAAAGCGTTGGCCGCGTGCCAGATCAATACCCCAATCGGCAATCGTCGGAGGGAGCCCCAGACCCAGGAAGGAAAGACCGGCCCCAGTCAGAATTGCATCCGCAACGTTAACTGAGAAAATTATCGCAACAGACGGAATTACATTGGGGAAAATGTAAAGCCGTAGGATTTCCAGGCTGCGTGCCCCGATGCTTTGGGCCGCCTCAACATAGATTTCTTCCTTCACAGATAGAGTCTGTCCACGCACAATACGATAATAAGTAGGGATGTACAAAACCGAAATGGCAACAATGACATTGAGAATGCTGGGCCCCAAGACAGCAGTGATAGCAATTGCCAGGATCAGACCAGGGAAAGCGTACAGGCTATCCATCACCAGGCTCAGCAGGCGGTCGAACGAACCGCCAATAAAACCGGCCAACAAGCCTAATGGCACGCCCAGCACCAAGGCTACGATGGAGGCGCTAAACCCAATAATTATCGCAACGCGCGTTCCCCACAAGAGGCGACTGAGGACATCTTGTCCGATATCGTTGGTACCGAGGATAAAGCCGCCCGCTGTGGCAGTCTCACCAGTGATGCTTGCGCCTGCACGCAAGGTTGGGAATTGGGCTGAGACCCTATCAAACTCGGTCGACTGCACAACCGCAGCTTGCACTGTGCCATCGATCACTGCTTGCAGGGTTTCCTCCAATGAAGAAAAACGTTCAATGCGCGGTCGCAGCCGCAAACCTTCGGGTTCATTTTTGATTTGATTATCAATTGCTTGGGCTTGCTCATTCAAAGCACCCGCGGTTGGCACGCCCTGAACTACAGCGATAGAAGGTCGTGGTTGCCCTTCAGGGGCTGCCATATCCTTCAATGTATTGACCGATGAATCTTTGGGTACGATCAGTACCGGTATCTCGGGGTGTTGGCCGGGTGCCAAAAATCTGGGTCCGACCAGAGCGTCCGGCGAGTAAGGGGCAAACAAACCCGGGAAAAGCGCGACCACGATGAAAGCAACTACCATAACGGCTGAAATACTGACAAACCACCAGTCAGCGCCATACCAACGCCGCGCCATAAAGATACGCCGAATGAAGCCAACTCGCTGGATTTCGGCTTCCCAAGATGTGTCCTCGGCAGGAATTTCGGGGGGATGTTCTTTGATTTCAGTCACGAATTAGTACCTCACCCGCGGGTCGACCATGGAATAAATTACATCGACCGCTAAACTGATTAATGCAACCAGGAGTGCAAAAACGGTAATGACGCTTTGTACGGCCGTGTAGTCACGGGCAGAAATACGCTCCACCAGGTAACTGCCCATACCCGGCCACGAAAACACCGTTTCCGTCAGAACCGCACCAGCCAGCAAAATTGCTACTTGCAAACCGATCAAGGTAATAACCGGAATCATGGCGTTCTTTAGGGCGTGTCCATAAACCAGTACATGTTCGCGAATGCCACGCGCGCGCGCAGCAGAAATGTAATCGGCTTGTAAAGTTTCGATGACGTTGATACGGGTCATGCGCACAAATACACCTGACAAGATCAATCCCAACGTAATTGTGGGAAGAATAAGGTGCTCTGCAACCGAAAGGAATGCCGGCCAATTACCGGTTATCAAAGCATCCACAGCATACAAATTAGTAATATGTTTGATGGTCGTACCGATCACTGGGTCGATCCTGCCTGAGATCGGCAACCAATTAAGTTGAACCCCAAACAAGAGTTGCAGCATCAAACCAAGCCAAAAAATAGGTAACGAATAAATAACGACTGAATAAATGCGCAGCACGTAATCCAAGGTGCGTTTGCGACGTGCTGCAGCCAAAGTACCGCCATAAATCCCAACTACCAAGGCGAGGATCGAAGCCGGGATAACCAACTCCAAAGTGGCGGGGAAGCGTTCGCTCATTTCATCAATGATCGGCCGGTGTCCGCCGGTAAGTGAATTGCCGAAATGGAGCGTGACCATATCCCCAAGGAAGCGGCCGTACTGCACAATCATGGGATCGTTCAGACCCAATTGTGTGCGAATTCGCGCGATCATCTCGGGTGTACCTTTGGGCCCAAGAGCCGACCTGACCGGATCGCCAGGCAGTACCCGCAGCACGAAGAAGACCAGCGTGGCCAGGATGAAGACCATCGGTAGAGTCAGCCCGATGCGAGTCAAGATGTAGCGGCGCAACCCCGTCGAGCCTCGCACAAAAATATAAACAAGCAGGAGGAGAGCGGGGGTGCCAACAATGAGAGCAATCAGGGTAATAGGGCTCACGGTTCCCTTTGCAGATAAGAAATTAGAAGGGGCGGGATGAACCCGCCCCTAACCATTTTAGTCGATTGGAAGTTACGGAGTCTTGGTGAGCGTGGAGTAGTTAAACTCGATCACGCCAGCAATGTTCAACGTCTCTGGAGTAGCATACTGGTCTGCACCGTGGATGTTATCGCGGAAGACCACATATTCCGGATTGAAGAACAGAGGCACCGTCACCACCAAGTCGGCATAGACATCCTGCGCCTGCTTATAAAGATCAGCGCGCTTGGTCAAATCTGTCTCGACGTCAGCCTGTGCCATCAGATCGACAAGTTGTTGAGCCTTGTCATTGATGGGCTTGCCGAAATCTGTTCCACTCGCGGAAGGAGATACGTTCGTGCCTTCTCCGCCATTGTATACGAAGGGATCCAGATAGTTGGATGGGTCAGGATAGTCGAAGAACCAACCCAGCACACCAACAGCATAGGAATCACCGCCAGTTAAGGCAGTGACGTAAGTGCTCCATTCCTGCGACTGCAGGGTGACCTTGATCTCTTTGGTAGCTTCCAACTGTTTTTGGACAACCTGCATCCATGCAGCGGTAGAAGCGCCGTAGTGTTCAGGTGGGTACCACATTTCAAGCATCAACGGGTTGCTCTCGCTGTAACCTGAAGCCTCAAGGTACTTCCTGGCTTGATCCAGGTTCGGTGAAGCATACATGGTGTCGAAGGCTTCAGAGGCGCCCAAGAATCCAGGCGGGACCATTGAATACAGCGGGCTGACCTGACCACCAAAGACCGTATCGGAGATCTCATTGCGGTCGACCGCAGAGGCAATCGCTTTGACCACGTTCGGGTCATCAGTCGGTGCCATGGTATGGTTGAGGATCAGGTAGCGGATCGAACCACCGTCGATCGTGCCAACATGCAAGCCAGAAACACCTTTCAGCTGGCCGATCAGTTCAGGCCCCAAGAAGCGCCAGGCGACATCGATCTCACCATTTTGAACGGCCAGGGCTTCGGTCTGAGGATCGGAGAAATAGCGGACGATGACCTGCTTGACCTGCGCCGGAAGGTTGCCATTGTAGTAAGGATTGGGTTCAAAGACGATCTGCTCGCCGGGTGTAAATTGCGAGACAAACCAAGGGCCCGTACCATAGATGGGTGCCGGGGGGAAGAGCTCGCACTTATCAGCCGGATAGATATTCGGATTGGCTGGGGTATAGGTAGCGCTAGCCAAAATTTGTGGGAAGTAAGCTACCGCGCTCTTCAGAGTGAAGACGATGGTCTTGTCATCCGGTGCCGCTACACTCTTCAGGTACGGCGTCGCCAGCGCATCAGCTACGCCATTCGGACAGTCGGGACCAACGGTCAGCAGACGGTTGATGCTGTCAGCATATATCTGTGCAGTCAGGTCAGTACCGTCGCCAAATTTGATCCCGTCACGTAGCGTGAAGGTGTAGGTCAAACCATCAGCCGAGATCTCTGGCATGGCAGTGGCCAGGGCAGGTACAAGCTGATCACTGGTGCCGGGTTTCCACTTAAGTAGACCTTCGTTAATATTCTTGATCACTTCCCAGTCACGAGTGGAATAGGCGTCCGCCGGATCCAGACTAGCAATTTTATCGGTCGTACCGATAATGATTGTGTCTGCTGGCGTAGAGGCAGAGGCCTGGGTAGGAGCCTCAGTTGCCGCAGGAGCCTCTGTCATTGCAGGCGCTTGAGTTTGCACTTCAGTCGGCGTTGCTTTCGGACCGCATGCTCCCAACACCATGCTGACCATAATCAATAGGCTCGCTAACAGGAGCCATTTTTGTGATTTCATTACTCTCCTCCTACATATTGGAATTCGGAATACGAAAAATCAAAACGTCTTTGTTTGCAATGGGATTGAATGTTTGCGCCTCCTTTCACTAACGATTACATTATAGATGATTATTATACGCTACTGAAGGGGACTGTCAAGCTACCCTGGTATTAGTCAAAATACGATGGCAGTATTGGTCTTCAGCCTGCTGGGGTACGGACTGCGTGATGCGCTCGATCCATGCCTGGCACACATGAGCCAATAGTATGTACCGAAGCATGGTCTAAAAGGGTACAGTTCAATGTGTCCGTCATGTTCTTTTCAGGCGGTGGCTCGTGTATAATGAATCTAAATTCCCCACATTCACCCGAGAAAACAAACATGAAAAAGGCATATTCTCCTTTCTGGCGTCTGACAATCACCATCCTGTTGGTCACGTTGGCCTGCAGCCTGCCAGGTAAACTTCCTCCAACCCCGGCCTCCACACCGACCGCTCTGGCGACATCAGCCATACCGCTCCCGCCGGCTGTGATAGAAACCAGCCCATCGGCCGGCAGCCAAATTCCATTGGACGGGTTGGTGACAATCTATTTCAACCAAGCCATGGATCGCACCTCGGTCGCATCGGCCTTGAGCGTCCAACCGTCTGATGTGACCGGGCAACTGGCATGGAAGGATGATGCCACCCTGATCTTCACTCCCGACGGCAGCCTGCCGGCTGCCAGCCAATTTGCGCTCCAAATCGGGCAGGGCGCTCGAGCCGCGAATGGGCTGGGCTTGCTGCAAGCGGTTTCTCTTGATTTTCAGACCCCGGATTATTTGCGCCCGACCCAATTCCTGCCGAAACCCGATTCTGAGGAAGTGATTCCCAACGCCGCCATCGTTGCAGCTTTCAACCAGCCGGTCGTCCCACTAGGAGCGGACCCGGCCGCACTCCCCGCAGCCTTTTCCATCCAGCCAGCCGCACAGGGAAAGGGCGAATGGCTCAACACCAGTACTTATATCTTCTATCCAGACCCGGCGCTTTCCGGGGGCCTGACTTATACGGTCAGTCTCAACCCAGACCTGACCGCCAATTCCGGCAGCCAGTTGGCCCAATCTGACATCCAGACCAGCTGGTCCTTCACCACCGCGCTTCCGGCGGTCGATTCGATCGACCCGTCGCCCGAACAATCATTGGGACTCGATCCAAAAATCAAGATCACCTTTAACCAGCCTATGGACCAGGCCAGCCTCGAAAACGGGTTGCAGTTCACGGGTCCGGCCGGGAACGTGGCCGGTAAGTTCAGCTGGAGCGATGACGGGACAAGCGTCAGCTTCCAGCCCACCATTCTACTTTCCCGCAGCAGGACCTATACACTCAATCTCGATGGTCAAACGGTGCGCGGGGCGGGCGGCACGCCGCTTGGACAGGATCAAAAATTCACCTTCAAAACCTATGGCAACTTCAGCGTGACCGCCAGTACCCCCTTGCAGGGCAAGGTAAAAGAACAGTATGACAGCGTCAAGGTTTTCTTCGGCGCGCCGGTCCAAGATGGCAATCTCGACCAATACGTATCGATCACGCCGCAGGTGCCCAATTCAAGCCCCTACACCAGCGACGATGGTCTCAGCCTTTTGCTTGGAGGTATGTTCGAACCATCGACCGATTACACCCTGACGATTTCCAGCGCCTTGAAAGACCGTTGGGGCCAGGCGCTGGGCACCCCCTTCACGCTCAACTTTAAAACCACACCCGCCAGCCCGGATCTGACGCTGCCGTATTTTGGGGCCAGCATGTTCTTCGTCCGGCCGGAGCAGCCGGTGCTGAACGCCCAGGCCACCAACATCCCTCGCGCCGATCTGACAATCGCCCCACTATCATTGAGCGACTTCTTCTCGATCACCGGGCAAAACAGCTATGACACGCGCCAGGCGTACTCGCCAAAAAATGCGCGCACGATTTCCCAATCTCTCAAGCTGACCTCCAACCAGGCCCAACCGGTCGCGCTGACACTAACGAATAATGACCAGCCTCTTTCGCCTGGCTTATATTACCTCAAGGTCGATGCGCAGCAACTGAAATACCACCGCCAGGAGCCGTATTTCGTCATCTCCAGCGACATCAACCTGACCTTTAAAGCCGGAGCCAGCGACGCGCTGGTCTGGGCAGTGGATTTACGCAGCGGGCAACCCCTGGCGAATACGCCGGTTTCGATCTACGCCAATGATGGCGGTTTGTTGGTCTCCGGCCAGACCGATGCCCAGGGCCTGTGGCAAACATCCATCCCGGAACGCCTCGATCCGTACGCATCCCTGTACGCCATTATCGGTGCAGTCGGTCAGGATAATTTCAGCCTGGCAATGTCCACCTGGGATTCGGGCATCGCGCCGTGGGATTTTGGCTTGAGTGGACAAGTAACCCCACCCCAAACCGAAATCTATTTGTATTCAGACCGACCAATCTACCGCCCGGGACAGACGGTCTATTTCCGCGGCGTCGTGCGCGAAGCCTTCAACGGTCGCTACACCATGCCGGAACAAAACACGATCGATCTGTCCCTCTCGGACGGCAACGGGCAGGAACTTAACAGCTTCTCGCTGTCCCTGTCCGCTTACGGCACGCTCAACGGCCAGTACACGCTCCCGGCAGATGCTGCGCCTGGGTACTACAGCCTCACGAACAAAAAGACCCAGACCTATTTCTCCTTCCAGGTGGCCGATTATCGCAAACCTGAGATCAACCTGAGCGTTGAACTCAGTCCCGAACAAATTCGAACCGGCCAGACGCCGCAGGCGACCGTCAATGCCCGCTATTTCTTTGACGCTCCGGCCGGAAACCTGCCGGTCACGTGGACCTTGTATACAACCTCCGCTTCCTTCCGCCTGCCACAATACCAGGTAGGACCGATCGACTCAAACTGGATGCTGCCGTATAGTTTCCGGACCGGAGGGAACTTTGGCAAACAAATCGCCCAGGGCGAAGGTCGCACGGGAGCAGACGGAACGCTTTCGATCCAATTATCAGATCTACCCGAGTTCGATGCGCTTCAGAACCTGACCCTGGAGGTCACCGCGCAGGACGAGAGCGGGGCACAGATCAGCGCGCGCAGCAGTATGCTGGTCCATCCCACCGATTTTTACGTCGGTCTGCGGCCGGATCAGTGGGTCGGCCAGGCGGGGACGGCTCTGGGCTTCGATGTCCTGAGTGTGGATTGGAATCAGAAATCGCTCGGCGGGAAGAGCCTGGTGGCCGAGTTCAGCCAGGTGACCTGGGAACGCAAGGACCCGCCGCTCTCGAATCAATACGCCCCACCCAGCTACGAACCGGTCTACACCCCGATCGGCAGCACAAATCTGGTAACCGGTCCAGACGGCAAGGCGCGGCTCTCGTTCACGCCTCCCCAGGCCGGTACCTACATCCTGGACGTACAAGGCGGCGGGGCCACAAGCCAGGTGCTGCTGTGGGTGGGCGGCAAATCGCAGGCCGTCTGGCCCAACCTCCCCAACCAGCACATCGAAATGACCGCTGACCGCGAGTCCTACCAGCCCGGCCAGACCGCGCAAATTTTCATCCCCAACCCCCTCGGCGGAAATACCCAGGCGCTGGTGACGGTGGAGCGTGGTGTGGTTTTGAGCGCGCAGGTAATCAACCTGGGTCCCAGCGGGACAACCTTCTCCCTGCCGCTGACCAGCGAGCAGGCGCCCAATGTCTTCGTCTCGGCCACGCTGATCGGCGCGAACAACAACTTCCGCCAGGGCTACCTCAGCCTGCCGGTTGCGCCGGAAGCGCAAACCCTGAAAGTCGAATTGACCTCGCAGCCCCAGCGCAGCGAACCGGGCGGTGAAGTCGTCTTCAACCTGCGCGTGACCGACAGCCAGGGCAAGCCGGTAGGGGGCGAATTCTCGTTGTCGGTCGTCGACCTGGCTGCACTGGCGCTGGCCGATCCCAACGCGCCGGACATCGTCCCGGCCTTTTACGGCCCCCAGCCGCTGGGGATCGAGACCGGCGTCTCGCTGGCAGCCTACAGCGGACGGCTCTTGTTCTCGCCCGGCGGAATCGGCGGGGGTGGGGGCGATGGTGCTCCAGCCACCGTCGTGCGCGAGAACTTTCCCGACACCGCCTACTGGAATCCCACCCTGGTGACTGATGCGGACGGGCGCGGCCAGGTGACAGTGACCTTGCCCGACAACCTGACCACCTGGCAGGTGGACGTGCGCGGCCTGACAGCCGACACCCGCGTCGGACAAGCCGGTGCGCAAATCGTGACCAGCAAACAACTGCTGGTTCGCCCGGTCACACCGCGCTTCCTGGTGCTCGGCGATCACATAGAGATGGCCGCGATCGTCCACAACAACACCTCCAACGATTTGCAGGCGACGGTTTCACTGCAGGCGCTCGGATTCCTGTTGGACGACCCGACACAACTGACTCAGACGATCAGCATCCCGGCCGGCGGGCAGACGCGCGTCGCCTGGTGGGGTACAGCCCAGGAAGCCGAAGCGGCCGAATTGATCTTCTCGGCCCAGGCAGGTGACCTGCAGGATTCGACCCGCCCGGTCTGGGGGTCGCTGCCCATCCTGCGCTACACTGCGCCGCAGTCCTTCGTCACGGCGGGGACGCTGCCCGAAGCAGGGACCAGCCAGGAATTGGTTTCGATTCCGCGCTCGTTCGTGCCTACAGGCGGCGGCTTGAGCCTGGAGTTGTCCCCCTCGCTGGCAGCCACCATCCTGTCAAGTCTGGAGGCCATCCAGACCCCACCAGCTGTATGCAGTATCGAGACTCTGGCCTCGTACTTCCTGGCCAACATCGAAACTTACCAGGCGCTCCAAACAGCCGGCCTGGAGGCCCCCGAACTCAAGAGTCGCCTGCAAACCGAACTCAAGGATGTCCTCACGCGCCTGTTGCAACGGCAAAACGAGGACGGCGGCTGGGGCTGGTGGACCAGAAATCAGAGCGACCCGTACCTCAGCGCTTACGTTTTATTCGGCCTGGGACAGGCACAGGACAACGGCTTCCCGGTGAATGCGACCGTCTTCCAGAAAGCGCGCGATTTCCTGACGGCTGCACGTCCCTATCTGGGTGGCACCTCGCTCTCAGATGACGACCTGAGCGATCTGGCCTTGATCGAGTTCGTGCTGGGGCAGACCGGCGGCGCAGAATCCCAGGCAGTTGAGGCGCTTTACGAGGCCCGCGAACAGCTTGCTCCCTGGGGACAGGCCCTGCTGGCCTTGACGATGGAAGGCCTGAATCCAACCGACCCGCGAGTCCAGGATATGATCGGGGCGCTGGAGACTTCCGCACTCCGCACTGCCAGCGGCGCGCATTGGGAAAGCGTCAGTCAATCCTGGTTCAAGCCCAACACGGCGCTCTTCAACACTGCCGCCGTCGTCTATGCCCTGGCACAGCGCGACCCGGCGGCGCCAATCATGACCGATGCAGTGCGCTACCTGGTCACGCAACGCAATGCGGCCGGATTGTGGGGCTCAAACTACAACTCAGCCTGGATCATCCTGGCCCTGACTAAAGCCATGGGAGGTTCCGGCGAATTACAGGCCAATTATTCCTTCAACGCGGCGCTCAACGGGACGACCATCGCCAGCGGACAGGCCAGCGGTCCGCAAAACCTGACGACGATCACCAGCCAGATTCCCCTGGCTTCGCTCGATCCGCTCAACCCGAACGAACTGGCCATCACGCATGAGCCAGGCAACGGCAAACTGTACTACCGCGCCGCCCTACGGGTCAACCAGGAGGTCGAATCAGTCAAACCTCTGGCGCGGGGGCTGCAAGTCAGCCGGGTTTACTTCGATGGTACCTGCCAGAAAGATTGCACGCCCATCGCCTCCCTGGTTCTGACTGCGGGTGCCAAACTGACCGCCCAGGTGACCATCAACCTGCCGCACGACGCATACTACCTGATGGTCGACGATTTCATCCCGAGCGGAACCGAAATCCTGGACCAATCGCTCAAGACCAGCCAGCAGGGCGAACAAGCCACCAGCGCGGAGGTCTACGCCCCGGACAATCCTTTCGCCAAGGGCTGGGGCTGGTGGTTGTTTGGAAACCCGACCATTTACGATGACCACATCCAATGGGCCGCGGACTACCTGCCAGCCGGGACCTACGTCCTGACCTACACCCTGATCCCGTTGCAGGCGGGCCAGTTCCGCGTGCTGCCGGCCCACGCCTGGCAGGCCTTCTTCCCTGAAGTTCAGGGAACCAGCGCCGGGACGGTCTTTGAGATCAAGCCCTGAAGCAAAAAAGAAGCCCCTTCAAAATGAAGGGGCTTCTTGATTCGAAGGGCCAAATATCAGGGGGCGATGGGATACAGCATTCCGATCATCGCCAGCGCGCCGAAGACCACCACCACCACGGCCGAGCCCAGCACAATTTCCTGCAGCCCGCGTTTATCCTTCAGTTGCAGCAGCGGGTAGATGCCTTCCACCTCCCAGTGCGGGCCTCCGAACCAGGTAAACATCAGGCCACCCAATAAACCGCCGATGTGGCCCCAGTTATCGATGCCCGGGGAAAGCCCCAACATCAGGTTGATGACCACGATAAAGATAATGTTGCCGATCATGCGTTTGACCTGGTCACCAAACAACTTGCGGTTCTGGTAAATGAAAATCCCTTCAGCTGCGACCAGGCCGAAAATCGAGGTCGAGGCGCCGATCGAATAACCGCTTGAAAGCAGGAAGGAAAGCACGTTGCCCGAAAAACCGGTCAGCAAGTAAAGCAGCAGGAAACGCCAGTATCCGAAGTGCCGCTCCAGGCCGGGACCGAAGATCAGCAGGGCGTACATGTTGAAGCCGATGTGCAAAAGTCCACCATGCAGCAGGACCGGCGTAATCAAGCGCCACAACTGCCCCGCGCGGATCAGGCTGTTGACTTTGGCTCCGAGTGCCACCGGAATGTCGGTCTGGAGAAAAAACTGGCTGGCCATCTGAAGCACATAGACGAAAATAGTGATGCCCATGATGGCATACGTCACCCGCGGCGGCCTGGACGGCAGGGTCACGCGGACCGACTGCGGTGGCGGGGGAGCCGGTTGCTCGTAGGGTTCGGGATAAGTGCTCACAGGGATACCTTTCTGGGATGGACGCGTTGGTGCTCCGCATGAATGATGGCCCGGATCGTGTCCACCGTTTCGTCGAGATGAAAGTCACTGTTAATGACGACGTAATCGAAAGCTTCGATGCGTTTCAGTTCCTGGCGCGCAGTTGCGATGCGCAGGTTCAGGCCTTCGGGGCTCTCGGTCTTACGGACCTTCAAGCGCTGGACCAGTTCGTCCTCGCTTTCGGTGGTGATAAAAATCAGCAGCGCTTTCGGCGCCAGCTTGCGGATGGTCTCGGCGCCCTGCACGTCGATGCGCATGACCACATCCTTGCCTGAGTCAAGCGCATCACGCACCTGCTGTTTGGGGATACCTTTGTAATCGTTGTAGACGATTGCATACTCAAGCAATTCGTCAGCTTCGATCATGCGCGCAAATTCATCACTGGAGACAAAAAAATAATCCTTGCCGTGAACCTCACTCGGGCGCTTGGGACGCGTAGTCGCCGTCACCACAAAATGGAACGGAAATTCGCGCTCCTTCATGCGTTGCAGGACCGTATCCTTGCCAACCCCTGACGGGCCGGAGATCACAATCAGCAGGGGTTGCGGATGGTAAATGTCAAAATCGGGATCAGAAGTCATGGCTCAATTGTACCTGAATCGAAAAGGGATTTGCTTCGGCATTTTATGATTGGAAAAATGGCGTTAAAATTGGGACATGCCAACTTATGATTATATCTGTCTGGACTGCCGCAAGCGCTTTGAGACCCAACTTTCCTACAGCGAATACGGGACCAAACCGGTGGCCTGCTCCCATTGTGGAAGCGAGAACGTCCGCCGACGGGTGCCGCGCGTGCGCGTGATGCGTTCCGATGAGAGCCGCCTAAATAACCTGGAGAATCTGGCCGACCCGTCCGCCCTGGATGGCTTGGAGGACGATCCCCAGGCGATGGGACGCATGATGCGTCAGATGGGTCAGGAACTGGGCGAGGATATGCCGCCCGAATTCGACGAAGTGGTCGACCGGCTGGAAAAAGGCCAGAGCCCGGAAGAGATCGAGAGCGCCTTGCCGGATCTAGGGGATTCGGTAGGCAGTGATCAGTAATCGGTAATCAGTCGTCACAGGTAAAATCAGCATCCACGTTGCCAGGGGATGGTGTGGTAGGAGCAAACTGCGCGGGGTCAGGCCAGGTGCCGGCGTCGAAGCGGGCCAGGTAGTCGCGTAAGACGTCGAAATCGGCGTCGAAGACCAGCGTTGTCGCGTTCAGGCTGGGAGCGAAAATTCTTTTCTGCGTAAACAGTTCGGTCGGGAAATCGACAAACGCGATGTCTTCGCCATGCATCTGGTTGGCCAGGCAGGCCAGCTGGTTGATCTGTGCGAGGCTGAGATCGGTCTGGACATAGCGCAAGAAGTCCTGCGTGATTTGCGGAATTTTGATGACGAGCTGAGGGCTGAGCAGTTTCTTCCGCAGTGCGCACAAGATGATGTTCTGGTTGTCAGCGCGGCCGAAGACGTTGTATTGCCGGATACGGGCAGTCATCAGGGCCGTTTCGCCGTCGAAGTGATGCTGTCCGGCCGGGACGGAAAAGGCCCTGGGATTCTCCGCTGTGCGCCCGTCCACATCATAAGGCAGGTATACGTCGATACCGCCGACATAATCGACGATATTGACGAAGGTGCGCATATTGACAGCGATGTAATGATCGGCACGCGCATCGAAATTCAACTCGAGGGTGCGCGCCAGCAGTCCCGGCCCTTCGCTGGGACCGTCATAATATCCCAAGCCTTTATTGCCAAACAAATACGCTTGGTTGAGTTTGCCGTTGGTAATACCATAGTGATCGGAAATGCCGGGGATTTCCACCCATAAGTCGCGCGGGATTTCGAGGATGGTGACCCTGGGCGTGACAAAGTCCACGCGCACCAGGCGGATGATGTCGGCCAGGCCATACAGGTAATTGTTGCCGCGCTCATCTGATCCAATGGCGAGCAGGTTCATGACCGCTGGTCCGCCGCACAGGGGCCGGGGCGTGGCAGTCGGTTCAAGGCTGGGTGGCGACGATTGTGCCGGGATTGCAGCGCTCGTATCTGTCCGAGCCGGCGTGAGGGTTGGGGTACGTGTGGGAAGTTCGAGGGCCGGGCCGAGCGGCCTCTGGTAAAAGCGCAGGAACAGGATGGAAAGGATCACCAGGCTGAGGCCCAGCAATAACAGGATAGCTTTCTGGACGCAAGGGCGACGGGACATGGTTAGCCTCTTAGGTAAGCTGGCAATCAGGTATTTTCAAGTACCTTCTCGATCGTTTCCCGGTGTTCTTTGAAATGCTCGCTGGTATTGCCCAGCACGAAGCCCAGCAGCGGCGTCCCCTGCGGGTCATCTGCGAAGCGTGGTTGCAGCAGGGCCTCGAAAGGCATGGACTCCAATCGAGCGGTCACCTCGGCGTATTTGGCCTGAAGGGCGCTGAGAACCTGATCGACAGGGCGGTCGCGATTGCGCTCGAACAGGTAGGCATTGACACGATTAAAATCCCATTCGTCAGCCAATTCACGCGGGATGCCAAGCACCTCTTCGGCATTTTTACCATCCATGTGATAGCCGAGCAGCGCCTTAAGCCATTCCGTCAGATGTGCCAGGTTGTCCTTGGGCGACCAGCCGCCCGAGTCAGGCGTGAGCATTTGCTCAGGGGTCAGCCCTGCAACGACGCGCATCAAGGCCTGCCATTCATTCTGGATGGCTGCCAGCAGTTCGGCTTTATCGTGAGGCATCTCGGACATCAATTACCTTCCCTTTAAAAGAATGGCAGTCTAGGCGAGCTTCCCCATAATCACCTCGCGCAGTGCTTCCTGAACCGCCTCCCAGTCCCGGCTGGCGTCTACCACCAGCCACCTGGCCGGTTCAGCCTTGACCAACTCCAGATATCCCGCGCGGACACGCCGGTGGAACTCCACCGTGTAAGCATCCAGCCGGTTCCATTCTGCGCCATTTTTGGTCTTGCGCTTCAATCCCACTTCGACTTCCACATCCAGCAAGATCGTCAGGTCAGGGGTCAGGCCGCCCGTCGCATAGCGGACGAGGGAGCGGACTTCATCCAAATCCTGCTGGTGGCCGTAGCCCTGGTAGGCGATGGTCGAATCCGCATAACGATCGCACACTACAATTTCGCCCGTCGCCAGGCGTGGCTTGATGACCTGTTCCACGATCTGCGCGCGCGCCGCCTGGTAAAGCAAGGTCTCAGTGCGCGGATGCATTTCGGTATTTCTTAAATCATGAATGACCGTGCGGATTTGCTCGCTGATGGAGGTGCCACCCGGCTCGCGCGTGGGGAATACCTGGTACCCTTTTTCGCGCAAGAATTCGACCAGGGGTGGGATGTGTGACGTTTTGCCAGAGCCTTCGGGGCCTTCTAAGGAAATAAACATCGGCTTTTCGGATAAACGAATCGTTGGTTGGAACAAAAACCGTGGACGCGGACTACTGGCCTTCAGTCCACGGTCTGTTGACTATTCGCGGAATATGCGCACATGTCGGCGCGGTTCTTTGCCGTATGAATGTGAGGTCAGTTCGTACTGGCGCGCCATCTCGTGCTGCAAACGGCGCACGACCGACGAACTTGGTGGGAGGTCCACCCAGCGCTCACCATTCAGGACGGCTTCAATTGCCACCTGCGTCTGGTGACGGACCGAGTCCATGTCATGGCCGGGGAATTGTTCGGTCGGCAGGTTGAACAGATCGGTCAGGAACTGCTCCATCTGATTGACCGTGTTGGCGCGCAGCACATAGATCGGCACGCCGCGCTGCTCAGCGTCCATAATTGGCTGCTGGTGGTTGCGGTAATAGGTGCGCAAAGTAACCAGCGCATCGGCCTCGCCAGCATCCCGCACGACAATCGCCGGAACGCTCAGGCGCTTGGCAGCCTGCATCAGCCGGTTGCGCGCCACGCCATACGGATAGATACGGATGGTCTGTGTTTTTCCATGGAGCGCATTAACCCGCGCACCAGCGGGCAGATTCTCAGCAGGCTCAACGATTTCCGCCGGTTGAGGCGCACTGCGTCGCACCGTCCTGCCGTTGGTCTCCAAGCGGTTTTTGGGTGTAACAGAAGCTTTCTCGATGCGGATCTGTCCATCCACATCGCGGCTGCGGATTTCCGGCGGCAGCGGATAACCGCGCAGCAGGGCATCGACCGAGGCAGCGATGTCCGGGTGGACAGCCAGCCGGTCGCGCTGCTGGATCTCGATCAGTACATCAAAGGTGGGCGGCGCGCGTCGTTCCAGGACAGTCTTCTGGGTCCCGCGTCGACGGGCTTCCTCGTCCGAGAGCGTGACTGCTTCGATCCCGCCGACCAGGTCGCTCAGCGTCGGATTGAGCAGCAGGTTATCAAGGGCGTTGCCGTGAGCCGTGCCGATCAGTTGAACACCGCGTTCGGCAATGGTGCGGGCAGCGGCAGCCTCCAGTTCGCGGCCGATCTCGTCGATCACGATCACTTCCGGGTTATGGTTCTCGACTGCCTCGATCATCACCTCGTGCTGCAGGGTCGGTCTGGAGACCTGCATGCGGCGCGCGCGACCAACGGCCGGATGCGGCACGTCGCCATCCCCGCCAATCTCGTTGGAAGTGTCCACGACCACCACGCGCTTGTTTTCGGCCAGGATGCGCGCAGCCTCGCGCAACATGGTGGTCTTGCCAATTCCCGGGCGGCCTAACAGCAAAATACTCTTGCCCGAATTGACGATATCTTCAATGATGTCAATCGTGCCATACACTGCCCGGCCGACGCGGCAGGTCAGGCCGACAATGTGGCCACGGCGGTTGCGGATGGCCGAGATACGGTGCAGCGTCCGCTCGAGGCCGGCTCGGTTGTCGGCATCGAAATCGCCAATGTGTTCGACCACGTAATCGATCTCGTCGCGCGTGACTTCCTGGTCGCTCAAGGCTATTTCTTCTTCCACAAAACGCGCAGTTGGCACCCGCCCCAGATCCAGGATGATCTCCAGCAGATTGTCGCTGTTATTTTTTTTCTTGACAGCCTCGCGCACTGCAACCGGCAGAACGTCCAACAGGGCGTCTAAATCGTCGGTAATACGCAATTGATTCATTATTCTTTCCATACAATAGGTTCGGTCCCCGGCCGGCCGCTCTCTCTGAGCAGGTTCAGTCCCTGTTTTGCCTGCAACCCATCTCGGTTCGAGGTATGCGCCATGGGTGTGGCTGGTTTGGCCCAGGCTGCCTCCGGATTTGTAGCAAGCTTTTCAGCCCGCTGGGCAGCAGCCAGATATTTTACCATCACGGCCTGCCGGGGACCGGAAAGCGCCCCCAGGTCTTCCAGGGCAGGCTCAAGCCAGGTCTGATACGAGCGCATACACAGATAGATCGGACGTCCGCGCCGGTCCGGTAAAGCCTTGACCAGGTTCGAAAGCCGCTCGGCCGCCTTCTCCACTTTCGGGTGAATCAGCGGATTCAGCATGATGCCGTATGGACCATAGACCAGTTCGACGTAACCGCGGACTTCGTCCGCTTCTCGCAAGACCATGCCCGACACACGCATCGGGGAAGTTTGAACGGGTTGCAACAACGCCGGCATGATCTGGAAATACAGATTGTGAATAGCGAGCAAATCGCGCTGGCGGGCACGCATCCAGAATGTGCTGGACAACTCGTCCGACGAGAGCCTGCTCAAGTCCCAGATACGCTGCCAGGCATAGACGGCAAATCCGGCCCGGCGCAGAGTCTTGAAGACTGGAGAAAGCTCGTCCACCTCGGCCTGGACATGGACGGCGCCCCATTTGCCAGCCTGTTCCGCCAGGTGATCCAGCAGGGCAGGCAGGCCATCTGTGACCAGGTCGTCACCTGGCGCCAGGAAAGACAGTCTGGCCGAGGTGTCATTCTCGCGATGCGTAACCGAACCCATCAACGGTGCCTGATCATCATGCGTCGATACCGCCGTGTAGACATGCCTGGTCGGGTTCAAATAGGCCAGCAAACCTATCGGACCGAGGGGATCGCCGCGTGTCAAGGCACGCGTGATGTCCAGCGCTAAAGAAGCGTGGCGATAGCGGTAAACGGTCGGCAGGTCTAATAAATCAAGCGGACGAACAGGCATATGATCTCGAAATCTACCCTTCAATCAACCAAAGAGAGGAAATAGCGATGAAAACGGTCATCTCTCGTTAACTCGGGATGGAAGGAAGTCGCCAGCAGCTGTCCTTGCTGGGCAGCCACAATGCGACCGTCGGGCAGGGTCGCCAGCACCTGGGCCTGACCATGAACCGACTCAATGATTGGCGCCCGAATGAAAACGGCATGGTAGGGCTGATTGCTTCCGTTAACCTGCTCGAGCTGCGGAATGTCGAGCTCGGCTTCGAACGAATCGACCTGACGCCCAAAGGCATTCCGCTCGACGGTGATGTCCATCAGGCCGAGCAAGGGCTGCTGGCGGCGGGCATCCGTCGAAAGGAAAATTGCGCCTGCACAGGTGCCCCAAATCGCGTGGGCTTTGCCAAATTCACGCAGCGGCTCCAGCAATCCAAAATCGACCGCCAGTTTTCCGATCGTCGTCGACTCGCCGCCCGGGATGATCAAACCATCCAGGTTGGCGAGTTGTTTCGGCAGGCGGATTTCCAGTGCTTCCGGCCCCAGGCGTTTGAGCGTGGCAATATGCTCGGAAAAATCTCCCTGTAATGCCAGGACTCCAATTTTCATGTCAGCACCCTTGGACAGGGACGATGTCAAAAGTGAGTCCCGCCGTCCATTGCTGGGGATTACCAGCCGCGCCCGGCGATCTTTTCTGCTTCAGGCATCTGTGAGATGTTGCGGCCGACCATCGCCTCGCCCAGGTTCTTACTCACCTCGGCCAGGATGGCAGGATCGTTGTAGTGGGTGACTGCCTTGACGATCGCTGCCGCCCGTTTGGCCGGATCGCCGGACTTGAAGATGCCCGACCCGACGAAGACTCCGTCCACGCCAAGCTGCATCATCAGCGCAGCATCGGCCGGGGTTGCGATTCCGCCCGCGGCGAAATTGACGACCGGCATACGACCGAGTTCTTTGGTCTCTTTGATCAGCTCGTAGGGTGCACCGAGTTCCTTGGCAAAGGCCATCAATTCCTCGTCAACCATCGTCTGCAGCTTGCGGATGGCGCCCATTACCGCCCGGGCATGCCGGACCGCTTCGACCACGTCCCCCGTCCCGGCCTCGCCCTTGGTGCGAATCATGGCCGCCCCTTCGCCGATTCGCCGCAGGGCTTCGCCCAGGTTGCGGCAACCGCAAACGAAGGGCACCTTGAAATTATGCTTGAGGATGTGATTTTCTTCGTCTGCCGGCGTCAGCACCTCAGACTCGTCGATGTAATCAACGCCGAGCGCTTCGAGGATCTGCGCTTCGACAAAATGGCCAATGCGACACTTTGCCATGACCGGGATCGTCACCGCATCCATGATCTTTAAGATCAGTTCCGGATCGCTCATGCGCGCCACGCCGCCCTGGGCGCGAATATCCGCGGGGACACGCTCCAACGCCATGACGGCGCAAGCGCCAGCCTCCTCGGCGATTTTGGCATGTTCAGGGGTTACGACGTCCATAATGACGCCGCCTTTTAGCATTTGTGCCAGACCTTTTTTTACTGCGAAAGTACCAGTTTGCTGTTCCATGGAAGCCTCCAAAGAATTTACCTCATGGTGTGCTTAGATTCTACCACGCAGGAGGGCAGTTAAAAAGAATGGGACACTTTTGCTTTTCCTCTTGACAGGTTTGCAATTCCGTGTACAATTAGTACAATTATTACAATGATACAATTATTACAATGATACAATGTCAACCAATACCAACCATGCTTTCGTTTCCCAAATAAAACTGGATTTCCGCTCGGGTGTGCCGATCTACCTGCAGATCATGCAGCAGATCAAGCATCAGGTTGCCAGCGAAATCATCAAACCGGGAGACCAGCTCCCCACGGTACGGGCATTGGCACAAGATTTAAGAGTCAACTTCAATACAATCGCCCGCGCTTACAGACTGCTGGATGAAGCCGGGGTCATCTCCACCCAGCAGGGGCGCGGCACCTATGTCATGAACATCCCCCCGCCGGAAATCTCGGAAAAAATCCGCCGGGAGGCATTGGAGGCGCTGACTCACCGATACCTGGCGGATGCACGGCGCCTCGGCGACTCGCCGGAAGAAGTGCACCAGCTCATAAACGATAAGCTGGCTTTTTGGCAGCAGACCGGTAACCTGCCGGACCCTGCACCTGATCAAGAATAAAGAGGAGGCTAATATGAAAACCAAAACTGATGTCAAAGATCTAAGCTTGCGACTGCAGGATCGCCTGAAGCCCGACCAGCATATTCCCGGCGTGGCCGGGTTCATGTTTGCTGTCTGCCTGGTGATCTGTTACCTCGGCATCCTCTGGATGACCAAAAACGGTGTCACCAGCGATACCTTGATTGGAGCCTGGTTCGTTGCCTGGACCCTTTTGGGCATCTATTTCCTTTTTTGGCTCAAGATCGCCTCGCAGTGGGAGAAGGCGGTCATCCTGCGCATGGGCAAGTTCCGTAAACTGGCCGGACCGGGCCTCTTCTGGCTGCTGCCGTTCGTAGACACCCTCGCCAACTGGATCGACCACCGCGTGATGGTCACGCCTTTCTCGGCCGAGAAAACACTGACCAAGGATACCGTCCCCGTGGACGTGGATGCGGTGCTGTTCTGGGTGGTCTGGGATGCCGAAAAAGCCGCCCTCGAGGTCGCCGATTACCGCGCCGCCATCGGCTGGGCTGCCCAGACTGCGCTGCGCGAGATCATCGGGCAGAGCGTGCTGGCCGATATCCTGATCGGCCGTGCCAAAATGGATGCCGACCTGCAAAGGATCATCGACGAGCGCACCACGCCCTGGGGCGTAACAGTCCAGTCCGTGGAGATCCGCGACGTGATCATCCCGCCTGACCTCGAAGATGCCATGTCCCGCCAGGCCCAGGCCGAACGGGAACGCCAGTCGCGCATTATCCTGGGCGAGTCCGAGAAGCAGATTGCCGCCTCCTTCGCCGAGGCTTCGCAAGCTTACGCCAACAATCCCACCGCCCTGCATCTGCGGGCCATGAACATGCTTTTCGAAGGTCTCAAACAAAAGGGCGCGTTGGTTATCGTCCCCAGCAGTGCTGTGGACACCATGAACCTGGGCGGGTTGAGCGGCATGGTCTCTTTGGCCCAGAACAATTTACCTGAGAAGAAGCAAAAGAAATAACATACTCAAGCCCCGGTCAACGTTTCACGTGAAACGGAGCCGGGGCATCATTCTGTCTAGGGATAAAACTATGAATACCAAAAATACAGTCATCCTGTCGGTCATCCTGATCATCCTGGCCAGCCTGATCGGAATCGTGCTCTACCCGAAATTCCCGGCCCAAATGGCCTCCCATTGGGGCATTGACAACCAGGTTAACGGTTACATGCCGCGCTTCTGGGGCGTCTTCATGATGCCAGTCGTAGCGCTCGGAATGCTGCTGCTTTTCCTGGCCATACCGCTGATCGATCCGCTGAAAGCCAACATTGCCGAGTTCCGAGGCTATTTCAACACATTCATTTTCCTGCTGATGGTCTTTCTATTCTACGTGCAGGGCTTGACACTGGTCTGGAATCTGGGCTATACCCACTTCGACCTGGGGGGCGCGATGCTGCCTGCTCTGGGGTTGTTCATGATTTATGCTGGCCTGATGATGAACAAGTCCAAGCGCAACTGGTTCATCGGCATTCGCACTCCCTGGACTCTGAGCAGCGACAAGGTCTGGAATGAAACGCATCGCCTGGGAGCCAAGCTATTTATTGCCTCGGGCATCCTGTCCCTGTTGGGACTATTTGCAGGTCAATATGCCATCTGGCTGGTCATGCTGCCCTTGCTGGGTTCTGCGCTGTTCCTGGTGGTGTATTCCTACGTCCTTTACCAACGCGAACCGAAAGAACAGAAATAAGGTTTCACGTGAAACAAGACAAGAGAGAACATGGATACCATCATTGAAGTATCTGGTTTAGAGCGCAAGTTTGGAGAATTACTGGCTGTGGCCGGGCTGACCTTCGCGGTCCAGGCAGGCGATGTATTCGGTTTGCTGGGCCCAAATGGCGCTGGTAAGACCACTACAGTGCGGCTTCTCAACGGCATTCTCCACCCTACTGCAGGACAGGCGCGTGTCTTCGGTCTGGACCCAGCCGTCAGCGGTGAGGCGGTTCGCAAGCGGACCGGCGTGCTGACGGAAGGCCCCGCCCTGTACGAACGCCTGACGGCTCGCGAAAACCTGACGTTTTTCGGCACGCTGGCCGAAATCCCGGAAGAGACGCTCCAGCAGCGCGTGGATGAGCTGCTTTCCTTTTTCGACCTGGCAGGTCGGGCCAACGACCGCGTCGAAACATTCAGCAAGGGGATGAAACAACGCCTGGCATTGGCGCGGGCCTTGATCCATCAGCCGCCGCTGCTCTTCCTGGACGAGCCAACCTCCGGACTGGACCCTGAAGCGGCGCAGCACGTCATGGGGTTGATCGAGGATTTGAGTCGCCGTAATGGGCAAACGGTCATCTTGTGCAGCCACAACCTGACGGAGGCACAGCGTCTCTGCGATCGGGTCGCCATCCTGAACAAAGGTCAAATCCTGGCATTGGGAAGCCTGGCTGAACTGTCCCGCAAACTTTGGCCTGTCACCTGGCTTGACATTGAATTTCAAAAAGCACCGGAGAACAGGGTGCTCAAGGGTCTCGAGGGCCTACCCGGCCTCCTTCAAATGCAAGGGACCGGAACCAGGTTGGCGGTTCAGGTGGAGAGTGAAGCGGCTATCCCTGTCATCGTCAGGCAGCTGGCAGAAAAGGGAGCTGCCATCCTGCGCGTCAATCCACGTGCCTATTCCCTGGAAGACATCTATTTTACGCTGCAACACAAACAGCAGGCAGGTGAAGCATGAACTGGCGATCAATTCGAGCCATAGCATTCAAAGATATCAAAGAAGTAAGGCAAAACAAAGCAGCCTGGATCCCGGCGCTGATTGTGCCGCTCATTTTCGCAGTGGGGATGCCGATATTGTTCGTCTACCTCCCGCAAGCGTTTTCTTCCTCAGTTGGGATCGGACAACAGATGCAGGAGATCCAACAATTAATCACGCGCCTGCCGGCCAATGTCTCCAGGATGTTTTCGGGCCTGAGCATGGAACAAACCTGGGCGATTTACAGCACCGGCTTCCTGTTGGCTCCTTTGTTCCTGGTCATGCCTTTGATGTTTTCTACCATTATCGGCGCTGATTCCTTCGCTGGTGAGCGCGAGCGTAAAACGATGGAAGCTTTGCTCTATACTCCTGCCAGTGACAGCGAATTATTCCTCGGCAAAGTATTGGCCGCGGTGGTCCCAGCCATCCTGCTCTCCTGGATCTCGTTCCTGGTCTATATTGTGATGGTGAATGCGACCAGCTTTCAGGTCATGGGACGCATCTGGTTCCCACTGCCAGCCTGGTGGCCATTGATGCTCTGGCTGACACCCGCCATCGCGGTATTGGGAATTTCCGCCACCGTGCTGATCTCGTCACGCGTGCGTACCTTCATGGAAGCCTACCAATTGAGCGGGTCGCTGGTCGTGCTCGTGCTCGGACTTGTCGCCGGCCAGATCAGCGGGGTCTTGTACCTGGGTGTCCTGACAACCATCCTGGTTGGCCTGCTGGTCTGGATCGTCGACGTGGTGCTGCTCTGGATCAGCATCCACAACTTCAAACGCAGCGAACTGATCACAAAGATCGAATAAGGAGCTAAAATGTCGGAGGACACCAAAATCTGGGAATATCAAGTGCTGACCATCGGGAGTGCCTTTGGAAGCAAGGATGAACATATCCAGGAAACACTCAACGAATGGGGGGCGGAGGGCTGGGAAGCATTTGCGGTTTATACACCCAGTGTCAGCGATAAAGTCACGATCGTGGCCAAGCGCCCTTTGACCATCAATGAACGCCGCCGTCGCTCGATGCCGAGATAAGCGTACCTCCGTTTTTGCAATGCAGTTTGTTGTTCAAGCAAAGCTTCTCTCTTAAACGGCCAAAAGTCGAAACAATAAAATTTCACAGGAGAAAAAATGCTCGTTGTGACCTACGCCATCAATTTTCTGGGGATGATTCTATTCCCCATCCTGCTGGGAATCTTTCTGGCCCGGCGCTTTAAACTATCCTGGAAATTATTCCTGGCAGGCGCCTTAACCTTCATTGCTTCCCAGGTGCTGCACATTCCCTTGCTGCAAGTCCTGACCGCCATGTTCAAATCTGGAGCACTCCCCGCTCCGCCACAGGCTTGGTCGAATCTCTTTAATGCTGTTCTGCTGGGTTTGCTGGCCGGAATCTTCGAAGAAACAGCCCGATTCATCCTGTTCCGCTACATACTCAAATCAGCTCGTAACTGGCAGGAGGGCCTGATGGTCGGCGCCGGTCACGGCGGGATTGAGGCCATCATTCTGGGATGCCTGACAGCCGCCTCATACGTCACCATGTTGGCTTTGCGCAACGGGGACACCTCAGCGCTGCCCCTGTCCCCGGATCAGCTCGCCGCTTTGAGCCAGCAGGTTTCGGCTTACTGGTCCGCACCAGTCTATTATTCGCTGCTCGGTTTTGCGGAGCGCATTTTTGCCATCTGCATGCATCTCGCCCTGACAATGATGGTATTGCGCAGTGTGGCACTCAAACAACCCGTTTGGTTTTGGCTCGCCTTGCTATGGCATGCCGTAATCGATGGTGTCTCGGTCTATTTCCTGCCGATCGTTGGGGCACTAGGGATCGAGGGGATCATCGGTTTGTTTGCGCTGGTAAACTTGGGCCTGCTCTTCTGGTTGAGGTCATCCCTGACTCCGCCTGCCCAACCGGAAGCAACTGTCACGGTGTAATTTATTTCCAAAGCAGGCCGTCATACTTCATTGATGGCCTGCTTTGATTATCCAATCATCTATATAGAACATTGGTTCTATATATTAAGGGAAATCAGAACCTTAGCTCTACTTCAATTACTCGTCTTTTTCGAGATAAGCAACCGCGCGGCCCAGTTCATCATCCATGACCAGTTTCAAATGATGCCCGGTGCGAAAATCTTCAACCGCAATCAATCGCAAGATTTTTGCCAGAGTTTCGTCAACAGTAATCCATTCCAGCAAACGGCTGGGGGTCTCATAGAAAAACTTTCGATTGAAGACCACATCCTGGTCATCAAGATAAACAGCCAGTGGATAGATCTGCGCCTCCATCATGTCCTGGAAGAAATGTGTCCCGAAAGATGGTTCCGGGGCGACGCCAATCCCCTCTCCAGACAGTTCGACCAGGGCACGCGTATTGTAGATATCGGCATAGCCGATATGCACGCCCAAGTCGGGAGTGGACGTGCCCCAACGTCCAGGCCCCACAGCAATAAAACCCCGCCCTTCCAGCAGGGTATTCAATTGCCCGATCGCCCGTTCCAGCTTATTCCGCTCGGCTTGTGAAGCCAGACCAAAATAATCCTCCGAAACAAACAGGACAAACCGGATCCCGGAAACATATCCCTTGGGCACCATACGATGTGTGGAGAAAATAATATTTTCTTCGGCCAGCTCTGAGGGGAGACGGGCATCCTGCGTATCCTTGATATGGCTTTGCGGCCGGCACTGCAGGATGGCAATCTCGATCTCAGGCTTAAGTGCGGACGGATCTTTCACATAAACCGTGAACTCGGTATCGACCGGGGAGTGGTAATGCTGCTCCAGCAAGGAAAGCGCCGTCCGCATATATTCCGCAAAGGAGGTGCGACGCAACATTTGGTCGAACGTGATGACCAGCTTTTCGGGCGACACCATATTGGTGCGGATTGGCGTCAGGTAGCCATCCTGATCGATTTGCGCGATATACCGCAGAGGAGGATAACGGGCGGTCAGTACATCTTTGACCGGCAGGGTCTTGAATTGATTTTCTTTGAGATCGATCAAATCCACATATTGCTGTGAATAGCGTACGATCGCCTTGACGTCCGCGGCCGGATGCAGGAGCGGATGACTGAGCGCCACCAGCCGGGGATAATCATTGCCAGTCTGATCAACCGCCCGCGTGCCTAACCCCCAAACGATGCGGGCAAAACCGTCTTCTTTATGGATTTGCGGAGACCAGCGGTACAAATTACGACTGAAGGCGACTCCCGATCCGTGAGGCAGGTAATAGCTTCCAAACTGTTCGCCCTCTACAAATTGCATCAGGATCGCGATCCTTTCATCATAGTCGGCCAGATCATTGTGGTGCCGATAGCTGATCACATCCGGATTGACGGCGCTGGCATAGACTCGGGCAATTGCCTGCGTTAAACCAAATAAGTTTTCATCGAATGTCCCCTGGTTTGGGCAGAAAATACTCTCGTATTTCCCGGCAAAAGAGGTGCCGAAATTGTCCTCCAGCAGGCTCGAGGAACGGATGATCATCGGCCGCTTGTCGGATTCTTTCAGGACCTCCTTAAGACGCTCAAGGATCTGAGGTGGAAATTGGCCTTTGGAAAACTCCGCGCAAATCATCGGATATTCTGCCCGAATTTTTGCTTCGGGTTTGTACTTCTGATCGTTCCAATGCATCAGCCCGTTGTAGGACATGAAGTTATAAAAAACATCCGAGCCAAGGTAATAAGATACCGGCATCTTGAAGCTTTTTATGACTTCGGGCGGAGCGGTTTCCTTCAAGATGCGCATGGACAGCAGCATACCAGCTGCTTTGCCACCAATTTTTCCGCCGCCAAACTTGCGACGTCGAATTTCCTTGAGATCCCCCACCGTAAACCAGTGGCGGGCGATTTTTAGATACTCCAGATGATCGCTGACCATCGTCCGCAGCAGCACCACCTTGATCTCCTGCAAACGCGCCTCGTATTGCCCGCGTTCATCCGGCGGCATGCCTTCGATCATCCCGGCCTGCTCGAACAGCATATCGTGCGGCGCCAGTTCGGGATTGAACCACACGAAATCGGAGTCGGTATTGCCACGTTCTGCCAGAATATCGCGGACAGTTCGTTCAAAATCCTGATAAGGAAGGTTATAAGCAAAATAGAAGTCGGTCAGTGAATCGCGGATACGGCTCAGACGTAACTCCCACAAATCCGACGGTTCTTCGGCAAACGGATCCTGCAAACCTTCCCGCGATTGCAATTCCATGGCCTTCTGCTGGACTTCAGCCTCGAATTCCTCCTGGGAAATGATTCCGCGCGAGAACAACTCGCGGCGCATCCGTGAACGGATCCGGCTGCCCAGGATCGGATATTGATTGAGCGTCAGATAAATATTGAGAATATTATCGGGAGAAGGCGTGGGAAATGTCATAATTCTATTTTAACAAAAACAGGGGCGACACACAGTGTGTCGCCCCTGTTGGATTCACACATTAACCCAGGTGCATCGGCATGATTACATGCAGGAAATCATCATCGCCGACTGGACGGACCACCCCGGGGGCATTCGAGGCAGTCGTCTCGATCGCCACGTTCGGTGATTTGATCACTTCGAGCACCTCACGCAAGAACTTGACATTGAAGGCAATCAACAGGCCAACGCCATCAACGGTCGCTTCCACGATGGTCTCATTCTTGCCAGTCTCTTCGGAAGTAGCTGAGATTTCCACCTCGCTCAATTCTAGATCACCGTTGGATTTGATATCCAATCGCGCCACGTTGGAGCCCTCGCGCGCAAAGATTTCAGCTTGTTTGCAGGCTTTGAGCAACGAGGCGGTCGAAACCAGCGTGCGAGACTTGTACGAGCGCGGGATGATCTGCTGATAATCCGGGAAGGTGCCATCGATCAACTGTGAAACCAATTCCACATCCTTGACTCGGAAGATCACCTGTCCGCGTCCCTTGGGCACCACCATCGAGATCATCTCATCGCCGTCGCCGGCGATCCGCGCCAGTTCGTTCAGCGCGCGGGCCGGGATGATGGCGTTGATCGGGTGCTGGGTAGGGGAAGAAATCGTCGCCTTGCGCACCGAGAGCCGGAAGCCATCCGCAGCAGCCATGGTGATCTGGTCATTGTCCACAGTGACCAAGACGCCCATCAGCACCGGGCGGGCCTCGTCGGTCGAGGCGGCCAGGGCTACCTGCTGGATCATCTCGCGAAAATCCACCACGTTCAGCTGCACTGCGCCGTCCATATCGGGTACAGGCAGAGGGGGAAATTCCTGCGCATCGATGCACTTGATGTCCGTATTGGAAGTACCACCGATCAAATGCAGAGTCTGCGAGCTGCTATCCAAAGTCAATGAGACCTGGTCACTGGGTAATGTATTGATCAGATCGACAAAAGTGCGCGCCGGCACAGTCGTCGAGCCTTCCTCTTCGATCCGGGCCTGGATCCAGCAGGTAATTCCCATTTCCAGGTTCGTCGCGGAGAGCCGCAGGCGACCTTCATCGCTCGCAATTAATACATTGGCTAGTACGGGCAGGGTGCTTCGGGGAGAAACAGCTCTGGACACAATCCCGAGACCACGAGCCAGATTCTCTTGCAGGACTGTTACTTTCATGGCCTGTCCTCTCGTGCAGTGGTATTACTCAAAGTATATCATTAACCGACAAAGGCTGAGATGATCAGCCCGAGCAGGCCCAACGCCAACTGCAGGGTGAACAGGGCGGCGAAGACATACATCACGACCGTCCAACCAGATGAACTGGCCGCAGAATGTACTTCCTGCCCTTCGGCCATTTGGCGCACGATTTGGGTCACCTGCCCGGCCAGCGCTGACGGTGAGCGCGGCACACTCCCGGCCCAGGCCACATCCGGCGTCTCGTCTGGGACGATCACCTGCCGGCCGTTGAATTCGCGCAGCCATAGACGCAGCGCTTCCGGTGGTTTGACCGCCAACGATCCCGGCAATACGATTGCCTTGACTTGCTGCCTCAGCTCCGGTGGTAACCCCTCTTCCAGATTTTGCAGGGTGACCGGCAGTTTGGGCAATTGCTTCTCCAATGCGGAGCGGATCTCAGCTCCCAGCCCAGTCCCTTCCGAAGCCAGGACCAGCACCGGGAATTGGGCGTGTTTGGAGGCCAGCGCCTGGATCGCCTGCAAGCCGTCGCGCCGCAGGGCCTGCCAGTGATAGATCAGCAAGACCACGAACAGGACCAATGCCTGCAATGCATTCAGGACTTCCCCGGAAAAACCTTCCGGGCGTTGCCCCAACAGAGCGCTCAGCAGCAGGAAGACCAGCCGCACGGCCGAGACCATACCTCCGACCACGCCGCCGAACAACACAAAGTACAGGTAAGTCTTGCGCACCACTGAACGCCGGGCGTGGTCACCTTCGTCGCCGATCCCGAGCGCCTCGCCCTGCATCGGAGACCAGGCCAGCAGCCAAAGCGGCAGCCCGGCCAGGATCGTCGCCAGCGCAGCCGTCAGCCGCGGGCGCAGCGCTTCAGCCCACAGGCCGATCCCGAGCGCCGTATCGATCACAAAGGACAACAGCATGCTGACGCCAATGAAGGTCGCAAGCAGTCCGATCAGCGACAGAATGTAATAGTAAAACCGCCGCAAGCCGGCTCGCCGCGGGGCCTCGGCTACTGCATCCAGATCCCGGTTGAGCCAGCGGCCGTAGTAAGCCCAGACGCCAGCCAGCGGGAATCCGATCGAAAGCGGACCATTGATCTGCTGCATCAGGCCGTCGAATCCCAGGTGCTCGCCGAAAACCAGCCGCAAGAGCGCGTCGACCACGATCCCGGCCACTGACAGCACCACGGTCACGCCCGCCAGGGACAGGACGTACAGCACCGCCAGACGCATGACAGATTGGCGTTCACCGGCCTGCGAGAGGGAGTTTTGCACGGCACGCCAGCACCAGGCCCACAAGGGTGCTCCCAGCACGGCAAAGGCCAGTCCATTCGCCAGCCAGGTTTGATCCACCCTGCCAACCAGGTCCCCGATCGGGCGGGTCAGCACGAATTGCAGCAGCTGCTGCAACCCAGCCACCAGCAGTCCCAGCCCGTACAGGACCCAAATGTAGCGGTAGAGCCGGCGGATGTCGCGCAGGTTATCCTTGGGTTCGACCGTCGCCCACTCATCGCGCACCACCAGCAGAAAGTAAGCCGCAATCAACAGGTTCATGGCGATCGCGATCAGGTTGTCGACCCAGTTCTGCCCTGCGCCAAGCACTGCCCGCGAGCTCGAGAATCCAAAGGCCGAGACCAGGGCCCGGTCGACCAGCGCCAGCAGGTTTTGGACCACCGGTATCAACAGTCCCAGCAAAGCGCCATACAGGAAGGCAGCCCGGACGGCGGAAGCGTGTTCCTCCTCATCCTGCCGGGCACTGCGCTGCGCGGCCCACCAGTGCAGGGCAAAGACCGGCACCCCCACCAGGATCAGGGCCAATCCCTGGGCCAGGCTGTCGACCGTGTTGGTTACTGTGGATGAAAAGATCACACGCACCAGCCCGATCAGGCCCCACAAGACCACTTCCAGGCTGATGATGGCCACCGCGTAAAAGTAAAGTCGTCGCACTGTCCTCATGGCGTTCTCCTCTAATAGGTCGGGGCCGGCTTCGGGGGAGTCTGGTACCAGTCCCAGCCCCAGTAGGGATAGGGCATCTGCGAGACCCGCCACTCCCCAGCCTGCCGGACCAGGACAGCCGTCTCAGTCGAGCGGTAGCTATCCGCGAAAGGACCGTTGGCGGTGTGCACCACCGAGACGTCCACATAAGCCTCCTGCCCGCGCAGGTCCACTTTACCGACCTCGATCCCGGTCCCGCGCAGGTTCAACTGGTTGCTCAAGAAGGCCTGGCGAAACTGGTCGAAGGTCGGCTTGTTGTTTTTCTCGGCCAGGTAGCCGTAGGCGCGCTCGTAATCCCGCTGATGCAGCGCCAGCGCGTAGTTATGGACGATTGCTTCAGGCGTGTCTTCCGGCAGGTAAGTCTGCGTATCCTTACGAGCGTAGAAGAGCGCCAGCGAGAGCACGACCAGGGCGGCGATCGCTACCAGGATGCCGATGAAAAAACGGTCTTGTTTCATGAAAACCGCCTTTCGAAATTGGAATAAGGATTGAGTCGATTGTATAATCTTTAAGGGAAAAAGGCAATCAGCAGGCTTGGCGCGCGGCCTGACCAGTCGCCCAGCTCCTTTCTCCTTTCCAATTTTGGTATACTTGCCCCATCTCCTAAAATAGAAGAGGAATCTCCATGAGCACACAAACCCCTCCCCGCTGGGATCTGTCCAATGTCTATCCGGGTCTGGATTCGAAGGAATTCAAGCAAGGCTGGCAGGACATGCTGGATCAGATCGAAGCCCTGGAAAAGTTCTACGCAGAAAAGGTCGCTCCGACCGACGCCAAGACCGAGGTGAGTCAGCTGGCCGCGCTGGCCGGCGACTTGATCGACCAGTTCAACGCCGTCTCTGAACTGGCCTATACCCTCTATGCCTACATCAGTTCGTTCGTGACGACCGACTCGTTCAACCAGCAGGCCAAGCGTATCGAATCCGAGTTCGATACCACCGCCGTGCGCCTGGAGCAGTTGCAGACCCAGTCGGCGGCCTGGATCGGTAAAATCGCTCCGCTCCTGCCCCAGATCATCGATAAGGACTCGCGCGCCAAGGCGCACGCCTTCTTCCTGAAAGAAGCCGCCAAGCAGAGTAAATACCTGATGAGCGAGGCGGAGGAGGCCCTGGCCGCCGAACTGAATTTGAGCGGCGCCACCGCCTGGAGCAAGCTGCAGGGCGTGGTCACCTCGCAATTGACGGTCGATTTCGAGCTGGACGGCAAGACCGAAAAGATGCCCATGCCAGCCCTGATCAACCTGCGCTCGCACCCGGACGAGGACGTACGCCGCCGGGCTTATGAGGCCGAGAACGAAGCCTGGGCCAGCATCCAGGAAACGCTGGCAGCCGCGATGAACAGCATCAAGGGCACAGCCAACACGCTCAACCGCCGCCGCGGGCGCGAAGACGCCCTGCATCCGGCCATCGACATGGCGCGCATCGACCGCCCGACGCTGGAAGCCATGCTGGAGGCCATGCACGACTCGTTCCCGATGTTCCGCAAGTACTTTAAATCCAAGGCTAAGAAGCTGGGCAAGGACAAGCTGGCCTGGTGGGACCTGTTCGCCCCGCTGGGCAAGACCGACACGCTCTACTCCTGGGACGAGGCGCGCGCCTTCATCCTGTCCAACTTTGGCTCCTTCTCTCCCAAGCTGGAAGCCCTGGCCCGCCGCGCCTTCGACAACAACTGGATCGACGCCGAGATGCGCAAGGGCAAGCGCGGCGGCGCTTTCTGCATGGGCGTGGAGGCGGTCAGGGAGTCGCGCGTGCTGTGCAATTTCGACGGCTCGCTCGAACAGGTCTCGACCATCGCCCACGAATTGGGTCACGCCTTCCATAACCAGTGCGCCTACGCGGCCGACAAGACCATCCTGCAGCAGGATACGCCTATGACCCTGGCCGAGACCGCCTCGATCATGTGTGAGACCATCGTCAGCCAGGCCGTACTCAAAGGAGCCGGCAGCCAGGAAGAGACCCTGGCCGTGCTTGAGAATTCACTGATCAACGCCAGCCAGGTGATCGTCGACATCTACTCGCGCTACCTGTTCGAGAAGGAAGTCTTCGAAAAGCGCGAGCAGGCCGAGCTCTCGGCTGAAGAGTTGTGCGAAATCATGGAGCAGGCCCAAAAGGACACTTACGGCGATGGCCTGGACGAACGCTACCTGCAGCAGTACATGTGGACCTGGAAGCCGCATTACTACAGAACCGGGCTTTCCTTCTACAATTTCCCCTACGCCTTCGGCCTGCTGTTCGGCACCGGCCTGTACGCCATCTACCAGCAAAAAGGCGAGGCCTTCGTGCCCGATTACATCAACCTGCTGGCCAGCACCGGCGAAGCACCGGCCGCGGACCTGGCGGCCCGTTTCGGGATCGACATCCGCACCAAGAAGTTTTGGGCCGACAGCCTAGCGGTGATCGGCGGACAGGTCGACCAGTACTGCGCACTCTAAGGCCATGGGCGCAGTCGTCAAAGTCACCCAATGGACCGGCTCCGACCCACCGACGCGGGGAGGGCTGTGGCAGTTAATGTCGGATGAGGGCTTGCTGCCCTACGCCTGGTCCAATGATCCTTTCGACATTTATGCCGCTCACACGCACGGGTACGACAAAGTCATCTACGTGGTCAGCGGGGCGATCACTTTCGGTCTGCCCGAGCATAAGCGCGAGCTGAGTCTCCAGCCCGGCGACCGGCTCGACCTGCCGAAAGGTGTCGTGCACGACGCCAGGGTGGGACCGGACGGGGTAACCTGCCTCGAAGCCCACCACTAAAACCCGGACCATTAAATGCAACAGGGCACGAGTTCGAACTCGTGCCCTGTTTTATTATCGATCAAATCAGCGGGCTACACCCAGCCGCGCAGTTCCATCGCCGTGACCACGCGCCCGATCGCCACCATGTAGGCCGCGTCGCGCATGGAGACCTTTTCCTTCAGGCTCATGTCGAGCACACCGTGGAAGGCCCGGGTCATCTTGGTATCCAGTTTCTCCAGCACTTCTTCCTTGGTCCAGTAGAAGTTCATGTCATTCTGGACCGATTCGAAGTAGGAGGTCGTCACGCCGCCGGCGTTGCACAGAAAGTCCGGAATGTCGAAGATGCCGTTGGCCTTGAAGTACTCGTCCGCTTCGGGCGTGCAGGGACCGTTGGCACCTTCGGCCACGATCTTGACCTGCTTGGAGATCTTCTTGACCGTCTCGGCGTTGACGTGGCCTTCGATCGCCGCCGGGATTAAAACATCGGCTTCCGTTTCGATCCAGTTCTCGCCATCAGCGACGACATAACCGGCAGCTTTGGCCTTGTCCTGATCGATCGTGCCGTACTGGTCGGTGATGGTCAACAGGAAATGCGGATCGACGCCATCCGGGTGGCTGTAGGTAAAGGAAGCCTTTGCATGGCGGTCCCAGCAGGAGACGCAAGCCACTTTGCCGCCCAGCATCTCGATAAAGCCGATGGCCGCATACTGGGCCACGTTGCCGAAACCTTCGATGGCCGCCACGGACTTTTTCGGATCCAGGCCCAGGTACTTCATCGCCTCGCGCACGGTGTAGATCACGCCATAACCGGTCGCTTCGGTGCGGCCTTCCGAGCCGCCGCCGCCCAGGGGCTTGCCGGTGAACACGCCGGGGGTGTACTGGCCGGAGAGCTTGGAATACTCATCCATCATCCAGCCCATCATCTGCGGGGTGGTGCCAACGTCGGGCGCAGGCACATCCTGGCGCGGTCCGATGTTGCGCCACATGTTTTGCACCCAGCCGCGGCACAGGCGCTCTTTTTCGGCAACAGAAAGCGTCGCCGGGTCGACCACGACTCCACCCTTGCCGCCGCCCAGCGGGATATCAGCTACGGCGCACTTCCAGGTCATCCAGGTCGCCAAAGCTCGGACGGTGTCAAAGGTCTCAGACGGGTGGAAGCGAATGCCGCCTTTGTTGGGACCACGCGAATCGTTGTGCTGCACGCGGTAACCCTGGAAGACGCGCAGGGAACCGTCGTCCATACGCACTGGGATACGGAAGGAAAATTCGCGCATCGGCCAGCGCAATACTTCAGCAATTTGCGGGTCGAGACTGAGTAATTTCGCGACCCCATCAAACTGCTGTTGTGCCATTTCGAAGGCATTGATTTGTCCGGACATACTGTAAACTCCTTAGCAATAGTAAGGTAATTGGTTATCCTGTCGATAAAACATAAGCGGGCACCCCGGTCCGGGGAGCCCGCAACACGACTCGGATATGTTTTGCACGGCAATCATACTAACAGAAACCGCCTTGTGATTAATTGCGCATTAACCTTACTAGAATTTACATCATCCGTCAATATGAATACTATCACGAGCTGGCATGATAACCATCGCAATCCGTCAGACAAAAAAAACCATCCCGGAACTCGGGATGGTTGGGGTCATGCTTGCAACTGTTTTTCCAACTCCTGCCGCACCACTTGCGGATTGGCTTTACCCCCCGCCTTCTTCATCACCTGCCCGAAGAGCCAGTTCGCCACAGTCAATTTGCCAGCTTTGTAACTGGCGACTTCCTGCGGGTTTTCGGCGATGGCCTCAGCCACGATACGCGCGATCATCTCAGCGTCAGAAAACTGGCGCAATCCATGGGTTTGGACGATCTTGGTCGCAGAAATTCCACTGGCGAACATCTCGGTCAGCACATCCTTGCCGGTATTCTGGTTGACCTCGCCGCGCGCGACCAGACCGAGCAACTCGGCAAAGGCCTGGGCCGTGAACGGGAGCGACTCGATCCCCACCCCGGCCAGCTTCATCTGGGCGAACAACTCGCCGGTCACCCAGTTGGCGACCACCTTGGCTGGGATCGTCTCAGCCGCAGCGACGACCTGTTCGAAGAAATCCGCCACAGCCCCCTCCTCGACCAGTAAATGAGCCGTGGATTCGTTGATTTCATACTGCCGGACAAAGCGATGAAACCTGGCATACGGCAATTCCGGCAGCCCAGCGCGGATTTGTGCAACCCAATCCTGATCGAGCACCAGCGGCGGCAGATCCGGTTCGGGAAAATAGCGGTAATCATGGGCCTCTTCCTTGCTGCGTTGGCTGAAGGTAACCTGCTTGGCTTCGTCCCAACCGACGGTCTCTTGCGACACAAGCTGGCCCTGGCGCAGCAGTTCGCTCTGGCGCACGATCTCATACGCCACGCCGCGTTCGAGCGCGTGGAACGAGTTCAGGTTCTTGATCTCGACCTTAGTTCCCAGAGCCTGCCTGCCAACCGGTCGCACTGAGACGTTCGGCTCGATGCGCATCACGCCCTTTTCCAGATCGCCCGAGTTGACACCCAGATAGCGTAAGATCGAGCGCAGCGCTTCGGCATATCTACGCACTTCTTCCGCAGCACTAAAATCCGGTTCAGTGACAATTTCCAGCAGCGACACGCCTGAGCGATTCAAATCCACCAGCGAGTAGGACCCGCCGTCGCCTTCGACATGGGTCAGTTTTCCGGTGTCTTCTTCCAGGTGAACGCGTCGGATGCGGATGACTTTCTGGCCTTGTGAAGTGATGATCGTCAGCTTGCCATTGACTGCCAGCGGCTGCTCGTATTGCGAAATCTGGTAACCTTTGGGCAGGTCGGGGTAGAAATAGTTCTTGCGGGCGAAGATGCTGACCGGCTGAATTTCACACTCCAACGCCAGGGCGACGCGCACGGCGTACTCAACCGCTTTGGCATTGATGACCGGTAACGTGCCCGGCATGCCCGCACAGACCGGGCAAACAGCCGTGTTCGGCGCAGCGCTGGTCGAATCGACGACCGGGCAGGCGCAGAACATCTTTGAATTCGTCAGTAATTCAGCGTGGACTTCGAGTCCGATGACAGGTTCGTATTCCATCATTCCATATAATTTTAATGAAAATTTGGCTGGCGTTTTTCAAGGAAGGCCGCCACGCCTTCCTGGTGCTCGTTGCCCCGGGCGGCGATGTCCTGCAAATGGGCCTCGTAATCCAGGACATCCTCCAAATTGGGCAGCACCGCGCGGTTGAAAGCCCGCTTGGTCAGGCCGTAAGCCCCGACCGGACCGGCTGCCAGTTGTGCCGCCAGTTCATCGGTCACGGCTATCAATTCGTCAGCGGGTACTACTTGATTGACCAGACCCCATTCCAAAGCCTGGGCAGCGGAGATGGGCGCATTGCTGAAGGTCGTCAGGCTGGCGCGTCCCAAACCGACCAGCTTGGGCAACAGCAATGAGACCGCCGAGTCGGGTACCAGTCCAATGCCCAGGAAACCGACCACGAAGTTAGCCGTCTCGGAAGCCAGACGGATATCGCAGGCCAGGGCGACCCCCAGGGAAGCGCCAGCGCACGGTCCGTTGATTGCAGCGATGACCGGCTTCTCGATCTGCCGGATTTGCAGCACCAGCGGATTATAGGTTTGTAGCAGGTGTTCGCGGAAAGAAACAGAGCTGTCTCCACCGGCAGCGCGGATCTCGTCGATGTCCTGGCCGGCGCCAAAGGCTTGGCCTGATCCGGTCAGCACCACAACGCGCACCCCCACATCGCGGGCAGCCTGTTTGAAGGCAGCTTGCAGTTCCGCGATCATTTCCAGGCTGAAGGCATTCGCCCGCTCAGGGCGATTGAGCGTCAGCTTCAATACGCCGACTTGCAGGTCAGATAATACCTGAGGCACAGACTTCCTCCCGGGTGGAGATAAAAAAATAGGGATAGGGGATCAACCCTATCCCCTTCGTTTCGCAGGCAAACCTAAAGGTCGGGTGAATCGTAGTCGCTGTCGGCGCTGTCGTCCTCGCCGGAGTCGAACTCGAACTCCACATCGTCATGGTCAACGTAGACCCACAACAACAACATATGACCGTCGTCGGTCTCGACCGAACGCACAGCCAGGATCGGCGCGGTTTGCTCCAGGCCCATGTCATTACGGTAGTGCAAAAAAATGGGGGCTTGCTTGTTCCAGGCGTGATAGCAACGCTCGACCAGCGCAGGTCCGTTGAATGTGCGCAGGTGTGTCATTGCTGTCACAGAGAGGTGCGGGCCTTCATTCAGCCCCAATGCCCAGCCATCTTGTACCGGCTCAAATACGGGCGGTGGTCCTTCGATGATTGTGATTTTATCTTCCATGTTTTTACCTGTAGTTGGCGACATCATACCACAAAACGCTAAAAGCCCAAGGTCCTGTATAATCCCACCTAGGAGCTAGTCATGCACAAACTTGTCATTCTCTTCGAGCAACCGGACGACTGGGGCAGCTTTCAGCCAGGTTGGCAGGAATTCATGGCCCTGGCCGAGCAAATGCCCGCTCTGCAAAAGGAAGTCGTCAGCGACATCGACCAGATTGTCTCTGCGCCGGACGCCAGGCAATATTTCAAAATGCACGAGCTGCATTTCGAAGACCGCGCTGCGCTGGATGCCGCCCTGCAATCTGAAGCAGGACAGACCGCCGGGAAATGGCTGCATCAATTTTGTTCTGGGCATTTCGTTTTGATGATTGCCGACCACAGAGAGGCCAGCCCGGAGGATTTCAAAAAATAGAAGCGCAGCTGCGCCTTACAACGACTTGACCATGCGCCTGACCAGGCCGGGCCCGGCGTAAACCAGCCCAGTGTAGACTTGCACCAGAGTAGCCCCCAAGTCAAGCTTGCGGCGGGCATCCTCGGGGGTCATGATCCCGCCCACACCAACTATCGGAATTTTTCCATCCACGTGTTTGACAACCCTAGACAGCATCGCATCCGACAAAGCCGTCAGCGGGCTGCCGCTTAATCCGCCGCTCTCGACCCCGAGCGGGGACCGCAATCCCACGCGCGACAGGGTCGTATTGGTGACGATCACCCCGTCCATGTGTGTAGCCAGGATCACGTCGAGAGCATCCTCCAATTCCTGATCGCTCAGGTCGGGTGCCAGCTTGACCAGCAGGGGCAGGTGCTTCTGCAAAGTCTTCTGCTCGTGACGGCGCTGCTGGTGCAGTTCGCTCAACAGGCCTTCCAGCGCCTCGCGCCCCTGCAAGCGGCGCAGCCCGACCGTATTGGGCGAGCTGACATTGATGGTCAAGTAGTCCGCCAGGGAAGCGAATATTTGCAGCAAGGCCAGATAATCAAAAACAGCTTCTTCGTTGGGCGTGTTCTTATTCTTGCCCAGGTTGACCCCCAGGATCTCGTCAGATCGTTTTAATTTGCGCAGGCGTTTGGCTACCACCACCGCACCTTTGCTCGGGAAACCCAGGCGGTTGATGATGGCCTGGTCTTCCACCAATCGGAAGAGACGTGGTTTGGGATTGCCCGGCTGCGGCAACGGCGTAACGGTCCCGACCTCGAGGTGACCGAAGCCCAGGGCAGACAATCCGCGCACGGCTACGGCGTCCTTGTCATAACCGGCCGCCAGCCCGACCGGATTCTTGAAATGCAAGCCAAAAGCGTCGACCGGTTTTTCTGTTGTGAAGTGCAACAAAAATAACAGCGCATGGATGGGCGGCAGGCTGCCCGAACACAGCAAACTCAGAGTCAGGCGGTGGGCAGTTTCAGGATCAAGTTGAAAAAGCAGCCTTCGGAGGACAGGATACATAGTCGCTGAACTATTTATTTTGCCTGTCTGCAAATTTTTTACATTCTGCGAGGTAGTCTTCCGCCCGTTTTTGTAATTTCGGCAGAAGCGTGAAGTCACCCTTTAACAGGGGGGCGCCAAAACTCAGGAGTTGTTCACACTTTTGCTGGAGCACAGTTTCAAGTTGACCGTTATCCATTTCGGCAGGAGAAAATGCTTCCTCGGGAGTTGGAGGTTCTCTCTCTCCCAATTCCACCAGCAACCAGTCGAGCGAGGCCCTGTCAGTTTCGGGGTGATTGACGTCCGCAATCGTCACCCAGGGGAAGTCACCGATCTCGTAATTCAGCACGACTTCGGTCGTTGGGTTTTGGTAACGGACAGCCACGCCCCGGGTGCGAAAGATGGTTTCGGTCTTTTTAAAGCCATATTTGGCTTCGAGATCCAAAAAGGTTTTGTTCACAATTCGTTCAAATTCAGATTTTCTCATCACACTGCTCCTAAAAACAAATCTCGGCAGAGAGACAAACCAGCCGCAGCAGCGCGGAGGGAGGCTTTCGGGGTCGAGAGACAACTATTATCAACTGATAACTATATCATTCATCCGGCAAAGCATGTGGAACGATTTGGAGTTTTCGAAAATCTGCACATAAGATGGGATTTATTTACGCTGAGAAGCCAATTCAGCCGGTTTGATAAGAACCTTGGAGAAAGGCGCGTGTCAGGTTAATTTTGTCCGTAGGCACCTTGCCCGTCTTTTCCCAATGCGCCAGCATCTGGCCGATGGTCAAGACCGCGTGTATAGAATAGCCCGCCTTTTGGATCGTTGTTGTGAAGTCTGGTTTCTAGGTGTTACAGATTACCTTAACTATTTTAGGATAAGATAAGAATAATAATATACCAAAGGAATCACAATAACCATACTGTTGGCGCGATCAAGCAAACCGCCGTGTCCCGGGATGATGTTTCCCCAGTCTTTGACATCCGCAGCGCGCTTGATCATCGAACTTATCAGGTCGCCCCAAGCTGCACCAAGTCCAATCATAGCAGCAAGAACAATTAGCTGCAACGTCGTAAAAGTCGGCGGGAGTCCGAAGCGAAACAAATAAACTGCCACGCCAGCGCCAAGAAAATCCCCAATGAGACCTTCCCATGCTTTGCGCGGATTCACTTGCGGCGAAATGATATGCTTACCAATCAACTTGCCAATTGTATATTGCATCACATCGCTCAACGCTACGCCGACTGCCGTTAACATCACAAGTCCAGTACCTGCTAATTGTTGCAGCAGGATCAAATGTGCCACCGACCAAACGAGATACAAATAACCGCGTCCTGCATAAGAAAGCTGAGTGTAGAGATCGTCCACATGTCGGCCGAGAATGGGTACGAGGGTCAAAAAAAGAATGGCTGCAGCCGGCAGCGTAAAATAAAGATCAGGGAAGTATTGAGCAACCAAGAAAGTGATTGGAACGAGCGAGTACAAATAAATCGCATAAGGTCTTTCCACGCCGACGACGCGAACATATTCCACCAAAACCCGGTAAAAGAAAACAAAAAGAATCAGTGCAGCAATATAGCCGCGCAAGAATGTGGCAATCAGGAATACAGGCGCGATTATCATCCACCCGAGAAAGCGTTTGCCGAGTTCACCTGTAAGTCCTGCCCTGAGGTCTTTGCGCGCGAAGAACAATACCAGCGCAAACCCGAAAAGGAACAGCCAACCGACCAGTTTCAGTGTGGGCAGGAAAAGCGGATTGTCAATCGGATTGTGTATGATCATGAATGATCCTCAGTCTTTGAATAATCGTCGCGAGTGCGGCAATTGCGGCAAAGATCAAATAATAGTTATAACTTCCCAAATTACCGCTAAAAGCGGGGTAGGCCGTGAAGACTGCAAGAGAGATCATACGGTCGCCTTTTCCGAATACGCCTGCATAAATGCGCTCGCCGCCCAATGCCTTACTCAGAATTCCAAGGTAGGATATGCATAGAATACATGCCAAAACGACCAAAACGAGGCGGGTGTCAGCGTAACCACCCAAGCCCAACCCAATAAAAATGGATGCATCGGCAACGCGATCACCAAATTCGTTTTTGACTTCGCCCCAATCATCCGCGAGATTGAGTGCACGAGCAACCTGCCCGTCCATCAAGTTAAGCAACAGACGGATCAGGACACAAGGAGGCACAAGCCACAACCATGCTGGATTCTTCCTTGCAAGATAAAATGCGGTGGCTGCGACAACTGAGAGGGCCAGTGCTCCAAATGTAAACACATCCGGGTGAACGCGATGTGTAGCACAATAATTTATGATTGGTTGCAAGACTTTCTGCCATTTGGATTTCGTCGCATAGATGCCCATTAAGGACCGCCTAGTTCGCCCAGTGGTTTGGAATTAGCTTGTGGAGTGTTATCGATATTCGCGTTGTGGCAACTGCTAATTGGAATTAAATTTGGGATGACTGCAATCCATGGTTGTTTAAATCTTTTATTTTTTAAGGGTTGAATGTCCATTTTGCATTCTATCCGATCAATTAAGTCATAACCCAGACGTACCCGAAAACGATCAAATAAGCCAAAAGAAAATAAATCCAAAAATCCCTGAAGATATTTGAAAAACGTCGAGCGAGTAACCAGGGGACGATCGAACTAATGAACATTCTCATTCCTCGCGCCATGATGGATAGTGAAAGAGCGCGGAAAGGATTAATCCCTCGAGCACCACCTTCCATCGCGAAGACCTTAAAGGGGATGCCACTCCATGGTTGGGTCCAAAAGGCCATGGCTCCTTGTTGGTCCAGTGCCATCGATACTTTTTCGATCATGAAAGCCTGTATCACAGGCATATGAGGCAAAATAGATCGAGCCATGTCAGGCAAGAAATACGAAAACAGATAGATCGCGATCCCCCCAAGAGTAGAACCCAAAATAGCAACGCCCAACAACTTCCAGTATTGGGTGCGTCTGCCAATTGCCATTGGAAATAAAAGTCCATCTGGGACAATCGGCCAGAAAATGGCTTCAGCCAGCGCCCAGAGAAACATTACTGTTAACCCTTTAGATGATGAGCAGAAGGCTTCCCATTTTTCAAAGACTATTCGATTTATTCTCTGTTCACTTTTAATGGCGTTATCTTCCATAAAAACCCACACTTACTAAAATTTGCTGGTGGCCTAAAAATTGCAACACTGACCCTCGTTAATCGTTTCTATAACCCTTTGGTATCAGTTCTGGGCGAGGAACATTCGTGTTGCCTCAATTTTATCCTTTTCCACCTTTCCATTCTCATCCCAATACTTCAACAATTGGCCGATGGTCAAGACCGCGTGGAAGGCGTAGCCAGCTTCGGCCAGCAACTCCTTCGCCCCGGACTGGCGATCGACCAATACGACCACATCTTTGATGACCAAGCCGGCACCGGTCAGTTTTTGGATGGCTTCGAACTTGCTGCCCCCTGTGGTGGCCAGATCGTCGATCACGACGACGGTTTCCCCGGCCTGATACTCACCTTCGATCTCGGCTTTGGTGCCGTAGGCTTTGACTTCCTTACGCGGGTAGATCATCGGATAGTTGCCGGCCAGGGAAACGGCAGTTGCAATCGGGATCGCAGCGTAAGGCAGACCAGCCAGGCGGTCGAATTGGAGCTTTTCCAGCAGCGGCAAATAAGCGGCGGCGACCCGCTCCAGCAGTTTGGGATGGGCGATAAGCAGGCGTAGGTCGATGTAGATCGGGGATTTCAGCCCCGACTTGAGGGTGAATTCGCCGAATTTGATGCAGCCAGCCGATAAAAGCTCGTCGGCGAGAGTAGAAAGTGAAAATTTTTGAATACTTTCTGACATAAATACCTCTAACTACGTCATCCTGAGGTCCGTGAGGTGAAGAATGGCAAAATACTTTTCTTAGCGGTGCAGGTCCCTTTTTATATTCACGATCTCATCGCGTAGTTCGGCCGCAGCCAGCTTTGGATTCTCAGCTTGCGCGATCGCGCGCGAAACGTTGATCAGCATGCCTTTGCCGTCCCTGCGCAGGCCAGCTTTGAGCGCGGACTCCAAATCCCCGCCCTGGGCCCCGACGCCGGGGGACAGGAACCACAGGTCCGGTGCAGCAGCACGGACGCGGGCCAGCGCCTCTGGTTGGGTCGCACCCACGACCAGGCCGATATTATTTTTGGTGTTCCACTGTTGGGCCAGTTGTGCAACCTTAATATACAACGGATCGCCGGACGCAAGCGGCAAATCCTGCAGGTCAGCCGCGCCTGGATTGCTGGTCTTGCACAACAAAAATACGCCTTTTTCCTTGTATGTCAGGAACGGATCGATCAAGTCTTTCCCCAAATACGGATTGAGCGTGATGGCGTGCGCGCCCAGCTGCTCGAAGGCGGACCTGGCATAAGCTTCCGCCGTGGAGGCGATGTCGCCGCGCTTGGCGTCCAGGATGACGGGGATCATCGAGCCGAGCCGCTCGGATTCGGCCTGGATCGCCTCGACCACCTGCCTGAGCGCGATCCAGCCTTCGGGGCCAAGGACCTCGAAGAAAGCGGCATTGGGCTTGAAGGCCGCAGCGTAGGGAGCAGTCTGTTTAACGAGGCGCCGACAGAAGTCCAGGGCTGACGCGGCAGTAAGCCCTTCGAGGTCGGAGATGCGCGGGTCGAGCCCGATGCACAGCAGCGAGGAGCAGTCGTCGACGCGTTTTTCCAAAAAAGTAAAGAAGCTTTCCATTAGGCATCCTGACTCACCACAGAGCGTGCAGAGAACGCTGAGAAAACCTTTAAATTATTCTGCCTGCACTGAGCCGCAGGCACACGTCTGAACTCCGTGTACTCTGTGGTGAAAAAAAATTAAGCCTTACCCAGTACCATCGCCAACAAGGCCATACGCACATACAGCCCGTATTCCATCTGGCGAAAATATGCAGCGCGGGGGTCGTCATCGAAGTCGGGGCTGATCTCACCTACGCGCGGCAGGGGGTGCATGACGATCATCTCACCCTTGGCGGCCTTCATGATCTCGGGATCAATCACGTAGGCGCCCCTGACCTTCTCGTATTCAGCTGGATCCTCGAAGCGCTCCTTCTGGACGCGGGTGACATACAGCACGTCGGTCTTGGGCAGGCAGGCATCCAGGGTCGAATGCTCGGCCTGCGGGATACCCTTAGCAGCGACTTCGTCCATCACTTCCTTGGGCATGCGCAGGATCTCAGGCGAGACATAGTTGAGCTTGACGTCGAAGAGCGTCAGCAGGCGCGCCAGCGAGTGGACGGTGCGGCCGTATTTCAGGTCGCCAAGCATGGTCACGGTCATGCCGTCGATCTGGCCTGCACCGAGCTCCTCGAAAATGGTGAACGTATCCAGCAGCGCCTGGGTCGGATGCTCGCCCACGCCGTCGCCCGCATTCAGCACGGGTTTCCTGGCCGCTTTGGCTGCAATCGCCGCCGAGCCGACTTCGGGATGGCGCAGCACGATCACGTCCGCGTAGCATTCCAGCGTGCGGATGGTATCGGGCAGGCTCTCACCCTTCGATACCGACGAGTATTTGACTTCGTTGATCGGGATGACGCTGCCGCCCAGGCGTTCCATGGCCGCCGTGAACGACGATGAAGTGCGCGTGGACGGTTCGTAGAACAGGTTGGCCAGGATCTTGCCTTTCAGCAGGTCGAAGGTGCCGACGCGCTCGACCATGCCGCGCATCTCGTGCGCCACGCCGAAGACATACTCCAGGTCGGCGCGGCTGAACTGCTTGACCGACAAAATGTCCTTGCCGTACCAGGGCGCGTGGGTGTTATCGCCAAAGGGCAGGTAGGGGGATTGGGGATCAGTTGGCATGTTTAGTCTCCTAGTTGAATAGTTTAGTAGTTTCGTTAATTTATGTTCGTTATTCGTTATTTGCAAATCGGGATTCGTAACTAGGTGGTAGCGTCACACAATTAGCGCTGCTGGTAACAGAGCTTGTAAACATCATCATTCCTAGGTACCCCAACCAAAAATGAGCCGCAATCTATAATTATTGCCATCCTTGAAGACTCCAAAGGGAGCCGAAAGATGCCACCAAATATCACCTGGCTTGATGGCGTCTCCCGGAAAACTGGCATAGTCATTCGGAATTTGGTTGGGGATGATGGAAAATCGTACTCCGGCTATGATATCGAAGAAGGAGTCGCAAGAGGGATCGAGTAAATCAACCCTATCGAATAGATAATCTTTGACAGCCGCAGAAGGGGATGTGCTTTGGGCTTTAAAATGTTCGAGCCATTGGCCGACCAATGCCCTTACGATTTCAACCTCGCTTTTCTTATCATTTCCATTAAAATATGAATGAGAGCGATGTAGCCATCTCCAAAATTATCGAAATTTGCATAGTGAATTGTTCCGGGATAAGCAGGGGGTTGACAAAAGGGCGTGTTCGATGCTGTCATCCCATGAGTGCCCCATGGGTCATTGATGGGTGATTCGACCGATGCGGGAACTGCCGGTCCGCAGGCTGAGAGACATAAGCCAGAAATCATCGCAACCCTCAACCAGATTCTCGTCATCCTGTCCTTACTTTCCAGCTTTCCGTTCCAGGTCGCTGGGAAAAGGCCTCGCCTCTCCCCACCCCTCGCAAGGCCGACATTGCCATCCATTAACCCTTCTCTTCCACAGTGGGCCGCAATGAGAATTCGTTATGCAGCCCATATAACCAGGCCAGCGCTGGATTGGGGCGGATGAACAGGGCTAATAACAGTAGCGGCACCAGCACTGCGAATGGAAAAACCGCGAGCGGCATATATATACTGCTACCGAATAAAGCCGCCATTTTTTTTGTCAGGTAGGACTGGATCGGGGCATGGAAGATCAGGATAATCAGCGAAGCTGTGCCAATGTATTTCAGGGAGGCTGACAGCCAGGTCGGTCCTTTATCCAGCCAGTAGGAAAGCGAGAGGGTGAAGAAGATCCCGGCCAGGCAGGCCACCGTACTCAGTAGGGGATAAGGATAGGATCGTGAATTCAGGTCCATGACCGAGGGCAGGTTGATGACGATAGCTAGATTAGTGAGGGAAGTTCCCAACAGAAGCCAGCGCGAGCGGATGATCTGCTCAGACACCCGCTGGCGTACCTGGAAGCCAAGCAGATAATAGAATCCGGCCACCAGGGCCAGGTCCAGGTTCCAGGGCAGTCCCTTCAATTCGAGGTTACGGAATGGCAGGTGATATGGATAAAACCAACCGATGGTCCAAATGCCGACAGCCAGCATCCCCAGCAGTCCAATCCATTTCACCCAACCAGGGAAGCGGCTCAGGAGTCGATAAAAGCCGAACGCAACCAGATTGACCACGAACAGAGCCGGGATGAACCACATTTGTACCCAATCCAGGTAGTAACCAGACCCATAAAAAGCCTTGACGATACGATAGCCGATCGTATAGAACCCCATCGTCCCACTGAAAAATAGGGCGACGAAATAAATTAATAAAATCGAGAAAAAGTAGGGCTTTACCAGGCTATGAAAACGTTTTTTGATTAGTTGAATAATTTGGATCTCGGGCTTGAAGAACATGCCGGAGATAAAAAAGAACAGCGGCATATGAAAGGAATAGATGATCTTAAAGACCAGTGGCGCATAAGCCTTCAAATCGTTGTGGCCCAACACAACTAAAAGGATACCTACTCCTTTGGCAATGTCCAGGTATCCGATTCGTTTAGACGACATCAAGATTCCTTCGATGTATCAATTGTTTTATTCGTGAAAATTTGCATCATCAGTGTCATCCGCGTCCTATGTATCGCATTCTATTCTCTCAAATTCCTTCCATATCCTGGCTCTGCTAAAATCTTCCCATCTTCGAAAGCAGTCTTACCACGTAAGACTACTTTCCTCACCCTACCATTGACCTGCCAGCCTTCGAAAGGCGTCCAGCCACAGCGGGAGTGCAGGTCCGCAGCGTGAATCTCGTAGCCATCATTCTCGTCCACTTCGACCCAGGTCTCAAGCTGCTCGGACAGGTTGAAGATGCGTTTGGGATTTTTATACAGCCTTTCGATGACTTGGTCAATGGTTAATCGTCCATCGTGGACGGCGGTCAGCAGCAGCGGCAAAATCGTCTCCAGGCCAGGGAATCCGGGCGGCGGGTAATCGCTATCCTTTTCCGCGATAGTGTGCGGGGCGTGGTCAGTGGCGAAACAATCGATCAGGTCCAGGTTGTCCCAAAGGGCTTGCACGTCAGCTTTTGTCGCCAAGCTTGGGCGAACCTCGCCGCGGCCGGGATGATCGTGCGCTATGGCCGGGATGTCGTCCACACTCAGGAACAGGTGATGCGGACAGACCTCGCAGGTCACTTGGATGCCTCGCTGTTTGGCGGCCTTGATCAGCAGCACTTCTTCCCTGAGCGAGATGTGCGCAACGTGGACCGGACGGTCGTAGATGGCGGCAAATAAAATCGCGGCGGCCATGCTGCGGCCTTCGGCGTGCACCACGATGGGATAATCCTCCGGGAATTTCTCGAAGTGCGGCATCCACAGGGACATATCGTCCAGGCGCAGCTCGCCAAAGGTCGAGTCGAGGTACATCTTCAGCCCGGCAGCCTTTGGTGCCAGCGCGGCGACCGCTTCGGCGTTATCGGGACCTGCACCCAGGAACTGGGCGTAGTCGCAGCGGGCTTTCCGTTTGGCTGCATCCAGCGCCAGCTCAAGCGTGGCTTTGTCGAAGATCGGCGGTTTGGTGTTCGGCATGGCCAATATCATCGTCAGGCCGCCGGCCAGGGCTGCGCAGGTCCCGCTGTCCCAGTCTTCTTTGTGGGTCTGTCCGGGTTCGCGCAGGTGCACGTGGGGGTCGATCAATCCGGGGAGTCTGAGCACAGTTTAATTATACAGAGTGCGCCATCGGCACGATAAAAAATGAGAGTCGCTTTTGGCGACTCTCCGGTTTCATAATCAATGCACTTCCGGGATGCAGGCTGGGTTGTTTTTCTTTTTGAAGGACCGTTTGTGCACACATATTGGGGTTGATTATATGCCACCCCCACAGCTTGTCAAGGTCAATGCAACAATTCACGGTCAATTGCATCTAACTGGTAGATTTTTGGTGACAATCATCACTAAATTGTAATCTGTGCGGATGTGATCCCCAAGGGGCATGCTATAATCCGCCTGACTTTTCCAAAGGAGCAACTCTATGGCTTATAAAAATGTAATGGTGCCTGCAGGTGGCGCAAAAATCACAATGCAAGACGGAAAACTGCAGGTTCCGGACAACCCGATCCTGCCATTTATTGAAGGCGACGGCACCGGCCGTGATATTTGGAAAGCCTCCGTCCGTGTCTTTGATGCAGCAGTTGAAAAAGCGTACGGCGGCCAACGCAAAATCCACTGGATGGAAGTCTATGCAGGCGAAAAATCCTTCCACAAATTCAATGATTGGCTGCCCGAGGAAACCGTTGCAGCATTCCGGGAATTTATGGTCGGCATCAAAGGCCCGCTGACCACCCCCATCGGCGGCGGCATCCGCTCGCTGAACGTAGCCCTGCGCAAACACCTGGACCTGTACGTCTGCCAGCGCCCGGTGCAGTACCTGCAAGGCGTGCCATCGCCTGTCAAGCACCCCGAATACGTGGATATGGTCATCTTCCGCGAGAACACGGAAGATATCTACACCGGCGCAGAGTTCGAATACGGCACGCCCGAAAATGCCGAATTCATCGCACTGCTGAAAGAAAAATTTCCAAAGGAATATGCCAAAATCCGCTTCCCGAACACGGCCGGCATCAGCCTCAAGCCGGTTTCGCGAGAAGGAACGTACCGACTGGTCCGCGCGGCGATCCGCTGGTCGCTGGATAACGACCGCAAGGACATCAGCCTGGTGCACAAGGGCAACATCATGAAGTTCACCGAAGGCGCGTTCCGCGGCTGGGGGTACGAGCTGGCCAAGAGCGAATTCCGCGACCAGATCGTCACCGAACGTGAGACCTGGATCCTGGGGAACAAAGAGAAGAATCCCGGCCTGAGCGTGGAAGAGAACGCCAGGATGATCGACCCTGGTTTCGATATGATGGCGCCGGACAAGCAGCAGGAAATCATTGCAGAAGTTAAAGAAGCCCTGGCCTTGTGGGATACGCATGGTGATGGCCAATGGAAGAGCAAGCTGCGTATCCGCGACACCATCGCCGACATTGTCTTCCAGCAGACTATTACGCGCGCCAAGGAATTCGACGTGCTGGCCACCATGAATCTGAATGGCGATTACCTGTCCGACGCGCTGGCAGCCCAGATCGGCGGCATGGGCATCGCCCCCGGTGCAAACATCAATTACGAAACCGGGCATGCCATCTTCGAAGCCACGCATGGCACCGCACCCAAATACGCCAACCTGGACAAGGTCAATCCCGGCTCGGTCATCCTCTCAGGCGAAATGATGTTCCGCTACCTGGGCTGGACCGAAGTGGCTGACCTGATCATCAAGGGCATGGGAGGCGCCATCTTGGCCAAGACCGTCACCTACGACTTCGAGCGCCTGATGGACGGTGCCACGCTGCTTAAATGCTCCGAGTTCGGTGACGCAATCATCAAACACATGGATGATTAGGTTTTAGCGTTCTGCCACCAGCAAACTCCCCCTCCCGTAACGGGAGGGGGAGTTTATGTTAACTAGAAATGGGTAAAAGACGGCCAACCACACGCTTCGTGCCATTATATGTTGTTTCTTCACACATTTTATTGTATAGTTTTTCTATACATACACCCCAATTCTACGGTTCCCCAGCACTGGCAAACCCACTGCACCTGACAAGTTGATTGACACCTTGATCTTTGCCCGGTCAGGGAAAAGGAGCTGAAATTGAAAACCAGGCTCACCCACTTAATAATTTCGGCAACCCTGATCTGTAGCCTGGCTGCCTGCGGCAGCCAGGCTACAGATCAGCCTGCTGGAGGGGCCGGGATCATTTTTACAGCTGACCAAACTCGCGTAAAGCCCGGGGAATGCACGCTTTTGCGCTGGGAGGTGACGGAAGGCTTCGGCGCCACGCTCAACGGCGAACCGGTCTCCAAAGTGGGCGAGAGGCAAGTGTGTCCGCCGGAGACGCTCGTCTACGAGTTGGCCGTCGACCTGGGCACCCGCTTCGATACGCGCACGCTCGAGATCACCGTCAGCGGTGAGGCCAACCCGACCGAACCAGCCGCGCCCGGGCAGCCAGCCTATCAGGCCGGTTCATGGGTAGCCACCGGCGGTCCTCCCGGCGGCCTGGGATATGACATCCGCATGCGGCCTGACAATCCGGAGGTCATGTTCGTGACGGACGCGCACGCGGGAGTCAATAAGAGCATTGACGGCGGGCAGACCTGGTTCCCGAGCAACGCGGGCATTTTACCGGGCATCGGCAACGATGTACCCATTTTTTGCCTGACGATCGATCCGCATGATTACGATGTGATCTGGGCCGGGACACAGCTGACCGGGCACGTCTATCGCAGCAGCGACAACGGGGACAACTGGGCAGAAATGGACAACGGCATCACCGATGCAGGCCGCAGCATCCGCGGGATCACGATCGACCCCAATGATCCCAGAGTGGTTTACGCGGCAAGCGAGGTCGACGCAGTCGTCTGGGCAGCAGAGACGCACCTCCCCGATGCGCACGGGTACGGCGGGGAGGTCTATAAATCGACCGATGGCGGCCAGAACTGGGTCCGCATCTGGTCGGGCAAGAACATCGCCCGCTACATCTGGGTCGACCCGCGGGACAGCAACCGCCTCTACGTCTCCACCGGGATCTTCGACCGCGCCCCAGCCAACCAGACAGCGGAGGCTCGCGGCGGGGTGGGCATCCTGCGCAGCAATGACGGCGGCCAGTCCTGGACGGTCTTGAATGAATCCAACGGTTTGAGTGGATTGATCATTCCCAGCCTGTTCATGCATCCGCAGAATCCCGACATCCTGGTCGCGGCCGTGAGCAATTTCGGCATTGGCGGCGTGTTCGTCACCTACGATGGTGGGGATTCCTGGACCCGCATGGAAGGCGGACCGACCACCTCGGACGCGGTCGAAATCGCCTTGAGCGATCCAGACATCTGGTATTCGGCCACTGAGGGCGTCATCTCGCGTTCCGATGATGCCGGGCGGACCTGGCAGACCTTCGATCTGGCCACGCAGGACCGCAAGGCCGGCATGCCAATCGATTTGCAGGTCGATCCCCGCGATCCCTACCGCATCTTCGATAACAATTACGGCGGCGGCAACTTCCTGAGTACGGACGGCGGACAATCCTGGGTGGACGCCAGCAAGGGCTACACCGGCGCTACGATTGCCGGCATGCTGGTCCCATCGAACGATGCCCAGACAATTCTGGTCGGGGCCAATACCGGAGGCTTCCGCAGCCCGGATGGAGGGGAGAACTGGCTTGGTACCAGCTTACCTTCGGCAACCCAGGTGCTGCGTACTCCCACCGGCCTGATTGCCAGCGACAGCGGCGGCGGCTTGTGGCACAGCCAGGATGACGGCGTGACCTGGACACGCACCCGGGTGGTCGATTTGCTGGCCGAAATGGAAGCCGGGCGCATGACCAACGACGTCGCTTCCATGCGCGCCCTGGCATTGGCGCCCTCCGATCCCAGCGTGTTGTACCTTGGTTTCAACAATGCCATCTGTGTGGATGGATTGGCCGCCTACTGTCTGGACCCGATGCCGAACATGTACCGCTCGAGTGACGGCGGGCATACCTGGCAGGAACTCAGCGGGACACCGTTTGACCATCAGGCCGTACTGAGCATCGCCGTGCATCCTGAAAACAGCCAACTGCTCTACGCGGCTACGATCACGGGGCTGTACCGAAGTGCTGATGGTGGCAACTCGTGGTCGCTGGTCGAGTCGTTCGACCAGGCCACCCGCCAGGTGCCGATTGTTGGCAACGATAAATCGATGGTCGAACTCAATCTGTGGGTCGTCACGGACGTGGTCTTCGATCCATTCGATTCGCATATCATCTACGCAGCTTCCCAGCACGGCGGCATCTGGCGCAGCAGCGATGGCGGACAGAGCTGGACACAGGCGGCAGCTGGCATGGATCCCAACGAGTTGATCGTCAAAATACTGCCAGATCCCAGTCATCCCAATTTGATCTATGCTGCCTCGCATCTGTCGGGCGTCTTTGTGACACTGGATGGCGGAGCGACCTGGCAGAGCCTCAACAATGGCCTGACTGTTCGCAATATCACCAACCTGGCGCTTTCGGCCGACGGCTCAGTGCTGTACGCCGGGACGGGTGCGCAGCGGCGTCTTCCGCTTGGGAGGTTCGAGCGCGGCTGGGGGACCCTAGCGTGCCGGCATCGAATTCCGGGAACACCATGAAGCTCCTTCTTTTTTCAGGTGTCTTCCTCGTACTGAGTGTCTTGTTCGCCTGCTCAGCCCGGCAGACCGCGGTAAGCGGGATCGTGATAGACGAAAATCATCACCCCGTCGCCGCTGCAACCGTACGGGTCAAAGCCACCACGCTCGAAACCGTCACCGACCCCGACGGCCGCTTCGTGCTGACGGGATTGGTTCCCGCCCAACCGGTCTTTGTCACCGCCTGGGCCCCCGGCTACTACATCAACGGCCTCGAAGCCGTACTGCCCGGCTCCTCCGATGTGGAGATCGCGCTCCATGCCCACCACACTGGCGACAACCCCGACTACGCCTGGCTGCCATCGACCTACCACGCGGGACAGGGGGAGAACCAGGGCTGCGCGCAATGCCACAGCACAGCGGATTCGCCTCCCTCACAAACCGGGATATCTCTGCCGGTGGACGAATGGCTGCTGGACGCGCACGCCCGGAGCGCAAACAACCCGCGCTTTCTGAGCATGTACACGGGCACCGACCTGCTCGGGGACCGCAGCCCGGACACGCGCTACGCCTACAGCCGGGATTACGGAAGCTTCCCGCTGCCCCCCGATCCTGACCAGCCCTATTACGGTCCCGGCTACAAACTCGATTTTCCCGAGACGGCCGGCAACTGCGCCGCCTGCCACACCCCTGCGGCGGCTGTGGACGATCCTTATGGAGTCGACCCCAGCACGTTCTCCGGCGTTTCGGCGGAGGGCATCTCCTGTGATTTCTGCCATAAAGTCTGGGACATTCGTCTCGCCCCCAAGAGCGGTCTGCCGTATCCCAACATGCCGGGTGTGCTCTCCTTCGAGTTCCGCCGGCCGCCGGACGGGCACCAGTTCTTCGCCGGTCCGCTCGATGACGTGGCTCCAGGCGAGGACACTTATGCGCCCATCCAGCGCCAGAGCCAGTACTGCGCCGCCTGCCATTTCGGGGAATTCTGGGGCACGACCATCTACAATTCGTTCGGCGAGTGGCTGGCCAGTCCCTACAGCGATCCCGAAACCGGCCAGACCTGCCAGGACTGTCACATGCCGCACCTGGGCACGGACCATTTCGCGCTCCCCGACCAGGGCGGGGTGGCGCGCGATCCGCAGACCATCTTCAGCCATCGCATGCCGGGTGCCTCCGATGAGACCCTGCTCCAGAACGCGGTCACGCTGGAGGCTCTTGCCCGCCGCGAGGGACAGCAGGTCATGGTGGACGTGACGCTCACCAACGACCGGACCGGTCACCACGTCCCGACCGATTCGCCGCTGCGGCAGATGCTTTTGCTGGTGCAGGCCCAGGGTCCGGATGGCGCAGCGCTGGAATTGACCGAGGGACCGGTCCTGCCGGAATGGAGCGGGGTCGGGAAACCACAGGAGGGCTATTACGCCGGACTGCCCGGCAAGGCGTATGCCAAAATCCTGATGGAAATCTGGACGGGAGTGTCCCCGACCGGCGCATATTGGAACCCGACCCGCATCGTCAGCGACAACCGCCTGCCAGCCTCCGGCAGCGACAGCAGCAGCTACACCTTCGCCGCGCCCGCAGACGGTGGGGCAATCGTCAAAGTCACCCTGTTATTCCGCCGGGCTTTCATCACCCTGGCCGAACAAAAGGGTTGGGACGTGCCCGACATCCTGATGGCGCAGACAGTCTTGCCCGTACCGTGAGACGATAAGTTTGCTGCGCCCGACTTTTAGTAGCCAGCCTGTGATCTGCCTGGTTACTATTTTTATGCTTCATAAACGGCATCCGCGCAGTCAGGCGCGACACAACTTGACCCCGGGGGATAATCATGCTAAGGTATTCACACAATAAAGGTCCAATTTGTCACAAGAAATATCGATCAGCCAAATTTCCGCCTGGCTTTCCTCTGGACAGGATGGCATATTCGATCATTGGACCTACTCCTGCCTGATGAGAAAGGAATCAAATGAATGTTCAATCCCCTTTTATCGTTGCCGCTGCACAGGTAACGCCCGTTTTTCTCGACCGGAAAGCCACCCTTGAGAAAGCCTGTGAAGTGATCGCCGAGGCAGGCAAACAGGGAGCCAGGCTGGTGGTCTTTCCTGAAGCCTTTTTCCCCGGCTATCCGGAGTGGGTGTGGGTGGCTTCAGGCGGACAGGCAGACCTGTTGGATTCGCTCTACACCGAACTGGTCGCGAACGCGATCTCCGTCCCCGACGAGGCCACCGAAAGACTTTGCCAGGCTGCGCGCAAAGCCAAGATCAACGTGGTGATGGGCATCAATGAACGCAACAGCGAGGCCAGCAACGCCAGCCTGTACAACTCCTTGCTCTATATCGATGACGCCGGTAATCTACTCGGCACGCATCGCAAGCTGATCCCCACCGCCGGTGAACGCACCATCTGGTCGCAGGGAAACGGCAGCACGCTTGAAGCTTACGATACCTCGGTGGGCAAGCTGGGCGGCTTGATCTGCTGGGAAAACTACATGCCGCTGGCGCGCAACGCCATGTATGCCTGGGGCACCCAGGTCTATGTGGCCCCCACCTGGGACCGGGGCAATATGTGGACAACCACCCTGCGGCACATTGCCAAGGAAGGCGGCATGTTCGTGATCGGCTGCTGCATGCCCCTGCACCTCAAGGATATTCCGGACCGGCTTGCATTTAAAAAACTTTATGCCGAAGACACAACCTGGATCAACACCGGGCACAGCTGCATCATTGCCCCCGACGGTGAAATCATGGTCGGGCCGGTAAAAGAGAAGGAAGAAATTCTTTTCGCGGAAATCGATCTCAAGCGGATCACCGCTTCCAAGCGGATGTTCGATGTCAGCGGGCATTACGCCAGGCCAGATGTATTCAAGTTCGGTGTCAATCAGGACGCCAATCCCATGCTGCGCCTGGTGGACTCACAATGAACACACCCGTCACTCATCCGAATTCGGATCCGATCTACGGCCTGTACGGGGGAGGCTTTCTTGGACAGTTCACACGCCAGGCGCTCCTGCTCGATATCTTTACACCCTTGTCAGCCGCCCCTGCCAGCGCAGAAAGCGTCGCCGCCAGCTGCCATGCCGATGTCGAGGGCATCCGCGCCCTGCTCAACTACTTGAGCAGCACGCAGGTTCTCGAATATCAGGCCCAGCCGCATACCTATGCCTTGACCCGCACCGCAGCGGCCTTCCTGGTACGCGGCGAGAAGACTTATGCCGGTGATTGGGTTCTGGCCAACACCGACCCCATCCTGTGGGACAAGCTGCTGCAAACGCTTCGCTCCGGGAAATCAGCCGGGTATACCCTGCCCTGGGCGCAGGACGCCTGGCTCGAAAGTTTCAGTCCCAGCCGGGTTGCATACAGCTTGGATTTGTGGCAAACGGTGGGAGTCGAGGCCAGTCCCGACCAGCCGCTGCAAATGCTCGACCTGGCCTGCGGATGTGGCATCAAGACCCTGGCTTTTGCGCAAGCCAACCGGTCCGTTCAGGTCACCTGCGTGGACAGCGAGTCCGTCCTGGAAGTTGCGCGCGACCTGGCTTCACGCTTTGAGATTAGCGAGCGGACCACCTTTATGCCGGCCGATATTCTTTCGGCTGATTTTGGAACACAAGCCTACCACGCGGCTTTGCTGGGGCTGATCACTTATATCCTGACCCCCGAACAGAACCTCAACGTATTCCGCCGCGCTTTCCAGGCCTTGCGACCCGGCGGCAGACTGGCGATCGACGCCATCATGTCAACCGAGCAACCCGCGGAATGGGCCAGCCGCGCCACGCTGTTGATGAGCACCTGGAACGGCGGCGCAGCCCATTCTTTCGATCAATACCGGGCCTGGTTGAAGCAGGTTGGATTCAGCCAGGTGATCCAGCACCATGAACACTTGCTCTCAGCCGTAAAATAAAGGCTATCACCGAGCCCACCTTTCGGATGAGGGAGGGACGTGTTTATCTATTGCCCGAAATTTTTTGGTTATATGGTTAAAGAACAAGGTCATCCTTCTCAGGATGGCCTTGTTGATTCTACCAATTTCGCTTACGGCGTCGCTGTCGCTTCCGGGGTGGGTATCGGCGTGGGGGTCGGGATGGCGGCCGCGTCGGCGGCGCTATCCGGCATACCGGCCATCACCCAGCGCACGAACACGTCCACCACATCGGCTTTGAGCTGGCGATTGGGCGGCATGGGCCGCACCATCTCCTCGCCGGTCTGCGGGTCGGGGATGCTCTCACCCTGGATCACCTTGAGCAGCAGGCTGGCCGGGTCGCCGGCCGTCAGCACCGGGGCGTTGTCGCCCGAGTTGAGGATATTCTCGTAGGTGTCCATCAGGTAGTTGTTGTTGTCCTTGCCGGCCCGGTGACAGGACAGGCAGTAACGTTTGACGATCGGCTGGATGTGGACTTCATACGATGGGATTTCGCCCTCCGCCAGCGGCGGGTAGAGCGGCTTGATCGGCGGCATCTCGAAGCGGTCGTCCCAGGCGTAGCGCATGAAGGTCACGATGTAACTGACCTCGCTGCTGGAAAGCTCGCCGCCGTAGGCCTTGCCGAAGGGGTTCATGCCCGCCTCCGGGCGGCCGTGGGCGATGATATCCGCCAGTGAGGCGTCGTCCAGCGTGTAGAGAATGTCGGTGCTGTTGATGGCGCTGATCACTTTGCCTTCCAGCCCTTCGACGCCCTCGATGGTGGTCACACTGCCGTCGTCGCCGTGACACTCGACGCAGTTGATCGAATACAGGTCCTGCCCGGCCACGACCTGGTCGGGAATGTTGGTCGCCACCTCGACTTCCTCCTGCTTGGCCGCCGGCGCAATGAGCAGCACCGCAACGGTCAGGGCCAGGATCAGGGTCGAGGCCGTGCCCGCCGTCCAGATCATGGCTTTGCCAGAGTTCTTGATGAAATAGGCCATCCCAAACAACAGCAGCAGTGCCAGTCCCGGCAGCGCCAGGCCGGCGAGCGTCTGGAGTATGCCGCCCCAGAAGATGCCCGGCTGGTCGGAGGTGGTGGGATTGTTGGCCATCAGAGTCAGTGAGACGATGGTCGCGATCGCGACGCCCATCACGCTCAGGGGCAGGATGCGCTTGCCGTAATAGCGGTTCGGATTACGCTCCAGGAAGGGCAGCACCACCAGCAGCAGCACAGCTGCGCCCGGGATAATTGTGGTCGCAATCCACTCGATCTTGCCCAACACAGGGATTTGCCCATAAAGCGCCAGAAATTTGAACAGGAACAGGAAGTACCACTCAGGCCGTGGGACGTAAGCCGTATCGCTCGGGTCGGCTTTCGGTTCGGGAGACACCCCGATGAAGGTTGCCAGCAGGATCAGGATGGCAAAGATCGCCAGGGCCATGATGGCATCTTTGAAGATGCTGTCCGGCCAGAAACGTTCGCCGTGGATCAGCATGCGTTCGTATTTCTGGTGGATTTTCTGTTTAATCTCATCTATCATGGCTGTGCTCCTCAATCTTCCTTATCCGGGAAGTGCGATTCCCCGTGGCGAATGATCAGATATAGATGCACGCCAATCAATCCAGCCAGGACCGCCGGGATCATCCAGATGTGGGCCGAGAAGAAGCGGGACAGGGTCAGGGCGCTCAGGTCCGGACCACCGCGCAAGGCCTGCAGGATATATTTTCCGATGAAGGGCACGCTCCCACCGATCTGGGTGGCTACGGTCGTGGCCCAGTAAGCGCGCTGGTTCCAGGGCAGCAGGTAACCGGTAAAGCCCATACCCAGCGTGGCCAGCAGCAGCCCGACACCGATCAGCCAGGTCAGCTCGCGCGGGTATTTAAACGAGGCCGTCACGAACACGCGCAGCATGTGGATGAAGACCACCAGCACCATCAAGGTCGCGCCCCAGTGATGGATGCCGCGGATCAACCAGCCAAAAGTCACGCCGTTCATGATGTACTGGATGCTGTCGTAGGCGTGGTCTGGGGAGGGAGTGTAATAAACGGTCAGGAAAATGCCGGTCGCCCCTTGCAAAATGAACAGGAACAGGCTTGCGGAGCCAAGCGTGTTCCACCAGTTGCCTTTCGGCTCAGGACGGTCGAGCACAGCCTTGTACATTGCCTCCAGACCGAGGCGTTCATCAATCCAAAGATAAATTTTTTGCCACATTGTCAGCCTCCCTGCTGCTTTTCCGAGAAAAATATGAGCAGGTTGCTTTCCTCGTCGACCTTGAACTGGGTGAAGCGGTCGAGCGGCCGGGGTGGAGGGCCGGCCAGCACCGCCCCTTCCTCGCTGAACTTCGCATCGTGGCAGGGACAGGTGTAGACCTTGGCATCCGGATTCCAGTTTACGCGGCAGGAAAGATGTGTACAGCGGCTGGACAGGATCAGCATGTCCTGCGAGTCTTCCGACTTGCGCAAAACGTAGCCACCGTAACTGGTGGCGGTCTTTTCCCAACCATTGATCTTGGTACGTGTAAAGGAGAAGGGGGTCGGGACTCCGACCGGGAACGAATCCAGTTTTCCGATCGGGATCCAGGCCTCAGCAGTGTCATTGCGGAACGCCGGCTGGAGCAAGTAACCGACAGCGGGTACGCCGACTCCAATTCCGATGATCCCCCCAATGATACCGGTGGTCACCTTGATGAAATCCCGCCGGCTGATTTGATTTGAACCTGACATGTGCACCTCCTGGCGACTTTTCTGTGACGTTCTGCACGAGATGGCTTGATTTTACCTTAGAACAATCCGTAACTAGGCGGGCGATCGTGCCAATTCACACGAAGTGGGTTAGAATAAATCCAGTGTGAGCACGAGGGACACGGAAACAAAACCAAATTGGATTATAAGGGTCTCTGTCCACTTTTTTAAAGGAAGTCTGGAACGAAATTTCTAGGATGATTGTCACTTTGTGAAAACAATCCCCCATACGATAATTTTCCATACCCCCGATGCGGAGAACGGGATCGAAAGCGATCCACAATGGACTGGCAACGGATGGCATGCCAGGTGTTTTCCGAAAAGAGGTAAAATATGGACCTTGGGTCTTACGCGTGTCAGGATCATTTCACCTGCACCACGAGCAAGCCCGGAATAAAGAAATCTTTAAAACGGTTGGTTTCATCAAAAAATGAAGCTCGCAGGTTACTTCCCACAATCCCTTATTTCAAGGAGGCATAGATGGGCCTGAAAAGGAATGTCAGCCTGTCCACAGCTCTGCGCTACCGGGGAGAAGGTCCTATGCTGACGTTCATCCTGCATCGCATCGGTGGACTCGGCATGGTCACCTTCGTAACAGTGCACATCCTGGCATCGTTCCTGGGCGGAGACGGCGGAGTTATTGCCAACACCATTTACGAGAACTGGCTCTTCCAAATCTTTATTTTCTTCTGCGCACTGTTCCACGCCATCAATGGTCTCCGAATCACCATCCTCGACCTGTGGCCGAAATTGATCGAGTTTCAGCGCGAAGCCATCTGGGTAGAATGGGCAGTTTTTCTGCCCGTCTACAGCCTCGCTGTCTTTGTAATCGTCCGCAATGCGCTGGGAGGCTAGGATGAGCGACACGAAATTGAGAAATTTACCTTTGTCCAAGCGGGGCTTGAATTTTGAAATGCTGATGTGGATCTTCACCCGCCTGACTGCCCTGGCAATGTATGCCTTGATCCTGACCGGGATCATCGGCGCGTTGATCATGGGCGCCCGCACACAGATGAATATGGCAGATGTGCTGCGCTGGGGTTTCATGCCCAACGCCACCCACGTCCAAAGCACAAACGTGCTCGATCTGGCACCCTGGTCGACTCCCTTCTGGAAAGGGCTGGGAAGCCTGCTCTTGCTGGTAGCCGCCTCGCACGGTGTGCACGGGCTGGTAGTCGTACTGGACGATTACCTTGTAAAACCCCGACAGCGCCAACTGGTTCGTATCCTGAGCATTGTGTTCCTGGCAGCCATGAGCCTCATCGGCATCTACGTGATTTGGACCTCTTAGGAGTTATGCATGGCAAACATTCATCAATTTGATGTCCTGGTGGTTGGCGCGGGCGGTGCAGGTCTGATGGCTGGCCTGTACGCTTCGAAAACCGCCAAAACAGCCGTCATCAGCAAGTTGTATCCGACCCGCTCACATACCGGCGCAGCCCAGGGCGGCGTCGGCGCGGCTTTGGGCAATATCGAAGAGGATCGCCCGGAATGGCACACCTACGATACGGTCAAAGGCTCGGATTACCTGGGTGACCAGGATGCGATCGAATTCATGTGCAATGAGGCAGTCCAGGCCGTTTACGAGCTCGAGCACTACGGCCTGCCCTTCTCACGCACGCCTGACGGCCGCATCGCGCAACGTCCTTTCGGCGGTCACACCAACAATGAAACCGGCAAGCCGGTCCGCCGCGCCTGCTACGCTGCCGACCGCACCGGGCACATGATCTTGCAAACCCTGTACCAGCAGTGCATCAAGAACGATGTCAAGTTCTTCGATGAGTACCAGGTGCTTGACCTGCTGATGGTCAATGGTGCAGCGGCCGGCGTGGTCGCGCTGGAACTGTCCAGCGGCGAACTGCACGTCTTCCACGCCAAGTCGGTCATCATCGCCACCGGCGGACATGGCCGCGTCTTTGAGATCACCTCCAACGCTTACGCCTACACCGGCGACGGGGCAGCCATCCTGCTGCGCCGCGGCCTGCCGCTGGAGGACATGGAATTCTTCCAGTTTCACCCGACCGGCATTTACAAGCTTGGCATCCTGATCACCGAGGGCGTGCGCGGCGAAGGCGGCGTGTTGATCAACGACAAGGGCGAGCGCTTTATGGATAAATACGCGCCCCACGTCAAGGACCTGGCCTCGCGCGATGTGGTCAGCCGCGCCATGTACCTGGAAATGCGCGACAAACGCGGCATCGGCGGCAAGCGCTACCTGTACCTCGACGCCCGCCCCGAGACGATTAACAAATATGCTGCGCTGGATGGACGTACCCGCCCGGACGGCTCGCCCTACGTCATCACCGGCGATGAACTTCTTGGGAAACTGCCCGACATCGTCGACTTCTGCCGCACCTACATCGGCGTGGACCCGGTCACGCAGCCGATGCCTGTCCAGCCAACAGCCCACTACACCATGGGCGGCATCCCGACCAACAAATTCGGCCAGGTCATCCATGACGACCAGAACACTCCCGTCCCCGGGCTGTACGCCGCCGGTGAAGCTGCCTGCGTTTCGGTGCACGGCGCCAACCGCCTGGGCACCAACTCGCTGCTCGACCTGATCGTCTTCGGCAAGCACGCCGGATTGAACGCGGCCGAGTACGCCAAGGGTGCTGACATGCAGCCCCTGCCGCAGGATCCGGAAGATTACACCCACCAGCAAATCGACTTTTTGCGCAACGGCAGCGGCAAGGAAAACGTCTTCGACATCGGTAACGAGATGAAAGCCGTCATGTTCGATGATGTGGGCGTGTTCCGCACCGAGGAAGGTATGGCGAAGGCGGTTGAAAAAGTCCGCGAGTTGAAGGAACGCTTTAAACAAATCAGCGTCGCTGACACTGGCAGGATCTTCAACACCGAACTGCTCAACGCCTGGGAGCTATCCAACTTGCTGGACATTTCCGAAGTGGTGGCCGTCAGTGCCCTGAATCGCAAGGAGAGCCGGGGTGCACACGCCCGCGAGGATTATCCCGAGCGCGACGATGAAAACTGGATGAAGCATACGCTGGTCTGGCAACGGGACGGCAAGCTGGAGATCGGCTACAAACCAGTTGTCTACACCCACTTTGAGCCGCAGAAACGCGTTTACTAGTAAGGTAGAGAGAGGCAGACTGCGATGGAAGTTACCCTGAAAATCTTTCGCTACAATCCTGAGAAAGACTCAAAGTTTCACTACGAAACCTATACACTCGAGGCCGTATCGACCGACCGCGTACTCGACCTGCTGGAACTGGTCAAAGGTCACTTCGACGGTACGCTGGCCTTCCGGCGCTCGTGCGCCCATGGTGTCTGTGGTTCGGACGCGATGCGCATCAACGGCCGCAATCGCCTGGCTTGCAAGACGCTGGTCCATGATGTCGGCGATAAAATTACCGTCGAACCGTTGATCGGCGTGAAAGTTGTCAAGGACCTGATCGTGGATATGGAGCCGTTCTTCGACAACTACAAGAAGGTCCTGCCGTATTTCATCAACGACAGTCCGATCCCCGAAGACGGGAAGGAACGCCTGCAAAGCGTGGAGGCGCGCGAGCGCTTCGACGACACAACCAAGTGCATTCTGTGCGCAGCCTGCACCACCTCCTGCCCGTCCTACTGGGGCAGCGATGACTATTTGGGTCCGGCCGCCCTGGTCACAGCGCACCGTTTCATCTTCGACAACCGCGACGAGGCCGCCTCCGAGCGCTTGAAGATCGTCAGCGAGACCTCCGGTGTGGCGCGCTGTCACACTGTCTTCAACTGCACCATGGCCTGCCCGCGCGAGATCCAGATCACCAAGGCCATCGGGGAATTGAAGATGGCCTCCCTGACCGGGAAACTTGACTGACAGACAGAGATAAGACCAAAGACCGAGGCCGGCGGCCTCGGTCTTTTTGTATCCGTACGGCGCCCTGTGTTCGGCTCATTGTATAATGCAGGCAGGTTTCTTTGTATAATATGAGCACACAGGTCTCATTCGCGTATAGAGGAGCGAGGTCGTCAGATGTCCTTCACCCTGAATTATCTCTCACAGCAGGACCCGCAGTGGAAGGCGCAAAAACTTGGTTTCGGCAGTAACGAAACCATCGGTACCGACGGTTGTACGCTGACCTGCCTGACCATGCTGGTCAACGGTTATGGCTACCAGGAAACACCTGCCTCCCTTAATAAAAAGCTCAAGGATCTGGGGGCGGGCAACGGCTTCCTTGGCCCCCTGATCGTGTGGGGTGGGCTGCCATTGCTGTACACCAAATTTCGATTCGAGAACATCGTGCTCTCCAGGGATTATGACGCGCCGGTGCTGGATATCGATGCCTCGCTGGCTGCCGGCCAACCCGTCATCGTGGAGGTCGACCGCTCCCTGGCCTCCGGTTTGCAGAACCACTGGGTCGTGCTGTACGAAAAACAGGGGGACGATTACTTGATGCTCGACCCCTGGCCCTACCCATCGGACAACCAGCCGACGCTGCTGACCTCCCGCTACGGATTCGGGCGTCCGCCAAAGAAGTTCATCACTGCCGTCATCTGGTACTCCTTCCAGGGTGTGGTGCCTCCGACCGTCCCGCCCCCGGCCATGGTCGAGACCGACATGTTCGTACGTGTCGTTGCCGGCCTGGATGCGGGCCTGCGCCTGCGCTCACAGGGCACGACCGCCTCCGATACGCTCGGCATCGAAGCCTCGGGTACGCCCATGCGGGTCATCGAACCGGTCGAGGTGGCCCAGCCCAAGGTTGGTGTCTTCAATCAATGGATCCGCGTCCGCGATCCGCAAAGCCGTGAGGGCTACGTGGCCGCCTGGTACGTGGAAAACATGCCCATGCCCGAACCTGATCCAGGCGACACAACCACACCCCAACGCGTCAAGCCGTCCGTCGGCGATGGGTTGGAGAGCGTCCCGCTGCCAGCCTCGACCGAGGCGCGCTTGACGCCAGCCGCCGATGCCACCCCGACCCAGAAATTGGTGGCCGATATCTGGAATCGATACGGCGGCCTGCTGGGCGCGCTTTCTAACAAACTCAAGATCGAAGCGGGGGTGGCCGTGGCAACGCTGGCGATCGAGTCGGGTGGACAGGCCTTCGCTTCAGACGGGCGCATGATCATCCGCTTCGAGAACCACATCTTCTACGACCAGTGGGGCAAAAACCACCAGGACGTTTTCGACCAGCACTTCACCTTCGACCAGCAGCAGCGCTGGACCGGCCATAAATGGCGTCCCACCGTCGACGAGCCCTGGCGGCCTCCCGACCAGTCCGACTTCCACAGCAGCCAGAACAACGAGTGGGATGTCTTTAACTTTGCCAGCACGCTGGACGACACCGCCGCCAAAATGTCGATCAGCATGGGTGCACCACAGATCATGGGCTTCAATTACAACATTCTCGGCTACGCAGGCGTGCAGGACATGTTCCTGGCCTTCACCTCCGGTGAGCGCGAACAGGTGGTGAGCTTCTTCGACTTCGTCCAGAACGTGGTTTCGAATGCCGGCGCGGTCAAGGCCCTGCAGGCACTGGATTTCAAGAAGTTCGCCGGTATCTACAACGGGACCGGGCAACAGGATTTCTATGCCAATTTGATCCAGAATTCCTTCGATGCCTTCCAACAATTACAGACTCCCCCAGCTCCGCCTCCCGTCACACCGCCGGAAGAACCACAGCCCGAGCCCACACCGGAGCCGACCCCCGAACCCACGCCCGAGCCCACGCCGGAACCCGCAACCTTGAAAGTGCGGGTCTCGTCCACGGTCGGCAGCAGCGGCCTGCGCATGCGTGCCGATCCCAGCCTGGCGGGTCCGCTGGTGGCAGTGCTGAAAGCCAACACCGAACTGACCGTGCTGGAAGACCCTGCCACCGCCCAGCCCAAGATCGGCAAACAGGGGGAGTGGCTGAACGTAAAAGACAACAAAGGCAACGAGGGCTTTGTCGCAGCCTGGTTGGTGGTCGCTTCCGCGAGCACGCCAGCCCCCAGTCCGACCCCGCCGCCGGAACCAACCCCGCCGCCCGGCACCACTCCTGATCCGGAAACCGCGGAATTGCGAGTCAAGGTCGCGGCCTCGGTCGGCTACGGTGGACTGCGCATGCGCTCCCAGCCGAGCCTGGCCGGGACCCTGGTCACGGTCGTAAAAGTCCTGGCCAGCCTGCTCGTGCTGGAAGACCCGGCCATCGCCCGTCCCAAGATCGGCGTTACCAACCAGTGGCTCCACGTGCGCGACCCCAAGGGCTACGAGGGTTACGTCGCCGCCTGGTACGTGGTGCTGGATACCACCACCCCGCCCAGCGACGGCGGGACCACTCCCTCCACCCCCCCCCCTGCCAGCGAGCTGGTGGTTTACGTCTCCTCACTGGCCTACAACGGCCTGCGTATGCGCAGCGGCCCAACGACCGGTACGGCCATTCTCAAGGTTTTGATGCCCAACAGCCCGCTGACCGTGCTTGAGGCGAACGCCGAAGCCAAAGTGGGGGTCTTCAACCAGTGGCTCAACGTGCGCGATTCAAGCGGGACAGAGGGCTATGTTGCCGCCTGGTATGTGCACAAGTAAATCTAAGAAATGAGCCGGCTGAAATCAGCCGGCTCTAGTTTTTCAGCGAATTCAAGGCCTCCACAAAAACATCCACCATCCTATTCAAGTTGATCTCCTGCGCCACGATCTGGAACGAGGCATTCCCCATCTGGCGCAGCCTCTTCACGTCCGACAGTGCCGTGCGCAGGCTCCCGACCAGCGCCGGGTAATCGTCCGGCGGGACCTGCCAGCCGTTCTCCGGGCGGACCAGGTCATCCTGCGTGCCGTCCCCCTGGGCGACGATGACCGGCAGGCCATAGGTCATGGCCTGCTGCACCGCCAACCCACCGGTCCCGGGCAGGACGAACAGGTCGGCCGCCATAAAATAAGGCTTCAACTCGTCCCCCTGCCTGGCTCCGGCAAACTCGGCTGAAGGGTAGACTTCGGCTGCCAGGGCTTCCAGCTCTCCGCGCACAGGTCCATCGCCAACGATCAGCAGGCGCGGCTGCAGTACTGCGGGCAGGTCCGCGCAGGCGCGCAACAGGAAGTCCAGGCGTTTGCGTGCTTGCAAGCGCCCGACGAACAGGACCGTCGGCCTGCCGCTAAAGGCCAGAGGACGTTCAGGCGGCGGAGCGACCGGCCGCGGCGCGACAGCGTTGGGGGCCACAAAGATCTTATCGCCCGGGAACCCGGTTCCGGCATATTCGCCCGCGCCGCGCCGGCTGTAGCAGATCAGCGCGTCGAACTGGCCCAGGAAGGACGCCCACCGCTCCCCGCGCAACCCGGCCAGGGGTCCGGACAGCGGCGGAGCGCCCAAGCCCCAGCCGATGACCGGTCTGCCCCGCTGATGCATCCAACCCACGGCCGCAGGCGTGGCCAGATAGCGCGGGTTGGCTTCCACAATCAGGGCCTCAGGCTGCCAGACTTCCAACCAATCGATCAAGCCGCGTTGATAGCACAGATACAGCGGCCCCGTGAACAGGTGTAAATTGCGCGCCGGGACGTAGCCTGCGGTCTGCAAACCCGCAGCCGGCAGGATGCTTTCGCTGGGCCGCGCAAGCCCGGCAAATATCGAAAGTCCGTTCGCGCAGGCCGCGGCCAGCGCCTCGAAAAAAGGGACGCGGTAAGCCGGCAACACACGCTGCTGCAATCCGAGGCGACCGGGGAAGGATGGCTGATTCACGCTACCCCCCTCCGGTCCAGAAAACCGCGTAGCAAGAAGAGTTGCAGGGAAAAGACAACGACCAGAGAACTCTTTGCAGCTTCCGATTTTTCATCTGCCCGATGAGGATAAAAAGCAGGCTGATTCCCTTCCATTCGTTCTTCCAACTTAAGTTGATACGCACGTTTCTCCTAACAGGATTGGCTGACCGACTTGCGCACAAAAATGACCGCAACCTCATCCCGGTAGCGTTCGCACCATTGGGATGAGTTTTCCACAGCCGGCAGCAAGACCGGCTGGTCCCTGACCGACAGGAACAGCAAATTGATCCGATCCTGGTCGAGTTCCTGCTCCCAATCGGGTTGAGCGCGCATGATGACCAGGTAGCGTTCGATCTGGTCGGCTGGATAGGCAACCTGGAAGCGTGGATCGATCCACACAGGTCGCGAAGGCAAGGCAAAGATCAGGTAGCTCGAGAAACTGATGTCAGCCCACATCGGCCCCGGTATATCGGGGTTTTCGGACAGCCATTCGGTCGCAGCCACCGGCGTGTTTTCGGACAGAACCGGCGGGGACTGTTGCCACCATTGCCCGCGCACACCTGGCAGGACGCTCAATGGCATTAAAAGGAACAAGCAACCCAGGATGTAGTTAAGCGTGGGTATGCTGGTGCGCACGCTACCCCGGTCCAACCAGCGGCGGTCGAATTCTGCCAATAAAGCCGCCGTCAGAGTCCCCAGGATGAACAGGAACCAGATCACGTAGCGCACCCCGGAGAGCGCCAGCCAGCCGAAGCCCAGGAACCAGACCCACTCCAAGCGGTTCAAACGCCGGGGCGACAGGGCGGTCAACAGCCCGAAGAGCAGCAGCCAGCCAAAGAAGATGTTCATCTGCCAATCCTGGTTGGATGGCGGTTTCCATTCGACGCTGAAGTTCCGCGCCTGGGTTGTGCTGGTGAAAGTACCAAGCACGTCCTTCCAGAGCGCAACACCACGCGGATTGACCAGGGTGATCAGGACGGTGGCGCCAACTACAATGGCCAGGGTTTTGCGCTGCCCCTTTCCAAAGACCAGCGCGGCTCCGGCCAACGCAAACAGCAGCACGAACGAGCCGTGCAGGTTCGCCCACAACAAAGCAATCAGCGGCAGCCACCAAACGGCCTTCGTCTGTCCATCCTGCCACAACCAGAGCAGCCACAAGCTGAGCATAAATAACGGATAGGCCAGCATTTGCGGCCTGATCGACCAGTTGTGCGTGCTGGCGATCCCGGCTACGAGCGTCAGGATGAGCGCCAGTTTCGGCCCGGCCCCGACCTTGCGCATCAGGTGAAAGCACAAGCCAAAGGTCAGGGCGATCACTGCGCCGCGTAAAAACACCGTCAGCGGCAGGCCGCCAGCCTGGTAGACGAGCCAGAAGAACACCGAAGACAGCCAGGACTGGTAAACCACCGGTCCCCCGGCTTGGGTAAAGCTGAGCGTATCCACGACCGGCACCTGCCCGGTGCGCAGCACGTCCTGGCCGATGCGCATGTACCACCAGTAATCGTTGGGAGGCACGGGCAGGAGCAATGCCAGCGTAATCAACACCAGCAAAGCCAGGCTCATCCACAAAAAATCATTGCTTTTGGTAATCGCAGTCAGCCGTGCCTGCATGACAGCCTCCTATGACCTGGCGGGTGGCATCCCCACCAGGTAAGCTTTCCAATTCAGTGCTTCCAGTGAGGGGACGGCCGGATAGCCGGGCCGCATCTCGTGGATGGTATAGCCGGCCTCGGTCAGTTTCTCCCAGGCAACCCTGGCGGCCTCGGGGCCGTGTAGTTCCAGCAGCATCAACGGGGGGGTCTCTTTCAGGATGCGCGCCATACCGGGCAAAGCCAGCACCTCGCCGCCCTCGATATCCATTTTGAGAGCCTGCGGGGACGGGTTGCCCTGTGCAAAGACAAAGTCATCCAGGGCGAGGCCGGGGACGGTCACTTCAGCCTGGTAGGGTTCGTCGCGCCCAGCCGAACCGGCAGCCTTGCCCATCCCGCCCGAGGCATGGACCAGAAAGGTCACCGGCCGGGTCGAGTCCGTGACAGCTCCGGCATAGACACTTACCTGTGCCTCCAACCCGTTGAGTTCGAGATTCTTCCGCAGGCGTTCGACGTTCCCCGGCAAAGCCTCAAAAGCAAAGACGCGGCCCTGATCCCCAACCGCCCTGGCCAGGATAGTCGTGACGTAGCCGATATTGGCACCGACATCGTAGACCAGCATGCCAGGCGCGATCAGCTCGCGCACCGCTGCCTGGAGTTCGGGTTCGTAAGTACCCAGCCAGTAATCCTTTTCGGTTTGCAGGTCGAGCCAGAATTTGTAACCCGCCAAATTCCCGGCTGCGATTTCGACCACCGTCAAGCCCGACGGAGCCACCTTGTTCAATGAGCCACGGATCAGACGCGCCAGCGGTTCGATACGATAGATGACCCGCTTGACCGGGGCCGGCAGGATGCGGGCGGTGAAGGATGCGATCGACAACAATGGATTGGACATAAATCAGTTGCGAGGCTCGACGTGCGGAGCATGATAAGCCGGAGATTTGTGCACGTGCACCACTTTCCATTCCCCTTCCAGTTTGACCATCACGCGCGTTTCGTTGTGAGCCGCCACCTGCACCCCGTCCGCCGAAGACGTACTGGTCAGCAGGGTGTAGCTGGTAATGGCCGCATCACCGTAACGCTGGATGTGCAGGTTGGATAGGTCGAAGCGCGTCACAGCTTGCGCGCCCCTCCCTTCGGCGCCGAAGACCGTGCTGCTGCGGTCATTGGCGGTCATCATAAATTCGTGAAAAGGCAGCCCGTCTATCCGGTGTGGTGTGACCCACCATTCGTACAGCGTCAAATCTTCGCCGGTCGTCCGGGAATAGGTTTCGACGTCGTTGTCCTGGATGGCTTGCAGATGCTTGCGTAAGAATTCGTATACTTCGGGATCGTGTGCCATATCAACCTCCAGGTAAGAGAACTTCGAGATAGCGGTCAACCATGTTATCCAATCCCAGGGCGGATGTGGCGTGCGCTCGCGCCCCAGCCTGGAATTTGGGCAGGTCGTGCAGGATTTCAGCAGCCGCGTCGGCCAGGGAGATCATGTCCGGCGGATCGAGATTCCACGGATCGCCGCCGTACGGGACCACCCGACCGGCACTGGCGGGTACCAGTTCGGACAGCGCGCCGGTGTTAAAGGCCACCACCGGCAAGCCGCAGGCCAGAGCCTCGATCACCGAATTCGGGCAGGCCGGGTGAAGGTCTCCGGAGAAAAGGATGTGTGCCGAGCGGTCGAGCTGCGGGATCGACTCGTGCGGAACCTGTCCGCTCCAGATGATAGGTACACGGCTGTGGGAGCTCCATTCAGCTTGCTGCGCCTGCGAGACCTTGCCAACCAGCATCAGTTCCATCGGAAAGCCGTGCTGGCCAGACAGCAATTCAGCCAGTTTGACCGCACTTTCCAGTCCCATATCGTAGCCGCCGCCCAGACTGCCCTCGACCACCAAAAGACGATAGCGATCGGGCGGGCGCTGGCCAGGTCCGTCGGGCGAATACAAGCCCAGGTCCACGCCGTTGTGGATCACGCTGTAGGCTACGCGGGTAGGTTTGTACCAGTCTTCCCACCATTTGCGCGAGAACTCACTCTGGTAGACGATCTGATTCGCCAGGTAGCGGCGGATGGTGGACAAGACGAAATTGCCGGACTCCGCGCGCAGCGTGTGCCGCCAGGAAATGCGCTGCTTGCGGTGGATCCAGTTGATGCCGTCCAGGCGCTGCACCACGGGGACGCCGCGCCGCCTGACTCGCTTCAGCTTGCTCAACTGGCGCGTACCGCCGATAACCAGCACCGCATCGTAGGGGGTCTCGTCCAGGTCGTAGCACACGTCCACGCCGCGTGCCGCCAGCCCAGCGGAAAGTTTGTGTTGGAACGAGACCATGCCGCCCACACCGCTCACGCGCGGGACCAGACAAATCCTGGGGCTCATGGCAGCGGCTCCCGGCTTCCGATCTGACGGGCCGGGATGCCTCCCCAAACCTCGTACTCACCCGTCGATTCCAGCAAAACCGCGTTGGCGGCCACGATCGTCCCACGTCCAATTCTTAAAACACCCTCCTTACCCAACACCTTCGCCCCGGCAGACAGGATGACGTCATCCGCGATCTCGAAGCCCTCGAAGGCTGACTCGCTGGCCGGACGATGGACGTCAGCCCGGCCAAGCGTCACGCCCGGGTAGATCTTGACCCGCGCGCCGATGCGTGTGTGCGGGTGGATGACCACGCCGAAGCCGCCGTGCTCGAGCAGGAAGTCCGGACCGACCTGCACCGAGCGGGGGATTTCCGCGCCGAGTAATTTGAGAGTCAGGTAAGAAATCCGGCCGATCAAGGGTATCTGCCGGGAATAGATCAGGGAGGTGTAAAACGACATGCAGTTATTATACCCGCCGAGGCTTCGCCTTTTGAGGGCCTGAATTATGGTATGCTTAACCCATACCACCATCGGAGTCCGTGCATGTACATTGTGATCGAGGGAGTCATCGGGGTTGGAAAAACCACGCTGGCACGCCTGCTCCAGCGCTCATTCGACGCCGAGCTACTGCTTGAAGTGTTTGAAGAAAACCCCTTCCTATCGGATTTCTACGCCGACCGTGCCCGTTACGCTTTCCAGACACAAACCTTCTTCCTGCTCAGCCGATACCACCAGCAGCGCCGCAGCGTCCCGGCCATCCTGGAAAAAGGCACAAACCTGATCACGGATTACACCTTTGCCAAAGACGCCCTTTTCGCTCAGATCAATTTGCAGGGCGACGAGCTCGACATGTACTACAAGGTGCATGAGGCGCTGGCCGAAAAAATCACCCAACCCGACCTGATCGTTTACCTGCATGCCGACACAGACGTGCTGATGCAACGGATTGCCTTGCGCGATCGCTCTTACGAACGCAACATGGAACGAAATTATATCGAGGCTCTCAATCACGCCTACGAAAAATTCTTTTCCACGCCTTATGACCACACGCCGGTACTGGTGATCGATACCAATCCGCTGGATTTCGTTCGCTACCCCGAACACCTCAAACTGATCGAGAACCGTATCAGACAAAGCCTCGGCCTGGATCCATACCAACCCAGCCTGCCTCTCAACGAGCGGGCTGGCCCATCCCCTGCGTGAGGAATCCCGAATGCGCATTACGCGAGATACCCTGCTCCGCATTGCCAAAGAGACCGTCCAGCAGCGAACCTTCAAGGATCAAAAGATCGTCGCCGCCTACCTGACCGGATCCCTGCTGAACGAAAACCCCTTCCTGGGTGGCACGACCGACATCGACCTGGTTTTTGTCCATGCCGAGCCGCCGGCTGCGGCGCGCGAGGTCGTGGCCTTGTCACAGGATTTCCATCTCGACATCACCCATCACAGTAAAAAAGAATACGACCCGCCGCGCGAGCTGCGTGCCAATCCCTGGCTGGGTTATGAAATTTACGATCCCATGCTGCTGTACGAAACCCAGCATTTCTTCGAATTCACCCAGGCCAGCTTGCGGGCCGGTTTCACGGACCCTGAAGCCGTCCTCCAACGTGCGTATAGTTTGCTCAGTCATGCCCGCCAGATATGGATGGATTTGCAATTCATCGAAAACGCCGGTCCCAATGACATTGCCAAGTATCTGAAATCGCTCAACCATGCCGTCAATGCTGTGGCCGAATTGAGCGGACCACCGCTTTCCGAACGGCGGATGCTGCACCAGTTTCCCGAGCGCGCCGATGCCATCGAGCGTTCGCACTTCGCGGCCAGGTTACTTGGCCTGATTGGCGGGACCAAAGCCGCCGACACGATCTACCTGACCAACTGGCTGCCCCAGTGGAGGGATGCTTTCGATGCCGCCACCGAAAGCGCCCGCGTGGACGGGCGTATCCACCCGGCCCGCGTGGGCTATTACCAGAAAGCTTTCCTGTCCATGCTGGAGGGCGAGGACCCGACGGCCATGTTGTGGCCGCTGCTGCGTACCTGGACCCTGGCGGTCTCTGTCCTGCCGGCGGAGCAATCTGCGGCTTGGAAGGATGCCTGCGACTACCTGGGCCTGACCGGGGGCGGATTCTACGACCGCGTACAGGGGTTGGATCTATTCCTGGATGACATCGAAGAAATCCTGGAAGAAATGGCGACCTCCAACGGGTTGGAAATTACGGGAACCAGCCTTTAAAACTGCCCACATTTAGGGCTGTTGATTGCAGGCCAGACCCAACCAGAACGCACCAACCTGTGGATAAGTGTCCAAAAACTGTGGATAACCACCCTTCCCTGTGGAGAACTGCTCAATTGTTCGAGGTTTGAGCGAAAACCCGAACCCCATATCTGGGGGCATACTTTTCTCTAGTCCAATATCTAGAATGAGTTAAAAAATGAGGCGGAGTCTTTATTTCTTGTCCGAAAACTATCCACAACCTGGCCTAAGTTAAAAATCACGCCGGATCCCCATATGTGGGGAAACTCTCTTGACCCGTTGCAGGTATGAGGCCAAATTAGAGATCCGGGATCTTATCCACATTCTCCACCCCTCCTACTAAGACAACTACATATATATACTTATTGAATAAATACCTGCTTGAATCTAACAACTTAATCCTGTACAATTTTGTCTAGAGCAGTTAAGCCCCTCTACGAACCGAATGGGAGGTTCTCAATGGATATCATTAAAGTTTCAGCAAACTCCCGTACATCTGCTGTTGCCGGGGCAATCGCGGGCGTGGTCCGCGAGCACAAACGGGCGGAAGTACAAGCGATTGGCGCTGGGGCTGTCAACCAGTCTGTGAAGGCACTGGTTCTGGCGACCGGCTACCTTGCGGGGGATGGGATTGATGTTGTTTGCGTCCCTGAGTTCGTAGATGTCGAGATTGATGGGAAAGTTCGGACTGCCATCAAACTGGTTGTTGAACCACGGCTGCCTGATAACAGCTGATTAGGGTGGCCCTTGCAAAAAACCGTCAAGCGCTGACAGGCACAGCGAATTCAGTGCCGTGTCTTGCTGCTTCGACGGTTTATGCTTAAAATGAAAACTGTGAACCAAAAGCCGAATCACTTCGTTTTCCCTGCTTTGGCAAAACGGTCTGTCCTTTTCCGCTGGGCAGCCGTATTTGTGCTTGGCCTGGCCCTGATGGGGAACCTTTTTTCGCCGGTCCTGGCGATTTCTCGGGAGTCCGTTCATGCAGCGTCTGGTGGTCAATCCGTCGCGGAGCATGTGTCCATCAGCGATTTTCGTATCCGGGGACTGAGCGGAGGGAATGCTGAACCTGTCGACCTTTACAACCCGCAGGACATCATTATCAGCGAAGTTGCCTGGGCCGGGACCCAGGCTTTTGAAGGCGATGAGTGGATCGAACTGTACAACACCACCTCTGGTGACATCGACCTGAGCGGCTGGCGCCTGGAAGCTGCGGATGGAGAACCGTCCATTCCCTCTGGGTGTAGATCCCGATCCTGAAAAAAATAAAATTTTGGCGGGTAAGTTTTTCCTGCTCGAACGCGGCGATGACAATGTCGTCAGCAATGTCACCGCAAACCAGATCTACAACAGCGGACTGCTCGCCGACAGTGGCGAGACGCTCTACCTTTTAGCGCCAGATCGCAGCCAGATCGACACCGCCAATGCCGATGGCGGCGCCTGGCCGGCCGGGACAGGGGACTCCGATGATTTCCGCAGCATGGAGCGGCTGGTCGAGAGCGGGGCAAGTGGCCGCTGACGATGCCTACGGATGGATCAATTCGAGGACGACGCCAACCGCGATGCGACCGCGATGCCGCCGACCAGTTGATCTACGGTACACCCGGCCAGGACAACTGGGCCTTCAGCGTGACCCCAACCGTCACGCCGACCAGCCGCTGTGCCCACGCCCACCAACACCGGCACGCCGACCAAGACGCCCGACGCCCCACCCCCAGCTTGAGCGTCCTCATCAACGAGGTGGCCTGGGCGGGGACCTGGCTTATCCAGCGACGAGTGGATCGAATTGTACAATCCCAGCGGCGCACGATCGACCTGAATGGCTGGCGTTTGGCTGCGGACGACGGCACGCCTGATATCGCTTTGAGCGGCAGCATCCCTGCCGAACGAATTCCGCCACTGGCGCAACGCCAGCCGAGGGACAATTACGGCTTACAAGAGACTACAATAGTACTTTCGGACTTCTGGCTGACCAGATCTACACGTACTCGGCGAGTTGATCCAACAGCGGCGAGAGTCCTGCGCCTGCATGGATAGCGACGGCGACCTGGTCGACATTGCCAATGCCAACGGCGGCGCCTGGCCGGCGGGCAGCAGTCTGACCTATGCCAGTATGGAGCGCCGGCCGGTGGACTTTTGAACTCGCCCACGTCCTGGATCACCTACGCCGACACAGCGCCATCTGGGCGCTACGATGCCGGCGATCCCCCAACCCGATCAAGGGCTCGCCCAGGTTACCCCAACTGGGCGACCACGGTAACGCCCACTCCCAGTCCGACCAAGATACCCACCTGGACACCGTACCCAACCCGGACGCTGATCCCAACCCGCACGGCGACAGCGATCGTCCAAAACTTAGTGCTCAACGAAGTCGTCCCGCGCGCTGGTCATGACTGGAACGGCGATGGGCGCGTGGATGTATATGATGAGTATATCGAGGTCGTCAACATCGGCTTTGTTGAGGTCGACCTGAAGAACTGGAAGCTGGACGACCTGCCGAACCAGGGCTCCAGCCCGTATACGCTGCCCAGCCTGATGATCAAACCCGGACAACGCATCGCCTTCTTCGGCCTGAACACCGGCATCTCGCTCAGCGATGGTGGCGATACCGTCCGGTTGTTGCGGCCTACCAACCAGATTGCCGATGCGTTCAGCTACACGGTCGTCACCAAGCCTGACCAGTCATGGTGCCGCTTGCCGGACAGCGGTAATCAGTGGAAGGATACCTGCTTCCCCACGCCTTTCAGCAAGAACGCCACCTATGGAGTCTATCCACCCCAGCCCGGCCTTGTCGGCGAGACCGCCTCCACCTGCCTGTTACCGGATACCACACCGCAGGAATTCGTGCTGGCCGAATGCGATGCCCCCGGCAGGGACATCTGGCGCAGGGATTTCTGGCCGTCCTTCCCGGGACCGTTGCCCTGGCTGGAGGCTATGTTCAAATGGCCGCCAGTCGTTCCGCTAAGATAAGTAGAATTTTTAGAGTGTCTAAAAAGAACTAGCCCATCTTATTCCGATGGGCTTGTTCGTTATTATAGTCTTAGAAGTCTCGCTTTATGGTTTGCAGGCACCCAGCGACTGGTTGAAAGGCACCGGGCACTTGTCGATCGGGAAGCAGGCCTGGTTCTGCTGCTGGTCGTAATACAGGCAGCCCTGCGGGTTCGATGGAGGCGGGGTGAAGGTCGGCGGGATGGGGGTCGGCAGGATCGGAAGCAGAGTCAGGTCGACTCGGTTCGACCACGCTGTAAGAGATCCAGCAGGTGCCGCCGTTCGGGATGCGCACCAGCAGCCAGGTGTTGGGGTCGTCGTTGCGCCCCTCGACCAGCAATTCCTGCCCGGCTTCGAAGCCGGTCACGTCGCTGAAGATCGTCCCGGGCCCTTTACGGCAGAAGCCGTTTTTGGTCAGGGCGACCATTGGCGGGGCAGGCGTGGGGGTGATGGTCGGGGTGTCGGTGAAGATCTCGAAGACCTGCGTACCTAAGGTGGGCGTCTCGGCTACCAGCGGCGCGGAAGTTGTGCCGCAGGGTGCGCCTTCACGGCCTTCCCAGTAGACCGGGCCTACACTGGGATCGTCCATCTGGTCGTGGATGCGATTCTCGATCTGTGAGTTGGCCACCTGCCAGTCGTTGAAGCAGGCGAAGAATTCATACGGTCGTTGGTGGTTGACAGCATACATGCCCACGTCGTGGAAGGTGTTGCCGCCGGGACTGCCCAGCGGGCCGCCGCCAAAGTCAACCCAGGGGATAGCCTGGTCAAAGTCATTGAATTTTTGGGTTCTGACCACGTCGGTCAGGCCTGAAATATCGTTACCGGAGGCTTTGACCCGGTAACCGCCGATGTCCAGACCGATGCCGACGTCGAAGCCGGAGATGGTGTTGCCGCTGATCTTGACCGCGCTGCCACCGCTGCCATTGGGATCCAGCAGGTTAATGCCGGCCGCCATGCCGTCGGATGTGCCGGGGATGTACGGCTCAGCCGTGGCCGGGTCGCGGGTGATGGTCGAGTCCCGGATGGTGGCCGTGGCGCGGGCTTGAATCCGGACGCCGTCGGCATAGTATCTCTTTGAGCCGTGGATGGTTGCTCCCTCGATGGTGACGTTTGCGGCTCCGCTGGTGAGCATATAGCCATCATCGATAATCCCATCGGGAATTAATCCATAATAATATGCATCGATCACGTGGTCGAAGTCGTCGCCGAAATATCCGCCCTGGATCGTGCCGACCGAGTTGACGATCTCGACCGCAAAATCTACGAGGATATCCGGTTGGGTATGGAACTCGCAATCCACGATATTGAAGACGCCCACGTCCCGCAGGCGGACCGCATAGCGTCCGGTCATCCATACGAACCAGACGTTTTGCATGTACAGCGTCCCGCCGGTGGCCAGCAGGCGGCTCCTCTGGAAGGTCAGGTCGTATAACTCGACTCGTACGCCGCCCGAGATTGTGTGATGAGGCAAGCGTGTTATTGCCGGGCTGGTGGCTGGAATGATGACCGTCAGCCCGCTGCCGCCTAGCGGATCCCCGGCGCCCGCGCCGACGATGTTCACCGCGCCCAGTGTGCCGCCGGCGCGGGTGTTGTCGATGGTCAGGTTTTCGGTGTAGGTGCCGGCCGCCACGTTGATGCGCACGCGGCTCGTGCCGGAGTAGTCAGCGTGATCGATGGCATACTGGATCGTTTGCCAGGGCCGGCTGGAACTGGTCCCGCGCCCGGACGCATCCGTGCCGGTGGTGCTGACGTAATAATCCCGGAACGGGGCACTGGTCGTGGGTCCGCAGGCCGATAGGATTAAAATGATCACCAGGGAAATGAGCGCGATGCTCAAATTCCGATCAGGGCCGTATTTCATTTTGCATTCTCCTTGTATGTCAGCGCTAATAAAAAAAATGCCTTGCGCTGGAAGGCATGAGAACAGTATAACGAAATAAACAGGAAAAACAAGACCAAATTTATCGCATTAAAGACAAACTGCCTGGATAGTCCAGGCAGAAAATAGAAGGTTAGCCAAACGAAGTGCTAATCCGCCGCCCGCGCGACTTCATCCGGGGCGAAGACCACTTCTTCTTTCCCGGTCAATTTCTCCTGCACCTTGGCGGAGATCAACCTTAAATGTCCGGGGTAAGCGACGTAGTCCAGGTCGTCGGCCGGGACGGTCAGCACCGGGCACAGGGTAAAGCTGGCGATCCATTTTTCGTAAAGGTTGTTCAGGCTGGCGAGATACTCGGCCGCAATGGTGCGCTCGTAGTCCCGTCCGCGGTGGGAGATGCGCTGCAGAAGGGTCGGCACGGACGAGTGCAAATAGATCACCAGGTCCGGCGGAGGCAGGAAGTCCATCACCGTCTCGTACAATTCGCGGTAGGTCTGGTAATCGCGAGGCTGGATGTGCCCCTGTAGGTACAGGTTCTGGGCGAAAATTTCCGCGTCCTCGTACACGCTGCGATCCTGGATGACGGAGGTGGGATGTTTGGCGATCTGGTGGTGGGCGCGCAGGCGGTGGGATAGGAAGAACACCTGAGAATGAAACGACCAGGCGGTCATGTCGCGATAAAAATCAGCCAGGTACGGGTTTTCTGTCACCGGCTCGTAGAAGGGTTCCCAGCTCAGTTCCGCGCACAACAGTCCAACCAGGGTCGATTTTCCCACCCCAATATTGCCTGCCACAGCCACAAATTTTTTCATCTTCCCTCCAGATGAGAGAGACGCCCCATTGGGGCGTCTCGGCGGTGAACTTAGTTTTGGGGGATTTCTCCGGCCAGTTCCTTGTCGATCACCTGTTTAAAGACTTCAATCGGTTGTGCACCAACCAGGGCCAAGCCATTGATAAAGAAGGTTGGCGTGGAATTGACACCCATCCCAATCGAGAAGTTCATGTCGTCGTTGATCGTCTGCTTAAAGCGTTCTTCCGTCAGGCAGGACTCGAAGGTGGTCGTATCCAAGCCCAGGTCGGCTGCGTACTTGAGATAGGCATCCTGTCCCAGACCGTACGCCTGATCGAACAGCTTGTCGTGGTATGGCCAGTACGAGTCCTGTTCGCCGGCACATAGCGCAGCTTCGGCGGCCGAGAAAGCATCGGGATGGATGGTGGTCAATGGCAGATTCCGGTAGACCATGCGGATCTCGCCTGGATAAGCGGCCAATAACGACTGGTAGACTTCCTGATACCATTTGCGGCAATACGGACACTGGTAATCGCTAAATTCCACGATCGTGATCGGCGCGTCCTGCGGGCCAAGGCTGGGGAATCCCTCGGTGGGAATGTTGTAACGGACGAATTTGGGCGCAGCAGTGGGAAGGCTATCTTGAACCACCTGCCCCGTGTTATTGGGAGTGTCGGCTGCCATTTGGGATGAACCTGCTTGTCCCCAGGCCAGATACCCGACCAGCAGGCCGGCAGCAAAGGCCAGCACGACCAGCACAGAGTAGAAATGACTGCGCTTGAAGGTCACGGTATCGTTATGTTCTGGTTGTGGTTCCGGTTGGGAAAGAATGGGCTCTTCCATGCAGCGATTATATCATCCTCCGCCAGCGCTCCCGCGCATCTTTTTCGGTAAAATGGCGTATATAAAAACGAAGGAGATAGCAATGACTGAACACAAGAGGCACACCCCCTGGTATTTATGGCCGTTCGTGGCGCTCTGGAAGCTGATCGCCGGGATCGTGGAAGTGACCGGCCGGCTGGTCGCGGTGATCCTGGGACTGGTGCTGATGATCGTCGGTGTGATCGTCAGCCTGACCGTGGTTGGCGCGATCGTCGGCATCCCCCTGGCGATTCTGGGCCTGCTGCTTACACTGCGCGGTTTGTTCTAAAACCGCTCATTTATAAAAAACGAGGAGCTTATCGCTCCTCGTTTTTTATGCTTCTTTTTGGACGGAACTTTGCAGGCCGATTTTTATTTTCGGCAGCGCGGAGGCGATATTCCTGCGCAGCGTAGAAAAGGCTTTTCGGATGGGCGGGATGCGCCAGATCAAGAGGATGGCAATCACCAACCCGTAGATCAACGGCCGGATGATGTCGCCTTGCAGGTGGAAGATATCGCCTTTTTTGGACAGGGCATAATGGAAGGCCACCAGCGGGGCGGTCAAATAGACCAGCTTGTGCAGGCGTTTCCAGTTCTTGCCCAGGCGGATCTGCCAGGTCTGGAAGGAAGTGACCGCCAGCGGGATCAGCAGCAGGAAGGCGCTCACCCCCAGGATAATGTAGGGCTTCTCGACGATCGTCTGCCAGATGAAGTTCCAGGCCAGGCCGTAGTCCAGGTCGACGAAGATCAGCATGTGGAGGCTGGCATACAGAAAGGCGTACAGGCCCAGGGCGCGGCGGCGCTTGATCGGTTCGCGCCAGCCAAAGATGCTGTTGAGCGGTGTGCAGGCCAGGGAGAGGACCAGCAGCGTGATGGCCGTCCGTCCGGTGCGCTGCTCCAAATCCTGGATCGGGTTGGGGCTTAAACTCCCGGTCAGGAAATCAAAGATCAGCCGGGTGAGCGGATACCATGCACCGAGGTGCATGACAATTTGCAATGGGGTAAAACGCCACTTTTTCATTTGGTGAGACAACTTCCTAGTAATTCTTGGCCAGGTCCATGCCCTGGTACAGATAGGCGACCTGGTCTGCGTAGCCGTTGAACATCAGGGTTTCGCGGCGGCTCAGTTCCCCAATCCGGCGTTCGGTAGCCTGCGACCAGCGCGGGTGCGGCACGTTCGGGTTGACGTTGGCGTAGAAGCCGTATTCGTTCGGAGCGATGCTGCTCCACATGGTAGCGGGCTGCTCGGCGACCAACTCGATTTTGACGATCGCCTTGACGGATTTGAAGCCGTATTTCCACGGCACCACCAGGCGGATCGGTGCGCCGTCCTGCGGCGGCAGCGGTTCGCCGTACAAGCCAGTGGCCAGGATGGCCAGCTCGTTCATGGCTTCATCCAGGCGCAGGCCTTCCTGGTACGGCCAGGGATAGAAGCCATCCTTCTGCCCCGGCATGTCTTTGGTATCCATCAGCGCAGTGAAGCGCACGTACTTGGCGTCCGAGGTCGGCTCGACCTCTTTGAGCAGCTTGGATAGTTGAAAGCCTTCCCACGGAATGACCATGCTCCAGGCTTCCACGCAGCGCAGGCGGTAAATGCGCTCTTCCGGCGGGAATTGTTTGATCAGGTCCTCGACTGCGTAAGTCTTGGGATTGTTGACCATTCCGGAGACTTCCAGCGTCCAGGGTTGGGTCGGAAAATCCTGGGCCAGGCGCGCCACGGCCTGCTTGTCGGTGCTGAACTCGTAATAGTTGTTGTAGTTGGTGATGTCCTTGTACGCGTTGACCGTGTCGCCCAGCTCGTCTGTCTCGCCCGGGGCGGCGGTTGGAGCGGGCTGTCCAGCGGCTGGTCCCTTGGTAAATTGCGGAGCGCAGGCTGCCAGCAGCGCGCTGCCGGTCACGATCCCGGCCGCCTTGAGAAAATCCCGGCGGGATAGGTACAGGTGTTTGGGGGTGATTTCCGATGGTTGTACTGGAGCGGATTTAATTTTTTCGTCCATAAGATAGCCTCTTAATCTAAACAGTGATTGAATTCTACGGGTATGCTTCGGCGAGCAGCGTCTGGATGGCGGCTTCGGTGTCCTGGTAAGCGCCTTCGCCGATGTGGGTGTATCGGATGTGGCCGCGCTTGTCGATCAGGTAGAGCGCAGGCCAGTAGTGATTATTATACGCTCTCCAGGTGGCTCCCTGGTTGTCCTGCGCCACCGGGTAGGGGACATCCAGGCGCGAGACGGCCTCTTTTAAATTATCGAGGTCCTGCTCGTAGGAAAATTCCGGATAATGGTTGCCGATCACGACCAGACCCTGGTCTTTGTATTTTTCATACCAGCCCCTCAACGAGGGGATCACATGCTGGCAGTTTATTCAACCGAAGGTCCACATGTCGATGGCGACCACCTTGCCGTGTAAATCGGCCAAACGTAGCGGCTGGTCCGTGTTGAGCCAGACGGTGTTGGTCAGCTCCGGCGCGAGGCCCAGGTCCGGCAGGCGGAGGTCGGCCCGCGGCTGGGTCTGACCCGCCTCAATGGCCGGCTTGGCTGCTTCCGCTGCCGAGGAACAGGCGGCTAATCCCAGCGCGAGCAATCCAAATATCCACAAACGCTTCATCTTTCAACTCCTTTGATGAAGTGATTGTACGAAAACTTTATTACAAAAGGCTTACGAAAGGCTGAGAGAACGGTTAAGGAAGCGTGAAGATGAAACGCGTGCCCTGTTCGGGCTGGCTTTCAGCGTGGATCTGCCCCCCATGGGCCTGGACGATGCCGCGCGCGATGGCCAGCCCCAAACCCGCACCGCCGGTCAGCCGGCTGCGCGATTTTTCGCCGCGGTAGAAGCGCTCGAAGACGTGCGGCAGGTCTTCGGGGTAGATGCCCTCCCCTGTATCGCTGATGGTAACTTGCACGCCAGCGGACAAGCGCCTGGCACGGACTTCGACTCTGCCGCCGGAGGGCGTGTGGCGGACAGCGTTGCTGATCAGGTTATTCAGCACACGACCGATGCGCTGGGTGTCCATGAAGACCGGGTCGACACCGCTCTCGAGGCCCCCTTCCAGCGTCACGCCCCGCCGCGTAGCCAGTTCCGAGAACGACTCGAGTGTATCGGAGATCAGGTCGGCCAGCGATGAACTGGCGCGGTCCAGCGGCAGACCGCCAGCGTCGAGCTGGGCCATCTGGAACAGGTCGTCGATCAGCATCGACAGGGAGCGCACATCACGCTGGGCGGTCGCCAGGTAGCGCTGCACGGTCTCGGGATCGTCGACCACGCCGTCGGCCAGCGCTTCGAGGATGGCGCGAATGGAAGCCAGCGGCGTTTGCAGGTCATGCCCGACCCAGGCGATCAGGTCGGTGCGCAGGCGTTCCAGCTCACGCTGCTTCAGGTCGGCGGTCTGGATCTGGGCGGCCATCTGGTTGAAAGTGGTTGCCAGTGAGGCCACCTCGTCCCGTCCGCTGACCGGGACGCGCGTTTCAAGCGTGCCTTTAGCCAGTTTTTCAGCAGCCTGCTTGAGCAGTTCAATCCGGTCGGTGATGGTGCTGGAGAGGAAATATCCCAGCGCTGTGGCCATGCCGCCGGCGAAGATCAGCAGCACGCTGGCCAGCAGCAGGTCGTGCTGGCTGGCGAACATCAAGCGGGCACTGAACCAGACATTAAAGAAAGTCAGCACGCTGGAGATGGCGTAGATGCCGACCAGCGTCAGGCGCAGGCTGGGTGTGAGCGCCATCCAGCCCAGGCGGTAAGCGCCATATCCCGCCAGGCTGGAGACCAGGGCTGTGATCAGCAGGAAGAAAGCCATCAGTCCCAGCTCGCTGGCCGGCGGGTTCATCACCAGATAGAACACACCCAGCGACAGGGCCAGGATCAACAGCACGCCCAGCGCGTAACGGGCCAGCATGGGGAGGTGGGTAAGATTGATTTTCATCGAATAGTCAAAAGATTAGGGTTCGAATTTATAGCCCACACCCCAGACCGTCAGCAGGCGTTTGGGATTGGACGAATCGACTTCGAGTTTTTCCCGCAGCCGCCGCACGTGGACGGTCACGGTGCCGGGATCGATGTATTCGGCTCCGCCCCAGACGCGGTCCAGTAATTGTTCGCGGGTGTAGACCTGGCGTGGGTGGCGCGCCAGCAAGTAGAGCATGTCGAACTCTTTGGCCGTCAGGTTGATTTCATGTTCTTCCAGTTTTACCGTGCGGCTGCGCGCGTCGATCACCAGGTCCCCGTGGACCAGAGCGCGTTCGTCTCCGGCGGAGTCTTGATCGCGTCCCGTGCGGCGCAGGACAGCCCGTACGCGGCTGACCAATTCCTGCGGGCTGAACGGTTTGACCACATAATCGTCCGCGCCCATCTCCAGGCCGGCGATGCGATCGATCTCCTCGCGGCGGGCGGTCAGCATGATGATCGGCACATCCGAACGGTCACGCAGCCAGCGGGTCAGGGACAGGCCGTCGATCTCCGGCAACATTAGATCCAGCACCACCAGATCGGGGATCTTCCGTTCAAGCAGAGCCATGGCGGCTTTACCGTCCGCAGCTGTTTCCACTTGGAACCCGCTGCGCTTTAAATACAGGCTGACCACTTCCGCAATGCTGGGTTCATCTTCGATCACGAATATCAGTTTTTCGCTCATAATGCACTCTCGCTAATCATACAACAAAATTATGCCCCACATTGCGCGTGCTTGCTTAACAAACTCTTACAGCTTGCCGGTCTCGTTCATAGAATCGTAAGGATTTCATACGCTTTTTGTAAGACTGCTTTGATAGAAATATTTAGTTCACAACCACTTAAATTCGAAGGAGAGAAATATGATCGTTCGTAAGAACTTACTCAGTGTGATGATCCTGATGGCTGTGTTGCTTTCAGCCTGTGGTGGCGCTGCATCAACTCCTGCTGTGATGGATAAAGGTTCGGATGGGATCATGGAAACGCAGACGCCTGAGGCGATGGCCACCCCCGAGGCGTTGATGGACCACGATACGCCCACACCGGGAGCAATGCCCGGCGATAACGGCATGACCGAGACCCCGGCCTGGTTCGCCAACACCTTCACCGACGCCCGCACCGGCCAGACCTTTTCGATCAATGGCCTCCAGGGCAAGGTGGTGCTGGTTGAGACCATGGCGATGTGGTGCTCCAACTGCATGCAGCAGCAGGGACAGGTCAAAGCCTTGCATCAGATGCTCGGCCAGCGCGACGATTTCGTCAGCATTGGGTTGGACATCGACCCGGGCGAGAAATCTCTCGATATGTTGAAAAACTATGTTGAAAACAACGGCTTCGACTGGTTGTATTCCCTTTCCCCCGCCGATGTTTCCCGTGAGGTGGCAAAGCTGTACGGCGACCAATTCCTTAATCCGCCCTCCACGCCAATCCTGATCGTCGACCGTCACGGCGTGGCCCATCCGCTGCCGTTTGGCATCAAGAGTGCGGACGATTTGATGAAAGCCATTGAGCCTTTCCTGAACGAAAGTATGTAACACCAACCGGCTCCACCAACGAGGAATATTGATGAATTTAGATGCTGCCTTGACTTCGCTCACGCTGGGGCTGCTGGCGACCACCAGTCCCTGCGTTTTACCCCTTTACCCCGGTTTCCTGGCTTACATCAGCGGTGGGCAGGAAGGCCTGGAAAATAAAGCTGGCCGCTATCTGCTCGGGTTCTTTGTGCTGGCAGGCGTGCTGGTCATGATGCTGGTTCTGGGCGGATTGATCGCCTTGCTCTCCATCTCGGTCGGCCGGGCGCTGTCTGTCATCGTTCCAATTGCAGACGGGATTATCATCCTGCTGGGAATTTTGCTGCTGCTGAATGTCAACCCCTTCAAGAGTTTGCCTCAAATCCAGGTGCCGGTTCTTTCGCATCCCTTTGTCAATGCCTTCATTTACGGGCTGCTGTATGGCCCGATCGCGCTGCCGTGCTCCGGTCCACTGGTGGTGAGTATCTTTGCGCTCTCATTGACCGCGGCTGAGGCCTTGAGCAAGCTCAATATCTTCTTCTGGTTCGGGATGGGTTTTGGGATACCCTTGTTGTTGCTCTCGTTCCTGTCAGGTGCGTCACAGCATTGGATCACCCGCCAGTTCGCGCAGCGGGCACGGTTGATCAACCTGGTCAGCGGTCTCTTGTTGGTGGCGGTTGGGATTTACGATTTGATCAGTAATTGGCCCCTGATCCAGGCCTTCTTCTTCACCTAGCCCAATGATTGGGTAGATGGCTGGTAATCTGAGACGACGACCAGGTTGCGACCGGATGATTTGGCGACGTATAAGGCCTTGTCCGCCGCGTCGATCAAGACCTCGCTGTTCGTCCCATGGGTTGGATAGGCTGCAATCCCGATCGAAACAGAGGATTGCAGCGCTATTTTATTAAAGGGAACGATCATATCGGCGATCCCCTGGCGTAATTCCTCTGCGCGGCGGAACGCGGTTTGCGCGGAGATGTTTGGCAGCACCATCACGAACTCCTCACCGCCAAAGCGACAGGGCACGTCGCCCCTGCGCGTTTGAATGCGGATCAGTTCCCCCAGGGCCTGCAGGTAAAAATCACCGGCTTTGTGTCCGTAGGAATCGTTGATATTTTTGAAGTGATCGATGTCGAGCAGCAGCAAACTGATCTGGTACTCCTCGCGCATGGCACGGGCGATCTCGCGTTCGATGGTTTCCTCCAGGTAGCGGCGATTAAACAGGTTGGTTAAAGGATCGCGGATGGCCTGCTCGCGCAATTTGCTTTGCAGGATCTTATTTTCAGTCAATTGGTCTTGCAACTGCTCGTTGGCTTGTTTGAGTTCGGTAATGTCTCGAAAAACGATCAAGCGTCCCGTAAACCTGCCCCCAATGCGTTTTAGCGGGGTGATACTGAGATCCAGGTACCGATGGGTTTCTTTGGGCAGGACTACTTCGGTGCGTGTTTCGAACACATCTCGGAATGGCTTGGCCAGATCGGCCCATTCGGACAAAATCGTTCTAACTGGCTGGCCAAGGACTTCTTTACTGGTGACTCCGAAAAATTGCTCGGCAGCCGGATTGACGTCCACGATTCGATTCAGGTCATCCAATACCAACACGCCGTCTTGCATGTTTTCGATCAAGCGACTGCGTGCAACCGGAATCAAATCCAGTAGGCGTTGGCGGAACAAAGCGTATGCGATCACAAGCCCCGATGCGCTGAAGGCAATCGGTGTCAGATCCAAGGTATTGGAAGAAGCGAATCCAAATTCAGTGTAAATATTGGTAAACCAGGGGATCAGCGACCCAACCAGGATAGTCCCAATTTGGGCACGGTACAGCGGTCCGGCTCTGAGGAAGGCCCGGACCAATAACCTCACCCCGATCAAAATCAGCGCATAAGAATAAAATACGTTGAGCCAGAACCAGGGACCTCTCTCCCAGACCAGTACGGCCCAGGGTGTGGAAACTTCAAAAGTAAAAGAAGCATGAAATAAATGATGGAATGGATTTGTCCAGACGATGAACAACGTCAATAGGGGCTCAATCGAAAGTAGGGCCAGGTTCCTAAAAGAGAGCCACTGCTCGTTTTGTGTGATTTGTGAGGCAAAAGCCAGAAAACTGATCGGGACGATCACCACACCGAAGTAAGTTGCATTGAGCCAGAAGATTTGCGCGTCGCGCGTGGTGGAGGCCCACATGATCGCATATGTGCCTGCCCAAATCGTCAGTCCCGCCATCAAAATTGCGAGCGGGATGGCACCCGGCGAGGAACGTCGCTGCCAGGCTACAATTGCGACCACTGCGGAAGCTGTTGTGGAAAGGGCCAGGAGCAGTGAAAATGGGTGGGTTTGCAGAATCAGTGTCATTGGGTGATGGCCAAGTTTTTACCTTGCCGATCCGATTTACGACCAACAAACGAGCGTTATTGTTTATATATTATGCTGCTTTAGGACCGAGTTGTTCCTTAAAACCTAATAAAAACCATCATCAGGGTTTTCCTGCTTCTATCCACATTTGCCCGCCATCGCTGGTAATGGAAATCCAGCCTTGCCGGTCGGTGCGCAGCAGGGAATACCCTTGCAGTGCCTGGATGGTCTCCTCGGACGGCAAGCCCTGCTGGTTGCCCGCTTCCACGCTGAGTATCACTACTTGCGGACGCAGGTTTTGGATCCACTCGGGCGGATTGACCAGACCGAGGCCAGATTCTGCTAAAAGCAGGACATTGACACTGCCTACATTCTTACCGTAGTCCAATTCGGTCAGGGCCTCGAAGTTCACTCCAATTGGAAGCAGGGCCCGGAACTCATGCCACTCGATCAGCAGGATCGCCCCACGCGGATTGGTTTGCAGCACCTTGAGAATCGCACCCGATCCCAGATCCAGTGTTTGCCCGGTTTCAGCGTTCGTGATCGGGATGGATTGGCCCGTCAGCCAATCTTCAAGTTGTCTGGACGGAAAGGAGGCTTCGGTCTTGCCGGCCCACAGCACCTGGCGGGGCGGGAAACGCTCCAGTGTGCGTGGTAAGGCGGCAACTTGATCCTCCTGCGTCGAGGCCACGACCAGCCAGTCCAATTGCCGGGATAGGGGCGGGATGCGCCGCCCCAGCTCGGCCGAAAGCTGTGAAGTGCTGGGGCCGCCGTTGATCAGGATGTGGCGCCCAGCAGGCGTTTCGATCAGAATCCCATCCGCGGTCCCAACATTGAGAAAGGTCAGGTGCAGGCGGCCATCCGGGGCAGCCAGGGCAGTTCGCCAGGTCAGGATGGCGACGATGGCCAGGGTCGAGGCGATAACGGTTGGCTTCAGGGCCGGGCGAATCCGGTTGAAACGGTCTGCGGCGAAAGTCCAGGTTAGCAGCGCGGTGTAGAACAGAATCACGAACAGCAGGCTGAATTCTCCCAGCACCACCACCCCAGACGGGACGCGGTCGAACAGTTCCACCAGCCGAATGGTATAGCTGACGAAGGGCCAGGCGGTCAAGGCCGCGATCTTCCCGAGCGGCAGATAGAGCAGGCCAATCATGACCGCCATCCCGCCCAGAATCATGATGGGTGGTTGGGCTGGAAGGATGAAGGGATTGGCGAGCAGCGAAACCAGTGAAATGCGCTGGAAGTGGTAAGCCATGATCGGCAGCGTGGTCAGTTGCGCGGCCAGGGTGAACAGGAAGTATTCGGAGACGGGCTGGACGGTGCGCAGGGCCGCGGAGGGGGGCAGGTGGCGGCCGAGAAAATTAACTGCGGTCTTCTGGAACGGCTCGGCATACAGGATCAGGCCCAGGGTTGCGCCGAAGGAGAGTTGGAAGCCGACGTCCCATAAGACGAATGGATTGAGCATGGCCATGACTGCCCCGACAAAGCTTAAGGTATTCAAGCCGTTTTGACGCCGCCCCACCTGCCTGGCCAGCAGCGCCAGCCCACCCATGAGAGCAGCGCGCACCACAGCTGCATCTGCGCCGACCAGCAGGGTGTAGGCGGCAATACCAGCAACCGCCAAAATTGGGCCGCGCCGGGGACCGAACAGGCGGCTGAAGGCGGTCACGAACAACCCGGCGATGATCACAATGTTAAAGCCTGAAATGGCAAGCATGTGCGCCGTGCCGGTGTTCTTGAAGGCCTGTTGCAGATCTGCCGGAAGGCCGGTATCGATTCCCAGTAGAATCCCGGCCAGCAGGGAGGCTTCGGGATCGGGGAAGAGCTGATAAACCATATCCAGCGCTTTTTCTTTTAGTTTGTAAACCAGGAACAGGGCGGGATTACCCTTTTGTCCAAAGGGCAGGTAGGTGACCTGAGCGCTGGGCATGTAGGCTTGGACGCCATGCAGTGCCAGGTATTCACGGTAGGAGAAATCTTCGTTTTCCGGCGGTGTTTTCAGATAGCCGCGCAGACGGACGTGATCCCCGTAATGGTAAATGCGGTTGGAGTCAACGCGGGCCAGGATCGTGCCGTGCACCGGTAAAGCCTCGTCGTTGCCGGTATCTACGCTTTCGACGTTAATTTTCAGGTTGGTATAACTGTCGCGGTAATCGGGCGGCTCGCTGAGCGTGCCGCTGACCAGCACCTGGTATTCACGGTCGTTATACCAACTGATGAAAAAGGGGTCAAGCTTGGGTTGCACAGCCTGGTAACGGGCAGCGCCAAGAAACCCACTGAAGAGTACGAGTGCGATCAGAATGGAAGTGGGAACCTTCAGCGGCGAGACCATTACGCCTGCGCGCCGTATGACAACCAATGCCACCAGGGTGGTGATGAAAGCCATCCCGGCCAGGATCAGCCAGACCTGGGTCGATAGCCCAACCCTGCTGGCCAACAGGATGCCGGCCATGAAAGCCAGTGAGCACCACAGCAAAGGGAAGGTCAGGCGCGAAACCAGGGTTTGTGGATCGTCGGGAGCCCCCAAGGGGAAATCCTCCTAAGTAGATTGAAAATATGATAGCACACAACCTGTCGAATTAACGGCATTCAAAGCCGCTGCAGTTTATAATCAGGGCTATGGATAAATCAAAACTGATCCTGGTGACCGGCGCAACCGGCTATGTCGGCGGGCGGCTGGTCCCCAGGTTACTCGAAGAAGGATACCGCGTCCGCTGTCTGGTGCGTGACCCGGCCCGTCTGCAGGGACGCCCCTGGTTGGATGAAGTCGAAGTCGTTCAAGGAGACGTGCTCGAGGCGCGGTCCCTGCGGGCTGCCATGCAGGGCATAGCTGTGGCTTATTATCTGATCCACGGCATGCAGGGCGGTAAGGTGTACGCCGAGCGGGATATGAAGGCTGCCCGCATCTTTACCGAGGTAGCCGAAGCAGCGCAAATAGAGCGTATTATTTATCTGGGTGAATTGGTCGACACCACGGCCAAATTATCGCCCTATCTGCGTTCGCGGCACGAGACTGGGTACTTGCTGCGTCAGGGACGCGTCCCCGTGACTGAGTTCCGTGCCGGCATGATCGTCGGCTCGGGCAGCGCCCTGTTCGAAATGGTCCGCTACCTGACCGAACGCGAGCCGCTGCTGATCTGTCCGCGCTGGTATTTTTCGCTGGCACAGCCAATCGCAATCCGGGATGCGCTTGCCTACCTGGTGACTGCCCTGGAGACACCGGACAGCCTCGGTAAATTAATCGAAATCGGCGGGCCGACGCGCTTGACTTATGCCCAGATGCTGTTGGATTATGCTGAAGTACGCGGGCTGAAGCGCCTGCTGATCCCCACTCCGTTTTACGTCCCGCGGTTGTCGGCTTACTGGGTTCACCTGGTCACGCCGATCCACTGGCGGGTGGTCCTGCCGTTGATCGAAGGCTTGCGCATCCAGAGCGTCGTCCACGATAGCCTGGCAAAGGAGCTTTTTCCCCAGATCGAGCCGCTCGAATTTAAGACCGCCGTCAGACTGGCGTTGGGACGGGTCGAGCACGGAGATGTGAAGACTTCCTGGTCCGATGCGCTGGTGACCACCGCCGGCGATATCAAACCTTATCATTTCATCATCGAAGACGGGATGATGATCGAACGCCGCCAGCTGTTGGTCGATCTTCCGGCCGAGACGGTTTTCCGTTCCTACAGCGGAGTCGGCGGCGAGCGCGGTTGGCTCTACATGGACTGGGCCTGGGCCATCCGTGGCTGGCTGGACAAGATCGTCGGCGGGGTTGGGTTGCGCCGCGGCCGCCGTGACCCGGACGAGATCTGGGTTGGCGAATCGCTCGATTTCTGGAGAGTCGAGGCGGTCACGCCCGAGCGCTGCATGCGGCTGCGGGCGGAGATGAAACTGCCCGGCAATGCCTGGTTGGAATTCCAATCCGCCCCCCAGAAGGATGGAAAAACACTGTTGACCACCTCGGCCTTTTTTGCGACCCACGGTTTGTTCGGCTTCCTGTACTGGTATGCCATGTGGCCTTTCCATAAATTCATCTTCGATGGCCTGACGCGTAAAATCGCCGAACGGGCTCATCAAATTTCCGAGGCTGCCTGAGATTATTTCTTTTAGAGGTTCTGTGGACAATCATCTGATTCTGGTCACCGGAGCGACTGGCTACATTGCTGGACGACTCATTCCTCAACTACTCCAAAAGGGGTATCGCGTGCGCTGCATGGCACGTGATCCACGGCGCCTGCACGGGCGGACCTGGTATTCCCGGGTCGAGGTCGTCGCCGGCGATGTGACCCTGCCTGAGACCCTGCCGCCGGCCATGCAGGATGTCAGGGCAGCTTATTATCTGATCCACAACATGTCCAGCGGGCGTGATTACACCCGCCGGGATTTGCAGGGTGCGCGCAATTTTGCCCGTGCTGCAGCACAGGCCGGGATCGATCAAATCATTTACCTGGGCGGCTTGGCCGACCCACAGGCACCGATTGCGCCGCACATTCGTTCACGCATCGAGACCGGCCAGGCTTTACGCGAAGGCCCCGTGCCGGTCACCGAATTTCGGGCCGGGGTGATCGTTGGGCCGGGCAGCATTTCGTTCGAGATGATTCGTTTTATCACCGAGCAATTCCCCATCGTTGTCGGGCCGCGCTGGCTCCTGCATCGCACCCAGCCGATCGACGCGCGCAATGTCCTTGACTACCTGCTCTCCGCTTTGGACGTGACCGCTAGCCGCGGCGGCATCTACGAAATTGGCGGCCAGGATGTGATGACCTATACCGAGACCATGCTGCGCTATGCCCGCCTGCGCGGCTTGTGGCGCGGACTGATTACCATCCCGTTCCTACCCTTGGAACTGATGGCCTGGGGTGTGGACAAGTTGACCCCTGTCCCGCTGACGATTGCCCGTCCGCTGATCGAGGGACTCAAGTGCGACAGCCTGGTCCGTGTCGATGATGCCCTGCGGGTCTTTCCGCACATCCAGCCGACAGGTTACGAAACAGCGGTAACCTACTCTTTGAGCCAGCTCTCGCCCGAGGAGATCGAACATGTCTGGACGGACGATGCCTTGCCGGTCACCGCGCTCAAACATGAGGGGTTTTTCGTTGACCACCGTCGTATCCTGGTGGATGCCCCGCCGGAAGCGATCTATCGAACGCTGACCGGCCTGGGAGGAGCGAACGGCTGGCTGGTCGCAGGCTGGCTGTGGCAGCTGCGGGGTTGGATCGACCGTCTGGTCGGTGGGCCCGGCTTGCGGGGGCGTTCCGATCCGCAGACTCTCAGGAGAGGGGACACCCTTGACTTTTACCGCGTCGAGGTTCTCCAGCCGCAGCATATGCTGCGCCTGTATTCTGAACTTAAAGCACCCGGTGATGGCTGGATGGAATGGCGCGTCGTCCCTCAGGAAGACGGGGATTCGTTGCTCACCCAGACCGGCTTCTTTGCACCGCGAGGCGTGCCAGGGTTTTTATACTGGTATGTTTTGTCGCCTTTCCATGTCTTCGTCCTGCGCGGATTAATCAGAGCGCTGGCACACAAGGCAGAAGCATGAAGCGTATCATTTTCGGGCTCGTCCTTATCTCCGTTGCACTGGCCTTGATATTGCCAGTTGCATTAAACATTCCGACTTCGCTTGCAACCAATTCTGATTTTCAAGTACTTTATTATACGGATCAGGGTTTCACGCGTGGAATTGATGTATATAACCACGAAGATAAAATCCGGATGATTTCTGAAGAAAATGGAAATTCCCCTGAGGATGTAACCATTCCCCAATTTGCTTATCCGCCCTGGCTTTCATTGAGCACTTTTTATCTTGGTTACCTTCCAATAAACGCTGCTGCAACTTTGTGGTTTGAGATCAACCTGCTCTTATTATTTCTCTCGATCTGGTTCTTGACAGCGGCCTGGTCGCTGCGCCGCAGGCTGCTGGCCTTTCCGGCCGTGCTCGTTTTCGCCCCGGTTCTTGGAACGCTTGCCATAGGACAATACGATTTCCCCGTCCTACTGGGCACATCTTTGTTGATCTATGCCATAAAAAAAGAAAACGCCTTACTGTCCGCTATTGGAATGTCGCTCTTGACATTCAAGCCGCATATCGGCGTTCTGATTTTGCTGGCAAGTTTAATTCACCTGGTTTGGAGACGGGATGCGTTCGGGCGGCGCGCGATTGCGTTTGCTTTGATTGCTGGAATAATGCTCTTTTTGATCGGCTTTCTGGCTGATGCCAGCTGGCCAATTCATTATCTTGATTCACTCTTAAACTATCGCAAGCTGGGACACATCAACACTTGTTCTGAATGTGTCAGTATCGCGATCTGGTTGACAAGATTGACAACGGGCCAATCCAGTCTCGTCCTTGGCAGTGAAATTAGCGGGGTATTGCTTGGTGGCATCTTGATTGCACTGGCGCTCATTCGGCCGCCTGTGTGGAAATCTCCAAACCTGTTCCTGGCTGCCTCCCTGATAGCGACCTTCATTGCCAGTCCTTATCTGTACAACTACGATTTCAGCCTCCTGATTGTTCCGATATTCCTGCTTGCCGAACAGGTTTCATCCCGTTTCGAGTGGCTTTGGTTAGCGGCCTCATATTTCTTCCCGGAAATCGCCTTTTTGTTGTATGGGCGCCAGGGAAATTACGCGCTGATTTTTTCTGTTCTGGTGCTGGCTCTCTTAACTTATCTCCGCGCGCGGCAGCCGCACATTGACGTTTCTCCCACTGGGGTATAAAATGAACTGAGAAAACTTGATTAAGGTGCCTTGACCCCCGGATGGGAAGGCTCAATGGCGAAGTCGGTGAAAGTCCGACACTGTCCCGCAACTGTAAGTTAGCACTCGGCTAACAAGTCAGGTCGCCCGCCTTGGTCAGTTCTCCACACTCTCGCGGAACGGAGGTGGGAACGCCTATCTGGACTGGCTCTCCTTACCTCCCCTGTCACTGCGACAGGGGATTTTGCTTGCCCGAATTTAATATCAAATTGAGGAGATTCGCATGTTTCGTAAGTTGTTGATAGCCTGTTTGACTTTGACCCTTCTCCTAACGGCCTGCGGCTCGGCTCAGCCCATGCCACAGCCGACTTCCGTACCGACGCAGGTTCCCCCTACGGCGGCCGCGACGGCAACTACTGCCCCAACCGCAGCCATTGCACCGATCGTCCTGACCGACGGCCTGGGCCGCGAGGTGACCCTGGCGAGCCCGGCCCAGCGCGTGGTCTCGCTGGCGCCCTCCAACACCGAGATCCTGTTCGCGGTCGGCGCCGGAGCGCAGGTGGTCGGCCGCGACGAATTTTCCGATTATCCAGCAGAAGCAAAATCTGTCGCCTCGATTGGCGGCTCGATGGGCCAGTACAGCCTGGAGGCCATCACTGCCCTGGGGCCTGACCTGGTGCTGGCCTCCGGCCTCAATTCGCCCGAACTGGTCAAGTCGCTCGAAGACCTGGATCTGACGGTCTTTTACCTGCCCAACCCGACCACGCTGGAGGAAATGTACGCCAACCTGCTGACCGTCGCCCAACTGACCGGCCGTGAGGCGCAGGCGGTAACCTTGATCGAAGCGCTCAAAACACGCGTGGCCGCTGTGGACCAGAAGGTCGCCCCGCTGAGCTCCCGCCCGAGCGTCTTCTACGAGCTCGATTCGACCGATCCGGGCAAACCGTATACGGCTGGCCCCGGCACCTTCGTCACCCTGTTGATCGAGCGTGCCGGCGGGGTCAACGTCGGCGCCAAGCTGGACAGCGCCTGGGCGCAGATCAGCCTGGAGCAGCTGGTGGTCTACAATCCCGACATGATCATCCTGGGCGATTCGCTCTTCGGCACCACGCCCGAGTCGGTCAAGGGGCGTCCCGGCTGGCAGGCGTTGCAGGCCGTGCAGCAGGACCAGATCTATCCCTTCGACGACAACCTGGTCAGCCGTCCCGGCCCGCGTCTGGTGGACGGCCTGGAACAATTGGCGAAGTTATTGCATCCCGATGCCTTCAAATAATCTATCGGGGCGCAGGGCTGCGCCCTGAGCGGGAATTCTATGCGCCGACCCTACTTGTGGACCTTAATTTTCCTGGCCCTGGCCATCCTGCTTTCGCTGGCCATCGGCTCGGTCTGGATTCCCCCGCAGGACTTGTGGGGCATCCTCAAGGGTGCGCTGCTCAAGCGCCTGCCAGCGCAGCTCGAAACCTTCGCCTTCATCGTCTGGAAGATCCGCCTGCCGCGCACCCTGTTGATCGCCCTGACCGGTGCGGCGCTGGGCGGCAGCGGCACCGCTTACCAGGGGTTGTTCCGCAACCCACTGGCCGACCCCTACCTGATCGGTGTGGCCTCCGGGGCCGGCCTGGGGGCGGTGATCGCCATGAGCATCAAATGGCCGTATTCGTTCTGGGGATTGATGGCCATCCCGCTGGCAGCTTTTGTAGCCGCCCTGCTGACGGTGCTGATCGTCTATGCCCTGGCGCGGGTGGGACATAGCGTCCCGACCACCAATTTGATCCTGGCTGGCGTGGCCTTCTCATCCTTTGCCACCTCCCTGACCTCCTTCCTGATGCTGCGCTCGACCGGCGAGGTGCGGCGCGCCCTGGGCTGGTTGCTGGGCGGCGCCAGCCAGAGTGGCTGGCTGGCCGTGCTCAGCCTGCTCCCGTATTTGATCCTTGGGTTGGGCATCCTGGCCTTCAGCGGGCACGCGCTCAACCTGCTGCAATTCGGCGACGAGCAGGCCCAGCAAATGGGCTTGAACATCTCGCGCGCCAAAGCGCTGGTGCTACTGGCCTCCTCGCTGGCGACAGCGGCGGCAGTCGCCTTCTCAGGCATCATCGGCTTCATCGGGTTGATCGTGCCGCACATCCTGCGCCTGTGGTGGGGCGCGGACTACCGCCGCCTGCTGCCCCTCAGCATTCTGGGTGGGGCGGGCGCCCTGCTGGTGATGGACGTCTTTGCGCGCGTAGTCCTGGCGCCCCAGGAGATTCCGGTCGGGATCGTCACCGCCCTGACCGGTGCGCCGTTCTTCCTGTGGGTGCTGCGGCGGGGCAAGAATCAGGGCTACTGGTAGGGGTGCGATGCTGAAGATCGAATCCCTTTCCGCCGCTTACGGCCAGCGCCAGGTGCTGCACGAGGTTTCGCTGCAGGTAGGATCCGGGGAAGTGGTCGCCCTGATCGGTCCCAATGGTGCGGGTAAATCGACGCTGATCCGCGCCATCAGCGGAGTCATCCCGGTTACTGGCGGGCAGGTCCACACGAACGGCGATGACTTCGCCTCGCTCTCGCCGATGCAGCGCGCGCGCTACCTGGCGGTCGTCCCGCAGGTGTCGACCCTGCCGCCGGCCTTCACCGTCTGGGAGACGGTCCTGCTCGGCCGCACGCCGTACCTGAACTTTCTCGGGCAGATCTCCCAACGAGACGAAGAGTTGGCCCGGCGCGCGCTGGAACGGGTGGACGCGCTTGACCTGGCCGAACGCCGCGTGGGCGAACTCTCCGGCGGCGAGCAGCAGCGCGTGCTGCTGGCGCGCGCCTTGTGCCAGTCCACCCCGATCCTCTTGCTGGATGAACCCACTGCCCACCTTGACTTGCAATACCAGGTCAGCCTGCTGGACCTGGTGCGCCAGCTCGCCAAAGACGACCGCCTGGCGGTCTTGATCGCCATGCACGATCTCAACCTGGCGGCGCGCTGCGCGGATCGCGTGGCGCTGCTGGTGGAGGGCCAGATCAAAGCTCTGGGCTCGCCTCAGCAGGTCCTGCGTCCGGATCTGATCTCGCAGGCCTATGGCTGGCCGGTACAGGTCGTTCAGCACCCATTCCAGGATGGGCCGCTGGTGCTGCCGGATCGAAACCCACCACATCAGGATTCGGAGTGAGGCGTGTCGGCGTAAGTTTTTCAAAATCGGCAATCCAGATAACATTTGTGGGGATATAATAGATGTCAAAGTTTTAGCATCCAGCATCTCGTTTTAGTGTTCTGCTAATAAATCCCCATCGCCAGGAGGAGTCAGATGAGCAGTCAAAAGCCTAAACTTGAAGGTGATGTCTATTATCCCTCTCAGGAAGTTGTTGAAGAAGCAGTTGTCAAGGATTGGAATAAAATTGCCAGTTATGCGCTCGAGGACCTGCAAGGTTTCTGGGGCGATCAAGCCGAAGAACTGGAATGGTTTGGGAAATGGGATAAAGTTCTGGACGATGCGAACAAACCTTTCTTTAAATGGTTTGTGGGGGGCAAGGTCAATATCGCCTACAACTGTATCGACCGACACCTCAAGACCAATCGCAAGAACAAACTGGCCTTGATCTGGGCGAGCGAGGACGGCAAGCTGGAGCGGACTTTCTCTTACTACGCTCTCAATCGTGAAGTCTGCCGCATGGCCAACATTATCAAAGCCATGGGGGTGGAAAAGGGCGAACGGGTGACGATTTATATGGGGCGCGTCCCGGAAATCGTGTTCGCCATGCTGGCCTGCGCCAAAATTGGTGCGATCCATTCGGTGGTCTTCGGTGGATTCTCCACCGATGCTTTAAAAGACCGCATCGTCGATAGCACATCAAAACTGGTGATCACCTGCGACGGCAGTTACCAGAACGGCAAGCTGGTCGAGCTCAAGCGGATTACGGATGAGGCCGTCAGGCACTGCCCGACGGTCGAGAACGTGATCGTCGTCAAGCGCACCGGCCACGAAGTCCCGATGGAGCCAGGCCGCGATCACTGGTTTCACGACTTGTGCGCCTTGCCGATCGCCAATGGAAGGTGCACTACAGAGGTGATGGATGCCGAGGATCCGCTCTTCATCCTATACACCTCCGGCTCGACCGGTAAACCCAAGGCCATCCTGCACACCCATGGCGGGTACATGGTGGGTATCTATACCACACTCAAATATGTCTTTGATATCAAAGATGTAGACCGCTTTTGGTGCGCGGCCGATCCCGGTTGGATCACTGGCCACTCGTACATCGTCTATGGTCCCCTGCTGAACGGGGCGACGGCATTCATGTTTGAGGGCGGCCCGGCTTACCCGTATCCCAACCGCTGGTGGCAGTTGATCGAGCGCTACGGGATCACGATTTTCTACACCGCCCCGACTGCGATCCGCGGCTTGATGCGCTTCGGTGAAGCCTGGCCTAACAAGCACGATCTTTCATCCCTGCGTCTGCTCGGTTCAGTCGGGGAGCCGATCAACCCCGAGGCTTGGAAGTGGTTTTTTCGCGTGATCGGTAAGGAGCGCTGCCCGATTATGGATACCTGGTGGCAGACAGAGACCGGCATGTTCATGATCACGCCGACGCCGGTCGTCCCCCTCAAACCGGGGTCCGGCACCCGACCTTTCTTCGGTCAGGAGGCTGAGATCCTGGACGACGATGGCCACCCCGTCGCGGATGATCAGGAGGGCTACCTGGTCCTGAAAAACCCCTGGCCTTCCATGCTGCGCACGATCTACGGGGACGATGAACGCTATGTCAAGCAATACTGGAGCAAGTATCCCGGTAAGTACCTGACCGGCGATTCGGCCAAACGCGACAAGGACGGTTACTACTGGATCATTGGACGCGTGGATGATGTGATCAAGGTTTCCGGTCACCGCCTGGGCACAGCCGAAGTCGAGTCAGCGCTGGTCGGGCACCCGGCTGTGGCGGAGGCAGCGGCGATCGGCCTGCCGCATGAGGTCAAAGGACAGGCCATCCATTGCTTTGTTATCCTGCGGACAGGCATTGCCCCCTCGGATGATCTGGCGGAAGAGTTGCGCCAGCACGTGGCCCAACATATGGGACCAATTGCCCGGCCGGATGAAATTCAATTCATGGACAAGCTGCCCAAGACGCGCTCGGGCAAGATTATGCGGCGCGTGCTGCGCGCCCGCGCGCTGGGTCTGCCGGAAGGCGACCTCTCGACCTTGGACGACTAACAAGCACGACGACCCGCTGAGGCGGGTCGTCGTGCTTGTAGGAGGAGAGTATGTGTCGCAGTATCAAGCCTCTACGTTTTCCCGACCGACCGGCCACGAACGATGAGATCGCCGAGGCCGCCTTGCAGTTCGTGCGCAAGGTCAGCGGCTATCGCAAACCATCGCGCGCCAACCAGGAAACATTCAACGCTGCGGTGGGGGAGGTTGCGGCAGCGACGAAAAAATTGCTGGACTCGTTGCAGGTGCGTTAGGCTATTCCCCCCGCCAAGCCCGTCCCCGGAAGGATCGCAGAGGTTGATGGGTCGAAATTTTGCTTAACAAGGAAAACAACCAAAATATTGACTTTGATTCTTCAAAGTGCTACTATGATTAAAGGTAACTGGAATTAGGGGCTTGTATTGCTATCTAGAGAGGAGCAATCTTATGAAACTTGGCGGTTATGCTAACAAACTTGCGTGGGTTGACCTGACGGCAGGCAAAGTCGAGTTCAAACCCATCCCCGAGGACGATGCTCGCAAGTATATTGGTGCTCGTGGTTTGGGCGTGAAATTCGTCTTCGACAACGGTCCAAAAGTGGACCCACTTTCCCCCGATAACATTCTGTGCTTTATGAATGGACCCCTGACCGGCTCGGAAGCCAACATGAGCGGGCGCATGGCAGTCGTGACCAAATCACCTCTGACAGGAACCATAACGGACAGCCATCACGGTGGCTGGTCGGCCGCCCGTTTGCGCTGGGCTGGTTACGATGGTCTGATTTTCAAAGGAAAAGCCAAAAAGCCAGTCTACGTGTACATCCACGATGGAGAATTTGAAATTCTGGATGCAGCGGAAGTTTGGGGGAAGACGGTCCATGAAACAGTTAAGTTCTTCAAGAACAAATATGGCGAAAAGGACCTGACGGTCATCACCATCGGTCCGGCCGGCGAAAAACAGGTTAAGTTTGCCTGTTGGATAAACGAAGACGATCGCGCCAGCGGACGCGGCGGTACCGGTTGCGTCGGTGGCTCGAAGAATCTCAAGGCTATCGTGATCAAGGCCGTGAAAAAGATCGTTAAAGCCGATGACCGCGAAGCGTGGAAGCCCGCTCACGAGCGCGCATTGAAAGTTATTATGGCGCCTGAGAACATCACCAGTCCGCGCAAAGGTGGCCTCTCGGTTTATGGTACCAACGTGCTGATGAACATCACCAGCAGTATTGGTGGTTTGCCAACCAAGAACAGTATGCTGACCTCTTTCGGTGAACATGCCGAGAAGATCAGCGGCGAATACGTCAAGGAAAATTTGCTGGTAAACGACCCAACCTGTCATGCCTGCCCGGTGGCCTGCAAGAAGGAAGTCGAAGTGAAGGATGGACCGTACAAGGGCCTGCATATGGAGTCGGTCGAGTACGAACCGGCCTGGTCGGTGGGTGCGAACTGCGGCAATGATGATGCCCGTCTGGTAGCCAAGATGATTGACCTGTGCAACGATTTCGGCGTGGATGCCATTGAGATCGGCCATCCGCTCTCGATCTGGATGGAAGCCAGCGAAAAGGGCTATACCAACGGTGATGGGAAACTAAAATGGGGTGATGCCGACGGAATGACCAAGGCAGTCGAAATGATTGCCAAGCGCGAAGGCCTCGGTGACATTATGGCCGAAGGGGCCAACCCTACGGCCGAACACTTTGGCCATCCCGAACTGGCGATGACGGTCAAGGGTCAGGGCATCCCGGCTTACGATCCACGCGGTATCAAAGGCATCGGCCTGGGATATGCCACGAGCAATCGCGGTGCCTGTCACCTGCGCGCTTACACGCCCGCGTCTGAATTGGGCGTCATGCCATTTGGCACACTCAAGACAGATCCGCTCGAGTGGAAGGGCAAAGGTGAATTGGTCAAAATCTTCCAGGACATTCACGCCTTCTCCGATAGTATGGACCTGTGCAAGTTCAGCGCGTTTGCGATGGGTACCGATGAATATGCCGCGCAGTATTCGGCCATGGTAGGCGTCCCGTTTACGTCAGAGGATGTGCTTAAGACCGGCGAGCGCATCTATACCCTGGAGCGCCTGTACAACAACATAAACGGGTTCCGTGAAGGAAGTGACTATCTTCCCAAGCGCTTCACCGATGAACCCTCGACCATGCCGGGCTCAATGGGCCAGGTCAGTGAGATTAATCTGATGCTCGCAGATTACTACAAAGCCCGCGGCTGGGAAAACGGCGTTGTTCCCGAGGCGAAGTTGAAGGAGCTGGAAATCCCGTAGAACCAGCAACCCGTTTTCTGTGACCGGAATAAGTAAACATAAAAAGGTGGCGTGCCCGTTCGGGCACGCCACCTTTTTATTTATGGGGCGGATCGAAATCAAAAAGGCAGCCTAGGCTCCTGCCCTGAACGTTTTTTGGTCGAAGCGTTCGAGGAAATCTTTGGCGACATGAGCATCGAGTTCCATGGTCAGACGGGTTTGGCCGACCTCGAGCGAGCCAAGACGGAAGGGGTCCATGCGCTCGAGCGTTACAGTCCAGCCGTCGCCGCGGACGATATTCTCGCCGCTGAGAGAGCCGCCAAGTTCCTGCAAATATTCTTTGAGTAGAAAATAAGGAATACCGCGAAGCTCGCGGACAAAAGTCTGCATTAACCGCCGCCGACGGGCGGGAAGATATCTACTTTATCATCTGGATGGATGACGGTATTCATTTTTTCTTCCATGTAGATTGCTTCGCGGCCATTGATAAAAAATTTCATGTGGTCTTGAAAATGATTGTTCTGATCCAATAATTCGGGACGAAGGGCGGGATAAACGCTGACCAGCTTCTCGACGATTTGCTGAGCAGTCATACCGGGGAGCGTCTTAATCTCGACTGTCTTTTGTCCGACGATGGCGCGCAAAGTGGCATAGAAGTTTACCTTCATAAAGCTCTCCTACTCTCCACATAAAAGTATACCAAATTGAGAAAAAGGGCAAGCCTTTATGGCCACACTGCGGCAAAGGGAGGCCAGGCGCCTGCACGCCAAGGTATCACGGTTAGACTGGAGTGGATCGCTGCTACCACAATATTACGGACATTGGATAATGCCTTGCGCCCAAAGACATCCACCACAGACAGGGAAAGTCGTATTGCCGATGCAGTCTTCTTCATTGCTTTCAGAAAGGTCACAGCCACCGCAGAAACTGCAAGGTGCGAAGACGAAGTTGTGCAGTCGTTCGCGATAGGCTACGTAATCGGGATCCAGCCACAGGTCCGCGATGGAATGCTCGGCCACGTTCCCTATGACGTGCTTTTTTGAGATGCGCGGTTTGCCGTGCAGGTAACTGGTGTGCGTGTGCATCAACGGCCAGCACGGACTGACATCCCCATTCCATGCGATGGACATGGTTCCACTCTCTACGAAATTACAGGTGTCATTGGCGCCACCCCAATTGTTGCCCGCGAAGCTGATGTTCAACTGGCTGTTGAATGTTTTAAAAAGGGCCGCGGTGGTAATTTCATTAAAGTCCATTTTAGGCAGGCTCAGTTGCGGCAGGTGAGGCGCTTGCAGGTAGGCTATGTTGTGCATGGTTTGCAGATATAGGCGGTCGGCCTGCATATCTTCCGTGGCCGGCTGAAGATTACTGACAGAAAAATATTGAGCCTTGACCGACTTGCCCAATTGGATCACCTTGGGCAAGTCGGCAATGTTGCGCTTCATGGCTACAAAGGCGATGCCAATCTCAGGTGTGGGAAAATGGCTGGCTTTGCGCATTTTTGCAAAGCGTCTCAGGTTCTTTAGGATGCCTGGTAATTCCGCGCCCAAGCGCACATCGGCATAAGTTTCCGGAGAAGCGCCGTCAATGGACACCCAGAGCACATCCAGCCCCACATCAATTAACCGGCGGGCTATCTTTTCGTTGAGGATGGTTCCGTTGGTGATGAGTTCGACCTTTACACCCAGTTGCTTGACACGCGCGATCCATTCGATCGTCTTGGGATGAAACAGGGGTTCCCCGATTCCGCCAAAGTAGACGCTTGGTAACGGAGATAGTTCCTTCAGTCCCGCCAGAAATTGCTCGAAGGTTTTTTCGGTCATGCGTCCGGCAGGCTGGTCCCAGGCGTTGCGAAAGCAGGTGATACAGTCCAAATTGCATTCAACGGTTGGCTCGAGGTAGACTTTAGTAAGTTGAGTGACCGGGCGGTGTATGCGAATTAAATTTTGGCCTTCGTCAAGACGCACCTTTGCGCCAGGATGCAACCCATATTGTGCCGCCACTTCCGGGGGCACAATCAGCCGTCCATTTTCATCCACTTCCGCCCAGGCGGTTGTGGATTTTGTAGATATCATCATTCGCTCCTAACCGATCAATAACACACCACCGTTTCGTACTAATATTACCTAATTTCAGTTATATGCATAGTGACAAAAGTTATTAAATCCTGAATGACAAAGGCGGACCCCCACTAATCTAATTACCCGATCGCCTCTTTCAACTGCCGCGCTAGCTTCCCGAAGTGGGCTGTGTAGCGCATCTCGTCCGCGCGCGGACGGGGCAGGTCCACTTCCAGGTCGAGCTTGATGCTTCCCGGTCGGGCCGTCAGCACCAGCACGCGGTCGGCCAGGAAGAGCGCCTCGCTGATCGAGTGCGTCACCATGATGACCGTTTTTTGGTGCGTCTGCCAGATGCGCGACAACTCCGACCACATGCGCTCGCGGGTCAGGGCGTCGAGCGAGCCGAAGGGCTCGTCCAGCAGCAGGATGTCCGGGTCGTGGATCAAGGCGCGGGCGATGGCGACGCGCTGCGCCATCCCGCCGGACAGGTCGCGCGGCCAGTTGTCCTCGAAACCCTGCAGGCCGACCAGGTCGATCAGTTCCTGGGCCCGGCTGTGTGCGTCCTCATTGCGGATGCCGGCCAATTCGAGCGGCAAGGTGATGTTCTCGATGGCGCTGCGCCAGGGCATCATATTGGCCTGTTGAAAGACCATCCCAATCCGCGGAGGCTGTCCCCCGGCGAATTCGACCCGCCCCGCTGTGGGCGGCAGCAAGTCCGCCAGGATGCGCAGCAGGGTGCTCTTGCCGCTGCCCGACGGTCCCAGCACACAGACGAACTCCTGCGGGCAGACCTCGAACGAAACGCTGCGCAGGGCGTGCAGCCCGCCGTTGTTGTCCGGGAAGACGGCGCTCAGGTTGCGGACGGTCAGGATCGGTTCGCTTCGAACTTTTGACATCAATAATCTCAGGGCAGGAAATCGTTGCTGAAGGCCTGGTTGATATCCAGCGGCTGGTGCAGCAGACCCATTTTCAGCAGCACATCCTGCATGTTCTGCCAGGCTTGCGGATTGGAATAACCCAGCCGGTCCGCCTTCCACAATTCGATCGAGCGTGCCAGTACTTCCTTCTGGACGACCTGGCCGGCTTCGGCCAGGTTGGGCACGTACTTGCCGCTGATCTGGTAAGCCTCGTCCGGGTTGGCGATCGTGTCGGCCAATCCTTTTAGCAGGGCGCTGAGCATGCGGCGCACCAGGTCAGGGTTTTCAGCGATGGTCTTCTCGTTGGTGATCAGGCCGTTGGAGGCCAACTGTACGTAATCGGCGACGCGGATCTCGTTTAATTGATAACCCTGTGCTTTCAATTGCACCGGCTCATTGGTGGTATAGACCGAGACCGCCTGGTCCTTGTCTGCGGCCAGCGCCTCGACCTGGTTGTAGCCGATCGAGTTGAGCGTGACGTCTGATTCCTTCAGGTCGGCTGCATAAAGCAGCGCGTCCAGGCCGATGTAGTTGGCTCCGTACAGACCCGGCAGACCGATTTTTTTGTCCTTAAGGTCGGCTGGCGTGCGGATATTCTGGTCGACTTTCGAGACCACCGCCACCGGGTACTGCTGGTACCAGGCGCCGACGTAGACGACCGGCAAGCCCTGAGCGCGCGCCAGCAAGACCTGCTCGCCCGAGACGACCGCAAACTGCAGGTTGTCCGCCCCGACCAGCGAGACGGCGTCCGTCTCGAGCGAATAATCGAAATCGACTTCGATGCCCGCCTCACGGAAGTAGCCCTTGTCGACGGCCACGTACAGCGGCGCGAACTGGATGTTGGGGATGTAACCCAGCGGCAGGCGGATGTGCGTCATTTGCATTGGAGTCGGACTCGGGCTGGCTGTCGTGCAGGCTGATAGCAGCAGGGTCGAAAGCAGGCTGACAAAAATCAGTTTCTTGAACATTTTCTCTCCACGGATCAATTTTCAGGAGTTTCCTGCCAGGCCAGCAGACGGGCTTCCAGCCAGGCAACGATTCCGTACAAAGCCAGGGCGACCGCCACCAGGGTGAAGACCGCCACGAACACCAGGGCTGTGTCGTACTGCCCACGCCCGATGTTGATCAAAAAGCCCAGGCCGCGGTTCGCGCCGACGAACTCACCGACCACTGCCCCGATGACCGAGAGCGTGGCGCCGATGCGCAGCCCGCCCAGGAAGACCGGCAGCGCGGCCGGGATCTCGAGGTCCCATAGAATCTGTGCGCGCGTGGCGCGCAGCGAGCGCATCAGGTCGTGCAGCGCAGGCGGGACAGCGCGCAGGCCGACCACGGTGTTGATCAGCACGGGAAAAAATACGATCAAGGCGCAGATCAGCACCTTGGAGAACATGCCCGGTCCGAACCAGATCACCAACAGCGGAGCGATAGCCACGATGGGCACTGCCTGGCTGGCGACCAGATAAGGCGAGACCAACCGGTCGAAGGCGCGCGACTTGGCGATCAGGTAGCCGATGGCTGTGGCGCAGATCGCACCTGATAACAATCCCAGCAGGATCTCGAGCAGCGTCACACCAGTGTTGACCAGCAGGCTGCCATCAAGCAATGCCCGCAAGAAACGCGACCAGACCTGTCCGGGCGAGGGCAGGATGAAGGACGGCAGGTCCGCGGTCCGCGTAACCAGCCACCAGGCCAGCAGCCCAACGCCTGCCGAGACCATTCCCAGCCAGAAACGGCTGCCCTGGTGGCCATGGTGGTTGGAAATCTCGAGATGACGCAAATTTTTTGAGTCCATGATCGATTTCGTCGGTTCTGCGGGAACAAAAAGCCCTCGCAGGGAATTACCTGCGGGGCGAAGCAGCAGGCCAGGTCTGAGGCTGCGAGGCGCTCAATCCGGAATCCGGCCTGTTGAACAAAAATCCCGAAAACAATTCTGTTTTCGGGGCATGCGTCAGGCCAGACCCTCATAGGTCTGCTGTTTACCTTCTTCTATCCGGACTATAACCGTCGGCTGCGGAATGCCACCGCATCCTGTGCTGCGATTGCTCTCAGCACTCGTGGGCTTTACCACCGATCGGGAATTCACTTGCAGGGCACTTACTCAGGCGAGCGGTGCGCTGCAGGTGTCACCCTGCCCCGAAGGTATGTTATTTAGTTGTTCGAATTATACCTTTCCAGAAAAGGCCTGTCAAATCAAACAGAAAGGGGCAGGATATCCTGCCCCAATGCTGCGTATTTTGCACTTAGGCCTGGACGATGCATTCCACCGGGCAGACCGCCACACACTGCGGCGAGTCGTTGTGGCCTTCGCACTCCACGCAGGTCGCCGTATTGATGACGTAAATGGTGTCACCTTCGCTGATCGATTCGGTCGGGCATTCGGGGACGCAAGCGCCGCAGGAAATGCAGTCATCATTGATCTTCATTGCCATTGTTACACGCTCCTGTAAAGGGTTTCAGTTATCGCGACGATCTCGTGCATAAGGTACTGCAACGGCCTGGGCGCGTCAATTGACGAATCTCTTGGTTTTGATTGAATTTGTCACGGATTCAAAATGACAGGCTGGGTGAATCACCCAGCCTGCCCAGCGGTCCCAGCTGCAGCCGGTTCAGCTGCGGTCAGCCCTGCAATTGGGCCCGGATCTTCTCGGCCGTCTCCTGGAAGGCTGCCAGTTTCTCGCGTTCCTTGGCGATCACGGCCTCCGGCGCTTTCTTGGCAAAGTCGCCCGAGAGCAGTTTTTCCAGGCGGGCGATCTGCGATTCAGCCTCGGCCAGTTCCTTTTGCAGGCGGGCCTGTTCTTCAGCCAGGTCGAGCATACCGGCCAGCGGCAGAAAGATTTCCACCGCACCGACCACCAGCGCCACGCTGCCCTCGGGTTTTTCAGCCAGCGTTTCGTGAAATTCCAGGTTTTGCTCGTCGAGCCCGGCCAGGGCTGCTATGACAGCAGACTGTTTCTGCAGCACGGCGGTATTGTCACCGCCGACCAACATGGCCGGGATGCGCCTGGCGGGCTGCACGTTCTGCTCCGCACGCAGGTTGCGGATGGCGCGCACGACCTCCTGGATCAAGCCGAAGTCAGCCGTCTTACCGGCCTCCCAGCCTTCCTCCCCACGCGGCTCGGGCCAGGGAGCCACGATCAGCGCGTCGGGCCAGTCAGCGGCCAGGGCTTTGAGCGGCGAGTCAAGCACGGTCTGGCGCAGGTGGCCCCACAACTCCTCGGTCACGAAGGGTGTGAAGGGGTGCAGCAGGCGCAGGGACGTATCCAGCACGCGTGCCAGGGTCTGGGCGGTGTAGAAGGCGCGCGCGCCGCCCTGGTTGAGTTGTAGCTTGGCGATCTCCAGGTACCAGTCGGCGAAGTCGCTCCAGAAGAAGTCGTAGATCTGCCGCCCGGCCTCGCCGTACTGGAAGTTCTGGAACAGGCGCTCCACGTCGCGCACCAACTGCTGCAGCCTGGCCCAGACCCAGGAGTCGGCCAGGGTCCAGGCCGGATCAGCAGATGGTCCGGCTTGAAGCGTGTCGATCCCGGCGATGATGAAGCGGGTCGCATTCCAGACCTTGTTGGCAAAGTTGCGGTTAGCCTCCACTTTTTTGAGTGACAGATTCATGTCGTTGCCGGGTGTCGCGCCGACCAGCAGCGTGAAGCGCAGCGCGTCGGTGCCGAGTTCGTCCATGACGGTCAGCGGGTCGATCACGTTGCCGGAGGTCTTGCTCATCTTCTTGCCGTTCTCGTCGCGGATCAGGCCGTGCAGGTAAACGGTGTGGAACGGCACCTGCTTGGTGAATTCCAACCCGTCCATGATCATGCGCGCCACCCAGAAGAACAGGATGTCGTAACCGGTCTCCATGATCGAGGTCGGGTAGAAATATTTGTAGTCGGGCGTCTCTTCGGGCCAGCCGAGGGTCGAGAAGGGCCACAGGCCGGATGAGAACCAGGTGTCGAGCACGTCGGGGTCCTGGCGGATCTCCCTCGAGCCGCAGTGGGTGCACTCGGTTGGGTCCTCGCGCGCCGCGCTCTGCTGGCCGCAATCGTCGCAATACCAGACCGGGATGCGGTGCCCCCACCACAGCTGGCGGCTGATGCACCAATCCTGGATGTTCTCCAGCCAGTTGTAGTAGACCTTGGCGAAGCGCTCCGGTACGATCTTGATGCGCCCGTCCTTCACCGCTTCCAGCCCGGCCGCGGCGAGCGAATCCATCTTCACGAACCACTGGGTCGAAATCATCGGCTCGATGATTTCGCCGCCGCGCTGCGAGCGCGGGATGGTAGTGTGATAAGGCTCGATCTTGAGCACCAGCCCGGCCGCCTTCATGTCGTCCCATAATTTCTTGCGCGCCTCGAAGCGGTCCAGGCCGGCGTATGTCCCGCCGTTCTGGTTGACGCGCGCGGCGCTGTCCAGCATGGAGATGATCGGCAGGTTGTGGCGCTCGGCGATGGCGTAGTCATTGGGGTCGTGGCCGGGAGTCACTTTCAGCGCGCCGGTACCGAACTCGCGCGAGACGTATTCGTCGGCGATGACCGGGATCTCGCGCCCCAGCATAGGTACGATCACTTGCTGGCCGATGTATTTCTGGAAGCGCTCGTCCTCCGGATGCACGGCCACGGCCGTGTCGCCCAGGATGGTCTCGGGGCGGACAGTCGCCACGGGGATATATTCTTCCGAATCCTTGAGCATATACTTGAAGTAGTACAGCGTGGCGTCTTCCTCGCTGTATTCCACCTCCAGGTCGGAGACGGCGGTCTTCAAGCCCGGTGACCAGTTGATCAGGCGTGGACCGCGGTAGATCAGGCCCTTCTCGTACAGGTGCACGAAGGCCTCGCGCACGGCTACGGACAGGCCATCGTCAAGGGTGAAGCGCTCGCGGTCCCAGTCGCAGGAGGCGCCCAGGCGGCGGATCTGGTTGGTGATCATGCTGCCGTATTTCTGCTTCCATTCCCAGGTGCGGCGCACGAACTCCTCGCGGCCCAGTTCCTCGCGGGTCACTTCTTCTGTTCTGAGCAGGTTGCGCTCCACCATCAGCTGCGTGGCGATCCCGGCGTGGTCCGAGCCGGGCACCCACAGGGTCGGGACGCCCTTCATGCGCTGGTAGCGGATCATCAGGTCTTCCATGCTGACGAACATGGCGTGGCCCAGGTGCAGTTCGCCGGTCACGTTGGGCGGCGGGATGGAGATCACGAACGGTTTCACCGTCGGGTCGAAACCCGGCTGTTTTGGATCGTTCCAGGGCTTGAAGTAGCCGCCCTTCTCCCACATCTCGTAGATGCGCGACTCGGTGGCTTTGAAATCGTAGGCTTTGGGTAAAGTGTGTTTGGTCATGCTAGCTCCTTATATCTCTGCGATACCCAGTTAAGTTTGATGTTTTTACGGGTGCCCAATCTTTCATAAAGTTCGCCTGTATGTTGTTGGATGTGGCGGAGGTTGTATAGTTGTAATTCCAGCTTATTCGTGGGAAGCCAGGAGTACCCTGAGTTTGAATCGAAATCCATGACAGGAATATTGTCCGCAACCAGCTGTTCGACAAAAGCCAGATATTTAAGGGCTTCCTCTTTTGAAAGCGAGACAGTAGGGTGTTTTTTCCAGCGAATAGAATCCTTATTGGGAATTTTTAAATACAGGCGGACATAGTAAAGCGTATGGTAGGCTTTAAACCAGAATTTGTCTGTATCCTGTGGAGCATCCCAAACATCCGCTGGACATTTGTTAATTGCTTGTTTGAGCATGGCAAGTGATGCGAGGTATTGAGATTGAATGACTTGGTACATATCCATTTTTTATGTCTCCAAAATATACCTAAGCGCACTTTCTAAGGTTGTCTCAAAATCTGGCGGGAATTCGTGGGCCAGGTCGGGATGCGCTTCCATCTGGCAGGGCAGCCCGGCAGCGTTCAGGGTCTGGTGGATGAAGCGGAACAGTTCCTGGCGCTGGTCCAACGCGCCCGTCACCAGGTAGCCGCGCAGCGGACGCCCCCGGGCCGACTCAACCAGCGACGGGAACGCATCCTGATCCAGGTCGCCCGGGACGACGGAGATGAAGCCGCGCGCCGGAATTCGTCCGCTCAAAGCCAGCTGGATGGCGCGCGCGCCGCCCTGCGAGAAGCCGGCCACGACCACGCGCTGCTCGTCGAGCGGATACTTCTCCTGCAGCGCAGCATAATGCGCCGCGATTTCCGCCAGCGTTTTCTCGACCTCGTCCCAAACATAGCTGGTCGGCGAACCTGGCTGCGAGGATCCAGGCACGGCCAGCAGCCAGCCCAGCTGCGTAACCGCTTGCCAGTAAGGGGCATCCTCCTCGGCGCTGCTGTAACGTCCGTGCAGCGCGATCAGCAGCGGCAGCGGACCGGCCGGCAGCGGGTCCGGTTCGAAGGTCAACAGCTTCGGCACCCCCCCGGCCTGGGCTGCGGCGTGGCGCTCGATGCAGACGCTGACCATTTGCTCGAATTCCGGCAAGCCCTGCAAGGGCTCCAGATCAGAGTCTTGCCGCAGGGCTGGTTCGGCCCACCACAGGCCGGCCTCCAGGGCCTGCGCCATGGTCAGGAGCGCCTCATCAAAACGCTCGAGGCGGCTGAGCAGACAGATGCGCCAGAGAGCGGTGTGATCGACTCTGTCCGGATAGGCGACGACCAATCCGTCTACAAGCTCCAGCGCTTGGGCATATTTCTCCTGGTTGTAGAGCTGCATCATTTCTTCCGCAGCTTTGAAGAACTCCTGGCGTTCGCTCATGGTGCCTCCTTAAACAAAAAAGCCTTCATCCACTGAGGACGAAGACAGGCTCCGCGGTACCACCTCGTTTCACCGTCCTGCAACTTACCCAGGATGCGGTGCACTCTGTTCCCGACGAGCATCGGGCTGATCTGTAACGGGATCTCCCGTGCGCGGTCTACTCAGCCAACGGCTTTTCTTCGGCAAGCGTTCCGGGCGACATTCGGCGGAGGGGTTCTGTGGGGGCTTTCAGCCAGCGGCCACTCCTTCTCTATCAGTCTGCCGGCCGCCTACTCCTCCCGGAGGAATTGTTTCGCTGATTATACAGTTCCGGGCAGCGCGAGTCAAGCGCTTTTCGACAAATTCGCTGCCGGGCAGCTTCAGGCCCTGCCGTCCGGCAGCGAATCGGCGATGGATTGTTCGAGCGTAAACCTGGGCTCCCAACCCAGCTCACGGCGCACTTTCTGGTTCGAGTATTGCTTATCCAGGTTGATCTCCGAGATGCGGCGCAAGCCCGGATTCAGGTGCAGCCAGTCCAGCAAGCGCACCAGTGCGTCGCCCAGGCGAACCCAACCGCCGGAGACAGGTACGACAGCGGTATGCTTACCCAGCGCGGCGAGCGTCATACGGGTGAAGCTGAGCATGTCCAGGTTGTGACTGGTCACGATGTAGCGTTGGCCGCTGCCTCCTTTGGTCAAGGCCAGCACGACCGCCTGGGCCACATCACGCACGTCCACGAAACTATTGATGGTCGGCAGCATCGGGATGAAGGGCAGCCAGCGCCCGAAACGCGTCACCGCCTGGATGCGCCGCGAACCGGGACCCAGGATCACGCTCGGGTTGAGTGTCACCGTCCGCATGCGGTCAGCAACGCGCTCCAGGTCCATCTCGCTCAGCCGCTTACTGTAGCCGTACATGTCATGCAAATGCTTGTACTCCAGGTTGGGCAGCATACTCTCGTCCGCGCTTTGCGGCGGGTTAGCGGCGATGGCAGAGATGGAACTGATGAATATAAAATTACGGACGCTCTGATCCAGGCAGGCGGCGATCAGGTTGCGCGTGCCGACCACGTTGGAGGCATAGATCGCTTGCGCGTCCGCTTTCTTGAACGAGACCAGTGCAGCATTGTGAATCACCGTATCCACCCCCTGAAGTTCAGCCTCGAACGACTCGGGCCGGGACAGGTCTCCGTGCACGAAACGCAAGCCTGCGAACGAATTGAGCGGTAGGAACAGCGGACGCTGGGTCCGCACCAGCACGCGCAGTTCGGCTCCCGGGTCATGCTCGGCCAGCGCCTGGACGATGTATTGGCCGAGAAATCCCAGCCCGCCGGTGATGAAGTAGGTCGTCATGTTGTTCGCTGGTTATACAGTTTCAGGTGGCATGGGTCATGCGCTGGTCGGGAGGTCCAGCAGCAGCACTTCCAGCAGCAGGCGCGGGTTGACGTTCTGCTCCAGCCGCTCGAGCGCCCTCTCCAGGGATTGCACTAGGCGGCGTGCCTGGGACAATCCCACCTGCCCAGCCAGAGCCTCGATTTCGTCCGCCCGGTCGGCATTGGCGATAGGGATTCCGGCTTGGGCGCTGCGGATCATGACGTCGTGCCAGTAGGCCAGCCAGGTCAGCAGCGTCTGGCGCAGGGCCTGCTTGTCTTTGGCAAGTTTTTCGGCGTAAGCGAATTTTTCGGCGCGCGAGGCGCTCAGCATGGTCTCAAGGCTGGTCAGATATTCCTGGCGCTCTTCGAGCAGCGATGGATCCGCGAGCAGGCGGCGCGCGTAGCCCGGCCGGCCGCCGGAGAGATGCGCCAGCAGGCGGGCCTGGTCCCGGTTCGCGCCATGGTCCTGCAAGTCGGCTGCCACCCGGTCCGGTGACAGGGGACGCAGGCGCAGGATTTCGCAGCGCGAAGTGATGGTCGGCAGCAGTTGCTCGGCGCTGTCGGCGGTCAATAACAGGACGGCGTGCGCGGGAGCCTCCTCGAGCGTTTTAAGCAGGGCGTTGGCGGCGTTGTCGTTGGCCTCCTGGAAGCGCAGGAACAGGGCCACACGAAATTTTGACTGGTAGGGCTTGAGCGACAGGCTGTGCTGGACCTCGCGCACCTGGTCCACTTTGAGGACGCCGCCCTCGCTTTCGGCCTGGATGACTGCCAGGTCGGGATGCTGCATGGCTTCGATCTGGCGGCAGTCGCGGCAGGTCCCACAGGGCTGACCCGCTGCGGGCGGCTGGGTGCAGTTCAAAGATTGGGCCAGGCGCAATGCCAGAGTCCGCCGGCCCAGCCCGGGAGGTCCGCTGATCAGATAGGCGTGGCGGATTGTCCCGTTGGCAACGTGCTGTCGCAGCATGTCCACCGCCCACGCGTGTCCCAGCATGCCCCAGTTCTCGGTGATCATGACTCGGTCTCGCGCAGGCGCAGGTACGAATCGAAACGCTCAGGACTGACCTTGCCCTGCGCTACGGCCTCGCGCACGGCGCAGCCCGGTTCGTGGGTGTGTGTGCAGTCGTTGAACTTGCAATGCGCCACCAGGGGAGCCAGCTCAGGGAAGTATCCGTCCAACTCCTCCGGTTCGGTGTCCCACAGGGCCAGGGATTTCCAGCCGGGCGTGTCGGCAACGTAGCCGCCAGCTTGAAAGGGGATCAATTGGCGCACCACCGTGGTGTGCTTGCCCTTCTTCATTGCGCCACTGACTTCGCGCACCGCCAGCCCCAGCCCCGGCTGGATGGCATTCAGCAGGCTTGATTTTCCAACACCGCTTGGCCCGGCCAGCGCACTGAGTTTTCCGGTCATGCTGGCTCGCAATTCCTCCAGGCCGATATTTTTCTTGGCAGAAGTGTACAGCACGGGATAGCCGATTTTTTGATAAGGCCCGAACAATTCCTGCGCCTTTTCCTGGCCTGCCAGATCGACTTTGTTGGCGACGATCAAGACCGGGACGCCCTGCTTCTCGGCGATGACCAGGAAGCGGTCGAGCATGCGCAGGTGCGGTTCGGGTTGGGCACAGGCGAAGACGAAAATGGCTTGATCGGGATTGGCCAGCAAGACCTGACGGTATTCGCCTTGCGGGCGCGGATCAAGCCGGACGATGGCGCGCTGCCGTTCTTCGATTTCATCAATGACCCCGCTACCGTCCGGCAGGACGGAGATGCGTACCCGGTCGCCGACGGCTGCAATGTCGCCGGTGCGCGGTCCCTGCTTGAGACGACCGCGCAGCTGACAAACGACCGGGCCCTGGCCGGTCTCTACGGTGAAGAAACCAGATTGGGCCCGGACGATCAAACCTTTTTGCAGTTTGTCAGTCACTGTCTGTGGTTACGGCTTGGGTGTCTCGGTTGGAATGCCGCCGAAGGGCGTGGGGGTCTTGGTCACACTGAAGGAGGATTCCCACCAGTACAGGCTCTGCGGCTTGCCATAGAAGTACGATTCGACGATGCGCTTAAAGATCGGCGCGGCCCAATCGGAGCCTTCGCCCTGGTTCTCGACGATCACCGCGATAGCGATATCCGGTACGCCCTCGATATTGGCGTAGGTGTAACCGGCATACCAGGCGTGCGGGCTGCCGGGCACGCCGGATTCGGCGGTGCCGGTCTTGCCGGCGGTCGGGATGTTCAGCCCGCGCAGCCGGTAGTTAGCGGTCCCGCGTGGATTTTGCACCACGCTGATCATGGCATCCTGTAAAACCTTCAGGTTCTCCGGTTTGAGCGGCAGGGTTCCCATCGCTTCGGGCTTGAAGCTCTGGATGGTATTGCCGTTGACATCCACGATCTTCTGGACCATTTGTGGGCGGTAGAGCGTACCGCCGTTACCGACTGCTGCCACGAAGCGCGCCACCTGCAGGGGCGTGACCAGGACCGGATTCTGTCCGATGGCCTCGTTGGTGGCATCCAGGGCACTTTGCGGGTTACCGATATTGCCGCTGGCCTCCTCGACCTGGTCGATCCCGGTTGAAGTACCCAATCCGAAGGCTCGCGCCATATCGCTGACGGCGGTCTTGAAGCCCTGTTCGTAGAGCGTCAGGCCGATGTGCCAGAACCACGGGTTGCAGGAGCGCATCAGGCCTTCGGGCAGGGTCAGCAGGCCGCTGGGTTGGGTCCTGCACTCGCCCGTCGTCTGCAATTCGTTCTGGCAGTGGTCCCAGGTCCAGTCGTGCAGTACGGGACCGCCGGCCGAGACCAGTTCATTGAAGTCGTACTGGCAGTCATAGGTCGAGGCGGGCGTAAAAGTGCCGCTTTCCAGCGCGGCCGAGAAGGTGATGATCTTGAAGACCGAGCCGAGTGGGTATTCGCCCTGCGTGGCGCGGTTGACCAGCGGCCGGTTTGGATTGTTGAGCAGGTCGGTCAGTCCGATATTGTTCGGGTTGCCGGGCTGGAAAAAGTTGGGGTCGAAGTCCGGTGTGGAGGCGATGGCCAGCACGCGGCCGGTATCGCGCTCGATCACTACCGCCGCAGCCCGGAAACCGGAGATGGCATCCTGGACATTCCGTTGGAAATCATCGTTGAGGGTCAGGTAGATCGAGTCGGCCGGCTGCGGGTCGCTGGAGGCCAGCAGGGTAACAATCTGTCCATCCTGGTTGACCACATACAGCGCGCCGCCGCGCTTGCCCGCCAGGTATTGTTCGCCCCATTTCTCGAGGCCGCTGTAGCCGACGCGTTCATTGCCGCTGTAGCCTTCGCGTTGATACTGGTCCAGTTGTTCTTTTGGAATCGCGATCACGTAGCCGACGGATTGCGGCGCGATGCCGTTATAGTAACGCGCTGTGTAGTTCGTGGCTGCCAATCCGCCCAGGCTGGTGTAGTAATTGTAACGGCGGTTGAATTCCTCGGCTGTGACTTCGCCGATCGGTACGTACCAATCGGGTGCTGCACTGGCATACAGATCGGAAATTGTGCCGGGAGTGAGATTGGTCAGCCTGCTCAATTCGCCGACCAGATTACCTTCGTTCTTCAGATCGATTTGGCCGGGTACGACGCCCAGAGCAACCACGTCGGTCTGGGTGGCAATCGCGTTGCCCTGGTTATCGTAGATGTTGCCGCGCGCCGGGATGCGGTAGTCCATCGCCAGATGGTTGCCGCCCTTGAGTTCGGGCATGATCATGCTGTCTTCCCACTGGATGCGCCATTCACCATTTTCCAGGCTCAGGCGGGCGACCATGTCGCGTTGCAGATCCCCCACTAAGAAGGTGTGAAAGGTGACGTGATAGGCAACTTCGGCAGTGAATGGGTTGGTCAGCGTGGACAGGATTTCAAATTCCAGGTCTTTCAGGCTCAGATTGGTGCGGGTGTCCTGATAGCGCTGGGTGAAATCATCCTGGTTGATCGTATCTTGGCTGACTTTGGTCAGCATTTGATACATGGAGGCATAGTCCTCATTCTTCCAGAACTCGAGGAAGGTACGGACGGCAGCCTGTGCATCCGGTGCATGGGTGATGCTGACGATCGGACTGGGTTTTGTAGGGGTTGGCCCGCCCAGGCTGAAGCCCCCGCCTCCATTCGGGCTGCAGGCAACCAAAAAGGCAAGCACCAATAGAAGCTTGAACCAACGCATGTGTTTCATATATTTCACCTGTTATCCAACCTGTTCGCCGCGCAGCACGACGCGGTAAACCGGGCACTGGTAGTTAAGCAAAGATTGACAGTTGGCCGGCACGTCCGCGCGGGGCGGGATGTCCAGCTTGCGCAGGGTGCGGACCAGGTGGCACACCGGCAGGCCCATCACGCTGGCGAAGCAGCCGCTCAAAGCGTCGACCGGTTGAAAATCCGGGTGCTGGATGGCATACGCGCCAGCCTTGTCGAGTGGATCGCCGGTCTGGACGTAGGCTTCGATCTCCCGGTCGCTGTAGTCACGCATGGGGACTTCGGTTACGCACAGATCGGTCAGCAGCCGGTCATCTTTTCGGTGCAGAATTGCCAGGCCGGTGTAGACCTGATGGGTATGTCCTCGCAGGCGTTTGAGCATGGCAGTCGCCTCGGCCGGGTCCCGGGGTTTGCCCAGGATGTCGCTCCCATCCACCACAGCGGTGTCGGCCCCAATCACGAACTGATCGGTATGCGCTTCCTTGGCCGATACGCGCGCTTTGCCTTCTGCCAGGCGCAACACGTATTCTGCGGGTGATTCGCCCGGATGGCGGCTTTCGTCGATTTGGGAGGCGGTCAGGTCGAAGCTCCAGCCGCCCAGGCCGATCAACTGACGGCGACGCGGCGAGTTCGAGGCCAGCAACAGTAATGTGTTTTGTGCCACGCGGGCGATTCTAACACAATCCCGCCTCGTCCTCTGGCAGGTTCGTGGAGGCCGAAGTAAAATGTACATACAACTCTGGAGAAGGAGAAACGTTGTGGATTTATTGAAAGAACGCATTATGCGCGATGGCCAACACCTCGGAAACGGTATCCTGAAGGTAGACAGTTTTGTCAACCATCAAGTGGATCCCCTGCTGATGGATGCCTGTGGCCGGGAGTTCGCGCGCCGTTTTGCACAGGTCGAGGCGACCAAAGTGCTGACGGCTGAAATCTCCGGCATCGCTCCGGCGCTGACCACTGCCATCCATCTTGGTATCCCGGTGGTCTACGCACGCAAGACCAAGCCGATCACCATGCCCGACCAGGTCTTTTTGACCCTGGCTCCCTCGCACACCAAGGGCCGCATGGTCGAGTTGATCGTCTCACCCGAGTACCTGGCCAGTGGCGAGCGCGTGCTGATCATCGACGATTTCCTGGCCAGCGGCGCGACCATCCTGGGCCTGGTGCGCCTGGCGCAGGCGGCGGGTGCCAGCATCGTCGGCATCGGTGCGCTGATCGAGAAGACCTTCGAAGGCGGGCGCGCGGCGCTGGCTCCGGTCGGGGTGCCGATCGAATCGCTGGCGGCGATCTCTGCCATGGAAGGCGACACGATCACCTTTGCGAATTGATGCTCTCTTTTTTCTATCGGCTGGCAATTACTCCTTTAGGATCTAGAGTTGCCGGTTGGTTGTTCTCATACACGCTGCCCATCCTGCCTTTGAAGCGCGTGGAGGCGACAGGGACATGGCTGGCTTTTCATCATCCCCGGCCATCCTATCCGTTCCACGTGTTGATTGTCCCCAAGAAGCGATTAAGTTGTTTTGAGGAACTTGATCCATCAGATGTGGCTATTTTCCAGGACCTGCTCATCATTGTGAAGAAGTTAGTGAATAGATACAATCTGGCTGCAAGCGGTTACCGCCTGATTCTCAATGGCGGCCAGTATCAGGATTTTCCATATCTCCATTTTCACCTTGTCTCTGACTTAAAAGAAACCAACCATGCATAACGCCATCGCCATCCTTGATTTCGGCTCGCAGTACGCGCAGTTGATCGCCCGCCGCATACGCGAGGCCCGGGTTTACTGTGAACTCTTCCCTTGGGACGCCCCGGCCGAAGCTGTACAGGCAATCTCCCCGAAAGGGTTCATCCTCTCGGGCGGACCCGCTTCGGTCTACGCCGAAGGCGCACCCAGCATCCCGGATTACGTCCTGGCTTCCGGGCTGCCGGTGCTGGGTATCTGCTACGGCATGCAGGCCCTGACTCACGCCCTGGGCGGACAGGTCGACCCGTCAACCGAGCGCGAGTACGGCCAGGCTGCGATCGATCCCCTGATCCCCGGTACCATGCTCGAGGTATTGTCCAAAGTCTGGATGTCGCATGGCGACCGGATCACGCGCATGCCGGATGGTTTCGTCGCGCTGGCAAAATCGGACAACAGCCCCTACGCCGCGATTGGGGACTTCACCCGGAAATACTTTGGCGTGCAATTCCATCCCGAAGTGCATCATACCCCGAACGGCGCAGAACTGCTCAAACATTTTGTGATTGAGATCTGTGGCATTCATCCTGACTGGACGCCAGCTTCCATCATCGACGAGAGCCTGGAACGCATCCGCGCCCAGGTGGGAGGCGCGCGCGTGCTGGCGGCTGTCAGTGGCGGCGTGGACTCGTCTGTCGCGGCTGCGCTGGTGCATAAAGCCATCGGCGACCAGCTGACAGCCGTCTTCGTGGACACGGGACTGCTGCGTAAGGGCGAGCCGGAACAGGTAGTGGCGACCTTCCGCCAGCAAATGGGCGCGGAATTGATCGCTGTCGCTGCGGCCGGGGAGTTCTTTTCCGCGCTGCAGGGGTTGAGTGACCCGGAATTGAAGCGCAAGGCGGTCGGCGAGAAGTTCATCCGCATTTTCGAGCAGCAGGCCAGGGGCCTCGGCCGGCCGCGTTTTCTGGTGCAGGGTACCATCTACCCGGACGTGGTCGAGTCATCGGCACCTGACCGGGACAAAGCCCAGCGCATCAAGACGCATCACAATGTCGGCGGCTTGCCGGATGATATGCAGTTCGAACTGGTCGAGCCGTTGCGCTATTTGTTCAAGGATGAGGTGCGGGCGGTGGGGGAAGCGCTTGGATTACCGGTCGAGATGGTCTGGCGGCAGCCGTTCCCGGGTCCGGGATTGACGGTGCGCTGCCTGGGTGAAGTGACGGCGGAGCGGGTGGAGCGACTCCGCGCGGCAGATGCCATCCTGCTGGAAGAACTGTCCGCGGCTGGTCTGATCGGCAAGGGCGCTGAGACCTCGCAGGCGTTCGCCGTCTTGCTGCCGGTGCGCTCGGTGGGCGTGATGGGTGATCAGCGCACTTACCAGGAAGCGGTCGCCATCCGGGCTGTCACAACCGAGGATTTCATGACAGCTGACTGGACGCGCCTGCCACATGACCTGCTGGCAAGGGTTGCCAACCGCATTGTCAACCAAGTAGACGGAATCAATCGCGTGGTGTATGATATTACCAGCAAACCGCCTGCGACCATTGAATGGGAATAGGTAGGCGGCAGCTGGCCTATATGCGTAAATTAGCTCTTCTTTTTCTCGCCCTGGCTTTCATGCTTTCAGGTGCGCTTGCCGCCCGTGCGCAAGGGTCTGCCTATGCAGAACTCTTGCAGCCTGACGCCAGCAATTTTCCCACCGTCTCAGCTTTGATGGATGTCTATGATGCGCAGGGTCAGTTCGTCAGCGGGCTCTCTCCGACTGACGTGACGATCATGGAAGACGGCCAGCCGCGTCAACCGGACGAGGTAAAAGAAATGCAGGTCGGGGTACAGTTTGTGGTCGCGGTCAATCCCGGCCCCCCGCTGGCAGTCCGGGACTCCAGTGGGGCTTCGCGTTACGACAAGGTCTTGCAGGCTTTGCAAGCCTGGGGCGAGTCCCGACCAACCGACAGTCCGGACGATATGAGCCTGGCGACTACGGTCGGTCCCTTGCTTTCGCACGACACCACCGCCAGCTGGCTTGTAAATTTCTCGGCCTTCCAGCCGGACCCGCGCACGATGGTTCCCAGTCTGCAATCCCTGTCTTTTGCGATTGACCTGGCGGCAGCCTCCACGCCCGGGCCAGGCATGAAACGCGTGGTCTTGTTTCTGACACCCCACATGGAGCAGGGCACCTTTGATGTGATTGATTCTCTGGCAGCCAAGGCAGCCCTCTCGAAAGTACGCGTCTACGTCTGGCTGATCAATTCGCAGGCCTATTTCGATCACTCCAGCGTCACCGCCTTCCAGGACCTGGTCCAGCGGACAGGCGGTTCCCTGTTCACCTATTCCGGGTATGGGAGCCTGCCCGATCCAGAGAAATTTCTCAGCCCCTTGCGACATGTATACAGCCTCAAGTATTCCTCGCAGTTGGCCGAATCCGGGGATCATGCACTCGTGGCCCAGGTCAAGACCTCCGCCGATAGCCTCGAATCCCCGCAGGTCAGCTTCGACCTGAATGTTCAACCTCCCAACCCGATCCTGGTCTCCCCCCCATTCCAGATATTGCGCCAGACACCGCCGGACGATCGTTTTAACCTGGATGCGCTTGGACCAAATGCACAGACTGTCGAGATGCTGGTGGAATTCCCGGATGGGCATAAGCGCTCCTTAAAGCGCACGGCTTTGTATGTGGACGGGGTGCAGATTGCTGAGAACACCTCCGAACCTTTCGATAAGTTCACCTGGGATTTAAGCGGGTATAACAGCAGCGGACAGCATTCGCTGCAGGTCTTTGCTGAGGACGAGCTCGGTTTGAGCAAAACCAGCCTGAGCCTGCCGGTGACCGTGACGGTCGTCTTGCCGCCCGGCGGCCTGGTGGCGCTGCTGGCCAAGAACAGCACTTTTTAACCGCGGCTGCGATTGCGCTGGCCGGTCTGGTGCTGGGATTGATCCTGGTCTCAGGGGGATGGCTGCGGGCCGGGCTGACCAGGTGGTGGTATTCACGCAAGGTATACGAAGACCCGGTTACACAACCGGTCCAAATCCGGCAGGATGCGGGGACCAGGGAGCGTTCGTCACTAACGCGTCTGCCATGGGTGGGTCGTCCACGCGTGCCTTCCGCCCCGGCTTATTTGATCCGTCTGACAGCCGACGGTCAGCCGGCGACGGCTAATCCAATCCCCTTGATGGGCAGCGAAATGACTTTTGGCACCGATCCGGTGCAGGCTTCTTATGTATTGGACGATCCTTCCATCTCAGCCTTGCACGCCCGCTTGCGTCAAACCCGCGCAGGCGACTTCTTACTGGTTGACCAGAATTCCGTTGCCGGGACCTGGGTCAATTATGATGCGATCGGGCCCGAAGGCCAAATGCTGCAGCATGGCGATGTAGTTAATTTTGGTAATTTGCATTTTCGCTTCACGCTGCAGAAAGCGCCAAAACAACCCGCCCCGCGGGTGGAGACGGAGGAAGCGGCCAAGTGATCCAGTCCGAACGCGCCCACCTGCACGTAGCTGCACGCAGCCATCCCGGGATGACAGGCAAACAAAACGAAGACTGCTATGCTGTTTCTTCGTACGTGGTTGGAGTCGATGATGATACCCCGGCTCTGTTTGCGATTGTGGCCGATGGGATTGGCGGTCATCGGGCGGGTGAAGTGGCTGCAGAAATGGCGGTGGATTACATCAGCGAAGCGGTGGGGAAGAGCGATGGGAAACACCCGAAGGAAATCATGCAGCGTGCGATCCAGGCAGCCAGCCAGATCATTTTTGCTCAGGCGACTAAAAAATCCGATCAACAGGGCATGGGGGCTACCTGTGCCTGCGCCTGGGTGATCGGGGACCGCCTGTATACTGCCTCGATTGGCGATTCGCGCATTTACCTGATGCGTGGCAACCATATCCAACAGGTGAGCACCGATCATACCTGGGTCCAGGAAGCGATCGAGAAGGGCATCCTGACCCCTGAGCAGGCCCGCGATCATCCTAATGTGCATGTCATCCGTCGTTATTTGGGTGCACCTCAGCCGTCTGAAGTCGACTTCCGCTTGCGTTTGGAAAAAGGTGAGAATGATTCGCAAGCAGAAAACAACCAGGGCACACGACTACTGCCCGATGATAAGCTCCTGTTGTGCAGTGACGGCCTGACCGACCTGGTTAAAGAAGATGAAATCCTGCAAGCCATTCGCCGTGCGGCGGATAATCATAACAAGGGACTGGGGGCTTTGATCGATCTCGCCAACCAGCGCGGCGGGCATGACAATATCACGGTCGTGTTGTTGGCTGTTCCGGATGATGGGCAGAAGCCGGAAAAGAAAAAACGCCACCGGGTGATCCCCTGGCTGGTGGGTGGATTGATTGCAATTCTGGCGCTGGCAGCAGTGGCTGCATGGCTGGTCTTTGATTTTAATTTCAACTTCGATTTCCAGATCCCGGTGATCTTTCCCACGCCGACCTCACAGACGGCGCAGACAGCCCAGCCCGCTCCCCCGTTATTTTCCAGCCCGACGGCGGTTCAGGCTACGCCTGTACCCCCCACCGCTACCTGGACCCCTCTCCCGGCGGAGACTCTCTCCGCAACCTTTGAACCGGGTCCGACTTACACTCCCTGGCCGACCAATACCCCTTGAGCGCGGACGCGCGGCGCTACAAACCAGCTTCGATATCCAGTTGAAAAGCGACCAGCGACTGGTTCAAATCCTGGATGAAGACCGCCAGCGATAGGATCAGCGCGCATAGTGCGCCAATGAACAGCAGACCAATCAGCCAAACATCTTCCAGTTGGAAGGCGGCAGTCAGGAATAAGGCAATCACCAGCACGGCTGCCAGCAGTACACTGATCGTGGCGTAAATAATGGCCAGCCGCAGCAGTTCTGCCCGGCGGGACAGGATGCCCAACTGCGCCGTGACCCGACCGCGATGGCGGTCGGGGACTTCGGGCAGTTCGCGCACCAGGCTGCGGCCGCGATCGATTACGCGTCCCAGCCGGTTGGTCATCGTCAGGATCAGCAAGCCGATGCCGGAGACCAGCACAACCGGTCCGATGGCAACCTGAAGGATGGGGATAAGCTGGCTAATGGTATCTATTTTCATATTAGTAATTCATCAATCCTGATTATTTAGATTTGACACAGCGCCTATCATACCCCCTAAATGTGAAAAAAATCACGGAAGAAAGTCACAGAAATGCTGCTCGTTCATCCCAGGCTGGGATTGTCCCCTCACTTCAGTTCGATGGCATTCTCGGGGCACTGCAGCACGCAGGCGCCGCAGGCGATGCACTTCTCGGGATCGTGAAAGACGACCACCCGCTTTTCGTAATCCGGCGTCCAGCAGCCCACCGGGCAGACGTTGTAGCACTGCCAGACGCCCTTGCATTTCTCCGGGTAGTAATGGATTTCCAGCGCGCGCAATTCCTTGGCAATCTGTAAATGTTCGGTCAGGGAGGACCAAAGTGAGGGTTCGCTACTCATAAAATCACCTCCATCCCAGTGCCAGCGGGACCAACCAGTAAACCGCGCCCAGGGCCAGGCCAATGACCGCTTCCCGGCTCCAGTTGGCCTGCTCGCCGCGCATCAGCGGGGACATGCCCTGCAGCTCGGCGGCGGTGAAGACCGACAGCCCGGTCAGTCCGATCGTCCAGTGGAAAATATTCACGACCGGCAGCGGGTTCCAGAGTGCACTGTAAGCGAACAGCCCGGCCAGCGCGATGACGGTCAGCGGGATGCTCTTGTTCAGCCCGTCGTGTCCCGGCAGCCAGGGGTGGACGACGGCGTAAAAGTATGACAGCCCCAACATACTGAAGGTGATCGGCCAGAATAGTCCCCGCCAGAAGATCAGCACCGGCAGCAGGATCAGAAGAGCGTAGAAACCCAGCGTGACCGTGACCATTTCCAGCCGGTCCTTGAACGGGAAATGCACCCAGCGCATGGCGTCGCTCTTCTTGCGCCTGTCAGCCAGGTAGGCCGGGATGTCCACCGCCTTGGCCGGCCCCCAATGTACGCCCCAGCCGCTCTCTTTGCGGACGCGCCAGCCGTCCACGCCGTTGGCGCACAACTGGGGCAGGATCAGGGCGTGGTGCCGCACCACCTGGTCCAGATGGGATGACTTGACGGCTGCGATCACTTTTTCGGCGGTGAAATAGCCGCCCCCGGCCGCGCACCAGACGTTGATGCCGGCCGAGTCGGCCACCAGCACCCAGACGTCCACCCGGCCGTCGATGGCCTGGACCAGCCGGCGCACGGTCAGGTCGAAATTGCCGGTCACCAGCACAGGCGAATTCTCATCGGGCTGGCCGACCGCGTATAATCCCGGCTTGACCTTGGGATAAGGGGGGATGATGCGGAAGAACAGCAGCCACAGATCGAGCAGTAATGTGCGGAGCGTGACGTGGTGTTCCAGCCGCCCGATGACCATTGGGGGCAGTTCGCTGGCGGCGACGGCCGGGGCGGGTGAGATATCGTATAGAACCAGGCTGCCGCCCAGGTGCGAAGCGGCGACGTGCGCCCGGAATCCGCTTTGGTCCAGAAGGGAGTCGAAATCGTGCAAAGCATTGGTGGTGGTGCGCGTCAGCAGCCAGGTCAGCAGGACCAGCGGCAGGCGCACCAGGGTGAAGAGCAGCCGCCTGAGCGCACCGGACGGGATGACCTCGTCGGCGATCAGCAGTCGTCCGTTGGGAGCCAGCAGGCTCGCGCAGGCTTCCAGCACGTAGCGCTGCTCGTCCGGGGTGAGTTCGCTGAAGACCAGCGTCGAGACGATCAGGTCGAATGAGGCGGGCGGAAAGCGTTCGCCGACCAGGGCTGCGTCCATGTACTTCAGGCTGACGTGCTCGGCCAGCCCTTCAGCCGCGACTTTCTTCTCGGCCTCGGCCAGCATGGCCGGGGCGGCGTCGATGCCGCTTACCTGTGCGCCCCGGGCGGCCATCATCGCCGTCAGCGTCCCGGTCCCGCAGCCGATCTCCAGCACGCGCATTCCCTGGCGGACGTAATTGTTTGCGATCGATTGTTTGATGCGTTGGATTTTGCCCAGCGTCAGCAGTTGAATCCCCCGGTCGTAATCCTTCGGGCTGGTTTCCAGCCATTTCATGAACACAGTAGCCATTCTTCTCACGCTTTCATAGCTATTGTTTATTCGTCTTGCACATCCCTGGTGATTGGGTATTGTATCACCTCACCTCGCTGCTTTCGCACCATGTAGTTTATACGAGTGGCTGATTGAGGTTTTGTGTTCAGCCCCAATCAGCCACCAAGACATAAAATTCGATGTTCCGCAATTATGTGAAAAACTGTTACTTGCAAATTTGGGCTTCTGGGTCGCTCGGGTTAAATGGGTTGTCAGAGCAGATAAAATCGAAATGAAGGTCAGCCTGGCTTTGATTGCTCATCTGATCGCCCATTGACCCGGCGCAGCCGGTCATGGTCGCGTTCAAATTTAACTGTGCCTGGGCAGTAGTAGGACTGGTCATTGGTATTTCAATGCTTTGTGCCACAGGCGGACAAGCGCCATTGGAATTAAGCAGGATATATCCGCCAAAATCGGCGGAGGGCATCGGCTCGAATTCCGAGACTCCCACATTCAAATAAATTGCCAAATCATCCTTCCGTCCGCTTACCGATATAGTCATGTGAGTCGTATTGCCTGAGATTGGGTGAGGAGAACAGGTGGGGCTATCAGTCAAATCGGCATAGCCAATTCCGGAAATGTTTCCGACCGGGTCAATGGTGAACAGGAAATTCGTTTCCCAATTGGTTTCACAAGTATTGACAGGAGAACCGTCTGACATGTATTGTCGGGAGGTCTGACTGAGGATGGTGCCGGCCCAAACCTGCCAGTTTTTCTTGTCGACGGGTTGAGCAGGTGTGCCCACTTCAATGGCATTGATCTGACCGGTGGGCGTTGGTGTGGCTGTAGCCTTCCCCGGGGCAGTGATGGCGGTACAGGCGAATCCGGCCGCCAGGAGGAGGCTGGCCGTGGCCAGGATCAGGAATAACCACGGGATCCGGAGGCGCGTGGACTGAATGGATGGGGCTGGTCTCATTTTATACTCCTAAAGTTTGGGGCTTACCTGTAAAGAGCGTGCAATAAGGTAGTCATTTTGGAGGGTTAATGCAAAATCTCCTGCACCCGCCCGACCTGCCCGCTCTGCAGGCGGACTTTGATGCCGTGCGGGTGTGTGGGCGATTTGGTCAGGATGTCCTTGACGATGCCTTTGGTCAGCTTGCCGGTCGCCTGGTCCTGCTTCAGGACGATCATGACGACCAGGCCGGGCTTGATTTCCGCGCGAATGTTACCGTTCATCATACCTCATCCAAAACTTTGATACCCAACAGGCCCACCGTCTGAACGGCCTGGCTTGGAGAAATAATGGCGCCATGCATATCCTTTGCGGTGACTTGCAGACCGTCGAGGATCGAGCCGCGCAAGTCGGCTTCCTGCAGGTTGGTATTACGCAGGTTGGCATTCGTGAGATCGCACTGCTTGAAAATTGTACCTCCCAGGTTTGCATCTTCAAATACGGTGTTGCGCAGGTTGCAGTTTTCGAAGTGCAAGGCCCTGGTCCGGCTGGAAGCGAAAACCGCCCCTTCAAGGTTGCAGTCCCTGAAAAGAAGATCGTCCAGTTGAGCGGTCAGCAGTTGCGCGCCCAGCAAGCGGCAGCTGATAAATTCCACGCGCAGGAAACGCGCTTCTTCCAGGAATGTTCCCGACAGGTCGCATGCCTCCAGGCGCACATCCAGCAGGCGCAATTTGGGCAGCCGCGACCCTGTCAGGGTGGCGCGTCGCAGGCTGCTTTCTTCGAAGAGCACTTTCCCGGCGGACTGGTTTGACAGGTCTGCGCCGGTGATTTCGATCAAGGCGTATTCCTGGTCAGCCTCCAGGCGCGCGAGGCTCCCGCTGGGCAGGTGTTTGGGCAGCTTCGGGGTTTGGATGGTTTTACCATCAGTGGATTTCATACTGTCCGCCAGTATAGCACGCCCCGTGCCTCAAATGATACACCTTGGGCCGAGGACTCTGAGCCATTCACATGAGAGAATCTCGCCTGCACTGCGCCGCACTGCAACGAACATAGTGCGGTGCAAGTGTCGACCTGCGGCCAGATACTTCGTCGCCGCTGCGGGCGCCTCAGTATGACAGGCAGCTTAGCGCAGCAACCCCCTGGCAAACGCCAAAAAGGCCTGCACGTCGTTGAAATTGGTGACCGGGCCGACAGAGATGCGCACCGCGCCGGAGGCCTTGCCGTCGATGCACTGGCGGAAGTCGTCCAGCGACAGGCGGCTTTCGTGCTCGGGCTGTGTGAAACAGGCAGCCAGTTCCATGCTGGAGATGCCCAGCGCGATCTCACCCGCACCGGGATTGCAGAAACAGCCCGTGCGCAGCGAAATGTTGACCTTGTTGGCCTCGGCTTCGATCGAACGGTGGTCGATCGGCTGGCCGTCCTGGTCGAAGAAATTGGCCGTCACCGCGCCGCCACGGGCTTCGTTATTGGTCGGACCGTAAATGCGCACCAGCGGCTCGCCTGTGGAATGCTTCATCTGCGTCAGGTTATCGAGCAGCCAGCCGGTCAGGCAGTGCACGCGCTCGTGGATCAGGTCGTAGCCGATCGACTCGATCTGTTTCAGCCCGATCTCGACTGCCGGGATATTGAGGTAATCCAGCGTGCCGTCCTCGAAGGCGGCCGCGCCGTCGGCCAGGTAATACTTGTCGCCCTGCACGGAGGCCACGGTGATGGTTCCGCCCGCGAACCAGGGGCGGTGCAGTTTCTCGAGCGCCTCTTTGCGGGCAATCAGCGCGCCAATCCCGGTCGGGTAGCCGAAGATCTTGTAGAACGAGACCGGCACAAAGTCCGGTTTGACCGCGCTCAGGTCGAGCGGGTTGGTCGGGACGAAAGCGGCCGCATCCAGCAGCACGTCCCAGCCCTGGGCGTGGGCGCGCGCGATCCACTCCAAGGGGTGCAGCACCGAGGAGAAATTGGACTGGGCCGGATAGGCGAACAGGTTGTTCGCGCCCGGGATGGCCCCCGCCAGTTGTTCGTCCAGCTGCGACTCGTCCACACGCATGTCGGGCAGCGCGACCGGCAGGTAGGTCACCTGGGCGCCGCGCGCGTGGGCGAACTCGCGGATGCCGTTGACCGAGTTGTGATTGTCGAAGGTCAGCAGGTAGCGACCGCCGGGAAAGGGATAAGACTCGCCCACCAGCTTGAGCGCGCCGCTGGCGTTGGGCGTGAAGATGCACAGGTACTCTTCGGGGTCAGCGCGGAAGAATTTGAGCACGTACGCGCGGGCGTGCTCGACCAGTTCGGTGGCGGCCAGCGAGGTGGGATTGGACGAGTGCGGGTTGCCGAAGACGTGTTCGGCCAGCAGTTTGTGGTGCTCCCGGATTTGCGAATCGGCATACAAGCCGCCGCCGGTGTAATCCAGGTAGATGTGCTCATCTGCATCCAGCCGGCCATATTCGCTGGCGCGCAGGCGGTCGATCGATTCGGTGCTCGGGTAAGTCGGGTAGGCTTTGATAAAAGCGACAAAGTCGGGGTTGGGTTTGGTCGGCATACTGGCCTCCTGAATTCAATTTAACCACAAAATCTAAACTGAAGAGCAATTATCATGAAGGCAGCAATCCTATCCGGTCGTGAAAGCCCGGGAAATAAGTATGAAAAACGAGCGACAGAGTCAAAATCTGCCACTCGTTTTCTATGTTAAGCTTTTCGTTTTTTTATCCGCTTACCGGAATACGTTCGAACTGGCTGTTGTGCAGTTCGGCATAGAAGCCGCCGCGGGCCAGCAGTTCCTCGTGGGTGCCCTGTTCGACGATATCGCCTTCGTTCATGACCAGGATCAGATCCGCGTTGCGGATGGTGGACAGGCGGTGGGCGATGACGAAGCTGGTGCGGCCGATCATCAGGCTATCCATGGCCCGCTGGATCAGGATTTCGGTGCGGGTATCGACCGAACTGGTCGCTTCGTCCAGGATCAGGATGCTGGGGTCGGCCAGAACAGCCCGGGCGATGGTCAGCAGCTGTTTCTGTCCCTGCGAAATGTTGGAGGTTTCTTCGTTGAGCACCATATCATAGCCATCCGGCAGGGTATGGATGAAGTGGTCCATGTGCGCCGCTTTGGCCGCAGCGTGGACTTCTTCGTCGGTCGCATCCTGGCGTCCATAGCGGATATTTTCCATGATGGTGCCGTTGTAGAGCCAGGTGTCCTGCAGGACCATGCCGAACATTTGGCGCAGATCGTGGCGGGTGTAGTCGCGGATATCATGACCTTCCACCAGGATCGAGCCGGCGTTGATGTCGTAGTAGCGCATCAGCAGTTTGACAATGGTCGTCTTGCCTGCACCGGTCGGGCCCACAATCGCGATCTTTTGACCGGGTTTGGCGATGGCAGAGAAGTTCTTGATCACAGGCTTTTCCGGGTCATATCCGAAGCGCACGTTCTTGAACTCAACGTTCCCTTCCACCTTTTCCAGTTTTAATGGATTGGTGGTCTCGACGACTTCTTCTGATTCATCCAGGAATTCGAACACGCGCTCAGCCGCCGCGGCGGTCTGCTGCAAAATGTTGGAGATATTCGCCAATTGAGTGATAGGCTGCGTAAAGGAGCGGACGTACTGGATGAAAGCCTGGATATCGCCGACGGTGATAGCTTGCCGGATCGCCAGGTAGCCGCCAAGGATGGCCACAGCCACGTATCCCAGGTTGCCGATGAACGTCATGATCGGCATCATCAACCCGGATAGGAATTGGGATTTCCAGGCGACATCGTAGAGAACGTTGTTGAATTTGTCGAACTTCTGGATGCTTTTCTCTTCGCCATTGAAAGCCTTCATCACGATGTGGCCGCCGTACATTTCTTCCACATGGCCGTTGATGTGACCCAGGTAGTCCTGCTGTTCTTTGAAGTACTTCTGCGATTGGCGGATGATCAGACTGACAACCAGCATCGATAGCGGGATGATAACCAACGCTACCAGGGTCATCAACCAGCTGATGGAAAGCATCATCACCAGCACGCCGATCACCGTCACCAGCGAAGTAATAATCTGGGTCAGGCTCTGGCTGAGGGTCTGGTTGACCGTATCCACATCGTTGGTGATGCGCGAGAGTACTTCGCCGTAGGTGGTGGTATCGAAATACTTGAGCGGCATGCGGTTGATCTTCTCGGAGATGTCGCGCCGGAAACGGTAGGTGATGTTGGTCGCGACATCGGCCATGATCCAGCCCTGAATGTATGCAAACAAGGCAGAGAGCAGGTACAAACCGAGCGTAATCAGTATGATCCGTCCGATGGAAGTAAAGTCGATCGTACCGGTCCCTTTCAGTTGGGCCAGCACGCCTTCGAATAGCGTGGTCGTGGCCTGCCCCAGTATTTTTGGACCGGCAATATTGGCTGCAGTGGAGCCAATTGCGAATACCATGACAATCAAAACTGCGACTTTGTACTTGCCCAAATAGCCAATCAGTTTGAGCATGGTCCCCTTGAAATCACTGGCTTTGTCGTCTTTCAGCGAGCCCATCGGGCCGCCACGCCCCATCGGGCCGCCACCTCCAGGTCGGTGCATCATGATAATTCCTCCAGGCTCAATTGCGACAATGCAATTTCTCTGTACGTTTCACAGGTCTCCATCAGTTCCTGGTGTGTGCCTTTACCGACGATTTTGCCTTCTTCGAGCACGATGATTTGCTCGGCATTCATAATGGTGGAGACACGCTGGGTCACGACCAATACGGTGCTTTCGCCGGTTTGTTCCTTGAGCGCTTTGCGTAAAGCAGCTTCCGTTTTGAAATCCAGGGCCGAGAAGCTATCATCGAAGATATAGATCGGCGGCTTCTTGACCACGGCGCGGGCAATCGAGAGACGCTGTTTCTGGCCGCCGGACACATTGATCCCGCCTTGGGAAATTTCAGCCTCGATCCCTTCGGGTTTCGAATTGACATATTCGGTCACCTGGGCGATGTCTATGGCAGAATCGAGCATATCTATGGTCGCGTTTTCGTCCGCATAGCGCAGGTTGCTTTCGATCGTGCCGGAGAACAAGACACCCTTCTGCGGAACGTAGCCGATCCTGTCTCGCAAATCGTGCTGGGTGATTTCGCGAATATCGACGCCATCCACCAGGATGGCGCCCTCAGTGACGTCGTAGAAGCGCGGGAACAGGTTGATGATCGTGGATTTGCCCGAACCCGTGGAACCGATGAAGGCAGTGGTCTGAGCCGGGCGGGCAGTAAAGCTGATGTTGTGCAGCACGTCCTCGTCCGCGCCGGGGTAGCGGAATGAGACATTCCGGAACTCGATCTTGCCCTTGAACGAGGCCGGTAGCCGCTTCGGTTCTTCAGGGTCCTTGATCGTGAGTTCGGTATCCAGCACATCGGCGATGCGGTCCGCGGACACGGAGGCGCGCGGCAGGATGATGAACAGCATCGATAGGAACAGGAAGGACATCACGATTTGCATGGCGTACTGCATAAAGGCGATCATGTCACCGACCTGCATGTTTGCCTGGGCTACCTGATGGGAACCGATCCAGATGATGGCGATAGACAGCCCGTTCATGATCAGCATCATGACCGGCATCATTACAACCATCAGGCGGTTGATAAACAGGCTGACGGCGGTCAGATCGAGGTTGGCCTTGTCAAAACGATTTTCTTCGAAGGGCTGCATGTTGAAAGCCCGGATGACCATCATGCCGGAAAGGTTTTCGCGCGCCACCAGGTTGAGCCGGTCCACCAGTTTCTGGATGATTTTAAATTTAGGCAGCGCAATGGCAAAGACGGTCAGGATCAGGCTGATCAGGACCAGGACGGCCACGGCGATCAACCACCACATGGAGCTATCCTTGCCGAGCACGCGGATGACACCCCCGATGCCCAGGATGGGCGCGTAGAAGACCATGCGCACCATCATGGCCACCACCATTTGGATCTGGGTAATGTCGTTGGTGGAGCGCGTGATCAGGGACGCGGTGGAAAATTTGTTGAACTCCGCGCTGGAGAAGTTTTCGACGTTTTCGAACACATCCCGGCGGATATCGCGTGCAGAACCCGCCGCTATTTTGGCAGACAGGTAGCCAACTGTAATCGTACACAGGCCTGACAGCAGCGTCAGGAGCAGCATGATGCCGCCTACTCTCATCATGTAGTTGTTTTGCAGTTTGGCGGTGTCCATGCCGAGTGCTTCGTACTCTGCCTTGACCGGGGCAATTGCGGCCTGGATGACCATCTTGTCACCCAGAACTTCGAACTGCTTGTTGACCGCATCCGTCATCTGCGCCAGTTGAGCCGCCGGAAGTTTTCCCAAGAGGGCAAAAATATCCGTTCCAGGTGGAATCTTTGAAACGTCGAAACCCAGCTGGCTGCCCATTTGAGCGGCTTTAGCCGGGTCAGCCATGACCTGCTCGATGGTGGAGACCGCCAGAATCCCTTTGGCCATGATCGGGTTCAAACGGTCGATTTCCGCCTGACCGATCTTGTTCAAGACGTAAACCGGTTGGTTTGCCAGGGCAGGGTATTGCTTGACATAAGTCGCATAGTCCGCTGAGTTCTTGTCGACCAGGGTGTAATCCTTCAAAACGCTGGCTTTATCGGCAGCGCTCATGAAGATCACGACCCGATCCATTTCACTCTGGCGGATGGCGACAGGAACGGCATTTTCAACACCGCTCTGCTGGATCCCAAAGTTGACGATCCGTGAGAGATAATCCGGCAGCGCCAGGTCGAAGTTTGCCTGGGCAAACAACAGGACAATCGCGAGCAAGAGCATGGTCGTATATGGTTTTAGGTATTTTGCCAATCGAAGCATGTATGGGGTTCTCCTAATAACAGGCTATTCTGGAAGAATTAACTTCGAGACGATTTGATCGGGGAAATTAGGATAAAAAGCTGAACTAGGCTTTACTTTCCATTGTCTGCGCCACCTGGGTCATGATCTCCAGCGCCTCGGTGATTTTGATTTTTTCTTCCGGGTTAAGCGTTTCTGCCAGTCCATCGACCCAGCGATAGCGTTCCTGGATGCCCTGCTCAATCAATTCCTCGCCTTTGGACGAAAGGGCCACCTGCTTGGCGCGCCGGTCATGCGGATCTTCAGAGCGTTCCAGCAAACCAGCCTGGACGAGCTTTTCCACCAACTGGCTGGCGGCCGCAGCGCTGATATCCATGTGCTCGCTGAGGTTGGAAATCCCGCATCCGCCTCGATAGTGGAGACGCATCAGGATGCTGAACTGCGGCATGGACAGCCCGCTCGATTTGACGTATTGCATCCAACCGCTCATCGAGCGGTGCATGAAAACATCCATCCATTGGCGGAGCGCCTGCGAAAACCGGACCGAATCTGTCATAGTTAAGCCTTCTTTTTAGTTAAGACCGCTTAACTATATGCAAAACAAAAATATTGTCAAGCCCAAAATCACTCATTGTGAAAATTCTTATGAAACATTAACCAAGTTTTGGCGATCGGGTGCTGAAAACGATTGCACTTGTGTGTGGTTGTACCTCGCGATGGGTTTTCACTCTTGACAAGAATAAGGGTCATGGATAATATTCCTGCCTTGGAAATATACCATTACGCAAATATACCAGGATGGAAATTTATGACCGATCTCGACAGCCCCCAATTCTCCCATGAAGTTGCGGAAATTGCGCAGCGATTGTTTCGTTTGAGAAATCGTTTCCGGGTGGGTATTCCTGAAAATCTGTCTGCCTTAAGGAAACGCATCCGCGAGTCCCAGTCGAAGGGGAAATTCAGCGGCATCGTCGACTTCGACACTTTTTATGGGGTTGGCATCGTCTTCTCTCATTACAACCGACCCATAACCATGGGCGAACTCAGCCGGGATTTGGAAATCCCCCTCAGCACCGCCACGCGCATGATGGACTGGTTCGTGCAAAATGGCTTCGTCGAACGGCTGCGAGACGCCCAGGACCGGCGGGTTGTCCGGGTTGGCCTGACGCAATCAGGCCAGGAAATTTACCATACCATCAAGCAAACTTTTACAGAAAGCGTCACACGCTTTATGAGCCACCTCACCTCGGAAGAACAGCAGACCTTTTTCAAGCTCTTGACGAAGGTTCTGGATGCTTTCGAAAAAGAAACCCAAGGGTAAGCAAAATTCAACACGGAGTGCCCCATGAGACGTTTTAGAGCCTTGATCAAAAAAGAAATTACCCAAATGTTGCGCGATCCGCGCACATTGGTTTTTATCTTCATCATGCCGATTTTGGAGTTGGTGCTGTTAGGGTACGCCAACAATACCGATATCAAATATGTTCCTACCGTAATTTTTGACCAAAGCAAAAGCCAGGCCAGTCGTTCCCTGCTGGCAGCCTTCAGTGCAACGGAGTATTTCTCGTTTGACTATATGGCCAATAACAATGCCAGGGTGGACTCGCTGATCCAAGGCGGTCAGGCCAAGGTCGGGATCATCATCCCGCCCGACTATAGCACAAAGATCGCTGCCGGGAAGTCCGCTCAAGTGCAGGTGTTGATCGACGGCTCCGACCCGACCATTGCCAGCGCCGTGCTTTCAGCGGCCACGCTGGCCGGTCAGGCGCTCGGCACCAGCATCCGCAGTGAGCAACTGGCCCTAAAAGGCGCCAGCCTCGGAGGCGAAGCACCAGTAGACGTGCGTACCCGGGTCTTGTACAACCCGGACCTGCTCGGCAGCTATGACATTGTGCCCGGTCTGATTGCGCTGATCCTGTTTCAGACGACGACCAGCCTGACCGCACTGTCCATCGTCCGCGAGCGCGAACGGGGCACGATCGAGCAGTTAATCGTCACCCCGATCCGAAACTGGGAGTTAGTGTTGGCCAAGATCATACCGTACATTTTGGTTTCGTTTGCCAACACGATTCTGATCTTGCTAATTGGGACGCTGTGGTTCAAGGTGCCGATTCGAGGCAGTTTGACCCTGCTGTTCCTGCTCACTGGCTTGTATCTGCTGCCCAATCTTGGCCTCGGCCTGTTCATTTCCACCATTGCCAAAACCCAACAACAGGCTCAGTTGATGACCATGCCCATCATGTTGCCTTCCTTCATGCTTTCGGGCTTTATCTTCCCGATCTCGTCGCTGCCGGCTGTACTGCAAGCTGTCGGGTATATGCTGCCTCTCACTTATTTCATCTTCATTTTACGCAGCTTGGTGGTGAAAGGTGCCGGGCTGGATTTACTGATTCCACAAACCCTGATCCTCGCGGCTTTTGCAATTGGATTGTTGGGCCTGGCTGCCTGGCGTTTTCGCAAGAGCCTTGATTGATCACTTTGCCTTGAAAGGAATTCCTAATGAAAAATCGAAATCCTCGCACGATAATGCTTGTATTCCTGTTGGTTGTCGTGATCGGTGGGGGCGTTTGGTATTTCATGAGCCGGCAGTCGGCAGCGGCGGCCGGTGTGCTGACCGCCTCCGGAACGGTGGAGACCACGGATTATTCTGTCGCCCCGGAACTCGCCGCAAAAGTTTTAGATGTGGCGGTGAGTGAAGGGGAAACGGTCAAAGCGGGGGAGGTGCTGGTGCGTCTGGACGATACCCTGCTGCAGGCGCAGCGCAAACAGGCGGCGGCGGCGCTGGAGACCGCCAAGGGGGGGGTGACCGCAGCTGGGGTGACGGTGGCGTCCGCCCAGGCACAGTACGACATAGCCATGAACGCTGCGTTGGCGCAGGACAAAAAGGACCGGGTGGCGGATTGGTTTGCGACCACGCCGGGCCAGTTCGACTTGCCATTGTGGTACTTCCAGAAGGACCAGCAAATCGCGGCTGCGCAGGCTGAGGTGGCGGCGGCTGAGGCAGCGCTGACGGCAGCCCAGGAGAGGTTAAAGAGCGTGGAGGCGAAGACCTCCAGCGGGGATTTCATCACCGCCGAGAAGGATCTGCTGGAGGCACGTGCGACGTTCCTGGTGGCCAAGCAGGTGGTCGATCTGACGGGAGGGGTGACGGGCAGCAGCGCCAATGTGACCTTGCCCAAGGGGCTGCCGTACCGGGCCCAGATTCGCCTGCACAAGCTGCTGGATGATAACCAGAGTGACCTGCACGATTCGGCGCAAGCCAGCTATGACGATGCCAAGAATGCGCTGGATGATGCCCAAGAGGCGTATGACGAAGCGCTGACCACGGATGGGGCGACGGATGTGTTGAAGGCGCGGGCGGACGTGGCCGTGGCGCAGGAGAGGTACTACACGGCACAGGATATGCTGCGCTCGCTGCAAACGGGGGCGCAGTCGCTGCAGGTGGACGCGGCGCAGAAAGCGCTGGACCAGGCCAATGCAGGGGCGATGCAGGCGCAGCTGGCGGTGGATCAGGCGCAGGCCAACCTGGATCTGATCGATGCGCAGCTGGCGAAGACAGTTGTCACCGCCCCGGTGGATGGTGTGGTGTTGACGCGTACAGCAGAACCTGGAAACGTGGTCAATGCAGGTGGAATCTTACTCACCTTAGGCCGCCTCGACGAACTGACCATCACTGTCTATGTGCCCGAGGATCGGGTCGGTGAGGTTTCCCTTGGACAGCATGCCAACGTCACGGTGGATTCCTTCCCTGGGGAAACATTTACGGCCGTTGTCACCTACATTTCGGACCAGGCTGAATTCACTCCGCGCAACGTGCAGACGGTGGAAGGCCGCAAGAACACCGTCTTTGCTGTGAAGCTCAAACTGGGAGACACCGGTGGGAAGATCAAGCCCGGTATGCCAGCCGATGTGGTTTTCGGTACAAAAGAGTAATCACATATCACCGCGGTGAGTGTTCTTGACGATGAAACATTCTTCTGCTTACCAAATATCCCATTCGTGAGTGAATAACTTTGCTCACCGTTTACGGCTCGCCTGCAATGACATATTCTGGATGATCTGATGGAACCTGAAATTTTACTGGAAACCCAAAACCTAGTAAGAACCTTTGGCAGCATCCACGCCGTGGACGGGCTTGACCTGAAAGTGCGCGCCGGGGAAATGGTCGGGTTGGTTGGGCCGGATGGTGCGGGTAAAACCACCACCATGCGCTTGCTGTGCGGAGCACTGACCCCTACTGCCGGGCAAATCCAAATTGCCGGATACGAACTGCCGGACCAGGTGGAAAAAGCCCGCGAGGAGATCGGCTATCTGGCACAGCAATTCAGCCTGTATGGCGATTTGACTGTCAAAGAAAACCTTGACTTTTTCGGGGAAGTCTTTGAGATTCCTGATGCGGAGCGTGAGCAACGCTCCCAGGACCTGCTGCGGTTCGCCGGTCTGGCAGAGTTTGCCAACCGCCCAGCCCTCGCGCTTTCGGGTGGCATGCAGAAGAAACTGGGACTGGCTTGCGCGCTGGTCCATCGTCCCAAGGTGCTGCTGCTGGATGAGCCCACCGGCGGCGTGGACCCGGTGGCCCGCCAGGAATTCTGGCATTTGTTGATTGCGCTTTTGCGCGGCGGCTCAGCGGTGCTGGTCAGCACACCCTACATGGACGAGGCCATGCGCTTTAACCGGGTTATTTTCATGAACCATGGCCGCGCACTGACCCAGGGCGCGCCACGCGAATTAATGGGTCGTATCGCAGGGCACATCCTCGAACTGGATGCCGAACCGCAGATGGAAGCCAAATCCATTGCTGCTTCTGACCCGGAAGTGGAGAATGTCCAAACGTTTGGCCAGTACCTGCACCTGGGGGTGAGTTCTGCCGCCGGGCCGCAGAAACGCATCCCGAAAAAACTGGCTGCGGCTGGCATCCATCTGAATCACCTGCACCCGGTACCGCCCACGCTTGAGGATGTTTTTATCCATTTAATTGAAACGGAGGCCGCAGAATATGGCGAGCCAACCCCTCCCGCTTGAAGTGATTGGGCTAACCAAAAAGTTCGGAGATTTTACGGCGGTCGATCACGTCTCTTTCACTGTCCAGCCGGGTGAGGTAATTGGTTATCTGGGCCCTAACGGCAGCGGTAAAACGACTACCATTCGCATGTTGTGCGGGCTGCTGGTGCCTACGGAGGGTACGGCGCGTGTCCTAGGCATCGACGTGGTGCAGAACCCGGAGGCCATCAAACCGCACATCGGTTACATGTCGCAAAAATTTGCGCTTTACGATGACCTGACCGTGCTGGAAAATCTGCAATTTTACGCGGGCGTTTACGAAGTACCCGAGGGTGAAGAATTGGCCCGGATCCAAGATGTTTTGCACATGGCCGGGCTGGAAGGGCGTTCAAATCTGCTCACCGGCGAAATATCGGGCGGCTGGCGGCAGCGTCTGGCCCTGGGTTGCGCCTTGATCCACCGCCCGCCGTTGCTGTTTCTCGATGAACCCACCAGTGGCGTGGATCCGGTGGCGCGCCGCGAGTTCTGGGATTTGATTTACCAACTGGCTCATGACGGTACGACGATTTTCATTACCACCCATTACATGGACGAGGCTGAACACTGCAACAAGGTGGCCTTCATGTATCGCAGCAAACTGCTGGCGCACGATACCCCGGAAGGCCTTAAAAATAACTACCTTAAGGGTGCTGCCTGGGATTTGGATGCTGCCCCACTGCTCGAAACGGTAGAAACCCTAAGTGGGATGGAGGGGGTGGCGCAGGCCAGTCTGCACGGTGACCGCGCGCATGTCATCGTTGATCCCGACCAGTGGACCACGAAAAAACTCATTGCCGCACTGGCGGACAAGGGATCGAAAGTCCGGTCCGTCGCAAAGGTGCAATCCACGCTGGAGGACGTGTTCATGCTGCTGGCGAATCGCGGCCATGCAAACAATGGCAAGTAACCACAGGTTTTCTTTAAAACACAAGGAAACATCCCCGATCTTTCAGGGGATGTTTGTTTTAAAGGTCTGGCCTCATGATTTATTGCGCCGTGTTGCCGCCATCCACCAGCAGGGTATGCCCGGTGATAAAAGACGAATCGTCCGAGGCCAGGAACAGCACCGCCCGGGCAATCTCCTCGGGCTGGCCGAAGCGTTTCAAAGGGATATACGCCGCGGACTCAGCCTCGGCCTGCGCGCGCGTCACCGGCTCGGATCCCTCGAAGTAGCCTTTCTCCACCCAGCGTTCCACGAAGGTGTCCCCCGGGCAGACGGCGTTGACGCGGATACCCTCATGGGCGTGATCCAGCGCCAGGCTCTTGGTCATCAGCACCACCGCGCCTTTGCTGGTGGCATAAGCGATGGCGTCATGCGCCCCGACGAGGCCCCAGTCGGAGGCGTTGTTGACGATCGCACCCCCACCCTGCACTCGCATGAGCGGCAGCACCAGCCGGCACATGCGCCAGACGGCGGTCACATTCAGGGCCAGGGTGTAGTCCCAGTCCGCCTGGCTGATGGTTTCAGCCGTCCCGCTGGTGACGACGCCGGCGTTGTTGAAGAGCACGTCGAGGTGCCCGAAGGCGCGGACGGTTTCGTCGACGGCGTGCTGGCAGTCTTCCGGCCGGGTATGATCTGCCTGCACGAAGGCGGCCCGGCCTCCCCGCTGGCGGATCTCATCGCTCACGGCTTGACCCAGTTCCGCCCGGCGTCCGGTGATGACCACCTCCGCCCCTTCGTCAGAAAACAGCAGGGCGGTGGCTTTGCCGATGCCCGAGGTCCCGCCGGTGACCAGGGCGACGCGGCCGCTAAGTTTGCCCATCAAACCTCCTTCCGGAAAATGCGATAGCGCTTGTAGACCTCGGCACCCATGTGGTGCGCCAGGGGATAGGTGTCCTGGTTATCCTCGCCGGTGATCGACAGGTCGGCCCAGGTGTAGCCTTTGGCGGCGGCGCGTTTGGCCATCTCGTCGAACAGCAGCACGGCCACACCGGTGTCCCAATATTCGGGCGGCACGAGCACGGCCTTGATGGCCACGCAGGTTGGCTTCAGGCGCCCGTACCGCAGCAGGCGCAGGTAGTCCCAGGGGTAGCGCAGGCCGTTGAGGTGGATCAGTACCTCGTTGAAATTCGGTACGCCGGGGAACCAGCCGACCGGTTGGCCGTCGATCTCGGCGAACAGGATCAATTCCGGGTCAGCCACCTCGCGCAGCGGCAGAACCATGCCCTCGATGGCTGCGCGTGGCCAGGGCGTGAAATCCGGGAAGTGCGCCAGCGCCTGGTTGGTCAATTTGTGGATGCGATCGATCTCGCCCTCGATATCGTCCAGGTTCGCACCGCGTACCGTGATCGGCTTGCGTTTGCGGATGCGGTCGGCCAGACGGCCCACGCGCTGGATCTTGGGGTCCGACAGGTCGATCCCGACCGCGTAGGCCAGGCCGTCGTCGATAAATTTATCCATGCCGAAGCGTTCGAAGTATTCGAGGTAATACGGCGGGGTGTGGCCGCACATCACCACCGGCGGCCGGTCGCGGCCCTCCACCAGCAGGCCGCGCGAGTCGTCCCGGTCGAGGTTGTAGGGGCCGTAGAGCGCCTTGAGCCCGTGTTCGCGCGCCCAGGCTGAAGCCCGGTCGAGCAGCGCGGCGGCCACGGCGTAATCCTCGACGCATTCGAAGAAGCCGAGCATGCACTCGCCGTAGCCGCGTGCCCGCGTGGCGGCCAGGTCTTCGGCGCAGCAGAGCGTCCCGGCCGGCTGGCCGTCGCGCCAGGCGATGAAGAACTCGGCATAGCCGTTCTTGAAGAACGGTCCGCGTTGCGGGTCGGTGTTGCGGGCGCGTTCCGATAGCAGCGGTGGGACCCAGAGCGGGTCGTCCCGGTAGATGCGCCAGGGAAAGGTCAGGAAGGTGCCTCGTTCGCGGCGGGTGCGCACCGGCCGCACTTCAATGTCTGAGGAAGGGGTCATCAATGTCTGCCAGCTCCATGCACCCGGGGATTAAATTTTTCCCGCCGCCTTGGCCCGTGCGAGCACGTTCTGGGCCGCCTTGACCAGCGGCAGGTCGATCATCTTGCCCTCGAAAGCGATTGCCCCACTGCCCTCTTTTTGGGCGGCTTCGAAGGCTGCGATCAGACGGCGGGCGTAGTCGATCTCCTCGTCGCGCGGACTGAAGGCCTCCTGCACCGGTTTCACCTGGCTGGGGTGGATGATCTGCTTGCCAGAAAAGCCCATATGTGCGCCCTGCATGGCCTCGACTTTAAGATTGACCGTATCCCGGAAGTCGATGAAGACCATGTCGATGGCCTGCAGGCTGAAGGCGGCGGCGTGGGTGACCAGGCTGCTGCGCGCGTGCAGCACTTCCCAGCCGTTGCGCGTGCGCGTCGCACCCAGGCTGGCGGCGAAGTCCTCCGCCCCGAAGATCAACGCGTCCAGGCGCGGGTGCGAGGCGATTTGCTTCAGGTTGACGATCCCCAGCGCGCTCTCAACGATGGCGATCGTTCGGATCGATTCAGCTGGCCAGCCGCCTTCCCGTTCAGCCCCCTCGATGCGCTCGCCCACCCACTCCAACTGTTCCAGGTGTTCCACTTTGGGGACGACGATCCCGTCCGGGCGATAAGGCAGCACGGCCGCCAGGTCGTCAGCTTCCAGTCCGGTGCCGACGCCGTTGATGCGTGCCAGCTTCTCGGAACGGCCGAAATCCAGCTCCTGCAGGGCTTTGGCGATAGCGGTGCGCGCCTCGGCCTTGCGGTTGATGGCTGTGCCGTCTTCCATGTCCATGCAGATGCAGTCCACGCCGAGCGTGAGCGCTTTTTCGATCTTGTGCCGGTCATCGCCGGGCATGTATAAAAGGGCGCGTCGGGCTCTCATGCTTCGCCGCCTTCCTTTGGCTTTTTCAGAAACATCGCGGTTCTTTCAAATTCCACCACGATGGTGCCATCCTGTTTCCTGCCGGTACATTTAATGCGCACGATACCGGCCTTCGGCCGCGACTTCGACTCGCGCTTCTCGAGGATCTGGCTCTCGGCGTAGATCGTGTCGCCGTGAAAGACCGGATGCGGGTGGACGACCTTGTCGTAGCCCAGGTTGGCCACGATCGTGCCCTCGGTCAGTTCGGGGACGCTCAGCCCAACCACCAGGCCCAGCGTGAAGACGCCGTTCACCAGCCGCTGGCCGAACTCGGTGCGCGAGGCGAAATCCTGGTTGAGGTGCAGGGGCTGGGTGTTCATGGTCAGCGCCGAGAAGAGGATGTTGTCCATCTCGCTGAGCGTGCGCCCGAGCGCGTGTTTGAAGCGCTGGCCGACTTCCAGTTCGTCGAAATATTTTCCTGGCATGTTCACCTCCTGAGCGCGAAGGATCTTCGCGTTACTGGGTTAATCTCCGATTTCAAGCAAGACCTGTTCGCGTTCGACCGTTTGGCCCTGGGCCACACGCAGCCGTTTGACGACCCCGTCGCGTGGGGCCTGCATCCGGATTTCCATTTTCATGGCTTCCAGCAGCAGCAGGGTCTGGCCGGTCGAGACCTGGTCGCCGACTTCCACGTGGACCGCCAGCACCTGCCCGGGCATGGGCGCCAGCAGGGTGTTCTGTCCGCCCGCGGCTGCGCCAGCGCGTCGCGCCCCGCTGGACTTGGTCAACCGGTATGTCCGGCCGTTGACCGTCACCCAGCGTTTGGCACCGTCACTGCTGACGAAGGCTGTCAGCGGAGTGCCCTCCAGCAGCAGATCCAGGCGGCCGCCTCCCGCATGCACGCGTTCGAGGTCCAGGCCGCGGTCGCCGATCACGGCGCGATAGGAGTCGCCGGATTGAACCAACTCAATTTCGTAAGTGCGCTTGCCTGCTTCAAAGACCAGGCGCATTATCCACCTCCCAGACGGAAGCCGTTCGCCTCGGTCCAGGGGTTGAAGGGATCGGGGGCAGTACTCTCGAGCTGGCTTCCGTTGGTCGAGGCGGAGGCTGGCAGCAGGTCTGCGAGCGCGGCGGCCAGCAGCGCTTCCGGCGCGAGCTCGGGCTGGCTCCAGTTTTCGAAGGTCCGTTCGACCCAGCTGGTGGTCACGTTTCCGGCCTGAAAATCAGGATGGGAGAGCACGTCCTGCAGGAAGTCGAGATTGCTGGTCAGGCCGTGGATCACGCTTTCGTGCAGGGCGGTTTGCATGCGTTGAATGGCGGCCGGGCGGTCTTCGGCCTGGACGATCAGCTTGGCCAGCAGCGGGTCGTAAAAGTGACCGACCTGGCTGCCGCTGGTGACACCGCTGTCAAGCCGAATTCCGGGACCGCGGGGCAGGTTGAATTGCAGCAGTTCGCCGGTGCTGGGCAGGAATCCGGCCGCCGGGTCTTCGGCATACAGGCGGCACTCGATGGCATGTCCGCGCTGGCTGAGCTGGTCCTGCGGGTATGGGAAAGCCTGGCCCGCGGCCACGCGGATCTGCCAGTGAACCAGGTCCAACCCAACGACCAGTTCGGTGATGGGATGCTCGACCTGCAAGCGGGTGTTCATTTCGAGGAAATAAAAATCCAGGCTGTCAGGGTCGAGCATGAACTCAACCGTCCCGGCGTTGGTGTAATCTACGGCCCCCGCGGCGGCGAGCGCGGCGGCGCCCATGCGCTCCCGCAAAGCGGGCGTGAGCAGCGGCGAGGGCGTTTCTTCGATGATCTTCTGATGGCGGCGCTGGATGGAACATTCCCGTTCGAACAGGTGCACCAGATGTCCGTGCTGGTCGCCAAAGACCTGGAACTCGATATGATGGGCTTTGGGCAGGTACTTTTCGACCAGCAGGCGTTCGTCGCCGAAGGCGTTCAAGGCCTCACGACGGGCGGCATCCAGGTCCTCAGGCAGGTCGTGTTCGTCCCAGACGACGCGCATGCCTTTGCCGCCGCCGCCCGCGGCTGCCTTGATCAGCACCGGGAAGCCGATCTGCGCGGCAGCCCGCTCGAACGCGGCCACCAATTCCAGCCCCTGCATGCCGGGCACGGTCGGCACCCCGGCGGCCCCCATGCGGACCTTCGACTCGGCCTTGTCGCCCATGGCGCGGATGGCAGCCGGCGGCGGGCCGATGAAGGTCAGGCCGGCGGATTCGACCGCCTCGGCGAAGTCGGCGTTCTCGGACAGGAATCCGTAGCCAGGGTGGATCGCTTCGGTATTGGTCGCTATCGCAGCCGCGATGATCTTCTCGCTGTTGAGGTAGGACTCGCGCGGTGGAGGCGGGCCGATGCAGACCGCCTGGTCAGCCTGGCGCACGTGCAGGGCATCGGCGTCCGCCTCGGAATAGATCGCCACCGTCTGGATGCCAAGTTCCCGGCAGGCGCGCATGACCCGCAGGGCGATCTCGCCGCGATTAGCGATCAGGACTTTAGAGAACATCGGCCTATTTCACTCGTTCTAAGCGGGTCTCGACTGCCTTGGATTCGTCGCCTTCCGGGCTGATATTGTAGGCAGTCAGTCTCAGATGCTGCTTGTCGATCAATTCGACTTCGGTGCGCCAGCCCCAATCCGGGCCGCCCGTGGGATCGGGATAATTGCCCAGGACCGAGAAGCCGTTTTCCTGAGGTCCGCCCACACAAAACATAATGGCGGTGTTGTTGTGGAAGCTATCTACCCAGCTGGCTTCGTATTGGTCGAGGGTGGTGTTGTAGCCGAAGGTGAACATGCCGTGCTGTAGTTCGCCTTCAACGGATCCTTGATAGAGATAGAGTGCAAAGCGTCCATCGAGTACCAGCTGGATGCTTCCCTGCACGGCGGATTCGTCGGCCAGTTTGCCGGGCTCAATCCAGAGTTTGGATACGCCTATCCAGCCGCCAACCAGCTGGGCGAGGAATTGGTGGGGACTACCTGAGGGATTTTCGAAAGTCATGGTTGTTCACATCCTGAAGACACCAAAATTTTGCTCTTCCGCCGGCGAATTCAGCACCACAGATAAAGCCAATCCCAGCACTTGCCGGGTTTCGGCCGGATCGATGACGCCATCATCCCACAGACGGGCGGTGGAATAGTAAGGATTGCCTTCGGTTTCGTATTTTTCCAGGATCGGACGTTTGAACGCTTCGGCTTCAGCAGCTTTCAGGGCGGGCTTGCCTTCGCGTGCGAGCTGGTCTTGCTTGATGGTCAGCAGCACGTTGGCAGCCTGCTCGCCGCCCATGACCGAGATGCGCGCATTGGGCCACATCCACAGGAAACGCGGATTGTAGCCGCGGCCGGCCATGGCGTAATTCCCGGCCCCGAACGAACCGCCGATCACCACGGTCAACTTAGGGACGCGGGCGTTGGCCACGGCGTGCACCAGCTTGGCGCCGTCCTTGGCGATGCCGCCCGCTTCGTAGTCCTTGCCGACCATGAAGCCGGTGATGTTTTGCAGGAACAACAGCGGCACCCCGCGCTGGTTGCAAAGTTCAATGAAATGGGTCGCCTTGAGTGCCAACTCGCTGAACAGCACGCCGTTGTTGGCAATGATCCCAAGCGGGTAGCCCCACAGATGGGCGAAGCCGGTCACGATGGTTGTGCCGTAGCGGGACTTGAACTCACGGAACTTCGACCCGTCGACCAGGCGGGCGATGATCTCGCGCACGTCGTAGGTTTCGCGGAAAGTAGCCGGCAGGATGCCGTAGATCTCGTCGGCCGGGTAGAGAGGCTCCTCGGGCGGGAGCAGGTCGAGGGTCGAAAGATACGAGGCCCGGCCTTTGGGCGAGGGCAGCGTCTCGACGATCGTGCGCAGGATCTGGAGGGCGTGGTCGTCGTCCTCGGCGAAATGGTCCGCCACGCCGGATTTGCGGGTGTGGACCTCGGCTCCGCCCAACTCCTCGGCGCTGACATCTTCCCCGGTGGCAGCCTTGACCAGCGGCGGTCCGCCCAGGAAGATCGTCCCCGTGCCCCTGACGATGACCGCTTCGTCGCTCATGGCCGGGACGTAGGCGCCGCCGGCAGTACAACTGCCCATCACCGCCGCGATCTGCGGGATGCGCTTGGCGGACATGCGCGCCTGGTTGTAGAAGATGCGCCCAAAGTGGGTTGCATCGGGAAAGACCTCGTCCTGCAAGGGCAAAAAAGCTCCGCCCGAATCGACCAGATACAGGCAGGGCAGGTGGTTTTCCTCGGCGATCTGCTGGGCACGGACGTGCTTCTTGACCGTCATCGGGAAGTACGAACCGCCTTTGACGGTGGCGTCGTTGGCGACGATCAGCACCTCATGCCCACTGACCCGCCCGATGCCTGCCACCAGGCCTGCGCCGGGCGCTTCGCCGGCATACATCTCCCAGGCGGCCAGCGCGGATAATTCGAGGAACGGCGAGCCGGGGTCGAGCAGACGCTCAATGCGCTCGCGCACGAAGAGCTTGCCCTGTTCTTCCTGGCGACGGCGGTACTTGTCCCCACCACCCTGGTGGACGAGGGCGAGGCGTCCTTTCAGGTCATCAGCCAGGCGACGGTGAAAATTATCGTTGGCAATGAATTGAGGGTGGCTGTGGGAGACAAAAGTTGGCAGGGTTTCCATAGGAAGTCGCTCGGTGAGGATTTCAAGAGTCTAGCACAAGCATGCAGATGGGTAAAGTGTGGCGCAGCGCAGTTGCCTTGGGCGGGGATATTTTTAAAAATGCGGGCTATTAAAAACAATAGCCGCGCAAGACGAGCGCTTGCGGCTACTGGTTGATATTCGTGCCGGCCGGCTTCAGAGGCTGCGGCGAGTTATTCTTCCGGTAAGTCGAGCCGGACCAGGTTCCCGAAGATGCCCATCATCAAGGCCACGGCCAAAGCGGTAAGCGCCACCAGAGTCATTGGCCAAGCGTTATCATACTGGAAGAAAGGCGTCATGTTCGCGAGAGAGTTCGCCAGGATCTTATGGATCTGCCAGGTTCCTAAAATCGCGATAAATACAGCGCCCACGCTCAGCAATATTTTGAGCGAGCGCCGGCGGGTTAATCCGCCAAGCGCGTAACTCAAGGCAATCAGGATGCAGCCGGCCGTGATCAAAAAACCGGTGGGCGGCGTGTTGATGAAGATAACATGAAAGACGAACAAGGCAATATTCATCCCGGCCGCCCCGGCGGCTGTCCCGAACAGCAGGCGCGGCCAGGCACGCGGTCCTGGAAATCGTTCGACCATCAGGCGCGCGGTCAGGATGCCAAAACCGAAGATGGATCCGATGATCAACCCCTGCTCGAGGGCAGAGCTGATGCGGACCACGTCCATGAATTCCGGCAGGCGGTAGGTGAGATACACCTGGACGGCAACCCCCAGAGCCGAGCCCAGCAGCGCCAGCATGTAAGCGCCGAAGAGGTGGACCGGCTGCGTGATCACGCGCCCGACGATCCATTCCAGGAGGACCCTGCGCCGGAGACTTTTACCCACAGCAACTGGCAGGCTTCCTGCCGTCTGCCGGATCTCCAGCAGGGCGGTGATCAGCCGGCTTTCATTCGCTCTTTCCAAAAGGAGCTTCAGCGCCGGCTGAGAGCGCAGGCGTCCGATCAGACGGGCCGCCTGGTCGCCAAAATCCGAGTCTTCGAGTGCCAGTTTCGCCAGGAGCTTGGTCTGGTCCGGGTCGAGGGAGGTGTCATTCCAGTTAGCCGGCGGGGGGATCAAGACCAGCAGCCCGGCGACCAGCTGCTCGCGAATAAGCGGATCATTGGTCCGGGCGGCCATCTCCAGCAGCGAGGTCGTGATTTCCCCGGGCAGACCAGCCGGCCTGGCGCGGAGGCTCTGGTCCCCGACAAGATACGCGAGCACGCGGGCTGTGATGGTTTCGTTCTGCAGTCCCAGCAGCACCGACGCGATCCTGAGCCGCTCCCCGGAATCCGCGACCTTCGACCACCAGTATGCCTCATCGTACCCAAAGGACAGCGCGTGGAACAGCATGAACCGCTTGAGTTCGGGGGAGGCCTCGGTGCTTTTCTTTTTTTGCGCCAGGTCCAGCAGGGCAAATTTGGTCAAGCCAAGTTCGCTCTTTCCACCCTCCAATTGCCAGCCAGCCAGGCTTTGACCGAGCAGTTTGACAGCCTCCCGTTCGCGGGTTGCAGCCTGGTCCAGGGAGCTCTCCTGCGGTAATTCCAGGTCCTTTAGCTTGAAGACGTAATAAAGTGCCTGCATTACTTCATCTGCCGAACGCGGCCGCAAGTCCGGGTTAGCGGCAGTGACACGCCGCAGCACTTGACTTAATAAAGGAGGCAGCTGGGGATTTATTTCGCAGGGATCCGGGAGTTCAGCCTTGGTGTAAAGTTGCTGGATGCCGAGCACCCTTTCTCCATCCCAGGGGAGTTGGCCTGTGAACAACTCAAACAGGAGGATGCCAAAGCTATAAATATCGGACTTGGGTGTGATCTCGGCCAGCTTGTGTTGTTCGGGAGGTGAATAGGGCGGCGTACCGCGTCCGGTATGCAAGGCTTGCGTGGTGGCAGTGACTGTGCGCGCCAATCCAAAATCGCTCAGGTAGGAGTGCTGGCTAAAATCCAGCAGGATGTTGGAGGCTTTGAGATCGCGGTGCATGATGCCCTGACTGTGCAGGTAATCCAGGGCCGAGGCGGTCTCGGCCGCGAAACGGACTGCCTCGAGCATAGGCAACGACCCTGCCCTGATCCTTTCGAACAACGAACCGCCGGTAATATAAGGAGAAACCAGGTAATGCACCTGGTCTTCCAGGCCATGGTCGTAGGTCGGCAGGACGTGAGGGTGTTCGAGTTTGAGCAGACTTTCCAACTCGTGCTCAAAGGTCATGACCTCGGCCAGGTCCCGGTCTGAATCGTAGATCTGGCTGAATTTGATCGCGACGATCTCGCTGCGGCCCTGGTCAAGCGCTGACCAGACTACACCCTGCCCGCCGACCCCGATTTCTTCGAGCAGTCGGTATTGATGGAACTGGAGGCCGGGGCGGAGGTCAGTCAGCATGATGGGTAAATCTACCACAGCCAATGGATAGGGGCAACTCAGTTAAATACTTCTTGTTGCCTGACCATTGACGATGGTGGCGGGGAATCAATGACAATATATTTCCTTAGTTCTTTGCATTCTGCAATTGGAATTAGGTAATCTAAATCATTCGCGTCAATGGCTTAGGGATCGAACTATGGATAGCTTGCGGGAAGCGTGCAGCCATTGTCGAAGGCGAATATGAAATTTGTAGGGATACTATCAACTGGGTTGTGGAATTCGAACACCATATCCAGTGTGCCGCCCGAAACAGCGATCCGACGATCCGTAATGGATCCCGTCCATGAAGAAATGATTTTTGTGGGATTGCTATCCGAATCGTTCCAAATCTCTTGGGTATTGGCCGTGATTATTACCAGAGTTTCAGTGTTGGTGATGGTGACACTGGTGAGTGTGATCATGCCAGCCGTGCCGTTGGTCAGGGTGGTCAGTAGCTGTTTACTGGGAGGTCCTGATACGGTGATGGTGGAATTTGTGATCCCGGCGCAGGCCGGATTCGGGGTGTAGGTATTGGTAGGCGTGGCCGTATTGGTAGGTGTGGAGGTATCGGTGGGGGTGACCGTGTCAGTCGGGGTGTTGGTCACGGTGGCTGTAGCCGTATTGGTCGGCGTATTGGTCCTGGTCCGGGTCGGGGTGCGGGTAGGCGTGCGACTCGGGGTGGGCGTCCTGCTCGGAGTGGGGGTGCGCGTGATGGTCGGGGTGCTGGTCATGGAAGGTGTGGGGGTGAAGGAGGGGAGCAGGAAGACGTAAGTCACGCTGGGAGTCGGGGTGAGGCTGGGCGTGCGGGTGAGGGTGGGAGTGGGTGTCACGGTCGGAGTGATTCCCAGCCCGGATTGGACCTGCTCGCGGGCCTGTTGCTCGGAGACAAGTGTGACATCCTCGGGGGCGCAGTAATGCCCGGTCAGGGCGCAGGCCGTTTCGAGGTCCGACTGCGAGAGTGGCTCGGGGGCGGATGGCGCGCCGACAGACTGGTTGCCGTCCGTGCCGCCCAGCTGCACGCTTACTTTTTCTCCCGCCCCAAAGTATTGTTCCTGCCCACCCGAAACAATGCGTCCCGCACCGTTGTAAAGGCTGACCTCCATCTTCCCGTTCTTGACAGCCTTGAGACTGGCATCTCCCATCAGGGTCAGTTCGGAACCATTGACCGAAAAACGAACCCCTTCACCCTCTGGTACGTTGATCATCAGCCCGTCGTTTGGCACCTTTTCGCAAACGATCTGACCGATTGCGCTCGAGAAATAAAACGATTCCAAAGAGCCGTCGGGGTTGTCGAGGGTCGTGTTCCCGAAAACAACCATGGTAACCGTCTGGCCCGGCAGGGACCGCGGCAGGTTGGCCATGATCTTGAAGATGGCAATGCCCCACTCATCGTTTTCCGGGTTGATGGGTGAAGCGGACAGTCGCTGCAGTTGCTTTACGTCGACGACGTCTCCGCGCTTGGTGAAAGTCTGTGTGGCTTCCGGCAATAGTTCAGCCTGGAGAAAGTTGTTTCCGTAACAGACCTTGTTGGAACCGATTTGATCGCAATAGGTCCCGGAGGCCTGCATGGCTCGCTGGATCAGGGCCTGGCAGCTGGCATTGTTCTGCGCGATCGCGGTGGCAGTCAAACCGGATGAGAAGACGACCGGGAAATACCCGCCGCGCAGCAGGGTCAGCCCCAAGGCGGCCACGCAAATTAAAGGGATGGATAGGCCCAGCAGAATCCAGGGCAGCAGGGGCTGGCGTTTTTTCCTGCGAGGGGAGGGCGGGATCGATGAACTGCGCGGAAGCGGGGGGGTGCTTGTTTCAAACACGAAGGGATTCGTCCTGGACGATTGTCCGGCATCCTGTGTGTCCACCACATTGCCGGATTTGATGTTAGCCAGGCGCAGTTTGGCAGCCGAATGCTCCGGATTGAGCCTCAGGATCCGTTCGAGACAGATTGTTTCCTCATTGAGATTGTACGCGGCTTGCCAGAGCAATTCCCAGGCCGCCAGATTCCTGATGTCCGCCCTTAAGACATCCCGCAAGATCTGGCGGGCTTCCTTTTTTCGGCCAGCCTTGAGGAGTTTTTCGACCTGCCGAAGCTTGGGTTCCACGGAATTGCCGAAAAAGGCCATCACTTATTCCCGCCGTATGACAGTTGCGTTCGGGTTTGCTACTTTACATCCGGGCTGGACTGGTACATGACGATAAAATCCATCCGGCCCAGCAAGAGATGTGCACCGCTCGGCAGCGCATGTGGCTGATTGGGTACCAGCCGTTTGCCATCCAGCCAGGTACCATTCTTGCTGTTCAGGTCGATGATTTCGTATCCACCTCCGGCAGCACGAATCATCACATGGCGTCTTGAAACACCTAGCGAAAAACCTTCCACCTCTGCGAGATCGACCAGCGGCTCGGATGGATCGTCTCCCAACCGACCGATCAGAAATTCCTCCTCTGTGCGGATGGCGACCGGTTGGATGCTGCCGGTAATATAGAGCGCCAGACCTTCGGCCGGGATCGCCAACTCTGGAGCCGGCCGCCTGGTTTTTTCTGAGGCGTCGACCCGCGGCCCCTTGACTTGCTGGGTCGTCGGGGGGCCGGTGGGGGATTTATCCAATGAAGCCCCACAATGCACGCAAATCAGCGCACCGGGCTCGTTGCTGAGCTTACAGACTGGGCAGAACTTACCGAGGGCACGGGTATTCATATTCATCTTGGCGTCACTCTACTTTGATGTGTTTGTTGGCTTGGTAGACCAACAGTAATAATGTTTGGGACAGAGAGTAAGCCCGCTCTTACCTGCCACTTGACACCCGCGAGACATGAAAATACCGGGTGCGCCAGTAGCATCCTCACTTCAATAGTACATCACATTTGGGGGTTGAGCAATTAACTTTGCAATTTTGTTAGGTTTCCACTGCTCCTGTTACCGGGCCCGACAGTCTCCGACTCAGTCTTCTGAGCCGGTCCAACCTGTGACGAATTGCAGTTGTCTTGTAGAAAAATTCTTGCCATAATGGAACTGTCAACTGAGGGTCTTTTACTTCAATCAAAGGAGGAACACCAGCATGAGACCCGTGTATGCTATTTCGGGTGGGGTGTCGAAATTTGCCAAAGCCCGGCCCGACAAGACTTTTCCAGCCATCATCAAGGAAGCCTACGACTACGCCATCCAGGACATTGGCCTGGACTTCGAGACGTTCACGCACATCGTGGATGGCTCGGTCGCCTCGTACTTCTCGGACCACTTTGCCCGCCAACTGATGGCCGCCATCATGGCCCAGGATTACCTGGGGCTGTGCCCCAAGCCCAGTCACCGCGTGGAAGGCGGCGGTGCGACCGGCGGCATCTGTTTCCAGGAAGCCTGGAAGTCGGTCGCCAGCGGCCACATGGACGTATGTCTGGCCTACGGTTTCGAGACCATGTCACACGTGGAAACCTGGAAGGGCAACGAGTTCATCGCCCTGGCCTCCGACGTGTCGTTCGACTATCCCGTCGGAGGTTTTTATTCGGGCTACTATGCCATGATGGTCACGCGCCACATGAAAGAGTTCGGCACCACGCCGGAGCAGCTGGCGCACGTCAGCGTCAAGAATCACTTGAACGCCTATCACAATCCTTACGCCCAGAAGCGGCGTAAGCTGACCGTCGCCGACGTTCGGAATGCGCCCATGGTAGCCTGGCCGCTGACCCGCCTGGACATCTGCGTCATGTCGGACGGCGCGGCGGCGACCATCCTGGTCTCGGAAGAGGGACTCAGAAAACTGGAAGCCGCCGGGGCGGTGATCGCCCGCCCGCTGGTCAAAGTGACCGGCATTGGGCGTGGCACGGACGCCATGCGCATGGCCGACCGTCCGCACCTGGACTACGACTTCTTCATGGAAAACTACGCCACCGAGCAGGAGAAAGCTTCAGACGAGACGCGCGCCTACTATAAAAAGCTGTGGCAGCACGGCACGCGCTACCCCGGCGTGCACTCCTTCCGCGCCGGACGCACCGCCGGCAACATGGCTTACAGGCATGCCGCCCTCTCGGACCCGCTGCACGAACTGGACTTCGTCGAATTGCACGACGCCTATACCTCGTCCGAGATCCAGACCTACGAAGACCTGGGCCTGTGCCGCTACGGCGAGGGCGGGGCCTTCGCCGCTTCGGGCAAAGCCTTTATGCCGGGACTCGACTACGGCTTGAAGCTGGCAGAGGAGTCCGAATGCCCGGTCAACCCCTCGGGTGGGTTGATCGCCTGCGGGCACCCGGTTGGCGCGACCGGCCTGATGCAGGCCGTCTTCGCCATCTGGCAGTTACAGGGTTCAATCAAGAAGCACTTCCGCGACGCGGCCTTGCAGGTCAAGCAGGCCAAGCGGGGCGCGATCCACAGCCACGCCGGGACGGGCACCTATGTCACCGTCTCCGTCCTGGAACGGGAGGGTTAGTCCATGTCCAAGTTACCATCGCGACGCGAAGAAACGCTGGGCGGCTACATCGTCCACGGCCTGCCGTTCCCGGTCAGCACCGACCCGGAGGCGCTGGAATTTTTGAAGAAGATGACTCCGATCCAGATCGAGCAGGACTACCAGATCACCTACCTGCACTCCTACGGGCAGGACAGCCCCTGGTTTGCCGGATTGGCCAACAAACGCCTGCTGGCCAGCCAGGACGAAAAAAGCGGCTACACCTATGCCAACCCGCGCGGCCACGATATGTTTTCGGGTGCGGAGACCAGGTGGATCGACATCACAGACGTTCCCGCGCAGGTGCACGCCTTCACGGTCTGTTACTTCGGCTCGGAAGAGTTCCTGCCCGAATGTCCGTTCGTGCTGTCGTTGATCGAGTTCGAGGGCGTGAACACGCTGCTGCTGACGCGCCTGATGGGCGTCGACCCGCAGGCCCCCACGCTGGACTGGATCGGCATGCAAGTCGAACCGCACTTCCTGCGCAACAGCAAGCTCAAACCAACGGACGTGTATTTCGCACCAAAAGAATAGGGAGTAGGGATTGGTATGTAGGAAGTCGGTAATTAGGAGAAAGTAGAAAGTTGATTCTAAAGATTGGCGCGGAATCGTTTATCGACCTCCGCGCCGGTCTGCTTTATCCGTTGAAACCCTGTTTGTTCTAAATACCAATGAACTGCCGAGAACCTACGCACTGCCACCAAAAATCAACCTTTGCGTTCTTCGTGGTTAGCGATTTTGGGCTTCTTATGATAAGATTCGCGGCATGGATTTTTCGCGCATCAGCGACGACCTGTTCATCGGCACCACGCCTGCCGTGGCTGATTACGACCGCCTGCGCCAGCTGGGCGTGCGGCTGGTGATCAACATGCGCTGGGAGCACCGCCTGCGGCCCGATCCGCAGCAGCCGCCGCTGGACTTTCTGTGGCTGCGCACGATCGACAGTCCCTTCTTCCCGATCCCGATCCGCACTTTGCTGCACGGTGCGCAAGCCGGACTGGAGGCGATCCAGGCCGGGGGCAAAGTTTACGCGCATTGCGCCGGCGGCCGCCACCGCGGTGTGGCCATGGGCGCCGTGATCCTGATCGCGCAGGGGCACGACCCGCAGTCCGCCATGCAGTTGATCAAATCCCGCCGCCCGTTTGCCGATCCGTATATCTTTTACATTCGCAACCGCATCCTGCGCTTTGCCAGTCGCTGGCAGTCGTTTTCCACTTCCACGTCCGCGCTACCCTGACACTTTTACCGGGTTAAGACATACGAACGCTGCTAAATTTTAGAAGTCCTTGCTTATCAGGAGTGAGCGTATGGGGATCATCCATCCCAAACCACAAACCGACAAACCCGCCCATCCCTGGCTGCGGTCGATCAAGCTGGCTTACGTTCCAGGCCAGGCTGCGCCGCTGCTCGAAGGAGTGGTCGACCAACTGCTGGAGCACTTCCGCCAGCATGGACACCAGGTCCAGGATAGGCCCGACGATTCAACCGACGTGCTGCTGACCTGCGCGCTGCTGGACCAGCCGTTGAACTGGCGCGAGGCGGCTTTGTTCACCGCCCGCCGTCGTTTTGGGCTGCACCGCACCCCGACTATCCTGACCTTGATGCAAATCAGACCGGATGAGCTGGAAGCGCGGCTGGCGCATTTCGCGCGCGCGCTCTCCAAGCCCGAGCCGGATCCCGCGGACTACCGCTTCCCCGGCTTGGCCGACGACGCCTACCGCACCCTGGTCGAACAGGGCCTGCGCGGCGGACCGATCCTGGCGCTGGAGCGCGTGCTGCAGACCCAATCCAAGAGCATCCGCATCCTGCTGGTGGTGGGCGATAAGCGCCCCTTATACGCCTATCACTTCGACCTGGTCGGCGCCTATCCGCGCAGTGACGCACATAACCTCGACGCCTTTTACGACGATATCGTCCAGCGTGTCGCGACGGTAGCCAGCACGCACGAGATCACCGATCACCAGGTGCTGGATGAATTCATCTCGCAAGCCCAGTGGAAAGGTTTGCACACCCCGGACGCCATGCGCCGCGCCGGGCAGGAACTGGGGAAACGCAACTTCTTCACCGAGATGGTGCTGATCGAACGGCTGGTGCACGTCCCGGCCATCAGCGACGCGGTTGCCAGCCAGTACAGCGAGGGCTGCTTCGCGACCTGGGATCCGCAGTTGCAGGCCTTGATGGCCACCGTGACCGGCAGCTCGCGCCCGGTGGACAAGACCGACATCAAGGATGACGACCTGGCTGTCATCGTCGGCGTCCGCCCGGACGGGCAGGGAGCGATCGTGCGCCATGTGGCAGATCGCCAGAATGATCCGCCCTCCTCCGAAGCGGTCGAGATGATCGACATGGACGCGCCTCTGCCGCGCATCCGCTGGGACGGTTTTGAGGTACCGGTGGCGCGTTCCAAGCTGCACGGGCATCGCGGCATCGTGGCTTTCGATCCGGAGCTGGTTGAGTTCGTTCCGCTCGATCCGGCCTACTATCATTACCCGGTCTCCTGCGCCACGCAGGCCCAGGCGCACGGCATCAAAGCCGCCTTCTCGCGCTCGCAGACTTTGCTGGATCCGGACGATCCGCGCTGGATCGCCTTCACGGTCCTGCCGGGGCACGGGTCGGTGATCGTCGAGAAATGGGTGCCCGGCAAGGCTCCCCTGCAGGTCGTCTGGGAAGCGATGGACGCCGGCGCGCTCGAGGTCAGCCCGCGTGTGCCGCAGGGACCGCTGTCTTTCATCCCCGGCGGCGGTCGCCTGGTGGTGCACGACGATTGAATGGGATTTTATCCTTGAAGAAAAAAAACAGGCTCTTTCAAAGAGCCTGTTTTTGTTTTACTTGTCGACGATTTTGGCCACGGTCACCCCTTCGCCGCCTTCCTTGGGATGGCCTTCCTCGAAGGAACTGACCTGCGGGTGGCTCCGCAGCGCCTCGCGCACGGCCTGGCGCAGCTTGCCGGTTCCCTTGCCGTGGATGATGCGCACGAAGGGCATCCCGGACAGATAAGCCCGGTCGAGGTAGTCGTCCAGCAGGGCCAGGGCGTCGTCGGCGATTTGTCCGCGCAGGTCGATCTCCATGCCCGGCGAGGCGACCGAGGGCGTGCGGGTCGTCCCCTGGCTGATTTGGCGTTTCTTGGCTGCCCCTTTGCTGGCCTGTTCTGCTGTTTCATCCTCACGAGCGGGCTGCAGATCGGACAGTTTGGCGCGCACACGCAGCGTACCGACCTGCACTTCGACATCCTCTTCGCCCAGGGTCGTCACGACACCCTGCGCGCCGAGCGTGCGCAGTTGTACCTTGTCGCCCAGTCGCACGGGCCCGGTCGGGTTCGTGTCTTGCGCTTTGCGTCTGGGGACCGGTTTCTGGATTTTTTCCTCGATCGACTGGGCCTGCTGATCGATCTCCTTCAAGGCCTCCAGCGGCTGGCGCGCCTTCTGGAGCTGGCGCTTGATGCTCTCGATGTTTTCTTTTAAGATGGCTACTTCCAATTCGCCTTCGGCGCGCGCTTTTTCGAGTTCCTGGCGGCGATCGTCTTCGATATTTTCCAGGCGCTCGTTCAATTCGCGGCGCAGCTTATGGACTTCGGACCGGGCTTTCTCGGCTTTCTGACGTTCCTTGTGGGCCAGCTTGCGCTGGCGGTGGATATCGTCCAGCAGTTTGTCAGCGCGCAAATCGTCGGGGTTGATCTCGCTCCGGGCTGTCTCGATCACCTGCTCGGGGAGGCCGAGCCGCTGGGCAATGGCCAGGGCGTTAGAACGGCCGGGCAGTCCGATGGTCAATTTGTAGGTCGGGCGCAGAGTCCGGATGTCGAATTCCAGTGAAGCGTTGACTACGCCTTCGGTGGCGTGCGCGAAGGTCTTGAGTTCGGGATAGTGGGTGGCGACAAAGGTGGTCACGCCGCGCTCGAGCAGGTGGCCCAGAATGGCGCGCGCCAGGGCCGCGCCCTCCTGCGGATCGGTGCCGGCTCCCAGTTCGTCCAGGATGACCAGCGCACGGCTGTCGGCTTTTTTCAGGATGCGCACGATGTTGGTCAGGTGGCCGCTGAAGGTGCTGAGCGATTGTTCGATGGACTGCTCATCGCCGATGTCGGCCCAGACGGCCTGGAAACAGGGCAGCTCGGAGCCGGACTGAGCCGGGATGTGCAGCCCGGATTGGGCCATCAGCGCCAGCAGCCCGACGGTTTTCAGGCTGACGGTCTTGCCGCCGGTGTTGGGTCCGGTGATGACCAGGGCGTAGATTCCCGGGTCGAGAATCATATCGACCGGAACGACGGTCGCCGGGTCGAGCAGCGGATGGCGGGCCTGGAGCAGTTTCACACGCGGCGTTTGGATATCGGCAGACGGTTTGTACTTCCCAGCTTGCGCTTCGCGTTTGCCGGGATTCGGGACGCGGGTCTCGGGAATTGGATTCAAAACCGGTTCGGAAGCGTGGAGTTCCTCGGCATATTTGGCCTTGGCGAAGGCCAGGTCGAGCTCGGCCAGGGCCTCGACCCCGGGGATCAACTCGTCTGCCCGTTCGCCGACCAGCGCCGAGACCTCGGCCAGCACGCGTCGCTCTTCGTCGCGCTCAGCCAGCCCCAGTTCGCGGTACTGGTTGTTTAGTTCCACCACCGCCAGCGGCTCGATGAAAACGGTTGCGCCCGACGAGGATTGGTCGTGGACGATGGACTTGATCCGTCCTTTGAATTCAGCCCGCAGCGGGATGACGTAGCGTCCCTCGCGCTGGGTAATGATGGCTTCCTGCAGCATGCTGGCGGTGCTCGAGTCGCTCAGGTACTTTTGCAGCTTGGACATCAAGCGGTCGTGGGCGATGCGCAGTTCCTTGCGGATGGAAGCCAGCTTGGGCGAGGCTGAATCGAGCACATCACCTTTGTCTGATATTGTGCGCGAGATGGCCTCCACCAGTCCCTGTGGGGAAGCCAGGCCGAGCGTTAATTCGGACAGGCGCGGGTAGGTCTCGCTCTGCTTCTCGAAGGTCTTTTTGAGTTCGCGGCTCGAGATCAACGTGGATTTGATATCCAAAAGATCGGCCGGTTCGAGCACGCCGCCGCGCTGCGCCAGGTCGACCTGCGGACGGATATCGTGCGCGCCACCGATGCTGACGTCGCTGACCGAGAACAGATGGCGCGCCTGGCTGGTCTCTTGCTGGCGGACGAGCGCCAGGTCCAGGGTGATGGTCGGCATAAGCGCCAGCGCCAGTTCCTTGGAGGCCGAGAAGTCGCAATGTGCGGATAAGCGCTCGAGGATCTTTGAATATTCAAGGACTTGCAGAGTTTTTAAATCCATCAAACGAATTTAACCATAAATACCCCCTGAGTACAATGTAGACTTAGCTGTAAACGGATTATGCGTAAGGAAAGTGAGCCTAAAAAGGGTAAAAAGAACCCAAATTAATGGTCTTTTAAAGTATTGACGTTTTTTTGTGCTTATGTTATCGTTGTGCCCGAAGGATCCAGTAGTTTGCGTTGGAAGGAAAACGAAGGCGGCTCTGGGATCACCCCGAGAGCTTTTTTGTTTGACTGTTCCGAGAACAAACCAAGGACCTGAAACGTATCTTTTTTTATTTGCCAAAAGGAGGCAAAAGCAATGTCCGACCGTATCATCGGTACAGTCAAATGGTTCAACGGTAGCAAAGGCTACGGCTTCATCGCCCGCGAGGGTGGCGAAGATGTCTTCGTTCACTTCTCTGCCATTCAGGCTGACGGTTTCCGCAACCTGGAAGAGGGCCAGCAGGTCGAGTTCGAAATCGAGCAAGGCCCCAAGGGTCTGCAGGCCAGCAACGTAACGATCCTGCGCTAACCATTTCACTGGACAAACGAAACCCCTGAAGTGCAAACTTCAGGGGTTTTTGATTTAAAAATGCAAATGGTCTTTTATGGAGTCAATCGGTAAAGGTCGGTATCCCGAAGAGGGATGTGTTCTGCTTCCTGAAATCCAGCCTGGCGGGCCAACTTGATGACGGTTTCGGTTTTTAAACGCTCGTCCAGGGGCGGACCGTGCTCTTCGTCGCGATAGGGCCATTCCAGCACGACCACTCTCTGAACAGCGACCCGCAAGGCCTCTTTCAAAGCCTTGAGCTGGTCGTCGGTTTCGTGCAGCACCACGCCTAAAAAGACCAGGTCAAACTCCCGATCTGCGAAGGGGATTTCTTCGGCCAGGGCCTGGCGGAAGTGGCCCTGCGGGACGAAGCCCTGCACGGCGGAGACCATTTCCGGTGAAGCGTCGATGCCGCTGACATCCAACCCTCGAGCGGCGAAAGCCTCGGCGAAAACACCCGTCCCGGTGCCCACATCCAGGACTGACCCGAGCGTGAACCCCTCCAGACTCAACGCGACCACGCGTTCCACTTCCAGGCGGGCCAGACGTTCGGGTGAGCGCAGGCGCTCCAGATTGCCATGAAAACGATGTTCGTGCATGGATGAACCTTCTTCCTAAAATGAGGTTACCTTGCTAGAAGGGTCAGGCAGTACGCATCTTACGTTGCCCGTCGATGAATTCGGGCAAGAGGCCGATATGTTCCAGTTCGAAGTATCCGCCCCGGGTAGCGGTGTCGTTTTCGTGCGCCCAGGTGTTTTCGTAAGGGATATAAACTGCACACCCTCCCAGCTCCACCACTGGCAAAATATCCGATTTGAGCGAGTTGCCGACCATCATGAATCGCGCAGGCTGGAGATCGTATTTGGCCAGCAGCCTGGTATAACTTTCCCTGGTTTTGTCGCTCAAGACTTCGACCTGGCTGAAATAGTCCCCCACGCCGGAGCGGGCGATTTTCATCTCCTGATCGAGCAGGTCGCCTTTGGTCACCAACATCAAGCGGTAGCTTTGGGACAAATAGGCCAGGGTCCCCTCGACCTGATCGAACAGTTGTACATCGGCTTCAAGCATCTCCCGGGCGTAGTCGATGATCCTTTGAATATCAGCGCCTCGAATCTGACCCTCGGTCAATTCGATGGCGGTTTCGATCATGGAAAAAGTAAAGCCTTTGATCCCATAGCCGAAATATTGCAGGTTGCGTATCTCGACCTGATGCAATTTGTGTTCAACGATTTTTGCGGGTTGAACCTTTTCCAGCAGTTCTTTGAACTTCGCTTCTGTGGCGGTGTACAGGACTTCATTGTGCCACAGCGTGTCATCCGCATCGAAAGCGATGATGTCATATAACGGGTTCATCTTGTGCAAGCTTTACCAGGTTATTTGATCTACTTTTCTTGGCGGGTGGGCCCGGCAGGGTAAAGAAAAAGAGGCTGCCTTTCCCTGGACCACTCTCAAGGCCTACCTGTCCGCCCAGCTTTTCGATAATGCGCTGAACGATCGACAAGCCCAAGCCATGTCCCTCGGTTTGGATTTGTTTGAGTTGCGTAAACGGAACGAACAGACGCGCCTGCGCTTCGGGAGTCAGACCGGGACCGTCGTCACGAACCCAGAACCTGACCGTGTTATCTGTTTGGATTGATGCGCCCAATTCTACGTGAGGCGGCTGCCCGCCATATTTTAACGCATTACTGATGTAGTTGATCCAGACCTCTCCGATCCAGGGCGCATATCCCATGACGTCGGGCCAGCCGGGGGGCAGGCTGATCTGGGCGCGGCTTTCTTCGATCTTGTAATGCAAACGATCTAGAACTTTCGCAACAATCCGGTCCATATCCACAAGTTCAACCGGCGCTTCCACTTTTCGTACTTCGGAAAGCAGTAACAAGCTGGTGACGATATCGTTCATATCGTATGCCGTATCTTTGACTTCCTCAGCGAATTCTTTTAACTCTTCCTTTGGAAGACCGATATTGTGCAGGATGATGTCCGCGGCCGAAATGATGACGGTTAATGGATTCTTGAGATCGTGAGCGACGGTATGCGCAAAGGCATCCAATTCTTCGTTACGGGTCTGTAAAGCAGCCGCTTTTTCGCGCAGTTCATCTTCGGAGCGCCTTAAATTTCTGAGCAGCAGTGCGTAAGGCTGTACCAGCCCGGTTTCGATAATGGCTTTATAAAGAAAGTAAAAGGCAATCAGGCGCAAAATGTGACCAACCATATTTGATGGGCCATACACGCTGATGTAGGTCGTGAAGGCAAGCTCTGAGCCGATCGTGAAGACAATCGAGATGACCAGCAGGCGTAAAATGCCGGGGTCGAATTCTTCTCGTTTTTGCAGTAGCAAGAAAATCGAAATCAGGAAGAAAGACGATATTACGTATTCACTGATTATCTTGAAGGGAGTCAGGCCGATGCCCGTGAGAAAGGCTGCCGGGAAAACGTGCCAATAGAAAATCGATCCAAACAACAAGCTGGTGAGGATCGTGTAAGTCAAAATTTGGATCTGAATTTTCAGGTGTCGCCCTAAGAAAAACGGGGCGATCAGCAGGGAGATACTTTGCAAATAGCGACCGGCGATCCACAACTGGGTCGAAAGATCGGCGGTTTGCCCGTTGAACACACCCATGCCCTGGTAGGCCAGTGTGTGCATTAAATCCAGGATGGCCACAAAGATGGATGCAATTCCGACGAAGAGCAAATAATTGTTGTTCAGGTAGCCGCGGGCGTTCCAGGCAATCATAAAAATGCCGGCAGCCACAATAATGCTGAATAGCTCGACGATGCTGTGAAATAACAGGTAACTGTGCAGGCTGGTCAGAACCAGAAGAACGATTACCAGCGATCCTGGCAGGACCGCTTTGGCAAGACGAAAAATGGCAGACCCTTTTCCCATAAGCGAGTCCCTTTCCCTCGCCGACCTGATGCGTTCGGCTCTCCCCGGGTGTCAATTTTCTCTACGGATATTATAGCTGAGTTGTGATGCAAGGCTCAGATTTTCGTTTTGAGCACTCGCCCATCTACAGCTGTATGCTTGTTCATGCGTAAGCAATATCGCTGAAGTAAGTTGCCACGCCTGAAAGAATGATCAGGCCACCGCCCAGGAGTTGTACCCAGACCATGCGTTCTCCGAGAATCGACACCGCCAGCAGGCCGACGATGACCGGCGTGACCATCGACATCATCGTCATGTAGGAGGCGGTGGCAACCTTGAGCGTGCGATTGAGATAAATCCAGGTCAGCGCCAGGGTGAGACCCCCGGCCAGTGTGTAAGGCAGGTAGGCCGATGCCAGGATGTTTCCGCTCAGGATACTCTTCACCGGACCGATCACTGTGGGCTGCAACTCCAAGAGCAGGATAAGTCCCAGAAAGACCGGCAGTCCGGCGATGGGGCGCAGGAACGAGACGATGTCCGCGCTGACCGGCTGGGCGCGCAGGATTTTGCGGATCAGCACGTTGCCCAGCGACCAGCACACGCAGGCTGCCAGCAGGAACAGATCGCCGATGCGCGGCAGCAGGCTCTGGGCTTTGGTCGTCAGCAGATAAGCGCCCAGGAGCATGACCGAGAGGGTGATCGTCTTGAAGCGCGACATACGCTCGCCGAGCAGCAGCCAGGCGAACAGCGTGGTGCTCAGCGTGGCAAGTTTGACCAAGAAGCCGGCATTGATGGCATCTGTCAGCGCGATGCCGATGATGCTCAAACCGCTGCCCAGACCGAAGTGGATGGCATTCGCCAGGAACAGCTTCCAGAAAGTAGCCGGTTGGCGTTTAAGCATCTGCGCCAGTTCGCTTCGCACGGACATAAAAACGGATACCGCTAAAACAGCCAGTGCCGCCAGGGCTGCCTGGATTTGAAACGGCAGTACTTTCACCCCCGAAAGAAAAGCTAGTTTGGCGATGAAGATTTGCAAGGCCCAGAAGGACGAAAAAAGCAGCACGTTGAAGAGCGGGGAATTTTTATTGAGCATGTGATGTCGCCTGACTCCAAAAGCGAAGGACGTGCACCCAGGGCAGAGACATACGCCCTACGGGCCGCCAGTTATCTCAGAGCAGCTTGCGCGGAGACTGCCGTCCGCACCTTTTTCGATCCCAATGCGAAACAGCATGATTTCTCCTCAAAAGTAAAGAGCGCAAGGGCCTCGAAGTTAACCGACTCAGAACCTTTGCGCTCCTGTGGGTCGTCTACTTTCTGCTTACCCGTAGCGGGTCATGAATTTTTCCATGCGCCGCAGAGCTTCCTCGATCTTCTCGTAAGCCGTGGCATAAGAACAGCGTACGAAGCCCTCTCCGCCCGCGCCGAAGGAATTGCCGGGCACAACCGCCACGTGCTCTTCCTCGAGCAGTTTCTGGGCAAAGGTTTCGTCGTCCATGCCGGAGGCGCTGATGTCGGGAAAGGCGTAGAACGCTCCGCGCGGCTTGAAGGTGGTCAGGCCGAGCTTGTTCAGGCCGGCCACGATCAGACGGCGGCGGCGGTCGTACTCTGCGACCATGTCCTGCACGTAGGCTTCGCCGATCAGGAGCGCCTCGAGCGCAGCATCCTGGGCGATGGTGGGCGCCGACATAATGGTGTACTGGTGGATGCGCACCAGTCCCTTGATGACGTCAGCCGTCCCAGCGGCGTAGCCGATGCGCCAGCCGGTCATGGCGTAATCTTTCGAGAAGCCACCCAGCAGGATGGTGCGGCGCTGGATGTCCTCGCCCAGGCTGGGGAAGCAGACATGCTCGAAGTCGTAGACCAGGCGATCGTAGATTTCATCCGAGATGACCAGCAGGTCGTGCTCTTCAGCCATGCGGGCCACTTCCATGAGTGTCTCGCGTTCAGCGACCGCGCCGGTCGGGTTATTGGGGTAACCGATAAAGATGGCCTTGGTACGCGGGGTGATCGCCTGTTCCAGGCGATGCGGGTCAAGCTGGAAATTGTCTTCCATGCGGCTGGGAATTTCGATTGGAACGCCACCCGCCAGGATGACCTCGGCCTGGTACGAGACGAAGCACGGCGTGGGGATGATGACCTCATCGCCGGGGTCAAGGATGGCAGTCAGCGCCAGGTAGAGCGCCTCCGAAACGCCGACTGTGGCAATGATCTCAGAGACCGGATCGTAGCGCACCCCGTAAAGCTTGGATAGATGATCGGAGATGGCCTGGCGCAGTTCCGATTTCCCGGCGTTGGAAGTGTAGTGGGTTTCCCCACGTTCGAGCGAGTGGATGCCGGCTTCAAGAATGGGTTTGGGCGTAGTGAAATCCGGCTCGCCAATGCCCAGGGAGATAACGTCCTTCATGGTGGCGGCGATATCGAAAAACTTGCGGATGCCGGATGGTTTCAACCCGGCCACGCGTTTTGATAAATAGCGCACGTCCGAAAGTTCCTGCATGTATCCTCCTGATGGTTTTGGTTTGGGTGCGGACGCCAGCGCGTCCAGATAATCTTTACAAGGCTTGGATCTGCCACTCATCGACTGCTGTTTGATAGGCCAGTTCAAAAATACGGCCGTCTGTCGTCGCTACCCGGAAGTGCTTCCCCTGCGGCGTACGCCAGCGGGCCAGGATGGCCTGGACTTCCAGCCGCTGGCCAGCCCAGGTCAGCGCGACCGGTTTCTCGGCATACGCGACTTCCGAGCGGCATTCGACCGGGTCAGTGGTCACAGGATCACACTGCTGTTGTCGCCGATATTCAGGGACGCCTCGCGACCGCCGTTCCCCTCGCCTTTGATCTGGCAATCGCGGCCGATCAGAGAGTGGTTCAGGACAGCGCGTTCGATCTCGGTGCCGGCTTCAATGATACTGTCCTGGATGACGGCCTGGCTGATCTTGCAATTCTCCGCGACCGAGACGTGCGGCCCGATCACGGCCTGGTTGATCTCAGCGCTGGGGTGGATAAAGACCGGGGGTATGATCTCGACTGTTGGGCGGCCCTTGGCCTGGACCGAATTGTCCTGTCCGTGGTCGAGCAGGTAGCGGTTGGTTTCGAACGTGGCTTCGATCGTGCCAGTATCCAGCCAGACCTCGACGATGTTGGTTCGCATCTGCGCGCCGCCTTCGAGCATGATATTGATCGCATCAACCAGGAAGAATTCATGATTGAGTTGCACCTTGCGGCGCATTTGTTCCTGGAGCGCGGCGGCCAGTGCCTCGGCGCTCTTGAAATAGTAACACCCAACCACGGCCAGGTTGTTCTCCAACGACTGTGGTTTTTCGATCAAGCGTGTGATCCAGCCATCATCCCCGACCTCGGCCACGCCAAAGCGACGCGGATCCGGTACCGGCTTGACCCAGGCCACGCCGTCGCAAGTCTCGTCTTTAAGGAAGGAAAAATCGGTTTCAATCAGCGTGTCCGAGAAAATCATGATCATCGGGCCGTGCAGGAATTCCCTGGCCAGGTAGATGGCGTGCGACTGGCCCTTCATCTCGGTCTGGACAACGTAGTGGGCTTTGAGCTCGGGATAATGTTCAGCCACGAAGGGGGGGATTTGATCCTCGCCCAGGTGCGGTCCGACGATGAAAACAAATTCGGTGTTGGCCGGGTCAGGCAGGGTCTTGAAAATGTCCATCAAGTGATCAAGGGAGGTCTTGCCTGCCACACCGACCAGCGGTTTGGGTTTGCTCCAGGTATGGGGGCGCATGCGCGTACCCCAGCCTGCCATGGGAATGATGATCTTTAATGTTTCAGTCAAAAGCTCCTCCGTTGGTGAAGGCCTGCATGTCTATTTTACAACAATAAGGGCGTCCAAGCCGGACGCCCTTTGGTGTTAGAGCTTGCGCGCCAGCAGTTCCCCCTTGCCAATTGGCACGACCAGCGCATCCACGCTTGGGTCGTTCAGTACCTGTTCGATGAATGGCTGCAGCTCGTCGGCGTGGCTGATGACGTTATCCGCGATCAGCAGCCCGCCGGGAACCATGTTCGGCAGGATCTTCTGGTAGCAATCCTGGTAGACGTCTTTCTCGGCGTCCAGGAAACAAAAGGCGATGTCTTGGTACCGGTCGATCAGTGCGCGGGCGTCGCCATGGATCAAATCCAATTGTGACGCAACTCCTGCCAGGCGGAAGGTTTCCTGCGCCAGGGCGATTTTTTCGGGCAGCAGCTCGAAAGTGGTCAGCCTCTCTCCGCGCAGCTGGCAGGCCAGGCAGAGCCACAGTGAGGAATAGCCGCCGCTGGTGCCGATCTCAAGTACCCGCCCTGCCGGTGCCGAGGCGCACAGCCAGGCCAGGAATTTGCCCGTCTCAGGCGGGATCTGGCGCAGACGCTGGAGCTTGGGGGTGCCGTCCTGGCGGTCAAGGCGATCGCGCTGCTCCAGTTCGCGCATGCGCGTCAGGATTGCTTCGGAAATATCGTGAAACATGTGTGCCTCCTTTTCCTTTGTACGAAACGGAAAAATTTCCCCCAAAATTGCATGCGAGATTTATTTAAGAATGGTCAGGTTGGCCAGCGAAGCGACCAGTCGCTTGATTCCGACCAACTCGAAGGCCACGTCGACAGTTTCGTCATCGTCTTCGAGACGGCTGTTGAGCACGATCCCCTCGCCCCAGGCCGCATGCTGGACACGCATCCCGGCGCTGTATTTGGATTCTATAACGGGAGCCGGCTTGAGCTGATGCGGATTCGCCCAGAACGTATCAGGTGCGGACCTCGAGCGGAAGCTGCGTCCAGTACGGGTTTGGCCGGCCAGCAGTTCGGCGGGAATGTCATCCAGGAAACGCGAGGGGAAGGTTTCATCCGACCAGCCGCGTCCGCCGCGCTGCACCGAACGTACCAGGTACAGGCGATCCTTGGCGCGGGTGATACCAACGTAGAACAACCGGCGTTCCTCTTCCATCTCCTCGGGTTCGTCGAAAGAGCGGCTGTGCGGCAGGATGCCGTCGTCCAGTCCGACGATGAAGACCACGCCGAACTCCAGGCCCTTGGCAGCATGCAGGGTCAACAGCGTGGGGGCATTGAGCTCCTCAGGCAAAGTGTCCTGGTCGGAGATCAGGGCCACGTCCTGCAGGAACTCTTCCAGTGTGCGCTCGGCATATTCCTGGGTCAGGCGGCGCAGCTCCTGCACGTTCTCCCAGCGGTCGCTGCCTTCTTCGGTGTCATCATCAATGTGCTCGCGGTAGTGGATGTCGCTGGCGACGCGGTCGAAGAGTTCGGTGATGGTCAGGAGCGGGGCGGCTCCGCGCCAGGCTGCCAGGGTTGCGCCGAAGTCGGACAGGGGCACAACCGCGCGGGAGGAGAACTGCTCCCAGAAGGGCGAATCCGAACCGCGCGCCAGGTCGAGCACGACGGCCGCGGGCGGAATGCCGGCCTGGCGGGCGATAGTGTGCAGGGACGTCAGGGTCTTGTCGCCGATACCGCGCGGCGGGACATTGATCACGCGGTCCAGGCCGGCCTCGTCTGCCGGGTTGTGGATCAGGCGCAGGAAAGCGAGGAGATCCTTGACCTCGCGTCGTCCGTAGAAGCGCTGCGCGCCAACCAGGCGGTAGGGCAGGCGCGCCTGCAGGAAAGCTTCTTCCAGCAGACGGGATTGGGCGTTGGTGCGGTACATCACGGCGCAGTCGCCAGGTTCCACTTTTTCACCCGCCACCAGCTGGGCGATGGTGTCCACTACAAAGGAGGCCTCCGCATAATCATCCGGCGCTTCATAATAGAAAAGCTTCTCGCCCTGTCCGCGCTCGGTGAACAGGCGTTTGCGGCGGCGGTGCGAACTGCGGTCGATCACCGCCATGGCCGCGTTGAGGATCGTCTGTTTGGAGCGGTAATTCTGCTCGAGCAGGATGACCTGGGCCTTGGGGTAATCCTGCTCGAAACGCTGAACGTTGCGCCAGTCCGCGCCGCGCCAGCGATAGATCGAGTTGTGGACGACGACCCCGCCTGCAATGTAATTGTGAAGGTTGTCTACTTCAAAGTCGTAAACCTCTCCGTCATAAGGCTCACGGCAAACATCGGTGACGATGTCTTCATTAATATGGCCATCTTTTTCAATTGCTACCAGCATGGATGGGTGCAATTGGCTGACGGGCATCAGAGAATAACGAGGCGCAATCGCTGCCTGATCTTTGTCCACCAGAAAAGCGCCAACGACAATTTCTGCATCTCCAGCTGCCTGGCTTAGCCGCTTTGTGGCCTCTTGAATATCAGCGTATTGCAGGCGATTAATGGCCACCCTCCAGTTTTGGCGACTGCGGATGCGAGGATTGTATCCGAGCGCTCTCAGCCTTTTAGCTAGTTTCGGATCGCTGCTCCATAGGTCCACACGATGGGCGTGCCATGGAGATTGTTCGGTCTGCCGTCCATCGCCGAAGAACCGCAAATTCACCACATTCCGGAAGGTCCCCTGTGGAATGTGGTGCGGGTAATTTGGGTTTATCTCCAGGTCGTCGAAAAGCCGTTGAGCGTTTGCAGTCGTGTTAATCTCGGCATAGAGCCGGTCGATGCAATCCTGTGATATGCGCATTCGCCGGCTGCGTACATGGAAAACTGTGGTAGGGATGCCATACTTAAATGCGTAATAAGATTCCCAGAAAAAAGCCTCTTCCCGATTTGAGCAGACTTTCAATATCCAGATCTTATGCGCGTTCTCCTGGTTGCTGCGAATCTTCAATCCAATTTGCAGGTCTGGTTTCACACCATCACTGCGTGCATGGGATGCAGTACCGATCCGATAGCCCTTGTCCTTGCGATACATCAGGTAAACGTAATGCAGACCAGTGTTCAAGCCGAGCCTGGTGAATATAATGTGATTGGGTGTTGCACGGAAAGTATGTCCGCTTTGGGTGGTCACGCGAACCAGTTCACCGTGGTAGGGGCGTTTCCCAACGTGATTGATGTGTGCCGGCAGGGTGGAGCCGCGTCCACTGGCGGCGAGCACTAATTCTCCGGCGCGCAAAGCTTCGATGGACTTTTTGCCATTCGGTGTGTGGATGTCTGTACCTGCCGGAAAGCACTGATCCGGGTCGCCCACCACGAAAATGTTGTGGTGGATTGACGCCAGGTGTTTGATCAGCACGTACTGCGCCAGGTTGGTATCCTGGAACTCGTCTACCAGGACATGTACGAAGCGCTGGGCATACTTCTCGCGCACCTCGGGTTGATCTTCCAGCAGGCGGGCGGTCCACAGCAGCAGGTCGTCGAAATCGACTGCGTTGCTGGCAATCAGGCGCTTCTGGTACAGCTCATAGACGCGCTTGACAACTTCATCGCGATAGGTATTGGTCGGGTAATCGTCCGGCCCGAGCAGGTCGTTCTTGGCGTTCGAGATGGCGGCGTGGATGCTGTGCGGCCGGTAAAGTTTTTCGTTCAGGTTGAGCTCGCGAATGGCCCCCTTGACGAGGCTCAACTGGTCATCGCTGTCGTAAATCACAAAATTTGTATCAAAAGGTAAAAGATCCGTTTCCCGCCGCAGGATGCGGGCGCAGGTGGCGTGGAAGGTGCCCAACATCATGCCCTGCGTATACTGCTCACCGAGCAGCGCGGCGACACGTTTTTCCATTTCCCGAGCGGCCTTGTTCGTGAAGGTGACGGCCAGGATTTGATACGGACGGATGCCCTGGTGAGCGATCAAATAGGCGATGCGCTGGGTCAGTACGCGGGTCTTGCCCGACCCGGGGCCTGCCAGCACTAAAACAGGCCCATCACCTGCTGTGACGGCCTGTCGTTGTTGGGGATTAAGAATGTCGAGAAAATCCACGTTACTCCATGATTGTGGTGACGGACCGCGTCTGCTGCTTGCCGGCTATTTTAGTTCTGAAGTGCAGTTGGGACAGCGAGTGGCCTGGATTGCAATGGTCGTGTAGCAGTAAGGGCATTCCTTCGTGACAAACTCGGCAGCGGGGGGTTCTGGTTTCTGGAAATTATTGATGAAGCGCAGCATCAGGAAGATCACGAAGGCGATGATGACGAAGTCGACCACAGCTTGAATGAAGGCGCCGTAGGCGATGCTGGCGTTACCCACAGTGATGGCGAGACCGCTGAAGTTGATCCCACCAATGACCAGGCCGATCAAAGGCATCAGGATGTCGCTGACTAACGAGGAAATGATCTTGCCAAATGCCCCGCCGATGATTACCGCGACTGCCAAGTCTACCACATTGCCGCGTATGGCAAATTCCTTAAATTCCTTTAGCATCTCTCTCCTTGGTTAATTTGATGAGGATAGTCTGATTCTAATGTCTTGATAAGGGCCTGTCAACGCAAAGGCTGTTCCATTTATTATTTAACTCACCAGAGAATGATGACAAATACCCCTCTCCAGAATGGTTGTCGATACCTACCTACTCCACTATAATGAAAAGACGCCGATGTTCTTTTTTGTTAATTCCCTGCAGCATGCCATAATTGACGGTCTCTTGAATTAGTGTATAATCTTTATGCTTTTCGCGTTGATCTAGGAGAAGCTTGGAAGGTTGGCTTGGTTTCGGCAACCTTTCTGATAAAAAACTCAATTAGGATTGCAGATGCCCAATCAGTTACTTAATGTTCAGGGCCTCGAAACCCACTTCCAAACGCGCGAAGGAGTTGTCCATGCAGTCAACGGTGTCTCCTTCACCCTTAATGAAGGCGAGACGGTTGGATTGGTTGGAGAGAGCGGATGCGGAAAAAGCGTTTCGATGCTTTCAGTGCTCCGACTGATTCCCACGCCACCTGGAAAGATTGTGGCCGGTTCCGCAGTTTTTAGGGGACAAGATTTACTAAAGATGGCAGAAGATGAGATCCGCAATGTACGCGGCTCTCAAATCAGCATGGTCTTTCAAGACCCAATGACATCCTTTAACCCAGTGCTGACGATTGGCCGACAGGTCGCAGAGCCGTTGGAAATTCATCTTGGAATGTCCAAAGAGCAGGCCAGGGACCGTGTCGTGGAATTGCTCGAGATGGTGGGCATTCCGAATTCGCGAGAACGGTTAAATGATTATCCACATCAATTTTCAGGCGGTATGCGTCAGCGCGTAATGATCGCGATGGCGCTGGCTTGCAACCCCCAGGTGCTGATTGCAGACGAACCCACCACGGCGTTGGATGTCACCATTCAGGCGCAAATTGTGGAGCTGGTCAAGCGTTTGCGAGATGAACTGGGCATGGCGATCATTTGGATTACGCATGACCTGGGGATCATAGCTGGAATGGCGCAGCGCGTCATCGTTATGTATGGTGGTTACTTCATTGAAGAAGCACAGGTCAAAGAGCTGTATGCTAATCCGCAACACCCCTACACGATGGGGTTGTTGGGCAGCCTGCCGCGCTTGGACCTGGATCAGAAGAAACGCCTGGTTTCAATCGATGGCTTACCGCCAACCTTGATGGAAAAACCACAATACTGTCCGTTTGCGCCGCGCTGCAAGTTTGCGATTGAACGTTGCTGGAATGAGAATCCGGTACTGGAGACGCTCACGCCGGATCACCGCGTGGCTTGTTGGGTTGACATCAAAACTGGGAGAGCGCGCTAATGGCTTCTGACGAAATTTTGCTGCGCGTTGAAAATCTGGTCAAGTATTTCCCCATTACGCAGGGAATTATTGTTCAAAAACAGGTCGGCGCCGTCCATGCCGTGGATGGTGTGACATTCGACGTCAGGCGTGGCGAGACGTTGGGTCTGGTAGGCGAATCGGGGTGCGGCAAGTCCACCACAGGTCGGACTATCCTGCAATTGTATCGCCCGACTTCCGGATCGGTCATCTTCGATGGGGTCGATCTGGTCCAGCTGAAGGGTGAAGATCTGCGCAAAATGCGCCGGAAGATGCAGATGATCTTCCAGGATCCGTATGCCAGCCTGAATCCGCGTATGACCGTGGGTGAGATTATCGGCGAGCCCTTGATCATTCATAATGTGGCCAAGGGCAGGGAAGTCCAGGAGCGTGTTGAAAGCCTGCTGGAACTGGTTGGTCTCAACCCGGCTTTTGAGAACCGCTATCCGCACGAGTTCTCAGGCGGCCAGCGCCAACGTATTGGTGTAGCCCGCGCCCTGGCGTTGCAACCCGAACTGATTATCTGCGACGAGCCTATCTCAGCCCTGGATGTTTCGATTCAGGCGCAGGTGGTCAATCTGCTGGAAGACCTGCAAAAGCAGTTCAACCTGACCTATTTGTTCATTGCACATGATCTCTCCATGGTGCGCCACATCAGCAACCGCGTAGCGGTGATGTACCTGGGCATTATCGTAGAGATAGCGAACCGCAAGGAATTGTATGCCGATCCATTGCATCCGTATACGCAGGCTTTACTTTCAGCTGTGCCTATTCCGGATCCGGTGGTCGAGGAGGAGCGCCAGCGCATCATCCTGCAAGGAGATGTGCCTTCCCCGGTAAATCCGCCTTCCGGATGTCATTTCCGCACCCGGTGCGCTTTTGCAAAAGAAATTTGTGCGGAACAGAAACCGGAATGGCGTGAAATAAAACCAGATCATTTCGTTGCTTGTCATTTCGTTGAAGATTGGATGTAATGGTCAATCGAGAGGAGGTGGTTGCTCGGCAGTAAATAATATTTTTCCACAAGCACGAAGACGACTTAAAAACCCTTAAATATGTAAGGAGGAGAAACACAATGCGTTCGAAACTATTTGTTGTATTCAGCGTGGTGATTATCGCCAGCATGGCGCTGACGGCTTGCCAGTTGGGCGCCCCCGCGGCTCCCGGTGCAGGCAAGGTCTTACATTTGACTACCGGCGGAGCCGGGGATATCCCTACCATTGACCCCGCGCTGACCACCGACACTTCCTCGGTGCAGATCGTGGAAGAAGCCTTCGTAGGCCTGTCGCGCGCCAATGAGGAAACCTCGCTCAGCGAACCTGGCCTGGCCAACTCCTGGGATGTTGTTGACAACGCCGATGGCACGGAAACCATTACTTTCCACCTGCGCAATGATGTACCGTGGGTACGCTACAACCCCGATAGCGGCAAGGTCGAGAAAGTCCAGGATTGCAGTGGTAAAGACCGCATGGTCACCGCGAACGATTTCGCCTATGGCATCCTGCGCACGCTGGATCCCGCCACGGCTTCCAACTATGCCTATGTCTTGGCCTTCGCCATCGTCGGCGCTGGCGATTACAACGGTGGCAACGCCGACGCCTCTGCTGTTGGCGTCAAGGTTGTGGATGATCAGACGCTCGATATCGTATTCAACCAGCCGGCTGCTTACAACGTCAACATTGCCGGTATGTGGGTCTCGCGCGCGCAGCCCAAGTGGATCATCGAAGGCGATGACTGCACCACCGCTGCTGGCGACAAGTGGACCGAGCCCGGCAACTTCGAGAGCTATGGCCCTTACACCCTGAAAGAATGGGTGCACGACTCCACCATGACCATCACTGCCAACCCCTACTGGCCCGGCACCGCTAGCGTTCCGGTCCCCAAGATCGGTGAGGTAACCTTCTCGATGCTGGATGAAGCGCCTGCCTTCGCTGAATACGAAGCTGGCAACCTGGATGTCGCTACTGTCCCGCTGGCTGACATCGATCGTGTCAAGACCGACCCGGTGCTCTCGAAGGAACTGAAGATCGCTCCCGATATGTGCACCTACTACTACGGCTTCAACACCAAGGCCCCGGTTGTGGACGATCAGCGCGTACGCCTGGCGCTGTCCGAGGCTGTTGACCGCCAGAGCCTGGTTGACAACGTCACCAAGGGTGGCCAGGAACCCGCTCACTGGTTCTCGCGCCCCGGCCTGGCCGGTGCCCCGACCATGGCGGATCACCCCGATTTGGGTGTATTTTACAATCCTGATGACGCCAAGGCTCAACTGCAGTCCTATTTGGACGAGAAGGGCCTGACCGCGGCTGATCTGGACCTGACCCTGATGTTCAACACTTCTTCTGGCCACCAGAAGATCGCTGAAGCCATCCAGCAAATGTGGAAGGACAACTTGGGCTTGGACGTCAAACTGGTCAACCAGGAATGGAAAGTCTATCTGGAAACCATCCGCGACCCAGTGGCCACCCCGCAGATCTTCCGCTTGGGTTGGTGCATGGACTACCCGGATGCCAACAACTTCCTCAAAGAGGATGCTGGCTTCGGTGGCTCGGCCAACCCGGCTGAGGGCGGCGGCTTCAACTGGAAGAACGACCAGTTCGAATCGCTGATCACCCAGGCTGCCAAAGAGACCGATCCCGCCACGCGCGTTGATCTGTACGCGCAGGCTGAGGAAATCCTGGTCAAGACCGACGCTGCGATGATCCCGATCTACTGGTACACCCGCGTCAGCACGACCAAGCCGTACGTAACCCGCACCTTCTCTGTTGCTCCTGGACAGGAACACATCGAGAAGTGGGACATCACCAAATAATTGATGTCTAGTTAGTCGGAGGGGGGGAGTTCGCCTCTCCCCCTCCACTTATGCCAATCTTCGGATTGCCGTAAAAACTGGTGATTTTGGAGGATTTGAATGGGCCGATACATTGCCCGACGTCTGATCTACCTGGTGGCTGTGCTCTTTGTAGTGTCAATGATCACTTTTGGCTTGATGCATGCCGTCCCTGGAGGGCCCTTTGACACCGAAAAGGCCCTACCCCCGGAGATTCAGGCAAACCTGAACGAACGCTATAATCTTTCCGATCCATTATGGAAGCAATACGGCAAGTATATGTATGAGGTTTTCATCCCCCATGTCACCTCCATCGCTCCCACCCAGTCGGTGAATGATGATTTTATGGCCACTATAAAAATCGGGAGCGTCTGGGTGCGCTGGATGAACTTTGGTCCGTCCTTTACGTCGCGCAGCCGCACCGTTAATGATATTTTCCGGCAGCAGTTGCCGGTTTCTGCCCAACTGGGGACCCTGTCCCTTTTGGTAGCCCTGCTCGTCGGCATGCCTTTGGGCATTTTGGCGGCCTTGAAGCAAAATACTTTACTGGATTATTTTGGGATGGGTGTGGCAATTTTCGGTGTTTCTGTACCGGTGATTGTGCTCGGTCCTATTATGGTATGGATCTTTGGGGTGACGTTGAAATGGTTCCCGCCCACCGGATGGGGGGCGCAACCGCCATACTTCCTCGGATTTTTACCATCCAATCTGAATTGGAATTTCTTCAGCCATGCGACCATGCCTTCTGTAGCATTGGGCCTGGGTAGCTCGGCGGTTATCGCGCGCCTGACACGTGCCACGCTGCTGCAAACCGTGCGCGAGGATTACATCCGCACGGCACGTGCCAAAGGTTTGCGTGAGAGCCTGATCATTACCCGTCACGCCTTGAAAAATTCGCTCATCCCGGTGGTAACCATTCTCGGCCCGCTGTTCGCGGCCCTGGTAACCGGCACCTTCGTCACCGAACTGATTTTCGGCATCCCTGGCATGGGAAAATACTTCGTGACCAGTATTACCAATCGCGATTATCCAGTCATCATGGGCACGATTCTCTTATATGCGGTCTTCCTGGTGATTGCGAATCTGGCTGTGGATATAACCTATGCTTATCTCGATCCTCGCATCCGGTATGACTAGGCGTGGGTTTTGAGGAGAAATAAATGGCAGAAGTAAAATTGGAATCCAAAAAATTTGGTTCAGGAGGCGCCCCCCTCACACAAGAACGTGAGAGCCTGTGGGCGGATGCCTGGCGCCGCTTGCTGCGCAATAAGGCCGCGGTGGTCGGTGGATCGATCATCATCATCCTGGTCTTGGCCGCTATCTTTGCGCCGATCGTTGCGCTCAAGTCATACGAAGTACAGGTGTTGCCCGACCAGAACAAAGTTCCAGAATGGCTGCTCCCGATTTTTCCGACTATGAAACCCTATGCGCAGATCTCCAACGCCTACCCATTGGGCGCAGATTATGTCGGGCGCGACCTGTTCAGCCGTATCGTTTATGGGTCGCGGGTTTCCTTGTCCGTTGCCTTCATCGGACCGCTCATCAGTTTGCTGGTCGGGGTTTTCTACGGCAGTATTTCCGGTTATTTTGGCGGTCAGGTAGATAACATCATGATGCGCATCGTGGATGTTTTATATGCCTTCCCCCAATTGCTGTTCATCATCCTGCTGATGGCTTTCTTCCGCTCGACCATATCCAGGGTACAACCGGGCAGCTTTGCATATTCGGTCAGTCAATTGGACGCGAAGATGGGGGGATTGCTGTTCATCTTTGTTGGGATTGGTCTGACTGCCTGGGAAACCATGGCGCGCCTGACGCGCGGCCAGGTGCTCTCCGTGCGTGAAAAAGAGTTCATCGAAGCCGCACATACCATCGGTGCCAAGAACCTGCGCATCATGTTCAAGCACATCCTGCCCAACATTGTCGGTCCGTTGGTCGTGGCCGAGACATTGGCAATCCCGGGATATATCTCGACCGAAGCCTTCCTCTCCTTCATTGGGCTGGGCGTCAATCCCCCGACACCCTCCTGGGGATCGATGATCTCGGATGGGTCGCAAGTCATCCGTACCTACCCGAACCAGACCGTTTTTCCCGCATTGGCGCTGGCGATTACCATGTTTGCCTTCAACTTCCTGGGCGACGGTCTGCGTGATGCTCTCGATCCGCGTCTGCGCGGCACACAATAACTTGGAGTGGGTAACCCAATACAATAATGGTGCTAATTTAAAGACAGGATTCAGTTTCTTTTGTTCACGCTGAATCCTGTCCTTTTTATAAGAGGGATGAGATGATTCTCCGCCGTCAAATGACTCGACCCGTAATTTTCTTTTTGATCGCAGCAGCATTCTTGTTTTCAGCCTGCCAATCCGGGACTCCGGCCGCGTCGGTCACGTCCACACCTGAGCCGACCCAGCCACCGACGATTGAACCTTCGCCGGAGCCGCGCTCCCTGACGATCTGCCTGGGACAGGAACCCAATACGCTTTATTTGTACGGCGGACCCAACGCCGCCGCACGCAGTGTGCTCTCTGCAATTTATGATGGACCGATTGATTTTGTCGGCTACGAATACAAGCCTGTCATTCTCAAAAAACTACCCAGTCTGGCGGATGGAGATGCGGTGATTGAGTCTGTTTCGGTCAGTACGGGCAGTGAAATTGTCGACGCAAATGGTGTCCCGGCCACACTTTCCGAAGGCACACGCGTTTACCCAAGCGGTTGTTACAGCGATGCTTGTGCTGTGACCTATGATGGTGCATCGCCCCTGAACATGGACCAGATGGTCGTTACATTTGCCATGCGCGAGGATGTCGTCTGGTCTGATGGCACACCTGTAACCGCGGCGGACTCGGTTTACGCTTTCGAATTGAACCAGGATCCCAGCACGCCGGCCTCGAAATACCTGGTTGACCGGACGCAGTCCTATGAAGCCACCGACGATTACTCTCTTCAATGGTGGGGCAAACCGGGTTTCATCGACCAGACTTACTTTACGAATTTCTGGTCTCCCGCACCGCAGCATCTCTGGGAATCTTTCAGCCCGACCGACCTTTTGGAGACCGACGTCTCAACCCGTGAGCCCGCAGGTTGGGGCCCGTATATTTTGCAGGAATGGAAGCCGGGCGAATCGATCCGTCTGACCCGCAACCGGCTTTATTTTCGGGCAGATGAGGGGTTGCCCAAGTTTGCCAATCTGACCTTCCGTTTTGTCAGTGATGCGGACACCGCTGTCAGCGATTTGCTTGCAGGAAAATGCGATTTGCTTGACCCAAGCGTGCAATTGGACAGCCAGGTAGGATTGTTGCGCGAACTGCAGCAGTCACAGAAAGTGCAACTTGCAGTCGCTAAAACCAATATTATAGAGCAACTGGCGCTTGGCATCAAACCGGCTGCGTATGATGACGGCTATTATCCGAGTCCATCTGGCGATCGGCCTGATTTTCTGGGCGATCCGCGTACGCGGCAGGCAATTGCCATGTGCCTTGACCGCCAACGGGTTGTCCAATCTGTCCTGTTTGGCCTGTCGGTCGTCCCGGATACTTTTTTGCCTCCCGACAATCCAGATCACAACGCGGATGTGAAAACCTATCAATTCGATGTGGAAGCGGCCACGCAGCTCTTGGATCAGGTCGGTTGGAAGGATACAGACAACGATCCTGCTACACCGCGCGTAGCCCAAGCTGTCAGCGGCGTCCCGCAGGGAACGCCATTGGTGTTGAATTACCAGACTACAGAATCAATCCAGCGCAGACAGGTGAGCGAAATTCTCCGCCAATCTCTGGCGCTGTGCGGAATTGGCGTAAATTTACAGTACCTCTCCTCGTCCGATTTTTATGCCCAGGGTCCGGATGGCCCCCTGTTCGGGCGCAGCTTCGATTTGGCCGAATTTGCCATGGGCACAGCCGGTATGGATTCAACCTGTGAGTGGTACACTACCTCTGCGATCCCCGATGCCGAAAATCACTGGCTGGGAACCAACCTCAGCGGTTACAGCAATCCGGAATTTGACCAGGCTTGCCAGGTCTCGATGAAAGCACCGCCAGACACGTCGGCTTTCACGCAGGCAATAAAACAGAGTCAACAAATTTTTGCCGATGATTTGCCCGTGATTCCCCTTTACCTGCGTTTGCAGGTCGCAGCCAGCCGCCCCGATTTCTGTAATTTCGATCTGACTGGGACAGGATTGGATAAATTGTGGAATCTGGAAAGTTTTGATTACGGAACCAGCTGTACCCCATAATACGGCGGTCGCCATCGGTACGATTTTATCCTTCCACCACTCTATATGTTGCTCTATGGTTGCATTTCTTGACTATGTCCCTTCATTATGCTATATTGAAAATCTCGAAAGAGGGGGCGTAAATTCAGATGCGCACATATAAAAGACAGGAGGTAGTATACCGGGATTTGATACAATAAATCTGCTCACAAAAACGTCGAACCTTACCCAATTATCCTTTCAAGGAGGAGAAACACATGAATCGCAATCGCGTATTGTTGGTTCTCAGTATGTTGCTTATCGCCAGTATGGTGTTGAGCGCCTGCGGACCGCAAGCCACCCCCACGCCTGAAGCTGTAACTACCCAAGCTCCAGCCGCGACCGAAGCCCCAACCATGGCACCGACCGCTGTGCCCCCCACCACTCGCCACGGCGGCTGGCTGGACGAAATCGACTATTCAATTGTCGATTCAGCTTCGGCCATTACTCAAATCAATGCCGGTGCTATTGACCTTTTTAGCTATGGCCTGGCTGCCGACAAGTTGGCCGAGATCAAATCCGCCAATCTGTGCTACACACAGTCGTATGGCACTTATTACGACATGATGTTCAACCCGGCTGTCTTCAAGGACACCACCAAGCTGAACCCCTTCTCGGATCGCAAGATCCGCGAAGCAATGAACTGGGCGATCGATCGCAATTACCTCAACCAGGAAATCTATGCTGGTGGCGCCCTGCCAAAATTCTTCCCACTGACAACCCAACTGGTAGATTACACCAGCGTGATCGACGTGGCTCGCGGCTTGGAGGCCTATTATGCTTATGACCTGGCAAAGGCTCAAGCCGTCGTAGATACTGAAATGGCCGCCATGGGCGCTACCAAGGGCACAGATGGCAAATGGCAGTTCTCCGGTGCACCTGTCACCCTGATCATGTTGATCAGAAATGATGGCGATGGTACACGCTTGCCACAGGGCGAATACTTTGCCCAGCAACTGGAAACCCTTGGTTTCACAGTGGAAAGAGTGGAAAAGAAATCCTCTGAACTTTCACCACTGTGGATCGGCTCTGATGCCGCGGACGGCCTGTGGAGCATCTACACGGCTGGTTGGGGTTCGAACGGTCTGAATCGTGACGAGCGAGACATCTTCCAGCAAATGTACCTGCCGGATACCGTGCAGGGCATCCCCTTGTTTACTTATAACGTGGCCGATCCCGCCTTCCAGAAGATTGGCGATGACCTGGCGAATGGCAATTTCACCACTCTTCAAGAGCGCCATGACCTGATGGTTAAAGCCCTCCCGCTTGCAATGCAAGATTCTCTCCAGGTTTGGACCATTGACCTGCAGACCTACGCCCCGTTCAACTGCGACCTTCAGGTCAGCTCAGACGTGGGCGCCGGTGTGGAAACCACCTTTATGTCCCCTTACACCATGCGTTATACCGGGCAGGAAGGTGGCCAGGTTAAAGTTGGCAGCACCGATACCATGTTCACCGACCCGTGGAACCCGGTCAACGGTTCTAACTGGGTGACCAGCGCTTATATCCAGAATGCCACCTCCGGTCGCGGTTTAATGCCCGATCCTTATACTGGTCTGGCCTGGCCGCTGCGCGTAGAAAAGGCTGACCTTGTCGTCCAGAGCGGTCTGCCTGTTGCCACCAATTTGGACTGGGTCAACCTGTCCACTGCAGACACCATCACCGTGCCCGCAGATGCTTGGGTTGATTGGGATCCTGTCGCTCAAAAATTCATCACCGCCGCCGAGAAGTTCCCGGATGGCATCACCGCCAAGAGCAAGTCTGTCGTTTACTACCCGGCTGACCTGTTCCAGACAGTGAAATGGCACGATGGCTCTAACCTGTCCGTAGCTGACTTCGTCATGGCCATGATCATGAACTTTGACTATGGCAAAGAAGGCAGCCCCATCTATGATGAAGACGTTGCCAGCACCCTGGAAGCCTTCATGTCCCACTTCAAGGGCGTCCAGATCACTTCCACCGACCCGCTTACCATCGTCACTTACGATGACAACGTCTATTCGGATGCCGAGCTGGATATCGCCTCCTGGTGGCCTGGAACGCCTCTCTATGGTTATGGCGAAGCTCCCTGGCAATCCATTGCTGTTGGCAACATGGCTGTCGCCGACAAGGCATTGGCCTGGGGCGCTGGACAGGCTGACCGGAATCAGGTTGAATGGATGAGCCTTATCGGTGGCCCAAGCCTGGATATCCTGAGCAAAGACCTCGATCAGGCCATTGCCGACAAAACCATCCCGTATGCACCCACCATGAGCGCCTACCTGACAGCTGATGAAGCCGCCGCCCGCTATGCCGCCCTAAAGACCTGGTACGCCGCCCACGGCACCTTCTGGGATGGGACCGGTCCTTACTTCCTGGACTCTGTGGATCTCAATGCTGGCTCTGCGGTGGTCAAGAACAATCCCGATTTCGTGGATCTGGCTGATCGCTGGTCCTCCTTTGGTCAGGCTCCTCTGGGGGTTGCAGCACTGGATGGTCCGGCCCAGGTTAAGATCGGTTCAGACGCCGCCTTTACGGCTACTTTCACCTACAAAGCCTCTGGTGATGCGTATCCCAGCGCCGATGTCAAGGAAGTCAAATTCCTGGTCTACGACGCCCAGGGCGCAACCGTCTATGTTGGTGCAGGTGTCGCGACTGACTCGGATGGCGTTTACACGCTGACCATTCCCGCTGATGTTACCTCCAAGCTCGTTGCAGGTACCGGCAGGCTCGAAGTCGCAGGGGTGTTCATCCCTGTTGCCATCCCGGCCTTCACCTCACTCGACTACGTGGTTGTGCCGTAAGTTTAAGTTGTAAATCTGTTGTTGGAAAGGAGGGGCAAGGGTAAAACCTTGCCCCTCCATCATAAAAGGATGACATGGCCGACGAAACCTTAACTACACAAGAAACTTCACCAGAAGTTAAGACGGGTTTTGCGAACAGCACCTTCATGCGCATGTTAAGATACACAGCCTTAAGGATCGCCACTATGGCTGTGACCGTCACGATCGGGGTTTATCTGACCATAATGATCGCCAATATGGGTGGATACGTAGACACGATCATGCGCAACGAAATCCGCGATAATACCACACAGGCCATGCTGGCAAACCCGGCTTTCCGCAACCTGGAGCCCAGTGTGCGTGAAAAACTCATTCAAGATAAGATCGCTTCGGAAATAGCGCGCCTGGGTCTGAACCAGCCGTTTGCGGTTCGCTCGATAAAATATCTGAAGAATGCCCTCACCCTGAACCTGGGCCGTGCCATCAATATGTCGAGCGATCATGGTTCCAAGGAAGTGCGCCTGATCCTGCTCGAACGACTGCCTGCCACCCTGCTGTTAACAGGTTCGTCTGAACTCATATTATTTTTTGCCAGCGTTTTTATCGCGCTATCCCTGTCAAGACAATACGGCAGCTGGCTGGACAAGATGACCATCGCTTTTTCTCCAACCTCTGCCGCACCTCCCTGGTTTTACGGTATTTTCCTTATCCTGATCTTTGCGGCGATCTTCAAAATACTTCCTTTTGGCGGTCTGGTGGATTCGCCCCCGCCAACCAACCGGATCGATTATGGTCTGAGTGTTTTAAAGCATCTTATCCTGCCCGCCTCTTCTGTCATCATCAGTTCTATCTTCCTGAGCATTTACAACTGGCGGACGTTTTTCCTGATCTACTCCAGCGAGGATTATGTGGAAATGGCTAAGGCGAAAGGGCTACTGCCGCGGGATGTTGAGCGCCGTTACATCCTCCGTCCGACCTTACCAACCATCATCACGAATTTTGCCCTGCTGGTGATCACCCTGTGGACCGGATTTGTGATCACCGAGACGGTCTTCCTGTGGCCCGGGCTTGGCAGAACCCTCTTTCGAGCCATCGGTTTATATGATACCCCGGTGATCGTAGGGTCGACCATCATTTATGCCTATTTGCTGGCAATTACTGTCTTGATGCTTGATTTTGTTTATGCCCTGGTTGATCCTCGGGTTAAGGTTGGTTCAGGAAGCTCACAATGAAGACCATTAAGAACGCATTCCGCGAACTGTTGCGTTATCCCTCGGCAATCCTGGGTTTGTTGATTATTACCATCCTGATGGGCGTTGCGGTCTACGCGTTGGCCACCATCCCGTACAGCGAGGCGGTTCGCCTCTGGCGAGGGGGGGAGGACGTCTGGTATCAGAACCCAAAGTATGCCGCCCCGGCCTGGTTTAACTATTTCTCCAGCAAGAAAGAACCGGTCTCGTTTTCAGTGGATTCTGATGGGGGGAGTATGACGAAGACCGTTACGCCCAACAGCCCGGATATCTCTACCGTGGATATGTCCTACTCTTTTGATTACAGTGCGGATGGGTTTCCACAGGAGATGATCCTGTATTTCAATCCAACCCTGAAGGAAAAATTTCCGTTTGTTTCGGTTGTCTGGACCACTCCAGATGGTAGAAGGATCAAGATCGGCGACATGGTTGTGGAAAATAATGCAGCCTTCCGGTTTTCTCAGGATCAAAAACTGCAGGCCAGGTTAAATACCGACGATGTGATGGCGGCTCTCTTTGCAGACCCCGAGCTTGAAACGCCAGAACCATTAAAAGGAACCTACCAACTGGATATAGTCGGGACAACTTTTGAGCAGGGTTCAGACCTCGATGCTCAATTTGTTCTTTATGGGAAGGTTTTTGGGCTGGCAGGCACCGATAAATATCGGCGGGATCTCCTCCTGCCGTTATTGTATGGGACGCCCATCGCGCTGGCATTTGGCTTGCTGGCGGCCCTGGGAACCTCACTCCTGACTATGATCATCGCCGCAATTGGCACCTGGTATGGCGGTTGGGTGGATGAAGTGATCCAGCGCGTCACCGAAGTCAACCTGGTGCTGCCATTCCTGGCCATTTTGATCATGGTAGGCACCTTCTACTCGCGCAGTATCTGGTTGATGCTGGGTATTACGATCCTGTTGAGTATTTTCTCCGGATCCATCAAAACTTACCGCGCCATCTTCTTGCAATCCAAGGAATTGAGTTATATTGAGGCCGCCCGGGCGTATGGCGCCTCGAGTTCACGCATTATCTTTACGTACTTGATTCCACGCATGGTCCCTTTGTTGATCCCGGCTCTGGTCTCATCCGTCCCGTCCTTCGTTTTTCTTGAGGCATCCCTGGCGGTTCTTGGTCTTGGCGACCCGGTCCTGCCCACATGGGGAAAAGTAATTGATGATGCTTTTGCAGATGGAGCGCTGTACCAGGGGCGATATTACTGGGTACTGGAGCCAGCCGTATTGCTGATGATCACCGGATTGGGCTTTGCAATGCTCGGATTCGCACTTGATCGTATATTCAATCCCAGATTGAGGGATGTATAACCCGATGTCACACGACAACAAACTTTTACGCGTAGAAAACCTGGTTCTATATTTTAACTCGCGGCAGGGTTCGGTCCAAGCCGTGGATGGTGTGGATTTTGCTTTAGATTACAACCGGGCTGTGGTGATCCTGGGCGAATCTGGATGTGGCAAGAGTTCGCTGGCCAAGGCTATTCTGCGCCTTCTGCCCCGAAATGTATCCCAATACAGCGGCAAGGTGTTGCTGGAAGGCTCGGATACCATGGCCCTGGATGATGAAGAGTACCGCCTGAATGTCCGTTGGGTGGGTATGTCCATGGTGCCCCAGGCGGCAATGAATGCCTTGAATCCGGTGATCCGTGTTGGTGATCAGGTGGCGGAACCAACCCTGGTTCATCTTGGCATCGATAGGACCGAAGCAATTTCGTTAGTGAAGAAGATGTTCCAGCACGTAGGGGTTCCGGAAGGCTTTATCAGCCGTTATCCATTTGAACTGAGCGGTGGCATGCGCCAGCGAGTCGCAATTGCCATGGCGCTGGTGACTTCACCCAATTTGATCATCCTGGACGAACCCACTTCCGCCCTGGATGTGTTGACACAGGCGAATATCTTTAATGTCCTCAAGCGCACCAAGAAGGAATTGGGGACGAGTTACATCCTGATCACGCATGACATTGCCACTTCCAGCGAACTGGCGGATGATGTGGCCGTGATGTACGCCGGGCAGATCGTGGAATATGCGGATGCCCACCGCTTCTTTGCAGAACCCCTGCACCCATATTCCAAAGCATTGATGGCCAGCGTGCCGACCTTGAGAGGTAAGAAGGTGCTGGATTTCATCGAAGGTCAGCCTCCGAGCTTGATCAACCTGCCTCCAGGCTGCCGGTTTGCCCCTCGTTGTCACGCCCGCTTCGATAAATGCGAACAAGATCCACCTGTGATCGAGAAAGAAGGTCGCAAGGTGAAATGCTGGTTGTATACGTGATCATAGGAGCATGTCATGTCTGTTGAGGCTAAAGAATTAAGCGCCGAGAAAGTGCAAAATGATCATCGAGACGCCTTGCTGTCTGTCCAGGAGCTGCGCGTTTGGTTTGAGTTGAGACGGTTTGGGTTTGGACATGCCGGTTATGTGCACGCTGTGGATGGAGTTTCTTTTGACCTGGGTCATGCGGAGGCCATCGCGGTAGTAGGTGAGAGCGGATGTGGAAAATCCAGCCTGATGAAGACCATCCTGGCTCTTTATAAACCCACCCAGGGTGAGATCGTGTTCGAGGGAAAGAAGCTTAGCGAATTGGATTCCCAGGCGATGCAGTGGTATCGTTCACAGGTTGGTTACGTGCAGCAGGATCCTTATGGGGCCCTGGCGCCGTTCATGAATATAAAACGCATTCTTGAAGAACCCCTGATCATCGGTGGCGTGAAGAGTAAAGAAGAACGCGAGCAGCGTGTCCGCAGAGTGATGGAAGAGGTTAAATTGCACCCGGTGGAGGATTACTGGGATAAATATCCCCATATGCTCAGCGGTGGGCAGCAGCAGCGCGTGGTGATTGCACGTGCCATGATCCTGGAGCCAAAACTCCTGGTAGCGGATGAGCCAGTATCCATGCTGGACGCCTCAGTGCGTGTGGAAATCCTCAAGTTGTTTCAAGGGCTGCAGCAAAAACACAACCTGTCGGTGATTTACATTACCCACGACCTCGCCACGGTATCCTACTTCTCCGAACGCATCTTCGTGATGTATGCCGGCCGGATCGCCGAAAAAGCCAAGGTTGATCCACTGTTAAATAATCCCCTGCATCCCTATACGCTTGCACTCCTGACAGGCACCTCTGACCCGGATGCCAAGAATGCGCTTTCATTCAAGGAAGTCCCTCCAGGTGAACCACCCAGCCTGATTGTACCTCCGCCGGGATGCCGTTTCCACCCACGCTGCTCTAGGGCGATTTCAGGGCTGTGTGAAGTGGAAGAACCACCGGAATACGAACCCGAACCCGGTCATTTTGTTTCGTGCTGGTTGTATAAGGAATAAGGCTGTATGTCTTTTTTGACCCCCTGGAAAATCATCCTTCTGGCATTCTTTCTGCTATTGTTAGGGGTGATCCTTCCTTTTTTGATGGTGATGAGAATCATTGAATCAACATTCTTCTTGAATTTCTTTTCCTACACCTCCTCTTTGATAGGTTTGTTGCTTGGTTTGATTGGGGTGGTCCAAATTGTTCGAGTTAACAAGAAGTGAATTCATCAAGGATTGTTTTCACTTTGGAGGACAAAGGCGCTGGTCATCGGGTGGCTGATTATCTGGTTTAGCCTTTCAATCTGCCTACAAATGCCCGAGCCACAGATCGGGCGTTTTTCTTATGGTATTTTTTGCTATAATGCTAATCATCTATGCGGAATAACAATATTCTGCGCTACTGGCTCTGGCTGAAAGCGCCTTCTGGCCGGTAGAAAATTCAATCGAGAAGTTTTATGACTCATCCTAGAATTCTAATTGTTGACGACCAGCGTGATATAGTCCGCTTGATTCACTCCACCCTGGATACGCTGGGCCACAAACTGGAAATTGTCGAGTCGCCCTCCGGCGAAGAGGCTCTTTTGGAAGCCTCGCGTAAAAAGGTTGATCTGTTGGTTTCGGATTATCGTTTACCCGGTATGACGGGCGTGGAATTGATGGAAAAAATTCGTCTCCGCCATCCGGAGGCTAAGGCTATCCTGATCACGGGGATGACGGATAAGAAATCGCGCGACGAAATGTTGAACGCGGGCGCATTTGCCCTGTTTGACAAACCCATTCCGTTGGCCGATTTTCTGGATGCGGTCGAACGCAGCCTGAGCCTGGAGCGCACTATTTTACCTCCCGAGCCTGATGACGAATCCCCCCACCAGACGACCCTGTCGGATTTGCTGGCCAATTTCCGCCAAAGAGCCGAGGCGGCGGCCATCTTCCTGCTCAGCGACCGCGGACGGGTGCTGGCTCGCGCCGGGGAATTGCATGATAGCAGCATGGAAGTCTCGTTGATTTCTGCTTTGATGGCGATTTACAATGCCGGCCTTAAAGTCTCGCACTTCAACCATGAAGATCACCCGAACAGTACGCATATTTTTCACGGTGGTGATCAGGACATGATCCTTGTACCGGTCAATACTGCTAACGCGTTGCTGGTCTCTGGAGACAAGGTTTCTGACCCCAAGCATCTTCCGGTATTGCTCAATGAGCTTTCTGAGTTGCAGAGCGAAGTCGAAAAAGTCCTGCGTTCGATTGGCGTCGCCCCCCAAGTGGAAGTTGTAACGAGCGCTTCGGCAGCAGAACAGCCTGTGGAAGACGAGATTCCTTCGGGTGAATTGGAGAACTTACTGGCACAATCGGAGAAAAAGAAGCTCAAACCGGATGAAGTTGAAACATACTGGAAGGATGCCCTGGGGAAACAAGGTGTTCTTCAACTCGACCCAGACAAGTTAACCTACGAACAGGCGCGTCAATTGGGGCTTACGCCACAGGACGATAAGAAGTAAGGATTGCCCTCACGTTTGGCATATGTTACAATTCGCCCGCTCAAAAGGCGTCTCTGGGGCGTGGTGCAATGGCAGCACACCGGCCTTTGGAGCCGTGGATCTTGGTTCGAGTCCAGGCGCCCCAGCCTTTGCAAATCTTCTGCTCTTCCCGCAGTGACGGGGCACCCAAAATTCATACAGGCATTGCGCCGCTCCGTGGGCAGCGCAGGCCTGTCTTTTGTTTAGGAGATCTTTTGTTATGAAGATATCCATCATCCACTTGGCTGCTGGCCAGGGCACACGCATGAAATCAGACCTGCCGAAGGTGCTGCATCCAGTTTGCGGGAGTCCTTTGATTCAGCATGCCCTGGAGGTCGCAAAGCAGATTTCTACGGAAGAGCCAGTTGTGATCGTCGGGCATGGCGCGGACAAAGTGCGTGCGTATATCGGCGATGCGGCCCAATGTGTGTTGCAGGAACCTCGGCTGGGAACGGGACACGCCGTGATGCAGGCCGAGCCCCTGTTACGGGGAAAGTCCGATTACGTTGTCGTCACGATGGCCGATATGCCCCTGTTGCGCAGTGAGACGTTGAAGATGTTGGTCGCTAAACAACAAAACAACTCCGGTCCGCTCACGCTCTTGACGACCTTTGCCGATGACCCGCGTGGGTTCGGGCGTATCGTCCGCAGGCCGGATGGGAGCGTGGCTGCCATTGTTGAGGAAGCTCAGGCAACCCCTGAGCAGTTGACGATCAAAGAACTTAATGTGGGCGCATATTGTTTTTCTGCAGACTGGTTGTGGGATGCCCTGCCGCGTATCCAGCTTTCGCCGAAGGGCGAGTACTATCTGACGGATACGGTCGAACTGGCTGTCAGGGATGGGTTGCGGGTTCAGGCTGTGGTCCTGGATGATCCGTCCGAGGCGATTGGAATTAACACCCGTGTCCATCTGGCCGAAGCCGAAACCCTGATGCGCAAACGCATCAACCAGTTCCACATGCTCAACGGTGTCAGCCTGATTGACCCGGCTTCAACCTATATCGAAAACGACGTGACGATTGGCCGCGATACGGTCATCTGGCCGAACACTTATTTGCAGGGCAAAACCAAAGTTGGTAGCGACTGTGAGATTGGACCGAATACGATCGTACGCGATACGGAAATCGGCGAGCACTGCAAGGTGCTGGCCTCGGTGCTGGAAGGCGCGGTGCTCGAAAATCAGGTTGATATCGGCCCCTTTGCCCGCCTGCGCCGAGGAGCGCACCTGGCCGAGGGCGTGCACATGGGCAATTTTGGCGAGATCAAGGATTCATACCTTGGTCCGGGTGTCAAGCTGGGACATTTCTCGTACATCGGGAATGCACGCATTGGTGCTGATACCAACATCGGCGCCGGAACGATTACCTGCAATTACGATGGCGAGCAGAAGCATCCCACCGAAATCGGTGAAGGCGTCTTTATTGGCAGTGATACCATGCTGGTGGCGCCTTTGAAGATCGGCGACCGCTCGCGCACAGGTGCAGGCTCGGTTGTAACCAAGGATGTGCCGGAGGATACGCTGGTGGTTGGTATGCCGGCCCGGGCGATACGGAAACTAAAAAAACGTGAGAATTGAAACCAGTTTACCCCTATTCTTGTTGCTGCTAGTGCTGGACCTGGGACTTTCGGCTGCCCGCGTCAGCTTGTTGAACGCGCGTCCACTGCGGCTGTTAGGCCTGCGCGAGAAAAAGAGCATTTCAGTGGACAGTACGCTGACCCTGATCGAGGCGCCGCGACTGCGCCCCAGCCTGCGCCTGAGCCAGGTTATGCTCCGCTTCTTCATCGCGGCGTTAACGTTGTATCTGGTCTACGAAATGGCAAAAGAGTCTTCAGCCCTGCTGGTCCTTCAATTGCTTGGCCTGGTGCTGGTGGCCGTGCTCTTGATGATCGGTGAGTTTACGGTCGAGAGTTATGTGTTGCACGATCCGGAAAGCTGGGCCTTGCGGTTGCGAATCTTCGGGCGGGTATTGGTGATGCTCTGCACCCCGCTGATAGCCATTCCCCTATCCATCCTGGGCGAACGCTGGAAACCGCAGGTGGTGGCGCAGGTCACTGAAGATGAGCTCAAGACCTGGGTCGAATTGGAAGAGGAAGCGGGCAACCTGGAGCTCGAAGAACGCCGCATGATCTACTCGATCTTCCAGTTTGGGGATACCCTCGCACGTGAGATTATGGTGCCGCGAGTGGATATTTTGGCTCTTGAGGCAGGCTCGTCTCTGCAGGAGGCGGTCCATGCCTTCATCAATTCCGGACATTCGCGCGTCCCGGTTTATGACCGGGATGTGGATAACATTCAAGGATTGTTATACGCCAAGGATTTGCTGCAAACCATGAACGGTGGCGCAGACAAAAAAAGCTCGCTGCGCGAGTTGCTGCGCCCGGCTTACTTTGTACCTGAAACCAAAAAGGCCGATGATTTGTTGGCTGAGATGCAGTCCCAGCGCATTCATATGGCAATTGTGGTGGACGAATATGGTGGTGTGACCGGCCTGGTCACGTTGGAAGATATCATCGAAGAGATCATTGGCGAAATTCGCGACGAGTTTGACCAGAAGGAAGAAATGTTGTACCAGTCGGTGAAGCCGGGTGAGTATCTTTTCCTGGGGCGCATCGACCTGGACGCCTTCAATCAGATTATGGACAGCCATTTGCCTAAAGTTGAAGCCGACACGCTGGCCGGGTTCATTTACGACCAGATGGGGCGCATCCCTGAAGAGGGCGAAACCATCAGTGTCGATGGCCTGTTGCTGACCGTTGATCTGGTCAGCGGCCGGCGCATCCGTCGCGTGCGTGCCGACCGCATCTCAAACCTGCAGGAGAACCAATCCGATGACAACGCTCACTGAAGGAGAACGCCAGGCCCTGATCGAACTCGCCAACGAGGCCAGACAACGGGCTTATGTCCCTTATTCTCACTACCCGGTTGGGGCGGCTTTGCGGACGGCCTCGGGACGGATTTTCACCGGGGTCAACATTGAGAACGCGGCTTATCCGACCACCATATGCGCCGAGCGGGTGGCCGTCTTCAAGGCTGTCTCGGAGGGAGAGACGGATTTCGAGGCGCTGGCCGTGACGACCGACAACGGCGGCTCACCCTGCGGTTCCTGCCGCCAGGTGCTGGCTGAGTTCGGTCTCGACACGCTGGTCCTGATTGCGGACGGGCAGGGGCGCTTGATCAGTGAAATGACCGTCAAGGATCTGCTCCCGCTGGCCTTCACGCCCTCCGATTTGCACAAAAGCTGAAACATTCCCTGCTGAGATGAGCCAACCGCGATCTTTCCGCGCTGAAGCCGTCGTCCTGCGCCACAGCGACTGGGGCGAGGCTGACCGCTTGCTGACGCTCTACACGCGCGAGCAGGGCAAGGCGCGGGCGCTGGCCAAGGGCGCGCGCAAGGTCCGTTCGCGCAAGGCCGGGCACCTGGAGCCTTTCACGCGCGTGCACCTGCAACTGGCGCGCGGTCGCGATTTGCTGATCGTCACTCAGGCCGATACGGCGGATGCCTACCAGCCCTTGCACGAAGACCTGGAGCTGACCGGTTACGCGGCTTACATCATCGAACTGCTGGATCGTTTCACGTATGAAGGCGAAGGCGCCAATCAGGCCATCTTTCGCCTCCTGACCGATACGCTGGCGCGCCTGGCGGCCGAGCCAGACTCGTGGCTGGTGGTGCGCTATTACGAAGTGCGCCTGCTGGATCAGTTGGGTTTCCGGCCGCAGCTTTTCGAGTGTGCCAACTGCAGCAAGGAGATCCAGGCCGAGGACCAGTTCTTCTCGGCTCCGGACGGCGGGGTCCTGTGTCCGCGTTGCGGAAAAGGGCTGCCGGGAGCGCGTCCGATTTCCACGGAAGCGCTGAAATATCTGCGTCATTTTCAGCGCAGTTCCTACGGCGAGGCCAAACGCGCGCAGCCGGAGGCCAGGATCCGGGCGGAGTTGGAAGAGTTGATGCAGCACTACCTGACTTATTTGCTGGAACGCGGTTTGAACACACCGGCTTTTATGCGCAGGGTACGCGAATCAAAAGGCAAAGCGCCCTGAGCCAGGGCGCTTTGCCTTTAATCACCTGGGGTTTTCGTCCGTCGGGCCCAGTTGATCACCAGAGCCCAGGCCGCCAGGCTGATGACCAGGCGCATGTGTCGCCAGAAGAAGCGCTGGAACCAGCGCCAGTGCAGGCGATAGATAATGTGCGTGATGGCCCAGCGGGCGCTTAGCGCGTGGCCCAGGGGGCTGGACAGCAGGCGCCGGCGGTAATTGCTGAAGGAGAAATCATCCCGCGCGAAGGCTGCTTTCAACGCCTGTGCCGCAACCTGGCCGTAGCCCAGCGCCAGGCTGATGCCCTCGCCGAAGATGCCGTCCGCGCCGGCCGCATCGCCAGCTAGCAGCACGCCCGGGACCGAGAACTCGCGCCGCGGACTGAACCAGCGGATCGGGTGCCCCTGCAGTTCGCAGGCCGACAGGTCATAGCCGTGTCGCGCCATTTCTTCGGCCAGCGGGGTCTTGAGCGGCGGGCGGGAGCGCCCTGCCAGCAGGTTGGTGTCATAGATGCCCCAGCAGCGCATCGGTTGACCCTCGACCTGGGTCGGGAAGTCCCACACGTAGCCGGCGATGCCCTGTGGCACGGGGAAGAAATCGAAGAAGGCCACCGATTCCCTCTCTAACTCCCTCCCTGGTCCTCCCCGAATTCCCTCGGATTTGGGTGAGGTACCCGCAGGGTGGTGAGGGTGGGCGGCGGGGGTCAAGACCTCCAGCAGCCGCGCGGTATGCAGCGGGGACTCGGGCAGCACGCAGCGGCGTACGACCCCGTTCGAACCGTCCGCGCCGACCACTACCCGGGCCTGGAAGGTCCCGGAATCGGTCTCAACCGTTACGCCGTCTGCCCCCGGGCGGACGTCCGTCACCGTTACCCCCTCGCGCAGCTCGAATCCGGCCTGGCGCACCTTGCCGGCCAGCCAGGCGTCGAACGCGTCGCGGCGGATGACCCGCAGCGCATGCCGTCCGGGTACGCGGATCGCCAGCCCGCGGCCTTCGAAATCGAAGCGCGCCAGCGCGGCGTCCGTGTGCGGGATCTCGCTCACGTCCAGGCCCAGGCGCTCGAGCAGGACCTCGGCATCGATCACCAGCCCGCCGCCGCACAGCTTGGGGCGCGGGTGATGGGCTTTCTCCAGGATCAGCGTGCGCGGGATAAGCTCGGGGGCCACTTGTGCCAGGTGCAGCGCGGTGGAACTCCCGGCCGGGCCGGAGCCGATGATCAGGATCTCGATTTCTTGCATGCCTAGATTGTATGGCCCTCGGCGGGTGCTGTAAAGAGATAAATTTGAAAATGGCCCCACCCAGCTCTCGCGGACTGGACATTCGATCAGGCGCTTGCCGGGTTTATATTCAAAGGCATTCGGTCTCACGCACGAGCGGACTTTTTCTGACATATAATATTTAACATGAAACAGGATGTAGTTCTCCAAATCTTGAAGCAAAATAATGCTGAAATGACCCGGCAATTCGGCGTTAAATCGCTGCAGCTGTTTGGCTCCGTAGCAAGGGATGAAGCCACGCCGATCAGCGATGTGGATTTGCTGGTGGAGTTCAGCCGCCCTGTCGGTTATTTCGGATTATTTGCTTTGCAGGATTACCTTGAAAAATTGCTGGGTTGTCCGGTTGATCTGGGCACGCCGGACAGTTTGAAACCGTATATCAAGGAGCGCGTCATGGGGGAGTTGATCCGTGTCGCCTGACGCGCGCCATGCGCAATCGTATTGTGCATGATTATTTTAAAGTGGACGAGAAACTCATGTGGGATACCGTCCAAAATGATCTGCCACCTTTGATCTCCGCGTTGGAAAAATTACTCTAAGGCATTGCTTTCCGAAAGCTGATAGCGACGAAAATCTGGCGCTTCCGTGACGCCAATCAAAAAGGCCAGCCCTCACGGACTGGCCTTGTGTTTATGCGCTCGCCAGATTCATCTGGGTGGGCATTTCGTCCCAGGTGCGCCCCTCCAGCAGGCGCCCGGCTTTCTTCTTGTTGATGCCGCCCCATTGTTTGAAGAAGAACGGTACCCTGGTGCGGACACACTGGTCGCGGATGTCGGTCACCCAGGCGGGATCCAGCGGTCGCGCGCCGGGACCGGATTCGCCGCCCACGATGGCCCAGTCGATGCCTTTTAGATTTAAATTGTGCAGCGGACCGAGCAGCGGTTCCAGCGACAGGAATTTGGTCTGCGCGCCGCTGCGCCGTAGATGGTCGATGCGGAAGGTATATTTTTCAGTCTCGACGCTGACGCCCATCCAGATGTTTTCAGGCCAGTCGATTTTTGGGCTGAGTTCTTCCAGCCGCTCGGCGCGTTTGGTCAGCACCTGGAAGGTGTGCCAGTGGGCTCGCTGCATGACATCGAAGACTTGCAGGATGAAATCCAGCGGTACATCTTTGTGGAACAGGTCGCTCATCGAGTTGACGAAGATGACCTGCGGCTTCTTCCATTCGAGCGGTTTTTCGAGCACGTGCGGGTGCATACTCAGTGTGAAGCCGTTGGCATAATTTGGCTGGCCCATGGCCTGCAGGCGCCTGGCCATGCGCTCGGCATAGCAATGCTTGCAGCCCGGACTGAGCTTGGTGCAGCCCGTCAGCGGGTTCCAGGTCGATTCGGTCCATTCGATGCCCGAATGTTCGGCCATTTCTCCTCCTTGTAAAATCACCAGTAAATTGTGTGTATATCGTAGCACGAATGTTCTGTGTTGTCTACGAGTTTTGTTTCATTTTGAAGCCAACACGTCTTGGAGAATTGTATTTGATATGATTACCTCGGACAGTTTGCCCATCAAGTGAGATGCGCTCAATACTTCCTTTATCTTTCCAATCACGAAAAACATCGTTTGTATGTTTTGGTAAAAAACCATTCTCCAAACCAAATTTATAGATTTCGGCGTTCGTTCGATACTCTGCACTGGAGATAAATGACTTCAACTTTTGGGGATAACCTGACAACTGAATTTCGCTGAAAGATTGGGATTTATTCTTAGTATGACCCTTTCCTCGATTTTCATCCATACCCCACTTTGTGGAGAGCATTGTTTCATATCCCTTAATATGACTTGTGAAGAAAAATAGACAATATACATTGCCACCGCCCCGCTCAATAGTAAACGTGTCGACGAAGATTCCCAATTCTCGTAGGTAGGCTCGAAAACTTCCTGTAATTTGTTCGATGAAATCGTAAATTGACTTAAACGTGGGAGGGTTTTTTCCGAACAGAGCAAAAATAAATTCTTTGAGTGGCTCTCCCCCTTTGAAATCGATGCGTGTCACAGTATTTGCAAAACGATACATGAAAGAGGCTGGTAGCCATAAAAGAACTTCTGTATTATTCCCCTCCAACATGCTGTGGATGTCCTCAGGTTTTACGGCTTTATAACCATAAGGATCAATAAAAAACAATCCTTTGGCTCTGTAAGTGCTATTCACTAGCTGGATTGCTTTTGCGTAGAGGCTTTTGTAGTCTTCTTGAAAGAACTCTATGTTGACATTTTGTGGACGGTATATTTTCTCTGCAAATCTTTTTACTCTTTCGATTTTGGGAGCTCCATGATCGATCTCAGATTGGCCTATATCGTTGAACCAAATTGTTATATTCGGGCAAGAGCGGTTGTTTGAGAAGTAGTGATCCTTGATAGTTTCTAGCGCCATTATGGGGCTTCCTTTTTCGTCCTCCTCGTAAATTCCTTCTCCGCAAAGTAAGTCGAAAATAAAAATCTTTTCAACATATGGAGTTCTGGCAAGAATATTTAGGTATTTTGCCAAATATGTATCGTAAAGTTTTAATTTAGCTTCTGAATGTTCTAACAAATGAGTTTTTGGATCAGGATGATTCATACTAGAATTCCCCAATTTAGAGATATTTTGGAAGGACCATAATTGTACAAATTATATAGCACTTTACTTTGCGCTCTTTGAAAGATGTAGCGAATTATTTTTATAACCATGATTGGTTGGGAACAACAATCTCAAAGTCCCGCCGGAAGCGGGATTTTTTCGTGCAAAGCAACCAACCAGGTACGGTATAATCCCCTCGCTATCCATTCAAGTTCATTTAAAGAAAAGCACATGCCTGAAAAACACACCTTCCAATCCATCATCCTCAAACTGCAGAACTTCTGGGCTGAGCGCGGCTTTTTGATCTGGCAGCCTTACTATACCCAGGTCGGCGCCGGCACCATGAATCCGGCCACCTTCCTGCGCGTGCTGGGGCCCGAGCCGTGGAACGTGGCCTACGTCGAGCCCTCCGTGCGTCCCGACGACGGGCGCTACGGCGAGAATCCCAACCGCTTCCAACTGCATTACCAGTTCCAGGTGATCCTCAAGCCTGATCCCGGGAACCCGCAGGAGCTGTATCTCGATTCGCTCAAGGCGATCGGCATCGATCCGCGCCAGCACGACATCCGCTTCGTGGAGGACAACTGGGAGCAGCCGGCCATCTCGGCCTGGGGCCTGGGCTGGGAAGTCTGGCTGGACGGCCAGGAGATCACCCAGTTCACCTACTTTCAGCAGGTGGGTGGCCTGCCGCTCGACCCGGTGGCGGTCGAACTGACTTACGGCCTGGAGCGCATCCTGATCGCGCTCAACAATGCCGACGCCATCTGGGACGAGCCCTGGGCGGACGGCATCTCCTACGGCGAGGTACGCCGCAACGAAGAGTATGAACATTCCAAATACTATTTCGAAGTGGCCGAGGTCGAGCGCCTGCGTGGACTGTTCGCCGCCTACGAGGCCGAGGCCGAGGCCTGCCTGGCTCAGGAACTGGTCCTGCCGGCCCACGACTACCTGCTCAAGTGCTCGCACACCTTCAACATCCTGGACACGCGCGGCGCGATCGGCGTGACCGAGCGCCAGGCCTTCTTCCGCAAGATGCGCGCCCTGGCCCGCAAAGTGGCCGAGGCTTACCTGGCCCAGCGCCAGGCGTTAGAGTATCCGCTGTTAAAGAAATCAGGAATTAGCCAGGCAGAAAAATCGACGACGAAGCTGCCGCTTCCCAAATCCGCACAGCCCTTCCTGCTCGAAATCGGGGTGGAGGAACTGCCCGCCGGGGATGTGGAGGCTGCGCTGGCGCAGCTGCGCGAACGGATTCCGGCCTGGCTGGACGAGCTGCGCCTGACCCACGGCGGGCTGCGGATCGCGGCCACACCCCGGCGGCTGGCTGTTTTCGTGGACGGGCTCGCCCCCCGGCAGTCGGACCGCGAGGAACTGGTCAAGGGTCCGCCCGCCGAGCGGGCATTCGATCAAGATGGCATCGCCTCCCCGGCTGCGATTGGTTTTGCCAAAAAGAATGGCGTGGACACCAAAGATCTGCAGGTCCGCGAGGAAAACGGCGGGAAATATGTCTTTGCCGTGGTCAAACAGACCGGCCGCCCGGCGCCCGAGGTGCTGGCCGAGGCCCTGCCCGGGCTGGTGGCGGGCATCAACTTCACCAAGTCCATGCGTTGGAACGAGAGCGGGGTGGCCTTCTCGCGCCCCATCCGCTGGCTTACCGCGCTGCTGGGGGAGACGGTTATTCCGTTCGAATACGCGGGTGTTGTTGCGGGCAATGAGACTCGCGGGTTAAGACCGTACGATTCGCCTGAAATCGAGATCTCCTCGGCTGAAAAATACTTCGATGTGATCCGGGAAGCCGGAATCGTGATCGACACCGAAGAGCGCAAAGCCCTGATCGAGGCGCAAGTCAAAAAGGCGGCGGACTCCGTTAAAGGGCAGGCCATCCTCGAGCCGCAGCTGCTGGCCGAAGTGGCCAACCTGGTCGAAAAGCCGACCGCCGTGCTGGGCGGCTTCGACCCCGAATTCCTGCAACTGCCGCGCGAAGTGCTGATCTCGGTCATGCGCAAGCACCAGCGCTACTTCCCGCTCGAGAAGAACGGTAAACTGCTGCCCAACTTCGTCGCCATTCGCAACGGGGACGAAGAATACCTCGATCTGGTGCGGCAGGGCAACGAGCACGTGCTCGGGGCGCGCTTTGCGGATGCCAACTTCTTCGTGCGCGAAGACCTCAAGCACCCGCTCGAGCATTACCGCCCCCAGCTTTCGGGTTTGATCTTCCAGACCAAGCTCGGCTCAATGCTCGACAAATCCGAACGGATCGAGAAGCTGGTGGAAGACTTGATTCCCATGCTCGGCCTGGAGCAGGACGAGGCCGTCTTTGCGCGCCGCGCCGCCCACCTGGCCAAAGCCGATTTGGTGACGCAGATGTGCGTCGAGATGACCTCCCTGCAGGGGATCATCGGGCGCGAATACGCCCTGCGCTCAGGCGAAAACCAGGCTGTGGCCGAAGCCATCGGCCAGCAGTATCAGACCGTCCCGCAGAGCAAGCCCGGGCTGGCCGTCGCCCTGGCCGACCGGATCGATTCGCTGGTTGGGCTGTTTGCGGCCGGACTGGTTCCGACCGGGGCCAAGGATCCCTTTGCGCTGCGCCGGGCTGCCATCGGCGTGGTCGAACCGCTGATGCAGCACGACCTGTCCTTCGACCTGCGCCGGGCAGTCGCGCAAGCTGCCAAACTGCAGCCGATCGAGGTCAGCGACCAGGTCCGGGCCCAGGTGCTGGAGTTCATCAACGGCCGCCTGAATGTGCTGCTCAAGGAAGCTGGCCATCATTACGATGCGGTCGAAGCGGTGCTGGCCGTGCAGAGCCATGACCCGGCCTCGGCTGCCCGCGCCGTGAAACAAATGGAAGCCTGGGTGGGTCGGGAAGACTGGAATACGATCCTGCCGGCTTACGCACGCTGCGTGCGCATCACCCGCGACCAGCCGGAGATGTACCCGGTCAATCCGGGGGCTTTCGCCGAGCAGGCCGAGCACGACCTGTACGCGGCGCTGCTGCAGGCTGAGTCGACCCCGCGCGCGACCGGCTCGGTGGACGATTTCCTCAATGCCTTCCTGCCGATGATTCCGGCCGTGAACAAGTTCTTCGACGACGTGCTGGTCATGGACGAGGACCTGGCCGTCCAACACAATCTCCTGGGCTTGTTACAGCGCATTGCGGCGCTGGCCGACCGCGCGGTAGATCTATCCAAACTGGAAGGCTTTTAAATCATAAAAAACTTCACGTTCGTCTGGAAGTTCGCGAGACGGCCCGTGAGGGCCGTCTCTGCTATTAACCCTGTGCTGCGAGGAGAGGAAAAAAGTTAAAAATTTGACCAAACAACCCAAGCGCGTCTATAATGCTGACAGGTGCAAAGCGCACTGTCAGTATAATGCTGACAGGTGCAAGGCGCACTGTCAGTATAATGCTGACAGGTGCAAGGCGCACTGTCAGTATAATTCAGGTGCCCATGTCCACTGTTGACGAAGTCAAATCCCGCCTCGATCTGGTCGATCTCGTTTCCGAGAGCGTCAAGCTGCGGCGTGCCGGGAAGAACTACAGCGGGTTCTGTCCCTTCCACAGCAATACCCGCACGCCAGCCTTCGTGGTCTTCCCGGAGACCGGCACCTGGCGCTGTTTCGGGGAGTGCAACGAGGGTGGCGACATCTTCAAGTACGTCATGAAGAAGGAAGGTTGGGACTTCAAGGAAGCCCTGCAGCATCTGGCTGAGCGTGCCGGGGTGCAGTTGGAAGCCTACACGCCCGCGCAGGAAGCCGCCCGTGAGGAGTACGACCGTCTGCGCGCGCTGTTGGAGGACGCGGTCACTTTCTACCGCAACCAGCTGCTGACCACTGCAGCCGGAAAAGTTGCGCTGGATTATTTACGCGACAAACGCCAGTTGAGCGAGGCCACCATCGAGACCTTTGGGCTGGGCTACGCCCCCCAGGGCTGGGATAATGCCCTCAAGCACTTCAGCGGGCGCGGCTATACCGAAGCGGAATTGTTCGAGTCCGGGTTGCTCTCCGAGCGCGAATTGGGCGGATATTACGACCGCTTCCGTCAGCGCATCATGTTCCCCATTCGCGACGAGCGCGGACGCATGGCCGGCTTCGGGGCGCGCATCCTCGATCCGGACGAGGTGCCCAAGTTCCTCAACTCGCCCGAGACGCCGGTTTTCTCCAAGGGACGCCTGCTCTACGGTCTCGACCGGGCGCGCAAGCCGATCCGCGCCGCCGACCAGGTGGTGATCGTCGAAGGCTATCTGGACGTGATTGCCGTGCACCAGGCCGGCTTCGAGAATGTGGTTTCTCCCATGGGTACGGCCCTGACCGAAGACCAGTTGCGTCTGCTCAAACGTTTCACGCGCAAGATCGTGCTGGCGCTCGACCCGGACGCCGCCGGGCAGAAGGCTGTGCTGCGCGGGCTGGAAGCCGTTCGTCAGGCGATGGACCGCGAGGGCGAACTGCGTTTCGATGCGCGCGGCCTGCTGCGCAACGAAGCGCGCCTGCAGGCGGATTTGCGCGTGGCCTCCATGCCCGACGAGCTCGACCCGGATGAAATCGTCCAGCGTGATCCCGAGGAATGGCCACGCTTGATCGCAGCCGCCAAGCCGATCGTCACTCACGTGATGGATACGCTGGTCGCCGACCAGGACGTCAGCGACCCCAAGGTCAAGTCGGCAATTGCTGCGCAGGTGCTGCCGCTGATCGAAGACCTGCCCGATCCGGTCGAGCGCGATACCTACCGCCAGCAGTTATCCCGTCTGCTCAGGGTGGATGAACGCTCACTGATCGGTCGGCCGGTCAGGACTTCGGGCACCCGCCGCTCGCGCTCCCGCCCGGGGACCAGGCAGCAGTTGCTTGAAAAGCCGATCGTCAGCTCGAATCCGTCCCAGAGGATCGAAGCCAACTGTTTGAATATCCTGCTGCGCCGTCCCGAGCTGCTCTACCGGCTGGACCGCCAGTTGCAGGAGTCAAGCTTGGGGGCGCTCAACCCCGAAGATTTCGGGTATACTGACCATCAGATCCTGTTGCGCCTGCTCCAACAGGCCGTCCAACAGGATGCAGAAGATGCGCAAGGTTACGTGTCGGGTCATATGCCCGAGGCGCTGCAGGACCTTTCACAGGAATTGCTGGCGCAGGCTGAGAAACTCGACCCGGTGGACGAGCGCAATCTTGAGGAGTTGGTGCGCAACGTGATCCAGTTACGCCGCCTGGCACTGGGCGAAAACCTGAACCAGCTCCGCTTTTTACAGGAAGAAGCACAACAGCAGGGCGATTTGCGTGCGACTTCTTACCAGGAATTGGTGTTACAACATACACGTTTGCTGCGCGATCTCGACCAGGCGGGCCGCAAGCTATCCCTTAGACGAGTAGAGTAAGACCATGCCTCGCAAACCCAAAACCAAATCCGCTCCCCTTCCGCCTAAAAAGGTTAAGAACAAGAATCCGGATTTTGATTCGGACGATCTGCCTGAGAGCGAGCTGGAGATCGAAGAGCCTGAAACCGAATTGGATGAAGAACTCGACCTGGCGGATGCGCCCGACGATATCGACGAACCGGATGATATCGGTGAACCGGATGACGGCAGCCTGGCTCAGGAAGATGATGAAATTTCGGATGATGAGCCGCTGCTCGACCTGAAAACCCCCGAACTGGCAGCCGAACTGGCGGAAGATCCGGTGCGGTTGTATTTGCGGGAGATCGGCCAGGTCAAGCTGCTGGACGCGGATAGCGAGTTCCGCCTGGCGACTCGCATCGAAGCCTATCGCCTGATCCAGACCTTCGGTCGCCGGCCGCAGCGCAGCGGGGTTACGGATATTTGCAGCGTGTATCGTTCGATCATTTCCGAGTTGCTGACTTCCTGGGAACGCCTGGTGGAGGATGCCCAGCGTCTCAAGAGCGATTTGCCTGACCTGGGCTTGGTGTTGAGCGAAGCGCAGGAACTGCATTTGCAATGGGAGATCGAAGCGCCGTCTTATTTGCGCGCTTACCTGGATAACGGTCTGTGGGGCAAAGATCAATTGTGGGAGACCCTGGTTCGCAAGGCTTACAGCGTCTTCCTGTGTTTTTACCTGCTGCCGGAGAGTTACGCGGAATGGCTGTTGGGTTACATCCAGCAAAGCCAGGGATTACCCGTCCAGCGCACCCTGCAGCGCAATCTGCCTGTGGATGATACGCTGGCTGCAGAGATGGAAGCGATCCAGCAGCGCTCGGAAGAATCCAATCATGCCCTGATCCGTGCCAACCTGCGTCTGGTGGTCAGCGTAGCCAAACGCTATCTCGGACGCGGCATTTCATTCCTGGATCTGATTCAGGAAGGCAATCTGGGCTTGCTGCGGGCGGTCAATAAATTCGATCCGCGGCGCGGCTTCAAGTTCAGCACGTATGCCACCTGGTGGATCCGCCAGTCGATCAACCGCTCGATTGCCGAGCAGGCGCGCACGATCCGCATCCCTGTGCATTTGTTCGAGACGATCACGCGTATTCTGCGCATCCAGCGCCAACTGACCCAGGAATTGGGCCGCGATCCAACCAAGGAGGAATTGGCTCTGGAAATCGGGTATCTGGCGGCTGCAGACGTGCAGGCCATCCTGCGCTCCAAGACGGATGAGCAACCATTGGACCCGGCCATCCAGCGCCGTTGGGAGTATGCCACCCAGAAAGTGGATCGCATCCTGCGTTCGGCTGAAGAACCGGTCTCGCTGGAAGGCCCGGTGGGGGATGAGGATTCCAGTCAATTGGGCGATTTCATTCAGGACGAAGAAGCGCTCGAGCCGATGGACGCCGCAGCGCGCGAAATGCTGCGCGAGCAGGTGCAAAATGCGCTGGCTGCGCTCTCTGAGCGCGAACGTCAGGTGCTGGAGCTACGTTTTGGCTTGATCGACGGCAAAGATCACACCCTCGAAGAAGTCAGCCGCTATTTTAACGTGACCCGTGAGCGTATCCGCCAAATCGAAGCCAAAGCACTTCGAAAGTTGCGGCATCCCACACGCAGCAGGCACTTACGGGACTATTTGAGCTAGAAATCCTATCGCCGGAGGTCATCTCCGGCGTTTTTATTGCACGACATGACACATGACCCTCTTTTTTGTGAAATGTAACACTTTTATGCACTCTAAAAAACTTCTTGTGATATACTTCGATGAGCAGACCATCCTCACCAACTTTGAGAGGGTTCAATGCTCTTACAATATGTTGCCATTGCCATACTGATTGCACTCACAACTGCTGTCGCGCTTATCGCGATCCTCCTGGGGGAACTTTTCGGACCAAAGCGCAAATCTAAAATCAAAGCGATGCCTTATGAATCCGGTATAAATCCTATCGGCCCTGGTACGCGCCGCATGCCGGTTCGGTTCTACCTGGTTGCCATGTTATTCATCCTGTTCGACATCGAAGTTGTTTTCTTCCTGCCGTGGGCGGTTGTCTTTCGCAAATTGGGCTTGTTCGGCCTGATCGAGATGATCGTCTTTATTGTTATCTTATTGGTAGGATACGTCTACGCATGGAAGAAAGGAGCCCTGGAATGGGAGTAGAAGAAAAACTTGGTAATATGGGGATTGTAACCACAACCCTTGAACAAACCGTAAACTGGGCGCGCACCAGAGCGATGTGGCCGATGTTGTTCGGACTGGCTTGCTGCGCGATCGAGATGATGTCTGCACAGGCCGCGGACTACGATATGAGCCGCTTCGGCATGGAACTGATGCGTCCCAGTCCTCGTCAATCTGATCTGATGATCGTCGCCGGGCGCGTCTCTCGCAAGATGGCGCCCGTATTACGCCGCCTGTACGACCAGATGCCAGAACCCAAATGGGTCATTTCAATGGGTGACTGCGCTTCCTGTGGTGGCGTTTTCAACAACTATGCCGTCGTCCAGGGGGTGGACGAGGTGGTACCCGTAGATGTTTACGTAGCCGGCTGCCCACCGCGCCCCGAAGCATTGATCCACGGTGTGATCACCCTGTACGAAAAAGTTCAGGGCATGAAATTCAAAGCACAAGTTTAGCCTTTAGGACAACCCATGAATAAGAAACTTGAACCCATCGTCCAGGCTTTACAGAAAGAGTTCGACGCACAACTGGAGGAATTTCGCGATGAGGTGCATCTCTTCATCGCGCCTGAGCGCCTCGTTGCTGCGTTGACTGTACTGCGGGACAAACATCATTTCGAACTGCTCTCGACATTGAGCGCAGTCGATTACTGGCCGCAGGAGAATCCGCGCTTCCACGTGATTTACCAGCTGACTTCGGTTTCGAAGAACCTCTTGCTGCAATTGCGCGTGCCTGTTAGCGGAACAGCTCCCGTCCTGCCAACCGTGACCGGCGTTTATCAGAACGCCAACTGGCGCGAGCGCGAGCTTTGGGATATGTTCGGCATCAAGTGCGAAGGTCATCCCGACCTGCGTCGTATCCTGATGCCGTACGACTGGCAGGGCCATCCGCTGCGCAAAGATTATCCACTGGGCTATGAGGAGCCGCAATTCACCTTCAATTTCGATGAAATTGACCTCCGCAAGCCTTATGCCAAAGAATAGCGGGACGGAGTATCTCTATGCCCGAACTTCAAGAAGTAACTGTTGACGATCTAAAGCATCTGGTCTCTGACCGCGCAATTAAAGGCGAGACCATGCTTTTGAATATGGGGCCGCAGCACCCGTCCACGCACGGGGTGTTGCGCCTGTTGCTCGAGCTGGATGGCGAGATCGTGCTCAACTGTATTCCCGATGTCGGCTACCTGCATACCGGTATCGAGAAAAACATGGAGGCCAAGACCTACCAGAAGGCCGAAGTCATGACTGACCGCCTGGATTACATGAATAACATGGGCAATAATCTGTCCTATGTGATGGCGGTCGAAAAGCTGGTGGATCTGGACGTGCCTGCGCGTGCGCAGGCCCTGCGCGTCATCCTGACCGAATTGCAGCGTATCGCCTCCCACCTGGTCTGGCTGGGCACCTCGGCGCTTGACCTGGCCGCCATGTCCATGTTCCTGTACTGCTTCCGCGAACGCGAAGACATCCTCGATATTTTCGAACTGGTCTCCGGCCAGCGCATGATGACCACCTACTTCCGCCCCGGCGGGGTGTGGCGCGACGTTCCGACCGAGTTTGAGGCTGCGGTACGCAATTTCATCAAGATTTTCCCCAAGCGCATCGACGAATACGAAGCCCTGCTGACCAAGAACCCGTTATTCATGGACCGCACACTGGGGATCGGCAAGTTGTCGGGGGAGGACGCTTTGCAATACGGCGCGACCGGACCGATTTTGCGCGCCTCGGGCGTCAATTGGGATTTGCGCAAGAACCGGCCTTACATGGGTTACGAGCAATACGATTTCGAGATCCCGGTGCGGACCGAAGGCGACGTCTACGCTCGCTACCTGGTGCGCGTTGAAGAAATGCGCCAGGCCCTGCGCATCGTTGAGCAAGCGCTCGATAAACTGCCGATGGGACCGGTGCGCAGCGACAACCGCAAGTTCGTCCCACCGCCGCGCTCGGAGATCGGTGTCAGCATGGAAGCGCTGATCCACCACTTCAAGTTGTGGACGGAAGGTTTCCCGGCTCCGAAGGCCTCGATCTATTCGGCGGTCGAATCGCCGCGCGGGGAATTGGGTGTCTATCTCGAAGGGGATGGCGGCCCCAAGCCGTACCGCGTGCACTGGCGCACACCCTCCTTTGATAATATGCAAGTCATGCCAATCATGGTCAAGGGTCTGCTGATTGCCGATCTGGTGGCTGTTATCGGCAGTGTTGACATCGTCCTGGGAGATATCGATCGATGAGCCTTTTAGAAGCCTATCCCGAGGAAATCAAGAAAATATTAGCGAAATATCCGCCCGAGCATAAGCGCTCGGCAGTGATGCCTCTGCTGTATTTGGCGCAGCGCAAGGATGGTTACATCACCAAGGAACTGATGCGGGATATCGCTGAGGTACTCGAAATCAGCGAGACCGAGGTCGCATCGCTGGTCGGGTTCTACACGCTCTACCACGACAAGCAGGAAGGCAAATACCGCATGCAGGTCTGCACCGATATGCCCTGCGCGTTACGCGGTGCCGATCAATTCCTGGAAGCCTTGTGTGACAACTTGGGGATCCAGGTCGGGGAGACGACCGAAGATGGCTTGGTGACGATCGAAGCGGTCATGTGCCTGGCAGGCTGCGATAAGGCTCCCATGTTCCAGCTTCAGGGGCCGGAGGGCATCGAATACCACGAGAATATGACCGTTGACAAGACCTTAGAGTTGATTGAGGCCCTGCGCAAAGGCGACAAGGAGGTCAGGGAATGAGTCACATCCTCCTGCGGCATCGCGAAATCCCGGATATCGACCAAATCCAGGTTTACGAGAAAAACGGCGGCTTCGATGGCCTAAAACAGGCCGTCACGAAAATGGGACCCGATAAAGTGACCGAGGTGGTCAAGAACTCCGGCCTGCGCGGGCGGGGTGGCGCGGGCTTCCCGACCGGGGTCAAGTGGTCCTTCATGGATAAGAACAACTGGCCGCACTATGTGACTGCCAACGCCGACGAATCTGAGCCCGGTACTTTCAAAGACCGCGAGATCATGGAGAGCAACCCCTTCCAGTTTTTGGAGGGCGTCGCGATCACCTCTTTTGCGGTTGGCGCACAGGATGCCTACATTTACCTGCGCGGCGAGTTCTGGCAGATCGCTGAATGGCTGGATCAGAAAATCGAGGAGATGCACAAAGCCGGTTTCCTGGGTGACAAGCTGTTTGGGACTGGTTATTCCCTGCGCATTCACACTCATCTTGGCGCAGGTGCCTATATCTGCGGTGAAGAGACGGCCCTGCTCGAATCGTTGGAGGGCAAACGCGGGCAGCCGCGTGTCCGCCCGCCGTTCCCGCCATCTTTCGGCCTGTATGGCAAGCCGACCGTGGTCAACAATGTGGAGACACTCTCCAATGTGCCGCTGATCATCACCCACGGTGCGGACTGGTACAAGTCGATGGGCACCGACGACAGCGCCGGGGTCAAGATCTTCAGCCTGTCCGGGCGCGTGAAGAAACCCGGCAACTACGAATTGCCTTTCGGAACGACCTTCCGCGAACTAATTTACAACCATGGCGGTGGGATTATCGCTGACCGCCCGATCAAAGCCATTATGGCGGCCGGGGCTTCGTCCTCGCTGATCGTGGCCGACGACAAGGCGCTGGATACGCCGATGGATTATGCCTCGGTGCGCACGCTCGGCGCAGACCTCGGGTCTGCTTCCGTGATCGTGATTGACGACACCGTCAGCCTGGAATGGGTTGTCAACAAAACCATCCATTTCTTCAAGCACGAATCCTGCGGCAAGTGCACTCCCTGTCGTGAAGGCACTTACTGGATGCAGCATCTGACAGAACGCATCCACCAGGGCGATGCCTCCTGGGAGGAGGTCCAGTTGCTCAAGGATGTTGCCACGCAGATGCAGGGTAAATGCCTGTGCGCGCTGGGTGAATTCTCCACGATGGCGGTCATCACCAGCATCGAACGCTTCGAGGCCGATTTCAAAGCCGCCACTGCCAAACATGGAGCGCGAGCATGACAAAACAGGTAACGCTGACAATTGACGGCAAAACAGTTACCGTCTCTGAAGGGACTTTAGTGGTAGATGCCGCCAAGAAGATCGGCATAGATGTCCCGGTCTTTTGCTATCATCCCAAGATGGAGCCGGTCGGCATGTGCCGTATGTGCCTGGTCGAGATCGGCCGCCCGATGATCGATCGATCCACCGGTAAGCCGGTCCTGGACGAGGATGGCAAGCCCAAACTGCAATTCATGGGCAAGCTGGAAACCGCCTGCACCAATCCGGTCTCTGAAGGCATGCTGGTGCTGACAGAGTCTGAAAAGGCCAAAGCCGGTCAGCGCGCGACGGTTGAATTCCTGCTGACTTCCCATCCGCTGGATTGTCCGATTTGTGACAAGGGCGGCGAGTGCCCGCTGCAAAACCTGACCATGGAACATGGCCCGGGCAAGAGCCGCTTCCTGTACGATGAAAAAATGCACCTGGCCAAGCACGTTCCGCTGGGCGAATTGATTTTCCTGGACCGCGAGCGCTGCATCCAGTGTGCGCGCTGCATCCGCTTCCAGGATGAGATTGTCGGCGAGCCGGTGCTGGAGTTCTACAACCGCGGCCGTTCGACCGACATCGTCACCTTCTCGGAGCCCGGATTTGACTCGATCTTCTCGGGCAACACGACCGACATTTGCCCGGTCGGGGCACTGACCACAGCCGATTTCCGTTTTGGGGCTCGCCCCTGGGAACTCAAAGCGGCGGCCTCGGTTTGCTCGCAATGCCCGGTGGGTTGCAATATCACCTTCAACACGCGCCGCGAGGCCAAGTCGGACGGAAAAGTGGTCATCAAGCGCGTCATGCCGCGCCAGAATGAAGGGGTCAACGAGACCTGGATCTGCGACAAGGGCCGTTTTGCCGGTTACCATTTCGCCGAGAGCGCTGAACGCCTGACCAAACCCCTGGTGCGCAAGGACGGCAAACTCCAGGCTGCCTCCTGGGGGCAGGCGCTCAAGCAGGTGGCTGAAAAATTTGAGGCCGCCAAGTCCGAGGTGCTCGTCCTGGCTTCTGGCCGGTTGTCGAATGAAGCTTTGTTCAACTTAAAGTCCCTGGCTGACGGCCTGGGTGGTCGTGCCCTGCTCTACACGGACATGGGCGGCGGCGATCTGACCGCGCTGGTGGGTGTTGGCCAAGGGACGAACTTTAGCGAGATGGGTAAAGGCGATGCCATTCTGGTGGTCGCCTCCGACCTGCACGAAGAAGCTCCCATCTGGTGGCTGCGCGTCAAGCAGGCTGCCGACCGGGGTGCGACGCTCATCGTCGCCAACCCGCGTGAGACGAAATTGGACAAATGGGCCTCCTTCGTCATCCGCTATGCCTATGGCGACCAGGTCAAGGCTGTCCAGGACCTGGGCAAAAAGGGCGACAAGATTACAGAGACGTTTGCCAAGGCGGAAAACGCAGTTGTGCTGTTCGGCAGCGAAGGCCTGGGACTGGCAGGTTCGTCCGCACTGGCGGCTGCCTGTGCCAGCCTGCTCAAGACTACCGCTCATGTCGGCAAACCGAACAATGGATTGATCGGCGTCTGGCAGCGCGCGAATGACCAGGGTGCCTGGGAGCTTGGCCTGCGTCCTGAAGCCGATCTGGCCAAGGCTCTCAAGGGCAAGCTGGTTTACGTTGCCGGGGCTGACCCGGCAGGCGACGATCCGGTCCTGGCCAAGGTTTTGAAAGAAGCTAAATTCCTGGTGGTGCAGGAGTTGTTCCAGACCGCCACAACCGAACTGGCTGACGTGGTCTTCCCGGCGCAGGCCTACACTGAGTGCGAAGGGACCCTGACCTCCGGCGAGCGGCGCGTGCAGCGTTTCTACCCGGCTGTTCCGCCGCGCGGCGAAGCCAAGGCGGATTTTGCGATTGCGGCTGAAGTTGGCAAGCTCTTGAAGATCGACCTGGAAGGCCGTTCGGCGCTGCTGGCCTTTGAGCACATCGCCCAATCCGGGAATGATTTCAAGGGTCTCTCCTATCGCAAGCTGGCCGAAGTCAGCGCGCAGTGGCCGATCGTCGGGCGCGGCGACCTGTACTACGGTGGCACGACTTACGAGAACTCGCAGGGACTGGGCTTACAACTCGTCCCGGCAGCCCAACGCGGCGAAACGGTCAGCCTGCCTGAGGTCCGCTACGAACCGGCGCTGCGTCCGAAAGAAGATGAATTCCTGGCCGTCCCGGTCACCCGGTTGTACGACCGCGGCACGACCCTCTATCCAACCGAATTGTTACACCAACGCATTGGCGAGTTGGCCGTCTCCCTGCACCCTGCAGCTGCTGAAAAGCTGGGTGTGGCGGCCGGAGAACGCCTGAGCCTTGGCATGAACGGCACGAGGGCCGAGGCAGTTGTTAAGATCGATGAGACGATCTCGGCCGGCGTGGTGCTGGTCCCGCGCAGTATGGGATTACCGATCACGGCCCCGGTTTCTGTAGATGTGAAGGTGGCAGCCAAAGCTGCCGCGAAATAAAGGATCGAGGAAATCACGATGGATGCTGCTCTAATTTGGGAATGGGTGATCAAATCCCTCATCCTGATCTTTATCTTGCTGGGCGGGTTTGCGTACCTGACGCTCTACGAGCGCCGCGCGCTGGCCCGCATCCAGATGCGCATCGGACCCAACCGCGCCGGCCCGTGGGGCCTCCTGCAGCCGATCGCGGACGCGGTCAAGCTGATCTTCAAGGAAGAGCTGACCCCGGCTCGCGCCTACAAGGCGGTCTTCTTCCTGGCACCGATCATCACGGTCGTCCCGGCGACTGTCATCGCGGCGGTGATCCCCTGGGGGCCGACGGTGACGATTTTTGGGCGCCCGGTCCAATTGTCGGTCGCGAACATCAACGTGGGCGTCCTTTACCTGATGGCCATTGCCTCGATTGCAGTTTATGGGATTGTGTTGGGGGGCTGGTCGAGCAACAACAAATACGCCATGCTGGGCGGATTGCGTTCCTCAGCGCAAATGATTTCTTATGAACTGGCGCTTGGTCTGTCTTTTGTAGCGGTCATCCTGCTGGGCAACTCCATGAGCCTGACGGATATCGTCGAAGCCCAGAAGCCGGCCTGGTTCGTGCTGCTCCAACCCGTTGGGACGCTAATCTTCATGATTGCCACGCTGGCAGAGGTCAATCGCTCACCCTTCGATATGCCGGAAGCCGAGCAGGAATTGACCGCTGGCTACCATTCCGAATATTCGGGTATGAAGTTTGCGCTGTTCTTCATGGCTGAATACGAGAAGATGATCGTCGTCAGCCTGATCACGGCGACGCTGTTTTTCGGCGGTTATCTTGGTCCCGGTATTGAGCGCTTCCCCTGGCTGGGACCGGTCTACCTGCTGATCAAAGTCGTCATCCTGCTCTTCTGGATGATCTGGGTCCGGGCGACTCTGCCGCGTATCCGCTACGACAGGCTGATGGCATTTGGTTGGAAGGTGATGCTGCCGCTGGCGTTAGCCGTAGTCTTTATCACCGCTCTCGGCATCTTGCTCGAACAGCTCTGGCTTATCCCGATCCTCTCTGTCATTGCTGGTGGTTTTGCCACTTTATTGGTGAATCGTTCTTTGAGGAGGAAAGCCTATGCTTAGGGAACTTGCGCGTGGTCTTGGGACCACGCTTAAGATGATGTTTGAAAAGCCGGTTACCATCCAGTATCCGGAAGAGAAACGTCCAGTGAAACCGCGTTTTCGCGGGCGGCACGTGCTGAAACGTTACGACAACGGAATGGAGAAGTGCATTGGCTGTTCGCTGTGCGCGGCTGCCTGCCCGGCGGATGCGATTTTTGTAGAGTCGGCCGCAAATACCGACGATGAGCGCTACTCACCTGGCGAACGTTACGCCAGCACCTATCAGATTAACATGCTGCGCTGTATTTATTGCGGTTTCTGCGAGGATGCCTGCCCGACCGAAGCGATTGTGCTGGGCGACAACTATGAACTCTCGTTCACAGATCGCCATCAGGCCATCTATTCCAAAGAAATGCTGCTGGAGCCGGTCACGGAAGGCGTAAAACCTACTCCGCAGAAGGTCGAACCGGGCGTGTATACCCGTTCCGTGCCCGAGATGAAAAATCCGCAGGACTAAGAGAGTGCTTATGTCTGTTGACTTGATCCTCTTTCTGATCCTGGCCGTGGTCGCAGTTGCGACAGCCCTGGGCATGTTGTTCAGCCAGAATGCCGTTTATTCGGCGCTGTTTCTGGTGCTGAACTTTGCTTCGATAGCGGTGTTTTACCTGTTGCTGGGTGCGCCGTTCATCGCCTTGTCGCAAGTGTCGGTCTACGCCGGGGCAATCATGGTGTTGTTCTTGTTCGTCATCATGCTGCTTGGTGCGGATCGTCTCGCGCCTGCCAGGGTGCTGCCCTGGCAGCGTCCGCTGGCGATCGCGCTGGCTTTTGTGCTGGTCGTTGAAGCCGGTTACCTGCTGCTTTTCCGAAGTGCGCCGGTCGGAGGGATCGTCCCGCCCAACGCAACCTTTGGCAGCCCACAGGAAGTCGGTAGCATGTTGTTCAATCAGTACCTGCTGCCCTTCGAAGTCACCTCGATTTTGTTGCTGGTGGCGATGGTGGGTGCGATTGTCCTGACCAAACAGGAGAAAGGAGAGCGAAGGTAAATGGTGCCCGTCTCGTATTACCTTGCGCTTTCGGCAGTTCTATTTACCCTGGGCGCACTGGGAGTTCTGGTTCGCCGCAATGCACTGATCATCTTCATGTCGGTTGAGTTGATGCTCAATGCTGCCAACTTGGCTTTCGTAGCCTTCACGCGCGTCTTCGAAGTGCTGAATGGTCAGATCTTTGTCTTCTTCGTGATGACGGTCGCGGCAGCAGAAGTGGCTGTCGGCCTGGCGCTGATCGTAGCCATCTTCCACACCAAGCAGAGCATTGACGTGGACCAGATGAGCAGCATGAAGGGCTAGGGCGATGATGCTGAGTGAAATTACCACTGCCGGACTGTTCTTCCAGCTCGTTCCCTGGATTGTTTTCTTCCCGGTTCTCGGGCTGCTGATCAACATCTTCCTGACAGGCCGGATGAGCGAGAAGGTCATCGGCTGGCTGGCCAGCCTGGCCTCTTTCGCCTCGTTCGTCGTGGCCGTGTTGCTGGCTTACTCGCTCTCGGTTCATCCGGAAGCGGTCACTGTCCCGGTTGCCCAATGGATCCACATTGGGAATCTGGCCCTGGATTGGGCCTTCCGCGTCGATACGCTCTCGGTGACGATGATGCTGGTCGTCTCAGGCGTTGGGACGCTGATCCACATCTACGCCATCGGTTACATGCACGAAGATGTGCGTTTTAAAAATGACCTGGGCCGTTACCGCCGTTTCTTTGTCTTTATGAATTTGTTCATCGCCGCCATGATGATCCTGGTCAGCGGTGATTCGTACCTGATGCTGTTCGTCGGCTGGGAAGGCGTCGGTTTATGCTCCTTCCTGCTGATCGGCTTTTGGTACGAGATGGACACACTCGGCCGCTCCTCCTGGGCCAACTCCGACGCCGCCAAGAAGGCTTTTGTGGCCAACCGCATCGGCGATTTTGGCTTCCTGATCGCGGCCTTCCTGATGTTCTGGACCTTCGGCAGCCTGCAGTTTGACAAGATCTTCGAGCTGGCGCCGCAGGTCGCTCAGGCCTCCCCGGGAATCATCGTTGCTATCACGCTCTTCATGCTGATCGGCGTAACCGGTAAATCAGCGCAGATCCCGCTTTTCGTCTGGCTGCCGGACGCCATGGCTGGCCCGACCCCGGTCTCGGCCCTGATCCATGCGGCGACGATGGTCACGGCCGGCGTTTACCTGGTCGCCCGCTCGGCGGCGCTGTATACGCTGGTGCCGCAGGCACAGTTCGTGGTGGCGCTGGTCGGTGCAGCGACGGCCTTCTTCGCGGCCACGATCGCTGTCGGCCAGTATGACATCAAGAAAGTGCTGGCCTATTCGACCATCAGCCAATTGGGTTACATGGTGGCGGCGGTCGGCATGGGCGCTTACGTGGCGGGTATGTTCCACCTGATCACGCATGCTTTCTTCAAGGCGCTGCTCTTCCTTTCGGCTGGTTCGGTCATCCTGGGCATGGAGCGCGGCCACCATCACCTGGCGCACGGTCACAGTGAGCACGGAGAAGAAATCCTCGATCCGGGTGACATGCGCAACATGGGCGGCCTGCGCAAACAGATGCCGGTTACCTTCTGGGTCTACCTGATCGGCGCCTTGGCGCTGGGCGGAGTCTTCCCGCTGGCTGGTTTCTGGTCCAAGGACGAGATCCTGGCCGACTCGAACCTGTATTATCCACTGGTCTACTGGCTGCTGGTACTGGGCGCCTTCCTGACCGCTTTTTACATGGGCCGCCAGATTTTCATGGTCTTCTTCGGCAAGGAGCGCACGGAAGTTGCCAGGCATGCCGAAGAAAGCCCGGCGGTCATCACCATCCCGCTGATCATCCTGGCCACCCTGTCGGTCTTTGGTGGGGTGCTCAATCTACCCGGTCTGCATACGCTGACCGCCTGGCTCGAACACACGCTCGCGTTCATCCATCCGGGCGAATTCAACCTGACGGTGGCGCTAAGTTCGACGATCCTGGCTTTGCTGGCCATCTTCCTCTCCTGGCTGGTCTACGGGCGCAAGCCGATGACCGCGGGTGAGCAGGACCCGCTCAAGAAAATGCTTGGTCCGGTCTTTACCATCTTCGAGAACAAATATTGGGTGGACGAGGGCTACTGGGCCGTCTTTGTGGATCGGTATATCGATCTGGCGCGCTTCCTGGCGCAGACGGTCGACTGGCGCTTCTGGCATGACTGGGTGCACGATTCAGTGATCGCCAGTAATTTCAAGCGCCTGGCCCACTTCCTGGCAAATCCGATCGACCTGGGTTTCATCGACGCCATTGCCAATGGCCTGGCGAAGGTGACCCAGCGCTCCTCAGCTGGCTTGCGGAAAATCCAGAATGGTTTTGTCCGCAGTTATGCCCTCTCGGTGCTCCTGGGTGTGGTTTTGATCCTGGGGTACCTGCTCATCAAATAACTCGTAACGAAACGAGGACAGACTATGGAATTTGTTCATCCCCTTACTCTGGTGACTTTCTTCCCGCTGATCGGCGTTTTGATCCTGCTGTTGACGCCGGCGGAACAGAAGAATCTGCAGCGCTGGACGGCGCTGCTTACCTCGGTGATCACCTTTGGCATCTCGATCTGGGTGCTGACGTTGTTCAACGCTTCCAATCCGGACCTGCAGTTGGTTGCCAGGTACGATTGGATCACCGTGGCCGGTTGGAACATCCGCTATTACCTGGGATTGGACGGCTTGAGCATCCTGCTCCTGCTGTTGACGACCTTCATCACGCCCATCTCGATCCTCTCGACCTGGACGGCGGTGGAAGAGCGTGTCAAGGAATTTATGATCTTCTTCCTGCTGTTGGAAGTCGGCATGGTCGGCGTGTTCCTGGCCCAGGACCTGTTCCTGTTCTACATTTTCTGGGAATTCACGCTCGTCCCGATGTATTTCCTGATCGGCATCTGGGGTGGTCCACGCCGCATCTATGCCGCCATTAAATTCTTCCTGTACACCATGGCAGGCTCGCTGCTGATGCTGCTGGCCATTTTGTGGTTGGGTATCAACCAGGGCACATTCTCCGTACCCGATTTGATCGCCAAAGGCGGAATCCCGGCGAATATCCAGATGTGGCTCTTCATCGCCTTTGCGGCGGCTTTCGCGATCAAGGTCCCGATGTGGCCGCTGCATTCCTGGTTACCGGATGCGCATGTCGAGGCCCCGACCGCCGGTTCGGTCATCCTGGCTGGCGTCCTGTTGAAGATGGGCACTTACGGCTTTCTGCGCTTCAACCTGGGGCTCTTCCCGGAGGCCTCGATCAAGGCGGCGCCCGTCATCGGCGTGCTGGCAGTGATCGGCATCATCTATGGTGCGATCGTTTCGTACTCTCAGCAGGATATCAAAAAGCTGGTTGCTTATTCCTCGGTCAGCCACTTGGGCTTTGTGATGCTCGGCCTGTTCGCCCTCAACGCGCAGGGCATCCAGGGCGGCATCCTGCAGATGATCAACCACGGCATCAGCACGGGCGCGTTGTTCCTTTTGGTCGGCGTGGTTTACGAGCAGACACATACCCGCGAATTCAGCGTCTACGGCGGACTGTGGAAGATCATGCCGGTCTATGGGACCGTGATGCTGATCGTCTCCCTGTCATCCATGGCTTTGCCCGGCCTGAACGGCTTCGTCGGTGAGTTCACCATCCTGCTGGGCGCTTTCGGCTCCGAAGCGCTGGGATCGCCCTGGTTTGCCGGTATCGCTGCGGTGGGCGTCATCCTGGCGGCCATCTACATCCTCTACATGTTCCAGAGGATTTTCATGGGTCCCGAAGGTTCGATCGTGGAAGAAGTCAAGAAGCACGGACATGCGCTGCGTGATTTGAACTTGCGCGAGATCGTCACCGTCGTGCCGTTGCTGGTCCTCATCTTTTGGATCGGCCTGTACCCGAAGCCCTTCTTTGCCTTGATGGCGCCGTCGGTGGACAAACTTGTCCAGATCCTGCAGACCGCCGCAATGGCGATGCACTAATACATTACATGTCAATGCGATCCATCGCAATGACATGAAAGGGATGCCATGACGCAACTCGACTTTTATACTTTATTACCGCTGATCGTCCTGGTCGTCTGGGCCTGCGTCCTGCTCCTGGTGGACCTGTTCATCCCGAAGGAACGCAAAGGGCTCACGGCCCTGTTGGCCGCCCTTGGCCTGTCCCTGACCCTCGGCCTGACTTTCTCTCAGATCGGCCGCCAGAGCACTGGCTTCAACAACATGGTCATGCTAGACGGTTTCTCCGTATTTGTGGATGCCTTGCTGCTGGTCAGCGGTCTGCTGGGAATTGCCCTGGCTTATGGTTACGTCCAGCGCATGGGGATTGCGCGCGGTGAATATTACACGCTGCTGCTGTTCAGCGTGGCCGGGATGATGTTGATGGCCCAGGCCGCGGATTTGATCATTGTTTTTCTGGCGCTCGAACTGCTTTCGCTGCCACTCTACGTGCTGGCGGCTTTTGCCCGCCCGCAGGCCGAGTCTGAAGAAGCCGGCATCAAATATTTCCTGTTGGGCGCCTATGCCAGCGGCTTTGTGGTCTACGGGATCACCCTGGCCTTTGGCGCAACAGGCAGTACTTCGCTCTCTGCGATTGCGACTGCGGTCAGCGGCGGGACGGCTAACCTGGGTTTGCTGGTGGTCGGCGCGGCGCTGATCCTGGTTGGTTTTGGCTTCAAGGTTGCGGCGGTCCCCTTCCATATGTGGACGCCGGATGTGTACCAGGGCGCGCCTTCAGCCGTGACGGCTTTCATGGCCTCCGGGGCCAAGATTGCCGGTTTTGCGGCCTTATTGCGTGTCTTTTCATCGGCCTTTACCGCCCTGTCCGTCGACCTGACGCCGATCCTGTGGGGCCTGGCCGCGCTGACCATGATCGTCGGCAACCTGATCGCCATCTCGCAGACCAATATCAAGCGCCTGCTGGCCTACTCCAGCATTGCGCATGCCGGTTATATCCTGATGGCCTTCGTCCCCTTTGGCAATCCAGACGTGCGGCCGATTTCGATTGCGGCCGGCTTGTTTTACCTGGTGGCTTACGCAGTGACCAACTTCGGTGCCTGGGCGGTGGTGATTGCCCTGGAGAAATCCGAGGGCAAGGGTTTGAACCTGGACGATTACGCCGGCCTGGGGCGCAAGTACCCGGCACTGGCGGCGGCCATGACCATCTTCATGCTTTCCCTGACGGGAGTCCCGCCCACGCTGGGTCTGATCGGCAAACTTTACCTGTTCCGCGCTGTCATCGCGGGCGGCTTCTACGGCCTGGCGATCATTGGTGTGTTGACCTCGCTCATCTCCGCATACTACTACCTGCGTGTGGTGGTCATCATGTACATGCGCGAAGGTGAGCCGCAGACCACGCGCGATCCCTGGCTCAACCTGACCTGGGGGCTGACCGCGCTGGCGACGGTGATCGTCAGCCTGATCCCCGGCCCGCTCTTCGACCTGGCGTCGCAGGCGGTGTTGAAGCTCTTCTCGTAAGGTTTTTCCTAAATTCCGCAAGTGCGACGTGCTTTCCCAGGGCGTCGCACTTTCTCTTTACCTATGATAAAAGCGCTGATCTTTGATTTTGACGGATTGATCCTCGACACCGAGTCACCCGAGTACACTGTCTGGAACCGGATTTATGCCGAGCAGGGACAGTCCTTGCCGGCTGAGACCTGGGGGCAAATCGTCGGCGGTTATGGCGCCTCGACTTTCGACCCCGCCCAGCATTTACAGGATTTGACAGGCCGGGTGCTGAACCTGGAATCCCTGCGTGACCGTCATCGCCGGGAAAGCGACCGGTTGACCGAAGGGCAGTTGGTCCTGCCCGGTGTGCTGGACTATCTCCAGCAGGCGCAAGACCTGGGGCTGAAATTGGCAATCGCTTCCAGCTCTCCCCACAACTGGGTGGACACACACCTGACACGCCTGGGTTTGTTCGGCTATTTCAGCAGGATCATCTGCGCCGACGACGTCCCACCGGGCCGCACCAAACCCCATCCGGACCTGTTCATCAAGGCTTTGGAGGCTGTGCAGGCCCAACCAAACCAGGCGCTTGTCTTTGAGGATTCGCCGAATGGCATCAGGGCTGCTCGCGCCGCCGGGATTTTCGTGGTGGCAGTGCCCAATCCGATCACCAAATTGCTCGAGCTGGCTGGCGCGGATTTGCGCTTGGATTCGCTGGCTGAATTACCTCTCCCCGAATTGCTCGCGCGCTTTACTGCTTAAGGCCTGGTCTCTCTCAGAATTTCGGCCTGTGATTCGGTGTAAAATGAAAGGGAAGAACAGGAGTTCAGGATGAGCGTACAATCAATCACACCCAATGCGCGTTTGCGGCAAATCGTGGCCAAATACCAGGTGCCCAATCGCTGGCGCAGTCTCTGGCAGGTGCTCAACACCCTGCCGCCGTACCTGGTTTTGTGGTACTTGATGATTCGCAGCGTCGAGGTTTCCTACTGGTTGACTCTTTTGCTGTCGATCCCCACTGCCGGTTTCATGGTGCGGACCTTCATCATCTTCCACGATTGCGGTCACGGATCATTTTTCCGGTCGCGCAGAGGGAATGATGTGCTGGGCTTTATCACCGGAATTCTGACATACACTCCCTACCAGCGCTGGAAGCACGATCATGCCATCCACCACGCCACAGCCGGGGACCTTGACCGGCGCGGTACCGGTGATGTGTACACCATGACGGTGCAGGAATACCTGTCCGCGCCCTGGTGGAAAAAGATCGGCTATCGCATCATGCGCAACCCGCTGGCCATGTTCGTGATTGGTGCGCCGATCGTCTTTGCGGTCTCACAGCGTATCTCACTGCCCGGGGACGGCAAACGCGAGCGCGCCAGCGTTTGGTGGACCAACCTGGTCCTGGCCGGGATAGTCGGGGCGCTGATCTGGCTGGTGGGCTGGAAGACTTTCCTGCTGGTGCAGTTGCCGGTGCTTGTGCTGGGGACGTCCGCGGGCGTGTGGCTGTTCTACGTGCAGCACAATTTCGACGGTGTCTATTGGGAACGCCACGACAAGTGGGATTTCTTCAAAGCCTCCTTGCAGGGTAGTTCCTTCTACAAGCTGCCGGGCATCTTGCAGTGGTTCAGTGGCAATATCGGTTTTCACCATATCCATCACCTGAGCGCCAAGATCCCCAACTACAATCTGCCGAAGGCCTTTAAAGAGAATCCGGTCTTCCATGTCGAACCGCTGACCCTCTGGAGCAGTTTCAAATCACTGCGCCTGCGCCTGTGGGACGAGAAGCAGCGCTGCCTGGTCGGTTGGAATACTTTGCGACAATATCGAAAAGCGACTGTTTAACCGACAAGAGACCGGCGATTTCGCCGGTCTCTTGCTTTAGGTACCGCGTTATTTTCCGGTCCCCAAGCGATCCGAAATCTCCAGCAGGTGCTCCCAATGGTGCTCGAGCATACGGCGCAGCGCCCGGCGCGCGGACCAGGTCACCTGTCCGTGCGGCACCAACTGCTCTCGTTCTGCCTCGCTCAGGATTTCCAGCCGCGCGTTGGAAATCTGCCACAGGTCATCCAGCGTGACTGGCAGCGCCTCCAGCGGGCCAGCGCTCACGGCTTTGATGGCCTCCGACAGGCTGTCCACTTTGCCGACCAGGTAGCGCAGGTAATAGCCGTGCGATTCGGCCAGGTGCGCCAGGATGCCGTGCAGTGAACGTCCCTTTTCGGGCTTGGCCAGCAGCTGCGCTTGAGGCACGGCACGGATCAGATCGCTCAGTTCGGCCTGCAGCCAGGACAGGCGCTTGAGGTAGATCGCCAGGTCGGCGGCGCTCAAGGGCTCGAAATCAGGCGCGAAGCCGGGAGTCGGGTCGCCGTTGCCCAGCCAGTGGCCCTGCATGACATGCGCGGCGACGGTCGTGCGGATCGGCGCCTGCGGGTCGACCGGCTCAGCGTGGCGGCCCAGGAAATGCAAATAGGCCTGGATCGCCTCTGGTGTGGCCTCGATTGCGGCTTCGGTCGTCGCTCCCTGGGCGATGCAGCCCAGCAGGTCCAGCACGTGGACCATGGTTTTGCGCCGCTTGGGGCCGGATTCAAGATACAGGGCGTATTCTGTCTGTCGCAAACTACTCGCCCGGGCCGCCCCAGCGGGTCTCCCCGAAGCCGGAGCGGTCGATGTCGTAGTAGGAAGGGTAGGTTGCGCCCCAGACCTGCTGGTCGCGATACCAGCAAACCCAGTCGGAGGCGTTGACGTCACACAGGGTGGCATTGCGGGCCGCGCTCGTATTGGACGGGAACAGGCCGTTGCCCATGTCCGTATGCGGCGGGACCCCGTTCGCGGTCGAGACCTCCCCGAACCATTGGATCAGGCTGTTGCGGGTGTAATCCCCGCTCCACTCCGAGCCCGGATAGTAGCCGAGCCACTGGTTGTCGAACCAGGCCCACCAGTTTCCCTCGTAATAAACGTAACCGATGTAGACACTGCGGCCGACCAGTGACCCGAGGTCCATGCCCGGGAAGTAAGTCGCGCTGTACTGCTGCCAGTTGCAGGCATCGTAGCAGGTCGGCGACCAGTCCATCCAGTGGAAGACGAACAGGTGGGGGTTGGCGTTGCCGTACTGCGAGGTGGAGACGTTCCAGCCGAGTTCGATGATGTTCCCGTTGCCGGTACCGCCCTGGACCGCGATCTCGTCCAGGCTGTGGCCCGATCCGCCGCTGCCATCGTAGACGGGGCGCTCGATGGTCATGGTCATGCCGCCGCCGTCCGCGTCACGCGTGTAGGCAGCGGAACCGTAGTAGTAGCAAGAGCCGTAATACGCGACGCCGTTGCAGGCCGGATCAGGGAGCGGGGCCTGGTTCTTGGCGCCCGGGCCGTGCAGGTAGAGTTTGTCCGGCGGGATCAGGCTCTCGAGGATCAGTTTGCCCTGCTCCCCAGAGGCTCTGAAGAATTGATCGGTTGTCCCCTGCACGCGCCCAATCAGCGGATTGCCCTTGGCCACGTTCGGCCTGGCGGGCTCCCCGACCGGCACCTGCCCGTCCGGGCAGAGCGGTGCGGTCAGGAGCTGCGACGGGCGCTGGCCCTCTTTTTGTTCGTTCTGCGGCACGGGCGGGAATTCGCTGGGTGGGGCGGCTATAACGGTTTTATCGACACACTCGAACTTGCCATAGATGTCCGGTCCGGGGGTGGGCGTAGTGGGTACGCAGGCAACGACCAGCGCCAGCCCGACCAGAGCAGCTAAAAAGTTAATGCTTTTGCGTGACATGACATTCTCCTTTCTGGATTTTGCCACCTATTCGTATGATAGTATGCCTGTCAAGCCTCTGAATTATCAGGCTACCCGGTGGTTTATATTATAATTTTTGAGACACAAGGCAGCGATGGGGCAAAGAAAGACTGTGTCGGTTTGACTGAAATTGTAGATATGCGGACCAACTTGTGATTGAGACCAGCAAACTCGTGTCCATGTGAATTTCTTCAAGTTGGATACCATTGTTATTCCGTGAATCTATCGCCTTCATGGAAGCTTTCATAGTCGACTGATGACAAAGGCAAGTACCGCACTCACAAGGACCGCCCCATAATAGAATTTTCCTATCCGTTGATATTTCAATTTGTCACCTTCCTCATAAACGATGAAATCCAACCAACTTTGAGACCAGCGGTTGGTATTTGCACGATATACAAAATGAACGATAGCCATCAACCCAATAAAGCAGACAAAGAAAACGACTGTTTTTTTCCATCCAAACAAGAAAACAAAGCCCCCCAGAAACCCCAGCAGGAGAAAAATCTTCAAAACCTTGAACCATTTGGGTTGCAAAGTGTGAGACTTGATGAAGTTGAGATCGTATTTTATGTCAGCGAGTAGTTTCTTCATTCCTCATTCCTGAGAGAAGTTAAGTCGGTTGTTCGGATATGAAAAATAATGGCTTCCCCCAAGTTGACGCCGAAATTTTTTTCGTGACCCGACATAACTATACAACCAATATCGCTCTAATTCAACCAGAATAAAAAAAGCTCCCATCAACTTGGTAGGAGCTTCGTATCTTTCTTTTCTTTCTTCTTTTTACCTTTATCTACTTACTCGTATCCCCATACAACTTGCGATGGACGATCGACAGCGCACGCACCTGCTCGCCGGCGTGGTAGGACGAGCGCACCAGCGGCGCGGCTTCAACCCATTTGAATCCGATTTCGCGCCCGTATTCGCGCAACTCCGCAAACTCTTCCATGCTGTAATAGCGCGTGATGGGATAGTGCTGTTTGCTCGGCTGCAGGTACTGCCCGATGGTCAGGATGTCCACGCCCCACGCGCGCTGGTCGCGCATCACGGCTTTGACTTCTTCTAATTCTTCGCCCAGTCCGACCATGATGCCGCTCTTGGTCAGCACTTCGGGATCGAGCTTCTTGGCGTTCGAAAGCGTGGCTGCCGCCCAGGCGTAGGAATCCTGCGGCTGGATGGTCTTGAACAGGCGCGGCACGGTCTCGACGTTGTGGTTCAGGATCTCCGGACGGGCGTCCATGACGATCTTGAGCGCCTCCAGCGAGCCTTTGAAATCCGGGATCAGTACCTCGATCGAGCAGCCCGGCAGCAGTTCGCGGATGCGGCGGATGACCATGGCGAAGATCGGAGCGCCGCCGTCCCGCCGTTCGTCGCGGTTGACCGAGGTGATCACGGCGTGCTTCAGATTCATGGCTTTGACCGCCTGGGCCACGCGTTCCGGCTCCAGCCAGTCCATCAGATTGGGCTTGCCGTGTTTGATGTCGCAAAATACGCATGAGCGGGTGCACACATCGCCCAGCATCAGGAAGGTGGCCGTACCGGAGCCCCAGCACTCGCCCATGTTTGGACACATGGCTTCCTCGCAGACCGTGTGCAGCGCCTTCGAACGCATCAGTGTTTGCAGATTTTCATACGTCTCGCCGGATGGCGCACGCACCTTGATCCATTCCGGGCGGCGCAGTGGGCGGGTTTCTATTGCTTCGGGATTGACCCGGTCTCTGGTTGGAGTAGCAGGCATGGGTCCTCGTTTGAACCGTTAATATTTATTAAAAATCTATCGAAAATTCATTGTAGTCCGCTTGGAGAGAGGCGTCAAGTGGTTTTCTTCTTGCGGACTTTCAGGCGCAGCCCGTCCACCTGGACGACTTCCACGGGCTCGCCCTTTTTGATGCGCTTCTCACCTTCGGCCAATTCCGCGCTCCAAAGTTCGCTGTCCAGCTGGACCTGCCCGTGCGGATCGATCAGCGATTTGGCCGAACCTGTGCGCCCGACCAGCATTCCGGTGCCCGTGCGGAGCGGGGCGCGCTGCGCACGCAGCGCGAAGCTCAGGATGACGGCGAAGATGGCGCCGGTGAACAGTCCGCTCAGCACCACCAGCGGGACCGAGACGCGCTGGAACTGCGGCGTGCCCGGCGAGTTGAACAACACCAGCGCCCCGATGATGAACGAGACGATTCCGGCCGCAGTCAGCGCGCCGTGGGTCGGGGCTTTGATGTCCAGCACGAACAGCACGAAGGCGATCGCCAGGAAGATCAGCCCGAACCAGTTGACCGGCAGGATGCCCAGCCCGTAAACCGCCAGCGCCAGGCAGACCACGCCGACGAAGCCGGCGATCCAGCCGCCCGGGCTGGAGAGTTCGATGAACAGCGCCGTCACGCCGATGTTGAGCAGCACGAAGACGATGTTGGGGTCGGTCAGCATCAGTAATAGCTGCTCGATGAAGCTGGTCGGAACATTCTCTGCCGCCGCTCCGGCGGTGTGCAGCGTGCGCGCACCGGCGACCATCTCGACCTGGAAACCGTCCAGTTGGTGCAGCAGGTCAGTGGTGTCGCTGGCGATGAAGTCGATCAAGTGCGCGTTCAAGGCTTCCTTGGCGGAGACGGCCTTGGCGCTGTCGATGGTCGCTTCGGCCAGTGCTACCGCGTCGGGGCCGCGCCGCTCGGCCAGCGAGCGCACGGTGGCCTTCAGGATCTCAGTCACCTTGGCCTGCTCGGTCGTGTTCAGGTTCTCGCCCTGCGAGCCGACCGGGCTGGCCGCGCCGATGGCGGTCTCAGGCGCCATGGCATCCGCGTGACCGGCCAGGGTCACGATCGTTCCGGCCGAACCGGCCCAGGCGCCGCGCGGGCTGACGTATACCACCACCGGCACACTGCTGGCGCGGATGGCCTGCACGATCTGGTTCATGCTGTCGATGCTGCCGCCGGGAGTGTTGAGCTCGATGATCACCAGCTCAGCCCCGCGGCGCTCGGCAATCCCCAGCCCGCGCTGGATGTATTCCTGCATGGCGGGCGCGATTGGCCCGTCGGCGGTCAGCACCAGTGCCAGGGGCTGGCCCCCCTGAGCCTGGACGGGTCGCGCTGCCAGCAGGGTCGCGGCCAACAGTAAAAGGAAGAGCAAGCGAATTCGCTTCATGAGTTTCTCCAAGGTGATCCAATTATAATGGTTAAGGAGGGCAGTATGGACAATCGTGAGAAAGTCTTAAGCATGGGCGTGATCCTTCAGGTCTTGATTTTTGTGGTGGTGGTGCCGTTCCTGCCGCTGCTGATCTCATGGGATTGGGGCTGGTGGCAGGCCTGGGTCTTCGCTTTGCTGTCGGTTTCCAGCTTCGCCGTCAGCCGCGCCCTGGCCGCGCGCCGTCACCCGGACCTGCTGGCCGAACGGGCGAAATTCCTGCGCCATGCCGATGCCAAACCCTGGGATAAAGTTCTGGCACCGCTGGTCGGACTGGGCGGCGGGTTGATCCCGCTGGCCGCTGGGCTGGAGGCGCGCTTCGGCTCATCGTCCGGCTTTGGGCTGGGGGCAGAATTGGTTTCGCTGGCGCTGATCCTGGCTGGGTATGTGTTTTCTTCGTGGGCGCTGATCGAGAACCGCTTCTTTTCCGGCATGGTGCGCATCCAGAAAGAGCGCGGGCACCAGGTGGTCTCGAGCGGTCCTTACCACTGGGTGCGGCATCCCGGCTACGCCGGGGCACTGCTGACCTTTATCTGCATGCCGGTTTTGCTGGATTCGTACTGGGCCTTCCTGCCGGCGGCCTTGCTGATGGTTGTGACGGTGATGCGCACTTCCCTGGAGGACCGCACCTTGCAGCAGGAACTGCCCGGCTACGCCGAGTATGCCGGGCGCACGCGTTACCGCCTGCTGCCGGGCGTATGGTGATTGATCAACTCTGTGAGAAGTTAGAACTGCCCCGCCAGGTAAGCCTGGGTGCGCTTCTCGCGCGGCTGCTCGAAGACCTGCTGCGCCGGGCCGGCTTCCACGACTTCCCCCAGGTACATGAAGACCACATAGTCCGCTAGCCGTTTGGCCTGGCGCAGGGTATGGGTCACGATCACCGTGGTGTACTGGTGTTTCAAATCGAGCAGGCGCTGCTCGATGTGCTGGGACGAGATCGGGTCGAGGGCCGAGGTCGGTTCGTCGCCCAGCAGGATCTCCGGCTCGACTGCCAGGCCGCGCGCCAGGCACAGACGCTGCTGCTGGCCGATCGAGAGCCCGGTGGCCGGGGCGCGCAGGCGCTCGCGCACCTCGTCCCACAGCCCGGCGACTTCCAGGTAGTGCTGCACAGCCCGGTCCAGTTCGCGGCCGCGTTTGAGTTCGTGGATGCGCAGCCCGTAAGCCACGTTGTCGTAAATCGACATGGGCAGCGGGTACGGCCGCTGGGCCAGCAGCCCGGCCTTCTTGCGGATCTCGGTCACATCCATGCCGGGGGCGTAGATGTCCTGCTCATCGATCAGCACCCGGCCGGAGAGACGGGTGCCGTCGGCCAGCTCCAGGAAGCGGTTCAGGCTCTTTAGCAGGGTGGTCTTGCCGCAGCCTGAGGGTCCCATGATGACTGTGATCTGCTGGCGGGGGATGTCCAGATTGACATCCTTCAGTGCCTGCTGCGAACGGTCGTAATAAACGTTCAGGTCCCGGATTTGGATGTGGGCTTGCATTGACTACTCCTTGATTACAGGGCACACTTCAAGCGTGACCTACTTAACTGTAAACTTTCCCAGGCGTGCTGCTGCCCAGCGCGAGCCCAGGCTGATGACCAGCACGATCACCGTCAGGATCAGGGCCGAAGCGTAAGCGCGCGCCCGCACTTCCGGGTAGGGTGTGCTCAGCTGGAAGAAGACCGCCAGCGGCAGCGAGGCCACCGGCCGTAAGAGCGAGGTCGGGATGCGGTCGGTGTAACCGGCCGTGAATAGCACCGAAGCCGCGTCGCCGATGCCGCGTCCGAAGGCCAGCAGCATCGCGGTCAGGATGCCGGGCAGCATCTGGCGTGTTACCACCCGGACGGCGGTCTCCAGCCGGGTGGCGCCCAGCGCGAAAGAGGCTGCCTCCAGCTCGGACGGCATGCGGCGGATGACCTCGTCCATGGCGCGGGTCATGATCGGCAGTTCGAGCAGCGCCAGGGTGAGGATCCCGCCCAGGAGCGAGGCGCGCAGGCCCAGGCTGAGCATGAGCGTGAAGCCGAAGGCGCCGTAGACGATCGATGGGATGCCCCACAATACGTCCAGCGCCAGGCGCACGGCGCTGCCCCAGCGCGAGTCCAGGGCGTAAGTCTCGAGATAGAGGGCGATCGGCAGGCTGAAGAGTAGCGCCAGCAGCGTCCCGCCGCCTGCCAGGTACAGTGAACCGAGGATGGCGTTCAGGATACCGCCCTCCTTGCCCAGGTAATAGCCGCCTTTCGGAGCCTGGGTCAGCATCTCCCAGGACAGCGCCGGCAGGCCTTTGGCAATCACGGTTCCCAGGATCAGGGCCAGGCTGCCAGCCACGACTGCAAAGGAGGCCAGCATCAGGCCTTTCAGGATGGCTTCTTCCAGGTGGCGTTTGCGCCAGCGTAGTTTCATACCCACCTGCGCCCCAAGACACGCCGCAAGATCAGAGTTGAAGCCAGGTTAAAGACCAGCACGATCAGCAGCAGGATCAGCGCCGCGCCCATCAGGGCGGCGTCGTAGAGCGGGATGGACATCATCTCACCGTAGTTGTTGGCGATCAGCGCCGGCAGCGGGTAGGCGGCGTCGAAGATCGAGCCCGGGACCTGGACTACGTTCCCGACCACCATCAGGACGGCCATGGTTTCCCCGAGCGCACGCGACAGTCCCAGCGCGATCCCGGCCAGGATACCCGCCAGGGACTGCGGCAGCACCGCGTAGCGCACGGTCTGCCAGCGCGTCGCGCCGACCGCCAGCGAGGCCTGCCGTGTGCCGGATGAGACGGTGGCCATGATCTCGTAGGTCAGGGCGATGATGAACGGCGCGATCATGACGGCCAGCACGATGCCTCCCGCCAGCAGGCTGAATCCGGTCGGGTTGTTCGCTCGGAAGAAGGGCAGGAAGCCCAGCCAGCGGCCGAGGAAAGGCGCCAGCCCGGTCTGCACCCAGGGCACGATGGCGACCATGCCCCACACGCCGTAGACGACGGAGGGAATAGCCGCCAGCAGGTCGAGCAGCGGTTTCATGATCGCCCGCGTGGCAGCCCGGGCGTATTCCGAGAGGTAGATGGCGGTCAGCAGGCAGGGTGGCGCGGCGATCAGCACTGCCAGCAGAGTCACCCAGAAGGTTCCGGCGATAAAGGGCCAGAAGCCGAAGGCGCCCTGCATGGGCTTCCAGGTGGTGCCGCTCAAAAGTTCCCATGGCGAGTGTGTCCTCAGAATTGGCCAGGCGCGCACAGTCAGCGCGGCTGTGATCGCCAGCACCAGGCCAAGCGGCAGCAGGGTCAGCAGGAACAGGCCGCGCGAGGCCAGCCGGTCGCGCCGCTGGCGCCGTGGCAGGGAGAGCAGGGGATTCCTTTTGGCCAGGCCCTGGCGCAGGTCAGCCAGGATGGTTGCGCTCATCGGACCTTCTGCAGCGAGGCTTCGAGCTGGTCAGGTGTCAACTGGATATAACCGGCTTCTCCGACGTACTGCTGGCCGTCGGTCAGGATCCACATAATGAAGTCCCGCACCAGGCCGGTCGGTTTGCCCTTGGTGACCAGGTTCTCGGGGCGGGCCGGAGGCGAGGGGTATTTGCCGCTGGCGACGGCCTGTACGGCGTCGGCTTTGGTCGCCAGCACTTCCTGCGGGTCGGCCTTACCGTTAGCGTTGAGGTCGATCGGGATGATCGCGCCGTTAGCCACCGGCTTGCCGCTGGTCATGTCGTAGGCGTAGTTCAGGTTGTTGTAGCCGATGCCCAGTGGGTCCTTGACGACCGCATCCAGCAGTCCCGGGTCGCCGAAGACGCCAATGCCCAGCAGGCTCTCCTGGGTCCCGCCGAGGTACCTGGCCCAGGTGTCGGCCGCTCCGCAGGCGTCCGAGCGGGTGTAGACGTGGATCTGGTCGGTTCGTTCGGGCCGGCCGATCGCAGCGCCCCAGGTCTGGATTTCGCCGCTGATGAAGATCTTGACGAAGGCCTCGCGCGTCAGGCCCTGGGCCATCAATTCGGCGTAGACGGGATTCTGGAGGTTGATGACCGGGAAAACCGCATCCTTGGTGACCGGGATCCAGTACGCGCCCTGGGCTTCTTCTTCCGGCTTCACATCCCGTGAGACCATGCCGATATCTACCGCACCGGCCAGTGCGTCGGCCATGCCTTTGCCCGCGCCGCCAGCCGAAATGTCGAACTGCACCCCCGGATGGACTTTCTGATATTCCTCCGCCCAGCGGGTCATCATCGGGTAGAGTGCGAAGGCACCCGAGATGGCGATCGTGCCGCGCGGTTCATTCTCTGCAAGGGAGGGGGATTTTGCGCTGCAGGCGTTGAGGATCAATGCGCTTACCAGCCAGGCAGTCAGGAGTCGGATTGTTTTTTGCATAATTATGCTCCAATTTATCTAAACATTATATAGTCTATTGATTAAGTATACTTTTGAGGTAAAAAAATGGCTCATGGATTTTCCAATAACGCGCGTGCGGCCTCAACCCTGCCGTTCACATCGGCCAGCGTGGTGTGGTCGAGGATGCCAGTCATGGCTTCACGGACGTCGTGCATGACCAGCCTCAAACCGCAGGTGCGCTCGTCCGGGCAGCCGCATGGTTCATAAGACATCTGTGAGACGCAGTTGATGGGGGCGATCGGTCCGTCCAGCACGCGGATGATATGTCCCAGCGTGATTTCATCCGGTCCCTTGGCCAGGTAATAGCCGCCGCCAATGCCCATCTTGCTGTGCAGCAGACCGTTGTTCTTCAGGGTCAGCAGGATCTGCTCGAGAAACTTGGCCGGGATCTTCTCACGCTGGGAAATCTCCTTGATCTGCACGACTGCATCAGGATTTTCAGTGATGGCGTTGGCCAGGATGATCATGGCCCGCAATCCGTATTCACCGCGTTTTGAAAGGCGCATAATATTATCCAGTAAAGAGAGTTGAGTAATCTATAAAGTCTACTGTAGTACTAGGATATATGAATTATATTGAGATATATAAAACTTGTCAAGCAGATACGCGAATTGAATTGGCATCTGTGCTGCTTGACCGCTTGTGCCCCTCACGGTAAAATCATGGAAGTCAAGCGGGAGTCGCCAAGTGGTAAGGCATCAGCCTTCCAAGCTGATATTCGCGGGTTCGAGTCCCGTCTCCCGCTCTCCTGGGCGGTCAGCCGCAAGCGCTTGCGGCTGACCGCCGGATGGTTAAGGGCCCAGGCGCATTGTGGAGTAATCCAGATCTTCCGAAAAACGACGGTCCGGGTAATACAGTTTATTGAGCGTCGTTCCACCCTTGAGCGCAAGATACCTGAATGATCCAGAAAACTGGTAAAAGTACATTGGATTATTCGATCATGAAACTAAAGCATCTAGCAGGGGACCTATCCGACGGATTACGTCCTCCCATGAGATAAATTGCGATAGGAGCGGCCGCAAGTCCCTGCTCCAATCGGCTTTGGCTTTATCCAGCGCAATATCCAGATTCGTCTTTGAGAGGGCGACATCATAGAGCACCAGTTTCTTTTGAGCCAGCTTCTTTTCCACCTGAACCCCTTGATTGGCCAACAACCAGATGTCGTAGACATCACGTGCTTTGCTACGCATGAACAGCGCTCGGATTTTCTCAGCCAACAAATGATCCGGGCTGATCACAGTGGCCACAAAGGGGCGAATATCATCGTATTCAGATGTGACCAGTTCACGTTGGCTGTCGATTTTTTCCTGGCGAGTACTGATATCCACGCGCACCTTGCCTTTGGTGCGATCCCGCCCGTCGTAGAGTGGGCCCTGAAAGCTGACATCGAAGCTGTAGCCAACCTCGGACTGCCATGCGTTGCGGATCTCCCCCTGAACACCAAAGTTGTGTAATCCTTGCAGCACATCCTGCCAGATTCCTTTTATCAAGGTGACGTTCGCCGGGCCGTTGAAATCCAGATCCTCCGAGTAGCGATTACCCTTATAGGCGATACGTAACGCAGTTCCACCTTTGAACACCAATTCTTGCGATTTGTTGTACAGCGAAAACAAGAGCAGATGCTGGATATAATCGCGTTCCTGTGTCTGCACGCCAATTCCCTGACGCTGCGCCTGGCGTTGAATTTGTACCCGCGTGAGCATCAAACCACTCCTTGAGGGAATAGCTCGTCCTGCAGAACATTGATATACACTTGCCAGCGCCGGTTAAACTCACCGCCCATGGGTTTCTGAGGATCGAGCTTGACAGGTCCCTTAGATGCCTCAAGACCAGTCGTTGCCTGACCGAGTGATTCGAGCAAATACCCAAGTCTGGAGGAGAGACTGCTATTCTGCAATCTTTCTGCGTATTCTAACAAAACGGGCAGATCCAACAACGACTGCGCGAGCGCAATCTGCAAAGCCTTTGCAACCTCCGGTAATCCCCCCGCATATTGCGGCAAGCTCAGGCTGTCGAGGATTGCCTTGGCTTCGTCGGCGATGACGACTGGTAGTTCAGCCAATGTTTCACGGCGATATCCAAAAAAATTGCGCGGCTTTATCGTGACAAATTTGAAGTGCATCTCACGAAAGTCGATTTCCCTTTTACGACGTGTAATGGCCACGAATGTGGTTCGTGGAACCTGTTCGGTAAATCCGTGATAATGAAGAGCAGACCAAAAGGAAACATAAGCTGGCGCAACCAGGTTGCAGCCGATGAAAAGAGGGTTGGAAAGAACCTTTTCGGGTGTCAGTCCAAGCAACAAGAACTTACCCTGCTCGATGCGTGCCACCAACCCGGCATGCTCCATACGGTCCAATAGGCTACGCGTTTGGAATTTGTCCAATCCGAACAAAGCCGATAATGTCCGGCTGTTGAAGGCATACAGTTCGGCCTGAATGAGAGTATGTGCTGCTGAAATTGGTGTAATCAGTTGAGGCATTTTATCAACTCGTTTACATGACTTCAATAACAATTATAAACCTCCATTTGAGAACATGCAAGTGCCTCTGCAAACTCTGGATGACAACTGCAGTTTTTCAAATGCGGGTATGAAGTTATCTGCAGTTTTACCGTGATGCACAAAGGGAAATGTGATACACTGACATATAAAATATGTCATATGACCTACTTTGTAGGTCAATACTTTCAGGATCAAAAAATGCTAAAAAACCTGCTGGGCTCTGCCAACCGCGAAAGGGTGTTGATATTCATTTTTGCGCGCGGGGAAGGATATGCGCGCGACATCGCCAGTTTCTTCAAAACCGGTCTCGATCCCATTCAGAAACAACTGGATAGGTTGGAAAGTGGAGGCATTCTGGCCAGCCGGGAGGTCGGCCGCACGCGGCCTTACACTTTTAATCCCAGGTATCCTTTGCTCAGTGAGCTAAAGCAATTGCTGGACAAGACCCTTTCCTTTTATCCAAGCGATGTCAGGGAGAGGCTTGTCATGAACAGGCGCAGGCCGCGCCGGCGGGGAAAACCGTTATGAAAAACATTAAAAGGATGAGTGCGATTGAACTGGCTGCTTACATACAGTCTCATTTAAGACAAGCTGGAATCGAAGTTGTCTTGTCTGGCTGCATCCATCGTGGACACCAGCGATGTTTAAGTTCAGGATGATACGCCCGATAACGAACCGGAATATAACGCCCGCTTCTACCTGAATCCCAACGGTCTGACGATGGCTAGCGGAGATAAATTTGACCTTCTTATTGGACACACTGATGGAACCGGCGTCATACGAGTCCAATTGCAAAAGGTTGGGGATACCTTCCAAATCCACGCCGGGTTGAGAAATGACACTGGTACTTGGACCGATACGAACTGGTACGACATTTCCGGTGCCTGGACCGCGGTCGAGGTCGACTACCGCGCGATGGTCAACAGCGGATCGCTGACGCTGTGGCTGGATGGTGTCCTCAAGCAAACCCTGGCCCAGATCGACAACGACACCCAAACTTTAACCGAGGTGCGGCTCGGCGCGCAGGGCATCGATGCCGGCACGCGCGGCACGCTCTACTTCGATGACTTCGAATCGCGCCGCTTCTCGCACATCGGGCTGCTGCCCGACCCCGGTGTGGACGATATCCAGCCCACTCCGCAGCCCGGCTGGCAGACCACGAGCTACACCTACGGTGGGTCGCAGCCACAGGCGGTCACGGCGCTCTCCAACGGCAATACCTATTCCTATGACGCGAACGGCAACATGACCTGCCGGGTGGAGAACGGCCAGACCTTCAAGCAGGACTTCAACACCGAAAACCGCCTGGCCCTCGTCTCCCTGATGAGCGGCGACTGCGCCAGCGGCACCGCGCTCGCCACCTGGACCTTCACCTACGACGGCGACGGCAACCGCGTCAAGCAGGTTTACGATGATGGGACCGGCCCGTTAACCAGCCTGTATTTCATGGGCGGCGCCTACGAGTTGACAGTGGAATCCGGTGCGGTGATGAAATACTACGCCATCGCCGGTCAGGCGGTGGCCATGGACGACGGCACCAGCATACAGTACCTGCTGACCGACCATCTCGGCTCAGTGGTGAGCGTGCTTGATGAAAATGGTGCTGTGCTCAGCCAGCAGCGCTACCTGCCCTTCGGCGCGGTGCGCATGGACGTGGGCACGGTCACCCAGACCGACTTCGGCTACACCTTCCAGCGCAACAACAGTTACATTAAGTTGCTAGATTACAGGTCCCGGTGGTATTCAGAAGAATTAGGACGCTTCATCTCTCCAGATTCCATCGTACCAGACATAAGCGATCCGCAAGCCTTAAACCGCTATAGCTATGTGTTTAACCAGCCAATCATTCTCAATGATCCAACTGGGCACGATGCTTATTGGTGTACGAACGCAGAGTGCCAAAACAACTATTACCAAGATCAAATGTTGGCATCGCAAGCAAGTATGTATAAAATCACATTCAAGGGTGATTTCTCGGATAAGGGATGGCGAGGTCGAATGGATACAGTTCTACAGGCGGCTAATCTCGTGGGTAATGCATTTGCAAAAGAGCTTGGAGGTGGCATTTCGGGTAGCGAAGCGTTTAAAAAAGTATACGGGCTTAACGATGGCGATATTTTCATCTTCGAGTGGGATGTAAACTGTTGGGGATGTCGAGAAGACCCAGTTGGGTGTGATAAAGGGACTACGAAAGGTGATGCATGTGTCCCTGGATTCGGGTTCACTAACACCGAAAATTGGATCGAATTTGCATCTATGTCCAGCATTGAAACTCCACTACGTAACATTAATAATGTAATTCATGAACTAGGGCATGCTTTCAATTTGCGGCTTGGAAGAACTCCAGAAAATATGCTAACAGTAAATTATAAAGAACTATTGAGAAATGAGGTTGGGTTTTATGGGAATCCAAGTAATAGGACCTGGGAGGCAAGTTCGGGCACAAATGGTTCCGAGACCTTCGCAGACCAATTCTTGGGCTGGGTATATGGTCTTTGGGATAAAAATGATACATTTGGTCCAAAGCGGGCTAGTTTCATGAATCATATGAATGGTGCAGGTGGCTGGGTAGCGCAGGCGGCTGGATTGCCTTGAACTGATGGAGAGTAACTAATGAAACGTATTATTTTGCTCATGCTCGCATTACTAGGTGCCGGGTGCGGTACATTTTCTCCGCCATTGGATCAGCCAACTTCTACTTCGTCCGTGATACTTCCTATGGCAACAGTGATGCCGCTACCTGAACCAACTCCAACAAATAGAGTTCCTACATCATCTCAATTTCCCACTTTGCCATCAGCGGAGGCTGAAGCGATGGTTATTGACTTGCTTGAAAATAATGGTGGTTGTTTATTGCCATGCTGGTGGGGTCTGACACCTGGAAAAACAAACAAAAAGGGCGCACAGTCTCTTTTTGAGAGCTTGGCAACCGATTCTTCAAGTGTCGATTTTTATGACACTGTGGGTGGTGCTAGCTGGCTCATCGATAAAGATGGATTATTGTTAGATTTAATCGTGAGTTTCGTCCACGACCGGAACCTTGCTGATGTCGTAGAAAGCTTCAGTATCACCATGGAAGTGAAACGAGAACTGAGTGAAGGAGGCTTTGAAACGGTTTGGGAAAATCCGCTTAATGAACGGTATCTACAAGCCTATCGACTGCCATTAATTATGTCGACCTATGGTCAACCTGAAAGGATTCTTGTTTCTGCAAATAAAGGTTGGAAATATTTTAATCTGATATTGGATTATTCTGATCGTGGATTTGCAGTTTGGTATTCAGCGCCATTAGAATCATCAGGCGATAAATATATTGGATGTATGTCAAAATCATTCACACGGTTGTATCTTTGGGCACCTGAGTTCGCGTATACCTGGGCGGAGGGTGTCGTCGGCACAGGGGATTTATCAGAAATCGCTTCGTTGAATAGAGATTTTCGGCCTTTGGAAGAAGTGACCCTCATGACAACTGAAGATTTTTATATAGTATTCAGAAATACGAACAACAGGGGTTGCATCGAAACACCCAAAAATATTTGGCCGGGACCTTAATAAAAAGCCGTCTCGCTATCATGGTGTCTCGGACCCAGTGATGAACTCGTCGGCGAAGCTCAGATGACGCATAGTCTCCTACCCCTCGACAGGCTCGGGCCAGGTCTGAGCTAGCGCAGACCGCAGTTCTCCGACCCCGGAGTAATATTTTCAATAATCATTTTGGATTGTCGTTAGACGCCTAACCAGAAATCGTCTGGATCAACGGCACGCCCACGATCACCAGCACTGTGACCACAAAGGGCAGGAAATAAAACACCGCTGAGACCACACCCAGGTTGGAGCCCAGCCGCTCGGCGCGCGTCTCGGCCTGGGCGATGAACTCGTCGGCGAAGGTCAGCGCCAGGGATTTGAGCAAGCCCTGCACCTGCACCCCTTTACCCACAAACTCCAATTGAATGGCCAGGCTGATCAGCCCGGCGTGCCCGCTTTCTTCAGCGGCCTGCCTGAGCAAGCCGCCTTCCCCATCCCGCAGGAAGAGCGCCTTGCCCGATGCGCCCTCCAGCACCCGCCGGAACCAGGCCGCCGTCTGCGTGGTGCCCTGCGCGGCGCGCCGGATCACCGTCTCCAGCGCCGCGCCGCTGGCCGATTCGGCTGCCATCAACTGCACGAACTCCGGCAGTTCCTGGGCGATGCGCAGCCGCACCGTCTCGGCTTTGCTGTGCAGGTCAGAACGCGCCAGCGACCAGCCGGCCAACAGGCCGCCGGCCAGCGCCAGGCTCGATCCCAGCGCCAGGTAGGCTGCCATGCCCACGCCAAGCGTGATCAGCAGTTGTCGCAGGAAGACTGCCGCCGGGCTGCGCCCCTGCAGCTTCCCATCGGCGAAGGAGGCCCAGTACAGGTCGGAAGCCACCTGGCGCAGGTAGCCGGGCACCAGCCGCGACAGCCATCCACCAATTTGTTCTTCCAGTACGGAAGCTGCGCTGGCTTTGGGCTGCTCCGAACGCGAGATGCGCGCCGCCGCGCGGCGGTCGACCAGCTCCACGAAGCGCTCGAAGGTCACCGCGATCAGCAGGGACAGGACCAGCGCGGTCAAGGTGATTTGGAGTTCGATCACACCACCCTCCGGATCTCGCGGCGCATGGTCAGGAAGCCCAGGAGCATGACGCCCATCGTCACGGCGATCACCACCTGCACCAGGGGCGTGCGAAAGGACTCGGCCGTGGCCGGGTCGCGCGCCATCATCACCAGCACCCCGCCCATGATGAGCGGGATCAAACGGGCGGCCTGCAGCGCCTGCGCGGCTTTGGCGCGGGCGTGGTTGCGGACCGAGATCAGGCGCTGGATTTGCATGGCAGCTTCGGAGACCACGCTGGCGTACTGGCCCCCGCCGGCACGCAGGTAGCTTTCCAGCAGCATGGCCACATTCGCAAGCGAAGGTGAGGCCGAACGCTCGGCCAGTCTGCGCATGGCTTCCTGCGCATCTCCGGTGCGGATATCCTGCGCGGCTTTGATCAGCTCATCGATCAACGGGTTGCCTTCCGGCAGGGAACGGGCGGTGGTTTCGAGCACCTGGTCCAGGCCGCGGCCGGCCTGCAATCCCGCCGCGATGCGCGACAAGGCCACCGGCAGCTGCTCGTCGATCCGCAGCCCGCGGGAGAGGGCGCGTTCGTTGAGATAGGCCGTCGGCGCATAGGCCAGCATCAGGCCGGCCACGAGCGCGGGCAATCCCGGCACGAAGAACTGCCAGGCCAGCAGCGCCCCCGCCAGGCCAACCACGATACTCGCCAGCCGGAACTGCAGGGCGGACCAGGATAATCCTGATTCCAGCAGCTTTCTCTGCAAGGAATTGGTGGGGAATTTCAGGAGCGAGTCTTCCCGAAGGCTGGGCAACTCCGCTTTTTGCAGCCGGCGCTCGGCGCGCGTCGATAACCAGGCCCAGCGGCCGGAAGTTTGCCAGCCGATCAGGAGCGCGATCAGGCTGACGAGTCCCGCAATACTTAGCGCAAGTGGATTAAAAGAGAAAGCTGACAAAGAATTTCTCCGCTTGAGAAGAAGGATCCGTTCGCCCAACGTTTACTTGGCAGAAGGATGCAACGTACAAAGTGCGATAACACCCTTTTATGAGTTTTGATCGTAGCATGGATATCTTTGTTTGTCATCCAATGCGTCCACTCCCTGTGTTTGTTAGCTAGATAAATATCCAAGGTTCCCTTTTTCTCGATCGAGTTGTTTTCAGAAATAATCTCTTCGTAATTGGTGCTTGACGATTTGCGTTTCATATCGGATAATATACAAAATATGTATATTATCCGATATAGATAATGAAAACTGATCTGCTACGCCTCTTCGAGAATACCCCTTATTTCACCCTGCAAGGTTTCAAACAGGCAACGGGCATGGAGTCCCCTACCCAGGTGCGTGTGCTGCTTTCCCGCTGGGCGAAAGCCGGCCATCTCCTGCAGCTCAAGAAGGGCGTGTACATGACACGTCGCTTTCACGAGCAGCATCATAGCGACCCCGCTTTCACTGCCGTGGTGAGCACGATCCTGCTGCCGCAGTCTTATCTATCCCTGGAATTCATTTTGCAGGAGCACCAGCTGCTGACTGAGATCACCTATCCAACCACCAGTGTGACTCTTAAGAACACACGCAAAATCACCAATCAATTAGGCACGTTCTGGTACAGGCATATCCGTAACGACCTGTATCACGGCTTTTTCATCACCGAACATTACGGCGTCCAGGTCGCCCGGGCATCGCTGGCAAAGGCACTGTTCGACTTCCTGTACCTGCGGCCCATACCCACCTCCGCTCGATCCCTGAAGACGAACCTGGCTGGGGAACTGCGCCTCAACCTGGACGAAGCGCCATCCCCAGACAGAGAAGAGTTTGCGCGCTACGTCAATGAAAGCGGTTCGCGGAAAATGAGGTCCATCCTGGAGAATTTCCGGAGGCAAATATGGCAACCTTGATCCAGTCCCTGCAGCACGTGCTCGATTCGAACGACTCACTCCTCCCGGTGGAGACCAAACGCATCCTGCTCAAGGAGGCGCTGCAGTCTTACGTGTTGGACTTTCTGTACAATCACCCGACCTACCGCCGCTTGAACTTCTACGGCGGCACCTGCCTGCACGTCGTCTATGCGTTGAACCGCCTCTCCGAAGATCTCGACTTCGACAACGGCGCCGAAGTAGATCTGACCGGTCTGGGGGAGGATCTGCTGGGGTTGTTCCGGAAGGCGCTGGAATATGAACTTGCGGAGGTCAAGGTTCAGTCGGGCGAGAGCGGCATCCTGCGCGTCACACTCAAGCTGCCAGTGCTCAATGCATTGCGGTTGTCCGGCCATCGCAATGAAGCGTTACACCTAAAAGTAGAGATCAGCCATCACAAGCAAATCACGGTCATCCAAAACACGCCTGTTTTTTATTACGGTCGCAGCTTCGTGCCGGCCCATTTTTCACTGGGGACCATGATGGCCGGCAAGATGATCGCCTGCCTGGAACGTAACTTTCAGCGTGGGAAGGGGGGCGCGTTCGTCAAAGGTCGCGATTACTACGACCTGCTGTGGTTCATGCAGCAGGGAGTACAGCCATTAGCAGAGAAACTGACTCGGGAAAGCGAATCGCAGTATAGCCTGAGAGCAGCCATGCAGGCCTTACGCGCCAAGGTTGCTGGCATTTCCGCCGCAGACCTGGCGGTGGATCTACTGCCGATGTTCGAGTCCCGGACCTTCATCGAGGCCTGGCTGGAAGGCTTCCACACCAATTTCGAGAGATACGTGGCCAGTTATTTAGAAAGCTGATCCAAGGCGAGTTACACAGAGCCAAATCTGGTTACAACCTTCGATGGTTTACGATCCAAACCTTCCGGAAAGGTTCTGGGGGCATTCGTCAACCAGTGGTTTCCTGGAGGACCAAGCGCGGCCTTTCTTCATGACCTGGATCAAACCGCTGGAATAGATCGTGATCTCGGACAGGTCGGTCCGCGCCGGCGGCAGGAGCAAATCCAGAAAGCCCAGGCCCATTACGCGCCGGGCGATCTCCTCGGCCAGGAGCGCCTGTTCCCCCTCGGATGGGGGCAGGTTGTGCGTCCGGAAGGCGTTCGCCACCAGCGAACGCACGCGCAGGCTGACCTGCACGCGTTCGCTTTCGGTGGGTGCGCGCAGGGTCGAACCTGGGAACTCGCGATTGACGGCGTCGATCACCTCGTCGACGATCGCCTGGCGCTTCTCAGCGTCCAGGCCAGTTTGTGCAGCCCGGGGGTCAAGCAGATCCATGACCATGCGGCCTACTTCGTCGCCCGAATGCGGATGCCGCCCAGCTTGAACCCTTTGCGCAGGGGTTCGCCGCCGCGCGCCCCAGGGTTTCCGAAGCGACCACCGCCGGCCGGCCTTCGTCCTGGGCGCGCGGGATGGCCGGGTCGTGCTCCACGGTCGCGATCACGGGCGGGGACCAGCCGGCGTATTTGGCCACCTCGCCCGCAAAGACGTTGGCGTTGAAGATCGATCTCTATTTACTGCAAATTTACTGCAGTTTTACTGCAATTGCTGTGGGAACATATGTTATCATTGGACAGCTTCCTTCTTTGAGAGAATTCGTACCCCCATATTTTGGGTTGTCTAGGACAAATACCGCAACATATGGGGCATATGGACGATATGGACGCTATGTTTTTACGGGCCCGTGGCGCAGTGGTTAGCGCAGGCAACTCATAATCGCTTGGTCGTTGGTTCGAATCCAACCGGGCCCATATTTAGCACAATTTGTCTTGTGCAATTAAGGGGATAAAAAAGTATTTCTAAATCACTCTGCTAAGTTGACAATAATTATTTTTATGTTTACAATATTGCAAGTTTATGTTTATAATGATTAGCAGATATGTTTACAATTTCAGATAAATAAGTTTATCAATAATATTGAAAAGTTTATAAAAAAGATTTGATATTCTGGTAAATATGAGTCTAAAAAAACAGAAGCGCGACGAATTAATACAGTTTATTCTCTTAAATCTTCGCGAACATCCTTCGGACATTGTTCGCTTGACCCAAGATGAGTTTCATTTATCACGTACTGCAATTCTTCGATATATCCATGACCTAACAAGCCAGGACATTATTGACATCCAGGGCACTACAAAGGATATACGATACATTCTAAAGCCAACAAAAACTTTAGCTAGATCTTATAGGCTTAGCGAAACATTAGCAGAAGATAAAATATGGAGAGATGATGTCTTAACATTGTTTAAAGGAATTAAAGATAATGTTGTGAATGTCTGTCAGTATGGTTTTACAGAAATATTTAATAATGCCATAGAACATTCAGAAGGTAAAAACATAAAAATAAATATAACAATATGGATTGACAAAATAGAAATGACAGTAAAGGATGATGGTATTGGTATTTTTAACAATATTCAGAAAAAGTACAAACTGGACGATCCTATGCATGCGTTATTAGAACTCTCAAAAGGCAAGTTTAACAACTGACCCCACAAAACACACAGGCGAAGGTATATTTTTTACATCAAGGATGTTTGATTTATTTATGATATTTTCGGGTAATTTATGCTTTGGCACAAAAAGAAATGATTATTTATTTGAAACAGATGATTCCATAAAGGGTACGCTGGTTCAAATGGAGATATCTCCGAAATCGGATACAACAATACTGGGCATTTTTTCTCAGTTTACTAGTGACTCAGATGACTTTGGTTTTAATAAAACCATTGTGCCTGTAAAGCTTGTTAAGTATGGTAGCGAAAACCTAGTTTCGCGATCTCAAGCAAAACGGCTACTTACTCGACTGGACCGATTCAAAACAGTTGTCCTTGACTTTAAGGATATCGATAATATTGGCAGAGCTTTTGCGGACGAAATATTTCGTGTTTTTGTTAATAGCAATCCTAAAATACAACTTCATGCAATCAATGAAAATGAAACGATACAAAAATTAATTCAAGAAGCCCGAAAAGACAGAGAAATGTAAGTAAGGTCACTTCTGAGTTTTACAAAACCAAACATAAATGTTGATAATCTACCATGATCAACATCATAGCTACGATCAACACGGTAATCATAACGAGATGATATGATCATTACCAAAGGGTGTAAGAAAAAGTGTGTAAATGGGTTATCCTAAAACCCGAAAGGAAACCCAATGAACAAGCAAAAGGATCCTGAAAAGAAAGACATACAATCGCATATGCCCAGTGCCGAAGAAGTGGCGCAAGAATTAGGGAAAGCCACTTCAATTGATGATTTCTATGGCAAAGACGGCATCTTTGCAAAGCTGTTCTCAAAAACAATCGAGGATATGCTGGAAGCAGAACTGACTTCAGAACTGGGCTATGAGCGCTATGAGACCGAGGGGCACAATTCTGGGAATAACCGTAACGGGCATTACACCCGCAAAATGCGTACGTCTGGCGGCGATGCAGAAATCAAAGTGCCTCGAGATCGAAACGGTGAATTCCAATCAGCGCTGTTGAAAAAGAACAGCAACGAGATCGAACGGAAGGTCATCGCCATGTATGCGAAGGGGATGTCCACACGAGACATCCAGGATCTGCTGACCGAGCTGTACGGTATCGATGTTTCGCCAGAAACGATCAGCGCCATTACGGATAAGGTCTGGCCGCTGGTGGAGGGCTGGCAAAACCGTCCCCTGGCAGAGATCTATGCGATCCTGTATCTGGACGCCATCCATATCAAGCTCAAAAAGGATGGCAAGATCGCCAATATTGCGGTCTATAACGTGATAGGCGTTGATCTGGACGGCCACAGAGAACCATTGGGCCATTGGATTGGAGACGGCGGCGAAGGAGCCAACTTTTGGCTCTCGGTTGTCACCGACCTGCAAACCCGTGGGGTACAGGATATATTCATTGCATCCATTGACGGATTGACGGGTTTCAAGGATGCCATTCAGTCTGTTTTCCCGGAGACAAAAGTACAACGCTGTGTGATCCATCAAATCCGTTACAGCCTGAAGTATGTGGTTTGGAAAGATCGCAAGGCATTTGTCGCCGACCTGAAAACCGTTTATCAGGCAGCAACTCGAGAAGAAGCTGAAGCCAATCTGCAAAAACTGGAGCAAACCTGGAAGAACAAGTACGCTGCCGCGGTACGTTCCTGGCAAAACAACTGGGATGATTTGGCCACCTTCTTTGAGTTTCCAAGGGAAATCCGCCGCCTGATCTATACCACCAATACGGTGGAAGGTTATCATCGCCAATTGAGAAAAGTGACCAAGAACAAAGGCTCTTTCCCAACCGAGCAAGCTGTGAGAAAATTGCTTTATCTGGCCACGATGGACATTACCAGGAAATGGACGGCTCCCATTCAAAACTGGCCGTTGATCCTCAATCAGTTAGCCATTCGCTTTGAAGATCGCTGGCCTGTATAATGCCCATTTACACAAGATTTCTGACACTCCCCATTACCAAAATCAACATTGGATACAAATACATTCACTAATCAAAATTATTTTCTTCAATCTCATCCAAGACTTGTTGCAATCCTTTTTTTAGATGTTGTAAATTTCTCGGTTCTTTTACATCAATTTGATTCTCAAGCCCAACAATTCTGGTTCTAACGTCTTTGTCCTGTAATATTCCATAAATTCCATCTGTGATACTTAGATTGGCATGCATGAGATTTTGACTAACAGCCTTATAAGCAGAAATATCCATATTTTTTAAGGCATATACTGCATGGCCATGTCTAAATTTGTGTAGTGAATGGTAAGGCAACCCCACTTTTTTTTCAACCTTGCAAATCTTTTCTTACTCTTATGATTCTGCCTTGTCCGGGAGCAGCTTTTTCGATTTTCTTGCGATAAAATGTATCAGGACAAGATTTCGCTAACATGAACAATTAGCTTGCCAACTCAAACGTGAAACATTATTCTGTTATTATCATCCTTGTAATAATTATCCTGGCCACCCTCGCTTATGCCTTTGCGGACTCGCAAAATCTCGGCGGTGTCTTTCGTACAGCCACGCCGACTTTGACCTATACCCCGATTTTCACAAGTACACCGACGGCGAAAAACACATACATACCCACATTAGCATTTACTTCAACACAAAATCCCACTCTGACATCTACACATCTTCCGCCGATACCGGATGATGTGTTATATGGAGTAACTTTCTGTCAACAGACGGGGACAGGCTATTCTCTTAATCTTAGGACGTGGTACGATTCCTACCAGGTAGAACAATGGATCAGCAGTGGGAGGATTGGGCTTCAGATTGGAGACGACCTAGCTAGGTGCTCACTGGTCAGTACAAATACTGTGAACTGTAACACCACTGCGAGCGGCAAGGTCCAGATAAGCAATCTGGTGGATGGCATCCGGATTAGAAGTTTCCTATATGACCTTGATGGCTGCTCTCCGTCAAGTAGCGACAAGTCAAAGAAAAGCAAAGCGGGAACTTGTCCTGATGGGGCTCCAAAAGTTTTTATGGGTAATTGTCCTCCCCCGATCCCTCATGGTACCCCCGGCGAATGAACTTAGTAATACCGGCCATTGCAAATCATGGGTATAATTCACGCTTGTAATGTATCCTAATTGAATTTGAACCTGAATACGCTTGGTCGTTTGTTCGAATCCAACCGGGCCCATATTATTTTTCCACGACCCACTATATGAATATTAAAGAAATTTACAGATCTTCTCTGAACTGGCTCGAGCGGAAAAGCAGCTTCCGTATGTATGCGGTTGTCCTTTTGGGCGTCATGGTCTTGGCATACGATTCCCAAATCTGGCGCATGGGTTTTTATTATGATGATTGGGAGGGGGTCTTTCTTTATAAACAAGGGTTCTCCTTCAAGCAAATTTGGGATTATTTCCTAATCGATCGCCCGTTCTCATCATTTGTGCATGTACTGTTTAATCCAATTCTGGGTGCGTCTTCTATCGGCTGGCATATTCTTGGATTATTGTTAAATTGGGGAGCAATTTTGTTCCTGGTTAAGGCGCTGCTGCAGCTTTGGCCAAAACGGATCATGGAAGTTGGTTGGTTAGGGTTATTGCTGGCTCTCTACCCTGGAATCTCGCGGCAATTTGTTGTCCTGACCAGTATCCCGCATTATTCAAGCATGTTCTTGTATACGTTATCCTTGCTCTTGATGATCAGGGCTGTGCAAAGCAAGGGGAGATATCGTATTTTCATTTACTGGTCATCCGTTGCCATGGCTTTGATGCAGGTTCTAATAGTCGAGTATTTTTCTGCCCTGGAACTAATCCGCTTGATGCTCTTGTTTTATATATTCCGATTGAGTGATAAAGACAAGTTGGAGTCGATCAAGCGTGTTTTTATTACCTGGCTACCATATGCACTTGTTTTCATCCTTTTTTTGGTCTATAAATTTGAGGTCCTGCCCTCGATCCAGCTGGCAGGATCTGCCGCAAAACACCACCCCCAGATTTTCGAGCAGCTGACGCATGATCCGCTTGGGACGTTGCGTCACTACTCTGAGATCGCTCTGCAGGATGTTGATTATGCGGTCTTCTATGTTTGGACCTTGTCTGGGACGCCCCAGGATATAAGCCTGGAGTTTAAAGCCACGCTGGCTTCATGGGGGCTGGGAGCCATCGTTGCTGTGTTATGTGCAATTTATATGTGGGGTTGGTTCCGAAATAAAGGGCAGGGTGAACTGCAGGAACCTCCACCTTTGTTCGTTACTCTCTTGTCAATTGTTGCTTTGATTTTGGGCGGCTTGCCAAATTGGATCATTGATCGCCAGGCCATTAACGGGATCTGGGCCGGACGCTTCCTATTCGGTCAGGTTTTTGGGGCTGTGCCGTTGATTGTTCTGATCATTTTGTGGCTTACAGGCCAGTCAAGAAGACAAGTTCAGAATATTTTTTTTGCAATCCTGCTAGCCAGTTCTTTTTCACTGCAATTTAGGACCGGCAATAAATTTGTTTTGAACTGGCGAGATCAACGGACTTACTATTGGCAAATGAAATGGCGAGTGCCTTCCATGAAACCGGGCACTTTCATCCTCTCACCTTATACACCAATGACTTACAATGCTAAAAACCAGATTGCTTATGCAGTCAACATCATTTATGCTCCTCAGTATGATAAAGAGAATGTTTTGTATTGGTGGTTTGACGGGCCAAGTGAATTGTGGGACCTGGCGGCGGGCAAATACCGCATTGGTGGTTCGGTTGACGTTTCGTTCCGTTCAATAATCTTCAAATCTGATTTTCAACACGCTCTGCCGGTCATATATCGGCAAGGACGAGGATGCTTGCAGGTTGTGGATGATGTTTACAAAGGTGAGCCTCTCCTCGAAGAACAGGAAACACAGTTGTTTACAGTCATCAATCACGGCCTGGTCGATTTAAAGGATACGCCGATGCCGGTGGATGTGTTTGGAAAGGAACCCCCTCACGACTGGTGTTATTTCTTCGAGAAGGCTGACCTGGCGCGTGAGTTTGGACAATGGGACGAAGTAATCCGGCTTTGGGAAGCAGCCAACGCCAGCAATGTTGCACAGGCTAAGTTTGGCCCCGAATATCTGCCATTCATCGAAGCCTTCGCCCGCCAAGGGGATTGGGGGCAGGCAGTTCAGTTGACAGCGGTTGCCGAAAAAACAACCCAGGATATGCAGGCGCTCTTGTGCGATAACTGGAAGCGCATTCTGGAAGATTCCCCGGTCTCCCAGGAACAGCAATCTGCCTGGCAGGCTATCCAAGATGAGCTGGGCTGTGTAATCACCGACCAATAAAATCACATTCATCCGTTTGACAGGCACCCGGCGCTGTGGTAAACTACCGCCCAACAATTTAGGATTGTACTCATCCAGAGAGGCAGAGGGACCGGCCCTGTGAAGCCTCGGCAACCGCGAAAGCTGGTGCCAATTCCGGCAGACAAATGTCTGGAAGATGAGGATTGATACAAGTTGGAACGTGTCGCCTCTCTGCACCAGAGAGGCGTTTTTTATTGAGGTCGGCTGCATTACCGTTAGCTTTTGGAAAGGAAGCGAACATGACCGAACGCAAATATACCAACCGCCGTTACCTGGAGGCACTCAACGATCACGTGCTGGTCTACGACGGCGCCATGGGCACCAGCCTGCAAGTTATGAATTTAACTGCCGAGCACTTTGGCGGCGAGCAGTACAACGGCTGCAATGACTACCTGGTCATTTCCCATCCTGAAGCGGTGGAAAATGTCCATCGCTCGTTCCTGGAAGTCGGCGTGGATGTGATCGAGACCGACACCTTTCGCACCAATCGCATCACCATGGCGGAATACGGTCTGGCGGAGCGTGTGATCGAGATCAATCAGACGGCTGCCGCGCTGGCCCGCCGCCTGGCGGATGAGTATGCCGCCAAAACGGGACAGCCGCGCTTCGTGGCTGGCTCCATCGGGCCGAGCGGCAAACTGCCCTCCGCCAACGATCCTCAGCTATCGGATGTCGATTTTGACGACTTGGCGGACGTCTTCCGCGAACAGGCCCTCGGTCTGCTGCGCGGCGGCGCGGATGTGCTGCTGATCGAGACCTCGCAAGACATCCTGGAGGTCAAAGCGGCCATCACCGGCATCCAGCAAGCCTTCGCAGAGACCGGCATCTGGCTGCCGATCCAGGCCCAGGTCACGTTGGATACTACCGGACGCATGCTGCTGGGCACCGATATCACCGCCGCATTGACTATTCTGGAGGATCTGCCGATCGATGTCATCGGCCTGAATTGTTCGACCGGCCCCGAGCACATGCGCGAGCCGATCCGCGTACTGGGCGAAATATCCACCCTGCCGGTCTCCTGCATCCCCAACGCCGGCCTGCCGCTCAACGTCGACGGTCAGGCCGTCTACCCGCTCGAGCCGGAACCCTTCGCCGCGGCGCTGACAGAATTCGTCGAAAAGCATAACATCTCGGTCGTGGGTGGCTGCTGCGGGACGACGCCCGCCCACTTGAAACTGCTCGTCGAAAAGCTGGGCAAGCATCCGCATCCGGCCCGCCCGGACCAGTCCACCCCGCGCCTTTCCTCCTCGATCTCGGCCATTTCCATGCGCCAGGACCCGCCGCCCACCCTGATCGGTGAGCGCTGCAATGCGCAGGGCTCGCGTAAGTTCAAGCGCATACTGCTCGAAGAAGATTATGACGCCATCCTCGAACTGGCCCGTGACCAGGTGGCAGGCGGTGCGCACGCCCTGGATATTTCCTGCGCTGTCACCGAACGCCCGGACGAGGTGGACTTGATGCGCAACGTGGTCAAGAAGCTCGAAATGGGCGTCGAGGTCCCGCTGGTGATCGATACCACCGAACCGGACGTGCTCGAAGTCGCGCTCAAGACTGCGCCCGGCCGCTGCCTGATCAATTCGACTCATCTGGAAAGTGGCCGCGCCAAAGCTGACAAAATTTTCGGCCTGGCCAAGACCCATAATGCGGCTGTCATCGTGCTGACCATCGACGAGCAGGGCATGGCTAAGTCCACCGAACGCAAGCTGGAAGTAGCCCGGCGCATCTACGAGATTGCGGTCAATGACCACAGCCTGCGCCCGGACGCGCTGGTCTACGATGCGCTGACCTTTACACTGGCTACCGGGGATGCCGAGTTCCTGAATTCGGCCGTCGACACGATCGAAGGTATCCGCTTGATCAAACAGAATTTTCCCGGCGTGTTGACTTCGCTGGGCGTTTCCAATGTTTCTTTCGGGCTCTCGCCGGCTGCCCGCCCGGTATTGAACTCGGTCATGCTGTATCACTGCGTGCAGGCCGGACTGGATATGGCCATCGTCAATCCGGTGCACATCAAGCCCTATGCCGAGATCGACCCCGTCGAGCGCGAACTGGCCGAGGATATGATCTTCAACCGCCGCCCGGATGCCTTGCAGCGCTTCATCGAGCGCTTCGAGAATGTTGTTCCCGATACTTCTGATGCGAATGCCAACCCAACTGAAGGTATGACCCCGGAGGAACGCCTGCACTGGAGCATCCTGCACCGCCACAAGGAGGGTGTTGAGGCGGCAATCGACGAGATCATCGGGCGTGATGATTTCCCGAGCAAACATGAGAGCGCCGTCCACATGCTCAACACGGTCTTGCTACCCGCCATGAAGGAAGTCGGCGACAAGTTCGGCGCGGGTGAGTTGATCCTGCCCTTCGTACTGCAATCGGCCGAGGTGATGAAGAAGTCAGTTGCGCATCTCGAGACTTATCTCGAGAAGGTCGAGGGCGTGACCAAGGGCACGGTGGTGATCGCCACTGTCTACGGCGACGTGCACGACATTGGCAAGAACCTGGTCAAGACCATCCTGGCCAACAACGGCTACACCGTGCACGACCTGGGCAAGCAAGTCCCGGCCGAGACCATTATCAGCAAGGCCGTCGAGGTCAAGGCCACGGCCATCGGCCTGTCCGCGCTGCTGGTCTCCACTTCCAAGCAGATGCCGCTGATCATCAATGAACTGCAGCGCCGCGGGCTGTCGATCCCGGTGCTGGTGGGCGGGGCGGCCATCAACCGCCGCTTCGGACGACGAATCTTGTTCACCGAGGACCAGCGGCCTTACGATCCGGGTGTCTTCTACTGCAAGGACGCCTTCGAGGGGCTGGAAACGATGGATGCACTGATCGACCCGCAGCGGCGCGAAGAACTGCTCGACCGCATCCACCGCGAGGCCGAGCACGAGCTGGGCCTCCAACCGGTCAAACGGACTTCCCGGCCGGGCGAGCGTTCGGGGATCGTCCCCGCCCCGATCCCGCTGCCCGCGAAATGGGGAGCGCGCCTGGTCGGGGAAATGCCGCTCGAGATCGTCTTTCAGCACCTGTACAAGAACGAGCTCTTCCGCCTGTCGTGGGGCGCCAAGAACGCGCACGGCGCTGAATGGGAGAAACTGCAGGCTGAATTCGATGCGCGGCTGGCGAAGATGCAGAAGCAGGCGCTCAAGGAAGGTTGGCTCAAGCCGCAGGCTGTTTACGGCTTCTGGCCCTGCCAGTCCGACGGCGATGATCTGGTCATCTACCAACCGGACTCGATCCAGTCCGCCTCGCCCGACGAGTTGATGCGCTTCAGCTTCCCGCGCCAGCCCCACGACGACCACCTGTGCCTGGCGGACTACTTCGCTCCGCGTGACTTGGGCCAGATGGACGTGGTCGCCTTCCAGGTCGTGACCGTCGGCCAACAGGCCACGGACCGCTTCGATAAACTGCAGGCTGCGGGCGATTACTCTGAGGCTTACTTCACGCATGGACTGGCGGTACAGACTGCCGAGGCGACGGCTGAGTACCTGCATCGCCACATCCGCCGTGAGCTGGGCTTGTCCGAGGGACAGGGCAAACGCTATTCGTGGGGCTACCCTGCCATCCCTGAACTGGAGGACCACCGCCAGGTTTTCGACCTGCTGCCGGCTGAAAAGGAACTCGGCATGACCCTGACGACCGCTTACCAGCTCGTGCCGGAGCAGTCCACTGCCGCCATCGTGGTCCACCATCCCGAGGCCAAATATTACGGCGTGGGTGAGAGCCGCGTGGAACAGTTGATGAAATGAAGGCGCACAAGTTTTGCCCGCAGTGCGGCGCAACGCTAGTCCCGGCCGAAATCGCTGGGCGGCTGCGCCAGAAGTGCTCGTCACCGGACTGCGATTACGTCTACTGGGAGAATCCCACGCCGGTCGTGGCCGCGCTGGTCGAGCACGAGGGGCAGGTGATCCTGGTGCGCTCCAAGGGCTGGCCGGAGAAATGGCTTGGCATCGTGGCCGGCTTCCTCGAAAAAGGTGAGACCCCCGAGCAGGGCGTCTTGCGCGAGATCAAAGAAGAACTGGGCTTGGATGGCCAGATCGTCAGCTTTATCGGTGATTATATTTTTGAGCAAATGAACCAGTTGATCCTGGCCTATCACGTCAAGGTCAGCGGCAAGATCGTGTTGGGCGATGAGCTCGAGGCGATGCGCGCCGTCCCGCCGGAAAAACTGCGTCCCTGGGATTTGGGCACCGGCCAGGCGGTCAAGGACTGGTTGCAGGCGCGAGAGAAGGATGCACATGGCTAAATTTCAGGACGTACTCAAGCAGGGGATTTTGCTGGCCGATGGCGCGATGGGCACCATGCTCCACAGCCGTGGCGTGGGCTTCGACCAGTGTTTCGATGAGCTTAACCTGACCAATCCCGCCATTGTGGCGGAGGTCCATCGTGAGTACATCGAGGCCGGGGCGGGTCTGGTCCTGACCAACACCTTCGGGGCCAACCGCTACAAACTGGCCAAGCACGGCCTCGACGAACAGATGGCCGAGATCAATCGCGCCGGCGTGGAGCTGGCACGGCGGATCGTATCTTCTTCTTTCAAGGAGGTGCTGATCGCTGGGGACCTGGGTCCGCTGGGCGTACGCATCGCACCCTTCGGGCGCGTCCAGCCGGAGGAGGCCCGGGCTGCCTTCGCGGAGCAGATTACTGCCCTGGCGCAGGCTGGGGTCGACTTGATCGTGATCGAAACCATGAGCGACTTGTATGAGATCCAGGAGGCGATCCGGGCGGCGCGCCAGGTCTGCAGCCTGCCGGTGGTGGCTTCGGTCACCTTCACGCGCGATGACCGCACCTTGCTGGGCGACGACCCGGCCAAAGTTGCCCACACCCTGCGCAAGAGCGGGGCCGATGTGATTGGGGTCAACTGCTCCGGCGGTCCGGCCCAATTGCTGCGCCTGCTCAAGGGGATGCGGCAGGCCGTGCCGGACGGTCATTTTTGGGTCAAACCCAACGCCGGCTGGCCGGAACAGGTCGGCGGGCGCATCATGTACCCGGCCGATGCGGACTACTTCGGCGACTATGCCCTGGCCTTCTGCCAGGCTGGCGCTGATATCGTCGGGGGCTGCTGCGGCACCACCCCCCAGCACATTGCCTCCATGCGGACTGCCTTGGACAAGTATCCGGACGGCTGCGGACCGAGTACGGTCGAGTTCGTCGCCCCGACGGAAACGGACGAGCGCGAAGCCTCCGCCGAGCAGCCCTCGCGCCTGGCGCAAACCCTGGCGGATGGCAAATTCACAATTTCGGTCGAAATGGACCCGCCGCGCGGCCTGTCCACCTACAAGCTGATTGCCGGCGCTTCACTTTTAGCTGAAGCCGGCGCGGATGTGATCAATGTGGCCGATAGCCCGATGGCACGCATGCGCATGTCCGCCTGGGCGGTGTGTGAGGTGGTCCAGCGCCGGGTGGGGGTCGAGACCACCCTGCATTTCCCGACCCGCGGGCGCAACCTGCTGCGCGTGCAGGGCGACCTGCTGGCGGCGCACGCCCTGGGCATCCGCAATGTATTTGTGGTGATGGGCGATCCGACTGCCATCGGCGACTACCCCGAGGCGATGGACAATTACGACCTGGTGCCGTCAGGCCTGATCAAATTGATCAAGCAAGGCTTCAACGTCGGTCTGGACCACTCCGGCACCTCCATCGGCCAGCCGACCAATTTCTTCGTGGGGGCGGCGCTCAATCTGTCTGCCCAGAACCAGGAAGCCGAGTTCAAGAACCTGAAACGCAAGTTGAAATCCGGGGTGGATTTCTTCCTGACCCAGCCGATCTACCGCCCGGAGGCCGGTTTGGAGTTCGTCCGCCGCTTCGAGGCCGAGCATGGTCCGCTCGGGAAGCCGATCCTGGTGGGAGTCCTGCCGCTGGTCAGCGCGCGCCACGCGGCTTTCCTGCATCATGAGGTGCCCGGCATCCACATTCCCGACCAGACGCGCCAGCGCATGGACGCGGCCGGCGAAGGCGGCGCGCAGGAAGGTCTCAAAATAGCGGTCGAGTTGATCGAACAGATCAAAACCTGGGCGGCCGGAGTGTACATCATGCCGCAGTTCCATCGCTACGATCTGGTGGCTGAGCTGATCGATTCGGTGAAATGATCTACCTCGCGCAGGGGAGTCCCAGCCTGTCCGACAGCTTTTACAGTAAAATAAGGTCATGCTACTTGCCATAGATGTCGGTAACACCAATGTAACGCTCGGTCTATATAACGGCGATCAACTCGACGCCCACTGGCGGCTGGCCACCGACCACACCCGCATGCCGGACGAATACGGCATGCAATTCCTGGGTTTGCTGGAACGCGCCAATTGCGACTCCGCATGCCTGAGCGGGATTTGTCTGGCCTCGGTTGTGCCCCCCCTGACCGGGCGCGTGGCCCAGGCCTGCCGCGAGTATCTCAAGCAGGAGCCGCTGATTGTGGACGTGGGTGTCAAGACTGGCATCCGCATCCGCTACGAAGACCCCCGTCAGGTGGGCGCGGATCGGGTTGCGGACGCGGTCGCCGTCCATCACCTGTACGGTGGCCCAGCCTGCGTGATCGACTTTGGCACGGCTACCACCTTCAATGCCGTTACCAAGGAAGGCGAATACCTGGGCGGGGCGATCACCGCCGGGATCAACCTGGCGGCCGAAGCGCTCTACACCCGCGCGGCCAAACTGCCGCACATCGAATTGCAGCGCCCGCCCTCGGTCATCGGCCGCAACACGCCACACGCCATGCAGTCCGGTCTGCTGTTCGGTTACGTCAGCATGGTCGAAGGCATGGTCGAACGTTTCCGCCAGGAATTGGGGCTGGAGATGAAGGTCATCGCCACGGGCGGGCTGGCCGAAGTCGTGGCGAAAGAGACTGACGCCATCGATATCATTGCTCCCTGGCTGACGCTGGACGGCCTGCGCCTGATCTGGGAACTCAATCAGTAAGAATTTAATGGTAAAGGATAGAAAATTGCATCAATCCCGTCTTTGGCTTAGTTTGTTGTTTGTCTTAGTCATAATTGGCAGCAGCGCTTGTGGCAGCGGTATTGTGGCCGCCTTTTCGCCAACAGAAACACCCACAGCGACCCCGACCTTTACCCCCCGACCGACTGCGACGCCGACCCTGATCCCAACTGCCACATTTACTCCTACTCCCGAGCCAACCTCCACCCCGCTCCCGACGCCGACCTGGGCTTTTGTCAAGAACGATATCGTTTGCCCGATCCTGCTCTATCACCGCATCACCCCGCCGCCATCCAACGATCCGATCGACGCGCGCTATTACATCTCACCACAGGATTTCGACCAGCAGATGCAGGCTCTGCATGATTGGGGCTACACCAGCATCCCGATCAGCCTGCTGGCAGACGCCATCGTCAACGGCGCTGAACTGCCGGCCCGGCCAGTCGTGATCACCTTTGACGATGGCGACGTCAGCGTTTTTAAGAATGCTTACCCGATCATGGAAAAATACGACTTTGCGGGTGTGGCTTACATTGTCGGCAATCGCTTGCAAGCGGACGGGTTTATGGACCCCGAGCAATTGCATAGGCTTGTACGTCACGGTTGGGAAATCGGCAGCCACAGCATGAGCCATATCGACCTGAACTCTTAATCACGACAAGCTAGGACACGAGATCAAGGATTCGCGTACCGTGATTGCCAAAGAAGTCGGCACCTCGGTCAAGACCTTTGCCTATCCCTTCGGGACGGTCGACGAAAAAGTGGTCGACGAAGTCTACCGGACGCCATATTATGCGGCGGTCGGTCTGGGGACACTTTACGAGCATCACCTGTCGACGCTGTATTATCTGAGCCGCATCGAGATCCGCAATGGGACCAGTATCGAGCAGCTGGCGGCCATGCTGCCCTGGTCGGGCAAGCCCTAATAATGTTAGAGTATCTTTTCCAGCGCTATGGTCGAATTGAAATTTAAGTTTGTCACCTCTCGAATCAGAATTTTAGCTCCGGTCTGGCTGCTCGTCTTTCTGACAGCTTGCGCTCCACAGACGCCGGTTTCGTTGAATAGCGGCATCGAAGGACAGGTGCTGATTGGCCCAATCTGCCCGGTGGTGCGCGCAGGCATGGACTGCGCCGACAAGCCCTACCAGGCCACAATAACCGTGCGCACATCCAGCGGCAAAGATGTGACCCGGTTTCAGACCGCGACAGATGGAAAATTCCGCCTACCGCTCCCACCGGGGGAGTACATCCTGCACCCGGAGATGCCGCAGGGGAAACCCTTGCCGCGGGCTGCCGAGCAGCCATTTACGGTTCAAGAAGGAATATTTACCAATCTGACGGTCAACTATGACAGCGGTATTCGCTGACGGTTCGGTACTCGCAGAGTGTGCATGATGGCAAAAAGGTTTTTCGGACGTTTTGGCTTTATTAAGGTCATGGGCTGGAAATTAATCATTTGATCTGGCGCTTGGCCATATTGTCGCTGCTCGTACTTACAGCCTGTTCCCCGGTCACCCAACCGGTGGACATGTCTGCGCTACCACCTGCTTCCGCTACCCCGGCTCCGAGCCCGCTTCCGCCACCTGCCACACCAACACCGTTTCCCCATACTGTCTTTATCACCCCTGCAAACGCCAATCGTTTGACTGAGATCGCAGGCCTGGATTACGGTCCGCATGCCCTGGTGCGGGCGGTGGCCTGGTCCGACCCGGGACAGTTACTGGCGGTTGCCAGTGGTGAACAGGTGTATGTCTATGTTTACCGGACCGGCGAACTCGTCCGGCGCTGGGTGGTGACAGATTCGGCCCAGCCGACCTGCCTGGCCTTCTCGCCGGACGGGGGCACCCTGGCGGTCGGCAGCCTGGACGGGAACATCCGTCTGCGCGACGTGGGTAGTGGAGAACTGCGCGCCACTCTGGCCGGGCATATGCCCGGGGTTACCCGCCTGGCCTTTCATCCCTCCGGCGTGCTTTTGGCCTCCTCGGCCAACGACGGCACTGTCCGCGTCTGGGATTGGCGCGTGGGGACGGGGTCCAGGCAGATCCTGGGCAGTTCGTTTGGCATCCCGGCCGTGGCCTACAGCCCGGATGGCAGCCTGCTGACCTGGAGCGGCCAGGGGACACTGCGCCTGTATTCGTCGGAGAGCTATCGCGTGCAGTTGCGTTTGCCAGCTGATGGGACTGTTTACGGACTGGCATTTGCGCCGGATGGCAAGTCCCTGGCCGGGAGCATGGATGAACGCGTCAGGGTCTGGGATACCGCCTCCGGCGAGCTCCGCTACGAATTGCCGGTCACAGGCGTCGTCTGGAGCGTAGCCTTCAGTCCAGGCGGGGATTTGCTGGCTGCCACAGGGAAGCGCTCCGTCATGCTGTGGGAGGCTGCCTCGGGCAGTCTTTTGGCTGAACTGGGAAATTTTTCGCAACCGGTTTGGAGCCTGGCCTTCAGCCCGGATGGGCAGCTCCTGGCGACTGGCTCACTGAATGGCTCCTTGCGCATATGGGCTGTGCTCGGGTGATGGACGTTTGGTGCAGATCACGCCTGAAATTACCTGACCGGGTGATGGTCGATTAATCTAGACAAAAGCACCTTTACATGGCAAAATTCCCGCCACGTAATTTAATCCTAGACAGGAGTTGAGATGAGCAAGAAACAAGATGTGCGCGAGAAACGACGCCGACAGCAGCGTAATCAGCGTGTGATCACAATTTCACTGGTAGTGGCTGGTGCCCTTCTGATTGCCTTTGCGTTGATTTATCCAAGTTTGAAACCAGTTGGTCAGATTACTCCGATTACTCCGATTACACGACCGATGGTACAGGACAACACCATGGGCGATCCCAACGCACCGGTGCGGATTGATGAGTATTCCGATTTCCAATGTCCGTACTGCGATCGGTTTACCAAGGAAACGGAACCGCAGATTGACAGTACTTATGTTGCGACCGGTAAAGTGTACTTTGTCTATCATTCGTTTGGGAATTGGATCGGGGCAGAATTGGCTGCTGCCGCGGAAGCGGCCTACTGTGCCGGGGACCAGAATAAATTCTGGGAATATCACGATATGTTGTTCGCCAACCAGACCGGTGAGAATGTAGGTGATTTCACCGACCGCCGCCTGCAGGCTTTTGCCGAGCAACTTGGCCTGAACATGGGTGATTTCAACGCCTGTTATAGTGCGGGCAAATATAAAACCCGTGTGGCACAGGACCAGGTCGATGGGCAACAGGCTGGAGCGCAAGGCACCCCCTATTTCGTGGTCTCGTATACGCTGAATGGGCAGAAGCAAACCACACCGATTCCGGGCGCGGTGCCTTTCAGCGAGTTCCAGAAGGCGATCGAAGACGGCTTGACCGCTGTCGGTCAGTAGAACGATAAGAGCGAATTGGGCGGCTGAAACCAGCCGCCCAATTTTATATTCCCCATATGGATAAAATCCACACGATCAAGGGCGCAATCGCCAGGGCCGGCAGGAAGTTGCCGGTGCGGATCTGCTTGATTTCGAGCAAACTGCTGATCGCCAGGCCGATCAAGATGACGCCGCCCGCAGCGGTCAGTTCGTTCATCATGGCCGGTGTGACGATCGCATTCAGTTGAGCGGCCAGCAGGCTGATCCCGCCCTGGTAGGCCAGGATGATCAGGGTCGAAAACAGCACACCAATGCCCAGGGTCGAGGCGAAGGCCAGTGAGGCAAAACCGTCCAACACCGATTTGACGGCCAGCAGGCTGTAATCCCCGGTCAGGCCGTCCTGGATGGAGCCCAGGATGGTCATCGGGCCGACGCAAAAGAGCAGCGAGGCGGTCAGGAAGCCGCGGATAAAACGATTGCTGTCCGCATCGTTTTTGGAGAAGCGTTTCTCCAGCCAGGCTCCTAAATTTTGCAGCCCGTCCTCGATCCCCCACCATTCACCGAGCAGGGCACCGATCAGCAGCGCGCCCAGCACGATCAGCGGGTTTTCAGTCTTGAAGAACATCTGCATGCCGATTGCGGCGGTAAACAGTCCCATGCCGGAGACGATGGTTTGTTTGAGGCGTTCGGGCAGACGCGCGCCAAACAGGATGCCCAGCGTCCCGCCGATCAGCACGCTGATGGTGTTGAGAATGGTTCCGGTCACGATGATTCCTTGGCGAAGGTGGTATCCCGCCCGGCTGCCTGGGTTTCGAGCAGTTCGAGCACGAAACACAGCGACGACAAGCGGTTCAGGTAGCGTTGTAGTTCAGGGTTGGTGATTTCTTCACGGTCGAACAGTTCGACCACGCGCCGCTCAGCCCTGCGGACGATGGCACGCGCCAGCGAGAAGGCTGCTCCTGCGGGTGTGTCGCCTGGCAGGATGAACTCTTTGGGGAGCCTGACGACCTCGCTCAGGGTGTCGGTTTGGGTTTCGAGCCAGGTAACCCGCTGCGTGTCGATAGCGCGGAAGCGTTCCACATTTTTGGGCGTAGCCGCAACCTCAGCCATCAGCTTGTAGAGATCGCGCTGGACTTCGGTCACGATGGACACCGTCTGCGCGGCCTGACTTTGTGAGCGGGCGACGCCCAGGGCTGCTGTGGCTTCGTCGAGCGCGCCAAGCGCCTCCATGCGGGGATGGTATTTGGGGACACGGCCCTCGCCCAGAAGTCCGGTTGAGCCGCCGTCACCGCTGCGTGTGTAGAAAGGGGACATAAATCCAATTATAATCAGATTTGTCCGGTCATTTAAATGTATCAGTTTAATTTGATGTTCTCCCAATCCTGGAGATAAAAAATGAAAATAAAAGCCCTGCCGGCAAGCTGCTTGGAACACCTTCCGCTGTTTTTTTGCGATCCTGGTCATAGTGGCAATGCAGGTCGTAACTCTCATCTGGACTTTAAATAAAATGCTCACGCCCCTTCACCGCCAGATCACGGTCGCAGCACTGGAAGACCTGTTCAGTAAAAAAACCCTAGAGATCATCATTACCGCCAATCTGGGTCAGGATGCTTTGCGCAGGCAGGTCGGCCACGACGAATTTCATTTCGACAACAATGCCTTCGACAAATCTTACACATACATTGAAGCACAGCGGAATATGATCCTCCCTGCGTTGGAGCACGCCGATCCGGTTTCTGCCTGGCAGGCTTTCGGACGGCTGACGCATACCGCGCAGGATTTTTACGCCCACAGCAATTACATTGCATTGTGGATGTCCCGTTATGCACAGCCGGCGCTTCCGACTCCCGAACAGGTCGATCCGCTGGACCCGGAATTGATCCAAAGCCCAATGCTGCAATCCGGGAAGCTGTACTACCCGTTGGAAGTGTTGAGCTTTATTCCGGGTCTCAAGCGTTTGGTCCTGCCCTTGCTGCCACACGATTCGCACGCCTGGATGAATCTGGACGATCCGTCCTGTGGGCGGGCCTTTCCTTACGCCTTCCAGGCGGCGGTCAAGCGCACCCGGCACGAATACGATCTGGTCTCGTTACAGTTGATGCCTGAGACGCGCGCACTATTCCTTGGATAAACAAGAAACTGTGTTTGCAGGTAAGTGAAAGAGGGCCTTCGGGTATAATCTGAAATATGGACACGAAAACTCAACTAGACAACGCTCTCAAGGATGCCATGCGCGCCGGTGACGATGTGCGCAGGCGCACTATTCGAATGGTCATGGCAGCCATCAAACAGGCTGAAGTGGATCGACAAACCAAACTGGATGAAATGGCTGTGATTGCCATCCTGCAGAAGGAGATCAAGTCCCGCCGCGAATCTTTGGAAGAGGCCCAAAAAGCCAATCGTCCGGACTTGGCAGAAGCCGCCCAGGCAGAGATCACCGTGCTCGATGCCTTTCTACCCGAAGCCATGGGTGCAGACGAACTGCGTGTTCTGGCAGCAGCCGCGATTGCAGAGGTGGATGCCTCTTCTCTGGCGGATATGGGCAAGGTGATGAAGGCCTTGATACCACGCGTGGCTGGTCGTGCGCCCGGGGACCAGATCAGCCAGGTCGTACGGGAAATGCTTCAGAAGTAAATCCTGCGGATGGACCTAACTCTACAACCAGAGCGCCGCCCCAATCGGATTGCTGTCCTGCAAACTTTTCTACTGATTTGCACGGCGGTCTTGGCGTATGCCAGCCTGGTGTTGCCTCTGGCTTTAAGGCCGCAGGCTCTTCCGCTCAAAGTGGGGGATGTAGCGCCGCGGAATTACCAGGCCCCGAAGGATGTTGAGTACGTCAGCGAAGTGCGGACGGAGGATGCGCGCCAGGCGGCTGGGCGTGCTGTCTCGCCTGTCTACGCTCCGGCTGATCCATCTATCGCTCGCCATCAGATTGAACGTCTCCGGACCACCCTGCAATACATTTCCATGGTTCGCGAGGACACGTTCGCTACTCCCGATCAGAAGCAATCCGATTTGGCGGCCTTGAGTGATGTTACTCTCCAACCTGAGACGGTTGACAGTTTGCTGGCATTATCGTCCACGCGTTGGGATGCGATCCAGCAGGAAGCCTTGAGCGTGCTCGAACAAGTCATGCGCACTACGATCCGCGAGAATGAACTTGAATCCATTCGCCGGAACGTGCCCTCGCTGGTCAGCCTGGCTTTAAGCGAGGATCAGGCCAAACTGGTTGCTGAACTGGTAAAAGCCTTTATTGTTCCCAATAGCCTGTATAGCCAAGAGCTGACCGATGCTGCCCGTCAGGCTGCGCGTGACGCCATTCAACCGGTCGTGCAAACCTACAAAGCTGGCGAGACCGTTGTTCAGGGTGGGCAGATTATTACTCCTGCTGATCATGAAGCGCTGCAGCAACTGGGTCTGATTCAATCCAGCCGGCAGTGGCAGGATTACCTGGGAGCCGGCGCTTTGGTTGCGTTATCCGCTGTGTTTGTCTGGTTGTACTTCATGCGCCGGCGCCCGGCGATTCTCAACGATAACCGCAGTTTGATCCTGATCGCTGTAATTTTCCTGGTTTTCTTGGCGGGCGCGCGGCTGACCATTCCGGACAGAACGGTTATGCCATATCTTTACCCAATTGCAGCTTTCGGCTTGCTGGTTGCTACCTTATTCGGCCAGGATATCGGCCTGATTCTCTCGTTGGTTATCTGTGTGTTGGCTGCTTACGGTCTGCCAAATACGCTCGATCTGACCCCATATTACCTGCTGGCGTCCATGTGCAGCATCCTTGTCTTGGGACCAGCGCGCCGGGTATGGACCTTCTTCCGGGCCGGGATGGCCGTTGCCGGCGCAGGGGCAGCGATGGTCCTGGCTTACCGGATTCCCTTCACGCAGATCGATTGGATCGGTATGGCAACTTTGATCGGTGCGGCAGCGTTCAATGGGATTGCTTCAGCCAGTATCACCTTGCTTTTACAATACTTTTTGGCACAAACCCTCGGGTTAACCACTGCATTGCAATTGCTGGAGATCTCCCGTCCCGATTTTCCGCTGATGCAATTATTCTTGCGCAATGCACCGGGAACGTATCAGCACAGCCTTCAGGTCGCCAATCTGGCCGAGCAGGCTGCCGAACGCATCGGTGCAGATGCCTTGTTGGTCCGAGTTGGGGCGACTTTCCACGATATCGGAAAAGCCTTGAATCCATCCTTCTTCATCGAGAATCAAGCAGCAGGCGCCATCAATACCCACCAGGACCTTGATCCGGCCGAGAGTTCCGCAACCATCGTGCGTCACGTGCTGGACGGGGTTGGGCTGGCCCGTAAATACCGTTTGCCCAAACGGATTGACGATTTTATCCTGCAACACCACGGCACGTTGATCACACGTTACCAATACAATCAAGCAATTGAGGCCGTGGGCGGAGATTCGTCCAAGGTTGACGTCGATAAATTCCGTTATCCAGGACCAGCACCGCTCTCGCGCGAAACGGCCTTGTTGATGCTGGCGGATGGCGCCGAGGCCCGCGCCCGTGCCGAACGTCCCAAGGACGAGGATGAACTGCGGAACTTAATTCGCAGCGTGATCGAGACAGCCCAGAAAGCCGGTCAGTTGGATAATACGCGCCTGACTCTGCGCGACCTGAACCTGGTGGCCGAGTCATTTGTGACCACCCTGCGAGGTTCTTATCATCCACGCATCCAGTATCCCAAAAACAATACCAAACCGGTAGATCAGGATGCGCCCACTGTTTCGACAAAATCCAGTCAAGACAAATGATCCATATCGAAACCAACCGGTCCATTCAACAGACAGTTCCGATTGAATTGTTAAGAGGCGCCGCACTGACCGCGCTGGAGCAGCAGTCGGCCTCTGTCGATGCGGATTTGACCATCGTTTTAACGGACGACGATCAAATCCGCGAACTCAACCGCGACTATCTGGGTCTGGACAACCCGACGGATGTGCTTTCCTTTCCGGCGCAAGAAATCGACCCGGAAACAGGCGTGCCGTATCTGGGCGATATTCTCATTTCACTCCCGCGCGCAACGGAACAGGCGCGCATTGCCGGCCATACACTTGCAGCAGAGGCGCAGTTATTGGTTGTACACGGTATCCTGCATCTGCTCGGACACGACCATGCCGAGACCGAAGAAAAAGCTAAAATGTGGACCGCGCAAGCCGAAGTATTGGAAAGACTCGGGTTGGGCGGAATTAAAATCCAGGATTAGTGTGCATCAGTTCATCCTGTCCCGCCTGCGTTCTTTCGGAAATGCCTTTCGCGGCTGGTGGTATGTCATCCGCACCCAGCAGAATGCCTGGATTCATGCCGTTATTACGACTGGTGTGGTGATCGTCGGTTTGTGGCTGCGACTCCCCGCGCGCGATTGGGCGGTGTTGCTGTTGACGATCTCGATGGTCTGGGCGGCGGAGTTTGTCAATACGGCCATCGAAGCTGTGGTTGATTTAGCTAGCCCGGCAAAACACCCGCTGGCCAAAGTGGGCAAGGATGTAGGCGCGGCGGCTGTATTGATTGCGGCACTGGCCGCGATATGCGTTGGCTTATTGATCATGGGTCCGCCTTTGTGGGCGCGAATTTCTCCCTGGTTTGGATTTTAGAGAGGTAGATATGACTCTTTCGTTTCGATTTGGTACTGTGGGTGCGCCGATCAAGACTCCCAAAAAGCCGGGCGGCAGCGTTGGCGCGGTATTGTTCAGCAGTGAAATCGGCTTGCATGCGCTTGAGCTGGGCTGGGTACGCTCCGTGCGCGTCAGCGAAGAAACCTGTGCAGCAATCCAGGAAGCCGCTGGCGATGCGGATGTGCAGGTCAGCGTGCACGCGCCATACTTCATCAATTTAAATGCGGATAGTGAGGAGTGGCCCAAGTCGCGCCAGCGTTTAATGGACGCGGCTCATTTCGGAAACCTGGCCGGTGCGACTGACATCATTTTTCATCCCGGCTCGTATTTTGGCAATGACCCGGCGGATGTATTGAAAGTCGCCATTCCGCGTTTGCATGCGTGTGTGGAAGAATTACGGGTGGCGGACAACCCGGTCACCTTGCGGCCGGAGACGATGGGTAAGTCAGCCATGCTGGGTTCGCTCGACGACACGCTCAAAATGGCCGAGGCCATTCCCGGTGTGGAACCCTGCCTGGACTTTGCCCACCTGCACGCCCGACCTGGCGATGGCTCGATGAATACTTTCGAAGAGTGGAGCCAGGCGTTGCAAGCGTATCAGGCTTCCCTGGGAAAAGATGCGCTCAAACGCCTGCACATTCACATGTCAGGCATCGAATATTCCGATAAGGGTGAGCGCAACCACCTGCCAATTGCCGAGGCTGACATCGATCTGGACGCCCTTTTACGAGCCCTGCACAAGTTCGATTGTGGAGGGCGCATCCTGTGCGAAAGCCCGATCATGGAAGAAGACGCGCTGAACATGAAGCAGGCCTGGATGAAGCGCAGCGGCGAAAAAGAATAAATAAAGTGCGGACGGAATTTTCGTCCGCACTCTGGTTTTGTGGAAGCAGTGATCTGCCTAATGGGCACTTCTATATCGCCTCCATCCGAAATGTGCGAGCACACCCAGGTCGAAGATCAGCGCCAATAGTGAAATCCAATCCCATAAGTGTTGGGAGATGGGTAGTTTCCAATCTGGTTGGAGGCGGTTGACGAATCTCTGCATGTTGGCGCGGTCTGAAACCTTGATGCGTTCGAAAGCGTGGGTGACGTTGGCCTGCGGATAGACCAGCCCGGTTGGGTCGGTCATGTTGAAGTAGCCGTCCTGCACGTCCCAGACCGAACCAGGGTGGAGTTGTGGTTTGAAATCATTTGGCTTAAGTCCTGAGCATTGTATCGAAAACTGACATCGTAAGATCGTCAGATTGCTGGCGTGTTTGTCAAATACCCGGGTGTCGTTGATCTGGTCTACGATCTGTTCGACCGGGTAGGTTTTACCTCCTTGCTGGATAGCTTCGTAGATGTAAATGAAACCATTCACGTTGTAGGTGCGCGCTTGCATGCTATCCAGCGGTAGCATCAGAAAAGCGCCCATACTTACCAGAGTCAGCACATTCGTCAGGGTCAGGAAGATGATTTTGAAACCCTTCCACTTCCAGTTAGTCGAGCAAGTAGTGGAGTGGTGATCGTACCCAGAAGCGCCAGCGGGAAGATGAAGGCGGATCCGAAGCGTGGATTGATGTGCAGGGAACTGAGCACCGGTAGCTCACGCAGACGTCGGGTAAATGGCTCCCCTTGCCAGGGTGAACTCGATGGTGATCTCAACGGCTAGAGCCAGGATAAACAGTGCCACCCAGAATCCCTTGGAGCGCGTGAGGGTGGCCTTGGGTTTGCTCAGAATGTGGAACAACAAGTATCAGACATCCAAGTCCCAGGATCAGCCACAGTACCGGTGAGACGGATAGATCCAATTCCCAGTATCCGACATAGGCGCCGGTAAACCCCTGCAGAATGGAGCGTACACTGGTGATCTTCCGACCTGCCAGCCAGTGTAGTGGAACCAGAGCCATCGTCCCGGCTAGTTGCAGCCCTAGCCCAATCAATCCGTTGTACCAGGTCACAGGATATTGATCGATGGCAATGCGTGGGAAAGAAACGCATGAAGGACCATACTGCCCATAGTTTGGAACCAGCTAGGGCTAGCGCCAAGATCGTTCCGAATAGAATGGTACGAAACAGGCGTTGCCATTCGAATAATGCTGGCCGTACAAGATAAATCAGCGGCAGGCTGATCGATATACAGAGCAGGATGATTACGAGATGAATAGAATCCACCGGAGTAGATGAAGATCCCAAAAAGCAGCGATAGGATCACGCCAGCAGCCTGAAACGGGATGGAGGGGGAAAGCAGGGCGATCAGGAAAAAGGGCAGCAAGGGATAGGCCAGGTAGCCCAAATGCCCGGCACCCAGATGCCCCAGGAAAAAGCCGTTGATGCTGAAGAAGACTGCACCCAGCATACCAACTGCCCAGTGAAATCCCAGCACACTATGGATCAGTAAGTAAGCGCCGAAATAACCAAGCAGCGCAAAACAGACGATCGAGATCAGGATCGCCGACCAGGGATTGACCAACAAGGTCAGGAATTGAGTCAGCGAAAACTGGATTTGTTGCGGATTCGGATAGGCCGGCAGCCCGCCCCCGAAGCTGGGCGTGTACCACTGGATGCTTAATCCATTAATTCGATAATGCAGGTGGGTATCGATCAGGCGGGGTATGAAGTATTTATAGTCGAAGCCAATCTCGGGGTATTTGGCATTGACAAAGTAGGCTGAAAACAGGGCAATGATGATTCCATTTGCTGCTACCAGCAACCTTGGAAACAATAATTTAAGTCTCGGATTCATGACAGGCTGATTTTACTCCATCAATAAAACAAGCGTGGACTATCCTCCACGCCTGTTTTATAGCCAATGTATTCGATAAACCTACATCGAAATATATTCCTTCAAATTGTGCTCTACGGCGTACGCCGCCGCCTCGGCCCGATTGTTCACGGCCAATTTCGACAGGATGCTGCTGACGTAATTGCGCACCGTGCCTTCCCCCAAGAACAACGCTTTGGCAATTTCGCGGTTGGTTTTGCCTTCGGAAACCAATTGCAGCACATGTTTCTCCTGCTGGCTCAGGTGTGCGAAGGCTGATGCCTCCTCCTCCTTGACCGCCCGCCTCACTTCCTGGAAGACTCGTTGGGTTACGGTTGGGTCAAGCATGGCCTCGCCCCGGCCAATTGCCTCCAGGGCTCGCACCAGATCATCGCCACCGATTTGTTTCAGGATGTAACCCGAAGCGCCGGCACGGATCGCTGAAAACAGCATCTCGTCCTCAGCGTAGGAAGTCAGCATGATAACCTTCGTATCCGGAAAACGGTTTACGATTTCCTCGCAGGCCTCGATTCCAGAAGTTCCTGGCAGGCGGATGTCCATTACCACCACGTCGGGTTGCAGGTTGGTGACCTGTTCGATCGCTTCGCGGGCCGAGCCTGCTTCGCCGATCACCTCAAATTGTGTATGCCGGTCAAGGAGGGATTTTAATCCCAGCCGGACAACCTCATGGTCATCCACCAGCAAAATTCGTTGTTTAGCCATTTTCTCTCTGATACCTCCGGATTTACCTAAGAAAAGTATAGTCGAGAGCAGGATGTATGACAAGGGCGAGTAAAAATAAAAAAGCGCCCTGCGGATGTACGGGCCGCTGGGATGTTGCAAGAGACCGATTTTACTTAAGGGAATGGACGTCTTGTAGAGTCAACTATTTTGTTGCCCTGGTGATGATTGATCACATAAAAACAATCTCTTTATCTTCCAAACTTACCGGGGCTGGTACAAATCCAGCCCCGGTAAGATGTTTTTATTTGGCCTTGACATTGATCGTCTTAGGGTGGACTTCCCCGGCCTTCGGCAAGATAATACTCAGGATGCCGTCCTCGAAATCCGCTTTGGCCTTATCGGCGACCACATTGGTTGGCAACATGAGCGTACGCTCAAAGGAGCCGAAGCGCTGTTCACGCAGGTGGTAAGCCTTTTCCTGGGTCTCTTCTTGATCCTTGTATTCGCCCTTGAGGGTGAGCATATCTCCAGTGATTGAAATTTGCACGTCTCCGGATTTTATACCCGGAAGCGCGGCTTTGATCACGACCTCGTCATCGGTCTGGTACATGTCGATAGCCGGCATGCGCAGACCCTCGTCCAGGCTGAGCGAACGCGTAAAGGCGTCGTCGAAGAGACGGTCCATGGCCTCACGCAATGAGATTGTTTCACGCATGGGTTCCCAACCGATTAGATTAGACATATCAACCTCCTTACCTTGTCTAAAGGTTGTTTGGTTCGTATTTAAATCTAAAAGAGTCTGCGTTTTTCTGACGCAAACTCTTTATATAAGAATCGTTAATTTTTGGGGATTACCCTTTTTTTCGCTATCTTTCTGCTCGCGCCTGAAATCTACGAACCGGTATCCAACGCCACGCTCGGTCAGGATATATTGAGGATTGGAAGGGTCCTTCTCCAGTTTCTGACGCAGGTAGTTGATATACAAGCGCACATAATGTGGCTCGTCACGATATTCGTATCCCCAAACTTTAGCCAATAACTGGTCGTGTGAGACCACCCAGCCAGCGTTCTGCACGAGGTGATAAAGCAACCGGTATTCAGTTGGGCGAAGCTTGACAATTTTACCTTCCAGCCATATCTCGCGGCGGTCGAAGTCGATTTTGAGCCGCTCATCTACTTCGATCAAGCCATGCATGGGACCAGTTGCGCCTTCCGTGCGTCTTAGCACGGCCTTGACGCGGCTGACCATCTCGCGCGGGCTGAATGGTTTTGTGATGTAGTCGTCCGCGCCAAGTTCCAAACCGCGTACGCGATCGTCTTCTTCCCCTTTAGCGGTCAGCATGATCACGGGCACGTTGCTTATCTCACGAATCATTTTAAGGACTTCAAATCCATCCAGGTCGGGCATCATAATGTCAAGCAGGATCAAATCGGGGGTTTTGTCGCGTAATCGTTCTAAAGCCTGCTTCCCGTTGAATGCCTCGGCAACGATAAAGCCGTCGTGTTCCAGATTGAGACGGATAAAGCGCACCATGCGCTCTTCGTCGTCCACAATCAAGATACGGCGGCGATCAAATTCGTCAGACACGGATTACTCCCTAACAAAGCCGATGATGCGGTCCTCTTCGGCACCAGACAAGACTTCGATAAAATTAATCCTCTCGAGAGGCCAAATGACCTGTACCACATTGGGTTGCAAATAATGCAAATCCTTACCATCGCGACGACGCGGATTGTTTATGGAAATGATTGTGTCAGTCGCTTTGGGCATTTCTTCGACCTCACCTACAACCGGATCTTCCCCAGAAATATGCAAAATCAACGAGTACGCCATAGGTTAATTCCTTCTTTAATCCTTTGTCCTCAGGAGTACCTGGATTTTTAGTTTTCCGAGGGAAATTACGTCCCCATGAGATAAAAGGTGGTCTTCGTTTGCACGGACGCGCGCACCGTTGATGAATGTGCCATTGGAAGAGCCTAAATCCATAATGGCAATGCCTTTATCCATTTGCTTGATTACCACATGCAAGCGGGAGACACCATTTTCATACGCCTTGTAGGGGGTCAGGTCTACGTCTGGCATGATCGGTTGTCCTTCACTGACCCGCCCCAGGGTGAATTCTTTCCGGTCAGCCAAAGGTAAGATTTGGCCGCTATCGAGGATTTGCAGAGAAATCCAACTACTGGCGTGGGTTTCATCCATTTCATGAGCGATGATTGGGGATTTGATTTGCAAATCCAAATCATCAGTCGCGATGTTGTGTGTGACAATTTCATCCGATACCAGCGGTGCCCCACACTTGCTGCAAAAGATCGCACCAGTGATTTCCTGATGCTGGCAATTTGGGCATAAAATCATATTAACTCCTCCTCCCCAGATAATAAGAGGGCACGTGTTCCGTATTTGATTTCCTTGCGACCATCTGCAGAGATGGTCTGTTTTCGTATTATGTTTTCGGCCTCGAGTAAAACAGTACGGGCCAGGCCACGTTCACCTGATTCTAACAGATGTGTAGCGAGATGTTGTAAACGTCGGGAGGCTTCAGCATATTTTCCCGAATCCACTTCTTGTTGGGCTATTTCCTGCATGCGGTACAGGTTCATACGCGACAGGGCGTGTAAAATATCGCTAGACGGCGGTTCGGCGATGGGTTCGTCAGTCACGGGGCGTGAAATCCGGATCCGCAACGGCGAAATGGGAGTTGGCCGCGATGGGATGACTACATTCATAAGTCCTTCGAACAGTTTAACGTTATCACTTGTAACGGCTGATGGCTGGATTCGAAATTCCAGCAATACGCTCAAGCGGGTATCTTGCAAAATCGGACCCAAATGCATTGGACTTTCTCCCGTCAGAGGGGATGTTTCAGGCAGCATACGGAAGGCATAGGTCAAATCCACGCCTGGCGGAATATTGTATTCCAGAACAGCCTCGTCTGCATAGACATTGACTAAAGCTTTGAACTTTTCAGTCAGCATATTTTGGATGTCCTGTGGGTCGGCCACGTACATGGCGGTCCCGCCAGTCAAGTTGGCGAGTGAGTCGAGGAAGGAGTCGTTCCAATCCTTGCCAATGCCGAAAGCGCTGATGTTAATCCCATGATTGCCAATCTCTTTTGCCAGGGATAAGCAGGCTTGCTCGTCACCATAAGTGTGACCGTCGGTGAGAAGAATGATCTGGTTGACGCGCCCAGTTTCCAGGCTGCTTCGTATTTCGTTCACGCCCGCCTCCAGCCCCGGGAACATTTCCGTACCCCCAGACGACTGAATCATTTGGATGCGGGATTCTAATTGATTGCGATTTGCTTGATAGGAACCCGGGATAACAATCTCGGCCCGATCACTGAAGGTGACGACGCCAAAAATGTCATCCTGGCGCAGACTGCGCATCAATTGGGTCGTCGCAGCCTTGACCATATCCATTTTTTGTCCCTGCATGGATGTCGAGCGGTCAATTATGAGGCATATGTTAAGCGGTGGTGCAGGAATTTTTCCTTCAGTTTGGCGCGGTTTCCATTCCAGTAATGTGTAAAGGAGTTGCGGTTCTTTTAAATGTACCAGGCTCTGACGACTGTAAAATATCCGCTCCGTAATTGGTGAAGCCAGCGACTCTTCCGGGGACAAATCGGCATCATATTCCGCGCGTTTTTCTGGATCAGAGAGTATTTCATAGCCCTGCTGAATGGCAAGGAAGAATTCGGTTTCACCGGGCGCCTTGTTTTTATCGGGATGCAGTCGCTGCGCGGCTTTGAAATAAGCGCGTTTGATTTCTGCTTGGGTCGCGTCGCGAAAGATGCCTAACAGGGCGTAAAAATCCGGTTTTTGATACATACTATCCGAGCATTTGTACCAGGATTACACTGATATTATCCGGACCGCCAGCAGTGTTGGCAGCCGTTACAAGGTTCTGGCAGGCACGATGTAAGGTTGGAGCTTGTAGGACAGCTTTAGAAATGTCATCTTCGGTAATTACCCCCCACAATCCATCACTGCATAGCATCAGATAGCCAGACTGAGGAAAGGGAACTGTGAAGATATCGGGCTCGAGCGCATCACCTTGGCCAATGGCACGGTAAAGGACGTTACGTTGTGGGTGGACGGCTGCTTCTTCTGACGTGATCTGCCCCAGTTCTTCCAGGCGTCTCACCAGGGAGTGGTCGCGCGTGATCGGTTCGACGCGTCCATCTGGGCGAACGACGTAAACGCGGCTGTCTCCAACGTGCGCGATCGTTACTTGATGGCCCAACACCAGAGCAGCCGTCAGCGTTGTGCCACTGCCCGGTGCCTCGTGCTGGACGATGTTCTGAGCTTCCTTTACCCCCGCCAGCATAATTTCCTGAATTGATTCATCCATCACTTTTGTGGGCAGGTCGAACATATAAGGGTGGAATTTACCTAAAATCAGTCCACCCATTGTACGAATCGCCGCATTGCTGGCAACTTCCCCGTATTGATGGCCGCCCATCCCGTCAGCAATAATGTATAAGCCAAATGGCAGGTTACCGGAATTTCCGGCCAGTGTTGTCGTAATGGAAAGTAAACTGTCCTCGTTCAATTCACGCTGCTTGCCTGTAGATTGTCCGGCGCCGGCATTGAGTTGTTGCAAGTCATACAGCGGGCCTTGAGTCTGGACGATCAATTCGATCTGTTGCTCTGAGAGCGGTGCCGTCGTAACATTGTCTGGTTGAGTCTCAGGCTTGGCGAACAATTTTTTGAAAAATTTGATCACAGAAAGCTCCTCTGGTTCAAGCTAGCAGCGCGTAGATATGATGGTCGGTTGAGCCAATATAAACGATATCATCAAACACCAGTGGTGAACCAGTAATAGGTCCCTCAGTGGCGAACTTCCAGCGTAAACGACCGGTTGTATATTCCAAACAATACAGGAATCCATCCACTGAGCCGCAGTAGAGCGAATCTCGGTAAATTACTGGCGAGCCGCTAACCTGATGTTCTGTACGGAAACGCCATATTTCTTTGGATGTATGGGCTTCAATGGCGTAAATGTTTCCGTCCGCTGCGCCAACGAAGAGTAAGTTGTCAATCAGGGCTGGCGAGGAGATCGAGCCTTTGCCAAGACGGGCGCGCCAGATTACCCAGCCTGTCTGTGCATCCAATGCGTAAAACGTGCTGTCGAGCGATGTAAAATACACCACGTTATCAGCAACCAAGGGAGAGGATGTCACTGCCCGCTTGGCCTGGAAGCGCCACTTTAATTCACCTTGAAATCCAATGCAGTAGAAATCGCCGCTTTCGCATCCGGTGTAGACCAGATCTTGAGCCACAAAGGGCGTTGAGCGGATGGAACTGCTGGCTTCGAATATCCAGGCAGCCCTGCCGCTTGTGATGTTGACAGCGTGCAGGTAGTTATCATCTGAACCAATGAAAACATGGCCTTCTGCCAAGCGCGGAGAGGAGCGGACCCGTCCCTTGGTGTAATAGGTCCAGGTCACTTTGCCTGAGCGAGCACTGACAACATGCAGCCGGTTGTCCTCCGAGCCAAAATAGACATTGTTATCATAGACCAAGGGTCTTGAAACAATTCCGCCATCGGTGGCGTACTTCCACTTGAATTCACCGTTGGAGGCATCCAAGGCGTAAAGGTTATTGTCGTAGGAACCAATATAGAGGTTGCCATCGTGAATGGCAGGTGTACCGCGAATTTCATCCTCGCATTGAAAGGCCCAGATCGACTTTATGGCATTGGACTGCATGGCCGCGGTGGTATGGGTCGGTAAACGCGAGAGAGCTCCGGTCTTACGGGCGACTGCCAGTAGAGCTTCCTTCATTTCCAGGGCACTGGCATAGCGATCCTCTGGGTTGTATTGCAGGGCAGTATTAATTGCTGCTTCAAATTCACTAGATATATCTGGATTTATCTTGCGGAGCGGTCGTTCAGCAAAGGAGAAGGGTGGTTCAAGGCGCGGGTCGCGCTTGGTCAAGGCGTGATGCAAAGTAGCCCCCAATGCGTAAATATCGGCCAACGGTGTCGCTTCACCCCGGTATTGTTCGGGTGGGGAGTAGCCTTCTGTGCCAATCATTGTCCCTTTTTGGCCCACTTGAAATGGCTTGGCAATCCCAAAATCCACCAGAACGACATTGCCGTATTGATTGATCATCGCGTTGGACGGTTTCATATCGCGGAAGATGATTGGATCAGGTTTGTGCGTGTGCAAAAAGTGAAGCACATCACACAGCTCGATCGCCCAAGCCAGCACTTCGTCCTCGGGTAGGAAGCCTTCGGCTTCAGCGATAATGGCTTCAAGATCCTTCCCGTTAATGAACTCTAACACCAGATAAGATTTATCTTCTTCTGAAAAATAATCATAGATACGCGGAATCGAACGGTGATTGAGGGTAGCCAGGATGTTAGCTTCTCGTTCGAAGTTTTGGACAATGGTCCTCCGAACCAGGGGGTCGGGAGCCAGGTTGATCATTTCCTTAACCGCCACTAATTTAACCACATTGGGAAAATGCAGGTCCCGGGCACGATACACGGAACCCATCCCGCCCACCCCAATAACTTCCTGGATGTGGTAGCAATTCGCCAATGTTGTACCGCCCCTTAATTGGCGACGGGCAGTCGAGGTTTCTTCTTCTAAGTCTAGAGGCTCGTCGATATTTTGCGTTTCCAGAATCATTCTCCTTTAATTAACGCGTATTACAGATTATAGTATGCACTTCCCGGACTTGCAACCGCCTAAATAGACTTGTTGAGGGTTAGTAAGGTTTTCTCAACCTTGCCTAGATGACTTTTCTGCGGCAAAATGGTGTGGATATGAAAATTTTGGCTGTCAGTGACCAGGTAGTGGAGCGCATCTACACGCTTGCCAATAGTGGATATTTCAATGACGTTGATATGATTTTGGGTTGTGGCGACCTGCCTTACACCTATCTGGAATATCTGGTAACGATCTTGAATGTGCCGATGTTTTACGTGCCGGGAAACCATGATCCCGAATTTGTTTGGGGTCATGTCGCTACGCGTGCTGAAGGGGGATTAAATATCGACCGGGAGGTAATCTATGCTAAGGATCTGATCCTGGCTGGTTTGGGCGGAAGCATTCGTTATCGACCCGATGGCGTCAATCAATATACACAAAGTGAGATGTACTGGCGGATGTTTCGTCTTGTTCCCAGGCTGATTCGTAACCGCTGGAAATATGGTCGTGCCCTTGATGTTTTAGTAACCCATTCACCGCCCTACGGCATCCATGATGAGAATAGCCAGGCACATCAAGGATTCCACGCCTTGAACTGGCTTATCAACTGGGCCAAACCACGCTATCATCTGCACGGGCATACGCATTTCTTCCGTCGCAATCTCAAGCCTTTTTCCACCAGCATCGGCAGTACCCAGGTGATCAATGTCTTTCCTTACAAATTAATTGAGGACAAAAATGAGTGACGAGCTTTCCTCGCGGGTTGCATCCGATTTCAATAAGGCGCGTTTCAAATCATTTTTGAACGATGTCCGTTCCGTACTCTCGGGGCGACCCAATCAATTGCTTTCTTACGACGATGTTAAAGAGAAATTACGCATTGGAGGCCCGATCTATCGCGGCGTACAAACCGTGCGTGTGGACCAGATCGTGGGCAGCTTGAATCGGTACCACCAGTTTGACCGCGCCTTTCTGCCCAAACAGGATGAAACCTCCTCGCGCTGGCAGCGCGTCGACCGGGCTTTCTACGAGGATGTCAGTCTGCCGCCGGTGGTGCTTTACCAGGTGGGACAGGTCTATTTTGTGGTGGATGGGCATCATCGTGTCTCGGTTGCACGAGAAAAGAGGCAGGAATTTATCGATGCGGAAATCCGCGAGTGTTATACCAAGGTCAACATTACGCCTGACCTGAACCCGGATGACTTGCAAATTCTGGGAGAAAAGGTTGATTTCCTCGAGCGTGCCGGTCTCGACCGCATCCGTCCGGAGGCCAAAGTCAAGTTAACCATCCCGGATGGCTTTCACCGTATGCTCGAGCATATCGCGGTTCATCGCTACTTCATGGGCCTCGATTTGCAGCGGGATATCTCGGAAGAAGAAGCAGTCGCGCACTGGTATGATACTGTGTACCTGCCGATCGTAAAAATCATCCGTGAAAGTGAAATCCTTAAAGAATTTCCAGGAAAGACCGAGGGGGATCTTTATCTGTGGGTGCTCGATCACCAACATTACCTGGCTGAAAAAGAAGGACAGCCGCTCCAGCCACCTGACCAGGCTGCTCGCAATTTTCTCGATGAAGCTGAAACATAAAAAAGAAGGATTCCTATGAATACAACCCATCCGCTGGCCGGTATTTATGCCGCCGCCCTGACTCCCCTCAAACCCGATTTCTCCCTGGACCTCGGACCCCTTCCTGAATTCTTGCACTTTCTTGCTTCCCGAGGTTGCCACGGCGCCCTGCTCTTGGGGACGACGGGCGAAGGTCCGTCTTTTGCGCCGCTTGAGCGAGAAATTCTCCTGCAGGAAGCGCTCAAAGTGCGCGAAGATTATCCCGCTTTTCACCTGATGGCCGGGACGGGCACACCCAGCCTGCAGGAAACGATCGATCTGACCAAAACCGCCTTCGAGCTGGACTATGATGCTGTGGTCGTCCTGCCGCCGTATTACTTCCGCAAGGCTGGCGACGAGGGTCTGTTTCGCTGGTTTGACGAAGTCATCCGTCACGCGGTGCCGGAGGGCAAATACTTGTTTGGCTATCATATTCCCGGCACGTCGGGAGTCGGCCTTTCACTGGATTTGCTGACGCGGCTCAAGGATGTCCATCCGGTTAAGTTTGCCGGGATCAAGGATTCATCCCACGATCCAGACCTGGCGCGTGCCTTGGGCGAGCGTTTTGGCGGCGAGCTGGTTGTTTTCAATGGTACGGACTCGTACTTGCAACTGGCGCTGGAATCCCAGGCCCAGGGCTGTATCACGGCTCCGGCCAATTTGATCTCACCTGATTTGCGGGCCATCTGGGATGCTGAGCTGGCAGGCAATGATGAAGCTGGCGTGCAGGAGCGGGTTACGGCAGCCCGACAGGTGCTGGAAAATTACGCGCCTTTCCCGCCCATCCTCAAGGCTTTGGTGTCCCAGTTGCACGGTCTGCCGCACTGGCCGGTTCGCCCACCGTTACTGGATACCCCCCCGGAGATCTCGGCGCGAGCCGCACAGGAACTGGAAGGCCTGGTCTAGTGCTTGCCCATCCCATTTTGGAGAAAGCATGGATAGCTGGAGATTACTGATCACCCCGCCCGCCAACGGTGCCTGGAACATGGCCGTCGACGAAGCGCTCCTCGAGCATGCCGGACGCGGCGAATCACTCCCAACCCTGCGATTGTATGCCTGGCGGCCAGCCTGTCTCTCGCTCGGATACGCCCAGCCCTACGCCGATGTGGACCTCGATCGTTTGGGCGAACGCGGCTGGGATGTGGTGCGCCGTCCCACTGGTGGACGGGCGATCCTGCATACCGACGAATTGACCTATTCGGTCACAGCCCCAGCGGATGAACCACATGTGGCCGGGAGCGTCCTGGAAAGTTACAACCGTCTGGCAAGAAGCCTGATCGAGGCTGTACGTTCCCTGGGATTACCGGTAGAGATCCAAGAGCATGTCTCCGGAATGCAATCTAACGCAAGCGGGCCGGTATGCTTTGAGGTTCCCTCGGCGTATGAAATTACCGTGCATGGCAAGAAATTAATCGGCTCGGCGCAAGCCCGTCGCAAGGATGGGGTGCTGCAGCATGGCTCCCTGCCGTTGACCGGCGACCTGACACGCATCGTGCAGGCACTGGTCTTCCCCGACACAGCAGCCCGGGCTGAAGCGGCCCAGCGGCTGTTGGAACGAGCCACGACGGTTGCCTCCGTTTTGGGGCAGGAACTTCCATGGGAGACCGCCGAGCAGGCCTTTATCCACGCGTTTGAAACGCATCTCGGATTACGATTTGAGCAAGGGGAATTATCTCCGGCTGAAATGGAAAGGGCGGAGGCGTTGGTCCTTCAAAAATATGATCACCCTTCCTGGACGGAACGGGTTTAACCGCAAACACCGCCTCTTGAAAAGGCGGTGTTTATTTTTTTTGCCTAATGGATGAAGTTTACTTGCTGGTAACCCAACGCCTGGAAGAAACGTTCCAGATAAATCTCAGCGTTGGTTTGCGCCTGCTCTAAAATGCCATCCTCAAGGGCGGCTTTGCGGATCTCGTTTTCAGCGGACTGGCGTGCGAGGGTTTCCAGGTTTTGGTCTGGGCTGCGGAAGATGCCTGTCTGGCGATCGTATATGTACGTTTTTTGATTATCGAGGGTCGCGACAAATATTTCAGCCTGGGGCAGGCGCACGAAGAGTGAGCCGTCCTGAAGCTGTAAATCCTGCGGATTCATCTTCTGCATGTCGATGCCGGCAATGACGACGCCGTGTGCCACCAGCAGCAGCTTGTCGCCCAGTAGCGCTTTGAAAATATCCTGACCGGTTTCGGCAGTAATGACCTTCTCCACGCTGTATTGGATAGTTTCCAGGCGGGCCAGGGCGCGCACTTCGTGGATATAGGTAACCGGGTCGGGGATGATGGTCGGTGTGGGGTGTAGCAGGTTCGATACCTGGGTTTGCAGTGAATTATTGGCTTGCCGGATTGGGTTTACAGCCTGTTGCGCGCTATCACGCACAGATTGAACGATGAAGTATGCTGCGACAATGATGGCGAGAATGAGAACGATGGAAACCCAACTCTGTTTTCGCATGAGAACATTATAACAGTCATCTGGTTGTGTACAGAAAATCACTTGCCATCTTCTGGAATTAGCGTTATCATGATGACCAAAGGGTTGCCCAGAGGGGCATCCCAAATTAATTTCTCGAGAGGAGAAGATCGTAATGAAAGCTCGTTTTTCGTACCTGCTTTTGGTTGTGCTGGTTGCAGTGGCGCTGGTGCTTTCGGCCTGTGGTCCGAGTGCCACCCCCACCCCTGAACCCGTCATGACCGAGGCGCCGACCGCAGTACCCCCGACCGCAGTTCCGACGGAGGCTCCACCCACACTAGGCACCGCTGACAACCCGATTGTTGTTGCCTTCGAACCCTCGGGTACTTCACAGGAGATCACCGCCGGTGGCCAGGCACTTCTGGACCTGCTCTCGCAGGAAACCGGACTGACCTTCAAGGGTGTAGTCCCCACCTCTTATGCCGCTCTCACGGAGGCCATGGGTTCCGGGAATGCACAGATTGGTTGGATGGCTACCTTCGCGTACATCCTCGCCCATCAAAAAGGCTATGCTGAAGTTGCCCTGATCACCAATCGTTTCGGGTCCGATCACTATGGTTCGCAGTTCATCGCCAATGTAAGTTCAGGCTTTACGCCGGCTGCGGACACTCCTGGCACAGAAGCCGAGCTTGACACCTTGCTCCAATTCAAGGGCAAGAAAGCCTGCTTCGGTGATCCCGAGTCGACTTCGGGATACGTGATTCCGCTCATCTTCCTCAAGAAGGCTGGTCTGACGGATGCCGACATCCCGGATCCAGTCTTTACGGGTGGCCACACCCAGACCGTGCAAGCGCTCTATGATGGCGGTATTTGCGATTACGGCGCTACCTTCGTGGATGCACGCTCCAACATTGCCAAAGATCATCCGGACGTGACCGACAAAGTGGTCGTGGTCTACCAGACCGAGGCGATCATCCCCAATGACAATATGTCTTATGCGCCGGATATGCCGCAGGATCTGCGTGATCAGGTCACCGCTGCCATGCTGAAGATCGCTGACACCGAAGAAGGCAAGACAGCCTTGAACGATCTGTACCAGATCGGTGGGCTCGTGAAGGTTGACGACACTGCTTATGATCAGTTCCGTTCGTACCTGGATGCATCAGGTATTGATCTCAGCCAGTACGTCAAGTAACCAATACGGTTGTAACGAGAGGGGAGAGAGGTCTGACTTCTCTCCCCTCTCTAATTAAACGGCAGAGTGGAGGTGCTCCATTGTTAAAAGTTGAACACCTGACAAAAGTTTACCCCAACGGAACAGTGGCACTAAAAGATGTAAGTTTCGCCGTCGATGACGGCGAATTCCTAGTCATTATTGGCCTCTCTGGCTCTGGTAAATCAACCCTGTTGCGTTGCATCAATCGCCTGATTGATCCGACTGAAGGCCGTATTTTTTTGGATGAGGTTGACATTACACAAGCCTCACCTAGTGATCTGCGGCATATACGACGCCACATTGGGATGGTATTTCAACAATTCAATCTGGTCAAACGCAGTAGCGTGATGACCAATGTGCTCTCGGGGCGTCTGGGCTATGCCAATCCATTGCTTAGCCTGGTGGGCATCTGGCCCAAAGAAGACCGTAACCGCGCAATCAAGGCGCTGGATCGGATGGGCATCAAGGATAAGGCCCATGAACGCGCGGACGCTCTTTCTGGTGGGCAGCAGCAACGTGTGGGTATCGCCCGTACCCTGATGCAGGAACCTGAGTTGATCCTGGCCGACGAGCCGGTTGCATCCCTCGACCCGGTATTGTCGCATTCCATTCTCCAATACCTGGAACAACTCAATAAAGAAGGTATCACCGTACTTTGCAGTCTGCACTTCCTCGATTTGGTCCACCGTTATGCTACACGCGTGATCGCTCTAAAAGACGGGGTTAAGGTCTTCGAGGGATTTCCCAAGGAGATCAACCGCGCGAAGTTTAAAGAGATCTATGGGGAAGAAGCGCAAGAAGTGCGTGCTACGACAGTTGAAGAAGGTTAAGCATGCCAGACAATCCTGCTTCCAACAATAAGGCGCACCGTTCGCCTCTCGTTGCTGGTTTGCTTTCGCTTTTAATCCCGGGTGTGGGTCAAATTTATGTTCAACAGCGATACCGCGGTATTACCGTCCTGTTTAGTACGCTGCTTGTCAGCCTGATCATTATCTGGTACAGGGTACCGGCCTGGTACTTGGTGCCGGCTGTTATGTGGTTGTGGAATATTTGGGATGCGATTAGCCTGGCGCAGGGAAAAGTGAGATCGGCTTTCGTGCCCATTTTAATGATCCTGATCATGGGGTATGGGATCGGCTGGCAGATAACCAACATAGACCTTTCGGCTCTCACTAAAAACATAAACCGGGCGAGGTCTATCCTCACCCCCATGCTCCACCCCGACTTTATATCCCGGGTTGAGATCACGAATACAGGTTGGGCTCCGGTGGAAGTCCCTTGCGGCCCAAATCCTCCCCAGGCTACAAATACGGTCAACGGGATCCAGGTGAAAATATCCCCGAACTGCGGTAAATTGAGTGACGAATTGACCATACAAGCCAGTGGGCTGTGGCCGGATACACCGACGCTGATTCAATGGTCAACGCCTATTGGCGACCGCCTGCCCTTGGGAAAAGGATATATCACAGCTCTTTATGTCAATACTGATTCACAAGGGAATCTCAATACAGTTATCCATGTCTCTCCCAACGCCCTCACCGCAGCTCCGGACCCAACCATACCGCTTGAGCACCGTGTTTATTTGACACAGTCTCGCCCGCAAGCCGCTTTCGAGCTTTCGAAGAATGGTGCCTACGTTGTCGATGGAATCGTTCAAACCCTCTTCCTGGCGTTGATGTCAACGACCTTGGGAATGTTTGGTGCCCTCGCCATTAGTTTCCTGGCTGCACGTAACTTGATGAGCGGCAATCCATTCACACTATTTGTTTACTTTGGTATTCGCACGATCCTCAATATTGTGCGTTCCATCGAACCGCTCATTATCGCGATTGTCTTTGTTGTCATCGTTGGATTAGGCCCATTTGCCGGGGTGATCGCTATCACGATGCACACTGTAGCCGCACTCGGGAAATTGTACTCGGAGGTGATCGAAGGCATCGACCCGGGGCCGCTGGAAGCCATTCGCGCCACGGGCGGAAATTGGGTCCAGATGGTGCGTTATGCCGTCATTCCACAGATCGTGCCCCCGTTTGCTTCCTTTACCCTGTTCCGTTGGGAAATCAATGTGCGTACCTCGACTATCATCGGGTTTGTCGGCGGCGGCGGCATTGGGTTTTACCTTTACCAATGGATTATCAAGGGCGATTTCAGGGCAGTGGGCTCTTCCTTCATCGCGATAGCCGTCATTGTGATTGTGCTCGATTTTGTGAGTGCCAAGCTCCGGGCAAGGTTGGTGTAGTATGGATTTCCACAACTTTAGCTTCCGCCGCTGGTTTGTCACAATTTTCTTCACCCTGCTTGCGATAGCTGCTTACGTTGTTGGCTACCGGGTGACTGAAATAAACCCCGTCAAACTTTTCACATCTTTACCAAAAAGCCAAAAAATTCTGAGTGATCTGATTCACCCGGAGCTATTCACGCATAAGACCCAAGAAACCACATTTGATGTCGTTTTCCCGGTTCCATGCGGCTCGGCCCAATCCACGCAGTTGCCTGATACCGGGCCGCGTATTATCCCTAATGTCTCATGCGCTAACCCTGGAGATTTCATTACCCTTCAGGGCGTTGGTATGCTCCCCAATCAGGATATAAAAATCGAGTGGCTCCTGCCAAGCGGTAATAGCCTGTTCTCCAAGCTGGCCAAGGCTGACGCGAGTGGGAATTTTACAACCCAGGTCGAAGTGCGTCCGATTAATGCCACGACAGATGGAACTCCCAGCCACTTACAGGTCGAGACCTCGGTCCCGGTTGGTGGCTGGATCCCCAGCTCGACGCTGACCGATGTGCTGGATAACATCATCGTGACCGTTTTCATGGCTTTGCTGGCCACGACTGCCGGGACGATCGTTGCTGCACCTATCAGTTTCCTGGCAGCGCGCAACATTATGGGACGCAACTGGGTGGGGACCGCGGTATACACGACCGTCCGGGCAATTTTGAATATTACCCGTTCTTACGAATCCCTGGTTTTGGCGACCGTGTTTGCGCTATGGGTGGGCTTTGGCGCCTTTGCCGGGGTGCTGGCATTAACCATTGTCACGATCGCTTCGCTTGGCAAGCTCTTCTCCGAAGCGGTCGAGAGCATTGACCCAGGTCCTATCGAGGCGGTCTCTGCCACAGGCGCAAATCCGGTGGAAGTGGTTCTGTATGCAGTCGTTCCGCAGATTATCCCGGATTTCATCTCCTTTATCATCTACCATTGGGACATCAACGTCCGCATAAGCACGATCCTGGGCTTTGTCGGCGGCGGCGGCATCGGTTTTTACCTCAGCCAAAGGATCAACGTTCTGGAATATCGAAAGGCAGGTACAGCCATCTGGGCTATCGTCTTAGTTGTATGGGCGATGGACTTCTTGAGTGCTGAGATACGTAAGCGATACACTTAATCGTGGTGGTTTGCCGGCCTTTGCGGCTGCGAACTAAATCTGTAAGATGACCCAGAACCCGTTTTGTTTAAAAACGGGTTCTAGATTCTCGGGTAAAATTTGACCTGTGTTAAGTCGGGTATTCAAAATGATCATTCGAGTCGTTCTGATTTTGTCTGGCCTGGGGCTGCTGGGGATTCTACTCCCGCGTCTTGTCACTGGCCTGTACAGTTATTCTCACATTTATCCACTTGCAGAATCACCCAGCGAACGTATAGCGATTGTCTTTGGCGCGGGTTTGTATCGGGATGGCAGCCCCACCCCGATTTTGCGTGACCGGGTGGCGACCGCCGCCGATCTGTATTTCAGCGGCAAAGTTGAAAAACTGTTGATGAGCGGTGACAATCGCTATGAGAATTACAACGAACCGGGTGCCATGCGTGACTACGCCATCCAATTGGGCGTGCCAGTGGAAGTGATCGTGTTGGATTATGCCGGGCGCCGAACCTACGACACTTGCTATCGCTCCAAGGCGATCTTTGGTATCCAATCGGCCATCCTGGTGACGCAGAAGTTCCATTTGCCGCGGGCCTTGTTCTTGTGCAGTGCGATGGGAATAAAAGCCGTCGGTGTATCTGCGGACCGACGGACCTATTGGCCCAGTTCGCAATTGATCTGGAACCTGCGCGAACAGTTTGCGACGGCAGCCGCCATGTGGGACGTGTATATTAAACGCCCGGTGCCTGTGCTGGGCGACCCTGAACCTATTTTCCCGGAGAATTAATGGACCGAAACCAAGCACTTGCCATTGTCCACGAATACATCAAAAACGAGAACCTGGTCAAACACATGCTGGCAGTCGAGGCGGCCATGCGTTTCTACGCTGAGAAGTATGACCAGGATATCGAGTTTTGGGGTCTTACGGGGTTGCTGCACGATTTTGACTGGGAGATTCATCCGACGCTGGAAGACCATCCCAGGGCAGGGGCAGCGCTCCTGCGCGAACGCGGGGTGCCCGAGGAGATCGTGCAGGCTATTCTCAGCCATGCCGACCGGACCGGAGTCCCGCGCAATACGCTCATCCGAAAAGCCTTGTATGCCTGTGACGAGATCACGGGATTGGTCACGGCGGTAGCGCTGGTGCGCCCTTCCCATTCCTTGATGGACCTGGAAGTCAAATCTGTCAAAAAGAAATGGAAGGACAGAGCCTTTGCTGCCGGGGCGAACCGGGACGAGATCGAACAGGCCACACAGGATTTTGGGGTTGAGCTGTGGGAACACGTCGGCAATGTGATCCAGGCCATGCGCCGGATTGCACCCGAGCTGGGACTGGCTTGAAGTCGTTCGTTTTCTCGCGGACATGGAGACATGTCCGCGTTTTGTGCCCAGGAGGAGAAGATGGCTCTTATAGGTAAAGGGTTCTATATTTTCCAAATCCCCGAATGTGAGGCTGGCAACCCGCAAGCAATTGCCTCACTTGCCCAGGCGGCTGGTCTTGGGCACGTGTTGGTTAAGATCGCCGATGGAGCCAGTCCCTTCGGGCAGGGAGTCACTGCGCCGGTGGTCGCGGCCCTCAAGGATGTCGGCATCGCTGCCTGGGGCTGGCACTTCGTCTACGGCGACGATCCGGCGGGCGAGGCGCAGGTCGCTATTGACCGGACCCTGGCGTTGGGCTTGGATGGGTACGTGATCGACGCCGAGGACCAGTACAAGCACAAACCTCAGGCCGCCCGCTCGTTCATGACCGCCTTGCGGGCCGGATTACCGGAGACCGAAATTGCTCTCAGCTCCTTTCGATTCCCGAATTTCCACCAGGAATTACCCTGGAATGAATTTCTTGAGAAATGTGACTATAACATGCCGCAGGTTTACTGGGTCGAGTTGCACAACCCGGCCCAGCAGTTACAGTGGAGTAAGCAGCAGTTCGAGGCCTTGCCGATCCAGCGGACATTCCTCCCAACCGGCGCAGCCTACAGCGACAACCCCGGGGTTTGGAAACCGACCGAATCGGATGTGATCGAGTTTCTGAATGCAGCTAAAAGTACGGGTTATGAAGCCGCCAATTTTTTCTCGTGGGACCATTGCCGCAAATTCCTTCCAAAACTATGGAAAGCGATCGCTGAATTTGACTGGCCGTTGCCAGTTCAGCTGCAGCCGCCAGTCGATTTTGTGCCCGATTACCTGACAGCCCTGAACGCCCATTCGATTGAGCGGATTATGAAACTCTACAACGAAGATGCCGTACTGGTCACGTATGACCGCATCTTGCGTGGCCTGGAGTCCATCCGCACCTGGTATGGGCAGTACTTCAGCGAGCTGCTGCCAAACGGACAATTCGAATTTACCCAGATACAGAGTGATGAGGATGTACGCCACATTACCTGGAAAGCGACCTCGCAGGCTGGTTCTGTGCGTGCGGGTTATGACACGGTTGTCCTGCGCGGGGACAAGGCCTCGGTGCATTACTCATATTTTAATATTCGATAAGTCTGTCTAAGCAGAATCAAACAGGGCGCACTTACGTAGTGCGCCCTGTTTGATGTCGGTAAGTTTAGGTAAAGGTTTATTTAAGAATCAGATCTGCGAGAAGCGGTCTACATTGACCACAAAAATAGTTGCGCGTTTTTCGCCGTTGTTGCCCTCTGTGGCTGCTGTGCGAATGATCTGGATGGCGTCATCCACCTGATCGTCCTCCAAGCCGATCAGGACGGTCGCTACGCCACGACGCAGCAACCCACCGGTGGAGGCGATGCGTGTAACGCGGTAGTTACCCGCCGTCAACGCTTTGGTAACCGGTTCGGTGTCAACATCCTTGATAACTGCAATAATTAATTTCATCATTAAAATTCCTCGAACTGGTCGACAAGAATGCAGAAGACAGTTGCCCCTCCCACATTCACCGGTACTGGTGTGGGCAGCGGTAATGACGAGCCTTCCAACGGCATGGTCATATATTCGGTTCGCCGATGGCAGGAAGTTCGCAAGGCTTCCAGCACCTGTTCTTCCATCCCCTCTGGCAGGCCGATCAGCAGGGTTGCGTTGCGGCGACCCAGGAAACCGCCTGTGCTGGTCAGGTTGACCACCGGCGCCTCCATTTGACCCAGAGTGCGCATGACGCGCTCAGTATCCCGCTCCTGGACGACAGCCAGCATCAGATAGTGAATGGTGGGTGTTTTCATCTCGTTGGTTAAATCTGTTCAAAGCGATCCACAGCTAAGACGAATACAGTCGCGCGTTTAAGGCCCGGATCAATCGCTGAGGCACTATGCTCTTTGACCAGTCGAATGGCAGCCTGCACCCGCTCGGCTTCCACGCCGATCAACAGCGTGGTATTGCCGCGGTGCAGGAATCCGCCGGTGGAGGCAATCCGCGTGACGCGGTAACTGGCATCCAGGAGTGCTTGAAGGATGGTATCACCGTCCGTGTCACGGATGATTGCAATAACCAGTTTCATGTTATCGTTTTCAGAACTCATCGTAACCTTCTACTTCGAAGACAAAGATGGTTGCCCCTCCGATCGTGACGGGGATGGGCCGGGGCAGCGGAATGGGCGTATTGTCCAGCGGGGATGAGACGAAAGTGACCCGTTTGCGGCAGGATCGCTGCAGGGCGCTGTAAGCCATCTCCTCGCGTCCCTCCGGCAGGCCAATCAGCAGGGTTAGGTTGTGGCGGCTCAGGAATCCGCCTGAGGATGGTAAGCGTGCTACGGACAGCCCGAGCTTGGTCAGGGCATTGGTTGCGTTTTCCTCATCCTGCTGCTGGATGACGGCCATCATCAACCGGTTGACGGGCAGGGTTGACGAAGAGCGCAGCAGCTCAGGCCAGTTAAGCTGGTGCTCGGTCAGGGCAGCATCGACTTCGCCAATCAATTGCGAGTAGATTTCTTCGGAGATGACCCCGTCGCGCAGCAGGCCGGTCAGGGCACTGCGTTGCGACCGCAGGGCTTCACGTCGCGCCGTATCCAATTCCTCGGCTTCGACTGTGGGCTCGGAGGTGATCACCTCTTTGACAGCCTGGACCAGGTTGTCATTCTGGCGTTCCATAATCGGCGCCAGTCGCTGCCAGGTATGCTCGGAGATGATGCCCTGCTGACTCATGCGCTGCAGGTAGTTGTAAGCCGCGCGTCCAGCGACAAAGCGCGCGTGCCGACGCTCGTATTCCTCCTGCAGGTGCGAACGCTCAACCAGTTTCAGACGCCGGACCAGCCAGTCCATGCTGAAGCCCTGGACCAGCAGCGTGAAAAGCACCACGCCGAAGGCCATGGCCTGCAACTGACCAACGTCCCCGACATGGAAGGATTTTTCGGACAGGGTAAGCGCGAGAGCCAGTGCAATGGCACCGCGCAGACCGCCCCAGTACAGCACATGCTTCCACTTGGTTGGGATCTCTCGCCCAAACAGTGAGAAGCTGTAAATGCTGACTGCGCGTACGATCAGCACTGCCAGAATTGCCCAGGCGATAGCCTGCCAATTTGTGACCAGGGCGCTTAAATCGGTCGTCAAGCCGATCAATAAAAAGATCAACGAGTTGGCCAGGAAGGCAGCGTATTCCCAGAAATTAAAAACCACCATGCGTGTTGTGGGCGACATACCGCTCGGGCCAACGTTCCCATTGACGATCCCGGCCGCGACGACTGCCAGCACGCCGCTGACCCCCAATGCCTCCGCGCTTAGATAAGCGCCGAAAGCCAACACGGTGGTCAGTGTGGTTTCGACCAGCGAATCGTCGATACGGCCGATGACTTGTGAAGCCAGCATACCCAGCAAGACTCCTATGACAACGCCGCCGCCGGCGACTGTCACGAAACTGCCAATGCTGCTTCCTAAGTCGAATTTACCCGCCTCGGCGATGCCGACCATCAGGGTGAACATCACAATGGCGGTCCCGTCGTTAAAGAAACTCTCGCCCTCCAGAAGTACCTGCAGGCGCTTTGGCACGCCGATGCGTTTAAAGAGCGCTACCACGGCGACCGGATCGGTGGCGGCGATCAAAGCGCCGAAGACCAGTCCGATTTTTAAATCCAATTTGGCACCCCAGGCGACCATCGCACCGACCATCAAGGTGGTCAAAATGACACCTGGAATTGCCAGTAATAAGATTAACCCGAAATCGCGCCGCAAATCATCAATACGCAAATGGAAGGCGGCCTCAAAAATCAGGGGAGGGACCAAAAGCGACAGGATGATGTCCGGCGAACGCAGGTCCGAAGGTTGGATATTGAAAGTCTGCTCGAGCCAGGTAGCCGGGACCAGCCAGGTTAATGCCAGGCCAATCAGTACAAGACCGACGGTGTACGGTACGCGATATCGTCGCGCGACAATTGCGACGACGGAAGCCGTCAGGAGTAATCCAATAATAATTTCTTCGGCGGCGACGACGCCTTCGGTCATGAAAGAACCTCTTTGTATGGTTTACTGGGATACGACGCAAAGTGCAGGATTAGTAATGGTAACCGTTTGCCCATTCGCAAAGGTAACATCGGTACGATCGGAATAGCGCTTAATTTTCAGTCCCTTATATTGTACCGTAACTGTCCACGGGAAGGGATTGTGACCTTCCAAGCGCACGCGTTCGGCTGAGATGATCTCCACCCCCAGTGTTTTCATGAATAATCCCACCGGTGCCAGGCCGTGTAAGGCATTGCGTACGCCAATGCCTGTCCCGTTCTCAGCGTGATAGGCCTGGTAAAAAGCCAGGTAATTTTTTAAATTGTAGATGGTGGCAGTCATCATGTGCGCCACCAGCCGAGCTGTTTCGGCGCGGAAGCCATAACGCAGCAATCCTTCCCCAATCAGGTGATTCCAGGGAAAATGTACGTTCAGGCACACTTCCTCTGCGCTGGCATTGGGCACGGAAGGGCAGGCTGGAAGGCCAAATGGGCGATCGAAGCGTTTCGCATCCAGCAGCGTGCGGCCGATCAGGGATTGTGCGCGCTGCTTATCCGGAATGCCCGCCCAAAGCGGCAGAAGCAGCGTGATATCCTCTTTGGTCAAGTCCACGCTGTGAACGATTACTTTGTCCTGGGAATCCAATCCATTCACTTCTATTTTGCCAATGCTGCTGTATACTTTTTGACTGGTTGCTGTGCCTCCGTTGACACTCCAATTAAAGTCTTGCCTTGCTAGTTTCTTCTGATCATCTGCATCGCTGACGTATTCGCTGATGGTAATTTGCGGGCGTCGGGTGCTTTTCCCTTGACCCAGTTTGACTTGAATTAACAAGCGGACGGGTTTTTCGTATGTCTCTTCCAGGCTGGTTGAGCCATTACCTTGCTGGTGGGCCAGGATTTTGCCGGATTGGCTTAACCCGGTGTCGCGGTCGGTGTAGCGATAAATTGCGCTGCGAGGTTGCCACTGTTCTTCGACGGCTTTTTGTAAGGACTCGGCCTGGGCTTGAAGCAGGCTCATGTTGCTCCTGCGACCCAGGCGTTCCGCTATTTTGCTTAGAGATTGGGCTTCGTTGTAGAGCATGGCAAACAATGCCGGACTGTGAACGGTGCTTACATCCACGCCTTGCGACCACTCGTGCCAGTGGCTGAAGAGCGGATGTTCCTCGAAGCCGGTTTGGATCAGGTGATCCCATTCCGGAAGATTGTCGCGATTGCGGTCATGTTCAGGGGCAAACCAGACCCAGAAAAAGGCCGAGAGCGCTGAAAACACTTCTGACAGGAAATCGTTATCCTCAGTTTTTTGATAGATATCCCAGGCCAGGTTCGCCAGCATAGGTGCCGCCAGGAAATTGCCGCGTTGTCCACCCAGGCCGGGACGACAGTCAATAAAGCCCGCGGATGATTGCACGCTCAGATAGTTGGTCAGCAGCTCCTGCGCGATATGTGGGGCGCCGGGCAATAGACTGGCCAGATAGTTGCTTTCCAGTGGGGCCTGCCCACTCCAGGCTGACGTGTAGTCGCTGCCATCTCCTTTTCGCGAGTAACCATTGTCTGGCTCGCGCGCTGACACAAAGGACGACTGCGGCAGGCGCTGGCCGGACATCAACAGTCGGAAAGCCGCAGTCTGGCTGAACGCTAGCGCAGCGTCCCATTCGGGATCACCGGTCTGAATATCAACGCTCTGACTCCGGTTGATAAATTCGATACGCGCCTTCTCTGCCTCCCACGGGCGGGCGGCTGTACGGCGTGCCAGCTCAAAGGACGCCTGGATATCTCCCAGAGCAGCCTCGGCCCAGGTGAACTGGCGGGTCGCCCCAGGGATTAACTCGATATCCAGCGCCAGGGAGGGGTAAGGTCCCGGGCCGGGGGCCGGGCCGCCGGTCAGGAAGATTACCGGTACCAGTTCGCTGGTACTGCCGACCAGCACATTGACGGATTGCATCCGCGTGGGCTTGAAATTTTTCCCGTCCAGCGGCACCAGCAGGGCACACCAGTCCAGCCTTAGTTTGCGTTCGCTGGTGGAATGATTGACGAGCGTCAGACGGCCGGCCACTGCCTGAGATTGCGGTACCCAGTATTCGGCGTTGACTTCGATGCCATCGAAGGGCGAAAAATCGAATTGTAAGAAGTTGGGATAAAAGTGCCGTAAGTGCAGCGGCCCGGCAAAGGCGGATGGATCGGCCAGGGCCTGGCCCGGCTCGCTGAAGCGCGGAAAAAGCCGCACTGAGCGGGCTCGCATTCCAAAAGTCGTTCGCAGCGAGAGCGCAGCCGGTTCCCCCGTCCCTGGTTCCAGTTCCCAGATGTGGTCGTTGGCATAGTCTGGTGCGCACAAGCGTGCATCTGCTGCAATCGTCAGACAAAGAGGATCGCCAGGGCAAAGGTCCCATTCTCGCATGATCTTATTGTACGGTTAGTTTGGCAAGCGGTCAAAGGGTTTTGTGCTAGAATACGCCTCAGAGCGTGACATTTCGACGGATTACGGGTATTACTAGTGAATCCACTTTACAGGAGTTCCCATGTCCCAGATGACAGCAACACGCGGTATGTATTTTGAAGAATTCGGGACCGGACAACGGTTCGTTTCGCCGGGCCGGACAGTTACCGAAAGTGATATTGTCTCCTTCGCCGGACTGTCAGGCGATTACAACCTGATCCACACCAATGCGGAGTTCAGCAAGAACACACCTTTCGAAGGGCGCGTTGCGCACGGTTTGTTGGTGATGGCGATTGCCTCCGGTTTGGCTGTGCGTTCGGGCGTGCTGGAGGAGACGGTCATCGCCTTCCGCGAGATCGCGGAATGGAAATTTACCAAGCCAGTCTTTATTGGCGACACGATCCGAGTCGAGATGGAAGTGGCAGAAACCAAGGCATTGTCGCGGATCGGCGGCGGCTCGGTTGACATTATCCTGCATGTCAAAAACCAAAAGGACGAAACGGTCAACCGGGGAACCTGGACGGTGCTGGTAGCGTCAAAGTCATAGTTTTGCACTTTCCGGGAATCTCCCTTTAAAAGGAACTGAATGACTGATCCCAACCAACCCGAACCGGAGGACGCTCCCGAGCGCTTCCGCCGCCTGCTCTCCTCCGAAGGCGAGACTCTGTCGGACCTGCCCGAATCACCGCAGGAAGATACGCCCGATCAAGCGCAAGGCGATACGCGTGTCAGCACACGCGCCCATACGCCGACCCCCCCGGTGATAGGCATGACCCCTAATACGCCTCCACCGGCTCTCGATAAAGACAATATGCCCCTGCCCCGCCGTGTGGACGAGATCGACACTGGCGCCACACGCGTCAGCCCGGCGGCTTTCGTGCCTCAACCGACTGCCCAACGCTCATCCGTGAAGCGTCATACACAACCGACCCGCCGGCCTGCCAACTGGAAACGAGGGCTTGGCTGCTTCCTGCGTTTGATGATCGCTTCCTTGTTCATCTTGGTCGCGCTGATTTTGCTGATGGGGTCGATTGGACTGTACGAGTATTATTCGATTGCGAAAACACTTAACAATGTTGATGTGGGCAACCTGCGTGAGCGCGCATCCCAGTTCGAAACCACCCGCATTCTGGATCGTAATGGGGATTTGCTTTACGAAGTCCTTGATCCCAATGCCGGGCGCCGCACTTATGTGCCGCTTTCTAAAATCTCCCCTGACCTGGTGGCAGCGACGATCGCCACCGAAGACAAAGATTATTATTTGCATCCCGGCTTTGACCCCTGGGCATTGATCCGTGCCCTTTGGCAAAACTATACCAGCGGTGTAGTTGTTTCGGGGGCCTCCACCATCACGCAGCAATTGGCCCGAAATCTTCTGCTGTCTCCTGAAGAGCGTTCCCAGCGTACGTACATGCGCAAGGCGCGTGAAATCATCCTGGCAGCCGAGATTACACGACGTTACACCAAAGACGAAATTCTCGAGCTTTATTTGAACGAAAACTATTACGGCAACCTGGCTTATGGCGTCGAGGCTGCGGCCGAGACTTACTTTGGCAAATCCGCCGATCATTTGAATCTGGCAGAGGCCTCATTTCTGGCTGGCCTGCCGCAGTCCCCGGCGATCTACGACATCTATACCAATCGGGACGCGACCCTCGAGCGCCAGAAACAGGTGCTGATTTTGATGTTCCAACTCAGCCAGGAGCGGAATTGTATCGAGGTCAGCAACAGCACTCAACCGGTTTGCGTGGACCCACCAACGGCTGTGGATGCGGCCAGGCAAATGGAAAACTACCAGTTCAAGCCGCCAGATATCCAAATGCGTTATCCACACTGGGTTCAGTACGTACGCAGTCAGCTTGAACAACAGTATGACCCGCAAACGATCTATCGTTCGGGATTTACGGTCTATACCACGCTCGATCCCGATCTGCAGGATTCGGCCCAACAGGCGGTCACCTCGCAGGTCGCAGCCCTGGCCGACCGTCATGTGACCGATGGAGCCTTGGTTGCCATTAAGCCTTCGACCGGCGAAATCCTGGCGATGGTCGGCTCACCAGATTTCTACAACGTCGCCATCTCGGGGCAGGTCAATATGGCCGTCAGCCCTACGCGTCAACCGGGTTCATCGATCAAACCGATCAATTATGTGGCGGCCTTCGAGAAGGGCTGGACCCCGGCCACGCTGATCTGGGACGTGCCGAGCGAGTTCCCACCCTCGGGAGACCCGAACGATCCGCGCCCGCCGTATATCCCGCGCAACTATGATGAGAAGTTCCACGGCGCGGTGACCGTCCGCACGGCGCTATCCAACTCGTTCAATGTTCCGGCAGTCAAGACCCTGCAATTCGTCGGGGTCTACGACGACCCCAACACGCCCCAAAAGGACGGCATGATCGCCATGGCCGAGCGGCTGGGTATCACCAGCCTGACGCGCGACGATTACGGCCTGTCACTGACTCTGGGCGGCGGAGACGTCAGCTTATTACAAATGACCGGCGCTTTTTCGGTCTTTGCCAATGGCGGCAAACGTGTCCCGCCGGTGGCGATTCTCAAGATTGTCGACTTCCAGGGGAATGTCGTCTACGAGTACCAGCCTCCGCAGGGCGAACAGGTCATCCGCCCCGAACATGCTTTCCTGATTTCGTCGATCCTGTCGGATAACGACGCGCGTGCCTGGATGTTTGGTTACAACTCGGCGCTCAACCTGCCATTCCAGGTGGCAGCCAAGACCGGTACCTCCAATGATTTTCGTGACAACTGGACTTTGGGCTTCACGCCTGACCTGGCGACCGGTGTTTGGGTCGGCAACGCGGATTACACTCCGATGCAGAATACTACCGGTTTAAGTGGCGCAGCGCCGATCTGGTCGCAATTCATGCAATATGCGGTGCCCAAGCTGACCAATGGCAACCCGACTCCGTTTGTTATTCCCAACGGCATCGTAGAGAAGATCATCTGTGCTACTTCGGGTACGGAACCATCGCAATGGTGTTCCAACCAACGTAGTGAGTTTTTTGCTTCCGACCAGTTGCCACTGCCGCCTGGCCAGGATATGTGGCGCAAAGTTCAACTTGACACCTGGACCGGCCTTGAAGCCTCACCGGCTTGCCCGGATTTCACCACCAGCACGATGGCCATGCGCGTGGATGACCCCTGGGCCCGTAAATGGCTTGAAACTGGTGATGGAAAAAGTTGGCTGGATTCGAAGGGTTTTCCACGCAACGTGACTTTTGCCCCAGACCGCGAGTGCCGCTCGCAAGATCCCCATCCAGATTTGCAATTCTACGGTTTAAAAGATGGAGAAATTGTCACCGATCAATTCCTGGACGTTTATGGCGTGGCTGATGCAAGCGAAGGGTTTAATACCTGGCGCCTGGAATACGGTCTTGGTGATAATCCCGACCAATGGCAGGTGCTGGTGGATAAGAACTCCACCCCGATTAAATCGCCTACCAACCTGTATTCGTGGAATTTGAGCGATGTACCAAATGGCGTGATCACATTGCGTCTCTATATAGAAGGTCAAGGCGATGCTCATGCCGAACGCCGCCTTCATGTGACCATCCAGCTGCCGACGCCGACCCCCACGCAAACGCCTGTGCCGACGGATACGCCGACGGCGACCTTGGTGCCGCCAACCGCGATCCCCACACAGACGAATACGCCAATCCCAACCTTAACGCCAAGCCCGACTTCTACGCCAACACCATAATGCATAAGGGTTGATATCAGGGCGGCTGCAAAGCCGCCCTGGTTTTTAGAACATCATCAGCTGCCCCCTGGTTTGTTCGATAGGGTCGCTGTTGATTTGCTCTTCCCAGGTTTGCCGGGTCAGGATGGGAATATCTGTCAGGCTGCGCAGCAGGCGGAACTTGACGAAACGCCAACCTTGCAGCTTCTCGCGCAGGGCAGGATTGCGCTGCTGCTTGTAGGCTGCCAGGCCAGCTCGTCCGCCAGGCAGGACGATCAGATTTTGAGCGGACAGCCTCTTGCTTTGACCAGCGATCCGCCCAATTAACGCCGAAGCCGAAAGGTGAAAAAAATAAATTGGTTTATGCTTTTCTTCCCAGGCCAACAGGTTATCTTCCATGCGACGCGTGCTGAAGTCCAGGCGTCTGCCAATCGCCTCGATCAGTTGGTCCATTTCTTCCAGATCGTCACGTCTGTGAGCAGGGAGATCCTCGTCACGAAGTCTCCAACTTCCATCCTGCTCCGCTCCGTATGAGTTCAGCACCGCCCGGATAATCCCTTTTGAGGGTGTGAGCAACCCCGGAAATTTTGGGTTCAATGCACGCTGGATATCGAGGAACGAGCACTTCGGATTGTGCTGAAGGAACTGGACAACGGCCACTTCCACGCGATCCGGCAACGATTCGAACTCATCCCCGTCCGATTTCAGCCCCCACAGGCCGGTCTCCAGGTTTTGGTCACTTCCACCGAGATGCTCCATTAATTTATCGCCGCTGACCGCCTGTTGAAGGCGGGCTTGGGCTTGTTTGACGGCTTGCTCGACTGGCTGCTGAGGCCGGATCAGTCCGCCTGCATCCGCCAGGGCTGCCAGGCCGGCAATGTGCAGACGCAGATAGGTGACCGGCTCTCCCCACCCCGAAGCTATTCTACGAATCGAATTACGAACCTGGTCCAGACCTACCTTTCGGTCGGGAAGACCCAGGTCCTGGCGTCGTCCCCAGATTAATTGAACGGCATCGTGTTGCGTCCGCAGCGCCAGACCTTGCAAGGCGAAGCCGGAAGCCTCGGTGGCGACCAAGGCTGCGGTCAGGAAGGCTGGTTCGGGCTCGGGTAAGAATCCGAAGAAGGGAACCTCTGGAGCAAGCACTTCGAATAGATAACGGAGGGCGGCTTGCAAGGCCTCTGCATGCCAGTCCCAGTCATAGCGGCGGCGGCGCAATGCGACCTTGAATGGCTCAACTGCCTCGCTGCCCCACAGCCAGCCAGCCCATAAGGCTGAAAGGGTCCAGAAGGCCTGATTCGGACGCGGCAGGGCTGTGACCACCGCCTGGAAAGGCGCTTCCTTGAGATGAGTTGCCAGATCTTTCAGACGACCTTCGAACACGCAAATCCCACCGGACTCAGGTAGTTTTTGTGGCCAAATAACCAGCGGAACAGGGGTTTTGTCATCGGCCCATAAGTGCACACCCTCCTCGAGCGCTAGCCAGACATTATTCTCACGGAATGCAGCGGGAATGTTCAGTTGCTTGGGTCGCGGGCGTTCGGTGGGATGGGGCCAAAGCGTGTTGGCTGCATCACATGCGCTGAGCAACAGCGCTGTCAGCGCACGGTGACGCTCTTTGGTTAATTGCAGGCCATCCAGGCGATTGATCAGAGTCGCCAGTGCATCGATTTGGCGCGGAAGGTAATGGTTGAGCGCCTCCTCAACATATTGCCGGTCGGGGTCGTCCAGCGGAACGACCCGTTCTAGCACGCGCGCGCGATGTAGACCGGCGGAGGTCGCTATTTTCCGGGCATGTTCCTCGTCTGCTGCAGTTGCCGGGCGTTCTCCGCCTTCGCCGCAGGCTTGGCACTCGTAGATACGCGCATAAGGTACATCCTCTCCCTTGCGCCATAGAAAAGCCTGCGCCGGGACTTGTTGCCCGCAATTTGCGCACTGTGTTTGATACAAGGCCTGTAGATGCGTTTCCAGGCGTTCGTCGCCTTTGGGTGAGACCGCTAGGTCCGCCAGGGCGGCTTTATATTCTGTTTCGAGCGGCGGATTGGCGTTCATCTCAAGCTGGAAACGGCCAACCGGATTGTTGGCAGCAACCACCACGCGGAAACCGGCGCGCGCCATTTCCGCCGCCAGTCGGGGCGACGACCCAAAAGGGTCCAGCACCCAGGCTCCGGCTTGGACGTGATCCGTCAGCCAGGCGGCTGCCATCCCGTCTTCCAGCGGCGGTAGAAAACGCTCCAGCGGTTCGGGATGCTCGATGGTTTTTCCAGGGATGTATGGAAATGAGTCGCTGATAGTCATCTAAAGTTAGTATACTGACCCCCTGAGAAAAAGCAATCCTAATCGGACGAGGTTTGGGGAGCGGGATGTCCAGGATGACGGATGGGGTGGGGAGCGTGACGGTTCCGGTTGGGGCCGGGACAGCGCGTTCTGCGTAGTCGATCCATTTGTCCGTCACCGTCGACTTTGACTACAATTTAGGCTCCAAGTTCCAAGGCTTTGCGGAACCCGGTCACCATACACCGCCTACGCCTCGATTATATTCGTGTCGGAGTATGACGATCCGTTAATCGATTTGCGCGCTTTGCTTTACCAGATCGAATGTGCTGTCAGGCGAACAATCGCCTACCGCAATGATGTATCTCAGAAAAACTGGCAGGCTTTGAGTACGGCTTTGATTTCGTTCTCTACCCGGTAGGCTGGGATAACGGCTGTAATTGAAAATTGGTTGAAATTGAATGTTTCTGGCTTCAAGCGGTTCCCTCAAGCCATGATTTTTCTAGGTTTCCTCGACAAGTATACGCGCTTCGTGAGGTTCTAACGGCGATCTCGCATTCCCGACGGTTGTGTTGGATGATAACAGCAAATTCCATGAGCTATTTTGGATCACGGAGTCGAGCGACTCTTTGCTGCCACTGAAATTCAATACGACCGCGATGGTTTGCTCGTGCGTTTTCCGTAGGTAGGCTAAGACCTTGCGCGGCTTAGGGGTCAGTGCAGTAATTGCCCCGTGCTGTAAGGCTGGGTATTCTTTGCGCAATGAGATCAGCCTGTGCGTGAAATGTAAGATGGAATCCGGCTGCTCTAATTGCGCAGCCACGTTCCGTGTTGCGTAATTCGGGTGGACGGGTAGCCAAGGCTTAACACTCGAAAAGCCGGCATGAGGTGAGTCATCCCATTGCATCGGACTACGGCAAGCATCGCGGCCTTTGTACAACGGCCAGTAGCGTTTGCCGGGTGGATCCAGGATCTCACTGCGTTTCAACGAAATGTCACGCATGCCAATCTCCTCGCCGTAATATAGAAAAGGCGTCCCGCGAAGTGTCAGGAGCATGGCTAAAACAACTTTCGCGCGGCCATCGCCTTCCCCTTTGGCATAACGGCTGGCAGAGCGGACGATATCATGGTTGCTTAATACGTAGTTTGGCCAAATTTCTCCGCTTGCAAACTGATCCCACTTTTGGATGGCTTCCAGAAATTGAGACGGGTCATAACGGCGGAAAGTAAAGTCGAAATTGAAGGCGGCATGTAATTTGCCAGGACCGGAGTACCAGGCAGCTTTTTCCGGGCTGGCGATAAAGGTCTCGCCAACAGCGTAACGCCCGGTATATGAGTCCAGCATGCTGCGCAGTTCGTTAAGCAGCGCGATCATTTCCGGCCGGTCAGCATCGTAGATATGCCGCTGTTGGTCGAAGGGACGGAGCCCGAGTTTTTTAGGATTATTGCGCAGCACGGCGTCTTTGAAATAGAGATTGAACACATCCAGGCGGAAGCCGTCCACCCCGCGCTCGAGCCAGAAACGTACCACATTGAGTTGCGCCTGGCGAACTTCAGGATTGTGCCAATTGAGATCAGGCTGCTCGGTAAGGAACATATGGTAAAAATACTGCTCGCGCTCGGGGGCATAGGTCCAGGCGCGGCCGCCAAAGACCGACTGCCAGTTATTGGGGATGTGATCCTGCCAGATGTACCAGTCGCTTTTTGGATTTTTGCGGCCGGCGCGCGATTCCAAGAACCAGAGATGCTGGTCGGATGTGTGATTTAAGACCAGGTCAAGCACGACGCGGATATTCCGCTTGTGGGCTTCGGCCAGCAGGTTGTCGAAATCGCCCATAGTGCCGAAGCGCGGATCTACGTCGGTGTGGTCGCTGATGTCATACCCGAAATCGGCATCTGGCGTCGGATAGAACGGAGAGAGCCAGATGGCGTCGATCCCCAAATCGGACAAGTAATCCAAATGGGCTGTAATACCGGGCAGGTCGCCTAATCCATTTCCGTTGCTGTCAGCGAATGAGCGCGGATAAATTTGATAGATGACACCATCGCGCCACCAGAGAAAGTTGGGCATGCATATCCTCACTGAAAGTGCTAAACTAGAGGGGAAATCCGGCTGCGTCAATTATATGTTAAAAGTGTTACAATCTTATTGCTTTGTATAAGCGTTTGCTATTATAGAAACGATGATGCCAAATTCAGGGGAACATATCCTGCTGGTCGAGAGCGATCCGAACATAATTGATCTGGTCGCGCGTCAGACATTGCAATCACTGGGGTACTACGTTGATGTGGCCAATAACGCGGTCCAGGCGCTGCGGCTCGCGATTCTGACCCCCCCTGATCTAATCGTCACAAATTTGAATCTACCCGACTTGAGTGGAAAAGATCTGCTGGTCGCCCTGACATCTCAGGGCATCAATGCGCCAATTATCCTGATTGCGGAAAGGGGCAGCGAAAGCGACCTGGTCCAGGCTTTTCGCTTGGGCGCGACTGATTACCTGCTCTGGCCGGCACGCGATGCTGAAATCGCGGCAACTGTCGAGCGAGGGCTTAAGATCGTCCGGGAGAGACGCGCCCGCCAGCGACTCGACAAGCAGTTGCAGCTTGCTAATCAGGAATTACAGCGCAAGGTGCATGAGCTGACCACCATCCTGGGGATTGGGAAAGCGGTGGTCTCCATTACCGATCAGCGTATCTTGTTTGATCGGATCGTCGAGGGAGCTGTGCAGGTCTCCGACGCTGACATGGGTTGGTTGTTGCTGCGCAGAGAGCGCAAAAATAAATTCCTGCTCGTGTCTCAACGCAATTTGCCCGAAGCCTTGGCCAGGAAAATGGACCAGCCTCTGGATGACGGCGTCAGTTCTCTGGTTGCTCTTTCGGGCGAGACCTTGACAATCCATGGCGAACCTTTGAAACGTTTCAATGTTTCCAGATTGGGATTGGCAGTTGCGGTAGTACCGATCAAGGTCAATCAGGAGGTGGTCGGACTTTTACTGGTGGTGCGTAAAGCTCCAAAACCGTTTGAGCGCACTGAGCAGACATTACTAGAAGCAGTAGCCGATTATGCCTCGATATCGTTAGTCAATGCACGTTTGTTCCAGGCTCTTGAGCATAGTGCTCAACAGGCTAAGGATGGGGAACGTACCCACATGGAGCAGCTTGAGAAATTGCGCGAGCAGGTCGGTGAAGGACTTGTCGATGTATTGCACCCCTTGGATCTGTTATTGCAAGTCGAGGATGGCCACCTGGAAGAAAAGCAACGGATTGTCTTAGAGAATATCCAATCAGAATTGCGGCGCCTTTCGCAGGCGGCTGACATAATTAACCAGTTGGATGTACTGTCTAAAAAGGTATAATTATTTATCAATGGCAAAACCTGATCTAATCCTCCTGGTACTGGACGAATCGCAGACCCTGCAATTGCTTGATCGCGCCCTGCGTTCTGCCAATTACGCCACTGCGATTGTTCACGATAAGGCCGGATTGGATCGTGCCTTACAGGAATTTTCGCCAGCGATGATCGTTTTGGGGGAAAAGCTTGCGGATGCGGGTGGCATTCCGCTGGCTGAGGATTTGCTGGAACGCTTCCCGACCCTGCCAATTTTATTGTTCGCCGAACGAGACAGCCTGCAATTAGTCAAAGAAGCCTTACGCGTCGGTGTGATTGGCTACGTTTACCCTCCCTTGAAAATTGGTGATATTGTCGGTGTTATCCAATCCAGTCTCAAGCGCGCTCATCGTACGGGAGACTGGGTGCGGCGCGAGGTTAAGCGGACAACTGCTTCGCTCGAGAAACGCGTATCCGAGCTTGAAACAATGGTCAAGCTGGGGCGCAATATCATCGGGTCGCTTGACTTGGATAGCGTCCTGAGCAATGTGGTCTCAGCTGCCGTAGAATTAACCGGGGCGGAAGCTGGTATGTTGCTCATGTTGGATGATAGCGGCGAGCAATTGTATCTGCAAGCGGGTCATAACCTGCCCAAAGATGTTTTAAATTCCTTTCACCTACCGGTGAGTGATAGCATAGTCGGAGAAGTTGTTCGGGAAAGTAAGCGAATTGTCCTAAATGAAGCCTCACCGCGCGAGATCGCCGAAGGGTATGCAGTGCGTTCGTTGATTTGCGTCCCTTTGCGTCTGCAGGATCGGCCGGTTGGCGCTCTGTGTGTAGATAATCGTCAGCAACAGCAGCCTTTCTCGGACCACCATGCTTTGCTTGTCTCGGTCTTAGCGGACTATGCGGCTATCGCTATGGAAAACGCGCGCTTATACCAACTTTCCGAAACGGAACGGGTCAAGTTCGAAGCGGCTTTCTCGAGCATGGAAAATGGCATGGTTGTTCTTGATGGAAAACAGAATATTTTATTGGTCAATCAGGCAGCCTGTGCTATTTTTCATTTGGATTCTGATAGGATGCAGGGCAAGCCGGTTTTGGATGTGATCACGCACCCTGATCTGCACAATTTACTCACTCGTACCGGTGAAGAGGCGCTTAAATATCATGAGATCAATTTCGACGATGGGCGCGTGTTCAATGCCCAATATAACCCGATTCCTGGTTTCGGTTCAGCGATCACGATGCAAGATATCACCTATCTGAAAGAGCTGGACCGCCTGAAAAACGATTTTGTTCACACTGTATCACATGACCTGCGTTCACCTTTGACGGCGGTGATGGGTTATACCGAACTGCTGGAGCGCTCCGAGCCGTTGACCAACACGCAGCACGAATTCGTGAGGCGCATTCAATCGAGTGTGGGCAATATAACAACCCTGGTTAATGATTTGTTGGATCTGGGTCGGATCGAAGCTGGTTATGACACGCTTCGCGAGACCGTCCAGCTTGAGGCTGTGCTCCGTTATACTCTGGACACCTTTGAACCACAGATTGCGGACAAAGAAATCAATTTACACGTTGAAATATCGCCGACCTTACCCTCTGTGAGAGGCAATCCGATTCGCTTGCGCCAGATGCTCGATAACTTAATCGGCAACGCAGTCAAGTACACCCCGCCTAATGGCGATATTCGGATTGCGATGCGTGTTGAAGATCAACAGATCATCGTGCAAATCAAGGATACGGGTCCGGGTATCCCGACTGCCGACCAGCCTTTTATTTTTGACAAATTCTTCCGGGGTAGTAATGTTCCGCAAGGAACACCCGGCTCAGGCTTGGGGCTGGCGATCGTCAAGTCGATTGTGGAAAGCCATCAAGGGCGGATTTGGATTGATTCAGGCGTGGATCCGGATCACGGCTCGACTTTTGTGGTTGTGTTACCCACATATTCCCCGGACCAAGATACGAAAGCCAGCCAACCTCCCAACCCGGAAAAATAATCTACAAAGCTCGCAGCTGCATTTTGGTTAAAATATGCCTCCGCCGGGGAGTCCGGCGGAGGCCTTCGCCAAAGGAGGAGACAGTGAGGAGCATCTTGGAGGTATATTGTCCCGTCTCCAATTACAATCATATCTTACAAGAGGGGAGAAGACAAAAGCAGAAAGTCACGGATAATTCGTGACTTTATTCACAAACGCAGTCTCTACAGGAATTGCCGGATCAAATCGACGGCTTGGGTGGTATCGGTGTAGCTGGTTACTTTCAAATGCGGGTCAGGATTCCCCGTGATCATTTTGGAGACGCGCCGCCCTTCTTGATATAAGCATAATACGGGTTTTCCAAGACTGAGAGCGAAGCCAATTTCATAGCCAACTCCGTGAGACGGAACACTGACCTCAGCGATTAGTGCGTCGCAGGTGTGAATCCATTCCACATCACGAGCGTAGACATCTTGTGGGGCAACGCTGGTCTCGACATCGATGACGTTCGACTTGGCCAGGTGTGCGGTCGGGACCTGGTGTCCGTCCGCCAGCAGGGCACGGGCAATTGCCTGATAGACGGCTTCGTATTCGCGTCCCCCGGTGATGGAACAGGCAAAGTAGACGTTCATTTACGCGATGGGTGATAAAGGGCGGAATTGTCCATGGGATGTCTGGATGCCTGTCCGTCGTTGCCAATCCGCAAGGTTTCGATCTCGTTGCTGAAAGCCATCCAGTCACGTACCAGAAGCACAAAATGAGGCGTCTTGTCCTTGAAGAAGAATGGCGAGAGAAACCTCCGCAATACCGACGGTGACACCGGATAACCATTTAATTCAATTACGATCGCTGTTTTTGCCAGCAATGGTTCGATAATATCGCGTTGTGTACCGCGCAATTGTTTGGGAGGAAAGAGCGTATACATGGCTACTGTGTGGACGTTTTTTACGCGTTTGTAGGAAATATTGATGCGTAAGAATGGCGTGACGATCCTGAAAAAAGTGGGGAAAGCCTGCACATACGCAGCCTTGCGAAAAATAAAAAGCAGCAGGCTGACGAGCAAAACCACGCCCCCAATCCCCAGCAAGCCATAGGCGCGCCAAGACTGTGCTGTCCCTGCGTCTTTTGAAACAGGCCACCACAGAGCGATCAGCACCAGCCCAAGTAATAATGTGGCTGGCCACCAGCGATTGAGCACGCGCTCATAGACTAGCAGCCGATGTCGATGTCCGGCAGGTCCCATGATTTACTCTTCCTGTTCCTCGTCAAAATTGTGCAGTTGGATCGGCAGGGATTCGATCTCGCCGCCGTTAAGCTGAATGCTCAATCGGGTAATCGAATGTTCTAGCTGTTCCCCGCGCAGGCTGAAGGTGATGTCGCCGCGCGTGCGTTCGATGATGCTGCGTGCTATGTCGGTTTGGCGACGCAAGCCATGGGTGATCGCATCCGGATAATCCATGGTGACCAGAATGGCGTAGATATCGTCCATATGGCTGAGCAGGCGTTCAGCCTCCTCTGAGTAACCGTGACGCAGAATATCAAGAATACGGCGGCGCAACTCACCGACTACCTCTGACAGGCCATTCAAGTAGGTAGCATGCTCTACGTTCAGATCCTCCAGTGTGGGCAGCTCCTGGTCGCGAATCAGGGCACAGGTGATATTGGCTTCCACGTATTCCTTCAGGGAATCCTGGGTGTAGCCGGTATAGTAGAGATCGGGGTAATCGGTCAGTTCGTTGCGAAGCGTCGTTGCAAGTTTGTGCGCCTCGGTCAGATGTTCCTGCACCATGTCGCTCTCACCGCGATGGACGGCGCGAATTGCCAAGGCGCATTGACGAGTCAGAGCGCGAGTCTGGGCCAGCGCCTTATCGCGGGCTGCAGTCTGAGCTTCGAAAATCTTGTGGATTTGCTCGGCAATTTTTTCTAGTTTTTGCATAAGCTTCCCTAGGCTCCATCAGGATCGTTTGGTTTATCGGGCGGTTGGGTGGGGCGGAAGAGGTGCTCCGCCAGGGATGAATTCCCTGGAATCTTGATCTCGCCGAAGGCGGCCTCATAGCGTGCCAGATTCTCGCCCAGAGCCCGGTAAAGCAGTTTGGCGCTCAGAGGGGTCATCAGCACCCGGGCACGAACTTTGGCGTTACTTTCGTTGGGCAGCAGGTGAGCAAAGTCGATGACGATGTCAGCCGGAGAGTGGGCTATGCGCGCCAGGTTGGCGTAAACGGTATCCAGCCCCTCGGGGATGTCCATCGTCGGGGCAGCAGGTTTCGGATTAGGCGTGGTCATGATCCGCTCTTTATCTAGAAGGGGATGTCATCTTCGGGACCGGAGACCATGTCGCCTGCCTCCTCCACGGAGGATGAGTCTACTTCGCCGCGCGAGGAGAGGAAGCGTACCGTCTGGGCATTGATCTCGAAGGAAGCGCGCACCTGGCCGTCCTGACCGGTCCAGGTGCGCGGACCACCCGTGGCCGGATCCGAGGTCAAGCGGCCTTCGACCAGGACCTTGGAACCTTTCTTCAAGTAGGTGTTGCAGACTTCGGCCATCTTGCCCCAGACCGAGACACGGAACCAGGTCGTTTCCTTGACTTGTTCGCCGTTGCTGGCGGTATACTGGCGGTTGGTTGCGACAGAAAAACTGGTGACAGCCTGGCCTGATGAAAGATACCGCATTTCCGGATCGCGGCCCAGGTTGCCTACAATGATGACAGTCTGATACATAAACGAAGCTCTCCTCTCAAGCTGTAAGTGAACGCCGCAGACGCGGCGTTGATAGTCTACAATTCAATTTTACACCACTTCACTTTTTAAACGTAAGATGCCGCGCCTAATCAAACGACGCGGCATCTTTACTAATGAGTATGGATTGATTTAATCGGCGGCAGCGATTGCAGGTTGCGCCACTTCGTTAGGCTGGGGGCGCGCTGCATAGCGGAAACCGATAAACATCAGGATGGCTGCGAACAGTTCGCCCAGATACAGGAATTGGCCGTTTCCCAGGCGAGTCAATGTGCTGGCCAGACCTATGGATAGCGCGCCAGCAGCAATTAACACGTTCCCAATCACGCGATTGGGTAAAACACGTTTGCGCCAGAATAGATAAGCCGACCAGATCGCACCGCCCACCAGGGTCAGCAAGCCATAAATATTGAAGAAAGGCGTTGTCAGGCGCACGGGCGAGCCGAGCGGTAACAAGCCACGCACCGCTGTTACAGCCTCTCCGCGATAGGTCGTTGAGACGGTCTTGGCGCCAACCGGCGCCGTTTGTCCGGACTCCAGCACTTTGGTCCCGTATTGTTCGCTAATGGGTTTAGCGGTGGTAAAGATGGCAGTATCTAACTTGGGCATGACCTGCAGCATCAAATAGCCGGCATACAGACTGCCCACTACCAGGATCGCGGTGACAGCATGCACCCATGGCTTGCGTACTAACAGGGATAAGGTTCCATGCCCGATCCAGGCGGCATTCAGGGCAGCACCAAACAGGTACCAAACAAAGAATACCCATGGATTCCAGGCCAGGGACAGATAAGCTTCCGCAAAGCTACCCGCACCGAACATTGCCAGGCCGATACCCCAGAATAAGAAGTGCGGGGCACGACGCACGAAGAAACGCTGTAGCACATAGCCGGTAAAGACCAGCATTACCAGGGTTGAGAGAAACGGCAAAACTTGATTAATCGACATCTGGGTTTTCCTCCAAATACGGTTTAGAAATGTATGATTCCGAAAATTACACCGGCTGCAAACAAAACAAGACCGACCAGCACAATCCCCATCAGGGCGAGCAGGGCAGGCACAACCTTCTCAAAAAATAGTGAGTTATCAGGCATATGTGAACGATTACGGGATGGAGCGGATTGTTGCGGCAGGTTACCTTTCTTCACGCCAACCTCCTTTGTCGGGTTGGTTAGATTTTGCACCTCGGGTTCCAAGATGTCAATGTAGGTTTACGTAGTTTTAATAGGCGATTTCATGAGCAAATTTTAAGGATTGCTGGCAGGTTTATTGCTTGGCAATCAGATTCAGCCTATACTGAAGAAAAGTTCAACGCCTGAGGAGGCAGCCATACCCACAACACCCCATATCGAAAAACATTTTACGGCTTCGGCAACTGTACGCGACATCGTGATTGGCATGTCCGATGGCCTGACGGTCCCGTTTGCGCTGGCGGCGGGATTGTCGGCGGTGGCTACCAGCGCAGTGGTCGTGACGGCCGGCCTGGCCGAGATTGCGGCTGGTTCGATTGCCATGGGCCTGGGCGGCTATCTGGCCGCCCGTTCGGACGCTGAACATTACGTCAGTGAACGCCACCGTGAAGAAAGCGAAATTATCAACAAGACCGAGGCGGAAATCCAGGAGAGCGTGGAGATCTTCCAGGAATATGGTCTGACCGTTAAAGAGAGCAGGCCCCTGGTTGCTGAATTGCAAAAACGTCCCAAGGCCTGGGTCGATTTCATGATGCGCTTCGAGTTGGGGTTGGAAGAACCCGACCCAAAACGAGCCCTGACCAGCGCGCTGACCATTGCGCTCTCGTACGTAGCCGGCGGTTTGATCCCACTCTCACCGTATTTCTTCACTGCCAAAACAGGTGATGGTTTGTGGATCTCCATCGGCATCACCCTGCTTGCGTTGCTGGTTTTTGGCTACGTCAAGGGACGCTTCAGCGGTGCCAAGCCGTTCCGTTCTGCCATCCAGACCATGTTGATCGGTGGGTTGGCGGCCGCCGCAGCCTTCCTGATCGCGCGCCTGATCGGCTGATGGGGCAATCCATAGTGGAATATCCTGGTTTTTCTGCACGCCAAAAATAGACTAAAAATAGGATATAAGTCCTATTTGCATCCCTTATTCATGGGGTTATATTCAAACTAGTCGAACAAATTTCGTAAAATTGGTTCGTGGATCGAACCCGCAATCTGCCCCCACACTTTTCAATTTAGAGGATAAAACTGTGAACGCTAAAAAGTTTTTCGTTGGTATAGGTACCCTGTTTGTGCTTACCTCCCTTGCCTGTGGAATGCTCAATTCCGCCGTCAACAAAGCCGTGGGCGGGGATAACAATCTCCTGATTGTCTCGAATTTATGGAGCGATGTTCCCACGATGGATGGTTTGCAGCCCTCGCAGATGGATATGCCGCTACCAGTCAAACTGCTTATGCAAACCATTCTCGGAAACCTTGGCAGCCTCAATCCGCAAGGCCAGGATCAAACCACCGGTGCAATTGGCTGGATTGTCTTCACCTCTGACAAATCTCCCGACGATGTCCAAGCCTTTTACACCAACCAGCGTATGATGGACAGCGGCTGGGACGATGCCGGGCAAGAGTCGACCTGCGTTAGCGGGAGTGAGAATGGGTATCCCCAGGTTGGCGTCTTCTGCGTATTTGCCAAACAGGCAGAAAATACCCAGCTTGCCATCATCGCCATGCCGGATGACCAAACCAAGCAAACCAACGTCTTTTTCCTGCGGCTTGAGGAGAATGCCACAGCGGTTCCCAATCAATGAAAAACAGCCGACAGTCACGCTGAATGATCGCTGACCGCCGCTCGCAATCTAAATCATAAGGTTGTTTCGGTTGCCAGGCTGGATAGCACCAGACGGAATCGCCCAAAGCCCAGCGCAGGCGGGTCGAAGTCGACGATCTTTATTTCTCCAGCATCAGCCGCGCTGCACGCCGACCGATCTCAACTGCGAAGTTTGTGCCCCGGTCCCAGGGATAGACCTGGCTCATGGAGGCGAAGTACAAGCCTGCGATCGGGGTTTGGATTTCCGGGATATTTTTCGAGTGGCCCACCAGCGGCACGGGCTGAGCGTAAGCCGTCTTGAAGACCCAGACTTTCTTGACCCAACTGCGCTCGAATTTGGGGTTGATTTTTTGGAAGGACGGCAGGAAGCGCTCCAGCAACTGCTCATCGCTCAACTTGAAATACTCGTGCTCTGGATCGAGGTAATCGCCCGCGTAGAGGATGTGGTCGCCGCTGAAGTGCTCGGGCGAAACGTAATTGGTATGCTCGACCAGCGCCAGGAACGGGTAGCCGGCCGACTTGGGCAGGTTGAACCAGTAATAACCCTGCTCCGAGAGCTGGTGTTTGAGCGATAGCACCATCACCACCGCACCCATCGACTTGAGCTCGAGTAGCCCCTTGAGATAATCTTGCGGGAGAGCGGGAGCCAGCCGCGCCAGCAACGCCGGGGAGGTGGTCACCAGCACCCGGTCGAAGATTTCGGCGCCGACCGCGCTGTGAAGCGTCAACCCATCCGGTCCTGGCTGGATCGAGTCGATCCTGGTCCCGAGCCGGATCTCGACCCCGGCTTGCCGCAGGTTATCGGCCAGCAGGTCAGCAAAAGCCTGGAAGCCGCCTTCGAAGGTGCCCAAGCGCGTGGTGCGTGCCTTGAGCCGCGCCCACATCCAGGCCATGTTGACGTCCTGGTAGTACGGCCCGAACTTGCCGATCAGTAGCGGCTCCCACATCTTCTCGTAGACCTGGCGCCCGGCCCATTGGCGCATCCACGCGTCGGCTGTGAATTGTTCGAGCGCTTTCCAGTTGTTCGTCAGGCGCAAGTACAAGCCCACCAGCCCAAAGCGGATTTTGTTGAGGCCCCAGCCCAGGCCAGGAAAGAGCAGCGCCTTGAGGATCGAGTCGAAGGGGTACCACTTGCCGTCGTGCAGCAGCACGGTGTAGGGACGCGGGAACAGGACTTTGTCTTCCAGGCCCAGCTCGTGGATCAGTCCGAGCATGTGTTCGTCACTGGCGAACCAGTGGTGGTAGAACTTTTCGACGTACCAATCCCAGCCCGGTTCTTTAAAGCCCGAGGCTAACCCGCCGACATAATCGGCCGCTTCGAAGACAGTTACAGCGTGCCCGGCTTTGCGCAGGTCGTAAGCGGCGGCCAGGCCGCCAAATCCCGCCCCGATGATGGCGATTTTCATATGACTCCATTCACGGACACGCAGGACTGCCGGGAGATAGTTTTTTCCCTTCAAGCCCTGTGTATTTTAAGGCTTAGGTGACTTCCGCTCGCAGCGAATCGCTCCAATGGATGCCTTCACGCGTCAGGTAATATGCGCCCAAAAGCGTGATCGGCAGCCAGAGTGCCACATGCAGCACCAGCGTGTATCCGGCCGCTGTGGCCTGGTTGACACCGTAAGCGATCAGCACGGCGATCCCCGGTGCGTCGAAAGTTCCGATGTAGCCCGGCGCGGACGGGATGGTGGTCGCCAGGTTGACGATACCGTTCATCAGCATCAAGGCAAAGAAGCTGACACTGAAGTTGAAGGCGTGCATCACGAACCAGTATTTGCCGGTCTCCAGCAGCCAGATGATGACCGAGGTAAAAAAGACCATCAGCACGTTAAGCGGCGAGCGTAGCGAAGCCAGACCGTCCAGGAATTTGTGCATGATCCCGCTGATATTTTCACGCAGGCGTTCTGGCAAGACCCGGTCGATCAACCACTGTCCAATCTTGGCAGTCACTTGCGGGAACATGGCCGCCAGTAGGAAGACGACCAGCGCGCCGATGAAAGCCACCGTGCCCCAGAAGGCTACCTGCTGGATGTTACCGACGAAACCCGAGTCGCCCGTCAGCTTGGCCAGTTCTGGCAAATTAACGAAGACAAAGGCCAGCATGACCACTCCGTCGAAGATGCGTTCGACGATGATGGTGGCCAGCGAAGCGGAGATCGGTACCTGTTCGCGCCTTTTCAGGACCACCGCCCGCAGTACCTCCCCGGCGCGCGCCGGGTAGATGTTGTTGCCCATGTAGCCGATGGCCACGATTGGGAACATCGCCCGGGTGGGAATGCGTTTGATCGGTCCCAGCAGGTAGTGCCAGCGCCAGGCACGCACCCAGACCGCCACGAAATAGACAGCGATGCCGGGCAGCAGCCAGATATAGTTGGCCTGCTGGATGGACTCCCAGAATCGGTCCAGCCGCAGTCCGCGCAGCGCCAGCCATAAAAACAGGATGCTGATCAGCACCCCGACCCAAAATTGCCACTTTTTCATCGGCGCAATTCTACCATTGCCCCGCCATATACGGGGGACTCAAGTCATCTCCAAAACAGGATGGAGTTCACCCGTGACTTTGATCCTGAGGGCTATAATGAGCCTATGGACGATTTACTGATTGGACAACCCAGCCCGGATTTTTCCCTGCCGGATTTGAACGGTTCAGACCACCATTTGAGCGACTACCGTAACCGGATCGTGATCGTCAACTTTTGGTCGGCGGAGTGTCCGCACGTCGCGCGGACCGACGGGTCGATCCAGGCTTGCGCTGCGCAGTGGGGAGAGCAGGTCGTAGTGCTGCCGATCGACTCCAACAGCAACGAATCCGGTGAGGCGATCGCCGCTGTAGCCAGGGAACGTCGGATGCCGCTGGTTTTGGTGGATGAAAACCATCAGGTGGCTGACCTGTACGGGGCACAGACCACGCCGCACGTCTTTGTCATCGATCCGCAGGGGATCTTGCGCTACCGGGGGGCTGTGGATGACGTCACATTCCGGCATCGTGAAGCGACCCGTTTCTATCTGGAAGAAGCTGTGGAAGTCTTGTTGGATGGGCGTTTGCCGAAAATCTCCACGACAGCCGGATATGGTTGCACCATTGTCCGCCTGTGATTCATGCTAGAATAAACTCGTGGTTGACCGATCCCAGAAAATTGCTTTTCTCAAGAAAATCCACCTGTTCCATGGTATGTCGGATGAACGCCTGGACAGGATTACGGATGATTTGAATGAACTCAGCTTTGACAGCCAGGAGGTTCTGTTCGAACGTGGCAGCCTGGCTGATTCGTTCTTCCTGATTTACTCCGGGGGCGTGACAGTCAAGCGATCCGATGCGGGCAAGGAAGTCATCCTGGGGAAATTGTTTCCGGGAGATTATTTTGGCGAAGAAGCCCTCTTAAGCGGAGGCAAGCGTTCGGCCACAATCGAAGTTAATGAAGGGACGGTTTTGTTTGCGCTCAACAAGGAAACCTTCGCCAATTTGTATAAGACGGTGCCGAACTTGCGCTCGGTATTGCGCCTGGTGGTGCGCAGCCGCCAGTTGAATCGCAAACTGCGTTTCAACTGGCTCGAAAAGGATGAGGTGGTTTATCTGCTGACCAGCAAACACCAGATCCTGCTGTATCAGAACATGATCGGTCCGATTTTAGCGTTCTTGCTCCCGCTGATGCTGACGATTTTGTATCTGGCTACGGAGAGCATCGTCATGCTGACCCTGGCTGTTTTGTTGTTGCTGGCTGACATCTTATGGGGAATATGGAATTATATCGATTGGAGCAATGATTATTACATCATCACCAATCGCCGCGTGGTGTGGGTCGAGAAGGTGATTGGCCTGTATGACAGCCGGCAGGAAGCCCCGCTGATAATGGTTTTGCCGGTCGCAGTCGCCACGGGGCAGCTTGGCCGCATTCTGGATTTTGGCGATGTGATCGTTCGCACTTACACCAGCCGGATCGTGTTCCACTACACACCCAGTCCCAGTCAGGTGGCAGCCATGGTGGAGGAATACCGCGGACGCGCGCAGGCCGTGGTCAAGGAAGCAGAAGTGGATGCCATGAAGGGAGCGATCCGCCGCAAGCTGGGCCTGGAGAAACCAGCGCAACCAGATGAACCCCCACCAGCGCCGATCGTGAATCCAAAGGTCAAAGCAAGCCTGCCTCGCGTGTTGTTGACTCGCTTGGTTCAGTTGCGAACGGAGGAAGGGGATACAATCACTTACCGCAGGCATTGGTACGTATTATTTCAACAGACCTGGAAGCCCTTTATGTTTATAATCCTCGACTTGATCCTGATGGGCTTTAATACTTTTGGATACAGCGGACACAGTCAGGTCACGTATGCGATTGTTCTCTTTACGGTCTTTATCATTTTGGGGCTGTGGTTCATCTACGACCTCGTGGACTGGCGCAACGACCGCTTTGAAGTCACCTCGGAGCAGATTGTTGACCTGGATAAAAAACCACTCGGAACGGAAGATCGCAAGTCTGCCAAGCTGGAGGATATTTTAACTGTAGAGTACAAGCGGATTGGCGTCTCTGGCGTCATGTTCAACTATGGCACAGTTTATATCACGGTTGGCACCACGGTCTTTACCTTTGACGACGTTCATGATCCGGCTGCGGTCCAGCAGGAAATCGAACAACGCCGGAATGCCCGCATCCTCGGTAAACACGAATTGGAAGCTTCACAAGAACGCGAGCGTATGGCCGAGTGGCTGGCGACATACCACCGCAGTACCAAAGAATTCGGTTCGTTTGACGATTCCAACCAACAGAATCCGGAGTAAGTTTGCTTGACGTAGGGCAGTCTGAATCGGTACAATCAAGCAACCATTTCCGTTAGAGGTAATTCAATGGCACTCCGTACAATTGTCACCCTGCCGGACGAAGTCCTGAAGCGCAAGGCGCATGCAGTGACCAAGTTCGACGAGAAATTACAAGCCTTGATCGATGACATGATCGAGACCATGCGCGCTGCCCCTGGGGTCGGCCTGGCTGCCCCGCAGGTAGCTGTTTCGGAACGCGTGATCGTGGTCGAGTATCCCGAAAATGAAGAAGACGAAGAGGCCGAGCCAAAGTTATACGTGCTGGTCAACCCGGAGATCGTCAAAGCCTCCAACGAGACAATCGTTGGCGTTGAAGGTTGTCTCTCGATCCCGAACATCGTCGGCGAGGTGGAACGCACGCAGGCCATCACGGTCAAAGGCCGGAATCGACATGGGCAGCCCGTGCGGCTCAAACTTAAGGACTGGACAGCGCGAATCTTCCAGCACGAGATCGATCATGTGAACGGCGTACTGTTCACCGATCGGGCGACCCAGGTCTGGGTGCCGGAGGAGCCGGTCGAAGACAGAGTGTAGCTGCGGATCGCGATCCGCTTACAGAATTGCATGTATCTTAAACATCTTTCTCTAACCAACTTTCGTAACTTCGCCCGCCTGGACCTCGATATACCAAGGCGGGTTGTTGTGCTAGTGGGGGATAACGCCCAGGGGAAGACCAGCCTGCTGGAAGCGGTTTACTTCCTGGCAGCTTTTACTTCCTTCCAGACGCATGCCGACCGGCAACTGGTTAATTTTTTGGCCACCCGCGAGAATCTCGCAGTGGGGCGCCTGGTAGCTGATTACCAGCGGGGCAGTTCCAGCCATCGCCTGGAAGTACGCCTGATCCTGGAGCCAACTGGCATCAACGGCAAGCGGCTGCGCAAGGAAGTGCTGCTGGATGGCGTCAAACGCCAGATGGGCGATGTGATCGGCCATTTCAATGCAGTCATCTTTGTGCCGCAGATGTCCCAGATCGTCGAAGGTGGACCGGACGAGCGCCGCCGCTATCTCAATCTGGCGCTGGCGCAGACCATCCCATCCTACGCGCGGGCTCTGAGCGAATACAGCCAGGCGCTCAGTCAGCGGAATGCTTTGCTGAAGCTGCTAAGCGAGCGCGGCGGGGACCCGGGTCAGCTTGGGGTGTGGGACGAGACTCTGACCCGTCTCGGAGCGCAGATCATATTGTGGCGCATCCAGGCTGTGCAAGAGCTGGAACGGTTGGCCGCGCGGGTCCACCATCAATTAACGCGCGGGAAAGAAGTGCTGCGTCTGGCTTACCAGCCGGCTTTCGATCCGCTGCCAGACCCGCAGGGTCAATTTGCCCTGCCGCTCGACACACCGGTTGACCGGTCCGGGCTGGAGTTGGAGGAAATCCGGCGAGGATTCCTGGAGCGACTGGAGCAACTGCGTGGTGAGGAGATCGCCCGCGGCGTGACTACGATCGGTCCGCACCGGGACGAGTTGCGCTTCCTGAGCAACAGTATTGACCTGGGCGATTACGGCTCGCGCGGACAGATGCGTACCGCCCTGCTCTCGCTCAAACTGGCGGAGGTGCAGTGGATGAAAGCCGCGACAGGCCAGTGGCCGGTCATCCTGTTGGATGAAGTCATGGCCGAGTTGGATCTACAACGCCGTGCCGATCTTTTGAATTATCTGGGGGAGAGCGAACAGGTATTATTGACCACGACCGACTTGAGCTTGTTCACTCCTGAATTTTCCGGTCAGGCTGAAATCTGGCAAGTCCGGGCCGGGACCGTTCAAACCAGGGAACGTTCTGCAAAGGAGGAAAATTAATGTCCGTCAAACATACTACCGAAGTCGAAGTGAATGAAGTCGCTGCCGGTAAGGATACGACCATCCAGGTGTTGATTTCAGCGCAAGAAGGCCCAAATTTTGCCATGCGAAAATTTTCGATGAAGTCGGGCGGCGGCATGCCGCGCCATACCAATACGGTCGAGCACGAGCAGTATGTGCTCAACGGGCATGCCAAAATCGGCGTCGAGGAGCAGGTGTATGAAGTCAAGCCGGGGGATGTGGTTTTTATTCCCGAAGGTGCACCGCATTGGTACGAGAATGTCGGGGACGAGGTTTTTGAATTCCTGTGCATCATCCCCAACAAAAAAGACGTGATCACGATCTTGGATGAAAATAACTGCTGATGAAACGGGAGCGACCATTTGGTCGCTCCCGGGTTTATAAAGGTTTTTTGGTTGGAATTCCTGGTTTGCGCGGATAGCCCGGCGGCGCGGCCGCGATTTTGTCGACCAGGATCAGGTAGCGCTCCTCCACCACGCCCGGCAGGGTCAATGGGAGCAGCTGGCGGACATGCCCGCCCAGCACTTTGATCGCATTCTCCGCAGCGTGCACTTCAGCCGGCCCGCTCTCGCCTTTCTGGACCAGCATCGCCCCTCCAACCCGCACCAGTGGGAGCAGGTATTCCGATAACACGCGCAAATTTGCCACCGCGCGCGCCACTGCCCAGTCGTATTTCTCGCGGTGCTCAGGCTGCTGGCCGAGTTCCTCGGCGCGAGCCTGGATGACCTGCGTGTTCTCCAGACCGAGTTTATTGACCATGTGCTGGCAAAACTTGACTTTCTTGCCAACCAACTCGACCAGAGTCAGGTGCATGGCTGGATAAATGATCTTGAGCGGAATACCGGGGAAGCCGGCGCCGGTGCCGATATCGACCAGCCGGTTGGGAGGGTTGGCCTTCCAGGCCAGTACGCAGGAGAGCGAATCGAGAAAATGTTTGGTGCGGATGCCCTGCTCGTCGCGGATGGCGGTCAGGTTGAATTGCTGGTTCCATTCGAGCAATTCGCGCTCGTAGTTGATCAACGCCACAATCTGCCATCCAGTCAGATGGATGCCAAACAGGGTTTGCGCCTCGCGCACCAATTTTTCCATGCCAGGGGAATTATATCATTCGGGCCCTGGATTCATTCCAGTACGAAGTTATCGATCAGACGGGTTTTGCCCACGTAAACTGCCATCGAGAGCAGCGCCTTGTCGCTGATCGAATTTAATTCCTCCAGCGTGTCGTAATCCGCGCAGGAGACGTACTGCAGCTCAGCCAGCGGCTCGGAGGTGATGGTTTGCCCCACGATCTGGCGCAGGGTATCAGCATCGCGTTCCCCGGCCTCGTAGGCGATCCTGGCTTTGCTTAGGGCGCGGTACAGCACAGTGGCGGCCTCGCGCTGTTCGGGATTCAGATACTTGTTGCGACTGGACAAGGCCAACCCGTCCGGTTCGCGCACGATGGGGCAGACGACGACCTCGATCGGGTAGTTCAAATCCCCGGTCATGCGCCGGATAACGGCCGCCTGCTGCGCATCCTTCTGGCCGAAATATGCCTTCTGCGGCTGTACCCCGTTGAACAACTTGGAAACCACAGTCGTCACGCCGCGGAAATGACCGGGACGCACGCTGCCTTCTAACGGCTGGGTCAGTTTCTCAACTTCCACCCAGGTCTGGTAATCGGTCGGATACATCACCTCAGGCGTGGGCGTCCAGACCAGGTTTACGCCCAATGGCTCCAGCAAGTGCAGGTCGCGTTCCAGGTCACGCGGATAAGCAGAGAGGTCCTCGCTTGGCCCGAACTGTGTCGGGTTGACGAAGATGCTGACGGCCACGCTGGCGCACTCTGCCTTGGCGCGGCGGACCAATGCGAGGTGCCCCTCGTGCAGGTAACCCATGGTGGGCACAAAGCCAACCGGTTCAGGGAGAATTGCGCGGGCGGAGTGCAATTCGGTCAGATCGGTGACGATCATCATCATTTCAGACAACTTCGGCTCCTTTTAAATCTGAATATTTCAAGGACAACGCGGATCGAGGCGCGGTTGAGAGGGTAGGCCAAAGGCTCCGGTAACGGGTTTGCCATCCCAGTCGGGCGGGATGGGTAGTCCCAGCGCCCAGGCGGCAGTGGCTGCCGTATCGGTTGTGTTGACTGGCTCCCTCAGTTGTGTCGGCTGGACCCCCGGCCCAAGCATGATCCAGGGAATGGTCATGTCTTCCGGCAGACGTGTTCCGTGGCTGGTATTATGGCCGCCGTGGTCAGCGGTAATAATGATCAGGGTGCCCGCGCGCAGGTTCGCCTCGCTCAGGGCTTGTAGGATCGTGCCGATCGCCTCGTCTGAACGACGCAGCACGCTCAGTTGTTCGGGGGAGAGCCAGCCGTACAGGTGCCCCATCCCGTCCGGGGTGGGGAAATGGACGAACATCAAATCGAAGCCTTCAGGGATCAACTCTGCTACCCTGGCTGCGATCACAGTATCGCGGTCATTGATGTATTCGTAGACATCCGTGTTTTGTGGCTGGGTGATCTGCCGCAATTTTTCTTTACCGACCACCATGACAGTGCGCAGGCTGGCGGCATGGGCCAGGTCGAACAGCCCGCTGCCCTTGGCGTACCCCTTTTCAGGCAGATAGTCATTCCAATCTACGCCGTGTTTGGACGGGCACAGCCCGGTCAGCATGGAGGAATGGGCAGGCAGGGTTGCGCTGGGAAAAATCGTTTGTGCCGAGAGGGTATATGTGCCCTGCTCCATCAGGGATTGCAAGTTGGGCATAGGTGCCAGCGCAATCGCATCCGGGCGCATCCCGTCCACGCTGATGATCAGCACCCGCGCAACTTGAGGCAGCGGTGTGGGCGTGATGGTCGAGGTCTCGCTGGGAATCGCTGCGGGGGTGAAGGTTTCGGGTTGGAAGGGAGTGTTGGTCGCCGGTGGAAGGAGCGTTGCTGTCGGCGGGGTGGGTGTTCCGGATACACCGGGCAGACAGGCGGTCAGGAGCAGAATCGCGATGAGAGCAGTGAAAATTCGTCGTAAAATCGAGGTCGTCATGTTAATATTCGTCAATTTTTGCTTAAGAAATAAGGTTGACATTTGAGAATTCTTTGCTACACTACAATTAGTATTTTATCCAACCCAAAGAGAGGAGACTCTAATGGCTTTCTCGTTCAAGAATTCTAAAGGTCAGACCTATTATCTTCATGGTAAAACGGTCAAACGCGCCGGCGGCAGCGAGGGCAAGTTGTATTTCTTCGCCCGTGACGTTCGCCCGGCAGATGCACTGGATGCGGTTCCGGCCGGTTACAAAGTGGTCGAAATGAAGACCGGTCTGCCTGCATTGAAGAAAGTATAACTTAACTCGGTTATTCACCCCAGATTTGATCTGGCTTAAAAAGGAGGATATAAAAAGTCCAGCTCTCAAGCGTGTACAGTTGATTGGTCGTCTTGGCAAGGACCCGGAGTCGCGCTTCACGCCGACCGGAAAAAAGTTACCACGTTCAGCCTGGCTGTTGGCCAGCGTTGGAAGTCCCAGGAAGGCGACGTCAAGGAAAATACCGCATGGATGAATGTCGAGGCTTGGGGCTGCCTGAGTGAGGTCTGCCAGGAATATTTGCATAAAGGTAGCTTGGTTTACCTGGAAGGCCGCTTGAAGACGGATCGCTATGAGCACGAAGGCGAAACCAAGTTCTTCACGAAATACAGTACACAAATGCTCCCCTGGTCTTGTGCTGTCAACCGAGTTGGTGCTGGTATCACCTGTTTCAATTTACCCTGGTCGTTTTGTCTAAAACGCAATTCCAAACCCCATCGGGGCCGTCAGTTTAAACAACATGGTGAAATTTCACCATGTTGTTTGCTTTAAATCAAATTAAAGCAAACTTCGAAATTTGAGATTTTAACCAGGGGATTTTCTTTCCATGTACCTAACCATCTTTTCCCCCCGGAAGTCTTCTTAGCTGTTTCAGAATCTCAACCTCCAACAACAAAGTAGAGTATACTGATATTAGTAGGCTAAACCGCTTACGGTTGGATGACTCATTTCTGCCAGATGCGTTATAAATCCACGTATCGTAACATTCCACGGCAATCCTTAATCACACTCGCATACGCGAGATGAATCCCACACCCAATCACAACATAAATACCAGTACAATTTAGTTGGAATAAGTATTCCAATACTTATTCCAACTAAATTTGACAGTATGCAAGAATCGAAGGGATGATATGTTCGATCCCATTCTTATTCCTCTGGACGGTTCTCAATTGGCCGAATGTGTGTTGCCTCATGCGGCTGCCTTCGCCCATTCTTTTGACGCAGAAATTACGTTGCTGCGCATTCTTGAAAAGAATCAGGCAGGCGTATCAGCGCAACTATTTGATTTGCTTAACTGGCAAATCCAAAAAACAAAAGCGACTCTCTACCTGGAAGAGATCAAGGCGCGGTTAAAGAAATCAAATATTCGGGCACGCGCAATAGTACTGGAAGGCTTGGTAGCGGAAGGAATTACGGAATATGCCCAAAATGAGGCCATGAAATTGATCATTTTGAGCAGCCATGGACGTCATGGGTTAACTCAATGGGGCATCAGCAGCATTACACAAAAAATCATCCTGAGCGCACCAACCTCAATGCTCATCGTTCGGGCACACCAACAGGACCTCCCGGCTGGTGAATTATCAGCAACTCCGATTTATCAGAGCATATTGGTGCCGTTGGATGGTTCCCAGCGGGCAGAACATGTTCTACCGATCATCACGCAATTGGCGCATCTTCATAAGTCAAAGATCCATCTTGTGCATGTGGTCCAAACCCCCGAAATGGCGCGCCAGATGCCCGCGGCACACGAAGACCTCGAGCTATCCAATCGCGTTGTCGCGCGGAATCGAGAAGAAGCCGGGCATTATCTCGAACAGGTGAAGTCGCGTTCGTATCTGCAAGGCATTGCTGTTCAAACCCATCTCATTATCAGTGATCACACAGTTGCAGCCTTACATCAAGTGGTTGAACGGGAAAATATAGACATGGTCACGCTGAGTGCGCATGGCTATTCGGGGAAACACGAATGGCCGTATGGCAGTGTGGTCAATAATTTCATCCTGTATGGCAAAGTATCTCTTCTGATCGTTCAAGACCTACCCGCCAAACATGAGCTAAGACCGATTGAGTTATCATCAAGAGAACTTACATAACATTAGCTTATGCAGGCTACCCCGCAAGTTATTCCTTCTGATCACACCAATCCAGACGCAGAAACACGACTGGGGGAATTTGCGCACCACCTGGCGAAAACGCACCAAGTAGTCTCGGTACCCACACAGGAAACAGTGGAAATATATCACCCCGCCAAAGTTGACCTGCTGGAACACCTGAATATCTGGGAACAGGCTTTGCATAATGCCAATACAATCTTCAAAGCCATTCCAATCGAGGATTTACCAGTTTCCCGCGCAGGCGAATGGATGCTGGATAATTTTTATATTGTTAAACAAACTTTCCGCCAGATCGAAGAAAACCTGCCAGTCGGTTTTCTTAAGCAGTTACCAAAACTGGACGAGACACCCTTGCAAGGAGACCCGAGCCCAATTCAGCCAGCGGGGCTACCTCGTATATTTGTCCTGGCGCAGGAATGGATTGGATACAGTCAAAGCCAACTCGACCTGACTCAAGCTTCTACTTTTTTGCAGGCGTATCAGCAGATCACACCCCTGACGATTGGGGAACTGTGGGCATGGCCGAGTATGTTGCGCATCGGGATTTTGGAGCAGCTCGTCTATGCCTCCGCTGAACTGACCGGGATGGATGTGCCAAAGGGCTTAAGCCGTGCGCTGGAACCGGGACTATTGCGAGAAAACCCGAACCAGTTCGCTTCTCCGCCGCTGGCAAAAGAGACCATTGTAGCCAACTGTTTCCTCAGCCTGCGCTTGCTCTCTACCACGGATTGGAAAGCCTTTTTTGATCAAACCAGCCGGGTGGAACAGATTTTGCGCGACGATCCTGCGGAGATCTATGCTCTCATGGATTTTGAAACTCGGAACAGTTATCGCAATATCGTCGAGGAACTGGCACGCTACTCTGCCTTCAGCGAAGAGGATGTCGCGCTCGCCGCAGTTGACCTCGCTCGTAGCGCCAGGAACAAGACATCAGGGCGGCCAGCGCATGTCGGCTTTTACCTGCGGGATGCGGGACGAACGACGCTCGAAGCCAGTATCAGCTACCAGCCTGGATTAAACCTGCGGATTCGCCGCGCGTTGCTGGCAGTCCCCACCGTCATATATCTGGGGAGCATTATTATCCTTTCTGTGTTGTTCGCTGTGGGGCTGCTTACTTACACAATGTTTTCGGGCGGCTCGCTTACCCAACTCGTCGCTGTCGGCCTGCTTGGGTTTGGATTGGCTCTGGATGCTGCTATTGCTCTTGTGAACTGGAATGTAACCCACCGCGTCAAACCCCAAAGCTTGGCGCGCATGGATTTTTCGGAGGGTATCCCGCCGGGCAACCGCACCATGGTGGTTGTCCCCAGTTTACTGGAGAGCAGCGGTGAACTCAGCCATCTCTGGCAAGAGTTGGAACTTTGTTACTTGTCCAACTCCGACCCGCAACTGACCTATGCCCTGCTGACCGATTTTGGGGATGCCCCGGCACAAGACATGCCGCAGGATGAACAACTGCTTGCGCTGGCAAGAACGGGCATTGAAAACCTTAATAAAAAATACGCGCCGGCGACACCCTTTTATTTATTCCACCGTCAACGCCAGTGGAATCCGTCTGAAGGGGTCTGGATGGGCTGGGAACGCAAACGCGGCAAACTGGCGGATTTTAATCGTCTGCTGCTTGACCTTGGTGAAACGCCTTACACAACGCAGGTTGGGGATGTCAGCATCCTAAAAGGCATCAAATATGTGATCACGCTGGATGCGGACACATCCATGCCGCGGGGCAGCGCCAACCGGCTGATCGCCACCCTGGCGCACCCGCTTAACCATGCCGAATTTTCCCCGGATGGGCGCTCGGTGATTGCTGGTTATACCGTGCTGCAACCACGTGTGGCTATCAAGCCAACCAGTGCGAACCGTTCCCCTTTTTCGAAAATATTTGCCGCGAATGCAGGTTTTGACCTGTACTCCTTTGCTGTTTCGGATGTGTATCAGGATTTATTTGGCGAAGGTAGTTACGTTGGCAAAGGGATTTATGATGTCGCCGCTTTTGAGCGCAGCCTGGCGGGGCAGGTACGCCAGAATACCCTGCTCAGCCACGATCTGTTTGAGGGGATTTACGGACGCGCTGCGCTGGTCACGGACATCGTCCTATACGAGGAATATCCGTCGCGCTACCTGGTCTACGCCCACCGCCTGCGGCGTTGGATCCGGGGCGACTGGCAGTTACTACCCTGGCTGTTCCCCACTGTCCGCACCGAAAACGGGATGGCGCCCAACCGCCTTTCTATAATCAACCGCTGGAAAATATTCGACAACCTGCGGCGCAGCCTGCTGCCTCCTACCATGCTGGCATTGCTCATCGCTGGCTGGCTGTTCCTGCCCGGTTCACCCCTGGTCTGGACTCTGCTCGTGTTGCTGCCTTTCGCCCTGCCGATTGCGGTGCAAACTGTGCAGCAAAGCAAGCGCAATCTCGAACGATTAACGTTCAGGCGACTTTTCGACCCGATCTGGCTCCAGCTCGTGCGTTGGATGCTTTCTATTCTCTTTCTGCCCTACGAAGCCTTGCTGGCTTTGAGCGCCATCGGGATAACGATTGCCCGCCTGTTCATCGTACGCAAACATTTGCTGCAGTGGACAACTGCAGCAAATGCAGCCCGTTCGTTTGAATTGAATACGTACCTTGAAACTTGGGGCGAGATGGCGGTTTCCTCGTTTATTACTGTTCTGCTGGGCATAACAATTGCTATTTTCGACCCAACCGCACTTTGGGTGGCGCTGCCTTTGCTGCTTGCCTGGCTGCTCGCTCCCCAAGTCGCCTATGCTATCAGTCAACCGGTAACACACACTACCGCACCGCTCACGGAGACTCAACGCAGACAAGTTTTGCGCCTGGCGCGCCGCACCTGGGCATTTTTTGAGCAGTTTGCCGGACCCAATGATCACTGGCTGCCTCCGGACCATTTTCAAGCATCACCGCGCGGCAGTCTAGCGCATTACACCACACCCACCAACATCGGTCTTTTCCTGGTGTCTACCTTATCGGCATATGATTTGGGCTATATCGGCTTGATGGAACTGGCAGTCCGCCTGCGCTCTACCTTTGAGAGCATGGATAAGATGGAACATTACCGGGGACATCTTATGAACTGGTATGACTCACAGACCCTGACCGCGCTTCCGCCCCATTATGTTTCCACGGTGGATAGCGGCAACCTGGCGGCTTGCCTGATCACGCTTAGACAGGGCTGTCTCGCCTTGGCAGATGCGCCGCTTCTGGACAACAAACAGTGGCAGGGACTGCTCGTCCTGCTGGACATTCTGGCAGAAGTGCTGCAGGCGTTGGAAAAAAACAATCCACACGCCTCCATTGAATCATTTGAAGTCGAATTGACCAGCATTTACAAGCGTGTCAGCGCCGTCCAGGATCAACCGTCAGAATGGAAAAAGACTCTCGACTGGCTTTCGGGCGAAGGCTGGGAAAGAGTCTCGCATCGTTTGATGGAATTGCTCGAGAGTCATCCCCATCTCCAGCGCGAATCCCTGACCGAACTCCAACTTTATTTGGATTTGATGTACCGGCACCTGCAGGACATGCAGCGCAGCCTGGATTTGTTCGCACCCTGGCTCAAGCGCCTGGATGCGCCAACCGAGTTAATCATGCAAACGCCCGCCTGGCAGGATTTTCGCAACACGCTCCTTGCTGAACGGCCGACCCTGGGGCAGGCAACTGAGGCGTACGAGCGCGTCAAAACAGCCTTGGCACATTTCAAGACACAACTCCTGGATGATAAAGTCCCGGATCCTGCATGGAATGAAACTGCGCGGGATTGGTGCAAGAAACTGGAGGCTGATATAGCGTCAGCTCACCTGACGATCACGCCCCTGCTGATCGGTTTTCGAGACCTGGCAGAACAAGCGAATACGGCCGTGATCAACATGGATTTTCGCTTTTTGTTCAATGCGCATCGCCAGTTGTTCCACATCGGCTACACTCCCAACGCCGAACGGCTCGACCCGAGTTACTACGATTTGCTGGCCTCTGAATCCCGCATTGCCAGCCTGATTGCGATCGCCAAGGGGGATGTACCGCAAAATCACTGGCAGCATTTGGGTCGGCCAGTGACGAAGGTCAACGACAAGCAGGTGCTGCTCTCGTGGAGCGGCACCATGTTCGAATATCTCATGCCGACCCTGTTTGCTAAAAACTACACCGGGACCTTCCTCTCGGATAGCTGTTACGTCGCGCTTGAGGCTCAGATGAGTTACGGGCAGGAGCACCAGGTGCCCTGGGGCATCTCGGAATCAGGCTACTATGCTTTCGACCTCGACCAGCACTACCAGTACCGGGCTTTTGGCGTGCCTACACTGGGTTATAAACGCGACTTGCCCGATGATCTGGTCATCGCGCCCTATGCCTCTGTGCTTGGGCTTTCATTGCGACCGCGGGCAGTTCTGGAGAACATGGCGCACCTGGAGCGACTGAACATGCTAGGGCGATTTGGTTTTTACGAGGCGCTCGATTACACCAAAACACGCTTACCAGCCGGGCAAGCTCATGCCACCGTGCAATCTTACATGGCGCATCACCAGGGTATGATCCTGCTGTCGGCTTGTAACTTCCTGTTGGAGGATGTCATGGTGGAGCGATTCCACGCCGATGAACATATCCAGAGCGTGGAACTTTTACTTCAGGAAAAAATTCCGCAGAACCCGCCCCTTGAATTTCCCCATACCGATAAACCAGCGGATTTGGACGAGGTCGTGCGCTGGGTCAACAGCGCGCCCTGGCGCGTACCGGTCGATAGTCCCATCCCGCAGGTACATGTGCTTTCGCAGGGTGACACCAGCGTGCTGGTCACCAACGCGGGCAGCGGATTCAGTCAGTGGCGCGAGTTTGCGCTGACGCGTTGGCATGCCGACAGCACGCTTGACCAGTGGGGCACATGGATCTATGTGCAGGACCGCGAGAGCGGTGCGCTCTGGTCGGCTACCTGCCAGCCGGTGGTATGTAAGCCGGAGGCTGCGGGCCACGAGATTCTAGCCAGGGATCAGGAGGTTTGGTTTTATCCACACAAGGTCGAGCTCCAGCGTTCCGACAATGGCATTACCCTGCGCACCGGGATCACTGTCAGCGTAGACGGCGTTGAAATCCGGCGGGTAAACATCCTTAATAACAGCGACCGCATTCGACGACTCAAATTGACCAGTTACGGCGAAGTGGTATTGGCAGCGCAGGCCGCCGACAGGCGGCATCCGTCCTTCAACAAACTTTTTATCGAGAGCGAATATCTCCCTAAAGAGAATGCGCTCCTGTTCAAGCGCCGCCCGCGCTCCGCGGACGAAAAACCTGTTGTGCTGGTTCATGCCATGATTATCGAATCCGGGCGCAAAGTGACCGGCGACCACGAGACCGACCGCGCCAAATTCCTGGGCAGGTCACAGACGATGCACGCCCCGCTGGCGCTACAAGACGTCAGCCGCCATCTTTCCGGAACCGTCGGAGGCACACTCGACCCAATCCTGTCACTGGCGCAGGAAATTGACCTGAAGCCCCGTGCTAAAACCCGCGTCACATTTTTGACCCTGGCGGCCGCCTCGCGTGCTGAAGCATTGGAGAAGCTCTCCCACTACCAGTCCGGGCAAGCTATCTATCATGCCTTCAACACTGCCCGCGCCCACAGCGAAAGAGAACTGCTCGAACAGGGATTGGACGCACCCTCTGTCGAAAATATCCAGCGCCTTTTATCTGCCCTGCTCTACCCGGTCGGCGCATTGCGCGCCGCGCCGCATATCCTGGCTCAAAATGAGAAGGGGCAATCTGGCCTGTGGGTCTTCGGTATCTCTGGTGATTACCCCATTTTGCTGACGCGCATCCATGATGGCGAGTCGCCCCTACTGATCGAAGCCCTGCAAGCCTTCACCTACTGGCGCAGCCACCATGTCACGGTCAACCTGGTCATCCTGAACGAGCAGGATACCGGCTACTCCCTCGACCTGCAAAACGCCATCCAGCGCCAGATCAAGCGCATGGGTGCGGAGGCTTCCCTGAACCAGCGCGATGGTATTTTCGTGCTGCGTACAGACCAGCTTCAACCTGCCGACAAGATTCTGCTCGAAACCGTGGCGGGCGTTATTTTGGATGAAAAAAGCGGATCCCTGGCTGAACACGCCCTCCGTTTAACCGCCCCCTCCACACGCCTGCCAGAGTTCACTGCATCACTTTCCCCGGCGCTTGCTCTCGAACCAACGGAACCGCTCCAACTCCCAAAAAACCTGATAATGGACAATGGCCTGGGTGGATTCAGTCGCGATGGTCGGGAATATGTCATCCATTTGCAGCCGGGGCAGCATACGCCACACCCGTGGGTCAACGTCATTGCCAACCCGCAGTTCGGTTTCCTGGTCTCCGAAGCGGGCTCCGGCCCTACCTGGGCAGGCAACAGCGGCGAGAACCGCCTGACCCCCTGGCGCAACGATCCGGTCACCGATATGCCGGGCGAATCCATTTACCTGCGTGATGAGGAAACCGGCCTGGTCTGGTCGCCGACGCCCATGCCTGCCGGGGCAGATACGGCACATGTGATCCGTCACGGGGCGGGCTATTCGATCTTCGAGAGCCAGAGTCACGGCTTGAACCAGAACCTGCGCCTGTTCGCAGCGCCGGATGCGCCAATCAAGATTGTGCACCTGCGCCTGGAAAACCTGTGGAAACGTCCGCGCCGTATCACCGTCACCTACTACGCCGAATGGGTGCTTGGCACCACGCGTGATACGCACCAGGCCTACATCATGCCGGAGTTTGAGTCCGATAAACATGCCTTGCTCGCCACCAACCGCTTCAACAGTGAGTTCGGAGAACGCGTAGCCTTTCTGGCTGCCAATAAAAAACCGCATGGCGTGACGGCCGACCGCGCAGAGTTCTTGGGTCGCATGGGCAGCCTGCGCGCTCCGGCGGCTCTCGGTCGTATTGGATTGGAAAGCGCGGTCAACGCCGGGCTGGACCCGTGCGCCGCCATCCAATTGCACGTCGACCTGCCGCCCGGCGCAAGCGAGGAGGTCTTTTTCTTGATCGGCGAAGGAGCAAACCGGGCCGAAAGCCTGACGCTGATTGGACAATTCCAGGCCGAGGGTCATATGGAGACCATTTGGCGGGCTATCCAGCAGCAGTGGGAGGATATCCTGAACGCCATCACGGTTGAAACCCCCGACCCCGGCATGGATTTGATGCTCAACCGCTGGCTGCTCTACCAGACGCTTTCCTGCCGTTTGTGGGGACGCACGGCGCTGTATCAATCCAGCGGGGCCTTTGGCTTCCGCGACCAACTCCAGGACGTGCTGGCGTTGCTGCATAGCCGACCCGATCTGGTGCGTGCCCAGATATTGGAGGCGGCGCGGCACCAGTTTGAGGCAGGGGATGTGCTGCACTGGTGGAATCCGCCCACGGGTCGTGGGGTGCGCACGCGCTTTTCGGACGATCTGCTCTGGCTGCCGTATGTCACCGCCGCGTACGTCACCGCCACAGGCGATGAATCCATTTTGAGCGAAAGCATCCCCTTCCTGAAAGGCGAGCTGCTCAAGCCCGAAGAAGCAGACCGGTACAGCCAATACGCATCGTCGACCGAGGCTTACACGCTCTATGAACATTGCCGCCGGGCGCTGGAAAAGGGTGCAACGGCCGGCGCGCATGGCCTGCCGCTGATGGGCGCGGGCGACTGGGACGACGGCATGAACCGGGTAGGCGTGAAGGGGCGCGGCGAGAGTATCTGGCTGGGCTGGTTCCTGCACACTACGCTCAAACGTTTTGCGCCGCTGGCCAGGTTGATGCAAGACGACCCCGCCCCATACCTGCAACAGGCTGAGAATTTATCCCGGGCGCTTGAAGCCCATGCCTGGGATGGCAACTGGTACCTGCGCGCCTTCTATGACGATGGCTCGCTGCTGGGGTCGAATCAGAATAACGAGTGCCAGATTGATTCGATTGCCCAATCCTGGGCGGTTTTGTCAGGTGCGGCAGACCCGGTGCGGGCGGCGCAGGCCATGGATTCCGTCAACCGGCTGCTGGTTAAATCGGACGAGCAGATGCTTTTGTTGTTTACCCCGCCTTTCGATAAGACGGAGCGCGACCCCGGTTACATCAAAGGCTATTTGCCGGGTGTGCGCGAAAACGGCGGGCAGTATACGCATGCCGCCATCTGGACTGCCTGGGCCTTTGCTAAACTCGGGCAGGGTGAGCAAGCCATGCAATTGTTCCGCATGTTGAACCCCATCAGCCATGCCGATACGCCCGATAAGGCCGCACGTTACAAGGTGGAACCGTATGTCATCGCCGCTGATATCTATAGCCAAACCGCGCACATCGGCATGGGCGGCTGGACCTGGTACACTGGATCTTCGGGTTGGATGTATCGTCTGGGCATCGAGGCCATCCTGGGTATTTCTCGGGTGGGCGAGGCGCTCAAGATCGATCCCTGCATTCCCAAGCATTGGCCGGGATTTAAAGTGGATTACCGTTTTGGAAGCACTCATTACAAGATCAGCGTAGAGAACCCGCAAAAGGTCAACCGCGGCGTCCGGCAAGTTTTATTGGATGGAAATCCATCCCCCAAGAGTAGTAAGATAACAATCTCATTGGTGGACGATGGCCAGCCACACCAGGTGCGAGTTGTGATGGGCGCTAGTCCCGGTTAGGGTACATTCTGAGGGCTTGATCATCAACGATCTGGAAACCGGCCTGGTGGCAGGCTAATCCTGCGGCATTCACGTATCAAGGCCGAATGTGCCGGCTGGGTATCGTCCGGGATGTCAGCGAACGGATTCAAGCCGAACAAAACCTCCAACGGCGTCTTGATATCCTGGTATGCGTGCCCATGAGCAGGATATGCTGTTGGTGATCTCCCATACCCTGGCCTCCACCCCGGAACTCCAACCAGAATTGATCCTCGACCAATTGAGCGAGATCATCGCGTACACACATGGCGGACAATTTGTGTTGGAAGGCTCGACGCTGCTCACCCTGGCGATACGCGGTAGTCCCGGTTCCAGCACCCTCGCAGGGCACGGGGGCAGGCGGGGGCGAGGAACACCGCGACTGGAACAATCCCCGCCTTTTCACATCCTCCTGCAAGGCCCGGAAACACTGGCCTCGTTATTCAATCGACGAGACATCACCTTCACCAAGGTCGTAATGCAAATGATGCAAATGCTCGATCGCAAAGCAGAAGAAAAGCCGACTGAATACGAAGCCTGATTTGCAACTCAAAAAAGTCCGTTGATGAAGGCGGACTTTTTTGTGCACTGACTTCTATAATTTTTCCAATTGTTCTACCAGACCGCTGATGACATCAAAGCCGCCCTGCCAAAAGGCTGCACTTCGAATGTCAATGCCGGCATCCTGCAGGATTTTCTCCGGTGATTCGGATCCCCCCGCAGACAGAATTTTGAAGTACTTGGGTTTGAAGGTCTCTCCCTCGGCTTTATATTGCTGGTAGAGTGAGAGTACTAACAACTGCCCAAAAGCATAGGCGTACACATAGAATGGCGTGTGGAAGATATGGGGGATGGATACCCATTCCCACTTGAATTCCTCGCTGATTTCCACAGTGTCACCGAATTGCTTGCCCAGGTTTTCCATGTAAGCTTTTGATATTTCGTCTACCGGGGCGTTGTTTTGCACCATCTCGTGGGCTTGGCGCTCGAACAAGGCAAAGAAAGCCTGGCGCATGATGGTGGCGTAGGCGTCGTCCACCTGGCGGAAGAGCATGTCGCGGCGCACCGCTTCATCCTTCTCTTCGGTGAGTAGCTTGTCAACCAGCATCATTTCGCCGAAGGTGGAGGCTGTCTCAGCCAACGGCAAAGACGAATGATAGGTGAAGGCAGTGTGCTGTCCGGCCAGCATGGCGTGGATGGCGTGCCCGAGTTCGTGCGCCAGCGTAGCCACGTCTCGCGGTTTGCCGTTGTAGTTGGCCAATACCCAGGGTGTCAGGCTGGGTTCCACCGACCAGCAGAAAGCGCCGCCGCGTTTGCCTTTGCGGACCTCACTGTCCAGGTGAGATTCGTCGAAGACTCGTTTCGCCAGCGCGGCCATCTTCGGATCGAAGCTCTCGAACGAATCGAGCACCATTTCGACCGCCTGGCCGAATTCATACTTCTTGTCAGCCTTGGCGACCGGGGCATAGATGTCGTAGCGGCGCAAGCGATCCATACCCAAGAAGCGTGATTTGAGTTTGAAGAAGCGCTGGAAAATACCAGCGTTCTGACGACACACTTCCAGCAGGGTATCGACCACTTCATCGGGGATGTCGTTGAACAGATTGCGGGCGGATATCGGGCTGCTGAAATTACGCAGATTGGTGTTCTCATTATGCCAGTCTCGCACCACGGTCTGGTACATCTGTCCAAGGATCTTGCCGTCTTCGCTGTAGACGCGGTAAAGCTCCTGGTAGGCTTTGGCGCGTAAGCCTGCATCCGGGCCCTGGGCGTAGCTCATCAATTCTCCGCGGGTCAGCTCCTTGACCTCGCCCTCCACCTCCAGTTTGAAGGCGTAGCGATTGGTGATGGCATCGTACAGGTTCGTCAATGCCTCCACCCCAGTGACGTTCTTCAGGTTGATGATCTTCTCTTCGGGCTCGGTCAATGTGTGCGGCTTGAAGTGGCGCATCTCTTCCAGGTAATAGCGGTAATCGCCGGCCACATCCATGAAGCGTTTTGCGCTTTTGTCGTCGACTTCCTTCCACCACAGGTCAAAAAAGAGCGTGCGGTTGCTCAACTCGGCCATGAACTGCTGGATGCGCCCCATCAGGGCCTGGATGTCCTGGTCTTGTGTGTCGGCCGAGAAGGCCAGACCGGCGAAGGCGTACAGCCTGTGGGCCAGACGGGTGGTCTGCTCGGATTCGGTCAGGATTTGCATGAATTCTTCCACATCCATGTCCGGTTTTAGAGAGTCGCGGTGGGATTCGAATTTGCTGACGCGCTGCTCCAGCGTTTGGAAGGCCGTCTCCAGTTCCGAACTGTCTTGGGAAGGGAATAAGTCTGTCAGGCTCCAATGAGTCAATGCATAGGTCATGAAATTTCTCCTACTTTGGTGTCATGAGGCTCGATTTTATCAGGGAATAGCGGCAAAGTGGTTGGTTAAAACATAAGTGATGTAGTTTTCCCACAGCATCAAGATGTCTTCTCTGTGGTAATCGTGATCCGAGAAAGTCTGGATAATGACCCGTCCATCCATGCAGCTGGTAATCAGTCCATAGTTGGATTTTTCGCCTGGGTGGCCGCCAGCCACCAGTTCGGCATCCCCGCCGCCGGTCAGGCGCACATAGTCACCGCCTTTGTCCGTCCAGTAGCCTACATAATGGGTCAGGCCAACGCCGCTGTTGGGAGTGGTGAAGATGGGATGGCTGGTGTTGAGCGTGTAGATCGAGTCGACCAGGGTACGCACTTTCTGGTACTCGATACCGCATTTGGAGGTCAGGCTGCTGATGCGCCCGTTGGCGATGTCTGACAGGTACCACATCTCGACGATCAAGGCGGTTTTGTCGTTGTTGACTTTGGGCATGATCACGTCCCAGAATTCGCCCTGGACCCCCGACCTGCTTTCGGCCGCAATGATGATCAGATCCCATTTTGTACCGACATTGAGGTGGTTCATGAAGTTGCCTAGGGCATCGCCGTCGTAGGTGTAGTTCAGCCCCATCAGATTCAGGGTTTGCTTGACCCAGGCGGTCAGGCCTGCGTTTTGCGCATCTTCATAGACCAGGATTTTGGCGTTGCGGATGCGTTCGGCCAGATCCTGGGTGGCTGCGGGCTGGACTGGCGTATCTGCCGGGGCATTGGTGGCCGCGGGTTGGGCTGGGGGTGGCGCCTGCGTGGGCTGCTGTACCTGTTGGGTGCTTTGCATGGCCTGCTGGGTCAGCTTCAGCGACATGGCCGTCGCCTGGAGTTCGAGCGAGGCTTTGGTCGAGTCGAAGGCTGGCGCTTGCGGCTGGGGCGTCCCTGCGGCGGGCAGACCGCAGGCCAGCATCAGTGCAACCAGAACGAACGCAATCAACCCTCCACGAGGCTTGGAAGAATGTGGTTGTAGCAATTTTGCCTCCTCTTGAGCAACGGTAATTCCCCTCGGAACAAAAAGCGCGTGACCTTACGTCACACGCTAAAACGAACATGAACGATATCACCATCCTGCACGACGTACTCCTTGCCCTCCAGCCTGAGCTTGCCTTTATTGCGGGCCTCGGCCAGGCCACCCAACTCGATCAGGTCGTCATAGGCAATCACTTCGGCGCGAATGAAGCCTCGTTGCAGGTCGCTGTGGATTTCACCGGCCAACTCATAGGCGCTCGCCCCCCGGTGGACGGTCCAGGCGCGGCACTCATCTTCGCCAACAGTGAAGAAGGATTGCAGGTTGAGCAGGTCGTAGGAGAGCCGAATCATGCGGTTCAGACTGGGCTCATCGATCCCGAATTCCTGCATGAACATCTCTGCATCCTCGGGCGGGAGTTGGGCGATCTCCATTTCCAGCTTGCCTTGCAGAGAGACCGAGGCGTGATCCAATTCGATGGACGGCGTGGGCTGTCCATCGCCCAGGTTGAAGACCGTTAGCAGCGGTTTGCGGGTTAACAGGCCGAAGGATGACAGCAGTTTGTCCTCCTCAGTCGAGATGTCCATTTTGCGGAGTGGGGTTTCGGCAGAAAGCGCGGCATGCAGCCTTTCGAAGACAGGAATTTGGCGTTCAATCTCTGCCTTCTCTTTGCCGCCTTTGCTGTGCTCCTCTTTCAATCGCTCCAGCTTGCGTTCGACTGAAATCAGGTCATTTAGCAATAATTCGGAAAGCATGGTTTCCACGTCGCGGCCCGGGTCCACGCTCCCGGCCTGATGGGGGACATTCTCATCCTCGAAACAGCGCACCACGTGAATGAAGCCGTCCATTTGGGTGAGTTGGTTCAGCAGCGCGCCGGAGATGCCGGTTTTTCCAGCTGAACCATCCAGCCCGGCGATATCGGCGTAGGTGACCTTGGCGTAGATGGTTTTCTTGGGATTGAACATACCCGAGAGCTTGTCCACGCGCGGATCGGGCACGTCCACTACGGCTGTGTGGACCTCGACCCGTCCGCCGCTGGTAGTGGTCGGCTGGTCGCCACCAGTCAGCGCATTGAAGATGGTTGTTTTTCCTGATTGGGGTAATCCGATAATACCTAGTTTCATCTTGACCTTGAGAATGGGAGTTGTTATACTTGCTTTACTTGCCGAAGTGGCGGAACAGGCAGACGCGCACGACTCAAACTCGTGTTCCGAAAGGAGTGTGGGTTCGATTCCCACCTTCGGCATTTACCGAGATTATAGCATGCCCTCCAGTTTGATTGGAGGGCGTTGCGATTTAAATCACCCTGTGCTAAACTCTTACCATGGCCGAAGATACCATGCTTCAGGAGGCGATCGAGGCATTGCGCGATGGGGAAAACGCCCGCGCCAAGGACCTGTTAACGCGTCTGCTCAAGACCGAACAAGACAATCCGACCTACTGGATCTGGATGAGCGCAGCCGTGGAGACGGCCAAGGAGCGTATCTATTGCCTGGATACCGCGCTCAAATTGGATCCCAAAAATGCGACTGCCAAACGCGGCCTGGTCTTGCTCGGTGCGCTTCCCCCCGATGATTCAATTCAGCCTTTTCCAATCAAGAACCAGCGCATCTGGGAAGAGGAACTGGTAAAAGAAGAAGAGGAAGAAAACCCCAAAGGCTTCAAGGCGGTTTCCAAATCCCCTCTTGTGCGCCTGGCTGGACTGGCTGTGCTCGGCATCGCTGTTTGTGCGCTGGCCTATTTTGGATTAAGTGTGCGCAGCCCGCAGACAATTGCACGCCTCATCAAGAACACACCTGGGCCTTCCCCGACTTACACTACCACACCGACGTTTATCAACGCAACCGTCCAGCCTTCGCCGACGTATATCGGGCCGACACCGCTCTGGGCCTTGTTGCCGGCAACCTATACGCCTACCCCGTTCTATGTCAACACGCCGCGTGCGCCCGAATCGATCGACTTTAATCGGATTGTCAAATCTGCTATCGCGAAGAACGATTGGAAAGCCGTGATCTCCAACATGCAGCAGATCGCCACGTTGGAGCCCAAATCGGCGGATCCGTTTTACTACATTGGCGAGGCTTATCTTGCCCTGGGGAATCCCGGCGAAGCGGTTAAAGCCTATCAATTGGCACTGGTCAAGAATCCCAATTTTGGCGCGGCCTATCTGGGACGGGCACGTGCCAAGATCATGATCAATCCCAAGGAAGAGAGCATCCTGGCGGATATCAATCAAGCCATCCAGCTCGACCCAAATTGGGGCGAACCGTACCTTGAACGTGCTGACTACGAACTGGTGAACGGCGACCCAAAGGCCGCTCTGGCGGATGCAAAAAAAGCCGAGCGCATGATGCCTGATTCGCCTCTGCCGTATCTTTACAAAGCCCAGGCCGAGCTTGCGCTCGATCAAAATGCACAGGCTCTGGCGGATGCCAAGCAAGCCAATCAGCTTGACTTGACATTGCTGGCGAGCTACCTGACTTTAGCCAAAGCATACATTGCCAACGGCCAGCAGACGGATGCGATCGATGCTTTGGAAACATACACCACCTACGAACCCAAAGACGTAGATGCCCTGGTTACCTTGGCCGAGGCTTACAATCTGGCTGGCAGATATCAGGAAGTTGTAAATTTGATGAATAAAGCGCTGCTCATGGATACCCGCGACCCCGAAGGTTACTACCAGCGGGGGTTTGCCTACCTGAAACTGGAAGATGGTATACTGGCGGAGAAAGACTTAAAATTATCGGTCTACTACCGGCCTGATTCCTTCAAAGCGCAGATTGCCCTGATCCAGGCGCAGGTGATGCAGGAACACTACGGCGATGCCTATCTGCAGACCGAACGCGCCCGGGCGCTGGTCGAAGGGGACCAGGATCTGGCGCTGATCTATTACTATCGAGCCATCTCGCTGGAAAATATTAACCAGGTCTCGCTGGCAGTGCGCGACTGGCGTGCGCTGCTGGCGCTGCCGGAGGAAGCCGTCTCACCAGAGATGCGAGTCGAAGCGCAGCAGCACCTCGGCGGTTTGCGTCCGCCGCAGGCTACGGCAACCCCAACAGCGACTAAAAAACCTACCCCGACCGTTACATTGACGGCAACCAAGCAACCCACGGCTACAATCCAGTCAACTGCTACGCCATAAGCTCAACTAAAAAACAGGTCACGCTAAAAGCGTGACCTGTTTTTTTAACCAAACTTTGCCCGGCACTCGTCGCAAGGACAGAGTGCCCGCAGGTAGTGCCAGTTGTAGATGCCGTAGTCGTGACCGTCTTCCCAGACGATGGTCAGTGCGTAGGACCCGACCGGGACAATGTTGGCCAGGCGCGTGGCCGGCGAATCGGGTACCTTGAGGTTGAAGACTTCCGGGTCAGGCTCGCTGCTCATGTTCTCGTGCCCGCCACGGCAAGAGGCGCAGGGACAGGCCGCCCGTAAGAGTTCAAACGGATAGGTACTGACGTGACCATCGTTCCAGGTGAGGGTCAATTCCTTATTGGATTTGCTGGCTGTGATATTTGTTGCTCTTGCATTCATCAGTTGTTGCTCCCTGTATTGTCTGGAGATGGAATGTAACCCAGGAAATTGGCGGCAGCCCAACCGGCACGAACTCTTATCGTAAGGGGCCACCAGGTACCACCAGGTGTAACCGTCGGCTTGCTGGGGCCCATCCTCGACCTGGAAGACCTCCGAGTCATAACCGAGGAAAAGTGGCTCGGCATTCAAACCCGGCGCGGCGCGCAGGCGCAAGCCGTCGCCGCCAGTACCCGTGATCTGCGCGTATCCACCGACGTAGATCGATCCGGGTGCGGGTGAGGGGGTCGTTTGCTGGTTGGGGTCCGGGGTCGAGGTGGGGACGAAGGGAGTCGAGGTCGGAGCGGGGATGACTGTCAGGTAAGCGGGGGCAAACCCGACGGTCCCGGTTTGATCCGTTCGGCCCCAGCCGAAACTGATCAAACTGGCGATCAGCAAAATCCCTGCGACCGCGAAGGCTCCCAGGACCACCCATCCGTTCAGATAACGACCCAAGTTGCGAAAATTCATATCAGCCAGGCAACAGGAAAAATGCCAATCCTAAGATCAGGTAGACGGCCAACAGGGTGGCGCCTTCCAGCCAGCTGGATTCACCGTCGACGGATACCAGGGCTGAGATGAGCACACCGGCCAATAAAGCTAACAGCTCGAACTGGTTGAAGATCAACTGCAGCGGATGGCCGAGGATCAAGCTGATGAAGACCAGCAGCGGCGCCACCAGCAGGGCGATTTGCAGGCTTGACGAGACGGCGATCTCGACGCTGAGAGTCATTTTGTTGCGGCTGGCCATCTGGACTGCGGCCATGTGTTCTGCTACGTTGCCGATCAGCGGGATGAAGATGATGCCCAGGAAGAATTCCGAGATTCCTAGCCCGATCATGACCGGTTCGACCACATTGACCAGCACTTCGCTCAACCAGACGATGCCGATGGTAACCAGCACCAGGATGACAATCGCACTCGTCTTTGACCAGGGCGGGGCGGATTCGTGTGCCACATCGTCTACCAGGGTTTCTTCGTTGGTGGATTGGGCTGCTGCCAGCAGCCCCAGGCCGTAGAGCGTGATCATGATCACGGCCACGCCGATGCTCAGGGCCTCAACCTTCGGGCTGCTTTCCGGACCAATGAAATGGCTCAGAATGGAGGGGATGAGCAAAGCCAGCACGGAGAGTACCAGCAGGACGGCGTTGCGGCCGGCGGCGTTGCGGTCAAAAGACTGGATGCCATGCCTGGCCCCGCCGACAACCATCGCGAAACCCAGCACGAGCAACAGGTTGCCCAGGATTGAGCCGGTGATGGAAGCCTTAACCAGTTCCAAGAGCCCGGCGCGCACGGCCACGACGGTGATGATCAACTCGGCAGCATTCCCCAAGGTGGCGTTCAGCAGCGCGCCGACGCGTGGACCGGTGTAGGCTGCCAGGACTTCGGTGGCTTTGCCAATATAGGATGCCAGCGGGATGATCCCGGCGGCGGCCATGACAAACACAGCCACCGGCGGCCAATGAACCGACTCGGCCAGCAAAGTAAGCGGCAGAGCCACCAGCATCAGGGACAAAGGATCTTGGCGTACAAATGTCAGGACTTTTTTCATGAAGATCAACCTTGCGTAGGTGAGTGAAACATGGTTTTGACCGGCGGATTGCGGAATAATTCCAATGCTTTCGGTGGGATCAACACATGCAGTGCTTGAGGCTCAACAGTAATCTCGGCTTGAAGTGTATCGAACATCGGCTCTCCGTCCATCTGCACGGCGAAAGACGAATCAGCTTCCATGCGCAGCGTGTGAAAGGGGATGCGCCGTGCGGCGTCTGAGGTGACATGCCGACCTTGCCACAGGTCGAAGGCGTGGCGGAAGGCGTCCGCCAGGTTGCTGCCAGAAAACAGCCACAAGTCGAAGAGGCCGTCGTCCAGAAAAGCGTCAGGCGAGAGATTGGCCAGCCCCCCCATGTAGTGTCGGATGTTGTTAACCACCGCCAGGATAAAGTGCCCCTCGACCTCTTTTCCGTCCACCCACAAGTGGAGCTGGATGCCGCGCCATTGGCTGGCATTCCAGATGGTGGAAGCAGCAAATTCGGGGACGGCAAAGAACTTCTCAATGCGCTCACGCGGCTCCAGCGTGCGGACGGCCAGCGCGTCCAATCCCATACCGGCCCACATCAGGAAGGGATGCCCATTGCAGAGGCCCATATCGACCTTACAAACCGGCGCAACCGCCAGCGTGGCCGCGTTTTCGCGCAGGGTCCACCAGTGGGACAGGGAGAAGGAGCTCAATCCCAATTCCCGGGCCCAGACGTTGGCCGTCCCGGCCGGCAGCACCCCCAGGGCTGTATCTGATCCGGCCAGTCCGCTGGCGATTTGACCGATCGTCCCATCGCCGCCCACAGCGAAGAGGGCGTCATACCCTTCGGTCGCGGCTTGCCTGGCTAACTGGACTGCGTGTTCTCCGCTACGCGTTTCGATCACTTCGACATACCAGCCAGCCTTGGCCAGTTCGCGGTCAACTGCTGGAATGAAGGTGCGTACGGGGATGCGCCCGGCTGCCGGGTTGTAAACAAGCAGGGCTTTTGGCATGCGCTCATTATACAGGCCGAACAGGGGCTGAGACAAGGGAAGCTGAAAAGGATCGCCATGATATAATCCGAACAGGACTGATTATGGACGATGCATCCTTACTTAACAATCGCTATCAATTACTGGAGCGCCAGGGTTCGGGCGGCATGGCGGTGGTTTATCGCGCACGTGACCTGATGCTTGAACGTTACGTGGCAATCAAGTTGCTGCGCGGGGATTATTCGAGCGACATCGCTTTTCAGGAGCGCTTCCGTCAGGAGGCGCGGGCAGCTGCCAACCTTTCCCACCCGAACATCGTCACCGTCCATGATTTTGGGCTGGATGTGGACAAGGTTTTCATCGTCATGGAGTTTGTCCCCGGCACGGATATGAAAACCATGCTGAAACAGCGCGGACGATTTTCAGTCAAGGAAGCCATTCCACTGATGATCCAGGCCTGTGCCGGGATTGGATACGCTCATCGGGCTGGTCTGGTGCACTGCGACGTCAAGCCACACAACATGCTGGTCACGCCGGATCAGCGGCTCAAGGTCACGGATTTCGGGATTGCCCGCGCGCTGGCGACTATCCAACCTGACGAGCACAGTGAGGTTGTCTGGGGTTCGCCGCAATATTTTGCGCCCGAACAGGCAGCCGGAGGCGCTCCCTCGCCGGCTTCCGATGTCTACTCTCTGGGTGTGGTAATGTACGAGATGCTGACCGGAACGCTGCCCTTTACTGCCAGCTCGAACGAAGAACTGGCGCGCATGCACCTCGAAGAAGACCCGATTCCCATCCGCGAATTTCTGCCGGATATTCCCAAAGAGCTGGAACAAATCGTCATGAAGGTGCTTTCCAAGGAGCCGTCTGCACGCTATCGTACTGCGGACCAGCTCGGGAGGGTGCTGTTGAACTTTGGGACGCCCAAATCGGTTCCCCCTTCCCTGAGCCTGACCCCTGAAGCCTCGCCGGATTACAAGCCTGGGCCGAAGCTTGCCAAAGCAGTCCGCGCACCGGCATTGCGTGTGCGTGAAGATATCGATCTGGGCATCGATTGGGTTGCGGTCTTGCTCGGACTGCTGGCGATGATTGCCCTGGGGGGCCTGATCCCGTTCTGGATGTGGATTTATTTCGTTTACAATCCTCCCCTGCGATAAGTCATGCCTGATTACATCATTGCGTCATCGATCCTATCTTCGGACTTTCTGCGGCTTGGCGAGCAGATCGCCGAATGTCAGTCTGCTGGGGCGGACTGGATCCACGTGGATGTCATGGATGGGCACTTCGTTCCCAACCTGACCATGGGTCCCGTGATCGTCAAAGCCTGCCGCCGGGCGACAGATTTACCGCTTGATGTACACCTGATGATCGAGCAACCTGAGCGGCTGCTGGCGGCCTTCGCCGAGGCGGGCGCCTCGCACCTGACCGTGCACGTCGAGACTTGCCCTCACCTGCATCGCACCCTGGAGGAGATCAGAGCGCTGGGTTGCGGGGCGGGAGTGACGCTCAACCCCGGTACACCCGCCTCGTCGATCTTCCCGGTGCTGCCCTTTGTGGACTTGGTGCTGGTGATGAGCGTGGACCCGGGTTTCTCCGGCGGGAGATACATCCCGAAAATGGTGGACAAGGTGGCTGAGATCCGCGGCAGGCTGGACGCGATCGGCTCGCAAGCCTGGCTGGAAGTGGATGGCGGCATCTCTGTCGAAACCCTGCCCGAAATGCGCGAGGCCGGGGCGAATGCCTTCGTGTCCGCTACTGCGATCTTCGGCCACCCGGACGGGATCGCAGCGGGGATCAAGACGCTGCGAGACGCCATTCAGGTTTAAACAAAAATCACGGCGCAAGCCGTGACGTTTGTCTCGAGGGTTAACCGGGAATTAGGCTGTCTTCGCCAGGGTGCGGATGCACTTGGCGCACAGCACTTTTTGCACCTTACGACCTTTTTCAATCACGGTCACCTTTTGCAGGTTCGGTTTGAAGGCGCGATTGGTAGCGCGCATCGAGAATGACCGGTTGTGGCCAAAGGTAGTTGCTTTACCGCAGTGTGCACACTTAGCCATCTTACAGTGTCCTTTCCAATAACTAAAAGATAATTCCTTGAGCGCTGTCTGACTTAACAGGCAGCGCATTTTACCACAAACTCCCGGCTTCCTCAAGCAGAAAACGTGATCCTGGTGAATTTGAAAAGTACCAAAGCCAACATCATTTGGGCGACTGCAATCCAAATACTCGAAAAGTTGACAGGCTATCTGGTCCTGGTGGTGCTGACCCGCTATCTGCTCAAAGCCGATCTGGGCCTGATGTTTTTTGCAGCTACCATTTCGGGATTAGGCGCAATCCTCTTGAATTTTGGGACGGATACCCATCTGATCCGCGCTGTGGCCTCCGAACCGGACCAATCCATGCAGCATATGTCCCAGGTGCTTTCCACACGTTTAACCAATGTGTTCGTGGGCTACGTCTTGATCAACTCGGTTGTTTACCTGCTGCGACCCATGCTCAGCCCGGTTTTGTTGTGGGTCACGGCTTATGATTTCCTCGACGAAATCTATTTTTGTTTCTCAGCTTTTTTTATCGGCGAAAAACGGATCATATATCGGCTCTTGACGGGTACGACTTTCAAGTTTTTGACCCTGGCGGTTGTCTCTGTAATTGCAATCCTGACCCGGTCTTTGTTCGCGGTATTAGCGTGCTATTTGCTAGTTAATTTAACCAATGTGCTCTTGGCATTTGCTTTTGTCCGCCGCAAATATGGACCGCTCCAACTTCACGTAGATTGGCGTCGTAGCCTGAATCTAATGAAGATCTCCGCCCCATTTTTCTTGTTGAGCTTTCTGACCGAGGTGCACATGCGCTTCGATACCGTCATGGTGGGGCTCTTCCTGGACCTTAAACAAGTCGCGAATTACGAACTCGGCATTAAATTGATGGAAGTCGCCCGGGTGGTCGTGCGTCCGATTAGCATGGTATTCTTCCCTGTCTTTTCGGAAATGGTTGTCAGGTTTAGGTGGCATTCTTTGCGACTGAGATTTATGCAAGTACTGGCTGGTGTAGTTGGGATCGGCTTTCTACTCGCGATAGGCATGCAATTATTCGGAGACCGGGCAATTCGCCTGCTGTTTGGTTCCAATTATCAGGATAGCGTTTTACCTGCTCGCGTGTTGTTCTTGAGCATCCCTCTTCTATACATCAATTACACCTCCAACATTGTAGCCAATGCCATGCGGTTGGAAAAGAAAACTGCCATATTGCTGGCTATCAGCGTAATTATGAATATTAGCCTGAATATCTATGCCATTCCAACTTTTGGTATCCTCGGCGCTGCCTGGGTGACGGTAATTACCCAATTGTTTTTAGCGGTCACTATGCTAGCCTTGGTCTCTTATCACCTGATCAGGATTCCACTTCCCGGATCCAAAACTCCCCCAACGGGCTGAGATGAGGTCGACTCAGGATGAATCTGTCAGATTAGCTTCCAGCTGCCATAACCTGTTTGACTCGCTCGGCCAGGCGGATGGCCAGTGCCACGATGGTCAGGGTGGGGTTGGCCATGCCGGAAGTTGGGAAGACAGAACTGCCGGCAATATATAAGTTGTTCACGCCATGAACCAGACAGTTTTCGTCCACAACCCCCATATGTGGATTGGTGTGCATCCGTGTGGTACCCATATGATGCTTTCCGGCCAGCATGGATACCGGCCAGCCATCGGATTCAAGCTCATGGTTGATTTTTTTGACCTGAGCACCCATGCGCTTTAACCCGTCGTGCGTGAGTTCTTCCAGGCGATGGAAACTATCCAGGTCTTGCGGAGACAGCTCCCAGTGTAGGCGGATGCGGTTTATCCCCAGCGCATCCTTTTGGTTGGAGAGTGTGACACGGCTGTTGGGATTGGGAACCGTTTCTACCTGAAAGCGGATGGCATATTGACTGGATGGGCGGATTTTATGTCGGGCCATCTGCAGCAGGGTGTTGCTGATTTTAGGTATATGGGACAATGACCGTCCCATATTTTTAAGCGCGGATAATGTCGGTGCAGTGGTGTGCTGGAGAACGTCCATCATCTGCAGGAAATCTGCCAGGTCTTTCGAGTAGTAACGGTCTTCGGTTTTATATATCGGCCGACTGACCAGAAACATGGATCCATTCAATAATTTCTCTTTGCGCATGCGGGATTCGGGAATACCAAGCGCATGGACTACGCCTAGATTTTTTTGTTTGGCTTCGTAATTCAACTTCAAAAATTGAGGCGGAAATCCTGCCGGAATATCAACCAGCGTGCCGCTGAACAGATGCGGATGTTCCATGAAATACCGCCCGACCAGGTCGTACTGATTCCCAATGCCATTTGCCTGGACATCATTTGAAACCAGTAACATCCTGGTGATTTCCAGGGCGCTGGCGGACAGAATGAATATTTTGGCTTTGAGGCTGAATTTATTTTTTGCGATGGTCTTACATTCGATACTCGAGACCCGGCGACCCTCGGGATCGAGCGCAATTTTGATGGCATTTGCCTGCAATACCAGGTGGAGGTTAGCTGCCTGGTGAAGGTTGTCCAGGTAGGTCTGGCCGAAATCAGTCGGTGGGCTGAAGCGAAATACCTTTGTCTCAAGGCCAGAAGATTCGATGATTGAGTCGGATTGTCCGGCCTGATAATCGTACGCGCCTAGTTCGCATAAGACATGCGCGCGAGCATAGTAGGGATCGAGATCCTTCTTTACAATCGGCCAGCCGCTATGCGGCAGCCAGGATCGCTCTTCGAAGTCAATCTCGTCCAGCGGCCGGCAGCGGCCAAACCAGGTTTTGGTCGTGCCTCCGAATTGGCGGCGCTTGGTGAATTCAAGGGGCGGATAAGGCCGGCCTGAATTCTCCCCACGGTAAAGCAGCTGGGTTCGATGTCGGAATTCGGTTCCCCCGCTTTCCACCAGCAATACCCGGAAGGGTGCGTTAGCCAGTTCTGCGGCCACGGCAATGCCAGCTGCTCCAGCGCCAATGATGCAGACGTCGGTTTCTAAAATTTGGTTTGTTGGCAAGGATTGAGCGTCGATCAGCAATATTTGCTCCTGGATGGATACAATTCAGGTATAGCTAGTCCGGTCGTCCTACCGGAATGGAAACTAAGCATAGGGAAGAGTTAAAGCATAATGTACCGATTATAATCAACATCCATTGGTGTACGTATTTTTAAAAAGGCCTAATCTTAACTGTGTCATATAAAATTGCCATCGTTGCTGCCTGTCCATTTCCCTATCCTCGCGGAACGCCGATACGCATCTTGCGCATGTCAGAGGGGTTGGCTGCCCTCGGTCATGAGGTGCATGTTGTTACGTATCATATTGGACAGGATGACGAAGAACTTCCATTCGCCATCCACCGCATTCGCAATGTGCCCACCTATCATAAACTCACTCCCGGCCCAAGCTATCAAAAACTGTTTTTGTTGGATATTTTGCTGGCACGCAAACTTTTGTCAGTCGTAAAAGCGCAAAAGATCGATGTCATTCATGCGCATCACTACGAGGGGCTGCTGGCCGGCCTGTTTGTGTCTCGTCTCACTGGCGTTCCGGTTGTGTTCGATGTGCATACCCTCCTGGCGACTGAATTGCCACACTACAAACTCGGTTTACCGGCTGGCGTGCTGCGTTGGCTGGGACAGCGCTTGGACCACTGGTTGCCCTTTGAGCCCGATCAGATTGTCACCGTGACGAACACAGTCCGCGACAGGCTGATCGACGAAATCGGCGTTCCTGCTGCCAAAGTCACTACCGTCTACACGGGGATCGAGTCCGAGCATTTTGCCGCCCAGAGGCTGGCATCTCAAGTCCCAACCTCTCGGGTGCTGGTTTATGCGGGCAACCTGGCTGCATACCAGGGAATTGACTTGATGCTCGAGAGCTTTCGTAAAGTGCTGGACCAGCGCCCCGATACAATTCTGAAGATCATTACTGACTCACAACTGGCCGCATACCAAAAGCTGATCGCAAGCTTGCAGTTGCGCGACCATATCCTCGTCGAGATAGGGGATTATTTTCAACTGCCGATAAAACTTCACTCCGCCATGATTGCCTTGAACCCACGCGTTGATTGCGATGGCTTGCCCGTCAAATTATTGAATTATATGGCCACTGGCAGAGCGATTGTCTCGTTTGCTGGTTCAGCGGAAATATTGGAGCATGAGCAGACCGGACTGGTCGTGCCGTCGGGCGACACCCAGGCGTTTGCATCGGCCATCGTCAAGCTGCTCGACGATCCGGATCTCGCCCGGCGGCTGGGCGCGGCTGCGCAAACCAGAGTGCAGGAGTTCTTTGTCTGGAAATCTCAGGTCAGGCTGCTTGAGCGAGTTTATGGGGATATGTTGGGAAGAACATGATGATGCCGAACTTCATCATTATTGGCGCTGGTCGATCCGGGACGACCTCCCTTTACTTTTATCTCAAACAGCACCCGGAGGTATTCCTCAGCCCGGTCAAGGAGACCAATTTCTTTGCCTATCTGGCTTTGGGAGCGGAAGAAGCGCATAGGCGGAGAGCCTTGCCGTGGAAAGTGAAAACCTTGGATCAATACCGGGCGCTATTTCGAGGTGGGGAGAATTTCAAAATGCGAGGTGAGGCTTCCCCAATTTACTTAAGTCTACCTGGCGTACCCGACCAGATTAGAAACCATCTGCCTGAGGTTAAACTGCTGGCTATTTTACGAAATCCCATTGAACGAGCCTATTCCAATTACTTGAAATATGTGCGCGATGGGCTGGAAACCCGCAGCTTTGAGCGGGCGATTCAAGACGAGCTTCAATTTGGAATAGAAGGTAGCTATCCGTTGATCGGGATGGGATATTACGTCCGCACCGGTTTTTATGCCCAACATTTACTGCGGTACCAGCAAGCTTTTTCCAGAGAACAGATTGGCCTGTTCTTGTACGACGATCTGGTACGCTCGCCGCAGGGGCTCATGCAGGCGATCTTCGCCTTCCTTCAAATCGAACCCGGATTTGTTCCTGATACGACGGTCCGCTTCAACCAGGCCGGCGTGCCAAGAAATAAGATGATTTCCTGGGTTAATCGCTTCAAGGGCTTGACCTCCTGGTTGCGTCAGCGCTTGCCTGCTCGTATCTATTTGCTGGCGCAACGAGGTTATTCCCAGATTCAGGCGGGCGCTCTTGAGATCCCGGAGCTTTCCCACGCGACTCGCCAATTTTTACGCGACCTGTATGCTGAGGACATCAAGCAAGTGCAGGAGCTGGTAAGGCGCGACCTTTCATCATGGCTGCAGGAATGAAACCAGGATTGCGTGTGTCTGCGGTGGTCGTCAACCACGAAAGCGGGGGCGTAATCCTGGAGACTGTCCGGGCTTTGACCGAGCAGACCTATCCCTTGGAATCGATCGTTGTGATTGACAACCATTCACAGGATGGAGACCCGCAGCGCATACAGGCTGCTTTTCCGCATGTAAATTTGATCACTCTGCCGGAAAATGCCGGCCTGTCTCGGGCGCGCAATACCGGTTTGCGCCAAGCGGAGGCCGAACTGGTCTTGCTGCTCGATGACGATCTCTATCTGGCCCCGCAAGCCCTGGAGTGGATGGTGAAGGCGTACCAGGAGACTAAGGCTGCCATCCTTTGTCCGCGCATCATTTATTACCCCGAAGGCGATACGATCCAATGTGACGGTGCTGCTCTTCATTTCACCGGGACTTTGGTGTTGCGCAACGCAAATTGTCCCGTCGAGCAAACGCCAGCAGTTCGCTCTGAAGTCAATGCTTTTATCGGAGCCTGTTTACTGGTTGACCGCCAGACTTTGGAAGACCTGGGCGGATTTGACGAATCCTTTTTCTTTTACTTGGAAGACCTGGAACTCGCCTATCGTCTGCGTTCGCTGGGCTTTTCCCTGTGCTGCGAACCTCACGCCGTCGGATATCACGACCGGGGTCAAGGTACGGCAGGACTGTCCTTTCGAGGGCAGGGGGATTACCCGGCTCGACGCGCTTTTTACGTGCTGCGCCATCGCTGGCTGACGATGTGCCTGCATTACCGGGTTCGCTCTCTGGTGGTCTTGTTCCCAGCGCTCTGCTTGTACGAAACCGCAGCCTTGGGAGAATGTCTACGACGTGGTTGGCTGCTTGAATGGGTTAGGGCCGCTTATTCATTGATGCGCGAAGGCCGGTCGATTTGGACCAAACGAAAGCGCTGGCAGGGGGCGCGCAAGCTGGAAGACCGCCAGCTGCTTACGGGAGGCCCCTTACCCTTGGCTGCGGGGTTTGTACGTGGGAAGAGAATGGCTGGGGCAGTCACAGTTCTGGAATGGCTGCTGAATTCTTATTGGAATTGGGCAAAAAGATGGCTCTAACCACTGCGGAAAAACAAACGTCGCCGCTGCTCTCGGTCATCATTCCCTGTTTGGGACATGCCCCTGAACTGCGGGCTTGCCTGGCTGTGCTCCAGAAACAGCGAGAGCGGCTGGTTTTCGAGGTCCTGGTCGTCGATAGCGCTAGTGACCCCGAGGTGGAAGCAGTGGTTGCGGCATTCTCGCAAATCCATTTGATTCGCTCGGAAGCGGGATTAGCTCCTGGTGCGGCCCGCAACCTGGGCGTTAGGCACGCAACGGGGGATGGGGTAGCCTTCCTGGACGCGGACTGCCTCCCGGCGCCGGATTGGGTCGATCAGGCCCAGCACTCCCTACAGGCGGGGATGAAAATCATCGGTGGGCCGGTGCTGGATGTCCACCCGAACCATCCCATTGCTTGGGCCGACAACCGTTTGCAGTTTGCCGATTTCCAAGCCGGGCGACCAACTGGACCGGGAACGCATTTCCCGTCCTGCAATCTGGTCATGCATCGAGCCACTTTTGAGAGTCTCGGCGGATTCCCGACCGGTCTACCGACGGGGGAAGATGTGCTGCTGTCGCAGCGGGCAGTTGAGTTGTATCCGGATGAGATGTTTTATAATCCGGCATTAATTGTGCGCCATCGGGGCCGCCAGACCTGGCGCGAACTGGTCAGTCACCAGAGCAGCTTGGGATTTCACCGCGCCAGCCTGGGATTGTTTCTGGGTCGCAGCTATCTCTGGTTAGGGCGACATCCTGTTCTGGCTGGTTGGGTAATCCTGCGTCGCTGGGCTTACGTTAGCCTGCGGACCTTCCAGTATGACCGATCCGGCTTGTGGCGTTTGTTTTTGTACCTTCCCTGGATCCTGGCTGGATTGATTGCCTGGACGGCCGGCTTTTACAGTGGTATGCGGCTGCCGGATGAGTGAGGAAAGCATGTCGAAATTACTTGTGATTGGCTTGGACGGGGCTGAACCAACGCTGCTTGAGCGATGGATGGCTGATGACACCTTGCCGAATTTAAAACGGTTGCGCGAGCGCGGTGGGTATGGATACCTGGATTCTGATGCCGGCTTGCTAGCTGGTTCTGTCTGGTTTTCCTTTTACACCGGGCAGACGGCTGCCAATCATGGTATTTACAACTACCTGGTCTGGCGGCCGGAGAAGATGATCACCGAGCCGCCTTCCGCGAAGTGGCTGGACCTGCAACCATTTTGGCGTACATTCGGCCAAAATGGGCCGCGGGCTGTCGTGGTTGATATTCCTTTGACCTATGCCCCGACGCCTTTCAATGGTAGCGAGCTGATCGGTTGGGCCACGCATGATTCCCTGGGACCGCTGACTTCTTTTCCACCCGAATTGGCAGAGCGTATCCGCACGCGTTTCGGTGATTCTATGCAAGCAGAGGAACGTTATGGCTTATTGAATAAACGGGAATTCCTCGCGATTCGCGACCAGATGGTCTGGATTACTAAAAACCTGCGTGACCTGTGCCTGTCATTGATGCAAGAAGAGAGTTGGAATTTGTTCATGGTTTGCTTTGCCACCATTCATCGCGGAGGGCACAAGCTCTGGGATTTGACCAATGTTACCGGTAAGTTAACTTCTACAGAGAAAGCCGAATTACAAGATTGCCTGCGCCAGGTCTATATCGCCTGTGACGAAGCGGTCGGCAAAATGGTGGAACAGGCTGGGCCGGATGCAACCATATTGATTTTCTCACCCAAAGGCATGGGTCAAAATGCCTGCCGGAATTCGATCCTGCCGGAGATGCTGCACCGCGTTCTGGCGGGGGAATATTCGCAGCTCGGGCCAACCCCTGAAACAACTCTATTGTCGCGAATGCGGAATTTGATCCCTTCCCGTTGGCGGCACCGGGTCAAATCGGGGTTGCCAATTCGCTGGCGGCAGCTGCTAACCGGTTTCTGGCGTGTCGGTCAGATAAACTGGGAGCATACGCCTGCCTTTAGTATGATGGCGGACGTGCAGGGGTGGATCAGGATCAACCTCAAAGGACGCGAATCCAAAGGGATCGTCGAACCCGGAAGGGAGTATGAAGCGCTGTGTCAGCAGATCGTCCAGGGGCTGAAGACCTTCGTCGATGCAGACAGCGGCCAACCGCTGGTCAGGGAGATCATTTATTCCCGCGATGTTTACAGCGGTCGTCGGCTGGACTGGCTGCCTGATCTGATTTTAAATTGGGTCGAGACCCCGGCCCATGAGATGCGTGCCGCCTATTCCCCGCTTTATGGAACCATCCCCTGGCCTATGCCGGGCAGGAATCCGGAGGGGCGTAGCGGCAATCATGCTGCAACCGGGATGCTGCTGGTTTCCGGAAAAGGAATTGAGCCCGGTCCGCTGGCCGAAGCCGATATATTGGATCTCGCTCCGACCATCTTGAGTTTGCTGGGACAGCCGCTACCGGAAACCTTGGATGGTCAGCCAATTGATGAAATTCTTTACCCGTGAAACCCAAAAACACCTTCTTGATAGTTCGCGTGTTTAATTAAAATAAATATTGGTTGTGATCTGGTTGTTGTGACAAATTTGTCGGAAACTGCTTCAAATCTGGTAACATTAGTCGTACGTGTATCACTCATAATGTGTCAGACCTTAAATTTCCGGGATAACCTGCGTCCGTCAGTGTAGGTAAAGCAGGACTCGGATTAATGAAACTAGTCATTGATAGAGGAAATATCTATGGGCGAAGAAACTACTTCATTGGGCAGCATTCACATCTCTCCGGAGGCTGTGGCAGCGATTACCTACCACGCTGCCCTCCAATCATACGGTGTCGTTGGGTTGGCGCCAAAGAATATCGTGGATGGGATTGCACACAGCCTTACCAAAGACCCGACACACGGGGTTACAGTGCATTATGATGGCGAACGGATCGATATTGGGATCAGCATCATCGTTGAATACGGCACCCGCATCACATCTGTAGCCAGCAGCGTCGCTAATACGGTCCGCTTCCAGGTGGAGAAGGCTCTCGGGTTGCGGGTCAGCACCATTAATATCCACGTGGCTGGATTGCGCTTCAGCGATCTGGACTAAAATTGCGATCAGGAGTTCTTATGGGTGCGGATTCGATGAGACCCCGGCTGACCCGCTTACAGAAAATTCGCAACAAACCGATAGACGGAATTGCCTTTAAGAATTTGGTCGAGGCCGGATTGGTCTGGTTGCGAACAAACCAGCAGACTGTCAACTCACTTAACGTTTTCCCCGTACCGGACGGCGATACGGGCACCAATATGGTGTTAACCATGCAATCAGCCTTCAACGAGATTGACGATCTCGGTCACCGCAATATCGGGCAGATGGCTGCGGCAGTCTCGCAGGGAGCCTTGATGGGGGCGCGTGGCAACTCGGGTGTGATCCTCTCCCAATTGTGGCGCGGGTTTGCGCGTGCCCTGCACGAAAAGGATGTCTTGGATGGGGCGTCGATGGTTAAGGCCTTAGCCGAGGCCCGCGATACGGCCTACAAAGGTGTTGTGCGGCCGGTTGAGGGCACGATCCTGACGGTTGCCAAGGACGTGGCCAAGGCTGCCGAAGAAGCGATCCGGCAGACTGATGATCCCTTCGAAATCCTGGAGCGGATTGTTCCTGCCGCTGATGTCTCTGTGCAGCATACGCCCGAACTGCTCCCGGTCTTAAAACAAGCCGGGGTCGTCGATTCGGGTGGTAAGGGTTTGTTCTTCATTCTGGAAGGCATGCTGCGTTTCATCAACGACGAGCCGCTTGATGTACCGCTGACCTCGGTCCAACCCCTGGCAGCGATGGCGTTGGAAAATACGCTGGAAACCATTGAACCCGGCCAGGATTTTGAAGTGGTTGTGGATTTTTTTCCGGGCCAAGCGCTGGATTTGCCACAATTCTATGATGCTCTCGAACTGATGGGCACGTCCATCCAGGTTGGAGAAGGCGATGGGATGTATCGCATGCACATCCATGTTCCAACCGAGAAACGTTACGAACCGATTGATTACATTATGGGGATTGGTACGATCACCAAAGTTGCAATTGAGAATTTGATCGCCCAGATGGACGAAATCGACAAACAATCTAAGAAGGATCGGTTTGAGTTGGAGAACATTGATCCGAACCAGATTGCCGTGGTGACCGTTTCCCCGGGGCCGGGGCTTTCGCGTATCTTTGCCAGCCTGGGCGTGGCCGCTATCGTCGAAGGGGGACAAACCATGAACCCCAGCACGCAGGAGATCCTGGCTGCCTTTGAGAATCTGCCGACCGACCAAGTCATTATCCTGCCGAATAACAAGAATATCATCATGGCGGCCAACCAGGCCAAAGATGTGACCGTCAAGAACGTCAAGGTAGTACCAAGTCGCACTGTCCCGCAAGGACTGGCCGCCATGCTGGTTCATAACCCTGATGGAGAGCTTGATACGGTCGCCGAGAAAATGATCAAGTCGCTTGCCACGGTATTAACTGGTGAGGTCACTGTTGCTACCCGCTCGGTTGAGATCGATGGCGTCAAGGTGCAGCAAGGCCAGGTTATCGCCCTGCTGGACGGGAAATTGGTCTGTTCCGCGAAGTCAGTCGAAGAGGCTTGTCTGTGCCTGCTCGACAAGTCTAAGGCACAGGATCACGAATTGATCACGCTTTATCACGGCGAAGATTTTGGCTCAACACAGACGAACCAGCTTGCCGACCTGGTTCGCGAAGCGTATCCGGCGCAGGAAATCGAAGTCCAGGATGGGGGGCAGCCGCATTACGAGTTAATCGTATCGGTTGAATAAGTTTGGGTATGGGCAGGGTTTGCATCCTCACCGATGGCACGGCGCAGTTTACCTGCACTGAATTTCTGGGATATAACTTGGTAAAAGTGGTTTCATTCGAAGCCCAGCCTGCTCTGCTTCAGCCGGGCGGCTCACCCAATCTCCGGCTGTCCGGTAGGACAGCCGAGGATTTCTTAAACCAGTTCCAATTGCTGGGGGCGATGTTCCGAGAGATCATGGTCATCACAGTTTCCTCCGCCCTTAGCCCGGTGACCTGGAGTGTCAGCCAGGCAGTTGCCCGGTACAATGGACGCGCGAATGTAGGGGTTGTCGATTCGCAGACGACCGGCATCGGGCTGGGATTGCTGGTCCAACTGGCAGCCGAAGCGGCTGCGGCTGGGATGAGCCTGGCCGAGATCGACCGTTTGGTGCGCATTGCCCTCCAGCGAGTCTATACCCTGATCTGCATCCCAAGCTTGACGATCCTGGCCGAATCCGGTTATCTAACCCGCGCCCAGGCGACCGTCGGTGAAATGCTGGGTCTGTTGCCGATTTTTAGTATAGATGAAGGCAAGCTGGTGCCGATGGGAAAGGTACGCACTCTGCGCCATCTGCTCGACTCGTTCCAGGAATTCATCGAAGAGTTTAATAACCCGGATCACATCGCTTTTTTAAAGCCACAAAACGGGCGCACCTTCCGCACGCGGCCCTTACGAGAGTATGTACGCGATTCATTCCCCGACTCCCCTTTCAGCGAGCATGTGCTTAATGCTAATCTGGCGGCAATGTTCGGTCCGCAAAGTAGTGGAGTAGTTGTGATGGAACCTCCCGAAAGATTCCTATGAAAATCGGTTTAGTAACTGACAGCACCTCGGATCTGCCGCGTGATTTGGTTGAGAAACATGCCATCGAAGTGGTGCCAGCTATTCTGGTCATTGACGGGCAAAGCTACGCTGATGGCGAAGGCCTCACGCGCCAGGAGTTCTACACCCGTCTGCCGGAAATGAAAACCTCCCCGACCACCGCTGCGCCCTCGGCTGGCGACTTCGCCGAGCGTTTCCATAAATTGATAAATGCCGGCTGTGAGCGCATCCTTTCCATCCATGCAGCCGGGCAGTTGACTGCTATCCTGGGCGCCGCTGGATTGGCAGCCCGGGATTTTGGTAACCGGGTAACCGTTCACGATAGTGGTTCGCTGACCCTTGGCCTTGGTTTTCAGGTTTTGGCTGCTGCGGAAGCGATTGCCGACGGATTGGGTGTGGAGGCTGTCATTGCTGCAGTCCAGTCCACGCGACAGCGCCTACGGGTGGGGGCAGCATTAGATACCATGGAGTATCTGCGCCGCAGTGGGCGCGTCCCCAACGCGGTGGCGGCATTGGGGGGCTTGCTGCACATCAAACCCGTGATCGAGTTGCGTGATGGGGCAGTCAGGCCGTTGAGTGCGGCCCGCACCACGAGTCAGGCTACCGAACGCCTATCCCATTTTCTGCGCGATTTCGGTCCGTTGGAGCATCTGGCCGTGCTGCATACCAATGCCGAGCAGCGCGCACACAGTTTTTTGGGCGACCTGATGAGCGAGGCGCGCATTTCCCTGCCGCGTGATATTTTGATGCTAAACATCACACCGGTGATTGGTACACATCTTGGCCCAAATGGCTTGGGATTTGCGGCCGTACGCATATGAAGACAACAGCCATTTTCTCTGCGGGCTGGATAAGCCAGTTCGCTCGGTGTTTCTTCCGGTCCGTTGACTACCCTTTACCCATGATAAAATAACCTCATGCAGCCTTCGCTGGAAAAACTACGCAAATTTTTTCGTCTCGAACACCAAAACGGTTATTCAAATAGTGCCGTGATCGGCGGCCTGGCCAGTATGCTCGATTACTGGGAGGCTGAAGCTCGTAATGATGATATCTCAGATGAGATCATCCGGGCTGTGGTTGGCCGTTTACGAGACTATGCCAGCCTAAGCCCGGAATCGAGAGCCGAATCGCTCAAAGGAATCTGGAAACGGATCCAGGATCAATATCCCGACGATGAGGAAAAGCCTAAGCAGGCTCGTTCCAAGCCTGCGCCTGCTCCAGATAAACCAAAATCTAACCAACCCCGGGAACGTTCCACACCACCCGGTCGTTCCGAGACCGTCCCGGGCGCCAAAACCAGCGCTACCCCTGCGGCTCTAAACGCCGAACTGACTGTGTTGCAAGGGGTCGGGCCGCGCCACGCACAGACGTTGAGCAAGCTCGGCATGCAAACCTTGGGCGACATGCTCTATTACTTCCCGCGCCGTTACGACGATTACAGCCAGCTCAAGCCAATCAAAGGCTTGTGGTATGGCGAGCAGGTGACTGTGATTGGCACGATCCAGAGTGTTAATAGTCGCCCAATCCGCAGTGGGAAGACGCAATTGGTGGAGGCGATCCTCAGTGATGGGACCGGCGCTTTGCGCCTATCCTGGTTCAACCAGCCCTGGATGACGAATCGAACTCAAGACCGGGGATGCCATATCGGTCTCCGGCAAGATCGACCAGTATCTGGGCCGGCTGGTGATGAATAGTCCCGACTGGGAACCGATCGAGACCGAGCATCTGCACACCAACCGGATCGTCCCGATCTATCCGTTGACGGCCAAGATTACCCAGAAATGGCTGCGGAACCTGATGAGCCAGGTGGTCAGCTACTGGGCACCCAGCGTGGCCGATCCGCTGCCGCAGAATATTCTGGATGCGGCTGGCCTGCCTGACCTTGGGACCGCTATTCAGCAAGTACACTTTCCCGATACACAGGAGCAGTTGAGCGCCTCCCGCGAACGGTTGGCTTTCGATGAAATTTTCTTCCTGCAGATGGGTGTCCTGCGTCAGAAACGCGACTGGCAGTCCGCCACTGCGCGTATTTTCGAAGTAGACGATGACTGGCTCAACGCACGCATCTCAGCCCTGCCGTTTGAGCTGACCGACGCGCAGCAACGTGCCATCTCCGATATTCTGGTTGATCTGGGCTCAGGTCGCCCGATGAACCGTTTGCTGCAAGGCGACGTCGGTTCCGGTAAAACGGTGGTGGCCGCGCTCGCGGCTGCCATGATCGCCAAAACCGGTGCACAGACGGCTGTGATGGCTCCCACCAGCATCCTGGCCGAGCAGCATTACCGCAGCCTGCAGAAAATACTGGCAGATGGAGAGGGCGGCCTGTCAGCGGGCCAAATTCGCCTGCTGGTTGGTGATACCCCGGATGCGGAAAAGGATGAAATCTACCAGCAGCTTACCAAGGGTGAGATCAAAGTTGTAGTCGGAACGCACGCTTTGATCGAGTCGCCGGTGACTTTTGCGGATTTGCAGTTAGCGGTGATTGACGAACAGCACCGCTTCGGCGTCGAGCAGCGTTCGGCGCTGCGTTCCAAGGGCAACAACCCGCACCTGCTGGTGATGACCGCTACGCCCATTCCACGCTCGCTGGCCTTGACCGTCTACGGCGACCTCGACATCTCGGTCATGGACGAAATGCCAGCGGGACGTCAGCCAGTGGCAACGCACGTGCTGACTCCCATAGAACGCGAGCGTGCTTACACACTGATCCGCTCGCAGATCAAAGATGGACGGCAGGCCTTTATCATCTATCCGCTGATCGAGGAGAGCGAGAACATCGAATCGCGGGCTGCCGTCGATGATTACGAAATCCTGTCCAAAGAAGTCTTCCCCGATCTCAAAGTGGGTTTGCTGCACGGCCGCATGCGCCCGGATGAGAAGGACGAAGTCATGGCCAAGTTCCGCGACCAGCAATACCACATACTGGTTTCCACCACCGTGGTTGAAGTCGGCGTGGATGTGCCTAACGCTACGGTCATGCTGGTCGAGGGCGCGAACCGCTTTGGTCTGGCTCAGTTGCATCAGTTGCGCGGACGCGTGGGTCGTGGCTCGGACCAGGCCTACTGCCTGCTAATTCCGGACCATGAGGATGCGGTGGAGAACGAGCGCCTGCAGGCGATGGCCGAGACCAATGACGGATTTGTCCTGGCCGAACGAGATTTGCAGCAGCGCGGCCCCGGCGAGTTTCTGGGTACACGGCAATCTGGGTATGCAACCGGTCTGCGCATGGCCAGCCTGACTGACGTGGCCCTGATCGAGAAAGCCCGTACCCACGCGCAATCCATTTTTCAACACGACCCCGAATTGAAACAGCCCGAACACAGTTTGTTGGCTGAGGCGCTCGAACGTTTCTGGGGTGATGGCAAAGGAGATGTTTCCTGATGGTTCGTGCGATCTTTCCCGGCACCTTTGATCCCATCCATTATGGGCACATCGATATTGCCGAACGGGCCGCTCGCCTGTTTGACGAAATAATCCTGGCGGTCTATGACAGACCACTAAAGACCTTGTTTTTTTCACCGGAGGAACGGATTGCACTGGTGCAAGAAGCCTTGGGACACAATCCGAAGATCACTGTTACCGGTTACAGTGGCCTGACGGTGAATTTCTGCCGCGAGAAGGATGCACAGGTTATTGTGCGCGGCCTGCGCGTCTTCTCGGATTTTGAGTTCGAATTTCGTATGGCGCTGGCCAATCATCGCCTTGCGGCGGATATAGAAATTGTTGCCTTAATAACTGCTGAGGAGCATACTTTTCTCTCTTCGACCACAGTGCGCGAGATCGCCTCGCTGGATGGGGACGTTTCCAGTATGGTCCCACCATACGTCGAGACTGCCCTGCGTCAAAAACTAAGCGTCATGGGTGACCAAAATTTGTTACCAAATGCGTTGCGAGACTGAAAAAATAGTATAGAATTAGGGTGATCCGTCCTTAACGGAGGAACCTATGGACATTATGCACCTGATCGACCGCCTCGAAGAATTGTTCAACGAAAGCAAAGCCGTCCCCCTGACGCGCAACGTCATGGTGGATGAGGAACGCATGCTGGATATCATCGACCAGATGCGGATTGCCATTCCTGAAGAAGTGAAGAAGGCACAGCAATTGCTCAATCAAAAAGAGCGTATGCTGGCCCAGGCTCAGGAAGAAGCCAATCGCACCCTGGCGCTGGCACGTGAAAAGGCGAATGAGATGGTACAGAAGGATTCCATCAGCCAGGAATCCCAGCGCCGTGCGGATCAGATCCTTAACCAGGCGCGGGCTGACGCCGAAGCGACCCGCCGCGATGCGGACGAATATGTGATCGAAAGCCTGGCGCATATACAGAATGAGCTTGAGACTTTATTGACCAAAGTCCGCAACGGCATTCGTGTGATGGAAGATGAGCGTATGCGACAGGCGCCGCCGCCTGATGCAGCTCCTCAGGTGTGACTTAAATTGCTAAAAAATCCTCGCTGCCAAGCGGGGATTTTTGATTAAGACTTGACCATCGCTCTAATCTGCATTAGAATCCTGCCTTGCCGATGCCCTCGTAGCTCAGTGGATTAGAGCGTTTGGTTGCGGACCAAAAAGTCGCGCGTTCGAGTCGCGCCGGGGGCACTTCAGAAAAGCGGGAGCATTCCCGCTTCTTTTGTTTCGGGGAGAGTTCATATGAAAAAAATTCAGATTTTATTGACGAATGACGATGGGATCCAATCGCCCGGATTGTGGGCGGCTGCTGAAGCGCTCTCAGAAATTGGCTATGTGACCGTGGCTGCGCCGCGCGAGCAATCGTCCGGGACGGGACGCAGCCTGCCGATCACTTCTGATGGGATTATCAAGCCCGAGAAGTTGACGGTCCACGGCCAGGAGTGGACGGTCTATGCCGTGGGTGGGACCCCCGCCCAGGCCGTGCTGCACGCGACCCTGGAAATCATGCCCGAAGCGCCGGAGCTGGTTGTGTCTGGCATCAATTACGGCGAGAACCTGGCTACCGGGGTTTCGGTCTCCGGGACAGTGGGGGCTGCCATGGAGGCCGCCGCACTTGGATTTCGCTCTCTGGCGATGTCGCTGGAAACGGATCGGAGCCAGCATTTGTCTTATTCGCGGGAGGTGGATTTCTCAAGCGCAGCTTATTTCACTACATACTTTGCCCGCCTGGTATTGCAGAAAAAATTTCCCTATGATGTCGACTTGATCAAAGTCGATGTACCTTCAGATGCCAAGCCCGATACTCCCTGGGAAATGGCAAAACTGGGACGGCAGCGTTATTACGAGCCGACTGCCCCAATCCGCGGGTCATGGAATGAGACCGGGACAGTTGGCTATAAACTGGCGGCATTGAAGGAGGCCGAGCCGGAAGACAGTGATGTTTACGTGGTACGCACCAAGCGCCACGTTGCTGTCACCCCTTTGAGCCTTGATTTTACATCGCGGGTGGATTTGAAAGAAATCGATAAATTGCTGCGGGAATAGATTAGAACTGTCGTGAGATACGATTAGTTTGGAGCGCTTAAAATGCCTCGCCCAGGATGAGGGGGGCATCCTGGGCGAGACAGGGGCAATTTTACCTGATATTTACCACCTGTCAAGCAATTGGCGATAAATTGGCAATTAAGTGAATCAAAATGGGGGCCAAAGTATAAATATTAGCCTTCACACACAAAAAATGCGTTGTTGAGCGTTACATCTGCAGCCAGCGGGCGGAATTTCAGCCCACTTGCGTGCATGAATTCTTCCAGTGCGCGCGGCTCGTGGTCCGGGCGGGACATGTCATCGAAATAGACATAAGTCCCTTTTTGGATGTGCGGCCTCAATTGATTTAAGACGAAAATGGTCGATGAATACAGATCAGCGTCCAGGTTGATCACCAGGACCTCGTGTTCGGGCAGTTGATAGCCCGGCAGGGTTTCCTCAAACCAGCCCTTGAAAAATTGCACGCGCGGATCGTCGATCTGCGGAGGCTGACCCCCGGTGGAGAACCAGCCCTTGGTGTACTTGCCGCCCGGGACGTCGTAGTCTTCGGGCAGGCCTTCGAAGCTGTCGAAGCCGTGCAGGTGCGAATCTGGGTTTTGCAGCGCCTGCGACCACCAGCGCAGGCTGTCCCCGCGATAGACGCCAAATTCCAGGTACAGCACGCGCAGGTCCTGGACCTGCTCCGCTACAGCCGTAAAGACCTGTTCGCGGTGTGGATAACGGGCCGGGAAGTGAAACCCTTGCGCAGCTGTCCAGCGGCCCAATCTCATGTAGTTCAGGAGCATTTGCAGGTTGTGCAGAGCCTTATCGGGCAGTGCGGCGCCCAGGTAGGTCAGGATTTGTTTGAGCAGCCGCAGCAGGGCTTTTGCCATAGGAGTTTCTCCGGTTTCGATTTGCCGAATGGCGGCACAATTATACCTTTAGGTAAACAGCACGTATTCCTTCAGGAATTTTTCGATTGTATTGTAGTAATCCTCGATCGTCTCCGCTTTGCGCCAGCCGTGACCTTCGCCTGCGTAGACCTTGTAGATATGGGTCACATGGTTGGCCCGCAGGACGGCGACGATGCTTTCCGAATGCGAGGGGGGCACGACTTTATCGTCGGCGCCCTGAAAGACGGCCAGCGGATCGCGGATTTTGTCTACATGGAAGACCGGCGACCAGTCATGCAAGCGTTGGGTATCCTGAGGCAGCGTGCCGACCAGCAAATCGTTGTAGTGCAGTTCGAATTTGTGGGTCCCGTGGATGAAATCGAACAGGCTGGCTACGCCGTAGGAGTTGATCCCGGCCTTGAAGAAACCGGGATGCTGGATCAAAGCGTTCAGCAGCGTGTACCCGCCGGCGCTGCCGCCCATGATGACCAGGCGTTTCGGGTCGGCCAGGGATTGATCAACCAGCGCCTGCGCGCCGCCGACGGCGTCCTCCACGTCAGTTTTGCCCCAGTTCTGGCGCAGGGCCAGCATGTAGCTGCGACCATAGCCGGTGCTGCCCCGGTAATTGACTTCCAGGTAAGCGTAGCCGCGCGAGGCAAAATAAGCCGCCACCTCGTTGTAGTTGACAGTGCGTTGCGAGGTCGGTCCGCCGTGGATGTTGATCATGGCGGGCGGCAGCCCCTCGCCGCGGGCGCGCGTGCTGGTCGGAGGGTAATACAGCCCGTGAACGGTCGTCCCGTCTGGTGCAGGCCAGCTGATCGGCCGGGGGACGGGCAATTCCTCGGGTGAAAGGGATTCGGCCTGCGAGCGGCGCACGCTCCGCAGCAATCCGTCCTGCCACAGCACGAGGCGCGCCGGGATGTGCGGCGAGGAACCGATGAAAGCCAGCTTTCCGTCTTCGGTAGGCGAGGCCGTGAGCTGTTCGATCCAGGTGTAAGGGGCGATGTCGAGCTTATCCGCCGCGCCACTTTTCACGTCCACTGCCCACAGCGAAGCGAAGCCCTGATCGTTGCGGATGTAATAGATGCGCTTCCCGGAAGCCGACCAGGCCAGGGTGCGCATCCCCTGCACCCAGGCGGGGCGCATCAGCACGCCGCCTTCGATCAGCTTGCGTTTCTTCCCCGTGTTCAGGTCGATCAAGTAGAGCGTGTCCCACTCAGCCTCCTGGGCCAGGTAAGCCAGCCAGCGCCCGTCGGGGGAGAAGGTGGGTTGGAAGATGGGGATGTCGTTCGTGCCGGCCAGCTGCTGGATTTTTTCGGCCTCGCCCGTCGGCCCGGCTTCGGCCAGCATTAAGCGCGTGCCGTCCCAGGGCATGTTGGGGTAATCCCACTCGACCCAGGCAAGCTGGTGGCTATCGGGGTGCCAGGCGGGCTGCATGTAGAAATCGGAGCCCTGCGCGAATTTTACCGGCCAGTTCTGCCCTCCCATGTTTACCAGCGCCAGGCAGTCGTGATCTTCGTAGGTACTGACGAACGCGATCCGGCGGCCATCCGGCGAGACGACCGGCGCGGCCAGGCCGCCAAAGGCGGGCGTGATCGGAACTGGCTGGCCGTGGTCGAGAGGGACGCGGAAGAGCCGTCCCTGGCTGACGAAGACGGCCAGGCCTCGTCCAAGACCGAACGCGCCCCCACCGTAGCCGACTCCCGCGCGGACCGGCAACTCTCCGCTCAGGTCGCGCGGGGCCTCCAGGCCACTTTGCGCCACCAACAGACCCTGTCCCGCGCGCCGCTCGTGCCAGACCAGCGTTTGCCCGTCTGCGTCAAACAGGACGTCCTCGAGCGGGGTCTCGGCCCCGAGCATTCTGGCCGAGATTGGAGAAGGCCACAGGCCATAAGGAATGTGTGGTAATTTGTCGGGCATGTTTTCTCCTTTGAAATTCATTCCCCCTATTTTAAACGATAACGGGGCGGCCAGACCAGCCGCCCCGTTAGTTTAAATGTGCGGGCTGAGTTTATCAACCAGCTTGTTCTTGGGCATATAGCCGGTCAGGCGCTGCTTGATCTCGCCACCGACGAAAAGCATCAGGGTCGGGACGCCCATCACCTGGTATTGCATGGCCAGGTTGGCGTTTTCGTCGACGTCCAATTTGACGACTTTGACCTTATCCTGCCATTCGTCAGCCAATTGCTTGACGATCGGGTCGAGCATCTTGCATGGTCCGCACCAGGTGGCCGTGAAATCCACCAGCACCGGCATGGAACCAGACAGGACTTCATCCTTAAAAGATGATTCGTTTACGTGGGTCAGTTCAGCCATAGGTTACTCCTGTTACATCCTGACGCTTTGGGCGCCGAGCCTATTACCTGGGGGACAGCGCGTGATGCCTCATGGGAAAATGTTACTTTGGTGGTATCGTTGCCTCATCAAATAATGTTACCGTGAGATATTCCAAAGTTGGTCGACGTGTTGATCGATAGAAGAGCGTAGTTTTACCGGATTGAGTTGGACATACAGATTGGTCAGATGCGCCTTGACTGCTAATGGAATATCCTTGGAAGTCAGAACGCGCTGGTAAGGAGTAGCAGCCGTATCATAGCGTTTGATGACCTTCTTGTCCACGGTGTCTTTCGAGACCAACTTGAGAACTGGCTGAAAGAAGTTGGAATACAGACGCAGATCTTCGTAAATGCTCTGCAAGAGCTGCCATTCGGCTTCTGTTTCGAAACGGTCATAACCGATAAGTCGGCGGACGAGCGACCAATTTTTTTGCTCGACATGGGCCTGATCGTTTTTACGGTATGGACGCGAACGAGTAAAAGTGATCTCTTGGTATTGGCAATACTGAAAGAGTAGATCGTTGATAAATTCGCTGCCATTGTCCGAGTCAAGACCGAGCAAAGCAAAGGGCAAGCGTGTTCGCATGGTTTTGATGGCTTCAAAAACGGTCTGTTTATTGCGAGTGAGTACGGCCAGGCATTCGACCCAGCCAGTAGAGAGATCCACGCAAGTCAAAGTGTTTATGAATTGACCTTCGGTGGACTGTCCGCAGTGAGCAACCAGGTCAATTTCAAGGAAACCGGGCTTTTCCTCGTCCCAGGCAGTGTAAGTTCGCACAGCGATCGACTTCTTGAGCAAAGTGCCTGGTTTGGTTGTGCTCAAGCCAGGCGGATGTTCTCGATGGGCAGGACCCAGACAGCGGTCAATGCTTGATCGGCTGATTGAGAGTAGCAGCGCTTTTACTTCTGCGGTAAGTTGAAGATCGTTGTTGCGCTCCAGAATTCTCACCATCTCGGGCAAGAACGGGTGCAAGCGCTTGGAGCAAATCCGCCCACAGATTTCCCAGATTTGCTCCAAGGCGACTACGACTTCGCCCTGATAGATTTTTTTAGGTCCGGGTTTCTTTGGAAGTTTTCTTCGAACCCATTTGTTCAAAATTCGAATGGCATATTTGCGATGGTACCCGGTTGTATTGACAAACTCATCCAAAATTTGCTGCTTTTCAGATTTATTTGCCTTTTTGTAGCGCGGTTGGATCGTTTCTAAATACTCTTTCTTGCTGCGTTAACTCATCATAGCTCCCTCGGCAAATCTTTATTCTTTGCCGTAGAGTAACATTTATCTTGAGGCAACGTTTCATCGCAAAGTAACTTTTAATTTGAGGCAATGCGCAGCGTTGACGGATGATATCGCGCATGATAAAATGCTCTTCGCTTCGGGCGCGTAGCTCAATGGCAGAGCAGTGGCCTTTTAAGCCATTGGTTGAGAGTTCGAGTCTCTCCGCGCTCACTCCTAATCCTCCTTCACCGGGAGGATTTTGCTTGAGAGCCCCCGTTCAGGGGATGGTATCCGAGTCTCTCCGCGCTCACTCCTGATCCTCCTTCACCGGGAGGATTTTTGCTTAATAAGCTCCATTTTTGACCTTCCCCCTCCATTGGCCGGCTCCGGAAATAAATTAAGGATTCCAATGTACTTGTGTATAGGTTACCTGGTTTGTCAACAACGGTCAAGGCTGGTCAACCAAATTTTAACAGAAGGAGGCTTAATTTGAATATCTTGCAAACAGACACCGGTTTGGAAATGACCTCGCATATTTATTGTGGGTGTGATTTTCCGGTATACTAGTATCGATTTCGTAAATCGTCAGTAAATAGGAAATATTGACGATTTACGAAGCGAGGAATGACTTCATGAGCAAGAGTGATGTTAAACTGGATGAACTGGAAATACGGAAGGCTTTCTCTGGACTTAGGTCTGTTCAAAAATCTGACTTGAGGAAATTCTATGAACTGCATTCTGAGTTAGCGACGGAACAGGCCTTTCGAAGATTCTTGTACAGGCTGGAGAAGCGACAAATCATCATACCTATAGGGGCCGGGGTTTATGCCTTCTATGATGAAGCCTCCCCGCCAGCCGTGAAGAAAAAGCGCTTTTCCCCCAACTGGTCGCAGGAACTTGGAACACTAAACGAAGTATTCCAGAAAACATTCCCCTATGCTCAATACCTGATTTGGGAGACCAGGGTGCTGCATGAGTTCATGATCCACCAACCCGGTCAGAACTTATTCATCATTGAAACAGAAAAGGAAGTTCGTGACTCCGCCTTCAACTTTCTCAGCGAGAAATACCCGGGCCGAACGTTTTTGGATCCAACCCGTCTGATTATGGAGAGATATGTGTTGCCTCAGCCCGATAGTATTCTCATTTCTCGTTTAGTTACCCAATCACCCAGGAAAACCGTTCGGGGAATTCCATCCCCAAAGCTGGAAAAAATTCTGGTGGATATCTTTGTCGATGGGGAAAAATATTATTACTTCCAAAGGGATGAACTAATCCATATCTTTGAGAACGCCTTCTCCACTTATTGGATCAACGAGAAAACGCTTTTCCGCTATGCCGGCCGGCGAATGGCGAATGAGAAATTGTTGCAATTTATCCGCCAGCACACCCAGATTGAGTTATCGCAATTTCCGGAGAACGCCAGATGATATCCGCTCAATCCCGCACGGCCGAATGGATTATGGGTCTCCGGGAAAGTTCTCGCGGGAGGGACCCGATTCTGATCGAGAAGATGATCATGGCTTTGGTACTGGTAGAAGAGCTCCGGTTGAGCGGAATGGACTTCATTTTTAAGGGTGGAAGATCGCTGCTTTTGTTGCTGGGAATACCCAGACGATTCTCGATCGATATCGACATCCTGATCACTGAAAAAGCGAACTTAAAGGAATATTTTCAAACGATAACGGGAATGGGGGTATTTCATCGCTTTGAAGAAAATCTACGTGTCAGCGAACTGCCTAAGCAGCAGTATAAGTTTTACTTCAATTCAGTGATCGAAGCCAAGGAAAGCAATATCTTGCTGGACATTCTGTTGGAAGAGAATCCTTATCCTCGGTTGAAGAATGTGGAGCTAGATTCGGTCCTTCTATCTACGGAAGGCAAGGTAACCAAAGTAACCTGTCCGACTGTGGAAGGATTGCTGGGAGACAAGTTGACAGCCTTCGCACCGCATACCACCGGGATCCTGCTCGGCGCAGGAAAGGAATTGGAGATTGCTAAACAATTGTTTGACATTGGGGTCTTATTCGATGCAGCCGCCGATCTAGAGTTGGTAGGTCGCGCCTTTGACGCTGCCGCTTCCATCCAACTGGTTTATCGACGTCTTAGGAGACTTACGCCGGCAGATGTTTTACGAGACGCCTTTGGCACTGCCTGCCTCATCGGGATGCGGGGATCAACGGCCATGGATGAATTTGCGGAGTTATCGAAGGGATTCAAAAAACTGGCAGCCTTCATCTACACGGGGCGTTTCTCGATTGACACTGCAATCCTTTGCGCGGCAAAGACAGCATACTTAGCTGCATTGCTGTTAAACCATGAGCATGCCATCGGTCAATTCGAAGTTGGACGGGATGTTACGTCATGGAACGTCATAAATGTAGATTACAACCGATTAAACAAGGTAAAGAAAACCAGCCCTGAAGCATTCTTCTATTATGATCGAGCTATTGAATTAATGCATCTGGTTGGAGAATGAGAAAGGTGAACAAGAAGATGGAATCGAATCCAGAGAGTTGTACTACTATAAAATTGCCGGGTACATCCACTAACTGATAGCTTTTCAGATGGAGACCTCACTGCGAATCCAGCCTCGCTAATATTGCTCGAAGGGCTTATTTGTATCTGTGGTGCTTCAGAGCTTGTTAGACAAACCAGGGGGTGAAACTAAGAGATATAAACCAAGCAGGCGCTCATTAAGTCCAACCTGGCAGGGGATAGCTACCCAGCCCGAATCCCTGGTGCAGCCAGGCCATCATTCCAATCAAGAGTCACAATCAGAGCTTGTTGCCCATCCTGGGCAGCCCCGGCTGGTGCGATCCCAAGCGAGGCACGTTTTGACCCTTGTGCGAAACTCAAATTTGAAATAAGACAATTTGTCCCCCAAATATCCTCTTGATTTTCTGTAATTTTTCTGGTATTGTGCTAACTATAGTTAACATCCGGTTGCCCGGATATTTCTTATTGTAATCAGCGTAAAAAGGTGGAATGATACACGCTTAACCCCAGACTGAATTTTTAGAGGTATACCAATGAACGCTCTCAATCTTACCAGCGGCTTATTGCCGTGCCATGTTGCGATTGCCATGGATGGAAACGGACGTTGGGCCCAACAACGCGCCCAGCCGCGAACGGCCGGCCACCGCAAAGGAGTTGGCGTAGCCCACGATATCATCCTGTTCAGCCGCTCGCTGGGGATTGAGGTCCTGACCCTATACGCCTTCTCCATGGAAAACTGGGGGCGTGATTCACACGAGGTGGAGGTGATCCTTGACGAGCTTCTGCCGCTGGCCTTATCGAGCAATCTGGAGGAGTTCAACGGTTTGGGCATTCGCCTCGAGTTCCTGGGGGAGCAGGAATTGTTGTCGGAGCAGACGCAGCGTGTGATCAATCAGGTTCGGACCGCCACCCAAGCGAACACCGGGATGATCTTGAATCTCGCGGTGAGCTATTCCGGTCGGTTGGAGATTCTGAAGGCGGTTCGCCGGGTCATCGCAGCCTTGCAGGGAGGCAGGATCACCCCTGCAGATCTGGATGAAGACCACTTTGCGCAGTATCTCGATAGTGGGCGCCTGCCGTTTCCTGATTTATTCATCCGCTGTGGTGGCTTGAATCGGATCAGCAACTTCATGTTATGGCAGATGGCCTACACTGAGATCGTAACGCTGGACACGCTGTGGCCCGATTTCCGGCCGGAGCACCTGGTTGAAGCAATCCGGGTCTATCAAAGACAGCCGCGAAAGTTCGGGTTGGTCCCGGACGCTGATCATTAGCAGCTGCATCGCCTCCCTGGTGGGGGGCGGCCTACAAATGACAAATACTGCTTCATTTGCAATCGCAAACTAAATCTGAACCGGTGGCGTAACCCACCAAACCAACGCGCGAGCTCATCAACAGCGCAGGCGTCCATTTTTTGAAAAAGCCAACCATTCCAGGTGTGTGCGCTGAAGGGGCAAGATTGGATCGTTCAAAGGACGACCGTGCCCAAAGAAGATGCGCAACTCAGGCGGGATCTGGCCAATCAGTGCTTCCTGAAATGGGCGCATATTAGGAGATCCAATGTTAGCGTTTACAAGACTGGTCAACGCCTCTCAAATTGCCACGAGCATCACAGTTATAGATTTCGGGTCTGATTGTTTCGTTAGCCATTTATAGGAGGTGCAAAACATTTTCCTTTGTCAATAAATTAAGTTCATCAAGTGCGCGGAATGTAGCTGTTCGTCACTCCCACACGATTATGTCCCAATCGGCGTGAAACCTCCTGCCTGGCTTCCCGGTCGCTCTTCCCGGTTCCTATTAATTCCTGGTGCTCATTTTGTGCATAGTTGGCCCGCAGCCGGTGTACCCCGCTGATCCCGATCCCCAAATCACGAGCCGCTTGCCTCACGGCCCTGTAGAAGGCTCTTTTCCAGGACTGGCTGGGATCGAAGAGATACTGCCTGGATGGGTTGATCTGGTCCGCCAGGTCCGCAGGCAGCGCCACGTCGCGTTTCTTCCCACCCTTGCCGGTAACATGCAGCAGCATATTCTCCAGATCCACCTGCTTCCCCTCCAGGCCGGCGATCTCGGACAGTCGCAGCCCGCAGCGCAGGGCGATCTTGGCCGGGAGGGTGAATTTTGAACCATGCTCCTCTAAATATACCAGGATGCGTTCCGCGTCTTCCGGGAGGTAGCCGAAACGCGGCTGGCGTACATCGCCATCGTCGCGATAGGTCTTCACGTGGGCACGCAGCGCTTGTGTGACCGGCGAGGCTGTTTTTGTCCAGCCTACCCGCACACAACCCTGGTGTATTTTCCCGATAGCAGCCAGGACTACCCGTATGGAGGCCGGCCTGTGGTCGCGGTAATAGGTATCCAGAGTGCGCCGGATGGTCTCCGGGTCGAGCAGATTAACCAGGAGCCTTTTGCCGGTGAGCGCCTTGGCGCGCCGGAAGAAGGCGATCCCGGTTTGGAAGTAGCCAGCCCGTGTGCGGTAGGAAAGTATGACCGGCAGAGCACGCGTCGGGTTACCTCCCGGACGCAGGTCGCGTTTGACCGATACGACCTGATAATTGGTCTTGTAGGCTTCGATTTTTTCCTTATCCCAGAACAAAGCGTCCAGGACATAGGCGATCTGGTTTGCTAGGGATGCAGGGCACATGCTTATTCCTTTGGACTATACCAGTCCTTTTGTAAAACCGCTTGTCTCGTTAAGCCGGTCGCCAGCTGAAGCTGGCGTACTTGCGGGAAATCAGCGCCAGCGCCGGATCCCGCCTCCCGTCCTTGGCGGCTGGCGTACATTTTGTCCCTTGTGCCCCGGACCTGGCCGACGAAGGGTCCCGGGAAGGGCAGGGTCGTGCAGGGGTATTAAAAACGCATTCCCACACGCCTCGCATGTCCCGCAGGACATGAACCGTGGAAATGCTGCTTGCGTACAGAGTAGCTGGATGGCTACCGAACGAATAGGGTGCCCTGCACCCGCAGAGCAAAGTCAACCCGATCATACACCACCGGGCGCTGAATTGCAAGCAACCCTGTCTGATAAAGCAGCACTTTTTTTCAGCGGTAGCGCAGGGCGGAATCGGCCGATTTAAATCTCAGCAGGCGCGCGACCAGGCGGGGTGATTCCCCAGCGGATAGCAGGTTGTGCGCGCAGGTGTTTCGCAAAATGCGCGGAGAGATCGTCTCGGGATCCAATTCAGCCAGGATTGCCATCCGCCAGCATGCCCGCCCGATGCCGCGCACGCTCAACACGTGAGGGGCTTCCCGGTTGGGTTCGGACCAAAGCCAGCCTTCACCATCATCCTGGAGAGCACGAATGCCCAACCAGGCGCGCAAGGCTGCGCAGGTTGGGCTGTCGAGCGGCAGGCGTCGCTCCCCCTTGCCGCGCACCTGGACCACTCCGCGTGTTTCCCCAAGCTGGAGATCTACCAGGCTCAATTTCCTGGCTTCCACCGCATGCATGCCGGTGTGGAGCAGCAGGCGGACCAGGGCTGCAGCGCGGACCCAATTGGCCTGCCAGGCGACGAGGTCCACGGGCGCTTCAAACTGCCGGTCGATTGCCGTTTCCAATTGGTGCTGCTCTTCCGCCTCCAGCCAGGAATAGGCTTTTTCTGCGTCCCAGAGGTTGGGGATCGAACGGGTCGGGTTGCCCTCGGGCGCGTAAAGCATATATTCGAATGCAAAGTAGGATCGTAAAGCCGTCAGGGCACGATTGCACGCGGCGGGAGGAAGGGTCTGCTGGAGGACCTTCAAATACGCAAGGACATCCTTGCGGGTCACAAGCATGGAGTTATAGAAGGGAAAACCGTGCTCCCTCCCCCAGAGCCAGAAGCGGCGGACCTCAGCACAGTCAGTGGGGATCGCTTCCGGCGGGCGATTTCGATCCTGGAGGTATTCCGCGAAGATCTCTATGAGCTCGTCCAAGAGCCTCTCAACGTTGGCATCCATTTCATCTTCCTTTCTTTGCTAAAATTTGGGGTTGATATTTTTAGGCCACCCAGGCTGCAAAGTTCCCTGTTACAGACAGTTCCCCATCCCTTGCGATGGCTTCCCGGACAGCCTGGACGATCTCGCGGCAGGCAAGCCTGTCGCCTGGGTAAGCCTGATCAGATCTGGATGGACGGGAAAAAAGCATAAAAAGACCGATGGTTAAACAAAAACACTGGCAGCAAGCATGGATCGTTAGAAAAGCCTGGAAACAGGTTCTGTCTAAAAAGACCGGTTCTAACGAATCTCTGCCAGCGCCAGCGTTGTTATCGGCTTCTCCCGCTTAGGCGGGAGAAAAAAACGTGCAATTACCGGTGATCGATTGTGACCGCTATCTTAGCGCAAGTGTTTTTGATGAGTCAAGGATTTTAAGCAAAGTCTATAAGCAGAATGACGCTATGAGTCTGTATGGACTCAACCGGCTGCGCCCGAAGCTGGATTTAAAAAAAACGCGGCACGCCTGTCAGACCTTCTGATTTGGGCAGCAACCGAATTTCAATTACGGGATCGACATTCTGTCTGGGATAGTCGTTACCCTTGATGGGGGCTGCTCAGGGATCTTATTGCGACGACTTTACCAATCGGGGCTCTTCAGGTTCGTTTCAATGAAAATGGAAGAAAAACCACCCCGCTAAGGGTGGTTTTTTGTCTAGGACAAGATGACGCGGACGCGGGGACACGATTATTTCCCTGTATGATCGTGCCCCTTCCTCTCCGCGTCATCCGGTTATTTTTTATGAAATAAGCCGATAGATTACCTGTTTTGGGCCGTGCGTACTAAAACTTATATTATCATATTCCAGGCCTCAAAGCAGGCTACAAATTTCATGGGTTGGAGACAATTGCGGCTTCTTCCCTGGTGGATTTTTGTCTAAGATCCGCTGTCAGGTGCTTGGGGCTCACGGATCACTTTTAGCATTTTCGCGTGCAGTTCCGGGGCTGCGGCGATGACGGACTGCGGCGGCGAGATATAATCCGCAGCGCTCTCCAGATTGGTCACCTTCGCGCCTGCCTGCTCGGCAATCAGTCCACCCGCTGCCACATCCCAGGCTTTGAGCGAGAGTTCCCAGAACCCATTGAAGCGGCCCGCAGCCACATAGCACAAGTCCAGCGCGGCGGAGCCCAGGCGCCGTACGCCCTGGGTGATTTTTGCGAATCTCCCAAAGTAGTCCAGGTTGTTGACCGGAGTAGTCCACATGTCATACGGGAAACCGGTCACCAATAAGCTGTGTTGCAGGTCGGGTGCAGTCGAAATGTGGATTGCTTTTCCGTTAAGCCAGGCACCTTGCCCGCGCTCGGCACTGAACAGCTCGTCGCGCATCGGGTCATAAACAACACCCAGCTTCATTTTCCCGGCATGAGCGTAGGCGATCGATACGCTGAAGATGGGGATGTAGTGCGCGTAATTGACGGTTCCGTCCAGCGGATCGACATACCACAGGTGTTCATCGCCTCCTTCCACGAGGCCGCTTTCTTCGGCCAGGATGCGATGATCGGGGAACTTCTGCTGGATCTGGTCCAGCAGGTACTCTTCGGACTGGTGGTCCACCTCGGTGACCAGGTCGATCACACCTTTATACTCCACCTGATGTTCTTTCTGGTAGCCGGCACGTAAAATTTGACCGGCCTGTCTCGCCAGCCGTTCGATATCTTTTAGGGTTGGATTCATTTGTCAGCTTTCGGTGTTTTTGAGTTCGTCCAGGATGCTGTAGATCTGGTCCAACTCGGTTTGGATTTCTTCTCTGTCGTTGAGTGACTGTTCAAGCAGAGCCTGGAAAGACGCTTTTTGATCGGCGGGTAATGTCGGCAGGAGTCGTTCGGTACGAGCGATCTGCGTATTCTTGTGGCGCAGCTTGATCTCCAGGCGTTCGCGGTATCCTTGATAGAAATCGCGATCCCCCAGTGGTTCGGGTAAAGCGGGAGGGCCTTGTGTCAGCAGTTCGGCAATCGTCAGCAGGAATTCCTCGGTGTCGATGGGTTTCTCAATGAAACGCGCGGCCCCCAATTTCATGGCGAAATCCTTGTCTTCGGGTGTGACATAGGTGGCCGAGAGAAAGATGACCGGGATATCGCGCGTGCGCGGGTCCGTACGCAGGTAATGTACGAAGGCGAAACCATCCATTTTTGGCATCAAAATGTCGGTGATGATCAGGGATGGGTGTTCTGTATCAACCAACTTGAGCGCCTCTTCGCCGTTGCGGGCGCTGACTACCGGATAGCCCTTGAAGCGCAAGGTGACTTCCAATAGCTCTAGGATGTGAGCGACGTCTTCGACGACCAGTAGGGGTCCGTAAGGAACTTTCATAGGAATATTCTACACGATTTTCAGGTCCGCTCACCTTGCTGTACGTTTACGGATTTACCTCAGCTGCTCCAGACATGGCGGCCGAGGGCGGAAAGCGCGAATTCGACGGCCAGCTGCGCGGTCTGATTCTGGATGTCGAGAATGGGGTTGACTTCTACCAGGTCGATCCCGGCCAGCTTGCCGCTCTCGGCGATCATTTCGCAGGCCAGGTGTGCTTCGCGATAGGTCAGGCCGCCTACGACCGGTGTCCCGACGCCGGGCGCGTGACGCGGATCCATTGAATCCATGTCGAATGAGAGATAGATCCCATCCACATCGCGCGAGATATGCTCAATGAGCTTGGTCATGCTGGCATACATGCCGATGCGGTCGATCTGTTCCATGCCCATCACCATCACACCCGCCTCCTGCAGGTTGATTTTCTCGCCGGGATCCAGGTCGCGTGCGCCAAGGATGGCAATCCGCTGCGGATCGATGACCGGTATGGCCTCGTCCCATATCTGCACCAGGCGCTTGTCGCCGTATCCGGCCAGGGCCGCCAGCGGCATGCCGTGAATGTTTCCGGAGGGGGTGGTTTCAGGGGTGTTGAAATCAGCGTGCGCGTCGATCCAGATCACTCCCAGCTTCTTGTGTTTCGCCGCGCCGCGGATCGATCCGAGTGCGATGCTGTGGTCGCCGCCCAAAACGATTGGGAGCCGACCGCCCTGGATGGAGGTGGCCACTGCGCCTGCTGTCCGGCGTGCCATGGGGACGATGCAGTCAACGTACTTGAGCTTTGGCTCCGAGATCTGGCACATTTCAGCTATCGGGACTTCCACATTGCCTTTGTCTTCGACTTCGTATCCGAGTTTTTCGAGCTGCTGCTGCAAGAGGGCATAGCGGATCGCGCTGGGACCCATGTCCACGCCGCGCCGGTCTGCGCCCAGGTCGATCGGGACACCGATAATGTCGATTTGCATACTACCTCCGAATGAGTTGGACAAGCAGCAATTTTATCAAAAGAATGGCGATGAAAAGGGAATTGCTTTGTCATTTGGTGTTCATCAGGCTTTTGTATACTCTGGCTCTAAGTATAAAAAAAAGGAGAACAAAGAATTTATGTCTACGACCAAACGTTATCACCCGCTTCTGGTAACCCTGCATTGGCTGATCGCCATTCTCATTTTCGCCACGGCTTATTTTGCCATTGGTTTTGGAGAAGGGGAGGGGGGCCGAGGCTTTGTCACAATTGCAGGCTTTCAACCCATCGCCATCCACATGCTCTTGGGCATCCTGACCCTGATCTTACTGGTCATCCGCCTGATCGTGCGCTGGCGCACCCAGAAACCCGCCTGGGCCACCACCGGCAGCGCTTTCCTGGATAAGATCGGTGGGTGGACGCATGCCCTGCTGTATTTCTTCGCTTTTGCGATTACCATCACCGGCATTACGCTGGCTACGCAAACCAACCGCCTCGCGCGCGCTTTGGGTTTTTCGGGCAGCGCCAGCCAGGTTGGCGGCGGATTTCCTGGCCAATTCGCGGGACGAAGCGGGGGCGAAGGATTCCGCGGAGAAGGGTTCCGTTTCGGGCTGGGCGCCTTCCATGGGCTGAGCTGGGTTTTGCTTTTGCTGTTGATCCTGTTGCACATCGGTGCAGCCCTGTACCACCAGTTTTTGAAGAAAGACCACTTGCTGGGCCGCATGTGGTTTGGTAAACAGACGGAATCGTAACTGAAAAACCGGGAGAAGTCCCGGTTTTTTTATCCTATAAAGCGCCATTCCACTCGGCGATCAGCCGCTCGAAGAATTCATCCAGATAGCGCAGGCGTTCGTCTGCAATTTGACGTGCGGCGGCGGTGAACATGCGCGCGCGCACTTTGCGCAGCTTGAACAAATGCTCGTGGTAGGAGCTGTGCGCTTCGCCGGGCATTTCTTGACCGCTGCGCAGGAACTGTTCGGACGGTTCGGCGTACCAGGGCTGACCGGCCAGGGTGGCGTAGCCGATCACGCGCGCCACACCGATCGCTCCCAGCACATCCAGTTTGTCGGCGTCGAACAGGATTTTTGCCTCTAAGGATTGCGGCGGCTCGGAGCGGTCGCGGAAGCGATGGGCGCGGATGCAATGCTGGACAGCGGCGATGCGCTCCGCGCTCCAGCCTTCGGCACCGAGCACCTCGGCCGCGAATCCAGCCGAGGCGTGGTGATGCTCTGCGCGCGAGTCGGCCCCGGGAGTGGTCCCCTCGGCGTCGTGCAGCAAGGCTGCGGCGCGCACGATCTCCAGGTCGGCGCCTTCGGCCAGGGCCAGCTTCTCGGCCATGCGGTAGACACGCAGGATGTGGTCGAAGTCGTGGACAGCGTCGGAATGGCTGTACCAGGCGCGCGCCTGCTCGAGGCTGGGCATGGACTACAAGACTCCCAGGACGTGTAGCAGCCACCAGATGCCAGCCAGTGCCAGCAGCACGACGCACCCGTGCAGGGCAAAGCGCAGAAGGAAATGGACCAGGTGGAAGAAGTAGCGCAGGATGACGATCAGTACCACTGACCCGACGGCCAGGGCCAGCCAGGTGATTTGCGCGTTGGATAGCAGTGCGGGATGAATGATCATAGTCGGGGATGGTTTGGGTCAGGCGCTGCGGTAGTAGCCGACGTCGACCGAGTAGACGCGCCCGCGCTTGACAACCTGTTTGACCAGGTTGGTGCCGAAGCGATAGCCGAGGTGGCGGTAGTCCGGCACGGACAGGATCAGCAGGTCGGCTTGTTTGCCCTCCTCGAGCGAACCGATCCGGTCCGCGCGGCGGATGGCGTGGGCAGCGTTGATGGTGCTGGCCGCGATGGCCTGCGCCGGGGTCAGTTTGAGCATGCGGCAGGCCAGGGCGATGACGAACTGCATCGATTCGTTCCAGGCCGTGCCGGGGTTGCAGTCGGTGGCCAGCGCCAGGATCGCGCCCGCCTCGAGCAGGTCCCCGGCCGGGGTGTAGTCCTGCTCGGCCAGCCCGAAAGGCGTGCAGGGCAGCGAGACGGCAACCGTGTCAGATTGGCCCAGCGCCGCGATGTCGGCCGCCGAGGTCTTGACCAGGTGATCGGCCGAGGCGGCGCCCAGTTCGACCGCCAGTGCTGCGCCGCCCAGGTTGTCGAACTCGTCGGCGTGGATCTTGAGCGGGAAGCCGAGCGCCCTGGCCTTCTCCAGGATCTGGCGCGACTGGGCCAGATTGAAAGCCTGGTCCTCGCAGAAGACGTCCACGAAGGGCAGGTTCTGGCGGCGCGGGGCGTGCGTCTGCCACCACTGCTGGACCAGCGGCAGCATGGTTTCGCAGATCAGGTCGGTGTAGCCCTGCGGGTCGCCCTTGAACTCCGGGGCGATGGCATGCGCGCCCAGGAAGGTGATCGCCAGGTCGAGCGGGCTTTCATCGTCCAGCGCCAGCAGGGCCTTGAGCAGGCGCAGTTCGGTGGCGGTCTGCAAGCCGTAGCCGGTCTTGGCCTCGGCGGTGGTGGTGCCATGCGCGAACATGCGCAGCAGGCGCGGGCGGGTCTGGGCGATCAGCGTCTCGATCGAAGCGGTGCGTGTGGCGCGCACGGTGGAGAGGATGCCGCCACCCGCAGCCAGGATGTCGAGGTATTTGGCCCCGGCCATCTTCATTTCGAATTCGGCTGCGCGGTCGCCACCCCAGATCAGGTGCGTGTGTGGATCGACAAAACCGGGCAGGATCACACAGCCCGAGGCGTCCAGGGTCGGCTCGTGGGGGTGAGCGGCGCGCAGGTCAGCGGTCTTTCCAACAGCGACGATCTTCTCGTCGCGCATCAGCACCGCGCCGTCTGCGATGATACCCAGCCGGCCGAGCTCGGGTCCGCGCTGTGGGCCGCCCGCCAGGGTCAGGAGTTGTACAGCAGAGTGGATCAGCATAGTCTAATTTAACCACAAAATTTTATGTTGATTGCGAAGAAAATTCGAAATCACGCTCTTCGAGCCTTCAAATCTTGAGAGCTTTTATTTATCATCAAGATGCTTGTCGCGTTGGTGCCGGCGAAAATTCTCAAGCCGGCGGAAGAAGCGGTAGAGCGGTGGACCGAGCAGGACGGCCAGCAGCACAAATACGAACGCCAATTCCTCCCAGCCGATGGCGAAGACGGGCTCGCAGGCCAGGCAGGCCAGGATCAAGACCAGCAGACTCAAATCACCCCTTCCCATAAGCTATGCTGCCTCCTGTGATTTATCCTTGCGTTTCACCTTGAGCACGGCGATCTTGGTGGGGTGGTTGAACGGTGCCGGGTCGACCGGCGGCCCCCCCAGGCGGGTGTGGGGGTAACCGGTGAAATCCTCGGGCACCGGGATCAGGGTTTCGATTTGCAGATAGCCATCGGCGCAGAGTGCTGTCAGCGTCTGCATGTAGTCCTTTCCGCTGACGAATAAGGCGTTATTAATTGCCACCAGCCAGCCGCCATTCCTGATCAGCGGGCGGACTTTATTGATCAGCCTGGCACTGTCGCTTTCCAGGTCGACTTTGCCCTTTACCGTGCTGGAGAAGTATGGCGGGTCGAGGAATACACAATCGAACAACTCTCCACTGCGTTTGAGCTGGCTGATGAACGGGAAGAAATCTGCAGTTTGAAAGTCCTGTTTGTGAATCGGGAAGCCGTTCAGCGTGTAGGACGTTTTAGCCAGGTTGATGAAGTTCTGATTGCGGTCGAGATGGACGACTCTTGCAGCACCCCCGGCCTGGGCGGCGACGCCAAGGCTGCCTGTGTAGGCGAACGTGTTGAGCACGGTTTTATCTCTCAGATTTGCGATGGCCCATTTACGTAAGTCCCGCGTATCAAGATAGAAACTGGAGTCGCGGTTCAGGTTCAGATCGACAGCGTACCAGACCCCGAATTCCCGAATGCGGCGGTCGGGACCTTCCCCGTAGGTGAGCTGGCCACGTTTTTGCTGGCTTGTGGCCTCGTTACGGACTTTGACTACAAGCGCGGATACCCAGGGCAATTTGGCTAAGATCACCTGTTGGGCTGTCTGGACGGCGGCTTGGCCTTGTGCCGGGGGATCGGCATAGTTGTGAATGACAGCCGTGCGGGCATACAGGTCAATGGCGAGCGACGGGCAGCCCTCGGAAAAGCCGTTGAAAAGGCGAAAAGCGGTCTGATGCTTGTCATCAAACAGCGCTTCGCGGGCTGCGATGGCTATCTCAAGCAAAACCGCCATTGAATCGTTATGGTTCATTTCCATACTTTATTTTACCCGCAGCTGGTCTGTCCCCCATAATTTAATGTTCATGGATGGCTTTTCTTACGCGCTGGAGGCGTAAGCAATTGCATTCTTGCCATTATGTTTGACATCGTACATCAATTGATCGGCAGTCCGCAGGATTTCGTCCACGCTCTCGGGCGGCTTGACAAAAGTGATTGCGCCAATACTCAAGGTGACTGCCCACTGGTTTTGTTGCATTTCGTCGAGAACTAAACCATGCAGACGAGTCAGCAGGGATTGAGCAGCTTTCTGGCTGGTTTGCGGCAGCAGCAGGGCAAACTCGTCCCCACCGATACGAGCCACCGCATCCAGGTTGCGTGTGTTGCGCGTGAGGTTGTCTGCTAAAACGCGCAGGAGCTTATCGCCGACGCTATGCCCGAACCGGTCATTGATGTCTTTGAAGCAATCCAGGTCGATGTAGGCTAGTGTAAAAGGACTCAGGTAGCGTTGAGCCCGCTGGATTTCTTGGTTGGCGGTTTCGTAGAATGCGCGGCTGTTGAGCACACCGGTCAGGAAATCTGTCCGTGCCAGTATTTTCTCAGTATTTAGGAGGCGCCGCGATTCGGCCAGCAAGAAAGTCGCAAAAATGAAGATTCCCATCCGCATGACTGCATTCCAAAAAGGGATCAGCACGTTGGAGAATTGCTGCCCTGACAACTGGTTGGCAATCAACCAGATGGCTGCGCTCTCGATGGAGACCAGTACTCCGGCCCGTCTACCGGCTGTCCAGGCCGCCAGGGAGACAGGTATCAGATAAAATAATGAAAATGAAATTTCAAAGCCTGTCCAGAAATCCAGAACCCCCAGTAGCATGGCAAGCAAGAAAGATATCAGCAGCATCAGCCCCGCTGGCTGCTTTTCTAAAGTTTCTAGTAAGTGGTGAAAAATGCTTTTCTTGGCAGGCACACATCCATTGTAGTCATTTTTCAGGATGATAGCGACAACCGTAAGGAAGCTCTAAACTCGGTTCGTTTTCGGTAATTCTGCCTCATGAAAGTTCTTGTCCCAGCAGCAGCGTGCTCAGATCGCCCGGCGTGGGCGGCATGTGGTAGACGAAGATCAACTCCTGGTCATCGTAGTTCTCCGGCTGCCAGCCGGGGATATCGGCCGAGACGGCCACCACGCGCGCACCAGGCCTGAGTTGGCGTTCCAGTTGCGGGGCCAGGCGGGCTGCTTTGGCTGAGGTCAGGTAGGCGTAGACCACGTCGGCCTCTTTTAAATCGACTTTGTAATAATCCTTGCGCCGAATCCTGATTTGCCCGGCAAGGCCATTGAACACGGTTCGCAGCCAGGCGACCAGACACTGGAGCGGGCCGATCTCGATCCCCACTGCACGTGCGCCAAACTCACGCGCAGCCATGATCAGCACGCGCCCATCTCCTGCGGCCAGGTCAAACAGCACCTCGCCGGGTTGCAAGTCCACCAGTTCAAGTGCCTTGCGGATGCGTGCAAGCCGCGTTGGCACCCAGGGCCGGCCGTACAGGATCGGCAGGAGAACCCACAACCACCAGATGACAAACAGGACGACGACAACGTACGTCAGGGTGAGGCGCAGCAATTCGTTCATCTCATTTCCTTTTGCATACGTCGTAGCGCCAGCAGGGCGATCAGGTTGAAGGCCACCGCCCCCAGCGCCACGGCCAGGAATCCGAAGCGGTACAGGAAGGGCGCCAGCGGCGCACCCACTGCGCGTCCCAGCGAGAGTGCGGCTACATTGAAGGCCATCATGGTAGCCCGCGCCTTGGGCAGCACTTCGGTCATCATTGGGATGACACTGACCAGCGTGAATTCAAAGGTGATGTAAAACAGGAACAGCCCCGCCAATGCGCCAGCCTGGCTCCTCCCCAGCCAGGGTAGGCCCAGCGCGGCCAGACAGTTGCCAACCAGCCCAAGCGCGACCGCGCGCGGCTTACCGAGCCGGTCCACGAAAAAGGCTACCAGCCCCTCTCCGCCTAATTCCGAGAGGCCGATCACCGCCGCCGAAGCACCCAGAGCGGCGATCTGCAAGCCAAAGGAATCCTCCAGCCAGACACCGAAGATCAGATTGACCACCTCGTTGGCAGTGCTGGCCCAAAGCCCCACGGAAAGACCTGCCAGGGCCGGCAGGGAAGTCAGCACGACCCGGAAATTGGTCCAGAGCGGATTGCGCCGGCTTTCGCCTGGTTTGTCCCCGGGCAGCATGATAGCCAGCCCGATAAAAGTCAGCAAGGCGAGCAGGGTCAGCAAAGGGAAGGGTGCCATCCAGCCCCAGCGGGTGATGAAGAAACCCATCAGCGGGATGCCGAAGATGAAGGCGAACGACCAGCCCATCTCGGTCAGGGCGATCACCAGCCCGCGTCGTTCGTAAGGGATGCGGTCACCCAGGTCGGCTTGCATGGACGGGTCGAAGACGTATTTGCCGAGGGTGGTCAAGATCAGCGCGAGGACCAGGATTGGGAAGCTCGGCCAGACCACCACCAGCGTTGTACCCAGGATGAATAGGCCCAGTCCGAAGAGCATGCCAAACTTGCGTCCCCGGCTGTCAGCCACCGAAGCGGCGAAGGGGCCAAAGGTTCCGACCACCGAGCGGGCGGTCAGCGCCAGGGACATCGATTCGAGATTTACGCCCAGGCCGCGCGCAAAGACCGGCAGGAACGGGTAGACCATCCGGTACATGGTGTTGAACACTGTCCGGGTGATGACGAAGACCGGCAGTTGAAAGCGCAGGCGTTTCAAGTTACTTTTGGGGAGGAGACAGGGTCAGCCACCAGCGGGTCAGGAAGTAGGCAGCCACCCAGGTCAGCAGGTTCAGGGCCACAAAGAAAAGGATGACATTCCACAAGCCTGAGGAGAAGATGGGTGAGGGCGGTGGGTGCATGACGTAGCTGGCGGTGGAGAAGACCAGCCGCAGCACGACGATGAAAATCAGGTTGGCGGCCGAGGTCAGCGGCAGGCTGTCCATCAACCACAAGCCGAATTGCAGCAGGAAGCCGGCTACTGCGAAGATCAGCGCCAGGCGGAAGCGCGGCTCTGCCAGGAACAGGCCGTTCCAGTTGGCCTCCATGGCCCACAAAGACATCGGCAGGTAGGTGATCCAGAAGACGATGCCGGTGCGACCCAGGGCCTGCGACCAGCGCTGAAAGCTCTCACGGCGGGTCAGCAGGCCGAATAGACCAGCGATCCCGGCGGCGATGAAAGCCACCTCCGCGGCCAGCACCCAGGCCCCGTGCAGGTAGACAATGCGCACGTTGGCCCCCAGCGATTTTTCTGGTGGGCCGAAGACGGCCATCAGGGAGATCAGCATGACGCTGACGGCGAACCAGAACAAGGGGGATTTAGTGACTTTGGGCATGGGGCGAATTTTACCTTAGAATACTGCTCTGCCTTTCATGGATGTTATCCGAGCTATGAGTTTTGTGGTCCGGATGAGGAAACCTTTACAAATCTTTGAATTATCTCCACAATTTCTGCATACTAAGTGATTATGATACAGATGTTAATTAGAAGGAGTATGAAGATGAAAAAAGTATGGAAATGGATCCTTGGGATCGTGATTGTACTGGTAGTTGTGGGCGTTCTGGTGGCTGCGGCATTCGCCTTTCGTGGCGCGATGAACTACAATTTCCGCGCCGGGGTCATGCCTCAGGGAAACGGCTGGAATGGCCGCTCGTTTGAAGGCTATCAAGGCGGGCGTTACCCGATGGGTCCCGGAATGGGGATGCCGGGTGGACGCGGCTACTCGCACTTTGAAGGTGGCTTTATGTTCCTCGGCCTGATCTTCCGCGCGATCATCCCGCTGGGCCTGTTGGCCCTGCTGGTCTATGGGGCTTACTGGCTGGGCAAGCGCAAGAACGCTCCCAGCCTGGTACCCACCACACCAGTTCCTGCACCTGTCTCGACGCATGCTTGTGAAAAATGCGGCCATTCGGTCCAGGATGACTGGCGCAACTGCCCGTATTGCGGCAAGAAACAATAAGGCTTCCCCTGATGCAGACAGCCCGGCTTTATAGGCCGGGCTGTCCTGTTATTTGGGGGTTTGAGCTGGATTACTTCAGCATCGGCATCTGGATGCCGTACCGCTTGGCGGCGGCGATGGCTAGCTCATATCCCGCATCGGCGTGCCGCACCACGCCCAGGCCGGGATCGGTGGTCAGCACACGTTCCAGGCGGACGGCCGCTTCCGGCGTGCCGTCCGCCACAATGACCTGCCCGGCGTGCTGGCTGTAGCCGATACCCACCCCGCCGCCATGGTGGAACGAAACCCAGGTCGCCCCGCCAACGGCATTGATCAGCGCGTTCAGGATCGGCCAGTCAGAGACGGCGTCGGTGCCATCCTTCATCCCCTCCGTTTCGCGGTTGGGACTGGCGACCGAGCCCGAGTCCAGGTGGTCGCGGCCGATCACGATCGGGGCTTTCAATTCGCCCTGCGCCACCATCTCATTGAACATCAAACCCGCTGCGACGCGCTCGCCGTATCCCAGCCAGCAGATGCGCGCCGGTAATCCCTGGAAGGGCACTTTTTCTCTAGCCAGCTTCAGCCAGCGATGCAGGTGTTCGTCTTCAGGGAAGAGTTCCCTAATCGCTTCATCGGTCTTGTAAATATCCTCCGGGTCGCCGGAAAGCGCCACCCAGCGGAAGGGACCCTTTCCCTCGCAGAAGAGTGGGCGGATGTAGGCCGGGACGAAACCGGGAAATTCGAAGGCATCCGTCACACCCCAGTCGAAGGCGCGCTGGCGCAGGTTGTTGCCGTAATCGAACACTTCCGCGCCCTGGCGCTGGAATTCCAGCATGGCCTGGACGTGCTTGGCCATCGAAGCCATGCTCAGCTCCTCGTATTTCTTGGGATTGGACTTGCGCATTTCATCAGACGCGACCAGCGAAAGCCCGGATGGAACATAGGAAAGCACATCGTGGGCCGGGGTCTGGTCGGTGACCACGTCGGGGGTGACGCCGCGCATGGCCAGTTCCTGGTAGATGTCGGCGGCGTTGCCGATCAGGCCGATCGAACGCGGGAGTCCCTTGTCCCGGTACTCCTCGACCAGGGTCATGGCTTCCTCGAGCGAATCGACGACCATATCCACAAAGCCCATCTCGAGGCGGCGCTTGGCGTGCTGCGGATCGACCTCGACGATCAGGCCGACCCCTTCGTTCATGGTGATCGCCAGCGGCTGGGCACCGCCCATCCCACCCAGGCCGGCGGTCAGCGAAAATTTGCCTTTGAGCGAGCCCCAGCCGCGTTGCTGTGCCAGAGCGCCGAAGGTTTCGTAAGTGCCCTGCAGGATGCCCTGCGTGCCAATGTAAATCCACGAACCGGCGGTCATCTGCCCGAACATGATCAGTCCCTGGGCGGCCAGTTTGTCAAAGTGCTCCTGCGTGGCCCAGTGTGGGACCAGGTTGGAATTGGCGATCAGGACACGCGGCGCGTCCGTATGGGACTTGAAGATCGCCACCGGTTTTCCGGACTGCACCAGCAGTGTCTCGTCTTCTTCCAGGTTTTTGAGCGAATCAAGAATGGCGTCGAAGGCTTCCCAGGAACGAGCGGCCTGTCCGCGCCCACCGTAGACCACCAGGTCCTGCGGGCGCTCGGCCACTTCCGGGTCAAGGTTGTTTTGGATCATGCGGTAGGGGGCTTCGATCAGCCAGTTTTTACAGGTCAGTTGCGTGCCGCGCGGGGCGCGCACTTCACGTGGACCGGACATACACTTCTCCTTTCAAGAAAAAATCCCTCATGGCTTATTATAAGCCGTGAGGGAAAAATATCGCCATTTGTTATCTGTGCGGTCTACGCAATAAACCGGCAACTCCCAGCACTGTCAGGAATGCCCCGGTCTGGAAAACAAACCCGAATCCCATGAGACCAAGCGTGAAACGATAAAGTAGTGATATGCGTGGTAAAAAGGCACGCAAGTACAATCCATACGGCGTGACAAGCCAGAGCACGAGCAAGCCCAGGATTGCGGAAGACCAGCTAGCCAGCGTGTCTTTCCTGGATCTGACCAAAATCAGCCAAACCAGGAAGACCATCGTCGTGGAAAAGGCCAGTTCGATGAGCACGTTTAACCACAATGTGGCAGCAGGATTTAACGTGCTGGCATGTATCTTACCCAGGGCTTCCCAGGCGAGATCAAAGCCATAGGCCAGGGACAATGTCGCTAAAATTGCCAAAAGGGAAAGAATTCTTGTACTTTTCATGGCGTCATCAATATATTTCCCCCAAAAGAGATTTCCCTAACGCTAATTTCCACAACGAAGCAGGCTGCGATGGCTTTGTCATGACTAGGCGCGGAAAAACTCCCCGATCCCGAGCACAGTGATAATTGCACCGGCCACTGTTAAAAAGCCAAATTCTCCGAAGTTTTCCAGGAAAGCATACGTTTGCGAGCCTAGCATGGGAGCGATCAAGGCATAGCTGTAGGGCGTACTGAGCCAAAGTGTGATTAAACCGACCAGTAGAAATAGAACGCCGACCAGATTATCCCGATCGTCCGCGAAAAGGGCGATCCAGATCAATGCGATCAGGACGATGAAAAGTACGATGATGGCTAAGATATAGGCTGTAGAGGCTGACACTATTCTGGAAAAGAACAGCCCGCGAAAGAAAGTGGTGTAGTGATCGACTACGAAAGCCACAATGATCGAGATAACCATCAAAATGATCGAGAGAAACCTGTTTATGCTCATCGTTTCTTCCTTTGGTAAGTTTCTGAAAAAATGGTCTATATGATTATATGTCATTTACCCATGAATTAGACTGGATTGCTCGGGATGCGAATGGCGCGCTTGGATTTCGTGTTTTCTCTCCTCGCGGATTAAACTGAAACCCCTCCCGCTGATTATCCAACGGGAGGGGAAACAAGCGACTTGGGCTAATTAAGCAGCAACAGCGGATTGTTGGAGCAAGGCTTCGAAATCCGTGCTCTTCAGCCGTGCGACCAGGTCGTTTTGCGCTTCGCACCAGACCGGGCGTAGCGGACAATCCTCATCAAAGGTGCAGGTACCACTATCACCAACGCACTCATTAAGCTGGATTGGACCGTCGATGGCTTCGATCACCTCTAACAGCGTGATCTCTTTGGGTTCGCGTGCCAGGGTTACGCCGCCCCGCGCCCCGCGCGAGGTGTGCAACAATCCCGCGATAGAGAGCTGAGAGATGATTTTTGCCAAAAATGATGGCGGGATGTGCTGTGCCTGTGCCACCTGACTGGTGGCGGCACGCTGGCTGGAGCCCAATCGGGCCAGATAAAGTACCGCGCGGACTGCGTAATCTGCCTGGCGAGTGATTTGCATTGTTCTTTCCTCTCTGGCAATACAGGTAATTTTTATCGTCTTATGCGATTTTATTGTGCATTCCTATTCAATACAAGTGATGGAGGTCATGCTTCAAATATGACCTTTTACTCCGATTTTTGTCCAAAAAATCCGGACCAGATATGACATTCCGGTCCGGATTTGTGGCATTTACCCCAAATATTTAATGTGTGACGGCGACGTTACCGGCTCCAGCTTTGATGATAATGGTCAGGGATGGGCCGGACCCGCTCTGGCTGTAAGTACTCCCGCTCTGGCTCCAGTCCGGGGAGGTGTTGACGTTTGCCAGGCCACCATCCACCGAAATGTTGGTGGGGATGCCCTGCGGGATGACCAGGCTCAGATTGCTCAGGCCAGTTTCAATTGTGACAGCCATGTTGCGCTCGAGCTTGCCACTGAAGTCCAGCCTGTAATTCCCGGCACCACTTTTGAAGATCAGGGTTGACAGGTTGGCATTGGCCAAGCCGCTCATGGTTACGTTTGAAGCGCCGGTCTCGTAACGCAGCACACTCATTTCGGTTTGATTGGGCTCTGAGAATACCAGCTTGACATCGGCAGCGCCATCTTGCACGGTCAGACTGGTCAGCGACAGGCCACCCAATTCGAATCTACCTTGGTAGGCACCGGCGTTGATCGTCAGGGACATGGGAGTCGTGCCCAGTTTCAAGTCCCAGGTGTTCTTGGGGTTCTCAAAGTTGGGGAAACCCTTGACCGTATAGTTGCCCTGTTCCACGCGCGTCTGCCCGGCGACGGTGGTGACCGTCGGCTTGAAGTCGGCGATGTTGTAGACCGCGGTTCCATCCACCAGATAAGCCTCGTCGCCGGGGGCAAGGTTCAGCTTGCCTGCGCCAAAGGCCAGGGTCAGGCTAGCGGTCTCGCTGGAGGCGGGCTTCTCCACGCGGATTTGATCGGTCTGTTCGGGTCCGGGTGTGACGCTGGAGATGGGTAGATCAAAATTCACGCCGCATGCCAGAGTGGCAAGCGCCAGGATCAAAATGATGATTAATATGCGTTTCATAACAAACTCCTTTTCTGGATAGATATACGCTGGAGTACCAGGATGGTTGCAGGGCGGAATAAGCTCCGCTCCGGCCGCATAAAAATAGTGATGCATGTCATGAGGGAGAGGTGAGCAGCGATGGGTACAATTCGCCCCTTATTATGCTTTAATGAACGATGGAGGCGCATATGTCCAAGACAATTGAAAATCTATTAGCTGCGTTTGCTGGGGAATCCCAGGCCAATCGCAAGTACCTGGCCTTTGCTGAAAAGGCTGAAAAAGAAGGCTACAAGCAAATTGCCAAGCTGTTCCGGGCTGTCGCCCAGGCCGAGACGGTGCATGCCATGAATCATTTGAAGGCGGCCGGGGAGATCAAGTCTACTGAAGAGAATCTGAAGGCGGCCATCGGTGGCGAGAGCTATGAGGTTGATTCGATGTACCCACCCATGCTCGAGGAAGCCGAAGCCGCTGGTGACAAAAAAGCCGCCACCTCCTTCGAGTGGGCCCTGGAAGTCGAAAAGGTGCACGCCAAACTCTATAAAAAGATACTGGATCTGCTAGGCAAAGAGATGCCCGAGACGGATTATTATGTCTGCCCGGTTTGTGGCTACACTCACGAGGGCAAGTTCGAGGGTAAGTGCCCGGTTTGCAACACGCCTGGCGAACGTTTCGAACGCATAGACTGATCACTTCGCTTTATGGGGCTCAGCCCACCCCACGAACGAACAACCCGCCATGGAATGAAGGCGGGTTGTAATTTTTAAGCTACCTTGCGACCTTTTGGCTTTTCTTTTTCGACCAGTAAAGCCGTCTGCAGTGCCTGGTTGAGCGAGCGTACCTCGATCACTTCGATGCCCTGCGGCCAGGGTTCGCCCTGGCGCACACGCTTGGGGACAATGGCGGTCTTAAAACCCAGTTTGGCGGCTTCGCGCAGGCGCAGCCTCATTTGCCCAGGCATGCGCAGTTCACCGGCCAGGCCAATTTCGCCGATCAAGACCGCCTCGGCGCGGACAGAGACGTCACGCATCGAGGAGGCAATCGCGGCCGCAATCGCCAGGTCGGCAGCGGGCTCGTCGATTTTCAACCCGCTGACCACATTGACAAAAATATCCTGTTCGCCCAATTTCAGGCCGATGCGGCGCGTCAGCACGGCAGTGATCAGCAGCAGGCGATTGAAGTCCACCCCGTTGGGCGTGCGGCGCGCGTTCCCAAACTGGGTCGGGCTGGTCAGTCCCTGGATTTCGACCAGCAGCGGACGGGTGCCCTCCATCGTCACAGCGATGGCTGAGCCGGGTGCGTTGATCATGCGTTCAGCCAGGAAGGCTTCGGACGGGTTGAGTACTTCGGCCAGGCCGCGCTCGCGCATCTCGAATACCCCCACCTCGGCTGTAGCCCCGAAGCGATTTTTGACCGAGCGCAGCAGGCGGTAAGCCTGGAAGCGGTCGCCTTCAAGATACAGCACCGTGTCGACGATGTGCTCCAACACCCGCGGACCGGCGATGGTGCCTTCCTTGGTGACGTGTCCGATGATGAAAACCGAGATGCCGCTGGACTTGGCCAACTCGCGTAATTGCGACGAACACTCACGCACCTGCGAGACCGAGCCGGCCGATGAATCCAGTTCCGAGAGATACATGGTCTGGATCGAGTCGACGATCAGCAGCGTCGGGCTCACTGCGCGGACGTGGTTGAAGATGGTCTCCAGGTTGGTCTCGGTCACCAGTAGCAGGTTGGGCGGCAGTTCGGCGTCTTTGTCCTGCAGGCGCAGGGCGCGCATCTTGATCTGCCGCTCGGACTCCTCGCCCGAGACGTACAGCACGCGGCTCTGGGCGCCGGCAGAGGGCCTCGCCATTTCCATCGCCATTTGCAGCAACAGCGTGGACTTGCCGATGCCGGGGTCGCCGCCTACCAATACGATCGAGCCGGGCACGATCCCGCCGCCCAGCACGCGTGCGAACTCGCTGATCGGTAAGGGGATGCGGTCTTCCGCTGACCCGCTGACCTGGCCAATCGGTCGCGGCTCGGAACGACCGCTCAGGCCGCGCACCGTCGATTTGGATTTGGCGACCGGCTCGTCATGCACGATCTCTTCGACCATGCTGTTGAACGCGCCACACTGTGGGCATTTGCCCATGTAGCTGGCAGATACGCGTCCGCATTGTTGGCAGACGTAACGGGTGTGGGTTTTAGGCATCTCGATTCACCGCGATTTTGAATGAAAACAGGGGCGGCTGGCTGAGCCGCCCCTACAGTATAACAGAATTTTTGTTCTGCAATTGCTATGCAGGCTGTTGTTTCTTGAGCAGCTCTACAAAAAGCTTCCTGAATTTCAGCACTTTTGGCGCAATGATTGCCATGCAGTAGGGCTGGGAGGGGTTGTTGTTGAAGTATTCCTGGTGATAACCCTCGGCCACGTAGAACTTGTCGAATTTGGTCACTTCAGTAACGATGGAATTGTCCCAGATGCCGGCCTGGCCGATCTCCCGGATGACTTCTTCGGCCACTCGCTTTTGTTCCTCGTCCTGGTAGAAGATGGCTGAACGGTACTGCGAGCCAACGTCTGCACCCTGGCGGTTGAGTGTGGTCGGGTCGTGGATGGTGAAGAAGACTTTCAGAATGTCCTTGAACGTGATCAGGCTCGGATCGAAGCTCACCTGCACCGCCTCGGCGTGGCCGGTCATGCCGCTGCAAACCTGTTTGTAACTGGGGTTGGAGACTTGCCCGCCGCTGTAACCCAATTCGACCGAGAGCACACCTTTCAATTCATCGAAGACCGCTTCCAGGCACCAGAAGCAGCCTCCGGCCAGTGTTGCGACTTGCGTTGTGGTACTCATAAGATAACTCCTTTCTTGATTTCTATCACATAGACGTGATGGCGAAGTGAAAAATTCATTAAGAAATGATTACGGAATGTGGGACAAAAAATCAGGGCGACCACTGGTCGCCCTGACGGATTTCAGGTAGATGTTTACGCGCTTGGCGCCGGGGCTTTTTCGGGCGTCTCGACGCGGATCAGGATGATCTCGCCGTCGGGGTCGACTTCCACCTGGACGGTGTCGCCGTCGACGAAGTCACCCGAGAGCAGCCGGTCGGAGAGCAGATCCTCGACCTTCTGCTGGATGATGCGGCGCAGGGGACGGGCGCCCATCTCCGGGTCGTAACCCTGCTCCGCCAGCGCCGTGAGTGTCTCGGGTGTGGCTGTGAGCGTCAGATTGTGATCCATCAGCCGTCCGGCAACCTTGTCCAATTCCAGCGAAACGATCTGCTGGATGTCTTCCTTGTTCAGGGCGCGGAAGATGACGACCGCGTCCAGGCGGTTGATGAACTCGGGGCGGAAGGCGCGCTTGAGTGATTCGTTCAGCTTTTTGCGCATCTCATCGTAAGAGACTTTTTCTTCATCTTCCACATCACGTTTCAATTGGAAGCCCAGTCCGGTTTGATTTTTGATCATGTCGGCGCCGATGTTGGAGGTCATGACGATGATCGCGTTGCGGAAGTCGACCTTGCGGCCGCGGGCGTCTGCCAGGTGGCCCTCTTCCATGATCTGCAGCAGCATGTTGTGGACCTCGGGATGGGCCTTTTCGACCTCGTCGAAGACCACGATCGAGTACGGGTGGCGGCGCAAGGCTTCGGTCAGCTGACCGGCGTCATCATAGCCGACGTATCCGGGAGGCGCTCCAACCAGGCGCGAGGCGGTGTGCCGTTCCATGAACTCGGACATATCGAGCTGGATGGCGGCGTCCTCGCTGCCGAACATGAATTTGGCCAACGTCTTGGTCAGTTCGGTCTTGCCGACCCCGGTGGGGCCGAGGAACATGAACGAACCGATCGGGCGGCGCGGGTCTTTCAAACCGGCGCGGGCGCGGCGTACGGCACGCGAGATGGCCACGATGGCCTCGTCCTGGCCGATGATGGCTTTGCGAAGTTCGTCTTCCATTTGCAGCAGGCGCTGCAATTCTTCCTGGGCGATCTGCATGACCGGCACGCCGGTCCACATGGCGACCACTTCGGCAATATCGTCGGCGGTAACGGTCGGGCTGCTGGCCCGGTCCCAGCCGGTGCGCAGGCGCTCGAGCTGATCTTCGAGTTCGAGTTCCTTTTCTTCCCATTCCTTGACTTCTTCGCTGGCACTGTCTTCCTGGGCCAGGGCGCGGTTCTGGCGCGCCTCGCGCAGCTGCGCGAACAGGTCTTTGGCCTGCTTGGCAGCCGGACTCTTGTACATGCGCACGCGTGAAGCGGATTCGTCGATCAGGTCGATGGCTTTATCGGGCAGGAAGCGTTCGCTCACGTAGCGGGAGGAAAGGTGCGTGGCCGCTTCGAGCGCTTCGTCCGAGATGATCAGGTGGTGGTGATCCTCGTAGGCGCCGCGGATGCCGCGCAGGATTTCGATGGTCTCGTCCTCGGACGGCTCATCGACCTGGATCGGCTGGAAGCGGCGCTCCAGCGCAGCGTCCGATTCGATGTGCTTGCGGTATTCGTCCAGGGTGGTGGCGCCGATCACCTGCAGTTCGCCGCGGGACAGGGCCGGCTTGAGGATGTTGGCCGCGTCCACCGAGGAACCGGCGGCGCCAGCGCCGACCAGCATGTGGACCTCGTCGATGAACAGGATGGCGGCCGACTGCTTGAGTTCGTCGATGACGCGCTTGAGGCGCTCCTCGAACTGGCCGCGGTACATCGTCCCGGCCACGAGAGAGCCCACGTCCAGTTGCAGCACGCGCTTGTTCATCAGCGGTGCCGGGACGTCGCCCTCGATGATGCGCTGGGCCAGGCCCTCGACGATGGCAGTCTTGCCGACGCCGGGTTCACCGATCAGCGCGGGGTTGTTCTTGGTGCGGCGCGCCAGGATTTGAATGACGCGCTCGATTTCCATCTGGCGGCCGATGACCGGGTCGAGTTTCTTTTCCTCGGCCAGGGTGGTCAGGTCGATGGCCAGTTGGTCGACCAACGGGGTCTTGGGGTCCTTCGCCGCAGTCCGCTGCGGCTCGCGGGTCGAACCTGTGGGTGCCGCCGAGGTGTTGCTTTCGTTCAGTACGCGGCGGGTCTGGCGGCGGATCTGGTCGGGCGTTACGCCCAGTTTACGCAGCACTTCCATGGCGGCGCCCTCTACGCGTACCAGGCCGAGCAGCAAATGTTCCGTGCCGATGTAATGATGGCTTAAACGGCGGGCTTCATCGATGGCGTATTCCAAAACCTGTTGGGTTTCAGGCGCCAGTTCGATCTTCTCGCCAGAATAATCTCCCTCGCTGGAGACGCGTTCGACGATCTCGCGCACGCGGTCCGATTCGAGACCCAATTCGCGCAAGACACGCCCGGCAACACCACCATCTTCTTCCATTAATCCCAGTAGAAGGTGTTCAGTACCGATTTGATTTTGGCGGGCGCGCTCGGCCTCTTGATGGGCCAGGCTTAGTACCCGCCGGGCACGCTGTGTAAAGCGTTCCATGCCAGCCATAATTTATGTCACTCCTCAACTCATTCCGACAAGAACGGTCGGGTTTGATTGTACCAAAAAAGGTGAGGGAATCTGTATATGAAATTGATTAGAGTTTATTTGCGTTGCACCCAACCAGTTCCCCTCCCCGCCGGACGCACTGCGATTGTGGGAAATTCCCTGTAAATTATCTGTCGTCCCCGTCGCCGTGAATCTTACCCCGCTCCAGCCGGTCCAGCAGCTTGGACAGGTTGTGCTCGGCGACTTCGTCCAGCGTTAAATCCAGTTCGGTGCAGATCTGCGCCAGATACCAGAGCACGTCGCCCAGTTCGGCCTGGAGCGCGGCGCGGGTCTCCGCGTTGATCTGGCCGCCTTTGTCGCGGAAGATTTTTTTGATCTTGCCGGCCACTTCCCCGGCCTCGTTGGTCAATCCCAGGGTTGGGTAGATGAGCGGATGCCCGATGGCCCGGTATTTGGCGGTGACACGGGATTTTTGCTGGTAGTCGTTGAAGTTCATAGGTTCACCAAATTGACATCTTTTTGATTTAGCAATGCGGCTATTGCTTGCGCTCTATTTTCTGCATCTAAAAGTTCATCATAATTGTTGCAAACACAAATTTCTCGTTGTTCAATTTGGTCTATCACTACGTAAGTATCACCATCAAACTGGTTGATATTATATCTTTGCATAAAAGTAGACCTTTCTTAAGTCAATGCTTGTTCTGCAAGAGCTGTTTCAGATATTTTGCTATGAAGAGTGGATACTGCATCGTAATCCCAAAATTTCACAAGATGTTTGATGGGAGCAAAAGCTGTAAGGGATAGCTTGTCATCAAATTCTGCTCTTCTACGATTATCCGCCACAATGTGGAACTCAACTCGAAAATCTTGAAATTCCATAAACTTCAATAAAGAGCGATGGATATTCGTAGAATGCTCGATTTCGAAGAAGGATTCAGGATAGTGCCGTTTGTTAAACCATGTGACATCGATGGTCAGGGCTTGTCTTAAAACTTCTACGTAAGTGAATTTATAAAACTCACTAAGGCTTGCGACTTCCCCCAATTTCTTCTGTGAAAACGGCTTATTTTTGTCCTGGGCGGGCACAAAAGTCTGAAAGCCTTTTAGATTCCCGATCTCTACAACCAAACCTTGAAAAAATGCGTGTGTATATTCTTTATCTCTTTCAGGCGCTTGCTCCTCCGAGAATAAGCGCATAATCCTGTCTTTTTCCGATTTCAATGCCCAGAGACCCGGTCGAATTTTGAAAAACTCATCCCGTACTTGAACAATTCTCCGAATGCTTGCAAAAGGTGTTTTTGTTTTCCACTGGGAACCGGGAATTTTCGGCGCGGTTTGATAAAGTTGCCCGAGTGTAGCATATCCGTCATTTTGTTTCATTGCTTCTATGACCGCTTCGTATTGCTTCATAAATTTACCTTGAGATGTCTTCCCACAGTGGATTCAATTATCTTACTTCAACCCAGCAATCATCGCAGATTTCCGGAAAATCTGCCGAGCCTTCCTCCCAGCATACCCTTTTCTGGCAGCGTTCACAAGTCCATAACTCACCTTTGCACCTGATATGATTCTTGCTTTGGCAACCAAGAATCCGCCCAGTTTTGGTGAAATACAGCTTTCTAATTATTCCGAAGGGTTGTTTATGCAGGTCATTTTGCATTGAGATTCTCAATACACAAAAGGGATTAAAAACCTGGTCCGGGCAACATACGCATCCCATTCCTGGCCAAAACGCTCGGCCAGGGCAGCCTCCTCGCGGCGGGCGTGCCCCACGAAGGCTAGCACCGAGAAGGCGAACAGCAACAGGAGCATCCAGACCGGGTAGACAGTATTGACTTCTGCATCAAGTTTACCGTCAGGGAGTGTGAATTACAAGGATTATCCGTGGAAGGCGGCGGCCACCTCGCGCCAGAACCCGTCTTTTTCGCCGGGCTTGAAGGGCGTATACATTCTCAGCCGGTCGCCGCCTTCTGCCTGTAACGAAATTGGTGGCCTACAGCCGCTGAGCGCCTTTTGGTGGAACGTAAACGAACAACAGGAAGCTGCATCCAGGCAGCATCCTGTTGTTTTGGATTGGCGCGCAAAGCAGGAATTGAAATTGATTCGTGGAAATGACACTTTTTGGCAGTTTTCTATCTGTTTTTAACAGTTCTTGGAATGCAAAATAAAAGTAAGAAATTCGCTAAAACAAAACCAAAGCGGAAGGAGACTTTATGAAAAGATAATTCCCAACGAATAACCGTTCTTCGCGTCCGATGCATTTCACCCCTTTCAGGGGCGCCAACAATCAAAACTTAACAATTTGGAGGATAAAATGTTCAAAAAAGTCGTTTACATAATTTGTGGATTGTTCATCGTGGCTTCGTTTGTTGCCGCAGCAGGATTCGGTATTTGTTCGTACACGCTCAACAAGCAGTTGACACAAACCCGCGTCGATTACCAGGCTCTCAAAGCGGAAAATGCCAAGGTGACCAGTGATTATAAGCAGGCTCAGGCCGATCTAAAAGACACCCAAGCCAAACTGGAAGATGCCGAGGCCCAGGTCGAAAAATTGCAGGGTGGCCTGAAGAAGGCCCAGGACCAAAACAAGTCGCTAAAAAAAGAAATTGTCACCATCCAGGAGAAGGTGGATATTCTGAACGCCTTCTGGTTCTCCTCTGAGGCGAACTTCAAGCAAAAGGTAGATGCTTCCAGTGATACCGAACTCTATAATTTGTACATCGCCGCGAAGAATGCGAAGACCAGCCAGGAATCCAATATTGCCTTCATTGATTTGATGGATTATATGATCAACTCCATCGTGAATGTGGTCGGTGAATACCAAGTCGCCTTTATCTTCAATAGCTGAAACGAAAAGCCTGTGCAGCCAAGACCGCCATGAAGCACCCCGCCTATATTCGTAGGCGGGGTGCTAGGTGTGCTTGCTGGGGGTCATTTCTTACATTCGACTACAAACTACCGCCTGATAAAGCGAATCTCAAGCCTCATCCATGAAATGCTGCGGACATCTCGTGCCAGAATTCGTCTTGTTCGCCGGGCGTGAAAGGCGTGTAGAGCGTCAACCGGTCGGTAGGACTACTCACGTTTCTTTAGGTTTGATGTGACTTTGCAGCCACTGGGTAAAAGGTTCGCGCCCAATTTTCCCGGCAGCGATTTGAAGGACTAACATTTCTTGTTCGTCAACCTCTGCATCGATTTCATAACCGTTCAGCACGAGGAACACTTCCAATGCTGCGTGCCCGATGCGTTTGTTCCCATCTACAAAGGGGTGATTCATGATCAGTGAGAATCCAAGTGCAGCGGCTTTTTCAGCAATGCTTGGGTAAAGTTCTTGATTGTTAAATGTCAAGCGCGGCTGTGCAAGAGCCAATTCAAGGGCAGATAGATTGAGAATACCAAGCGTACCGCCGGATTGTGCGATGAGTTGGCGGTACAGCAGTAAAACTTCGCTGAGGGTGAGATAACGCATTACTTGGAGAGCTGGCGATACAAATCAGCATTTTTCTTGAGCACGTACTCAGCGGCTTTTTGGAACTGTTCTTCGGGTTGGCTGAGTATATCCTCGACGCTGGCGCGCACCAGTTCTTCTGGCGAGACGCCGTAACTGGCAGCCAGTTCTTGCAATTTATGAGCTCGTTCTGTGGATAAATTGACAGTAAAGGTTGTCATGACCTGCTCCTGAATAAAGTTTACCGTCAGGTCGCGTGAAATACAAGCCTCATCAATGGAATGCCTTGACCATCTTGCGCCAGAAATCATCCTTTTCACCCGGGATGAAGGGCGTGTAGAGCGTCAGCCGGTCGGCGATACCGGCGTATCGTTCTTTCAGCGCAGCCGGCAAACCGGCTGCGTCGGAAACGGCGCAGAAGGTCTCCAAAATCTCGTCCGTGACCAGGCCGAACATCTCGCCCCATTCGCCCTTGGCGGCGTGCGCCGAGAGTTTCTCGGCCACCTCTTCCCAGCCGTGCAGGGCGAAGACCGGCCGGTAGGACGGGGTGGAGGCGTAGAACGAGATCTGCGCCCGGGCGAAATTCTGTTCCTCGGGCGTTGTGGCCGCAAAGGCCGTGACCGAGACCGATAGGTCATCCCGCTTGCGCCCGGCTTTGGCTATCCCACCTTCGATGGCTGGCAGGAGTACCTCGCGCAGGTAGCGCGGCGAGTTGAAGGGGTGGACGTGGAAGCCGTCGCAAACTTCGCCGGCCAGTTTCGCCAGTCCCGTGTTGACCCCGGCGATATAAATTGGAATGTTCGGGTTTTCAATCGGGCCGGGATTAAAGAAGGGCGTCATCAGGCGCAGCTTGTAATACTCGCCGCTGAAGCTGAGCTTGGTGCCATTCTGCCAGCAGTCCCAGAAGGCGTGGACCGCCAGGATCTGCTCGCGCAGCTTGCCGACCACTGACTCGGGCCAGGGCATGCCGAAGCGCTTCTCGATGTGTCCTTTGACCTGGGTGCCCAGCCCCAGGATGAACCTGCCGCCGGACTGCGCCGCCAGGTCCCAGGCGGTGTACGCCAGGTCGGCCGGCGAACGCGCGAACGAGACGGCAATGGCCGTGCCGAGTTCCATTTTTTGCGAGTGTTCGGCGATCAGTGCGCAGGGCAGGAAAGGGTTGTGCTGGGTTTCGGATGTCCACAGGGCATCGAAGCCGATTTGTTCGGCGGCTCCTGCGACTGCCGGGACGTCGGTCAGGTACATGGGGGCCAGGGCGGTGTCGAATTTCATGAGAAATCCTTTCCAAACACAAAGGAAAAAGCTTTGAGCACTTTTTGTCCTTTGTGGTTAATCAGCGAGCAAATAGGCCATGATCCAGTTGGTGGTTGCTGCCAGCGCCTCGGTGTGTGTGCGCTCGTAGTTGTGCGAAGCGTCCACGCCGGGGCCGATCAATGCCACGCTCACGTCCCCTCCGGCGCGCCAGAAGGCCTCGCCGTCCGAGCTGTATTGGGGATAGATGTCCACTTTGTACGGAATCTGGTGTTCGTCTGCCAGCGTCCGCAGTTTGTTCGACAGGCCGTGATGGTATGGTCCGCCGCTGTCCTTGACGCACAGCGTGGCGTGGAACTCGTCCGAGGCCTGACCCTGGCCGACGGCGGCCATATCCACCGCCACCAGTTCCTTCACCTCCGGTGGGATGCCGGTCGCGGCGCCGTGCCCGACTTCCTCGTAATTGCTGAAGAGCAGGTAGGTGGTCTGGGCTGGCTGCAGTCCGGCCTCGCTCAGCGCCTTGACGGCCGCGACCAGGTTGGCGACGCAGGCCTTGTCGTCCAGGTGGCGCGAGCGCACGAAGCCGTCCGTCAGCTCGACGCGCGGATCGAAAGCCACGAAATCACCGACCTGGATGCCCAGGTCCTCGGTTTCGTCGGCGTACTGGACGCGCGCGTCCAGGCGCACCTCCATGCTTTCGGCATCGCGCGGGATCTCGCCGACTTCCTTGCCATATACATGCCCGGAGGCTTTTTCGACCAGCAGCGCGCCGCGCACCTTCTCTCCCCCACGGGTGAAGACCCAGCAGCCCTCGCCTTCGACCGTGTTCCAGAAGAACGAGCCGATATTGGTCAACTTGAGACGCCCGTCCGGCTTGATCTCCTTGACCATCGCGCCGAGTGTATCGACGTGGGCGGTCAGGGCGCGCGGGGCTTCCTGCGCCTGTCCCGGCCAGCGTGCGAGCAGTGCACCCTTCTTGGTGCGGGTCAGGCTCAGGTCGGGGAATGAGCCGAGCGTCTCTGCGACCAGGTCTATTGCCGCTTCGGTGAATCCGGTCGGGGAGGGCGTCTTCAGCAAACGGGTCAGAAAGTCCAGCATAAAGCCGGTATCGATAGTGGGGAGGGTTGTCATGGGGAAGTTGTCAGTCCTTCGTAGATTGAGATTGTCTCACGCCAGTCGGCCGGGATGGGGATGCTCTGGCCGCTGTGATAATCGTAGGTGACCAAGACGACCGCGCCGCTGGCGAACTGCTGGCCGCTCTCGGCGTGGACGACTTCCTGCTCGATGGTCAGGGATTTGGTGCCCAGCCGGGAGACGCGCGCACCGGTCTTGATCGGCGTACCCCACAGGATCGGGGCATGGAAAGTGAGGTGCACGTCGGCCAGGATGACGCCGATGTCCGTGAAGGAGTTGCCTTGGTGGAACAAGCCCATTTCCAGGAAATACTGGACGCGAGCCTGCTCAAAGAAGGTCAGGAACTTGGCATTGTTGACGTGCCCCTGCGGATCGAGGTCGCCGTACCGGACTTCGATGGGGTGATAAAAACGGAATTCAGGCATGCGGAAATTATACCGTCTAAGGGCCAGAAGCAAGGTAGTCAATCAGGTTTCAAACGAGGTGACTGGCATAATTACTGAACCCGCACAGCATTTATGATAGAATAAATGTGCTAAAGGAAAGAACCATGCCTGTCATTCGCTCTTCCGACATCGGGAACTATCTCTACTGCCACCGAGCCTGGTGGTACCGCAAGCAGGGCCTCGAATCCGAGAACCAGGCTGAATTGTCGGCCGGGACTGCCTTGCACCGCCAGCATGGACGCAAAGTCCTGGCGGCGGGATTGTTGCGCGCACTGGGGGTCGTGGCTTTGCTGGCGGCACTGGTCTTACTGGTAGGCTATTGCACCGTGCAGGTGATCGGATGACTACGCTGTACATCGCTCTGGGATTGCTCCTGTTGGCGCTGGTCCTGTTCTGGCAGTCCGGCCGCCAGCGTCGGGAAGCTGGCCTGCCCGGCGGACGGGTGATCTACACCGACACGCGTACCTGGGGTCCGGTCGAGAAGCCGCTGTATTACGCCGAACTCGGCCTGACGGGTAAACCCGATTACCTGGTGGAGCGGAAGGACCGGATCATCCCGGTGGAGGTCAAATCAGGCCACGCCCCGGAGGCGCCGTACGATTCGCACATCTTCCAACTGGCCTCCTACTGTCTGCTGGTGGATAAGACCTATGGCAAGCGCCCACCGTACGGTATCATCCATTACACCAACCGTGATTTTGCGGTGGATTACACCCCTGAGCTCGAATCCAACCTGCTGGATTTATTGATCGAAATGCGCCGCGACGAATACCGCTCCAGTGTCCCGCGCTCGCACGAAGACGTAGCCCGCTGCGCCCGCTGTGGTTTCCAGACTGCATGTGACCAGCGTCTGGTATAAGGGCAAGGTATAATTAATCTACCTTATGTCTGATCCCTTTATCCCCAAGCGGCCGATCGTCATGGCTTACCCCAAAATGCCGGAGGCTTTTGCTGAGGCAGAAGCCATCGCGGTTTTTCTGAAGAAAAAAGGCTTCGAAGCGCCTATGGGCTCTTTGTATGATGAAGTGCTGCGCAAGCGCGTCAAGTCCGGTGAGTTTGACATGTTGATCGCGGTCGGCGGGGACGGGACCATGCTGCGGGCCGGCCACCTGTGCGCGCCGTGCGATGTGCCGATCCTGGGGGTCAATTTGGGACGCGTGGGTTTTTTGATCCAGGTGGAACGCAAGGAATGGCGCGAAATGTTCGAGCGTCTGCTTGAAGGAGATGCTTGGCTCGAGAGCCGCATGATGCTGCGCATCGAACACACCCGCGCCGGGGAAGTGCTCGGTTCGTGGTTTGCGCTTAACGAGGGCGTTGTCAGCCGCGGACAGTATTTACGCCCGGTTCATCTGAGCGCCGATGTGGATGGCCGCCTGCTGACCAGTTATGTGTGCGACGGGCTGATCGCAGCCACAGCCACCGGATCGACCGCTTATGCGCTGGCTGCCGGGGGACCGATCCTGCCGCCGGAACTGCGCAACATCCTGCTCGTCCCGATTGCCCCGCACCTGTCCGTCGACCGGGCGGTTGTGCTGGCCGAAGGCTCGGCCGTCATCATTTCGGTTAAAAGCGATAATAGCGTCCTGAGCGTGGACGGGCAAATCCCGATTGGCCTGGCTGAAGACGATCGGGTCAATATCCGTGTTGGAGAATACACCACGAAATTTGTGCGCTTCGGGGATCCGGGATATTTCTACCGCAACCTGACCGCGCATATGAATCAAAATCCAACTCTGGGAATGTCACGATGAGCGAAGTCCTATATTGTGCTAATCATCCAAAACGTGAAACCTCTTTACGCTGCAATCGCTGCAACAAACCAATTTGTCCCAGTTGTGCGGTGCGCGTCCCGACCGGTTACCGCTGCAGGGAATGTGTGCGCAGTCAGCTTAAAGTCTTCGAAAATGCTCAATGGTACGATTACCTATCGGCTTTCATCACAGCTGTCTTGCTCTCGGGGTTAGCCTCGATCATCATCAGCTTTATTGCGACGATCTGGTTTGGATTGCTGGTGCTGTTTGCTGCCCCATTTGCCGGTACGTTGATTGCCCGCGGGATCCAGTTTGTGGTCCGTCGGCGCCGCTCGAACGCGCTCTTCCTGACCGCTGCTGCGGGCGTGGTCATCGGGGGTATCCCGGCTATCCTTACCCATTTAGCCTCAGTTCTCATCCTGTTTGGGAATCCGGCTTTTTCCGGAGCGATTTGGTCACTCTTACCGCTGGTCTGGCAGGTCGTTTACCTGGTGATCGCCGTACCGACGGTGTATGCCTATCTGCGCGGGATTCAAATCAAGTAATATGCTGACCGAACTACGGATCGAAAACTTTGCCATTATCGACCAGTTGGAACTCCGCCCGAGTTCCGGCCTGATCATCCTGACCGGTGAAACCGGTGCCGGGAAGTCGATCATCCTGGATGCGGTCGAGATGCTGGTTGGCGGCCGGGCTGAGGCGACTGCCATCCGGGCGGATGCCGAGCTTGCCCTGGTGGAGGGCATCTTCAAGTTGAGCGGTGCCGAGAAGAGTGCTGTCCACGAGATCCTCACGCGTGAAGAAATGCTCGACGACCCGGATTACGTTACGCTCAGCCGCGAGGTGCGCCGCGAGGGCCGCAATATTTCCCGTGTCAACGGCCGGACGGTCAATGCAGGATTGCTGAAGGAACTCGGCGCGCTATTGGTGGACATCCACGGCCAGTCCGAGCACCTGTCCCTGCTCGATACGCGCGCCCACCTGGGCCTGCTCGATCGTTTTGCGAACGTCGGCCCGGCTTTGGGCGCTTATCGCGAAACCTATCGCCGGCTCCAGAGCGTACGGCGCGAACTCAAAGAGCTGCGTGAGGCCCAGGCGGATGCCGAACGCCGCACCGAACTGCTGACCTATCAGGCTGATGAAATCGAAGCCGCGCGGCTCAAACCCGGCGAGGAGGCTGAACTGCGTCAGGAGCGCGACCGGCTGGCAAATGCCGAGTCGCTGGCCACGCTGGCTCAGCAGGCGCTGGCTGTGCTCGACGAAGGCAATCCGGAAGCCCCTGCCGCGACCGATCTGATCGGGCAGGCCTCGCAGGCTTTATCGAACCTGAGCCGGATAGACATTTCGCAAGCGACCTTGTCCGACCAGGCGCTCAACCTCGAGGAAACCCTGGCAGACCTGGTCCATAGTTTGCGCGATTATCTCGAAACGATTGAATTCAATCCGAAACGGCTGGAGGTTGTCGAAGAACGCCTCGACCTGATCCATCGCCTGACTCGTAAATACGGCGGCACGATCGAAGCCGTGATCGCTTTTGCGGTGGATGCCCGCCGGCAGCTCGATAACATTTCGCATGCCACCGAGCGCACGGACGAACTCGAAAAGCAGGAGACCCAATTGCTCGATAAGCTGGCTGAGCAGGGGCAGTTACTGTCAGAAAAACGCAAGGAAGCGGCGGCGCTCATGGGTAAAGGCATCGAATCCGAACTGGAGAATTTGCGCATGGCTTCGGCCAGTTTTGCGGTCGATTTCCAAACCAAACCGGACAAGGCTGGCATTCCGCTTGCAGACGAGCAGCGAGTGGCTTTTGACCAGACCGGCTTCGACCGGGTAGAATTCCTGGTAGCGCCCAATCCCGGCGAAGGGCTGAAGCCGTTGGCCAAGATTGCCTCCGGGGGCGAAACCTCACGGCTGATGCTGGCACTCAAGAATGTGCTGGCGCAGGCCGATCAAATCCCCAGTCTGATCTTTGACGAGATAGACCAGGGCATCGGTGGGCGCGTTGGTCTGGTGGTCGGGTACAAACTTTGGAATCTGGGTCGGAACCATCAGGTCTTCTGCGTGACGCATCTGCCGCAGTTGGCCGCCTTTGGAGACCAGCATTATCAGGTGCAAAAGTTGGTCAAGGATGGGAGGACTTTGACCCGCATTGAAAAACTGGAAGGCGACCCCCGCTTGCTTGAACTGGCCCAGATGCTTGGCCAGGTGGGGGAGGGAACCTTGCGTTCTGCGCACGAAATATTACAGACTGCTCAATCCATGATCGCCGCACAAAGCTGAGTGCATTCAGTAGATTGCGGTAATGGGGTCACCTGGAAAGAAAAATAACCGCAATGTACCAGATCGAACTGTTCGGCATACCACTCATTTATTTCGACGACCAGCTTTTATCCATCCACAGGCGGGCCTCGCGAGCCCTGCTGTATTATTTGGCGGCCCTGGGCAAACCGATTGGCAGGTCACATTTATGGGCTTTATTCTGGCCTGAGGCTTCCGAGAAGGATGCCCGCCGTCATTTGCGCGAAACATTGGGGAAATTGCGCGGTTCGTTGCCGGACCCGGACTTGATCCAGACCTACCAGGAGACCATTTTCCTTGACCTCGAGCGAGCTACGGTCGACGTGCTCAGTTTCCACTCGCTGCTGGAACAGGCCGGACGTTCTTCCAAGACATTTTCTTCCGCCAAACCCTTATCTGCGGCCGCTTATAAAGCACTGGCGAGAGCAGCTGAGATGTGGCGCTCTTCGCATTTTCTATCCGGTCTGGATCTGTCCTTCTCTTCGGAATTGGAAACCTGGCAAGTGCTGACCAATCGGGATCTCGAAAGTGAAATGCTCCTGATATTAAGTCGTCTGGCGGAACATGATCGCCGGGCAGGAAACTTATTCCAGGCCAAATACTGGCTGGATAAATCTTTAGAAATTGATCGTCTGGATGAGAGTATGAATGCCCGGCTCATCAAATTACTTTTGGACAGCGGCCAGCAGAGTGAGGCTCGCAAACACTACGCATTCGTTGAGCAACGGCTGGCGGATGAGTTGGGGAGTGAACCATCCGACGAATTTCTATCCTTAAAGGTGCGCTTATACGGAGAATCACCCCGGGAACATGCAACTACTGAGCCGACCTGGCCTATTCGCTCCAGCATGCCTGCCCCTTTCCTGGGACAGGAGCAGGCGCTGGCTCAGCTTAGAGATACCCAGATAAATGGCGGGTGGGTGGTCGTCTTGGGAGAAGCCGGAATTGGGAAGACGCGACTTGATCCAGGAGTTCTATCAGAGTCTCGAGAGGCCCTCGCGATTGCTGCTGGCTGCCTGCCATCCGCTTGAATCAAGCCTGCCCTTTTACCCCTGGATTGAAGCTCTGCGCCACAGCCTGACCCCTGCGGAATGGGCGAAAATTCCGACTGTTTGGGCAAGCCAGTTGGCCGTGTTGCTGCCGGAACTTGCGGACCAGCGTAACGATCTGCAGCCAGTGCAGGATCTCAGCCCGGCTCGGACGCGTCTGAATTTGTTCGAGGCGCTTTACCAGACGCTTATTTCCCTGTCCAAGGAATCACCCCTGCTGGTTTTCCTGGATGATGCGCATTGGGCGGACGAATCGACGCTGGCATTGATCTCTTATTTGGATGAGCATGAATTCTTCGCGCCCGAACGAGCCACCTTGATCATGGCAGCCCGGGTGGAGGAACCCAACCCGGCCTTTGACAATTTGCTCCAGATGACCACGCGCCAGACAGTCCAGCGCCTGGAATTATCACGCTTGGAGCAGACGGATGTGGCGGCATTAGCCTTTTACGTTTTTGGCGAGCAACCTCCACTGGAATTCGTTTCAAAATTAACGCAGGATACGGGTGGTAATCCGTTCTTTATCTTGGAAACCCTGCGGGCTGTTCTAGACCTGTCTCCTGACCTCCAATTGAGAAAACTCACAAAATTACCGCTCGCGCGCAGCATCCATCAATTGATCAACGCCCGCCTGCAGAAATTGAGTGACTGCGCCTTCGATCTGCTGCAGACAGCGGCTGTTTTAGGCAGCCGCTTCAAAGCGAATTTATTGGAAAGGGCCAGTGTTTATGGTCCCGAACAATTTACCCGTTTATTGGAAGAGTTGGAAGAAGCTCGTCTGATCCTTGATTTTGAGGAGGGCGATGGTTTATGGTATGCATTTGTACATGAAAAATTCCGGGAGAGTCTCTTGCTCCAGCTCAGCCCGACACGCATCCGCAAGCTGCATTACAAGGTGGCAAGAACGCTTGAGGATTGGTTGAATGGGCAAATCGCACCTCAGGCAGCCATTTTAGCCGAGCATTATGAGGCGGCTGGTGTTTACTCCAACGCGTTTGACTGCTGGGTCGAGGCGGCTTCCTATGCTTACAGTCTGGCTTCGGTGCAGGATGCAAACGCCGCCTTTTTGCGGGCGGAACATTTAATTGCGCGTCTTCCGGGCTTGCAGGACGAGCAAATTTATCAACTTTACTCTCGTTGGAATTATGTTGGATTTGAGAATGATGACTGGCTTTCGCTTGAGCGTCGCAACCAGAATTTGCTGCGGATTGGACGTGAGCGCAAAAACGACTTGCTGATTGGCACAGCCCTGATCGGTTTGAGCGATGCTGATTTTGCAGCCAATAAATTTGCTGAAGGCCTGAGATATACCGAGGAAGCCATCCCCTTCCTGGAACGTTCGGGAAATACTTTCGAGTTGCTGAGTGCTTTTAATGATCGCGGCGTAATGTTGTATATGCTGGGCAGGATGCGTGAAGCACAAGAATGGTTCCGGACGGCCCTTTTACGTTCGTCGAGTTTGGATTCCCCTTACAACCTGCATATCAGTCAGGACGCGAACTTTCAGATGGCCATTTCAGAGACCCTGATGGGTCGGCTAGTCTCCGGTCTGCAATACGCCCAGAAATCGCTGGATGAAGCTACCCGTCTTCAATCGATGGCCTCTATTCTGGGTGCACATAGTGTGATAGGACTGGCAAACTATTTGATGGGCAACTTTACTGTTGGTCGGGAGGCGTGTCTGCAGGGCATCGAATTGTCGGAGCGCATCGAAGCCTGGCGGATGCTTGGTTATACATATGCCTATTGTTCCTTGAATGAGCTGGAACTCGGCCTGCTCAAGGACGCCTGGCTGCACGCCGAACGTGCCATGGAGATCGGGATCCATAAAGGCCACAACGAGATTGTCTCTTTGGCATACCGTGCCGCTGGAGACATCTTCCTGCGACTGCGGGCTTACGACCAGGCCATAGAACTATTCCAGCGAGGGGTAGAGGCTGGCGGTGATCACTTTGCATCTTTGGATAATCTGTTCCGTGTTGGGTTTGCCATGGTGGAGACGAACCTGGAAGAAGGCTTCTTATACATAAAACAAGCCTTTGAGAAGGCCGCCAAACTCGATCTGGGGAGCATCAGTATTTATGCGGAATGCATCAATGCCATCCTGCAATTGGCGAATCAACAAGATCGTCCAACCAGACAGGATTCTGAAGGATTGCGTGCCAGGGCTGAAGAACATTCCATGCGTTTTTTTGTTGTCCTATCGGATTTAATGCTGGCATATCTGGCTCTCTATCGGGAGGATTACACTGAAACAGCGGAATTGCTCTCCAAGGTGGTAGAAGGTGGTCGCAGCATGTCAAATCCCTGGGTTGAGATTCGCGCCTATGTTTTGATGATCCGGATGTCCAAACAGCAGGGGCTTTCGCCGGACGGGCCGCAAGCTGAATTGGAGTCAGTTTTGGAGAAGGTTGGGCAGGCATCGGGGATCCAGTCCCTGGACGCGCTTTGGCAGACCTATCGACAAAAACTGATCGCCAGCCTGTGACGGCGTGTCCACATTTTGTCAACGCCGGGGTGATATAGTAATCACGTTCTAATTTCATCGCCATACGGCATGTGGGCTTAGGGAACCACGTGGGTAGAAGTTGGGAGTGGAGCGGGCACTGCCAACTTCTGCACGTTAATTGGGGGATATTTAACTTTTTCTCATAATCTGCTAGTAAAATTCTACCTAAATCTACATTGACGCCTCCTCGCGCGTTTGTTACATTGCTAGGCGTGAATAAGCGGGCGAGACTCCACCCATTTTCTTAAACTCAAGGTGAATATGCTGCGAAAACGATTGCAACTCGGCCTGATCCATGTGGCTGTTGCCATGACACTGGTACCGATCAACAGTACCCTCAACCGGGTCATGATCTATGAACTGGCGATTTCGGCTACGGTAGTGGCCATCCTGGCTTCCCTGCCATACGTCTTTTCCCCCATTCAAGTTGCCATCGGTTCATACTCCGACCGGCATCCGCTGTTTGGTCTGCGCCGCAGTCCCTATATTTTGGCAGGACTGCTGCTGTGTGTGCTTGGATTGATGATCGCGCCGCAGGTAGCGTTCAGCATGTCATCAAATTTCTGGCTGGGTGTGCTGGTCGGCCTGCTGGCTTTCGGAGCCTGGGGCATGGGCTACAACCTGGCCAGTGTTTCCTATCTCTCGCTGGCCTCCGAACTCTCAGGTGAGGAGGGGCGCGGCAAGACGATCGCGGTCATGTGGTTCATGATGATCGTCAGCATCATTCTGACGGCCATCGCCGTTGGACAGATGGTCGACCCGTACACGCCACAGGCCCTGGTACAAGCCTTCCGGGCTGTCGGGTTGGTGGCACTGGTCCTGGGCCTGGTTGGATTGATCGGCCTGGAGCCGCGCGCCCGAGCTGGGTCGGATTCGCGGGCCGAAACCTTTACGTTGAAGGAAATGGCCGGGGCGATCCTCTCCAACCGTACGGCGACCACCTTCTTCTGGTATCTGTTACTTTTGCTGGCTGCCATCCTGGGGCAGGACGTCCTGCTGGAACCGTTTGGAGCCCAGGCCTTCGGCCTGTCGGTCCGCCAGACGACGCGCATCACTTCCTTGTGGGGCACCTTTGTGCTGCTGGCGATCCTGATCGCCGGGGCGCTGGAAGGACGCATCGCCAAGCGCAAGGTCGCGCAAGCCGGGAACCTGGGCGCGCTGGCAGGCTTCCTGGTGATCCTGTTGAGCGGCATCACCCGTAACCCGTCTGTTTTTTACGGCGGCGTAACCTTGCTGGGACTTGGCACCGGGCTCTCGACGGTCGCCAATCTGTCGCTGATGTTCGACCTGACTTTGCCGGGCAGCGTTGGGTTGTTCATCGGGGCCTGGGGCTTCTCGAACGCCATGTCGCGCCTGGTCGGTTCGGTGCTGGGTGGCGTGGTGCGCGACCTGGTAGCCGGGCTCTCGGACGCGCTGACCGGTTATCTGGCTGTCTTCGGGATCGAAGCCGGGTTGCTGCTGGCTGCGACCTTGCTGCTTTCCCGCATCGACGTGGCTGCTTTCCGCAGGCAGGCGCAAGAACCGGAATTTTTGGAAAAGGTTGCCCTCGCGGCGGAGTAACGCATGACCGATAAGGTGCATGACGAGTGGCTTTCCTTGAGTGGTGCGGCCGCAATGCTGGGTGTACATCCCAGCACGGTGCGCGCCTGGTCCGATAAGGGGTTGCTGCCGGTCCATCGCACCCAGGGCGGGCACCGCCGCTACAAGCGCAGCGAAGTCGCGCTATGGGCCCAGTCTGCCCGCCAGCCAAAACCGATCGAGCCGGAAGGCATTTTACAAATGGCGGTCAAAAATGTGCGCATCCAGATCGCCGAAGGGAATTTGGAGGCGGAAGCCTGGTATCAGAAGCTGGATCATGAAGCTCGCATCCAGTATCGCCAGAGCGCACGCACCCTGTTCCATGGTTTGATGAACTATATGGCTTCGGCGGATGACAGCGAAGCCGCTTCGGAAGCTTATTCGATCGGTTACGAATACGCCTCGCGTGCCCGCCGCTATAGCCTTAGTTATGTGGATGCCGCGCGGGCCTTTTTGTTCTTCCGCAGCGTGTTGCTTGAATCGATGGTGCGCGTCTACCAGGAGGCCAATGTTCCTTCCGGAGCCGCCTGGCAGAAGATGCTGCAGCAGATTCATCACTTTACCGATGAGATCCTGGTCAGCCTTTTGGAAACCTACCAGGCCTTGGAGAGTGGGAAATGAATCAAAAATCTTCCTCGAAGCGTTTTATGTCCTCCAACTGGACCAGCAGACTCGTCCCTGCCGGTTGAGATATTCTCGATAACTTACCAGCACCCCCGGGGGCTGGGCAATGGTTGTCCACTTGCAGGCAGGCCCGGCGAACCGGGCCCGCCTGTTTAACAGGTATAATCTTCTAAGATCACTCTGGGAGTCAATATGTCTATCCTTGATTTGCCGCTGATTCTTGAAACCCGCCGCAACCATGCGGTCGAACATGCCACCCTGCACATCCTGGCCGAAAAATACCCACAGCTGCGCATGGCCGGTCACTCCAACCCGACCGGTTTTTTTATCTTTTCCGATGCGCCGGCCGAACAGGTCAGGTCCTCGGTGGTGCAAGCCATGACGCGCCTGCGTGCCGGGGAATCGAACCTGGCGATCCATGCCGGCTGCGGGACGAACTTTGCCACCTCCCTCCTGATGTCAGGTTCCTTCGCCTGGCTGGGACTGGGCGGTGCGCGCTCCCGGCGCAGCTGGCTGTGGCGGATACCGTTCGCAGTTGGGCTGGCTTTGCTGGGATTCATCCTCAGCCAACCGCTGGGGCCGCTCCTGCAGGCGCGGGTCACGACCGAGGCCGAACTGGGGAAGCTGGAACTGGTCGAGATCGTACCGCTGAGGATCGGTAAAGCAAATGCCTACCGGGTCATCACCCGGGAAATCTAATTTCCGTATGGCCGCATCCGACCGGGTCTTCCTGCTCTACGGCAATGATGAGTTCGCTATTGCCAAACGGTTGAATGCCTTCCAGGCTGAGTTCGACGACCTGTCCAGCGCCGAGATGAACACCGCCCGCCTGGAAGCGCGCCTGATGAGCGAGGATGAGCTGAACAATGCGGTCAACGCCATGCCCTTCCTGGCGCCGCGCCGACTGGTGCTGCTCTCCGGCCCGTCCGCGCGCTACAGCACGCCCGCGACGCGTAAGAAGTTTGAGGCTTTCCTGCGGGATGTCCCGGAGACGGCCCGGCTGGTGATGGTCGAAGCACTGGAAGCCCGGGACGAGAAGAAGCACTGGCTGGTGAAGTGGGGCCGTGAAAACGGGATCCGGCTCGAGCGTTTTATGATGCCGCGCGCCTGGGAGATGGCGGGCTGGATCGTCAACCAGACCAAAGAACAGGGCGGGGTCATCGATCCCAAGGCGGCCGCGCGCCTGTCCGAAATGGTCGGTGAGGATACCCGCCAGGCCGCACAGGAGATCACCAAGCTGCTGACTTACGTCGACTTTGCGCGCCCGGTTTCGCTGGAGGACGTGGAAGCGGTCAGTATCGTCACTGCTCAGCAGAGTGTCTTCGATTTTGTCGATGCGCTGGCGTTGGGGAACGGTCAGCAGGCGCAGTTCCTGCTGCGGCGTCTGCTGGAGAACGAGGATCCCTTCTCGCTGTGGGGCATGGTCATCCGCCAGTTCCGGCTGCTGATCCTGGCTCGCGAGGTGATTGATGCGGGCGGGGACCAGAAAGCGGCCGAAAAGGCGCTGGGCGTGCATTCCTACGTGGCCGAGAAAGCTTACAAGCAGGCACGACGCTTCGAACTGCCCGCCCTCGAGCAAATTTACCGCCATTTACTGGTCATCGACGAGGGGGTCAAGACCGGCCAGTCCACAATGGACCTGGCATTGGAAGTGCTGGTGGTGGAGTTGAGCGGGGGGAACTGAGCTATTGGGGAAAAGGAATTAGAAACGTTTGACCAGGCTTCAAAAAATCTGGCCGTATTAGGTATTTCCTTTCCCTCCTGACAACCACTGTCTGACTGCTTCAAAATATGGATCTGGCTCGCCCGTCCACCATTTTTCGGCCAAGTCGAGAAATGGAAGTACCTCTGTGGCCGTCTTCAGGAATGGATCAATACGAAGGGTTTGTTCATCGAAACGGAACCAGTCGGCCGTGGAGCTGCCAAGTCTGGGCTGAAGCCTGAGCCTGTGACCTGGGTGCAGGTCCGCCACCTTGACTCGCTCCGCTGGGATGTGGGCACCCCAGCTGGTGGTGACGCCTTCCGCCGAACATTTGGCAATTTCGATCACGAACCCCCCGCCCCATTTGTCGAATTGGAAACTGAGCAAATCGAACTGCTCGATCATCTTCCGGCGAAAGTGTGGGAACGACCCGCGGAAGCCTCGTTCCCGCAGGCGCGTGACGACGATCTCCTTTAGGGCTGCGACCATTCTCTCGTGTGCTTGGGACATTGATTCATTACCTCGACCCAGTCGTTGCAGTTCAGGCAGTAAGCAGCTGGTGTTGTTCCAAAATGGTAGCGGGGGAGAAGAGGCGCACGTTCTCTTCGATCTTCGAAAGTTGCGTTTCAACCGCTTCGACAGGCACTCCGGCGGGCGCGTACGCCACGTAGAGTACGTGCGTGGTCGCTGATGAAATGGGGGAGCGGTCGTCCTGCCCGTACAGGATCGAACAACTGATCGCGTTTGCATCACGCATGATCATGTCCCCGGCTCGAATGGCTTTGGAAGCGCCATTCATCTGGGTCATATGCTCACTATCACGCGAGACGTCGATCACAATTGGTTCTTGCAGCTTGGCAATATCGTGTCCGGCGGTCAATACCAGCGTCTCCACTTCGGCCATGAAGTTGGCGTCAACCAGCGCTGAGACGTCGGGTAAGTTCTTTCCTTTTAGTACCAGCGATTCGAGTTGCAAAAGTACGTGATAAGTCTTGTCGAAGCGCTTGTAATAGCTGGTGTAGGCTGCCAGCACGGGCAGCCCCAGGAATTCCGGGCGGGAAAAATCACGGTAGCTGGCCCGCAACTCTGCTTCGATCTCGCGCTTGTGCTCTTCGAGCTGGGGGCAGGGCTGGGTGTTGATTACGCCGGATAACTCCAGCAGGCCGATCACGGCCCCGGGGTGTGCGGTCCGCCATTCAGTGGTTGCTGAAATCGAAAGCATGAAAATCTCCGTTGGATAAGCAAATTGTGTGTACCTGGCGAGCCTTGATTGAGCGAAGGAAGGGCGAAGGATGAATATTGCCTGCCGTCTGGTCAGCGGGTTAGCGTGAGGTCCTTCAAAACGCCCCGAATTACTGTCCGATTACGAAAACCGTGCCGACCAGACCTGCCCCGGAATGGACCGACAGCCCGGGAGTCAGTTCGCAGAAAAGCGTCTCGGGCGGACAGTCCAGTTTGGTGCGCAGCAGCGCTTCTAATTGCTGGGCATCCTCTTCAGCATTGACGTGCAGTATCGCAAACTGCTCGATTGGGCGTCCCGCCACCGCTTCAGCGCACAGTTCGACAACCCTCCCCCAGGATTTCTTCTGGGTCCGGACACGCTCCAAAAGATCGAGCTTTCCTTCTCGAATGGTCAGGATCGGCTTTACGTCCAGCAGCGTAGCCATTCCGGCAGCGAGGTATCCGACCCGTCCGCTCATGGCGAGATATTTCAGGGTAGGGAGCGCGGCAAAAAGCCTGGTACGCTGGCCGACTTCCAGGGCGACAGCCACCGCCTCGTCTGCGGATGAACCGCCTTCCACAGCTCTGGCAGCCGCCAGTACCATCCATCCCTGTCCCATAGACAGGCTGCGCGTATCCGCTACGGTGATATCACGTCCGGGGAGCAGCCCCCTGGCGTCAAGGGCCGCAGCGTAGGTGGCGCTGATTTCCGAACTGACCGTGAAACACAGCACACTGTCGGCTCCATGATCGAAAGCAGACTGGTAAGCTGTGCTGAAGTCCCCTGGCGCTGGCGCCGAGGTAGTCGGCAGTTTACCGTCCCGGTCGATGCGAGCAAAGGTGGCTGCGTCGTCCAGGTCGTATACGGCGCGGAAGCTCTCCTCGCCGAACTGTAGCACGATGGGAACCTGGGCGATTCCATATCGTTCTGCAAGCTCCAGCGGCAGGCTGGCGTCAGTGTCGGTGACAATTGCGATCTTGGTCATGTGATGTTCTCCCTTCTGCTTTGGCTTAATCCATTATGGCACAAAAGCGAGGAAAACCAATAACCGACTGAACGTATAGCAAACTTTTTGGTCGTTCTGGTCTGTATATATCGCACTGTTATAATAGTGCATTGAGCGCATACCTCTATGTATCTCCAGACCAGCTTTTGACCCGAAAATTTTATAGCAGGCAAATCCTTATGAAATCCGAAACGTTACGTCGTTTCAGCCTCAAACGGCTGCTCCCCAGCCTAGATAAGATTTCCCGCTCGGATACTTCACCGGCCAAAACGACCTGGTGGGGGAAAAATAAGAAGTTCCTTTTACCGATCATCATTGCCTTGATCTTTCTGGTGTTCACCTTCTTATATTATCCCTTCCGCGAAAAGATCCAGTTTGACGGGGACGAGGGCCTGAACCTGATGCGCTCGATGCTGGTCGTGCTGGGCCACCCGCTGTACACCGAGGTGTCGAGTGACCAGCCGCCCCTGCTGACGATACTGCTGGCGGGGGTGATGCGCCTGACCGGCTTCAAAGTGATCCCGGACCGTTTCCTGATCCTGCTTTTTTCCAGCCTGCTGGTCTGGGCCTGCGCGCAGTTCCTGGAGCTGACCTGGGGTGATCTGGCTGCCGTGCTGTTCCTGCCCCTGGTGGTCATGGCCCCGCGCTACCTGGTCTTGAGCGTTTCGGTCATGATCGGTCTGCCCTCGATTGCCCTGGCGACCGCCTCGATGCTGTTGATCGTCGTCTGGCACCGGGACAAACGCGGTCTGTGGCTGATTCTTTCGGGAGTATTGTTGGCGCTTTCGGTATTAATAAAGCTGTTCACGGGCTTTGTAGCACCAATTTTCTTGGTCGGGATAACGATTTCTACCTACCTGGAGAGAAAGGAACGCGGTTTTTCACTCAGGTGGTTCCGCCCGGCGCTGGTCTGGAGCCTGAGCTTTGGCCTGCTGTTGGCGGCGCTGGTGCTGCTGTGGGTGGGTCCCGCGAACGTCTGGCAGTTGATTCTCCCGCACCTGGAAGCGCCGACCGAAGCGACCTATCAGGGCGAAGGGTATACCATCAATTACCACCTCCAGGCCGCGGTTCCGCTGCTGCTCCTGAGCCTATTGGGTGTGTGGTCCACAATTTATCGCCGCAACTGGCTGACTTTATATCCTCTCATATGGGGGATTCTGGCTTATACGCTGCTCAGTTTTTATTCGCCGGTTTTGTATCACCACCAGCTTTTAGTGACCATTCCGGCTGCGATGCTGGCGGCAATCGGAGTCGCCGAAGGGATCCTATTCTTCCTGCGGACCAGGCCACTCACCGGCTGGATCCGTTTCCAAGGCTTGTTGAGCGCGGTGGCTGTGATCGGTTTCGTGCTGGTCAGCCTCCATTATTGGCCGGACGTCCAGGGGCAGTTGGCAGACAAACCGAGTATCCGCGGGGAGTCACTGCAGGCCACGGCAGGCAAGTTGAAGGTGCTCAACACCATGAGCGACTATATCGACCAGACCAACTGGATCGTGACCGATATGCCGATGTACGCTTACCTGGTCAAGCGTCCGGTGCCCCCGATTTTGGCGACCTTCTCCAGAAAACGCCTGGTCACCGGCAGCTTGACGGACGAGGATATCCTTACGGCAGTGCGTGAATATAATCCCGAACAGGTGCTGATGGCGCGCTTCACCATCCCAGCTTTGAATACCTATTTGGAGTCTCACTATACCTTGATTGCCTCCCCTGAATTTTTCAGGTTGTATCTTCGCAACGATATACTCTCTGCCACTAAGTAGTGAGGCGTTTTTATTTGTGCGTCATGATCACCACGCCACGGAAGAGCAGCAGCGATACGATCCGGTTGGAGGTTGGCGACTTTCTTATGGCGCGATAGTTGGCTTGATCAGAGTCCAGCTAGCGGCCCAGTCAGTCGTCTGCACCAGGGCGACTTCCCCATTCGAACGAGCGACCGCCCAACCGTATTGTGGGTCGCTGAAGGAGAATTGCCCGTCCCAGTTGACTGTTTTTACGAAAGACCAGGTTTGTCCGTCCGATGTGCTCAGGTAAATGTCGCGGCCGAGCAACAGGGCATTGTTCGAGCCATAATAGAATAACTGGGCCTGTGCCGCCCGAACCTTTTCCGGCAGATGGACCGTCTGCCAAGTCGCTCCGCCATCCTGACTGGAGTAAAAATAACTGGTGGACTGTTTAGGCGGGTCGTAGTAGTCAAAACAACCCACCAGCATACGAATGGACTGGGCGGAGAGCAGGACGGGCTGGTAGGTCTCGCAATAGGGATACTGGTTGAACAGGTCGGATGCCCCGGACGGAGGTGGCAGTTCGCGGCCTTCCCAGGTGGTGCCTCCATCGGTTGTGACATCGTAGGCCGGCGGTGCGGGGGCGTAAGCGCCGGTTGTCTGCAGGGTGCGCAGGCCAAAATTTGCGTCGGCAAAGACCATCCCGGTGTAGTCGTCGCTGATCTGGTCATCCAGGGAGGTCCAGGTCAGGCCACCGTCCACGCTTCGAAACAGTTCGTGGTTGAAGTGAGTACCGGCTCCGACATAGACGCCGCGGATCAGCACCCAGACGTGCTGGGCATCCAGGACAGCAAACTCAGCCCAGATCTGGTCACCGATCACCTGGTGAAACAGAGGTCCCCCGGCAGTCCAATTGCGGCCCCCATCGGTGGTGTGCCAGATCGAAGCCTCAGGAGAGACGTGGCTGTCCATGGCGAAGACGATCCAGGCTGCCTGCGCATTCAAAAATACGCCGAAAGCCTGGACACTTTTCCCGTCCGGGAAGTTTTGAGGGGGTGTAACTTCTCGCCAGGTTTGTCCGCCATCCGTTGTCGTCAATAAATACGGACCGCTGAGACCCCACCCCTCGCTTCGGCTTTTCATTGAGATTGAGTCCAGTTGGATGGAATCCCCGGGCCGGAAGTGGGGCGCAGCGGCTGGCTGGGCGATCGCGTGTGTCGGAGTATTCTCCTCTGTGGGCCTTGGGCTTGTGGTGGTAGGTGTAGTGGACAGCTTTTTTGACGGGGGTTGCTGCGTGGGAATGAGCGAGGCAGGAGATGGCGCGAGCATTGGTTGGGGGAATGTCAAAGAACTACAAGCTAGCGCGAACAAGAGCAGCACGAAGGGAATAAAGATACGGATTCTGGCGTTCATTAATGGACAGCCTCTCTCTGGGCATTTCCGATTTGGCGAAGGCACATAGCTTATTGCATGCTCAAGGTATAGGGATCGAAATTTATCGACGCAACGTTCAAATCTTTCCCAGCTTCCCACGCCGTAATGCCAGCATGGTAATATCGTCAAATTGTTTGCCACCCTCGGCTTGAGGCTCAACTTGTTTCAAGATCTGCTCAAGAATTGATGACAGAGCTTGCTCCTCGGTCAATAGCGGGAGAAATTTGCCTATGTCGAAAATTTCTCCTGAGGGATTTTCGGTTAAGCCATCTGTGTAGGCAAAAAACAGATCTCCATGGTCCAGCTTCACTTCCTTGATGTCATACTCCGCATCCAGTATCGCACCCACGGCAGGTCCCGTCAGCTTGAGGCTCCATTTGACCCCATCCTTGTTGAGGATTATTGGAGGTAGGTGACCACAGTTGATATAGGTCAAGGTAGAGGTTGGTAAATCGAGAATCCCAAAAAAAACGGTCGCGAACATGCCTGTGTTGCCGTGAGTTTCGGCGATGTAGTTATTGGTTAATGTGACCGCGTTCCTGAGCCGTGTCGCGGAGGCATCCAAGGCGCTTGATTCGGCGCGTGCATATAAGTCAATGTTTGAGACTGCGCGCAGCAAACTGCGGAACAGGGTCATGAAGAGCGCTGCTCCCAAACCCTTGTCGCACACGTCCGCGATTACAACCCCGACTCTGTTTTTAGGTAAGTTGAACACATCATAAAAATCACCAGCGACCTCACGCGCTGATTTGAGGGAAGCTGCGATCTCCCATCCATTGGGTTGTGGGATCTCATCCGGTAAAAATCCTGCTTGAATGTTGCGCCCGATCTCAAATTCACGTTCAAGCGCCTGACGATACAGGTTTTCCTGTTCCCAAAGACGGGCGTTTTCCAGCGCAACGCTCATCGATGCGGCAAGCGTTTGCAAGAGACGCACGACTGGTTCGTCGAAGGCATTTTCTTTGTCAACATCCTGAAGACTCAAAATCCCTGTTACCTGGTCGCCAACGATCATGGGGACACCCAGCCAAGTTTTAGGAGTTATGGTGCCTGGTAGTGTGGGCTGCCCGAGCTGAGCCGCTAATTCGGCAACATTAGTGCTGACCAGAACTGGCTGCCGGGTTTCAACCACCCAAATTCGGAATCCTTTTATGGGGTGGTGTCCCGGTGCGTGGATGCGCTCGCCGCGTTCAATGGCATAGCGGTGCTCAATGGTTTCTGTCTGTTTGTTATAAGTCGAGATCATGACCACTTGGGCTTGGAAAATATCGCGGATTTTATCCCCGACCAGATCATAGATGGATTGAACGTTGAGGTGTTCGGCAAGCCCTAACTGTACGCTGTTGATGATCTGTAACTGCGCCTCGCGTTGGGTCAGTTGATGTCTTAGCGCTGAAATTTCTGCCTCTGGATTGACGGATCGGCTGGCCATATCATCTCCAAAGATATTCGTCACTTAATAGAATTCCAATTACGATTTGCCCAATAAAAATTATATAACAGTCTGCATCAAAAAGGGCATACAGAATATTTGTTCCATCTAACAATGTCCTGGACTAAGCCGAAAGGATGAAGGGGGAACTCTATTTGCACAGCTTGAATAACCCTCGCTGGTGGCTGGGTTGGGAAGAGCAATACGACAAAGCTCAGTAAATGATGCAGTGAAGTCGATAAGGGATGACTTGGCTCGTGCCGGTATCATCAAAAAGACATAAAAATGGGTTTGGAGAAATAACCTTACCGAATGCTTTTACAAAGAAATACCCGAATGCCGCCAAAGAATGGATGGGATAATACGTTTTCCCTGCTTCGGTACGTTCAATCAACTCAATCTTAATAAGGACCAAACGCCACCATCTCGAGCCTTCTGTACTGCAAGGGGCCATTCTTCCGGCTGTAATTTCGGCTGATAATTAAAAAGCCTGTCTCACCTTTGCAATATCCGTATTTACAACGCTCCTTTGGGTGTAGCTTATATACGAACAGCATTTCCACGAGAGGTTGTACGCATGGACGCTTGCCCCTTTTCAGAGCGGTTAGGGTCATGCCTGACCTGAGCGAGTACATTGCGCCAGTCACCCACGAATTCAGGATGCGTAGCTGAGTCGCCTGCAGGCCTTGTTCGGCAGCACTCTCCCCAGGAGAAGAGACCACCCGGGTGTTCAACCCGCGCCTAGGGGATCCAGCTGGGTGAACTAAGTGATCGGTCGTGGACAGGTGACGCGGCTGTCAGGTTGACAAGTTCCTGCCCGTCCGGGCTGGCCACATATACATCCCAGCCGGATCCACCGTCAGCCGCGAATACCAGCCACTGACCATCCGGCGACCACCGGACTCCGTCGAACTTGGCTTGTCCGTCGAAGAGATGCAGGCGCTGCTGGTTTGTTCCATCCGGGCTCATCAACCACATATCTCCCCAGCCGTGAGCTAGGTCAGCAGTGTAGAAGACGATCCATTGGCCATCGGGCGACCATACCGGACAGAAAGCGTTCTCCGGAAGATCGACGAGGAACCGGGAATCTGCTCGGTTGAGATCCATGACTGCAATCCGGACAAAGTCAAAATCGAAACGGTAGCTAGAGAAAGAGATCTGCGACATGTCCGGTGACCAGGATGCGCAGTAGTCGCTAGAAGTGTTTCTTGTCAGGCGCCGTTGTCCGTCACCATTCCTGTCCATGATATAGATCTCAGATGGAGGACCTTCAAAGCCTTCGATTTGATTCCGCTGAGAGCTGAAAAGTAACCAGTTGCTGTCTGGAGACCATGCCGAGACAGCGTCCATCCCCGGGCTTGTGGTCAGTTGTGTCAGGCCAGATCCGTCGGTCTGCATTCGATAGATCTCCTGATCGCCTGTGTAGTTGGCGCTAAAGGCGATGAAGGTCCCATCAGGTGAACCCACCGGGCCGATCTCATAGGCATCGGTGTTTGTCAGCCGAGTCTGCTGCGAGCCATCTGCATGCATGCTGTAAATCTCGGGGTTGCCATCGCGGTTCGAGAGAAATACGATCTGCCCCGGAATAGGCAGGGGAGTAGTGGTTGCTGTGGGTGGAAGGGGCGTCCTGGTGGGAGCAGTCGTACTGGTAGGGGGAGGGCCCGAGTACGAGGGAGACGGTGAGTTTTCGACCTGAGTGGATGTCGTATCACCCCCACATGACAAGGATGCCAGCAAAAACATTGCTGCCGTTAAGCCGGGCAGTATTTTCTGCTTGGTAATCCGAATTCTCATGTAGCCCCTCCTTATTGCTGACTTGATAGACCAGATGGTGATGTCATCCAATGATTTGCGGCATCCATCGGTTCCTCTACGCTACATTACTTGTTAGATAGTATACAGAACCACTTGCATGATTGCTACCCTATATTTCGGTCTTTTTTACACTTTTTCGACAGTTTCAACGGGCCAACCAACCCTGCCAATACCAGCGGGAGCATGCCGCCCACACAGGGCCAGCCGCCATCCCTTGGTTCAGCTGGTTTTTCACCGGAATCAAGCGCTGGCGCAGAAGAGGGCGTTCCAAGGCGCAGGACACCTGAGACATGGGAAGCCGCATACAATACGGAACCATCGCCTGAGAGCGCCAATTGGTCTATCCACGTCCCAGGAAACCCATCCTTAAGCGCTATCCAACTCTCTCCTCGATCAGTTGTGAAGTAAACACCAGAGGTTCTCGTACTGGCATAGAGAACCCCGGGCCGGTTGGGGTCAGGCAACAAATCATAGATGGATTCGTTGGGGTCCATCCCATAGCTTGCCACCTCCCAGGTATTTCCACCATCCTGGCTGCGATATACCCCCCCGCGAGGACTACCCGCATACACAATTCCAGAATCAAATGGGTCTGTCGTTATGACAAAGATAGGTGGAAAGCTCTCGTCCGGATATCCAGGAGTTATCTCCCCTAGGGTATCTAAGTTCTGCCAGGTATCACCGCCATCCTGTGAGCGAAATACTCCCACCATCGTGGCCACAAACAGCGTGCGGGGATCATCCGGCGAGACAGCCAAGGTGAGGATGGTTACATCCGCAAATGGCGTATTCTCCACATGCTCCCAGGTGTATCCCCCATCCTGTGAGCGAAAGAAACCCGGTGGGGACTTCCGACTATCCATAAATGAACCCAATAATCCAGGGCGTTGACCGTACCCGATGTAAACTATTTGGGGATCAGACGGGGCGAAGGCGAATGCCCGTGCTAAATATAGATCTTCTTCTAGTTCTCCGGTTGCTAACATCTGCTGAATGTCAACGACCTGGCTCCCTTCCCAGGTATACCCTCCGTCTATGCTGTGGAAAACGTATCCCTGGTTAAAGTCCCCACTACCGATAATGTGAGTCCCCGATCCTTCCGGATATGAAAGGATCCTGCCGCGCAGGCTCCAGGTTCGGGTCTCTTCCGTGCTTCCCAGCTTTATTCCTTTCCAGGTCTGACCACCGTCGGTGCTGCGAAAATCAGCCGTATTGGCTGAAACTATCACCGTCGAACTGTTTGCCGGATCAACATACACTCCCCAAATTCCAGCACCAGTATACCCCTGGCTGGCATCCACCCAGGTTTCCCCACCGTCAGTGCTCAGCATGTTGCCCCCGCCGTAGTTGTTGACAAACAGTCTCTTTGGGTCTCGAGGATCTACCTGAATGTCAATGGGAAAGCCGGAATTCCTGTCAGCCGTGTGCATTGGGAAATCTTGCCATGTCTGGCCGCCATCCTCACTTCGATGAATCACTTCCGGTGCAGCAGCATACCATACGTTCGGATTGTAAATTGAGATCTCAACTGCTTCCATGGTAATCGCTGCGCCTGTTTCTACTGCTGCTCCCCGGATGAGCTTCCAATTATCCCCCCCGTCTTGTGTCATATAAACTCCCGGGATCTTGCCTTTTCCCCCCTGAGCGCTGACCGCGGCAATCAAAATATCGGGGTTTTGAGGATGCATGAACAGACTTGGGATATAAAGGCCGCCATTTAATCCATTCTTCTCGTTCAATTCAGTCCAGGTTTGGCCACCATCTTCGCTGCGCAGGACGCCCACGCCTCCTCCTTTACCGTCAGTGTCAGCATTGGCCGCGATCCGGTCGAATATACCGGTCGATACGAACAACCGCTGGGTATTGCGTGGATCGATCCATATATAACGGGCCAGATTTTGGCCTTGCCATATCCGGGTCCAATTCAAGCCAGCGTCAGTGGATTTGTAAACTTCACCTTGAGATCGACTGAGCTCATTAAAAATCCCCGAATTCTCAAACGCTGCATAAACAATATTGGGGTCATTGGGGTCAATCGTGATGCCACGCACACTATGCTCACCCTGGAAAGGAATAATGCCGTTGTCGCGTTGCTCCCACGTCTGGCCGCCATCCGTGCTGCGGTAGATATGCGCCGAAAATTGAGTTCCTATCCAGATCGTATTGGAATCATGGGGATCGATCGTGGCACAAAAAACCTGTGTTCCGAGATCTGGGTTACTTTCAATTCCTTGGTTGATCGGCACCCAGGATTGGCCGCCGTTTATGCTTTTGAATATTCCCCCTCCACTATCGGTAACGTACATGATGTCCGGGTTTTCAGGAACCATTCGAATATCGTAACCAATTCCTCCAGGCGGACCACCAAGTACAACCCATGGCTCAGATTGATAGGCGGGCACCCCCTCTACTGAAACAGCAGGGGCCTTTGTTGGCGCTTCACCAGTTTCTCGCGCCGGTGGAGGTCCTACCGTTGCCCCAGATTCCTCCGGTTGGAGTTCTTCCCCCGGTGAAACCAGGGTCAAATCATCAAACGCTCCCTTTGCTTGCCCTTGCACAGAAAGGGCGATGCCGCCAGGCGGAAGTGGTCCTGGGTCGACAACCTTCACGACCAGTTGGCCGTTCAGAGAAATTTCGTGAGAATCACCAACTTCAATCACATTAATCCAGAACCACTCTCCTGGCAGTATATGCGCCATCTTCTCCTGAGCGATAGGTTCTCCTGCTTTATAAAGGATTATCTCATCCTCGCTGATATGGATGGAATAGTCCCCTATCTCCGTTACGCGGTAGCTGACCACTACAAATCCTTCCCCCACCAGACTAGCACGTACGGTCAGGTCCAGGTCACCCCATCCTCCACTATGCATAACATATCCGCCCGGATCGATATGCAAGACACCGTCCACCACATTCGCACTGGGGGATCGTTCCCAGCCGGGGAGCTGAGGGTCGGTGAAAGTTTCGGTGAAGCCGCTTTCCTGTGCGTGCAGGGTTGTAAGCGGGAATAATATAAAACCAAGTAGTGTCAGAAGTGCAATCACTCGCTGGGAAGACTTGTAATTCATTGTCTACTTCCTCCTAGATGTTATTCTTTGATCTCGAAGACACCTTGGTAAGTTCGTTCTAATGATGACGAACTTGGAATAGCCTGAATTACCAGAATGCGAATGGAATCCACAGATTCAAGTACCGTCTGCGCATATTTCTCATCTAGCAGGGATGTTTGAAAAGACCAGTCACCCTGCTTCCAAGTTTTTAAATAAGCCCGAAGTACCGACTCTGGATCATTAATGCCAACAGAAATGGCAGTTGGTTAGCCTTGAAGTGGCCTGCGATGAGCAGAAGGGCAATTCCCCCCGCAAGCGATATCATCCTGTAAGGATATCATCCTGTAAGGATATCGTCCTGTAAAGGGCATCGTCCTGTAAAGGGCATCGTCCTGTAAAGGGCATCGTCCTGTAAAGGGCATCATTTCCGCACGTACCCGGAGGGTGAAGGGGATCGCGTAACACCCTGCCGAAGGTCCAGGGGAACCGGTGGGGCGGATTAGCGAGATTCATTGATATTATTGCACGAAAACTGACAAACCGTGCCCGTTATTCGCGGGCGATAGCCCCATCCTGGTGCAAAGTGCTGGTGGTTTTCCATTACGCTGTGTTGGGCAGATGTCGCCTGTTCCACACCTTCTCACTCACTATTGAAAGAGAGACCAGAGCTTGTGGTTACGAAGATCTTCATCCGAGAGTACGAGGGCGCGGATGGCCTCGGGAAGCCGCTCACGTTGCCATTGGCACTCGGTCCGTCCGGCCTCATCACGTGTATCTGCTGGTGATGCAGCGCGAACGGCCCTGATCGCATAGGCGGCGGCACCGAGTTCGTGATCCGCCATGTGTGCGGTTGCCACGGCATGACCGGCCGCGCGGGCAGCCTCGCGGGCAGCACCGCTGGCCGCTCTGGCCGCGGCATGGGCCGCGTAAGCTGCCTCGCGCGCCTGTGTCATTGAGATCTCGCCGCGCGACCATGCACGCGCCTGTTCGATCGCGCGTTGCGGTCGGTCGTCGTCCGGATTCTGCGAACAGAAGTAGTCGAGAACGTGCTCCGCGCAGTCCGCAGCCCAGGCGGCAAGCAAACGGTGCTGCGAATCTTCAAGCGTGCCGCCGCGACGAACGGTCACGAACCGCGGATCCCTGTGCCCGGTATAAGACGTTTTCTTCTCCATTGCTACTCCGTTCTGCCCAACGGTTTGCGTTCGCGACATCGTCCTGTAAGGATATCATCCCGTTAGGGAGGTTGTACCCGGAGGGTAGCCATCCTGCCGCAGGCCCTCGATCGAGCGAGGGAGCGATCCGCTGTGACAATCGCCTTTCCCGGCGCATGAGGCGCCGAGGTTGCTGCCAGTCGGTGGGTAAGTTTCACAGAAGGTTGTCGAGGTTTGAAAATCTATTGAGCAGATTACTTTCCAAAAATTCCAGTTTTGTCGAATTTGCATTTAAGTGTATTGCTCGATGCGTCGTACGTTTCTGTGACCATGAGAAAGCCATTATCGTTCAGTGTTAATGTTGATATGGAAAGATTGTTTTCGCCCCAGGCATGGGTTTCTGTGTACTGATTTTGCCCTTGTTTGTTGAAGGTTTGTTTTCCACCAGCGTCATATTGGATCAGGACCTGATCGTCGGAAACGTCAATTGTACCTTCCGTGTATCCGCAGGTGCAGTTATTCCCACTATATCCCTTTACATTGCAGGTAGTGATCGTGAAGTGGCGCGTTCCCACCTGCGTGCATTGATCAGAGGTCGCGTTTGGATCAGCACAATCCGGTGTGGCCGTCTCGGCGGTTGGGGTGACATAGTTTTTCGGCGTGGGGGTCAGATCGGCCTCGGCGATTGGTGGATGCTCGACTGGATTGGCTATGTGCGTCAGCAAATCGACCTATCCTTGAACGCCGGCTATTCCCAATATTACTCGTTGCACTGCTGAGCAGGATAAGGCAAATGTGCAAATTAATGCAATCAAACTCAATCTTTTCTTTAGGTCATTCATAGCCCTCGCCTCCTGTTTTGTGTCAATGGACAATCATGGTTGCCCGACCAGTGTTTAGGCTGTGCGCCTGCTCCCGCCAGTTTCCCGGTTTAATTATCCCGAAAGCCGTAGGTGGCGACGATGCGCTCGATGATCGCGACCTGCTCGGCCGACAGGTCCAGCAGTTGAAAGCCGCTGCTGTAGCACTCCGGGTTGAGGTCCGGCTGGCTCCACAGGCAGCGAGCCGAGAACTCCAGGTAGGGCTGTTCGGCCACGTCCGCCGATAGTTCCAGCTTGAAGCGGTAGACTTGGTCAGTCACGAGCGGCTGCTCGCTGATCAGCATGGCCCCCTCAGTTGTGATGTCGGCCAGGTGCCCGACCAGGTTGTGGTGCTCCCGGTCGAAGACACGCGTGTAGTACAGCAGGTAACGTCGTTTGAGCTTGCGTTTCTCTTCCACAGCCATGTCCCTCGCCAACCCTATTATGGCACATTTTCAACTGTGACGTACCCCCTTTTTTGTGACTAAGGCAGGAAAGCCGCCAGCGGTCCCTGCGGATTAGCGATGGTTTGCAGCACCGCGTAAGGGATCAGCACGCTCTGCGGTCCGGCGGCGTAAGGTGCGACCTGGTACTCGTCGAAGCTCAGCAGCAGGCCGTCAGGCGTCAGGTTCCAGTTGCGGTAATTTTTCTGGCTGGGCTGCGCTCCGTCGGGGAAATAGGTCTCCCCCAGCCGCTGGCTCAGTTCGCTGTCGCAGAAAGCGGCCAGGAAGGCCAGGTAGTCCGTCCCCTGTTGGAACAACTGGCCGAGCGCCAACTGCTCTCCGCTGGAAAGCTGGTAGTTGAAGGTCTGGGTGTAATGGTAGGGATGAGCCGCGCCGGCCGCGTAGCCATCGATCTTGAACTGCAGGCTGAGCAGGTCGCCGGGCGGCGAGAGACGCGCGAAGTCCAGGTCGAAATAGCTGCCTGAGGGCGCGTCCGGGGCCTCCGTCAGGCCGTCCTTGAAGGATTGCACATCCGCCTGGACCAGTGCGGCCACTGCCTGGTTGAACTGCTGCACGCGCGGGTCGTCGCTGCCCTGCAGCACGGGCGTGCGGGTGGTCAGCGTGTAGGACGGTGACTGACCGCTTTCGGAGGCGGTTGTGAAGTCCAGCCTGACCACCTGGTCCAGGCTGAAGGGGCTGGGCGCGGGCCGCGGGGTGGCGCTGGCGGTGGAGGTGACTGGCGGGGTGCGCGTCGAAAGCGCGGTCGGGGTGGCGGCCGGTCCCGTCGGGCCGGCTGGCCTGGCAAGCAGGGACGGCAGGACGCAGGCCAGCAAGCCCAGCCAAATCAATGGAACGCTGATCAATATCTGCACGGAACGTTTCATGGCAGTTGCGCCTCCACGCGAATTACGAGCGCGACCAGAGCGCTGCTTCCCCACCCGCTCGCCGGTCGACCTAGTCGGTCCCATCCCAGCCGAAGACTTTCAGATCTACCCGTTCTTTGGCGTCGAAGCGCACCCCTTCCTGCTCCAGCATTTGGTGCTGTTTCTGTGCCCCCGGACGCGGGCTGATCTTGCCCTGGGCGTTGATCACGCGCTGCCAGGGCACGTCATCGGGACAGGCGGCCAGCGCCCCGCCCACCCAGCGCGGACCAAAGACACGATACGACTCGAAGTCCACGCCTGGCGGCGGGGGCAGCATCAACGCGATTTGCCCATAGGAAGCGACTTTTCCCGGCGGGATGCGGCGCACCAGCACCCAGACCTGGGCGTAATAGGCCTGGATGTTCGGGGGAGACGTGAAACGTGACATCTCAACTCTCCTTGTAGATCAGGCGGAAACGCTCGCAGACCAGCGGCATCTCCTGGTCGGGCTGCTTGCCGATCTTGGGCAAGGTGCGCGAGAACATGCGCCAGTGCGCATTTCGCCAGTATTCCAGCGAGCGGTCCCCTTCCCCTTCGGCGAAGGCGAATTGGGCCTCGACCTGGTTGAAGGGACGCAGGTCGACCTGGGTGGTCTCGATGATGCAAGCCGGCTGACCACTTCCGTCCAGCACGAGCGTCAGCGTGCCCACTTCGGGAATGGATGCCCCTTCGGCTTCCCATTCCCACAGGGCCGAGCAGGTGGCGGTTTTCCTGCCAGCGACGATCAGGGCGCTGAGTTCGTTGGCCAGTTCGGGGTTGTCACCAAAGGCTTCGGGCGCGTAGGGCTGGCTGCGCAGCGGTGAGTCGGCTGGCAGGCTGGCCAGGAACTGCTCCCAGTAGTCTTTGACGGCTTTCTCGTTCATTTGTGGTCCCATTGCCAGTCTTGCATGGTTTCCAGTGCGCGCTTGGAGGTCAGGTCGAGCTGCAGCGGGGTGATCGAGACGTAGCCCTCTCTCAGCGCGCCGAAGTCTGTGCCATCTTCCGAGACGCCGGTCGGCGGATCGCCGCCGATCCAGTAGTAGGGGTGCCCGCGCGGATCCTCGCGGCGGACGAGCGCGTCGCGGTACAGGCGCAGCCCCTGGCGCGTGAGCAGGTAGCCTTTGATCTGGTCGTAAGGCCGGTAGGGCACGTTGACGTTCAACAGCACGCCCTCTGGCAAGCCGTCTGCCAGCACCTTCTCGGCCACACGTTGGGCTACCTGCCCAGCGGTAGTGTAGTCCAGCACACCGGGGTAGCGGTCGGGCGAGTCGAGCGAAAATGCCAGGCCGGGCACGCTGTCGATCACCGCCTCCATCGCGGCCGTGACCGTGCCGGAGTAGGTCACGTCGTGGCCGAGGTTGGCATGCGGGTTGACGCCCGAGACCACCAGGTCCACTTTATCGACCAAGCCCAGCAGGGCCAGGGTCACGCAGTCGGAGGGTGCACCGTCGCTGGTCAGGGCCGGGCTGCCGTCGGCCAGCTTGGTCTCGCGCACACGCAGCGGTCGTTCCATGGTCTTGACGTGTCCCGAAGCGGACCAGTTATGGTCGGGGGCCAGCACGGTGACCTCCCCCAGCGGGCGCATGGCCTGCGCCAAAGCCAGCAGGCCGGGGGCTGTTACGCCGTCATCGTTGGTGACGAGGATGTGCATCGGGATTACCTCTCTTCGCGTGAATGGGCATAGTGCTTGTGTGCTTTGGGATTATGTCGACACCGTTCGTGCCGCGAGCAACGGCACGCCGGTGCGAGACGGCAGTGCGCTTTGCACCTGTCGGCATTATACCGGCAGTGCGCTTTGCACCTGTCGGCATTATACCGGCAGTGCGCTTTGCACCTGTCGGCATTATAACCCGCTCCGACTATAATTGTTTCCATGCGGCGCATCCTTTTAGTCCTGTTGATCCTGACGGCGTTCCTGCCGGCCTGCACCCGGCAACCCGGTCCGGCTGGTCCAGCCCGGCTGTACGCCGTGCGTCTCTCGCCGCCGGCGCTGCTGCGCTTTTCGACGGATTTGCATACGGTCGAGGCCATGCAGCCCCTGGCGCTGCCGGCGGACTGCGGCTTGTGGAGCGTGAACGCCGCGCCGCGCGGGCGTTATCTGGCTATGGAACTGAGCTGTCCCAGTGGCCCGGCGCTGACGCTGCTGGATGCGAAGAGCGGCAAAACGCGCCCACTGGCTGCAGAATCCGGGGGAACGGGACATTTCCTGGCCTGGGCCCCGGATGGCGCTTCGTTCTACGCCCGGGTCGACTCGCTGGGCGATGCGCGGATCATGCAGGTGCGCGCTAGAGATGGGAAAATGAGCCAGATGCCAGTCAGCAACCTGACCTACGATCTGGCCCCTGCCCCGGATGGCAGATCCTTCACTTTCAGCTTCACGCGCGGTTTGGGCTTTGGCAGCGAACTGTGGCTGGCCCGTGACGGAGGTCGCAGCACGACGCTGCTGCTCTCCCGGCCGGAGCAGATTGTCACTTTTGCGCGCTGGTCGCCGGATGGCAGTCAGATCGCCTTCATCCTGATGCCTGATTCGCAGACCCCTTTCCCGCCGGGCGAACTGTGGCTGATGAATGCCGACGGGAGCGAGGCCCGTTTTTTTGCGCCGGCGGATGCGGGTCACGGCTACGCCCCGGCCTGGTCGCCCGACGGGACGCAGATCGCCTTCGTTAGACGAGAGAACACCGACGACCCGGGTGTGACTCGGAGTGCAGGGAACCTGGTCAGCAATCTGTACGTCGTTGACGTACAGACCAATGCGCTGACGCCTATCACCCAGTTCGAAGGCGCACTGGTCGAAGCGCCGTTGTGGTCGCCGGACGGCGGCTACCTGGTTTTCAATGCACACTTAGATGGTAAAATGGACCTGTGGGCGGTCGAGGGGAGCCGTGGCGAACCATTCCGGCTCGCTGAAGATAGCTCGCTGTGCTGTCCGGTCTGGGTGAGAGAGTGAGAACTGCATGTCGGCAAGATTCCGCTTTGTAAGCTTCATTTTAATAACCACCCTGTTCCTGGCTGCTTGTGCCCCGGGTCTGGCGACGCCTGCTCCCGCATCAGCGCAGCCAAGCGCGACCTTGGCAAAAACGGCCACGCTCCAAGCCACCCAGCCACCTCCTCAAAACATCATTCCCCCGTCACCATCCGCAACCAGTATGCCGCTTCCTACTGCGACCCTGCCGCCGACCAGCTTTCCGGCCGGCCTGTGGGTCGGCGCGCCCACCTATCCCGGCAATTCAAAGCCCAATATGTATTTTTCGATTGAGTTCGATCCGGCGGTCTGGAAACTGCAGGAAGACCCCTCCGGGCTGGTGGCGCTGGCCAGCCAGCAAATTCCAGGTTGCGTGATCGCCACATCCGCCGGGCGCGGATTACCGCCCGGCCTGATCGTGGATCACGAATCGCGCAACTTTGGCCCGCTGGATTTTGAAGTCAACCGCGTGTATGACAGCGGCGGTCAGCTGCAATTTGTGACCTATCAGGGCGGCGACGTTAACGTCTACACTTCCTTCGAAGTCAGGTTCCAGGACCAGCCGGAGGTGTGCGTACAAGCCGCCGAAGGCCTGCTGGCAACCCTGGGCTCCATTCCGCAACCGGCCGTCACCCCGACTGTGCTTCCACCTGTCGAGGCTTCCCCGACACCCTGAGTTTCGCTACCTGATGAGAATGCCTTGAACAAATCCATCGCCAAGATTGCACTCGTCGTTTTACTGCCGCTCGGCCTGCTGTCCGGTCTGATCGGGGGACTGAGCCGCCCGGTCAGCGCGGTGCTGGCCCGGGCGCCAAATCCGGCGCCGGCGGAAGCTGTGTCAGCCTTCCTGTTCCCGCCCTATCCCGGCACGGCTTCCGAAGAATCCCTGTTCGATCACACCAGCCCGAACTATACCGATACCGACGTGCGTATGGTGGTCTACAACGGTGATGAGGCGCGCAAATACTGCCCCAATCCGGCGCCGCCCGGCACGCCGCCGCCCGGCGGGACCTGTGACCTGGGCTACGGCATTTACTGGTCCTACAGCGCCGGCGACTGGATCGCCTACAATGGCCACGACGGCATCGATTTTGGCATCAACTACCGCCCGGTCTATGCGGCGGCCGACAGCGACCGGGTCATGTACGCCGGCTGGAACGACCCGCAGAACCACCGCTACGGCCTGGGCCTGTACGTGCGCCTGCACCACCCCAACGGCTACTCGACCTGGTATGGGCACATGAGCGCGCTGGCCGTGCAGTCCTGTTCCGGTGATGGCTGCGCGGACCTGGCCCACGGCGAGATGATCGGCATCAGCGGCAACACCGGCAACTCGACCGGTCCGCACCTGCACCTGCGCGTGATGGACCCGATCGGGCGGCCCATCGACCCCTACGGCTGGACCGGTAGCGGCCTCGATCCCTGGCCTTACAACCAGGGGGAATCGCTGTGGGTGCAGTATCCCAGCCTGACGGCTTATTCCGGCACGCTCATCCTGCCGTCCGGCCCGGCACAGGATTATCCGCCTCCGGTCAGCGGCGGCCTGATCGTGGACGATGGCGACAGCGCTTACAGTGAGTCCCCGCTGGCCTGTTGGAACGATATCAACACCGCCGCCGGGCAGGCGCAGAACAACGACATGCGCTACCACAAGCCCAGCACTTCCTCCACCTGCACCGCCCGCTGGAACCTGCCGTCTGGCTCCGAGAACGGCATGTATGCCGTCTACATCCGCATCCCGGCCGTGCATGCCACCAGTGAGGCGGCGGTCTACTCCATCCAGCACGCCGGGCGGGCAGATTCGATTGTCATCAACCAGGCAGTCTACCCCAACCGTTTTTACGTCACCGACGGCTGGGTCTATGTGGGCAAGTACAACTTCCTGGGCGCGGGCAACGAATACGTCTATTTGACCAACAAGACGCAGGACGAGTCCGGCAGTTTGAGCACACTCGAAGTGGGCGTGGACGCGGTTAAATTCGTCTTCCTGGGGCAGATCACGCCCACACCGACCGGTCCGACTCCCACCCCCAGCCTGACCTCCACTCCAACCAAGACTGGCACGCCCACGCAGACCTATACGCCTAGCACCACGCCCAGCCCGACCAACACGCGTACGCCCAGCTCCACGCCGGTTGTGCGCCCGACTGACACGCGCTGGCCGACCGCCACACCGCCGTATACGCTGCTCTATGTCTATTTTGTGAATCGCTACCGCCTGGCGGCCGGGACGCCGCCCTACGAGGTGGTCGGTTTGCGCTATGCCAAATCGTCGGAGGACTTCCCGGCTTACGTGCTGGGGCAATACTTCAAGGGACCCGGTTATACCGAATACCTGCGCGGTTACTCGTCCGTCACCAACGGCTTCACCGGCTTCAGCCAACTGCAAATCGAGAATGGCGTGGCCAGGGTCTACCTGACCGGCAAATGCCAGTCGCCCGGCTCGTCGTACTCCGTGGCGGACGCCGTCAAATATAATTTACTGCGCTTCTCCCAGGTTCAGTTCGTCAAGATCTACGACGAGAACGGCTCGACGCAGAACCCGGATGGCCAGAGCGATTCGCTCCCGCTATGCCTGGATCCGTCCTTCATCCCGACCCCGACTGAGACTCCGACCTCCACCCCGACCCGCACCCCCACCCCGACCCGCACCGTGCGCCCGACCGCCACCCGCTGGCCGACCGCCACCCCCGGTTACTACCGGTATACGCTGTACTTTGCCAACCGCTATCGCTATGCAGCCGGCACCCCACCTTTCGAAGCCACCGGCACACGCTACCTGCGCTCGTCGCTCGACCAACCCCGCGCCATTCTGGACGAATACTTCAAAGGTCCCGGCGCGATCGAGCGCCTGTGGGGCTACGTCTCGCTATACAACGGTTTCACTGGGTACAGCAACGTGGAAGTGGCCGACGGGGTCGCGCGCGTCTACCTGACGGGCGCCTGCCAGTACGAAGGCCGGGATTTCAGCATTGCCGACCTGCTGGCCGAGAACCTGCGCCAGTTGCCGGAGGTGCAGGTCGTCAAAGTCTACGACCAGACCGGGACGACAGTCGACCCGGACGGCCCGAACGACTCGCAGCCGCTCTGCCTGTTGGGACTTCCTACCGTTACCCCGACCCCCAGCCTGACGCCCGTGCCGGTCATCACCTATACGTTGACGCCATCCACCCCGATCACGCCGGAGACGCCCTCCGCCACTCCTTCACTAACTGCCACGCTCCCGCCGGGGGTCACCCCGACCGACACGCGTATTCCGACCCGCACCGTGCGCCCGACCGATACGCGCTGGCCGACCAATCCGGTGCGCCCGACCGACACGCGCTGGCCGACGGCCACGCCGCCCTATACCAAACTCAGCGTCTACTTCACCGATCAGAACTGCCTGACCAGTGACTCGGCGCCCTGCGAGGTGGCCGTGGATCGCTGGGTCAAGTCGTCGCTCAATCTGCCGGTGGCGGTGCTGGACCAGTTCTTCAATGGGCCGGGAGCCAGCGAATGGAGACGCGGACTGATCGCAGTCACCAGCGGCTTCAGCGGCTATAGCCAGTTCGAATTTGCGGACGGCGTGGCGCGGGTGTATTTGCGCGGCATATGCAATTCCAACGGTGCGACTTATACAATCGCTAATCCGCTGATGGTCAACCTCAAGCAGTTCCAGGAGATCCAGTTCGTCAAGCTTTACGACGAGAACGGTGCGACCGAGAACCCGGACGGCCAGAGCAATTCGCTGCCGGCCTGTCTGCAGCCGTGAAATCCAGGGACGGACTCGTTTCCGTCCCTTTTGTTTGCCAGGAGAATGTGATGAAATCCAAAGTCTTGCCAGTGACTATTGCTGTATTGCTGGCGCTGTCCCTCAGCTGCAGCCTGTTTGTGCCCGTTGCCCGCCCAACCACACCGCTACAGGTCCCGCCAAGCGATGCGGACATCCCTCAAGCGGCCAGTCCCGAGCCGAGCCTGCCACCCGAGCCAGTTTCCAAACCGTTCGGGCTGGCTACCCACAGCGGGGACAAGCTGACCTTTTTCGACCGCCAGGGGGCGCAGCTCTTCCAGATGAACCTGCCCAGCTCGGCTTTTTTGCAGCCTGACAATGTCCATCTGGCCGGGAATTACCTGGAGGGGCTGCCCGGTGTGCCGGTCATCTTTTATTCGATCGCGAATGAAGAAGCGCTGATGCTGCTGAACGTCAACGGGCCGACTCAAAAGCTGGTCGAGGCACCGGCCTTTGTTGGCATGGCAGGCGTACCTGGCCTGCCTGCCTTTGCCTATGGCACGGTCGATCCTCAGGAATTGACACGTAGTTCCCTGTTCGTCGGGACGCTAGCGGCGCTGCCGTCTGTCCCGGTCTTGACTCTCAAAGACCCGCAAGGCTGGGCGGCCAAACCGCTGGCGATCAAGGTCGAGAATTACCAGCCGGTCGGCATCTGGTACACCACCATCCCCTTCGGCATCGGCGGGGACATCGTCTTCGAGCCGCGGCGCGGGCTGCAGTACTTCGATCTGGCCAGCAGCCAGTCGACCGAACTGCTGGGCCAGGATTACGCGCCTTCGGCTTTGTCTGCGGACCGCATTTGGGTGGCCTATACCGATACCGGCGCGGCGCCGCTGACGATCTACAATTTCCAGACCGGGGCACGTTTCAATTTTCCGTTGCTCTCGAGCAGCGAAGCGCGCGGGGCCGGGGACGCCTGCTTCTCGCCGGCCAGCCAGCACGTCGCCTGGATGGAAGGCAACGGCTGGACGATGGCCGAAGTTCCCAGTTTCAGCGCCACAGTGCGGATTGCGCGCACGGACGGCATCTTGGTCAAAGACTTGCCGATGGACAGCTTTAGGGATGTCTCCGGGTTGGGTGCTGTGCAATGGGCCGGGCCGGTCGGCTGGCTGGATGATGCCAGCCTGGTGGTCCAGGTGCGCGGGGAGCAGTGGGACCAGGCCGCGCTGCTGCTGGTCTCCGTTCTGGACGGGAATGTGTCTTACCTGGCGACGGGAGAGTTCGTGGGCTTTTTGTATTGAGCCGCGTGGGATGAGCCTGCGGCAGGGTGCTTCGCGCAACCTCCCCGTAGAGAAAGACTTGCACCGATCAAAGCCTGGCTTTATGGCTGCGACAGATCGTACAGATACAGATAAACCGAAGTTCCGGGGACCCTGAATTCCCTGGTCAGCGACCCGATTTGATCCAGGCGTGCCAGGAGGTAATCCCTTTCGTTGAAGTTCCCCCGTTCGTAGACATGCGAAAATAAGAACCAGACCCGCTTGCGGCCGGCCAGGGTTTCCAGCTCGGCCTGGTAAAGGGAGGGCTGGTCGTGGTGATCCTGCCCGACGAGGTAGTCATCCGGCTGGAAGCCGTAAGAGGGGGCGTAATATTCGAAGGCGGGCGCGGCGTTGTAATACAGGTAGATCAGGTCGTCGGCTTTTCTGGCACTGTACAGATAGGCCAGGGTCGGTTTGAGGTCCTCGCGCTGATTGGGATGCAGCAGAGTATCCGTGGCGCCCACGATCGGAGCGTAGAACAGGAATCCGGCCAGCGCCAGCCCGATCCCGAGTGAGGACCAGCCCGGCTTGAAGGGCATGCGGACGGCCTGGATTCCCTCGCCCAGCAGCAGGTAAAGCAGCGGGGTCAGGAAGAGCACCATCCGCCCGGCGAAGGGATAGGCCTGCAGGCCGGAGGCGAACAGCGTGAAAACGAAGGGCAGGGACACTACCACCCCATATTCCCAATTACGGTGCCAGAGCGCGACCAGCCCGACCAGCAGCAGCGGCAGGTTGAAAAGCAAAGGGGTCCCGAGTCCGCCCGGGTTGCGGAACAGCTCGCGCGAGATGTTGATGAACCAATTGGGATTTGCCCAGGGCGGGAGCGGCATGAAGCCGTCAGCCCAGTACTCCAGTAGGAACTGGTTTCTGGTCAAGTGGCGCAGGGAGAGCAGGTAGAGCGCAGCGAAACTGGCGACCCACAGCGTCCCGATCAAGATCACAGGTTTGACCCCGTCCAATTTGCGCCCCCTGATTTGCCGGACCAGCAGGGTCGTCCCGATGCCGGCCAATACGAAGGCGGCCGGGTGCGAAAACCATAACGCCAGAGCGCCGCAGGCTCCCAGCAGGAGCGCTGGTCTCCAGCGCAAGGCCTGATCTGGCAGGCGCAGGAAAAGCCACAACAGGAACAGCGCGACAGCCACGTCCAGCGCATACTGCTTGGCCTCGGAGGCGTAGTAGACCGGATCGTGACAGACGGCGAACAGGCCTAGCGCGATCCAGCCGGCCGGCCTTGGGAAACGCTGGACGATCAGGTACATAAGCAGCAGTGCGGCACAGCCGGCCAGGAAAGGCAGCAGGCGTAAAACATAGTCCCGGTCGCCCAGGATTTGGACTGCCGCTTTTTCTCCCAGCAGGAAACCGATCGGAGCGCCTTGCGCGTAATCAAGCGGTTGGAACAAACCCGCGAAGGAACGTCGCACGACGTTCAGGGCCAGCATGGCCTCGTCCAGCCACAGCGAGCGGAGGTGTAAGTACTGCGCGGTTCGCAAGACCAGGCCGGCCAGCACGATCCCCACCCCTGGCAGGTCTAGTTGGTCCGTCTGGCGGCGCAGGCGCTGCAGCATAAAAACTTTCCCCACCAATTTATTTGGCTGAGTGCAAGGTGGCTTTCAGGTTTTGCAGGGCGGCCACAGGTGTGGGGTCGACGCCGTAGGCGATCGCCAGGTAAAAGGCCATGTAATCGCCGAAGTGCAGCGCGCTCCAGATGTGTGCCAGCGGTCCCTCGCCTTTTGCATCGATGAAGTCGGTATTGAGGCCTTCCAGCATGTAGGCCTGGCGGGTCAGGTCGGAGCGCAGGCGGTTGCGCGGATGGTCGGAAGGCGCGCGCAGGAAGAGCGTCATCGTGCGCGGCATGAGCAGGTCTTCGGGGTTGAGCAGCCCGGCCAGCGTGTTGTGGTCCGCTTCGGGCAGGAACTCGAAATTGGCGGCCGCTTTGGCGACCTCGTTCAGTTGTCCCTTCCAGCGGCGGGCCACCGGCGCCAGCATGCCCGCGCCCATGACCGTTACCCAGCGCCCCATCAGTTGCCCGGCCATGCGTTTGGCGGGATTATTGGCGACCGGCAACTCGGCCCGCAGGCTTGGCTGCCCTTCGCGCAGCACGTTGAGCGCTTCGGCCACTTCCGCGGACGGGTCGGGGATCAGCCCGAGGCGTGTCAAGGCCCCCAACAGCAGTCCAAACGAAAAGCCAACCGCGGCGCGCGGCTGGCCGGCATGCGTAAATTTCCAGACCGGTATGCCAGCCTGGGCGGCTTTTTCCTCCAGTTTGCCACCGGTGCAGACCGCCAGGACACGGCAGCTGTTCGCGTTGGCGGCCTCGAAGGACGCGAGCGTCTCTTCGGTGTTACCGGAATGCGACGAGCAGATCACCAGCGTCCCCGCATCTCTGGCGAAGGCCGGCAGGTCGTAGTCGCGCTGGACGAAGATCGGGATGGAACAGCTTTGGGCGGCGTAGGCAGCCAAAAGGTCGGCTCCGATCGCCGAACCGCCCATGCCAGCGATCACCACCTGGCGGATGTCTTTCCACTCCGGCAGCGGTTGCTTTTGCGACAGTTCCCAGGCGGATTGCAGTTGGTCCGGCAGGGAATCGATTTCGGCCAGCATGTTCTGCTGGTCGATTTTGTGCAGGCGTTCGATATCGTCTAAATTCATGTGCCCATTATACAACTTTGGGTTTGTCTCAGACCTGTCTGGGAGGCTGGAATCTGGACAATTCCTCGTTGTAAAGGCATTTGCTCTGCGCTATGATATAAGCAGCAGTAGTGCCGTTTGGCACATTGTTTTGGGTGGTTTTTTAGAAGTACAGGGCTGTCGCCTTCGATGTGTTGACTTTTTCGCACATGGTTTCAACGAGGAGAATTGCATGTTTTGGCGAAGGCTTCTTACCGCAGCGATGTTGGGGGTCATGCTGTTTACCCAGTCCGTTCCCAGGGCCATTGCGGCCAGTTATTGCAATGCGGCCCAATATGTTTCTGATCTGACCATCCCGGATGGCGCCTTTGTGGCGCCCGGTGAATCGTTTACCAAAACCTGGCGATTTCGGAATGTCGGCACCTGCACCTGGACCACAGCCTACACACTGAGATTCCAAAGCGGCAGCCAGATGAGCGCGCCCGCCTCGGTCAATTTACCGGTCGATGTCCCGCCGGGCCAGATGGTGGACGTATCGGTAAATATGGTTGCCCCGGCTGTCAATGGGCACTACCGGGGATACTGGAAATTTGCCAATGCCAGCGGTACTAGCTTTGGCATCGGCTCCAGCGCCAGTTCCGCGTTTTGGGTGGACATCAATGTGGTCGAGAACAGTGAAGTGGCCTTCGATTTTGTGGCTTATGCGCCCTACGCCCAGTGGAAAAGCGGCGCGGGTCCGCTGCCCTTCCCGGGCACCAGCGGGGACAGTCGCGGCTACGCCCAGGTGGTGGACAACCCGCACCTGGAAAGTGACGCCTTTGATACCCTGCCCGGTTTGCTGACCGTGCCGCAGAATAAATACAACGGTTATCTCCAGGCTACTTACCCGGAATATTTGGTCCAGAAAGGCGACCACCTGCAAACCCTGGTCAATTGCGAGTTTGGTGCGACGAACTGTTACGTCACTTTTCGCATCGATTACATGAATTCCAATGGCTGGGTCAGGACGCTTTGGTCGTGGAAGGAAATGAACGACGGGCGCTTCTACCGCGCCGATATCGACCTCAGCTCTTTGGCCGGGCAAAAGTATCGCTTCATCTTCATGATGCTGTCCACTGGGTATGCCAGTGGCGACCGGGCGTTATGGGGCTCGCCGCGCATCGTCCATACTGGCAGCGGAACCAACCCTCTCCCGGCAACGCCGACCCCTCTTCCGGCCTTGACCTCCACTCCCACACCGTTCGATACGCCAATCCCCACTATTCCGGCGGCCGGCTGCGATCGGGCCTCATTCGTCTCTGATGTGACCGTCTCGGATGGGACGCAATTTGCGCCAGGCGCGGCTTTCACCAAGACCTGGCGGCTGAAGAATTCCGGCTGGTGTCCCTGGACGACGAATTACAGCCTGCAGTTTTACAATGGCGAACAGATGGGCGCGCAAACGTCGATCAATCTGCCCTGGACCGTCTGGCCGGGCCAGTCGGTCAATCTGACGGTTGACATGGTGGCTCCGACCACAGGCGGTGAGCATCGAGGTGAGTGGGTTTTGCGCAACACCTCTGGCAAATTGTTCGGAATCGGGCAAAACGCGGCCTCGCCTTTCTGGGTGATGATCAACGTCGCGGGTTGGCCTTTTAGCAATACGGGTTATGATTTCATCGCCAATGCCTGTGCCGCACAATGGTACAGCAGTGCCGGTCTGCAGCCCTGTCCAGGCACTGACGGAGACCCGAATGGATTCGTTTTAAAACTGGATGCGCCCAAGCTGGAGGACGGTTCGACCAGTTCCGTGCCTGCCCTGTTGACCATGCCGCAGTACAAATACAACGGTTATCTGATGGGCACTTTCCCGACCTTTACCGTGCAGCCCGGCGACCGTTTCCAGGCTACCGTCGGCTGCGAATACGGTGCCAGTTGCTATGTGACCTACCGCCTGGATTACAAGACCCCCAGTGGCTGGACCAGGACCTTTTGGACCTGGCGTGAAATGAACGAAGGCCGCTCTCACAACGTTGACGTGGATTTGAGCCCGCTGGCCGGTCAAAGCGTGCGCTTTGTGCTGACCATGCTCTCGACAGGTTACGCCAAGGGGGACCGCGCGCTGTGGACCGGAGCCCGCATCTATCGCGTGGGCGGCGGCCCCCCCACCGCGACGCCCACCCCGGCCCTCTCGCCTGGAACGGTGATCCCAACCCCCAACATTGATAAGCTGTTCATGCTGGATACCTCCAATGGTTGGGCGATCGGCGATCCATACTTGCTGCGCACGACCGATGGTGGCCTGACCTGGTACGACGTCAGCATGGTGGGGGGTGGTCCTTTGATTACGAACGGTTACTTCCCCACCGCCAACAAAGGCTGGGTGATTACCGACCTGGCCGGCACTGACCTGGGGTCGCTCTTCCGCACAGTGGACGGCGGGCACAGCTGGACGCGTTTCGATGTGCCCTTCCTGGAAGGTTACATCCAATTCCTGGACGACATGAATGGGTTTGTGCTGTCCGGACAGCCGTCCGGCATGAACAAACAAGCCGTGACTCTCTACCGAACCAGTGACGGCGGCGCGACCTGGACCCGCAAATTCACCAACAATCCACTCGACCCCAGCGCGAGTGACGACATTCCGTTCGGCGGGCACAAGAACGGCATGGCTTTCCACGACACCCTGCACGGTTGGGTCGGCGGGGATTACCCCGCCAGTGGGTTCATCTATCTCTACGCCACAGCTGACGGTGGGGTCACCTGGACCCAGCAATCGCTGGACTTGCCCGCTGGATATAAGTCGGCCTACTTCAACATCGAAGCGCCTATCTTCTTCCCCGGTTCCAACAGTGCGGTCCTGCCGGTTTCGATGGGCCTCAGCGGTGGCAAGGACCTGTTCATCTATGTCAGCCAGGACGGTGGCGCGACCTGGACCCGCTCAGCCGGATTCGCCCACCAGGGTGAACTCTACTTTACTGATTTCTACGGCACGGCGACAGGCTTCACCTGGGATTGGGCTGGCTTGTTCCATGTTACGCACAATCGGGGTGATACCTGGAACGATGTAACCCCCAATGTGGCCCTCGGCGATGATCTGCGCGGCGTGGACTTCGTCACTCCCGTTGTTGGCTGGGCCTTCCAGATACATGGTTATAATTCCACCTCGCTCTACAAGACGACCGATGGTGGTTATACCTGGACTCTGCTGTACGATAATACGACTACCCCAACCGCGACACCCACCAATACGCCGACGATCACGCCCTCACCGACTCCGATCACTTCCGACTGGCTGATCTATACCAATACCACCTACGGTTTTGAGTTCAAATATCCGCCGCAGGCTCAGATTTCCAGTCAGAGCACCACTTCCCTGTTGATGACGTTGCCCATCGTACCGGGCACCAACCTGGTCGAGAAATACCTGGACCTGCGCGTGCAGGAAGGCGTGACGACCTGTTACCATCCAATTGTCGGACCTCCCAGCAACCCGGAGACGATCGTCTTCAATGGGGTGACCTTTACCAAGGGGACGGGTACGGATCAAGGCGCAGGCCAGATCCGCACCTGGGCGGATTACTCGACCGTCAAGGACAATAACTGCATCAGCCTGCTGTTCGTGCTGCACGCCAGCAACCCGGATAATTACTATCCCACCCCGATCCCGCTCTACGACCAGACCGCCGAATCGGCCGTCTTCGAGCAGATGATGAACACCTTCCAACTGCTGGCGCCGACACCAACGCCGACACCGGTATCCTTGATCGGACCCTATGCCGTCGTGCGCGTCGCAGTTGGCGATGTATTGAACATCCGCTCGGCGGCCGGAGCCAGCAATCCCGTGGTGGGCTCCTTCGCGTATGGCGCGACGGACGTGATGCGTATCGGTCCGACCCAACTGGCAGAAGGCTACATCTGGGCCGAGGTTCAGAATCCAGGCGGCGGGACCGGTTGGGTTAACACCTATTACCTGACCGAATACGTTACGCACGCGGATTTCTGCGCCGACTCGCGCATCCTGCCCAAGATCGACCAGTTGCGGCAGGCGATGAACCTGTCCGACGGCAGCCAGTTCGCCGCGCTGGTCAACGCGCTGCATGGCGTCGACATCCGTCTGTGGGCCTATCAGACGCCGGTCAATTTCACTCCGGCCACGGCCGCCAATGTTTTCACCAGCACGCAAACCTACAACTGGGGCGGCGGTCCCAGCGGAAACCCGGATGTCGGCACGTTTGCCGATATCATCCAGCCAAAATTGCTGGATGTGCTGAATGCCAGCAACATGGAAACCTATTGCGATGACCTGACCAAGGTCTATCCGCTCTCTACCCCGTGGCCCTATCCCAACATCCGCTACTACAACCTGTACAAGCCGGCCACAACGGGCATCGAGTTTGATTACCGCACCTGGCTGGTGGGTTTCGAGTACATCGATAACCAGCCCTACCTGTACGCAATGGTGACCATCGTCTGGGAACCGTAGCAGGCTCAGCATAAACAAAAAAAACAGGAGCGATTATCTTCGCTCCTGTTTTGATTCTGACCGGTTGCACTTATACGGCGGATGATTCCGGTATTTCTTCGGTGCCTTCTTTGCCGTAGTAGATGTCCAATCCTAAATTCAGGCCTTGTGATATGGCACGCAATACAAGGAAATAGAAAACACCCACCAATGGAGTATAGAAGACTTGTGTAATAAAGATGGCGATGCGTTCGAGGATGTTGGTGGGCAAGTTTGAAAGGATTTGTGAGAAATTGGGCACGATCTGATAAAGCTGGTAGACAAATGAGATCATTGCAAATACAAGAATAATCCAGGCAATGATGTTGGACCAGAGGGCAACGCGCATTACGGCGCGTTCATTATGAAAAGACATGGGCTCGTTTTCGGGTTGAGACATGAGTGACTCCATTTTAAGTTGGGTTTGGTAGTGCACTTTCGACGGATGAGGGTTGATCGAAGGTTCGCCAAGTATAACCGATTATAACGGCCTTCTGTGATGGATGGGACATTAATTTAGGTCCGGTTTCGCTGCACTGTGTTAAGAGAATCACCTTTTATGCCCTGCTGCAGGCTGTCTTGATTGAGATTTGAAAAAAATTTCTCAATCCCTGAACAGCGACTGCTTGTCCTCCAGCAGGGCGTGATGCTCGAAGATCAAGACCGGGATACGATCTTGTTTATTTCGTCGGTGCAGTGTAACTCCAGAAGAGGGTCCAGACGTGTCTGCCTTCACCAGGTCCGGCGAACTCACGCATGGTCGTGTACCCTACTCCTTCCGGCGAGAAGTTCTTGTCGAGGTAGAACACCTCGCCCTTGCCGTCAGCTCCGGTGTGAGTCCTCAATCCGAGAGAGGGCGTGTTGAACGGCACTTCACCGACGTCGGGGCAGGTCATGGTCCCCTGGTAAGGCCCCCAATCTTCCATGATCGTCAGGTATACGACCCCGTTTTGGCAGAGGCCAACCGCGCTGGGAGACATGTTGCCACCACCCTCCAGCGTGCAGGGTCCCATAACGCCGTTCATCGTGAAGGGAATTTGCGTGCCCTCGACGGCCTGGATGCTGCCATCCGGCATGACCATCAAATTAAGGAGTTCCATCCTGCAGATCATGGTTGATTTCAGCCCCTTCATGACTGATTTTAATGTTGGCCGAAAATTTCAACAGCATCGAATCGCCTGCTTTGGGACAGGCAGCCAGATCCATCTGATTGGAATTGTCAGGATTTGGTTCGGATGGTCCCCCGGTTGTAAAGTTCAAGTTGCAGCTGGCCATGAGCAGGGCCAGAAACAGGAATGCCGTTACCCCCAGTGTGGACACTTTGCGAGTCATCATTCCTCCTTTCCCCTCGGTGGATCTCATCCCTCGCTTGACTATAATTTGTCTACACAAAACCCTACTAATATTCATATCACATTTCGGGCAATTTTCAAGTACCCATGTATCTTGAATGCCCTAAACGTTGTAAGATACGCAAAATAAATCAGGGCTTGATCGCTCTGGTGGCGAGATAGGTCTAGAGGTACTCACCGATGACCAAATCGTCGTGCGTGTTCTCGTACAGGTCGACGAGCTGGAAGCCGGCCTCCATTTGCCCGCCCAGCAGGTTAGTCAGACTGTGGCTGTTTCTGGGTTTTATAAGGAAGCGGTTTTAACTAAATATTGATCAGCGGAGATTTGTTCTTCGCCGAGAGATTAGCGGGGTGTCAGATCGTAGAGAAACAAATAAACGGATGTACCAGGGATAATAAATATTTTCTTCTTATTGCCAATTTGATCGAGATGGTCAAGGAAGGCTGTTTTTTCATCAATACCCTTGTTTTCAAAAAGATGCGAGAACAATACCCAGACGCGCTTCTGGCCAATGAACCGGTCGATTTCATCTAGGTAATGCTGAAAGGGGACATCATACCCCGTCCCGGCAATGAAATCAGAATTCTTTAAAACCATAATGGGCAGCGTAGAAGCGAAAGGCTGGCACACCACCGGGGTAGACATAGATTACATCGCCGGTTTTACGGTTTTGGGCAAGAAAGGCCATTGCAGGTCGGATATCCTCTGATTTTTTAGGCATGGCGAAGTTCTCCCAGCCAAAGGCGGCAGGTTGGTAAAGTAAAACCCCTGCTAGTGATACGCCTACGACCCAACCCATTAATGGAAGTTTGATTCGCCCGAATAGTTTGCGGACACTTTCGATGCCTTCACCAATTCCTAGTGCAAAGCCGGGCATGAGGAACAAGATCATGCGTGCCCCAAAGGGATATTTATGAATGATTGAAGCTGCCAGCGTTAGCAGGATCGAGACGATGAAAGTCAGGCTCCACTGCCAGTGTCTGTGGAATAGAATTGCCAATCCAAGGATAAACAGGATTAGTATGGCGATGTGCGGTTCGGCCAATCCTAAAGGGTTGTGGAATAAGCCACTAAATGTGCCCTTGAACCACGACCAGTCACTCCATGGTGGCATCGGCATGAAATATTCAGCCCAGAAGTTGGTCAGCGCATAGTTCTTTGCCAACCCGCGAAACTGGATAAAATACAAGATAGTGAAGTTCGTGCCCCAGAACAACCCTGTTCCGAGAGTGTAAATCAATCGCTGGCGATCTCGGGTGTGGAAATATTTGACCAACAATACTAGTCCAATGCCACCTAGTGTAAACAACACCGGGTGCGAAAACCACAGCGCTGTTGATCCGCCTATAGCTAAGAAAACAAAATCCCACTGATCTGCCTCGCTGTCAAAAAAACGGAAGGCTAGTAAGTAAAGCGCCAGCACAAGTGCCATATCTGATGAGTATTGTTTGGCTTCTACAGCATATGAAACCAGGCGATAACTGGCAGTGAAAACGCCTAACAAAAAGGCCAACCCAAGCGGACCCGTCAGGCGTCTTCCCCAGAAGTATAGCAACACCAGTGCGAAGCAACTTGCCAGATATGGGATCAGCCGGAAGGCATACTCGCTCTTCCCGAACAGACTGATAACCAGCTTCAAGGCCATCAGGAAACCTAGTGGTGCGCCTTGGTCGTAGCCAAGCGGTTTCAACAACCCACTAAATGAGCGATTGACGATATTTAGCGCCAGCATAGCTTCGTCCAACCACAAGGCGCGGTTGAATAGATATTGTCGCAGGCGTGCCAGGATTCCCAGCACAATCAGCCCAGCAAACAAGGCCCGCCAAGCCAATTCCTGCCAGCGAGAGTGTGTTACCTTCATGCTAAACTGCCCACCTTGATCGCTCTGGTGGCGAGATAGGTCTGGAGGTACTCACCGATGACCAAATCGTCGTGGGTGTCCTCGTACAGATCGACGAGCTGGAAGCCGGCCTCCATTTGCCCGCCCAGCAGGTCGGTCAGGGTGTGGCTGTGCTCCAGCGGCCAGCCCTTGGCCATCATTTTCTCGCGTTCGATCAGGTCATCCGCGTCGGCGTAGGGAAGCTTGTGCACCACTTCCAGGATGCCCCGGTCGGCTTTGTCGAAGTCGAAGATGTAAAAGTCCGGGTTCATCATACCAACCAGCAGCACGCCGCCGGGCCGCAGCACGCGGAAGCATTCCTTCCAAACCGGGCGCACTTCAGGGATGAAGACGGTCGAGACGGGATTGAAGACCAGGTCGAAGCTCTGGTCGGCAAACATCAACAGGTCGCGCGCGTCGCCCTCGACCGTGCGCAGATTCATCAGGCCTTCGCGTTCGGCCACCACACGATCACGCTCCAGTTGCCTGGGCGAGTTGTCAAAAACGGTCACGTCTGCACCAGCGGCAGCGAAGATCGGTCCCTGCTGCCCACCGCCGCTAGCCAGGGCCAGCAGATCCAGCCCGGGTAAGGGCGGGAACCACGCACGCGGCACCGGTTTTTGCTGGGTCAGCAACACCTTCCACTCGCCGCGGCGGGCCTTGGCGATCTCTTCCGTACTGACCGGCAGGGTCCAGGGATTTTGGCCAGCTTCGACCTCGCGGTCCCAGGCTTCACGATTGTAGGCACGGATGTCCATCGTGGCTCCAAATAGTCAAAGGATCAGGGTTTGTGTGAGGTGATCAGGTTGTATATCTCGCGCCTGGCCCAGCCGGAATGTTCCGCCAGTTCACTGGCGATCTGTTTGGCGGCTTTACCGCCCTGGCGCTCGCGCTGGATGGCTGCCAGTAGTTGAGCTTCGGTCCATTGCTCCTGGCCTTCTGCTGATTTGCCTGCAACCACCAGCGTGAATTCTCCGCGCGCGGGCTGGGACTGGAAATAATCCAGCGCAGCGCTGAGCCTGCCGCGCCAGAGCTCCTCGAACAACTTGGTCATTTCGCGCGCCACGCAGATGCGGCGGTCGCCCAAGAGGGCGAGCATGTCCTGTAACGCAGCGACCAGCCGGTGAGGCGATTCGAGCCAGATCAGCGTATAGGGTTGGGCTGCGACTTCCTTCAGGCGGGCGCGACGGGCGCTGGCTTTATGCGGCAGGTAGCCGAGATACAGGAAACTGTCAGTCGGTAGACCGGAAACGACCAGGGCTGAGATTGGCGCCGTGGGCCCGGGGATCGGGCTGACGGCGTAGCCCGCAGCGAGTGCAGCGCGCACCAATTCGTAGCCGGGATCGTTCAATCCAGGTGTCCCGGCGTCCGAGACCAGCGCCACATCCCCCGTGGCGAGCGTCTCCAGCACGGCTTCGATCTTGTTGAGTTTGTTGTGCTCGAAGTAGCTGGTCAGCGGGGTTTCGACCCCGAAATGCTTGAGCAATTTCCCGCTGTGACGGGTGTCCTCGGCAGCGATCAGGGCCGCCTCGCGCAGGATACGTACGGCGCGCGCGGACATGTCTTCCAGATTACCGATCGGGGTGGCGACGAGATAGAGCGTGCCCATGGGGTGATTTTATCATCTCAGATGCTATAATCTGGCGGGATTTATCCAGCGATTTTTGCGGAGTGGAGGCAGGATGATCGTCGTTTCAGACTTAATGGGCACGTTGACCACCGGCTCACCGGTGCTGGGACTGGTGGACTGGGTGCGTCACAACCAGAGTAAATGGCAGGCGAACTGGTACATGGCTTCTACTATCCTGCCCGGTTATCTGCTGGCCAAGAGCGGACTGATCGATTGGCAGAGATGGGGGCAGGGCTTGATGGTGAGCAGCCTGTCGATGATCAAGGATGCCACCCCGCAGAAGTTCGACGAAGTCGCCGAATGGATGGTCGAGGTTGACCTGTGGAAAAAACGCCACCAGGACGTCATCCAGCGCTTGATTGATCACTTCGAGAACGGCGCGCAGGTCTACATTGCCAGCAGCGTGTACGAATCAGGCGTGGCGGCTTTCGCCCGCCGCATCAGCGTCCAGGCCGCCCCGACAGGTGTTGAGCGCACTGTCGGGGCGATCGGTACGCCGGTCGAGTTCGTGGACGGGCGCGTGCGTATTGGGGGGGAGTTGGTCGCGGACGAGCGCAAGATCGAAAAGGTGCTTTCCCGCCTGGGCGTGGAACGGGTCGATTATGCCTATGGTGATACTATCCTGGATATCCCCTTGCTGGAACACGCCGATCATCCCGTGGCGGCCTATCCCGATGGCAAATTACGTGCCGTAGCCAAGGAGCGTGGATGGGAGATCATCGGCGAGACGGCCAGCTACCCGTAAGCTTGTATAAATGAACCGACCGGCGGGTTTTGTCTCTGTAAATTTTCGCTTGGCTGGTAAGCTGCTGTTAATCCTAGGGGTGATCGGCCTGCTTGCGGTCGGCGTAGATACCCTGACGGGCTGGTTTGGATTGCCGAAGGCGGTCTTCCTGGTCAGCTTGGCGTCTATCCCGGTCAGCTTGTATCTGCTTACCGTTCCGAAAGAATAGCAGCACACTAGGCTATTGCTTGCTGGATGGATCCCGATCGTAGGCAGTGGAACAACCAGCTCAAGGCGCTGGGAGATTATCGGCAAGACGGCTAGCTGCGCTTGGATTCCGCTTGCCATCTGCGTGGCCCGTCCCCATTTTTTTGTGATAATTAAAAACCGAACCGCTAAGCGCGTTAAGGGCACAAAGATTTTTTGTGCCTCTTGCGTTCTTAGCGATTCATAATGACGAGGTGGTTAATTTGTCATTTGATTTTGTTTAAACTGTGTCTCATACAACTGGCTGTATAATCCGCCCGCGCGCAATAATTCCTCGTGCGTGCCGCGTTCGACGATCTGACCGCGGTCCATGACCAGGATCAAGTCGGCCGCCAGGATGGTGCTCAGGCGGTGGGCGATGACAATGCTGGTCCGCCCGGCCATGACACGTTTCAGCGCTTCCTGGATCAGGGCTTCCGATTCGCTGTCCAGGTGGCTGGTAGCTTCGTCCAGCACCAGGATGCGCGGGTCTTTCAGGATGACGCGCGCCAGGGCGATGCGCTGTTTCTCGCCGCCGCTCAAGCGGTAGCCGCGCTCGCCGGCCACCGTGTCGTAACCCTCCGGGAGTTCGGTGATGAACTGGTGGATGTTGGCCGCCCGCGCCGCCGCTTCGGTCTCAGCCTGGGTGGCGTCCGGTTTGGCGTATGTCAGGTTGGTGCGGATGGTATCGTGGAACAGGTAGTTCTCCTGCGTCACCATGCCGATCTGTCCGGCCAGCGAGTCGAGTGTCACATCCCGCAGGTCGTGCCCGTCGATGCGGATGACGCCCTGGTTCGGGTCATACAGGCGCGGGATCAGATACGTCATGGTAGTCTTGCCGGCACCCGAAGGGCCGACCAGGGCGACCAACTGTCCAGCGGAGGCTTTGAACGAGACCGATTCGAGGGCTACCTCACGTGCCTGGGAGGTGGGCATCGCCTCGGGCGTCCCGGAAGCTGCGAGGGGGTCATCCGGTGTTTCGCTGGGTTGATTCGTTTTCCCGTTCCCCCCGCCTCCGCTGAGCACCGCTGTCACATTATCCATTTTTCCATAGCGTTTGACCTCGCTGAGCAGCTTGGACTCGTCAATGCTGTAGTTGAAGGTCACGTTCTCAAACTCCAGGTCGCCGCGTACATCCTGCAAGACGATGGCGTCCGGCTTTTCGACGATATCCTGCGGCAGGTCGATCACCTCGAAGACGCGCTCGAACGAGACCATGCTGGTGCTGAACTCGACCGGTGCGCCAGCCAATCCCTGCAGCGCGCCGTAAAGCTGACCGAGGTACGAGCCGAAAGCCACGATGGTGCCGATGGTGAAGGCGTTTTTGATCACGAAGTAGCCGCCCAGACCATAGACCAGCGCCGTACCGACGGCGCTGACCAGCCCGATAATGACGAAGAAGGTCGAGCCGACCACGGCGCGGCGGATGCCGATGTCGCGTACGCCTTCCGCGCGCTGGCGGAAGCGTTCTTCCTCCTCTTTGGCGCGCCCGAACAGTTTGACCAGCAGCGCCCCGCCGATGTTGAGCGTCTCGTTCATGTGGGCGTTCATGGCCGCGTTCAGGTCCATGCCCTTGCGGGCGATGTCGCGCAGCACTACTCCCAGCCGGCGGGCGGCCAGGATGAAGAGCGGCATGATCAGGACGCTGACGACCGTCAGCCGCCACTCGAGAGTCAGCATGACGGCCAGGATAGCGACTGTCTGGACCAGGTTGGTGGCGATGCCGACGATGGTATTGCTGATGGCGTTCTGTGCGCCGACCACATCGTTGTTCAGGCGCGACATCAACTCGCCAACCTTGGTGTTGGTGAAGAAGCGCAAACTCATACGCTGTAGGCGGGCGAAGAGCGCCACGCGCAAGTCGTAGATCACGCCTTCTCCCACGCTGGCATTCAACCGCCGCTGGACCACGTTGATTCCCCCGCTGAAGAGCGGGACAAGTAATAGGGCAACAGCGTACAGGGTTAACTGGTTCAGGTTTTTGGACGGCAGGACCTTGTCGATCATCTGGCGGAAGATCAGCGGTGAAATCAGGGAAAGCCCTGTGCCGAACAGGATCGTGACCAGCATCCCACTGATATGATTCCAGTAGGGGCGCGCATAGGTCAATACGCGCAAAAGCAGCTCTTTGGTAACTTTTTGGGGTTTTTCATCGCCCGAACGAACATAACTGTGCCAACCACCACCGTGCATGGGAAACTCCGTGGAGAGTAAATTGGAAACCGGAAGTCGGGAATTTTAACCGGGCTTTCTGGTTTTCGATGGTCAAATTCCGAATCCCGTCCCGTCCCTATTTTGCCCCCTTATGTTCAATTTGGCAACCGTAGGTTTGGGGAGGTTGATGAAGGATTAATAGAAGGGCGGCCCCTAAATTTTTTATGAATCCCAATTAGCACTTTGCGATAGCGCTTGCGTTTATAATAGCTGCGATGAAGGAACTGCTTTACTCTCGCAATGCCGTCTACGAGACCCTGCGCGCAGGCCGTCGCCAGCCCTTCCAGCTTGAGGTCGCCGAGGGAGCGCAGGAGAAGGGTCGCCTGAGCGAGATTATCCAATTGGCCCAGGCGCGCCAGCTGCCCGTCAAACGCCTGCCGCGCGGACGGCTTGACCGTGTGCACGCCAATCACCAGGGTGTGCTGCTGGAGGCCAGCGGCTACCCCTATGCCGAACTGACCGACATTTTCGAACTGGCCGATGGGCGCAGTGAGCCGCTCTTCGTGCTGCTGCTGGATGCACTCAACGACCCGCAGAACTTTGGCACACTGTTGCGCACCGCTGAAGTCGTCGGCGTTCACGGCGTGGTTATCCCGTTGGCGCGCACGGTGGGAGTCACACCGGCGGTGGTCAACGCCTCTTCAGGCGCGTCCGAGCATTTACTGGTGGCGCAGGCCAACCTGCACCAGGCCATCAAAGCGCTGAAAGAAGCCGGGGCCTGGATCATCGGTCTCGAAGGCAGCCAGCAGGCCCAGGACCCGGAGCGGATCCGCCTGGACGGTCCGCTGGGGCTGGTGGTCGGTTCGGAGGGCGAGGGGATGCGTCCGCTGACGGTCAAATCCTGCGACATGCTGATGAAGCTGCCAATGAAAGGGCAGATCGAGTCGCTCAACGCTGCAGTCGCCGGCTCGGTCGCTTTGTACCTGGCTTATCTGGCCAGGACGAAATCATCCGTCTAGTTAAATCAAAGCCGGGCGGGATTGAATCCGTCCCTAGGCTGTGTTCTGGAGGAAGCATGCCGCAAGCAATCTATCACTTCCCGCGCGGATTTTTATGGGGAACGGCCACCGCCTCGCATCAGGTGGAAGGCAATAACACCAATAATCAATGGTGGCAGTGGGAGCAGGACGGACATACGAATGGCAAATCCGGCCTGGCCTGTGACTGGTGGGGTGGGCGCTGGCGCGAGGACTTCGACCGCGCCGCCGAAGGCGGTCAGAACGCGCACCGCTTCTCGGTTGAATGGAGCCGCATCCAGCCTGCGCCCGACCGCTGGGACGAAGACGCTTTGGAACACTATCGCCAGATGCTGCGCGGCCTGAAAGAACGCGGCATGACCGCCATGGTCACGCTGCATCACTTCTCTGATCCGCTCTGGCTTTACGAGCGCTGTGGCTGGGAGAACGAAGAGGTCGTGCCGCTTTTCGAGAAATTTGTGCGCAAGGCGGTCGAGGCGCTCAAGGAATACACCAACCTGTGGTGCACCATCAACGAACCCAATGTCTACGCCTTGAACGGCTACCTGACCGGAGATTTCCCAGCCTGTCATAAGGGCCCGGATATAGCCATCCAGGTCTTGGCCAACATGCTGCGCGGGCACGCCGCCGCTTACCATGCCATCCATGCCATCCAACCGGAAGCGCGCGTCGGCTTCGCCCACCACCACCGCCCGATGGTACCCAAGCGGCCCTGGTTCCCGCTCGACCGTTTGATGCGCAACATCCGTTACAACGGCGTCAACCTGGCCTTCCCTTCCGGGATTTCCACGGGCGTGATGCGCTCACCGCTGGGCAAGGTTTCGATCCCCGAAGCCAGGGGCACACAGGATTATTTGGGCATCAATTATTATTCCATCGATACCGTCAATTTCGACTTGCGCAACCGCGCCGAACTTTTTACCCACAGCGGCTATCCGGCAGGTGCCGACCTGAGCGAGACTGGTTTTGCGGCCAACATCCCCGAAGGGATGTTCCAGACCATCCAGTGGGCGGTGAAAACTTTTCCCAACCTGCCGCTGATCATCACCGAAAATGGCGTCGAAGATTCAGCCGACCGCCTGCGCCCGCGCTACCTGGCCCAACACATCCACCAGGTGTGGCGCGCAGTCAACTTCAACTGGCCGGTCAAGGGTTACTTTCACTGGACACTCGTCGACAACTTCGAGTGGGAGCGCGGCTGGACCCAGCGTTTCGGCCTGTGGGCCCTGGACACAGAAACCCAGAAACGCACCAAGCGCCCTTCCGCCGACCTGTATGCCGCCATCTGCAAGGAGAACGGCTTGTCGTCTGAGATGGTCGAGAAGTATTGCCCGGAAGTGATGGAAAAGCTCTTCCCGAGTTAGACCTCGCTCGCCCCAATCCCCAACTTGCTCCCATGTCCCAAACCTTTTCATCCCCTGTTGTCGTCTGTCGTCCGGCCTTGCCGCGTGATACCGCTGACGTCAACCGATTCTGCAAATTCATCTGGGACGGTCATGATTATGTGCCCTATATCTGGCCGGAGTGGCTGGCGGATCCGCATGGCCAGTTGGTCGTGGCCGAATACGCCGGCCACGCTGTGGGGCTGGCCAAAGTGACCTTGCTGGCTCCTGGTCAGTGGTGGCTGGAAGGCTTCCGCGTTGATCCGCAATTCCAGGGATTCAAGATTGGTACGCACATCAACCAGTATCTCAACGACTGGTGGCTCGCGCACGGTGATGGAGTTGTGCGCCTGATGACCGGTTCGGAACGGGTGCAGGTGCATCATCTTTCCGAGAAGCTCGGCTACACCCGCATTGGATTCGTCGAAAAGCACAGCGCGACCGCTTTGGCTCAGGCGAGCGATGCTTTTCGACCTGTGAAAGCCGGCGAATTGCCGCAAGCCGTCGCGTTTGCGCGGCACAGTCGCTCGCTGACCTTGTCTCACGGACTGATGGACCTGGGCTGGCAGTTCCTGGCACCGGACGAACCCACCCTGGCCGGTTTCGTGGAGCAAACTCACCTGTGGTGGTGGCGCGGAAAGGGTGGATTGCTGGCCGCGCAGGAGGACGAAGACGCTGGCCAGCGCAGCCTGTACCTGTGCCTGCTGGCCTGCCAGACTGAAGACCTGCCCGACCTGCTGCAAGATGCGCGCCGCCTGGCCGCGCAGTTGGATTACCAGTCCGCCTGCTGGGTCGCGCCCCAGGGACAAATGGTGCTGGAGGCTCTCAAGCAAGCCGGCTATGAACTGGAGTGGGATCACCCAGGGGTGCTGTACCAGAGACCGCATCCCGTTCGTGGGTGAGCAGGCGCGCCGAGTATCCAATCCTGCGTATGAAACTCTCTTCAACCTTCGTTCGCAATGTGCGTGGCGCTTTTGGGACCGGCGGCCAGGCCTGGCTGGAGACCTTGCCTGGCTTGGTGGACGAAGCTGTCCAGCGCTGGGGGTTGATGGAGGTACAGCCCGTCCCTGAACTCTCTTACAATTGGGTCGCCTTTGCCTCGGATGGGGCCGGGAACGAGCGGGTTCTCAAACTGGGCGTCCCCAACCGTGAGTTGACGGGCGAAATTGCGGCCCTGCGCTATTACGCCGGCCAGGGCGCTGTCCGTTTGCTGGAGGCTGATCCCGCACAGGGCATGTTGCTGCTCGAACGCCTGCGCCCCGGCCGCATGCTCAGCAGCCTGCCGGACGACGAGCAGGCGACCTCCATTGCAGCGCAGGTCCTGACCAGATTGCACGCTCCCGCTCCAGAAAAGGGCGATTTCATCCTTTTACGTGACTGGTTCGATGGGCTGGGTGGATTGCGTCAGCGCTTCGAGGGCGGAACTGGACCTTTCCCGGCGCAGGTTGTGGAGGCTGCCGAGGAGCTGATTGCCGATTTCTTCTCTGAAGATCGCCCGCAGGTACTGCTGCATGGCGACTTCCACCATTTTAATATCCTCGAATCCAATCGTGGCTGGCTGGCCATCGATCCCAAAGGCGTGATCGGCTACCCCGAATACGAACTGGGGCCATTGATGATCAACCCTAGGGACCGCCTGGCTCGGCCGGATGCGGCTCGTCTGACCGCGCGGCGCCTGGCGATCTTATCCGAGCAACTGGGTTTCGAGCTCGAACGCCTGTGCGGTTGGGCCATCGCCCATGCCGTGCTCTCGGCCTGGTGGAGCCTGAACGAAGTCGGCGCAGACTGGGAATACGCTATGCACTGTGCGCAGATATTTCTCGGGGTAAAGACTTGAGCGCTCTTAGATTAAGATCCAGATGGGACCTGAACGATAGAAAGTTATAAAAAGCACGCTCACCATCCTGCCGCCCAACGCCAGTCCTGAAAGGGGACAGATCGTAGTCGAGCGTCTCGAAGTGCTCGATTGAAGCCAAGGACCCGTCAATTTTGACGGGTCCTTTTTTATACGGCGGGGAGGGTGGGATTCGAATAGCATCCCCTGCATGGGGACCCACGGGCGAAAACAAAACGCGCCCAAACGGACGCGTTCTTGAAGGCGGGGAGGGTGGGATTCGAATAGCATCCCCTGCATGGGGACCCACGGGCGAAAACAAAACGCGCCCAAACGGACGCGTTCTTGAAGGCGGGGAGGGTGGATTCGAATAGCATCCCCTGCATGGGGACCCACGGGCGAAAACAAAACGCGCCCAAACGGACGCGTTCTTGAAGGCGGGGAGGGTGGGATTCGAACCCACGGTCGAGTTTAACCCCGACACTCACTTAGCAGGCGAGCCCAATCGGCCTCTCTGGCACCTCCCCATATGCAGTTATTAAGGCTCGGTTTGGACGGTCAGCGGAGGGAGTGGGATTCGAACCCACGATGGATTGCTCCATACCTGTTTTCAAGACAGGCGCCTTAGGCCGCTCGGCCATCCCTCCGAGCGATGGCGATTTTACCATAAATCGCTAGTCGTATTGATGAATGCTTTCCTCAAATGATACATTCAAACGAAGATGTGAACGCGTCAAAAGGCAATAAAAAATCGAGGAATTCCTGACAAGAGAGCTGGTTTTCACTTACAAAAAAGTAAGTATTTTTCAGACCTTGCAAAAATATTAATTACAGCGGTTTCGTTTTTTTGTTACTTGTACTATACATAAATTAGATTATTTGAACGATGTATTTTGGTCAGGAGAAATCAATGATGCTTACTTCGTCTTCCAAGAAAGAAAAAGGCCAGGGCCTGGTGGAATATTCCCTGATCCTGGCCTTAGTGGCCATAACTGTCATGTCGGTGATGATGATGATGGGACCGCTTGTCGGCGATATCTTCACTTCGATCGGCGAAGGCTTTTTAGGCTTGGGTGGCGCTGCCGTCGGCGTTGGTGGTGGCGGCGAGGGAGGTCTGTTTGCGACCGAAACACCGATCCCAACCACGCCGACCCCCGAACTGCCTACGCCTACGCCAGTACCACCCACCGCCACCCCGGCCCCGACCTGGAACCCTTGCGCGAATGAAGGTGAGTACTGCAGTTTCAGCGGAACGGCCAACGTAAGATATGGGGCCAATAATACCTATGCATATGGATCGTACTTCAATGGGGTCTCGTGCAGCAACAGCGTCTTTGGAGATCCAATTGTCGGGGTGTACAAGAGCTGTGAAGTATTCCAGGTCGAATCCCCAGCCAGTCCCACCCCGGTTCCGCCGACTGACACACCGACACCCACCCCTGTTCCGCCCACTCCTACTCCCATTCCTCCTACTGCTTCCCCTACACCTACGGAAGCACCCCCTACCCCTACTCCTGTCCCGACCTGGCAATTCTGTGCGGATGAGAATGGGTATTGCAGCTTTAGCGGAACGGCGAAAGTAAGATATGGGATCGCGGGCAATTGGGTCAAGAAGACTACCACCGACGGGATTTCATGCAGCAATGATGTATTTGGCGATCCGGCCCCCGGTGTACTGAAAATTTGTGAAGTAAAGCAATAGCGCGTTTGGCAAGTAACTCCAATAAACCAATAAAACTCCAAGCTCTCTCGGGCTCGGAGTTTTTATTCCTGATCGCTTATTAGGACTTGAATTTGGGATGGATCTGTTTTCAAGGTAAACACCTTAGGCTGCTTGGCCATCCCCCCGAGCCAGGGGGTGCCTAAATCCCTGCTTGGCATGACGAACCTCTCCTACTTGAATTACATGCGTTTGGGCAGAACTATCAATACTGCAAATACAAAATCAAGGATTCCTGACACAGATCCCCTTTTTTCTTTACAGAAGGGCAAGTTATTCCAGATACTTTCAAAAACATTAATTGCAGGGCTTTCATATTAATGTTAACTGTACTATACATAAATTAGATTATTTGAACGATGTATTTTGGTCAGGAGAAATCAATGATGCTTACTTCGTCTTCCAAGAAAGAAAAAGGCCAGGGCCTGGTGGAATATTCCCTGATCCTGGCCTTAGTGGCCATAACTGTCATGTCGGTGATGATGATGATGGGACCGCTTGTCGGCGATATCTTCACTTCGATCGGCGAAGGCTTTTTAGGCTTGGGTGGCGCTGCCGTCGGCGTTGGTGGTGGCGGCGAGGGAGGTCTGTTTGCGACCGAAACACCGATCCCAACCACGCCGACCCCCGAACTGCCTACGCCTACGCCGGTACCACCCACCGCCACCCCGGCCCCGACCTGGAACCCTTGCGCGAATGAAGGTGAGTACTGCAGTTTCAGCGGAACGGCCAACGTAAGATATGGGGCCAATAATACCTATGCATATGGATCGTACTTCAATGGGGTCTCGTGCAGCAACAGCGTCTTTGGAGATCCAATTGTCGGGGTGTACAAGAGCTGTGAAGTATTCCAGGTCGAATCCCCAGCCAGTCCCACCCCGGTTCCGCCGACTGACACACCGACACCCACCCCTGTTCCGCCCACTCCTACTCCCATTCCTCCTACTGCTTCCCCTACACCTACGGAAGCACCCCCTACCCCTACTCCTGTCCCGACCTGGCAATTCTGTGCGGATGAGAATGGGTATTGCAGCTTTAGCGGAACGGCGAAAGTAAGATATGGGATCGCGGGCAATTGGGTCAAGAAGACTACCACCGACGGGATTTCATGCAGCAATGATGTATTTGGCGATCCGGCCCCCGGTGTACTGAAAATTTGTGAAGTAAAGCAATAGCGCGTTTGGCAAGTAACTCCAATAAACCAATAAAACTCCAAGCTCTCTCGGGCTCGGAGTTTTATTTAAAATTGCATAACTAGATCAGATTGTCGACAAACTTGGTATAATTCAGGCCTTATGGGAAAGAAATACCACCTCTGGACCGAAGGCTGCCAGATGAACGTGGCCGACTCGCAGCGCGTCGGTTCTTCGCTGGAGCATCTGGGCTACACCTTCACCGACAAGGCCGAAGAAGCCGACGTGATCGTGCTCAATACCTGTGTCGTGCGCCAGTCCGCGGAAGACAAGGCCATCGGGCGCTTGCATTCCCTGCGTCCGCTCAAGGATCAAAATCCGCAGCTGGTGATCAACCTGATGGGCTGCCTGGTCGGGGTGCGCGGCGCGGAGAAATTGCGCGCGAAGCTGCCTTTTGTGGACGTCTTCTCGCCGCCCTCCGATCCGGGACCGCTGGTCTCGTTCCTGACCCAGGGTGAGGTGCGCTCGCTCGCAGATGCCGAGACGACCCGCCGCTTCCTGATGATGGACGAGGACCTGACCCTGCCGGCCCACGAGCGCGGACAACTCGTCTCGGCCCACGTGCCGGTCGTTTACGGTTGTTCGCACGCCTGTACCTTCTGCATCATCCCTTTCCGGCGCGGCGTCGAACGTTCACGCCCGGTCGGTGATATCGTGGGTGAGGTCCGTTCGCTGGTGGCTCAGGGCGTCAAGGAAATTACCCTGCTGGGCCAGATCGTCGACCGTTATGGCACGGACGTGCCGGACGGTCCCAACCTGGCCGGCCTGTTGCGGGTCGTCCACCAGGTGGATGGTTTGGAGCGCATCCGTTTCCTGACCTCGCATCCAAGCTACTTCGACGAAGATTTAATGGAGGCGGTGGCCGAACTGCCCAAGGTCATGCCGCACATCGAGGTGCCGATCCAGGCCGGCGATGATACCGTGCTGGAAAATATGAAACGCGGCTATACCCGGGACGATTACCGCCGCCTGGTCGAGAAGATCCGCAATGTCATTCCGGACTGTTCGATCGCTACAGATATCATTGTCGGTTTTCCCGGCGAGACAGAGGAACAGTTCACGCAGACCTACGATATTCTGGCCGAATTGAAGCTGGATGTGGCCCATCTGGCTCGTTACTCCTCCCGCGAAGGGACAGTGGCCACCCGCCGCATGCTGGACGATGTCCCTGATGAAGAAAAGATGCGTCGCTTCCGGGCATTGGAAGATTTGCAAGAACAAATCGTCGGCGAGATTAACGCCCGATATTTAGGTCAGACCGTTTATGTGCTTTTTGAAGAGAAAGTTAAAGGTCGCTGGAAAGGCCGTACACCGACCAACAAGCTGGTTTTCCTTGAAGCAGACGATGACCTCCGCGGCAAAATCATACCCGTCACCATTACCTGGACTGGACCATGGTCCATGCAGGCCAGGTTAATACAACAGCTTGCCCCCAGTAGATTGTGATTGTTGGATGGATCTTAGCAAAAAACTTCCCGCGTGGTTCTCTGCGGGAAGTTTTTTGCTAAGATCCAGATGGAATACTATCGATGAGCCTGCTAAAAACGTTGCCAATGATTGGGCCGAGCAACATTAAAACAGCAATTACAACGACGGCAACCAAAACAAGAATCAAAGCATACTCGACCAGCCCTTGGCCACGTTCATTAATCCAGAGCATCACATGATCACCTCCTTCCTTAATTTAACAGCTATATTAGCATAAGCATAACTTGTTTGACTGAGAAATTGCGGTTTTGTAAAGTACTTGTAATGTGCCCGGATAGAAATCGTGAGCAGGTCAGGCGTGTAATTCGACCGCTATCCATCCAGCTTAAGTTGCACAATCTCTACGGTTAAAATCCGGCATTCATCTGGCAGTGTCGCTGTCAGATTTAGAAACCCGTTATAATCTTCCCCATGTCAAATCGTTTTATTGTATCGGTGGTGATCGTGGTCGCCTTGGTGGGCGGATATTTCCTCTATCACGGAGTCCGGCCACGGGTGTCCCGCTCCGGGACGGTGATGGAATGGCTGCGGCATTCCGACCAGCATCCAGATTGGGCCATGCAGGCCGGAGAGCGTTGTGGCGACGCACCCTTCATCTTCCCGACAGATGGCCTGATCGGTTTTCTGTGGGACGATTCGTTCCGCGTCGGACATCGCCATCAAGGTTTGGATATTTTCGGCGGCGGCCAACTGAACCAAACCCCGGTCGTCGCCGCTTACGACGGTTACCTGACGCGCTTGCCGGAGTGGAAATCGGCCGTGATCCTGCGTGTTCCGAGCGACCCGCTCAATCCGGGACGCCAAATCTGGCTCTACTTTACCCACATGGCTGATAAAGACGGCAACTCTTTCATTTCCCCTGATTTCCCGCCCGGCACCTACGAGCAGTTCATCCCGGCCGGGACATTTCTTGGCCGCCAGGGCAACTACTCGGGTGACCCCAACAACCCGACCGGCGTGCACCTGCATTTCTCGATCGTGCTGGATGACGGGCAGGGTCATTTCCGTAACGAATTGGATATCAACAATACGCTCGACCCGACACCATACCTGGGAATCGAGGTGAATGCCAATCGCAACCAGGGAGAAATCCCGCTTTGTCAGGCAGGCGTGAATGGGTGAGTTTGACGGGATGGTCGTGCTGATCACCGGAGCCGGACGCGGGTCGGGTCGGGCTTTGTCCGAAGCGTTTGCCGCTCGAGGCGCCTCAGTGGCTGCCAACGACATCTCGCCCATCAACCTCGACTTGGTCGTGGAGCAGATCCGCGCTGCAGGTGGAAGGGCCGAAGCCTATGTGGACGACGTGGCCAAGAAAGTAGCCGTGCAGGCGCTGATCAACCAGGTGATCGACGACCTGGGCCGCATCGACGTGCTGGTCAATCACGCCGCGGTCGAGCCGCATTTTCCGCTGCTCGACATCGACGAGTGGGACTGGCATCGCACTTTGGATGTCAACCTTACCGGCGCTTTTCTGTTGACCCAGTCTGTCGGACGGGTGATGCGCGAACAGGGCGGTGGCGTGATCGTGAATCTGCTCCCCCTGGCAGGGCGCGATGAACTGAGCGATCGTGCTGCTTACGTAGCCAGCCTGACCGGGCTGCTCGGGTTGACACGTCAAGCAGCATTCGAACTGGCTCCCTTTAATATTCGCGTGCATGCCGTTGGCACTGGCATAACTGCAGATCATGCTGCGGACGCTGCCGTTCCCTCCGATCTGATCAAAGCTGTGCTTTATTTGTCCAGCCCGGCGGCTACACATCTGAATGGCCAGATTGTCGGTATATAATATATGGGTAAGCGACCCTTCCAGGCCGCAACAAGGGAAGGTGAAAGCTATGAAGGAACTACTGGAATATCGCAAACGATTGCTGAAGCGTGTCGGGCAGGCAGCTGATGAATTCCGAAACACCTGCCTGGCGGTGTCCGATCCGTTCAAATCCTTCCAATCCGGTGGATGGAATGTCCACCAGATTGCCGTGCATGTGCGGGATGTGGATAACCTGGTTTATGGACTGCGCATCCACCGTACGCTCGAGGTTGACGATCCCGAATTCCAGAATTTCGATGCAGATCCCTGGATGGATGAACATTATGATCGTGATGAACCACTTGAAAGTATTCTGGACGAATTTACGACCAGCGTCCACCAGACGATCGAACGCTTACGCGATTTACCCCCGGAGGCCTGGAGCCGCGAGAGTCGTCATATCGTGTATGGCGGCGGCTTCACCATGCAGTCCTGGGTGGAGCGAGACCTGGAACACATCGAGGAACATCTCGAGACGATCAAGAAAGCACAGTAATTAGAAAACAATAAGTCCCCGTGATCTTTCACGGGGACTTTGAATTTAAGCAAAGCGGCGCTACCACAACGGGATGCCGACCAGGCCGGTCAACCAGCCCAGCAAGGACCCCTGGATCGCCAGCGCAACCAGACCAAGCGCAATCCCTAACAACGTCCCGGCCAGGATATCCGACACATAATGTACACCCATCGAGACGCGTGCCAGCGCGACCAGCGGAGCCCAGATCCAAAAGATGACAGCTAGCCAGGTCGGACCCAACCCGCTGACCAGGACGGCGATCAGGAAAACACGCGCTGCATGCCCGGATGGAAAGGAATGCGGGTCGGTGCTGCGGTAGATCAGGCCCCACTCGCCTTCCGGCCTGCGGCGGCGGACGGTGAACTTGATGCTCATGACGATCACGGCCAGGACAGCAATCCCGCTGAAGACCACCAGCGACCAGTGCTTCCAAAACGATGAGCCAAAGAGCCAGACCAGGATCAATCCGGCGCCCCAGAACCAGGAGTCGCCCGAATGCGCCAGGAAGGCTGCGGTCCAGCGCAACAGACCTGGGTGTTCGGCCACGCGCATGCGTGCGGAAATTTGTGCGTCTACAGCCAGGATGTTGTTGAATTTCATGCGCCTTTTTTCTGCTTCTTCTTTTGTTGTTTGGCCAGGTCCTTGCGCAGAATTTCGAGTTGGTGGGGCTTATCCACGTCCATCGCGGGTTCGGCATGGTCCCAGACAATTGCGCGACCGGTGATGTTGAGGCGCTTCATCACGCGCTTGACTGTCTCGTCCAGGGTCAAACGACCCATCAATAATAGAGCGAGCGTGCCGAAACCGATCGTGGCAGCCTGCTTGAGCGGACTCTTGCGGTTGCCAATCAGCTCTTCCCACATATCCAGGTGCTCGGTCGTCATACTGACATGCGTGATGTTCATATCTGCACCGCAGACTTCCATGTCTTTGAGGCGCGTGTAGGTCCGGTTTGAATTGGGATAACGCGTTTCCATCACCTCGCGCGGGACGATGCCGTAATAGATATCGTCATTCGTGTCCATGGCGGTGTCAATCAACCAGTCGACCATCTCGGGTTTGATGCCTGGAATATCCGAAGAGACGACCAGCACATATTCCGTTTCAGGATCGAGTTCGAGAACCTTATCGACTCCCGCCACGATATTGGCCAGCATGCGCCCTTGATTGGAAAGGAAGATCATGGGTTTCTTGCAGGTCACGCCGCTTTTGGGCGACATCCCGACAATGACAACCTGGTCCACATTATTGGCGTCGCTCAAAGCATCCAGGACCCACTGGATCATGGGTTTGCCTGCCACGTCAAGCATGGCTTTGGAATTTCCATTGGAATAAGCGTACAATGGATCTTCGGGCATCGGGATTCCACCCGCGGTTACGATTGCGTCCATTTGTGCCTCCTCACATGACAGGTTCATCACCTGTCCACAACTCAGATTCGCATCAATTCAGTTCTTGCAACTGCGGTTCGAACCCGAGTTTGTCCAGCATCTCGTTGTATTCTTCACGGGTCAGGGCCCGCCCCTTACCGGAGACGGCGATCAGGGCAGCCTCCATCATGTTTGTGCCAAAGGAACGTCCATCCAAGACGGGTGTAGTGGTGACCAGATACTTGACACCGGTCTTTTTGAAGAGGGCTACGTCTTCGGTCGTGGTGGTGTTGGTGACCACAATTTTGCCCTGCATATCGTCCGGCATGTAGCGCTTGATGTAATGACAGTCCCCCGCCACGACCGTCGCCCAGTGGAAGATCTCCTCATGCTTGGGCTTGCGCTCTTCCTGTTTTTCACCGGTCGGGTAGACCCACTCGAAGGGCAAACGTCCGGCGATCGGCATTAACCACGCCGCCAGTGTTTTTAGCTGTTTTTCAGTATGCAAGGGGATCGGAATGCCGAGCGAGAACATCAAATCACCAAAGGTGCACTCGTAGCCGGCTTCGACAAAGGAATGCGCCAGTCCCCAGCGGTCGGCGCCGGTCATGACGAAGACCTTCTTGCCACGTTCTTTGACATAATCGCCAAGTTTCGCCTCCACGAAGGGCCCGGCTTTGCTTTCCAGGGTGGTTTTTAAACCTGTGCCGTCCACAACGGGTGTTTTTTTGATTAGGCGCACCATCGGTTTGACCGAATGCAGTGTGTACCACTTGTCGTCTACCAGCAGACCCAGGTCGGCCCCGCCAACGCCAAAGGCGTCCACCTTGCCGTCCAGTTCCTGATATTTCAGCGCGGCAGCTTCCATATCACCGTCCGTGCCGATGCGCTCGATGCTGACTTTTTCTCCCAAAAGAGTGACTTCTACGGCCTTGTTGCGTTTGGATGAACCAATGCTGATGCTGACTGCACGTTTCATGATAACTCCTCCAGTTGGATTGGGGTCAGTATACACCCAAGTCAATGTTATGAGAATAATCGGGGTCGCTCCACTAATAAAACAGGCCAGGATGGCATACGTTGCTCACTGTTTCGATTAGAATCAAAGCATCAAGGAGAAAACATTCATGAAACGAATTATTCAAAGTTTGCTCGCCATTTTTGGGTTATTGACGCTTTACAGCGTGCTGTCTGTGCCCCTTGGCTGGCCGCGCCCGGGATTCCTGACGCCCTTGATCACGCTGGTCGGATTTTCTTTTGGATTGTTACATGCCAGCCAGCGTATGGGATGGAAAAAAGCCCTGGGGCTGCTGGTTTTCGTCTTCGGCGTGAGTTTATCCTTCGAGAGCCTGGGCGTGGCGACGGGGATCGTCTACGGGCCGTACCATTACACGCTCAAGCTGGGTCCGCTTTTCCTGGGCCTGGTCCCGTACTTGATCCCGGTTGCCTGGTTTATGATGATGTACCCCGCCTTCGTGATTGCAGATTGGCTCACCCCGGTCCACTGGAAAAGCTGGCAGCGGCTTCTGGGAGTTTCTGCAGTGGGTGGACTGGCGATGACTGCCTGGGACCTGGTGATGGATCCCTTGATGGTGCGCGGCGGTCACTGGGTCTGGGAGGTCAATGGAGCCTACTTCGGCGTGCCGCTCCAGAATTACTTCGGCTGGTGGCTGACCGTCTTTACCACGTTCGCCCTGTTCCTACTGCTACTGGGTCAGCAAAGAACTGGATCTGCAGCGGGTTTTGACCGCCTGGCGGCCCTTGCCTATGTAGTGACTGGTTTGGGGAATGTGCTGGTGGCCTGGATGACCGGTCTGGGCGGGCCGGCGCTGGCCGGCTTCTTTGCTATGGCGCCCTGGGTCGTGATCGCTTGGCTGCGCATGTCACCCGATTAGCCAATTAAAGCCCGGCAAAAATAGCCGGGCTTTGTGATTTAAGGTGGGGTCACGATCCGAAAACCGATATGATGGTCCTGGTACGTCGGCGGGTCTTCGAAGTGATGGTAAGCTCCCCGTGCCACGAAAGGATTGCTGCCCCACCAGCCCCCCTTTTCAATTTTGTGCGTGCCGGTCTCGGGTCCTTTAGGGTCGTTTTTTACATTCTGCTTGTAGTATTTGAAATCCAGCCAATCCTGGACCCACTCCATGGCGTTGCCCGCCATATCTTGCGCGCCGACCCAACTGGCACCTGCCGGAAAGCTGCCGACCGGTGCAGGTCCGCTGCTGTCCACTATGTTGGCCTTGCTGCCCTCGAAGGTATTGCCCCAGGGATAGATCAGGGATGCGGGTCCGCGGGCGGCATATTCCCATTCCGCTTCGGTCGGCAGGCGGCCACCGCGCCAGCGGGCATACGCCTCAGCCTCGTACCAGGTGACGCACACGCGCGGCTCATCCGGCAGGGCGTCCGGGATGCAATCGATGGGCAACTGGCCGGGGTCCTGGTGACTCAACCATCCCCAGCCATTTTCCGACCAAAATCCCTTCTTCTGGTACCCCCCGTCATCTGCAAAGGCTTGAAAAGCCGCATTGGTCACTTCATATTTGTCGATCCAATAACCGCGACTGAGGCGGACTTCGTGTTGGGGCTGTTCGCTGGGGAGTTCGCGCTCGGCCCAAGCGGGCGGATTCAAATTGCTGACATCCTCCGTGCCCATCAAAAATGTCCCGGCCGGGACCCAGACTTGCTCGATCCCCTGCGGGTCGATCCGCGTTTCTGCTGGTGTGTGGGCCTGGGGTCCGCCACAACTCGCCAGAAATATGGTGGGTGTTAATAGCAAGCGAAATAATTTACGCATCCTGCCTCAATCCTGATCAAGATAAAACATTATAACGATTGGGCTGGCCGATGTTTAACCCTCTGCAGGGTGGAATCCGTAAAAAAATACAGTCCTGTTCTGATGCCGGACTACCAGCCTTCAACAATATTTGATTTAGCGGGATAGGGTGAGTTGTTCGATTTCGCCGGGAGACAACACGATCTCGACAGCTTCTAGATTTTCTTTCTGGTGCTGCGGATCGAAGGACATCGGGATGGTGATCACGCCGGGTTGTCCCACCAGCCAGTTAAGGGCAATCTGGTAAGGGGTGGCCTGGTGCGCCTGGGCGATCTCCTGTAAGGCGGGGTTGACGCGCAGCCGGCCCTGGTCGATAGGAGAGTAGGCGGTGAGCAGGATGCCGTTCGCCTGGCAGTAATCCAGCATGCCGTTCTCGAAATAGGTGCGCTCGGACAGGCTGCAAGGCACCTGGTTGGTGACCAAAGGCGTCTCGCACAGCGCCTGCGCCTGCCTCAGCCAGGACAGGTCGAAATTACTGACGCCCAGGTGGCGTACTTTGCCGTCCCGGACGAGCCGGTTCAAGGCGCGGAAAGTCTCTTCGAGGGGCGTACTGAGGGATGGCCAGTGGATCAGGTACAGGTCGAGGTAGTCCATTCCCAGCTGCTGCAGGCTGCGCTCGCAGGCCTGCAGGACTTGCTCGTGCTGCAGATGTGACTGCATTACTTTGCTGGTGACAAACAGGCTTTCGCGTTCGATCCCGGCTTCACGGACGGCCTGACCCAGCAATTCCTCGGCGTGACCGTGGGCGTACATCTCGGCCGTGTCGAAGAGGGTGTAACCAAGTTCAAGCGCTGAACGCAGGGCGTCCAGGGAACGTGTGTCTTGGGATGCATCGGAAGCGGAGTCGCCGCCGATGCGCCAGGTGCCGAAGCCAATCCTGGGGAGTTGTTCGCCGTCAGGCAGGGTCACATTCTTCATACGTGAGGCGATTATAACAAATGCCTCAGGGTTGTTAAAATCAAAACGGGCAGGACAAAAATGTACTGCCCGTTCCGGTTCCTAGGCCTTCGCCAACAACTCTTCCAGCACCTGCCGGGACTGCTGTTCAATGACCACGTGCTGGCTGTTGCCATGCGCGTCCATGGTCACCACCACAGGGAAGTCTTTGACCTCGATCAGCCACATGGCCTCCGGCACGCCGAACTCCAATTTGTAAACACCCAGCACTTTTTGAACCGCCTGAGCGATATACGAAGCTGCGCCGCCGATGGCGTGCAGGTAGACGAAGGGCACCTCCAGGCAGCCTTGCAGGGTTTTGGGTCCCATGCCGCCTTTGCCGATCACGCCCCTGGCGTTGAAATGCCGCATCACGTCCGCCTGGTAGGGCTCCTCGCGGATGGAGGTGGTCGGTCCGGCGGCCACGAACTTGTAATCTTTGGTGTCCAGCCCGGCGACCACCGGCCCACAGTGATAGATTACGCCGCCGTCCAGGTGTTTTTTGAGTTCCGCATAGACTTGCAAATCGTCGTCTTGCGGCTGGCGCGTCTTTTTAATGAAAGTTTCGATCAGCCACTTATGAGCCGCGTCGCGTCCGGTAAGCATGATGCCGTTGAGCGCGACCGGCTCGCCGACTTTCAATTCGCGCACCACTTCAGCGCTGATCGGAATGGTTATTTTGCGCATGGTTTTCTCCTTCGCTGGGCACACCGGACTCCAAGGGCATTACGTCTTTTAAGTGTGTCCTGCGCGTCCTCTGTGTTTAAGCGTACGAAACCTTGTCGCCCTGCACCGTCATTTTGCGGCGGCGGTAGGCCCAGCACATATATGAAATCGAAACAAAATAGCTGGCCGGCAGGCGGTGCAGACCGCTGATCTTCGTCCCCAGCACAGTCGTCTGGCCGCCGAAGCCCATCGGTCCGATGCCCAGTTGGTTGGCTTCTCCGGTCAGGCGCTCTTCCAGGGCGTTCAAATCGGGATCCGGGTTGGGGTCGTCGATTTTGCGGAACAGGGTCTCTTTGGAGGCGTAATACGACGAACCGCGGTCGCCGCCGATGGCGATGCCCAGCACGCCGGGGGCGCAGCCCAACCCCTGGGCTTTTTGCACCGCGTCCAGCGCCACCTTGCGGACTCCGGCCAGGTCGCGGCCAGCGCCGAGCTGGCTGTTGGGCAGTTTGTACTGCGCGCCGACGTTTTCGCAGCCGCCGCCCTTGAGCATCAGGTCGATCGTCAGCGGTTGTTCGGCATCCACTTCTTCAAAGTGAATCGACGGGTAATAATCGTCGCCGCTGTTGTCGCCGCTGTTGACCCCGCTGACAGCGTCCACTGCGTTGGGGCGCAGGTAATTTCGCTGGGTGGCCTGGATGACCGCACCCTGGATCTCCCGGCGCAGCTTGCGCGTGGACGAGCCTTCGGGGTAATGGACGTAGAAGATCGGGGTACCGGTGTCCTGGCAGATGGGCGTGGATTGGGCGCGCGCCAGGTCGACGTTCTTCAGGATCGTTTCGAACGCTCCACGGGCAGCCGAACCGGGCGCTTCCTTTTCGACCGCTGCGCGCAGACGGTTTTCCACGTCAGCGGGCAGGTCAGTGGACGTGCGCCGGATCAATTCGAGGATCGATTCAGTTAAATCTTGCATGGGACCTCCAAGATTCTTGGCATGAACTTATCATACTTAAACTGGGGGGCTGAGGCGAGTGACAAAGCGCCTGATTTTGGACGATGCCTATCAGAAAACCGGGGCGCAGCTGGCTGTACCCCGGCGGGAATCAGCGTGAAATTTTAACCCGCAGCACGGGATGGTCGATGCCCCCGAATTTGTATTTGTACGCTTCGTCCCCGCGCATGAAGTCGAACTCGCTGCGCCCGTGCTCGTTGGCCCATTGCAGCATGTGTCCCAGCAGCACCCAGCCGGGAGAGATCTCACTAAAATCGAAATTCAGGCCAGAGTTGTAGACCCAGATGCGGTTGTTGTAATCGAAGTTCAGATAACCGCAAGCCTTCTTGCCGTCCACTTCCAGAAATACCAGCTGCAGCCAGCCTTCCTTGAAGGCCGCATGGACGCTGGCGCGCATCTGCGTGCGCATCACGTCGGTCAGGAAGGCGTCTTTTTCGAGGTCGTTGGACATCAATTCCAGGAAGTCATCGATCTCCGCGTCGAGCGTCGTCTCATCTTCAACGATGTACCAGCGCACGGGCAGTTCGTACTCGTCCGCGCGGCGCATCTTGCGGCGGATTTCGTGGCGCTGCTTCTTGTCGATGCCGGACAGGTATTGCTCGAAGTCACCGGGCAGCTGGACCGAAAGTGCCGGGCGGAATTTCTCCTGGGTGAAGCGCAGGCCGCGTGCATCAGCTGCAGTCTTGAGCACGGGCAGCGTGGGCGAGTCTTCGGGCAGGTTGTACCAGTCGAGCACTTCCCAGACCGGGGCCGAGTCCGAGGCCAGGAAGTCAAGCAGGCCGGAGACAAATTCGGGCAGGTCCTGTGGGCGGACGATCAGGTCCAGATAATCCGAGATCTCGATGCTGCCCAGCAGCATCAGGGCTGGCTGGTCGTCCGGGTTGTGCGTGAAGAATAGGGGCGCGATGCCCTTGAGCTGGCCGTCCTGGCGGGCGGTGATCAGCGCCAGTTCGGCTTGCGGCCATTCTCCGCCGCCGCGCGTCTGCCACCAGGCTTGCAGATACTCGTAGCGCAGGAAGGGCACGTCGGTCTGGCTTTCTGCGAGCAGCTGGTTCCATTCGGCTGCCAGTGCTTTGAAGTCTTCAGGGGAGGTAATTTGTTGGAAGTTCATCATGCTCTTTTTTTAGGGGATAACCGTGAGAATTTTACCAGTATAATGAGAGTGCCGTGGACAAAGACCAATGGGACCTTGCCCTCTAAGGAACGGAAAGCAGACGTGTCAAACGGTTTCAATCTTACACTATTGCCAATCTATCGCCTGAGCGGGCAAGACCTGCCCACCCTGCCGGGTTTGCTGGCCCTCGATCCGCCCAAACGGACGGCGCGCGGCCGCGAACGCGACCGCCTGGTGGTCTACCTCTCGCTGACTGGAAAGGCGACCTTTACCACAGCCGAAGCGCTGCAATTGACCACGCGCGCGGCTGAGCAGTTTTACAATTCCCCTGGCTCCCTGACCTCGGCCATGCGCAGCGCCGCCGAGAGCATCAATCATGCCCTACTGGAACGCAACCTGCGCACGACCGGCAGCGGCGAATATTCGGTTGGACTGCTGGCCATGGCTGCGCTGCGCGGCACGCAATTGACCCTGCTGCTTTGCGGGCCGGCGCATGCCTTCCTGATAGCTTCCGAACTGCGGCACGTCCATGACCCTGCGCTGTCCGGACGCGGGCTGGGACTGAGCCAGACTCTGGCAGTCCATTACTCGCAAGCCGAACTGGCTCCCGACAGCCGCGTGCTGTTGTGCGGGCAACTGCCACCAGCCTGGGAAAATTCCATTTCTAAAGACCACGCCCCGGCTTCACTCGAGGCGACGCGCCGACGCCTGGTGGCATTGGAGCCGGGTGATGTGAATGCCGTCCTGCTGCAGTTGCGCGAAGGACCCGGCCGGATCAACATCCTTCGCCCAGGGCAGGAGACCGACGCGGAAGCCCCTGCCAAGCCTGTTTCAAGCTCGCCGGACCAGACTCCGCCCGCTGCCTACCCGGATCTTCCACCGGCCGAATCCGAAGCTCAACCGGCAGGCTCTTACCCGCCGCAGCCCGAACCGTCCACGCGGACGGCTCCGCCCTCGGCCTATTCGATCCCGGCCCAGCCGGAGCCGCAGGTCCCGCCTCCCGCGCAGGGAGACGAGACCCCTGCGTCCCGCGATTTCCCAGCCTCTCTTCCGAGGCTCAAGCCCGGCTTACAACCGGTGGAAGACGAAGCACCCGTCATCTCTGAAATTGGAACGGCGCCAGTCTCTGCACGTCGGCCGGGCACAGGCACGCGCAAAGCCGCGCGTGCGGCCGTGGGTGGCATGCAAACCTGGCGGCGGATGACCGGACGCCTCTCGCAGGGTTATCGAAACCTGCTGCCCAGGCTGCTCCCCGGTTCCAATGCAGATAAGCCGGTTTCCATCCCAACCTCGATCATGGTGATCATGGCGATCGCCGTACCGCTGGTTGTGGTCACGGTGGCCAGTCTGGTCTACTTCCGCATCGGGCGCGGGACGAATTACGATGCTTATTATTCCCAGGCTGAAGCGACTGCTGAAAAGGCTGTCGGGCAGACCGACCCGGTCTATTTGCGCGAAGTCTGGAGAACTACGCTTTACTACCTCGATCAGGCCGAAGAAAATAAGGTCACGCCGCAATCCAGCGCCTTACGCCAGCAGGCTCAGAGCAGTCTGGACGGACTGCTGGGTATTGTCCGCCTCGATTTTCAAGCGGCCATCAACGGCGGGATGCCAGGCGGGGTGCAGGTCACGCGCATGGCGGCTAACGATGCTGATCTATACATGCTCGACGCGGCCAAAGGATCGATCCTGCGCGCTTTCCTGACCGGTGTGGGATACCAGTTGGACAACACGTTCCAATGCGCGCCGGGCGCTTATGGCGGCTACAACGTCAGCCAGCTGGTGGATTTGGTGGCTTTGCCGCGCCCGAATTCTCTGGACGCAACTGTTATGGCGGTCGACACTTCCGGCAATTTGCTGTATTGCGCACCGGACAAGACACCGCAGGCAGTTCCGCTGGCGCCGCCGGATACCAACTGGGGCCGTGTGACGGCCATTGCACTGGACGGGAATAATCTGTTTGTCATGGATGGTCCCAAGAACGCCGTCTGGATTTATGGGGGCGAGAACAGCTCGTTCAGCGACCTGCCGGTCTTCTATTTTTCCGAGCAGATCCCGAACCTGACCGATGCCGTGGATATGGCCATCAACGGGGATGATCTATACATGCTGCACTCAGACGGCCATCTGTCCACCTGTACGCGCAGCCGCATCGATACAGTCCCGACACGTTGTACCGATCCGGCCATCCCGAACGATCCACACCCGGCATCGCAGGGGAACGATCCCTTTACCGAAACACATTTCATCCAGATGACCTTTACCGCCCCTCCGGATTCTGCGATCCTGCTGTTGGATTCGGAAGGCCGCGCCGTCTATCGCCTCAGCCCGCGTTCGCTGGAGCTTTTAAACCAGTTGCGACCATACCCGCAGCTGATCGGGCGACTCGGACCGGCGGTAGGTATGGCTGTCAGTCCCAATCACATGCTCTTCCTGGCATTGGGCAACGAAGTCTATTACGCAACGGACGTCCCTTAATCGTGTTTGTCTCATTGAAGAGGTGTTGCTATGAGCAAGTCATCCGGTGGCTTTTTTAGTTCTTGGTTGGATTTTTTAAGCTCAATTTTTGGCGGGAAACCCAAACCGCCGCCTGTTTCCACTACTGTTCCAGCGGATAATGCCAATGAGCCAGCCCAGAGCATTACCAGCAAAGTCCTGCTGCTGATCTATGAACCTGTCATGGACCCCGCCACGGGCAAGAAGCTTTCTGAGCAAATGAACTGGAACCGTCCTGATGATCTGGCAAATGCCTACTCTGGCGACCTGCTCCAGGTCAGCGGAGGCAAAGCCCGCTATCAAATTGCGGATCGGGTCGAGCTGAATGAATTCCCGGCCATGCTGGATGGATTCCGCTACACCCCCTCCAGCTTCATGGATGTGATGCGCGGAACGACACCGCCTCATTCCCCGGCCCAGGTCGATTACCAGGCCATTTTGACGCGTTTCAACATCCTGCAGCGGGTAACGAATGGTCAAATTGACGAGGTCTGGGTTTTTGCCTTTCCGCACGCGGGGTTCTACGAATCGTCCATGGGAGGCGCAGGCGCTTACTGGTGCAATGCTCCGGCTCTCAAGGATACGGAATCCTGCCCGCGCAAGTTCATCACGATGGGTTTCTCGTATGAACGCGGCGTGGGCGAGATGCTCGAGTCATTCAGTCATCGGACCGAGTCGATCATGACCAAGACCTTTGAACGCCTGAGCGGGGATGCAAATTTGTGGCAACGCTTCACCCGCTACGACAAAATTGCGCCTGGCAAGGCTGCAATTGGGACGGTTCATTATGCCCCCAACAGTGAGCGCGATTACGATTGGAACAACCAGCGTATGGTGCCCAGCGAGTGCTACGATTGGTTCAATTTCCCGCGCTTCCGCGGCGATATCCGCCAGGTCAACGCTTCGGAATGGGGCAACGGGGAAATCCGCGCGCACCATAACTGGTGGTTGGAACACCTGCCCAAGGTGGCGGGCCGGATCAACGGCGTACATAATAACTGGTGGCAATACGTCATTGACCCCAACCGCATTTAACTTTTGGCGCTGAAGATACCCTGCTGGGTTGGGTCAATCCCTACCAAAACAGGGTGGAATTTACCCGAAGCACTAAGCTGATCATGAGACTCTACCTGCAGCGGATGAGAGGGATGCTGTATTTAATTGCAATCCAAATTATGTCATCCCTCAACTTTATCGGTTGTGGATTTTGAAGATCATTTTACTGGCTGGTTTTTGGGGTGAATTCAGTCACTAATCGAAATTTTTATCAATCTTGTTTAATAGATCCATATCAAATTTGTAGAGTTCTTGTTCATGATCTGTAATGTTTGCCTGACCAATATTCTTTTATGATGATTTCAGGAATACCTCTCACGGGGTTGTAATTTGGCTGCATCGAACTAGAAGCTATTGATGAAAACATTGGCATTCATACAGCGACTGAGAAGCCGCCCCTTTATGAAACTGCTGAGCCTGGCTCTGGCTCTGACAGCTTTTCTTTTGATATTTTATTGGTTAAGGCCGGTATTAGGCACGCAGATTGGATCCCTCTCGATCATTCCTGTTATCCTGGCCGCCTGGTATTTTGGCTCGACCGGCGGGGTCTTTATGACCTTGTTATGCCTGCTCTCGTTCGCCTTCATCTCGAACACCCAGGGGGTCCCATTTCATGATGTTTTTCTCGAGACTGCATTCTGGTTGGGGGGGGGGACGGTGGCAATCGTCGGATTTGTATTCGGGAAATTGGGAGCCCTGAATACAAGCTATAAGCAAGCGCTGTTCGATCAAAGAGTATCAGACGAAGAACTACGTCTTCAAGCGGAGTTTCTATCCTTGCTGAATGATCTGACCCGGGCCGCTTTGGAAGCCGGGGACGTGCAAAGTCTGCTGACTGTGCTGGTGGGTCGTATTGCCGAACTTTTTCCGGGTGCTGAGACGTATTTGGCTTTGTGGGATGCTGACAGGGCCTTGCCAGTCATTGTCGCAACTCTTGGAGGAGAAGAAAAACTCACCGACTTCAGTTTTGTACCCACCGATCCGACAATGACAGCAGCTGCTTTGGAGACACGCCATGCAATTGTCGTGGAAGATGCTTTCAACTCCCCTTATTTCAATCCGGAAGTGGCTGCTCGTTTTGAAAGCCGATCGGCGCTTGGGCTGCCGTTGATCGCTGGCACGCAAAAAATCGGCTCCATAATAGTAAGTTACAAAGAAAAGCACCTGTTTACCGGAGGGGAGATCGAACGCGGCGAGCTGGCTGCGCAGCAGATCGCGTTGGCTTTGACCAAAACCCGGTTGCTGGAAGAAGCGCACCAACGCCTTGATGAACTGACCGGGTTGCATGAAATTGCCCAGACCTTCAGCGTGTCTGCTCATATCTCTCAAACCTATAAGTTGTTGAGTAAAAAGCTGGCCCGATTAACGGGTGCGCGGATCTGCTTTATCCTGTTATGTGACGTAGCACAGGAACGCGTTTTCGCTCAATCTCCCGGCTTTGGAGTCGGCGCTTCTACTCTGGCCGAACTGCATTTCCCTGTATCGAGCCTGGATGCATTCTGCAGTCTCGCCGACCAGGATATTTTCCTGACCAACCTGCTCGAGGAAATTCCCGATGTACTCAAATCAATACCGGGAAACCGCAAAATAAAATCAGCGCTGGCAGCCCCGCTGCGCGTCAATGGCAGGCTGATTGGATTGATCCTGCTGGCCAATAAACCTGCCGGATTTGAAGAAGAGGATGCCAGACTGATGCGCAGCTTTGCCCATCAAGCTGCAGTGGTCATTCAAGGTGCGCAGATGCTGGATGTCACCCAAAAACAGGCTAAGCGACAGGCGGTTTTGTTGCAGATCAGCACCGAACTGTCCACAACCTTTGATGAGATTGGCATTTATCAGCTGGTTGTGGATGGGATCGAAAAGCACCTGGGCTTTGATCATGTGGGGATATTCACTGTGGATAAAACTACAGGAGAACGAGTCTTAAGCGCTGGTACCAGTTGGCCTCGGCGCTTGCGTATCCCGCCTGGAAGCGGTCTGAGCGAACGTCCGCTCCTGGACGGGAGGCTCCATTATTCGCCGGACGTTAATGCCGAACCAGGATATATTACCAGCGTCAATGGCTCTGAAGTGGATATCCCGATCTGGCTGGATGGGCGGGTGATGGGTGTTTTGTGCGTCGAAAGCCCCTGCTTGGACGCGTTCCGGCCGGCGGATTTTGAGGTGCTTTCGTCGTCGGCCAACCTGATCGGCCTGGCTTTGGCGCGTACCCGCTCTATCGAGGCGGAACGTCGACAATATGGTGAGTTGCATGTGCTGCACCAGGTCGCTCTGGCAGCCACGCAGGCCGCCACCGAAGATGAATTGATCGAACAAGCAACCAATATTATTGGGAAAAATCTATATCCGGACAATTTTGGCATTCTGCTGCTGGACCAGGAAAGCCTGATTTTGCGACCACATTATTCGTATCACCTCTCGGGAACTCTGGAAATTATCGACGTGCCCCTTGAAAAGGGTGTAATCGGGCAGGTGGCTGCGAGCGGGAATCCCCGGAGAATTGACGATATTGAGAATCTCACGAACTATCTGGATGTAGACCCCAAGACTCGATCAGAATTGTGCGTGCCTCTGCTGGTGGGCGGTGAGATGCTCGGCGTGATTAATGCAGAGAGTACTCAAATAGCGGCATTTTCTGAGGATGACGAACGATTACTGACCACCCTGGCCAGCCAAATGGCGACAGCGCTTGTCCGCCTGCGTTCGGTTGATACCCGGCAGCGCTGGTTTGCGCGGATGGTGCGCTCCAGCGAGTTGATCTCGGCGCTGGCGCATGTTGCGGCGCTGATTGAAAAGGCTTACGAACCTGAGGAAGTCATGCGGCTGCTGGGCCAGGAACTGAAGCGCTTGCATATGGAGTGCATGATTGCCCTTTACCAACCAAAAAATCAAGAGCTCTCTGTGCGCTATACTACGTTCGATAACAAAGCATTGCAATCCTTGCGCCAGCATTTAGGGGTATCTTTGCAGGACCTGCGCATCGATGCGGGGATCATCAATTCTTTCGTAGACTTGCTCGATCAACCCAAGCCCACTGTTTTGGATGACCTGGTCGGATTGTTAAAAGCTTTGTTAAACCATTTGCCTGAAGGTACGGTCGATGATTTATTGAAGGCTATGGATATTTCTCCGGACACCCTGGTTATTCACTTGCCGCTCTTGTTCGAGGGACGTTTGCTGGGTATGCTGTGGTTGTGGGGCGAGAATTTGAGCGAACAGGATATCCAGGCGATGTCTGTGTTTGCCAACCAGGTTGCGGTTGCATTAGAAAATGCGCGCCTGTTTGCGGAAGTGCGCCGGCTGGCGATCACAGACGATTTGACGCGCCTCTACAACCGCCGCCATACTTATGAATTAGCCCGCATCGAGTTCAAGCGCGCGCTGCGCTATAAGCGCCCTATTTCTGCCATTATGATCGATATCGATCATTTCAAACGGGTCAATGATCAGTTTGGCCATCCGGGAGGGGATGAAGTATTGCGCTTTATCGCCGAAAAGATGCGGCTTTATTTGCGTGATGCTGACATCCTCGGACGTTATGGGGGTGAAGAATTCCTGATCGTGTTGCCCGAAACAGATTCGGCTGGGGCTAAGGTTGTGGCGGAACGTATCCGGAAGGCGATTGCGGAAGCCTCGATCCCAACCGAAAAAGGTGAGGCCGCGATCACGCTCAGCCTGGGCGTGGCAGCTTTTAACGAGACGACCCACGATCTTGAAACCCTGATCGCTCGTGCGGACCAGGCTTTGTACGTCTCGAAGTACAAGGGGCGTAATCGCTCTTCAGTTGGGAATTAAACTTTCCAAACCTGGTATAGGCCAAGCTTTCCACCCTCACCATCTGCGTAAAACGTATTTGATACCTTGAAACTGCTCGCCAGTGCCAGGCAAGTCAGTTCGTCTTCGCTGAAGTGATGGGCGTAGCGCAGCCCGTGACCGCCATGGCGCCAGTCGAGCAGGTAATCGTTGTCATCCACCTCGGCCTTTGAGAGGTCGATTTCGCTCCAGGGTTGGATGCGCCCTCGTAATCGCTGGCTGTTGAGGAACTGCCAGTTCGAGAGCACAAAACGCCCGTCCGTCGCGAGCAGCCGTCGGGTCTTTTGCAAGATGGTCAAACGCAATTCTTCACCAGGGATGTGATGCAGGACCGCGAAACAAGTGATCAGCGAGAAGTGGCCTGGAGGGAGACCCGCATCCCAATCGGGGGCACTTAAGTCGACTTGCCGGAAATTCACGCTAAAATCATCGGGCTGTAGCTGCGCTTCTTCGAGCAGGGCCAGGCTGAAGTCCAGGCCCAGGTACGAGCCGCGATGTCCGCGTCGGGCCAGTTCGCGAGCCAGTTCGCCGTTTCCGCAGCCCAGGTCCAAAATCTGCTCATCCCCCCTCAAGCTTTCCAAAAACCTGCGTACACCCGGCTGCACGCGCTGGCGTTTGTCTGAAAACTCACGCCCGAAGGTCTGGTAGAATTGGCGATTAAGGGCAAGCAGCCGTGAAATGGTGGCTGAGTTCATAAGATGATTATAGCGGTATCTCAATGAGTAAGCGCATGCAAACCTGGCAGGAAACCAAAGCCCTGACGCCCGAGAAAGTTTCTCTGGCGCGTCTGGTTTTGGATGAGGTGCGTCATGGCCTGCCTGTGATGGACGCCCTGCGCCGGCACCCATTGGGTGGGGGCGGCTATTTGGGTAAGTATGCCCTGGTGGCGGCTTATCATCAAATGGTCGAGGGGGGAGAACTGCAGGATGATATGCGCTTACTGGCACGGATCAGGATGAAACCGGTGCGCACGCTCTCCGGCGTGACGACTGTCACGGTTCTGACCAAGCCTTATCCGTGTCCCGGCAAATGTATTTTCTGTCCCACCGACGTGCGCATGCCCAAGTCTTACCTGCCCGATGAGCCGGGTGCGATGCGCGGCCTGGAACACGACTTCGACCCTTACGATCAGGTGTGCTCGCGTCTCGAGGCGCTCGAGGCGGTTGGCCACCCAACCGACAAGATCGAACTGCTGATCCTGGGCGGGACTTGGTCGTCGTATCGGCGCGACTATCAGGAATGGTTCGTCAAGCGCTGTTATGACGCCATGAATGCATCCCTTCTGCCCCCACTTCTGTCCGGGGAAGAAGGTCAAGTAGAGCAGATTCGTGAGCGCTGTTCCCCTGGTGAGCTGGCTGAAGCCCAAGCGATCAACGAAACCGCACTGCACCGCAATGTTGGTCTGGTGATCGAGACCCGGCCGGACGAGATCGACCTGCCAGAAATCGCCTGGCTGCGCTATCTGGGTGTGACCAAAGTTCAAATGGGTGCGCAGAGCCTGGATGATCACGTGCTGGCGCTTAACAAGCGCGGTCACGATGTTGCCGAGACGTTGCGGGCCACAGCCCTGCTGCGTGCGGCCGGCTTCAAGATCGTGCTGCACTGGATGCCCAACCTGCTGGGAGCAACTCTGGAAAGCGACCGCGAGGACTACGCCCGTTTGTGGGAAGGCTTCTGCCCGGATGAGCTCAAGATCTATCCCTGCCAGTTGCTTTCGAATGCCGGGTTGTACGATTACTGGCAGCGCGGCGAATACAGGCCTTATTCAACCGAAGCATTGATTGCCCTGCTCGCTGATGCCAAACCAACCACTCCGCGATATTGCCGCATCAACCGGGTCATCCGTGACATCCCCTCGACCAATGTGGTGGAAGGCAATCGCCGCACCTCATTGCGGCAGGATGTCCACCGGGAAATGAAACGACTTGGCACACACTGCCAGTGCGTGCGCTGCCGCGAGGTCCGTAAGCAGAAAGTTGATCCGGAAGCGCTCCAAATGCACGACCTGACCTATGCGGCCGCCTGTGCCGAGGAGCATTTTATCTCCTTCGACACGCCCGAAGACCATTTGGCCGGTTTCATTCGCCTGTCGCTCCCATCCGCACAAGCGCCACAAACTGGCCTGGATGACCTGGACGGCGCAGCCTTGGTCCGGGAGGTGCACGTTTACGGGCAGTCGCTGCCGGTCGGGGAAGAACGGCAGGGTGCGGCGCAGCATGCTGGCCTGGGCACGCAATTGCTGGAACAAGCTGAGCGCGTGGCACACGCGCACGGCTTCCGGCGACTGGCGGTCATATCGGCGGTCGGCACGCGGCAATATTACCTGGACCGTGGTTTTGAGCGGGGGGAATATTATCTGGTGAAGTCCTTACAGGGCTGACGAATTGGATACCCTTCTGCATCTTTTCTGGCTTTTCATCAAAGTAAATTTATTAAGCACCTCTGGTCCGGCTTCGGTGGGGCTGCTGTACCAGGAAGCAGTCGGCAAGATCATGACCGAGCCCCAATTCATTCAGGCGGTAGGATTTTCGTCTGTGCTGCCCGGATCGGATGCGTTACAACTGGCCATGTTTGTTGGCTTTGCTGCTGGCGGGGTGCCCGGGGCTCTGGTGGCGTTGCTGGGTTCGATTTTGCCGCCAACGCTGTTAATGTTTGGCGTGGTTGCCGTGTTGCACCGCCTGCGACGTGAAGCCTGGGTGACCAGTTTCGTCGAGGGTCTGACCCCGGCTGTAGCAGTGCTGATGGTTTTCGTTGCAGTAAAGGTCTTGATGGGGACGAATGGGGGCATGATCAGTTGGCAAACTGGATTGCTGGGCCTGGGGAGCCTGATCGCCTTGTTACTTGACGTGCCGGCACCATTTGTGATGCTGGTCGCGGGCGTAATAGGGATTTTTATTTTCTAATGAAACAATCGAAGCTGATTATCTGGTTCAAACTCTTCTGGATGTTTCTGAAGATCAACGTGCTGACCACATCAGGTCCAGCCTCGATCGGATTGCTGTACAAAGAAACGGTCGGTTCGATCATGACCGAATCGCAATTCATCGAAGCGGTCGGGTTCTCGAATGTTCTGCCAGGCAGCGAAGCCCTCAAGCTGGCGATGTTCGTCGGGCATGCGGCCGGCGGCTTATCGGGCACGTTGGCCGCTCTACTGGGGTCGATCCTGCCGCCAACCTTGATCATGCTGGCCCTGGCAGCAGTGTTGGAGCGCTTTCAAGGGGAAGTCTGGATGAAGAATTTCGTCGAAGGATTGAGTCCGGCTGTCGCGGTTCTGATCATCGTTGTCGCTTGGCAGATTTTCCGCAGCGATAAAACCAAAACGGTCAGCCGCCGGACGATGCTAATTATAACCCTTAGTTTCATGGCTTTGTTGGTAGGGGTACCTTCCCCGCTCGTCTTACTTGGTGCGGGACTGTTAGGAGTGGTGATATTCCGATGAAACCTAAAATATTTCTTGTAACCAATGGATGTGAAACAACCTGGCCGTCTGTGGAATATGCCGCCTGGCTGGCAGGTGTATTGCCAACGGCTGTCACCCTGCTGGGCGTCATCGAAGAGACAGACGAAGAGCATCCGGTCGAAGCCATGTTTGGCCAGGCAGTTTCATTATTCCAGGAGAAAGGCATCGAATATCGCCTGGAACTTGCAGATGGCCTAACAGAAGACGTGATTGGTGAACGCCAATGGCAACCGGATGACCTGCTGGTGATCGGCCCGTTGGGTCGCCCGTCGCTGCGCCGCTTCCTGATTGGACGTTCCTTCCGTCAAATCATGGCTGAGACCAGCACTCCGATCTTGTACGTCCCGCAGGCACGCATTCCACCGGCGAAAATTCTAATTTGTCTGGGCGGCTTGGGATACGCAACTACGGTAGAGCATCTCAGTTTGATGATCGCAGAGGTAGCCAGGGCTTCGGTGACGCTGTTCCATGTTGTACCGCCCATCGACCTCGATTACCCGGTTGCCAATGATTTACAGGATCACTGGAAAGAATTGCTTGAAAGTGACACTTTGCCCGGACGCAATATGCGCTCGGCCTTGGAGATAGTCAAAGAATCCGATCTCCCGGTTGAGGTCAGAATACGTCACGGAAATGTGGTGCCCGAGATTTTGGATGAGATCCGCGATGGGGACTATGACATGATTTGCATGGGTTCGCCGCATAGTGCGCATGGACTGCGGCAACTGTATGTGCCCAACGTCACCGCTGAGGTGGCGGAGGCGATCCAATTCCCCTTGCTGACTGCCCGCTACTTGCTTGAATCTAAGAACCCTGTGTAATGGATTGCTCCCAGGCGACAATGGCTGTGCGGATGGCTGCCTGCACAGCCGCATCCGGAATTTCGTCCACGCTATCGAAATGGTCCAACCCGACGTAAACTGTCACGCTGCCTGTGGGCAATTCGACTAGTCTGACACCGCGATTCTCAAGGGGATTGCCCGCTAATTGCCGTTGCAAAATCGCGTCAATTTGCACAACAATACTGGTTGGCTCATCTGCGGCTTCACTCTTCGAGGCCTCGGCGGATTTACCAATCGGTTGGGATGGGCGCGCAGTAGCGGCTGGTGTGGCAAGGGGAGGCGGTGCCGGATTGGCAGGTTTGGGCTGAGCCTGGATCGTCGATTTGGCCACTACAGCCGGCTTGCCTTCCAGCAGCGGGCGGATCAGGTTCAGCAGACCGATCAGTTGTTTGCGTTGTTCAGGGGTAATCTGCTCGGGTTCGATGGGCGTTCCAAAAAGTTTTACATGGGCTTCTTGGTCGGCCAGGGTGATGCTGAGTGCTGATAGATCCGGGGCAGGTTTGTTTTCCGCATCTTTTTCCTGATCCTTTTTGTCTTTTTGCATGGTACGCGTGACACGCCGGTCGAGCATGGCGAACAGGTAACCAACGATAAATGCGACCAGGCCGACAATAATGGGTGTCCAATCGAATTCAAAGTTGATCATGTGGTACCTCCCCGAACCTGACATTGTGGACAAAAGTGTGTGCCACGCTGGCCAACAACGATGCGCTGAATTTCCGTCCCGCACACGGGACAGGGTTGGCCTTCGCGGTCGTAAACGCGAAAGTGATTCTGGTAACCACCGCCCCGATAGACCCAGTCGATGCTGGCACCGTTATGTTTGATGCCGTCTTGCAAGGTCTGGCGGATGGCTTGTTGGAGCGCCTCGGCCTGCCGGGGCGTTACATGATTCGAAACCGTCAGCGGATGTAGCCTAGCACGGTGCAAGGCCTCGTCAGTGTAGATGTTTCCCAGGCCAGCCAGAAAGCCTTGATCGAGCAGCAAGGGTTTGAGCAGGCGCTGACGCGCGTGCAGGGCCTGGTAGAGCCATTCAGGCGTAAAGTCATTCGAGAAGGGCTCGGGACCAAGATCGTGCAAAACGTCGTCGGGATTCTCGGTCAGCCAGACGCGCCCGAATTTACGGGTATCATTGAAAACCAGGGATTTACCATCGCTGAGGGACAGGATCAACCGGTCGTGCTTCCTGGGTTGGATCTTCCCGTCCTGGAGAGCCAGGTCGCCGCTCATCCGTAAATGGATCAGCAAGTGGTCTGGTGATAATTGCAGGTGCAGATACTTGGCGCGCCGGCTGACATCCCTGATTCGCTGACCCTTGATTCGCTGCTCGAATTCCCGGGCACTGGGAGTGGCCAGTGTGCGTTCCCAGCGCAGGTCAGCCGCCAGGATGGTCTTGCCGACCAGATCCGGGCGCAGGGTGCGGGTAATTGTCTCAACTTCAGGAAGTTCGGGCATGTTTACTCGTTGAACATCTCTCCTACGCTGCGCCCTTCATGCGCGCGACGGATAACCTCACCCAGCATCGGAGCCACGGAGATGATGACAATCCGATCCTCGAGCAGTTTCTTTTTTTGTGGTTGGATGGGGACAGTATCGGTGGTGATGATTTGCTTGATGGGCAGGGTTGCCAGGCGTTCGGCTGCATTAGCAGACAGCACCGGGTGGACGAAGACGATGTAGACATCCCTCGCGCCCTTTTGTTTGACCAGGTTGACAGCCTGTACCATTGATCCAGCTGTATCCACTTCGTCATCTACGATCACTACATCGCGGTCTTCGACATTGCCGATCAGGCTCAGGGCCTGGGCTTTGGCATCGTTGGCGACGCGCCGTTTCTCGATGAAGGCGATCGGAGCATTCATATCGGCGGCAAAGTTGCGACCTTTTTTGGCAAAGCCCAGATCCACGGCTACCACTACCGGATCCCGCATCTTTTCGCGTAAATTGTTGTGGATATGTTCCACAAGCAGATGGGAGGCGGTCAGTACATCGCCGGGAACGGTAAAAAAGCCCTGGATTTGTCCGGCGTGCGGGTCGATCGTCATGTAGCGGTCCGCGCCAGCTACTTCGAGCATGTCGGCCACCAGGCGGGCGGTGATCGGGACGCGCGGCTGGTCTTTTTTATCTGAGCGTCCATAACATAAATAAGGAACGACAGCTGTGATACGGGCGGCCGAGTCCAGCCGCAGCGTCTGGATGATGATCAGCAGTTCCATCAGATTGCGATGGACCGGCGTGGTGGTGGTCTGGATCACGTAAACATCCTGTCCACGCACGCTGGAGTGCAATTTGATGAACAGATTTTCATTGGGAAATTCAATTACATCGCGCCCGCAAATCGGCTCGTTAAGATAATCCGCTATTTTTTGAGCCAACTCGGGCGATCCGGTACCGGCATAAAGTTTGATGCCCCCGTACACTTTCATTTCATGATGTAATTGATGCGCCATCAACTCTCCCTGTTGTTAAAATCCCATTCGGGACGTAAGACACTCATTAAAAGAATATCATGATATTGCCCCTGCCGGTACAGTGACTGGCGCATGCGCCCCTCGTGGACAAAACCGGCTTTTTCATAAGTGCGGATTGCGCGCGGGTTGGTCTCGTAAACTCGCAAAAAGATGCGGTGCAAATTCAAGGTCTCGAAACCATGCTTGAGCAGCAGGCGCATCACTGCGGTGCCGTGACCCTGGTTCCAGAAGGATTTATTTCCGATGGCGATCCCGGCTTCGGCCACACGGTGAGTCCATTCGATATTGTGCAGGCCACAACTACCGATGTGCACCCAATCCTGGCCGTCCAGCACATCGATGGCCAGCGGACGTTCTTCCGCGGGGAGCTCGCTCAACTTCTCGAACCATTGGATTTCTTCATTCAGCGACATGGGCAGGAAAAGAAACAGGCCTTCGATCACTTCCGGATCGTTCAACCACTCCACGTAACGTGGCAGGTCATCACGCTCGACAGCCCGCAGGCGGACGCGCTCGCCGTAGATCACTTGTGACTCCCATTCAACAGGGATCTGACGGCCTCCCAGGGAGATATTTGACGTTTGACCAGCTTGTTGACCGTGTCCTCGTAGCGCTGTTGGGGAAGGTTATCCCGGAAACGGGAAACCAGCGTGACACGAATCAGCGTCTCGAGATCAGCCTCCAGGCGAGCTCGCTCGCGAGCAGACCAATCCCCGCTCCGACGTAAATGTTCGGAGTGTTGTGCAATCAGATCCACCAGCTCAGGGACGCCAGTCCCATCCAGGGCTATAGTGCGTTGGATGGGTGAAATCCACAACTCTAAATCGTTTTCGGCGATTTGGACAGGAGCTTCCATTTTTTGTCCGTGATGGCTGAAGACCCGCTTGACCGGATGGGCCAGTTCGAGCGTCGACTTGAGGGCTTTGACCGTGTGTTCCACGCCTGGCCGGTCGGCTTTATTGACTACCAAGATATCAGCGATTTCGAGAATCCCGGCTTTGATGGCCTGGATGTCATCACCCAGACCGGGGGCTTCGACCACCAGCGTGGTGTGCGCTAGTTGGGCGATATCCACTTCGGCTTGTCCCGCGCCAACCGTTTCGATCAGAATGACCTCAAAACCGGCTGCGTCGAAGACCTGCACAACGCCGGCTGTGGCCAGGGCCAACCCGCCCAATGATCCGCGCGAGGCCATCGAACGAATGAACACATCCGGGTCGCCGGATAGGTCACGCATGCGGACCCGGTCGCCGAGTACGGCTCCACCGGTGAATGGGCTGGATGGGTCCACTGCGACAATGGCAATGCGCTTGGGGGCGACGGCTTGTTTCCGATAGTGCAAGGCGATCTGGTTGACCAACGATGACTTACCAGTGCCGGGTGCTCCGGTCACCCCGATCAGATGGGCTTGCCCGGTGTGGGGGAAGAGTTGATCGAGGGCATCGCGGCCTTCGGGTGTGTCGTTTTCAACCTGCGTCAGCAGGCGCGACATTGCCAGCCGGTCACCGTCCAGTACGGATTGCGCTAAGCTCATCCTGCTCCTACTCGGCTGGAGTTGAAGCCAGCGCCTGGCGAATGGCTTCAATGATCTTTTCGGTGGGAGCGCCGGGTCCGTAGATACCGGTCACACCCAGTTCCATCAAGCGTGGCACATCTTCGTCCGGGATGATACCGCCGACAAACACCTTGACGTGTTCCTGGCCGTTGCCCTTGAGCAATTCCATCACACGTGGCAAAAGCGCCATATGGGCGCCAGATAGTACCGAAAGACCGACCACATCCACGTCTTCCTGCAAAGCGGCTTCGGCGATCATTTCGGGGGTCTGGCGTAAACCGGTATAAATGACTTCCATTCCGGCATCTCGCAAGGCGCGTGCGACTACCTTAGCGCCTCGATCATGCCCATCCAGGCCAGGTTTTGCAACGAGTACGCGAATTTTGCGCTCGGTCATTGTTTGCCTCCGGGGAGAGTGATTCTTTGAGCGATTATACTATACCCCCCTTGAGGGATAACCAGCCAGAATCGACTGTTAATTTCACCTATTTTTCCCCTCTTGACCAGCCTTGCGCCTCCGTTATAAAATCTTTTTATCTTAAAGATTTATGCTATACTGACGTTATGCGAAAGCCGTACGCCGATTGGTCTCAGTGGTCCAAGTTCCTGCGACGATGGGGCATGCAGGGCCTGGTTGCCTGGTTGTTGGAAGCCAGTGGACCATTAACATTGCTGGGTGCACAGGCGTTGTATCTTAGCCAGCCATTCTTAGGTTCAGAGCCGGTCGAAAACTTGGCCCACATGCTCGAAGATCATCAGGAATCGCAGGCATTCGCTGCCTTTCTGCGGGAGGAAATACCATCGTGAACTTGACTGCGATTGCAGGAATTGTGCTTGTCGTTCTAGCAGCGGTTCTGATGCTGGTATTCTCGCTCGTCAAGCGAAAGGCGCCCCCGGTTTTTCGAGATATTCCAGCCTTCAGTCGCCTGCGGCGTGCAATTGGCCTGGCCGTTGAAGACGGTACACGTCTGCATTTCTCGTTCGGTCATAGCAGTTTGATTGTCCCGCGCAGCGCCTCCGCTTTTGCGGCCCTGGGAATGTTGCGCAAGGTTGCCGAGCAGACTTCGGTAAGCGACCGCCCACCGGTTGTGACTGCCGGGGACGCGGCTCTGACGATTCTGGCGCAGGATACGCTGCATTCCGCTTATCGATCAGCGGCTGCTGAGGGTTTGTATGATCCCAATGCAGCCCGGCTGACGGGGTTGACCCCCTTCTCGTATGCGGCTGGTGCAATTCCAATTATGCGTGATGAGGACGTCTCGGCCAATATTCTGATGGGTAATTTTGGCGTAGAAGTCGCATTTCTGACAGATACAAGTGAACGCGAGACTTCCTTCACCATGGCCGCAACCGACAGCCTGCCCGCACAAGCCATCATTTATGCTACTGCACAAGAACCATTGATTGGGGAAGAGCTTTATGCTGCCGGTGCCTATGTGGATGCCGGCCCATCGCACACTGCCAGCTTGCAGGTGCAAGATATTTTGCGTTGGCTTATCGTCGCCGCTGTCTTGAGCGGTGTCATGCTCAAATTGCTGGGGTTTTAGTGAAAAGACCCCTTGCAACTGCCATAGCAATTGCCATTGGTTTGATCGTCCTGCTGGGATACTTTATCCCTCTGCCGATCTTGACGAGTGTGCGCATCGAGTTGGTGCAATGGGCAATCATCCTGGCTGGCGTCGCGGTATTGGTTGGGGTCATTAACCTGTTTTCTGTACACCTCAAAAAAATTCGCCAAAAGGAAAAAGGGGCTGTTTACAGCCTGTTTCTGATCGCTGCTCTGCTGTTAACCTTCATTTTAGGGATTATTCTGGGACCCGATCACTCCACCATGCAATTGATATTTGAATCGGTGGTCATCCCAGTTGAGGCCAGCCTGATGGCGATGCTGGCAATGACGCTGATCTATGCCAGTATTCGCTTGCTGCGCCGTCGAAGTGACCTGATGACCGTGGTTTTCCTTATCACGGCGTTATTGGTCCTGCTTGGGACAGCGCCGCTGCCCTTTGGCCCGCTGCCGATCGTCGGTGATTTGATCCGCCCGTTCATTGCCCAGGTGCTGGCTGCAGCAGGTGCCCGCGGTATCCTGCTGGGGGTTGCATTGGGTACTCTGACCACAGGTCTGCGCATCGTCTTTGGCGCGGATCGGCCATACGGAGGCAGGTAATGGCTGAGATCCGTTGCCCGATGTGTGGAAAGTCCAACCCAGACAACCTGGATGAATGCCAATTCTGCCAGGCGCGCCTCAAGCCAATCACAGCGCCGCTCGATCCTCTTCAACCGGGCGAACCCCCTACCAAGAAAAATACCTCCGAACTCGAAAAAACGCTACCCGGCTGGTTGCGCGAAGCCCGCAAAGCCGAAGATGATAATACCGGCTTCGAAGAAACTCCAGCCGAAACAGAATCGGTTTCAAAGACAGATAGCACGGATTTGCTGGGAGGCCTGGCCGATGCCCAGGAAGAGGAAGACGAAGTCCCCGATTGGCTCTCCCGCCTGAGCCCGGATACGGTCAAAACACCTGACAGGCAAACGCCCTCCACGCCTAAAGAAAGCGGGTCGGGAGATTGGCTGTCCGAAATACGCCATGAGACCCCAGACACGTTTGAGCAGGCGCCAACTCCTCCGGAGCCCGAATCGTTCGAGGCTGAACCCGAAACTGGATCAATCGATCTGGGCGAGTCCACTTTCAGAGTAGACGATACCGCTGATGAAGGCGGTTTCGGAAGCTTTTCATTTGGAAAAGCCGATGAGGAAGACAATCAATTTCAAGCAGATGATTCGGAGGTTCAGCCCTTCATAACCTTTGATGGCGATGGATCGACGGCTGAAGGTGAACTCCCCTCATGGTTATCGAATTTTGCTGAAGATAATTCAGACCAGGAACCGAGTGAGTCAACCGAGCCGGAAACGGCAGACACTTCTGAGCCACAGGCTGAAGGTGAGTTGCCGAATTGGTTGTCCGGTTTTTCGGCAGATGAAAATCCTGCGCAGGACGCGGCTCTTGAGACTCCAGCAGCGCCTGAAGAACCTCTAAAAGAGGAACCCCAAAAAGCGGAAGAATCGCAGGTGCCGGCTTTTGAGGGTGAATTACCCGACTGGTTATCAACTTTGCCCACCGAGGGGGAGCAGGGGCAATCCTTCACAGTCGATGCCGAGGAACCGGTGCAACAAGCCGCAACACCGTTCGAACCGGGTCCTGAAGCCATTTCCAAAGAAGAATCGCCCGAATGGCTGGCTAACCTGCCCTCCGAATCAAAAGCCACTGAATTACCAAATGTGCGTGCTTTCACCGATTCTCTTAAAAAAAGGTCAACCGATGAGAGTTCGCCAGATGTCGGTTTACCAAACTGGTTGGGCGAGGAATTTGCCGGAAAACCGGAAGGGTCGGATGCCCTTCAGCCTGCTGCATCTGAGTCTGAGCCACCGGTCGAAAGTGGATTGCTGGACAGGTTAACTGCCTCACCCGCTGCCGGGGATGGCGCTGCACAAGAACCGCCAGATATTAAAGGGACCCCAATTTTTGTGGACGAAAAGGCTTCCTCGGGTGAAGACGTAGAAGCAATTTTTTCCATGGATATGCCTGACTGGCTATCAAGTCTTGGGCCGGGGGACCAGGAACAATCACAAGCCCCTGATGATTCCGCAGGCGAAAGCGACGAAGCCCTGGTCCCGGGTGATTTGCCAGGCTGGGTTAAGGCCATGCGACCGGTTGAGGCTGTGGTCGATAAAGCGCCGGTTGATTCTGGGGAATCTGACCGGAAAGTTGAACACAAGGGACCATTGGCCGGATTAAGCGGTATTCTTCCCGCTGGCTCAGATCTTACACCAACCCACAAGACGCAAACCTATGCCATCAAACTTCAGGTCAGTGATGCTCAACAGGTCAATGCATCTCTATTAGAACGCTTGCTGGGCTCTGAAGCTAAGCCGCGCTCCTTGTCCACTTCACCCTATGTGATGCCACAGCGCTTTTTGCGATGGGCAATTGCTGTGTTATTGATTTTAGTTATCGGCGTAACTACTTTCGCCGGAACCAGTGTTGTACCGACGCCCAACCTATACCCCAATGAAACGCTGGCTGCGATCAAGGCCATCAATGATCTGGCAGCGGACGGCACTGTCCTATTGGTATTTGACTACAATCCCGGCTTGAGTGGCGAATTGGAAGCGGCTGCCACACCAGTGGTCGACCACTTGATGCTCAAAGGGATGAAACTGGCGGCATTGTCCTCTGTGCCAACGGGACCGGCGTTGACAGAACAATTCATGCGCTCATTACAGGAAAGTCATGATTTTCAGCCAAGCCAGCAGTATGTGGAATTGGGATATCTGCCTGGGGGATCGGCAGGTGTGCTGGGTTTTGCCAGCAATCCGCTGGTGACAATTGGCCAAACAATCAGCGGGACAAATCTGTGGGCGAGTCCAGTATTGGAAAACATCAAAGCGCTTGGCGATTTTTCCGCCCTGGTGCTGCTGACGGATGAACCCGAAATTGCTCGCACATGGATCGAGCAGGCAAAGCCGAAATTGGGGAGTAGACCGTTGATCCTGGTGGTCAGCGCGCAGGCCGAGCCGATGGTTCGTCCGTACTACGAATCCGGTCAGGTGCAGGGAATGGTGACGGGATTGATGGGCGGGGTCTCTTATGAAAAAGTCAATGCGCGTCCCGGGTTGAGTACCCGCTATTGGGATGCTTTTAGTTTTGGAATTTTCTTTGCAGAACTCATGATTGTCGCCGGCGGCTTATGGAGCCTAATATCTGCATGGCTTGCACGCCGCACGCAGCCAGCCGAAAAGGAATAGCATGCCGGGATCTTCCAATTTAATTGCTGGGACTGTCAGTTTTCTCCTCACCCTGATGATTTTTAGTTATTTGCTTGGTGACAATCCCCTTTTCCGTGTGGCGGTTTATGTTTTCGTGGGTGTTTCGGCCGGGTACGTGGCAGCGGTGATTCTCTATCAAGTCATCTTGGCCGATTTATTGGTACCTTTGTTTACAGCTTCGCTGATAGAGCGCTTATTGTTGATCATACCGCTGATCCTGAGTGTGTTGGTTATGATGAAAATATCCAGGCAGCTTTCCTGGTTGGGCAGCCCGGCCATGGCTTACCTGGTCGGTACGGGGGCGGCGGTGGCGGTGGGCGGGGCTGTGTTAGGAACGCTCCTCCCACAGACACTGGCGGCCTTTAACTTCCCAAGCTTTATTAGCGCGATCGCAGATCGGACCGGAGCCGAGGCTCAGCGTCTGGCTTATGGTTTGGTGGTTGCGCTTGGAACGATCAGCACCTTGATTTATTTTCAATTCGCCGCCGGAGTTCAGCAAGACGGAACTGTGAGTCGCAGCCGCATCGTGGAAATCATCTCCTGGGTCGGACGGATCTTTATCGCCATCACGTTTGGTATGCTGTTTGCCGGGCTGTATGCGGCGGCGATGACCGCCCTGATCGAACGGTTGAATTTCATTATCAATTTCTTTGGATCATTCTGACGCTTATGCCTGCCTCACTGATCGAAAACGACTCTCTCCTGGCAATTGACGTAGGCACCGCGACCACGCGGGCCCTGCTCTTCGACGTAGTCGAAGGGTCATATCGTTTTATTGCCTCCGGGCAGGCACCAACCACAGCCGAAGCCCCCATGAAAGATGTGGGTGAAGGCGTTCGAATGGCAATTGAAACCCTGCAAACAGTGACTGGCCATAACTTATTGGACACGGATGGTCGCTTGATCATGCCCGTTCAACCTGACGGTCAAGGCGTCGACTCGGTGGCGGCCACTATCTCCGCTGGTCCGGCTCTGCGGACGGTCATTGTTGGCCTGCTCGAGGAAGTGTCATTGACCAGTGCCCAGCATCTGGCTGAGACGACCTATACCAGTATTGTTGAAACGCTTGATATGAACGATCGCCGCCCTCAGGACGAGCAAATTGATAGTGTGATCCGTGCCCGACCTGACCTGGTGATTATCACTGGCGGTACGGATGAGGGCGCTTCGAATTCTGTACAGAAAGCCCTGGAGGCTATCGGACTGACCTGCTACCTGATGCCTGCCGAAAAACGACCAGCAGTCCTATTCGCCGGAAATCAGGAATTAACTGAAGAAGTACGTTCCTCGCTCGGAAAATTAGCCAGTAAGCTGCGTTTCAGCCCGAATGTGCGGCCATCCCTTGATACCGAGGATCTCGGCCCAGCCAGCAAGGCTTTGGCAGAACTTGTTCCCGATATCCGCAAGGGGCAACTCAAAGGCGTCGGTGAACTGGACAGTTGGTCCGGAGGACACCTGCTGCCCTCGGCCTACGGGATGGGACGCATAATTCGCTTCTTAAGCCAGGTGTACAGTAAAGGCATCCTGGGAGTAGACGTGGGCGCTTCTGCGACGGTTGTAGCGGCGGGATTTACCGGCGAACATTCGGTCAGCGTTTATCCTCAATTTGGCATGGGCGAGCACGTGGCAGGGTTATTGCGCTATATATCCTTGGAACATATCATGCGCTGGATGTTGCTGGACATCGCGCCTGACAAAGTACGCGATTATCTTTACCAACAAGCCCTCTACCCGACCAGCATCCCGGCCACCAAGGAAGACCTGGCAATCTCCCAGGCCCTGGCACGCGAGGTCTTGCGCCTGTCCTTGAAGGCTGCGACCTCCAGTTTCCCACCCAATGAAAAATCTTTACGTCATGATTTGCTGCCGGTGTTTGAAATGATCCTGGCTGGAGGCTCGCCGATTACGAATGCTCCGACATTTGGACAGAGCCTGCTACTCTTGTTGGATGCCATCCAGCCAGTAGGAGTCTCGACGGTTGTGCTCGATCAAAATAATCTACTATCCCTGCTGGGTGTGGCGGCCGAGAAGAACAATTTGATTCCAGTACAGGTGCTCGAATCAAACGCTTTTGTCAATCTAGCGACGGTGGTTTCGCCGATAGCCTCAGCTAGTTATGGCGCGCCAGTGGTTCGAGCTCGTCTGATTCCGGATAGCGGCAATGAAGCCAAGGTGGACGTCAAACACGGTAATCTGGAAATCCTGCCCCTGCCGGCCAACCAGATGGGACAGCTTGCCCTGCAACCGGCCCGCCGTGTGGACGTTGGCTTCGGCCCGGGCCGCAGTGGAGCCATGCGTGTAGTCGGCGGTGTGCTTGGCGTAGTAATCGATGCGCGTGGACGTCCACTGGCATTACCGGAAGATCCCACCCGGCGGCGCGAATTGATCAAGAAATGGTTATGGACGGTTGGAGGTTGATGTGCTCGCTCCGATAACACATATTCTTGGCCTGACCACCATTGTTCGCGAACGGATGCTACCAGTTTCCGGAAAAACCGTGGTGCGGCTGAATCAAAAAGTTTCAGCAACCGATGTGGTTGCTGTAGCCGAATATGCTCGCGAGCATGTGCTGATTGATGTCTCACGCAATTTGGGTATCTCCCAAGATGTGGCTGATGAGCTGATCCGTTGCAAGGTCGGAGATCGCCTGAGCCAGGATATGGTCGTGGCCCAGTCCAGGGGGATGATGCCTAGAACGGTCCGCGTTCCACGCGATGGAAAAGTAGTCGCTGTCGGCGGTGGGCAGGTTCTGATGGAAGTCGGTGAAACCAGGTTGGAGTTGCACGCGGGTATTCCCGGTATGGTCGTCAATATTATCCCGGATCGCGGCGTGGTCATCCAGACGGTCGGTGCGCTGATCCAGGGCGTATGGGGCAACGGTCACGCAGATACGGGCTTGATGCTGCCCTTGGCAGAGGGACCGGATACTGTCCTTACGCCCAACCAGATGGATGTCAGCCTGCGCGGTTCGATCATCCTCGGATGTATTTGCCAAGACCCCGATACGCTGCGCACCGCAGCCGAGTTGCCTGTGCGCGGTCTGATCCTGGCCAGCATGTCTCCGGCTCTGATCCCGTTGGCATTACAGATGCGATTTCCGATCGTGGTCCTGGATGGCTTTGGTATGCAACCGATGAATTCGGCTGCCTATAAGCTGCTCATCACGAATGCGAAACGCGAAGTCACGCTAAGCGCGGAACATTATGATCGCTATAGCGGCAACCGGCCCGAAGTGATCATCCCCCTGCCGGTCACTGACCAGCCGGCTGAGCCGCGTAATATTGAAGCATTTGCACCTAATCAGCAGGTGCGCGTACGCCGATCACCGTATGCCGGGGTATTTGGTACATTGGTCGACCTAAAACCAGGATTGACCACCTTGCCGAGTGGCCTGCGAGCCCTGGCTGCAGACGTCAAATTGGATAATGGGGAACTCATCGTTGTTCCTCTGGTAAACTTGGAAGTTGTGGGATAATTATTTACAAGGTCATTAATAAAATGCGAGGAGAGTCCTATGTATGGCGATGACGAAATGAACATGAACGAGACGCCGCCGGAGGAATCCAGCAATCGTACCTTCCTGATCGCTGCCAGCATTCTAGGTGGGATTGTGTTGCTCTCGATTGCCTGTCTGGCTGGATATGCTCTGCTGGTGCTGCCAGGCCAACGAAATGCCCAGCAAGCCCAAAATGCGACCGCAGTGGCGCAGCAAACACAGATTGGCCAGGCCCTGACGGATACTGCCGTCGCCCAGGCATTCCAGTTTACTGCAACAGCTGAGGCAGCTCCGACTGCAACGCCTACCCCCAGCCCCACCCCGGTCGTGGCCCAGGCGACAGCAACTCCGTCCTCGCCAACCCCTGATCCGGCTACCTCGACAGTTGCCGCTGCACTGACCCAGGCCGCCTTGATCACCCAGACGGTGATTGCGACTTCCACTGCCCTGCCCGATACCGGTTTCGCTGATCAGGTCGGCGCGCCGATGTTGGCGCTCATTGCCATTGCGCTGGTAGTGGTCATTCTTGTGGCTCGCAGGATGCGCACGGCTCCAACCAAATAGACTTATCCCGGCTTTGTAAAGGTGGAAAACCTTTGCAGGGCTTGCGTAATCTAAAATAAAAGCGTGAACGCGAGATATTTCTCGGCGTTCACGCTTGTGTTTTGGGTTTTTGCTTTGTTAATTTCTTTTTGGGGTTTATACCACGCTTTCAGCTACCTGTTCCCCATAAGCCAGAAGTGCCTTAACCATCTCCTGGCTGCGCCCCTCAGCATAGACGCGCAATACGGGCTCCGTGCCGGATGGGCGGATCAATAGCCACGAGTTCATCCGTCAGAATGTATTTGGCCCCGTCCAGGTTGCTGACCTCGGATACCTTCTGCCCGCCGATCTCGGCCGGGACTTGTTTGGTCAGATAATCGACCATCTCGGCCTTGGCGACCGGACGATTAAGGCGTAAGTCGCTGCGCTCGTAAAAGGCCGGACCGACATCGGTTAACAGTTCCTCGACCAGGTCGTAGAGCGATTTGCCCCAGGCGGCGATCAATTCGACCAGTAGCAAACCCATGATCGGCCCATCGCCTTCGGGGATGTGTCCTTTGAATGAGATGCCGCCCGATTCCTCACCACCGATTAAAACATCTTCCCTCATCATGTAATCGGCAATGTGGTTAAAACCAACCGGGGTCTCGTGGAGTGTCAGGCCATAGCGCTTGGCCAGGCGGTCGATCATGCGCGTAGTGGAGACAGTGCGTACAACCGAGCCGCTCCAGCCGCGCTGCTCGACCAGGTATTTAAGTGAGAGTGCCATGATCTTGTGTGGATCGACGAAATTGCCGCGCTCGTCCATGGCACCGATACGGTCTGCGTCTCCGTCGGTGGCCAGGCCGAAGTTGCCCATCCCCGAACTGACGGCGGACGCCAGCGCGCCCAGGTTCTTGGCAATTGGCTCGGGGTGCACACCGCCGAATCCAGGGTTCATTTCATTGCGGATTTCAGCAATCTCGCACCCGGTGCCTTGTAAAAAGCCTTTGATCACGCCGCGACCGGAACCGTACATCGAATCGACCACAAAGCGCTGCGGATTTTCGGCAATCACATCTGAATTGATCAACGTGCGCAGGTGATCGTAGTAAGCTGGCAGTGGGTTGATTTTCTGAATCAATCCCAGTTGACGGGCCTGAGCAAAATCCATCAAGTTGGGGCCGCGGGAACGTTCTTCGTTGTCGTTAATATAGACTTCCACGCGGCGGCATTGTTCAGGCAGTGCCGATCCACCGTAGGACGATTTGAGTTTAACGCCATTGTAGCGCGGTGCATTGTGCGACGCGGTGATCATCACGCCCGCCACGGCATTCTGGTTTTTAACCGCATACGAAATCGACGGGGTGGGCGCGTCTGCCTGTGCCAGCAGCACATGGAAACCGTTGGCAGCCAGCACGCGCGCCACCTCACCGGCATAGCGGTCTGAGAGGAAGCGCGTGTCGAACCCGACCACGATCTTCTTTGCATCAGGGATTGCGTGGCCGTTGCCAGATTTGTCCCAATGCTCCGATGCAACGGCATCGGCGATGGCTTGCGCTACCATGCGCAGGTTGCCATATGTAAACGAGTCTGAAATGACGGCCCGCCAGCCGTCAGTGCCAAAATGGATCGGCATACATAACTCCCGATAGTAGATTTACCAGTTCGGTATGGGGGTTGCTGTAACCAGCACGTCCTGCAATATCCAGCCCTCGATCTCGCGCCCATCCGGCAGCGAGGCGCTGACGTGCACCCAGATCGATCCCTTATACTGTTGTACATCCGGCAGCACCTGCACCAGATAATCATTGGACAGCGACATGACTATCGGCCCGCCGGGTTCTTCACGGATGATGGCCCCGCCAAAGTCCTTCGAGAAGATACGGGCGTAAACCGGGGTTGGAAGCGGGGTGATTGTGGTGGTGGGGGTTAACGAGGGTGGGATGGAAAATGTCGGTGTGCGATTCGGTGTGGGGGTGGAAGCGATTGTGGCAATGACCGTCCGCGTGTGGATCGGGGTGTACTGCAGTGGTCCCGCAGCCGTTACCTGCGTCTCGACCGAAGCCGTCGGCGTGCTGGTCGCGTTCAGGGCTGGGATTTGTGCCGGAAGGCTGCCTCCCATTCCACTCAATACCAGCAGCACGCCCACGCCAATCACCAGGATGATCCCGCTAAAGGCGTAACCCAGGAACGAGCGCGGTCGGAAGCCCAGCAATGCCAGGGTTGCTACACCAAACAGGCCGGCCCAAGCGAAGTAGACCAGGAAGACCAACAAGCCCTGTGGCCAGATGCCCTCCGCACCGCTGCCCAGGCCAAAAGCGGCCGCGCTGAGCGGCAGGAACAACCCGTAGGCCAGCATCGCGCTTGGCAGGATGGGTTTATCCTCCGAGCGCACAAATGAGATATTCAAGACGATTGCGCCAACCGCCAGTACCAATAGACTTGGCCACCATAGACGGCTGTCCGCCAGGGCGCGCGTCAGCGGCAGGGGCATCCAGATTCGTGCAGCAAACCCGGCCAACAGGCCGGCGATGAAGATCAGCAGGGCATTGACCAGCAGCGCGGCTAGGGTGTGAAAGAAAAAGCGGAACGAGCCGGTCACGGCAGCCAGCGTCATACCCACCCAGGGGGTCATTAACGGGGCCAGCAGGATGCCGAAGAACAGCAAGGCCTGTGAATCCAGAATATAGGCCAGTCCCAGGATCGCCCCACTTGTCAGAGCGAACAGGAAGAATTCGTAGGAAGGATAAGACCGCCGCGAGAGTTGTTCGAGCAGGGCAGCGCGTCCGACTGAGTCCAACGGGTGCATGCGGCGCTGCTGGCGGCGACGTCGGGCTCGCGAGGTGGGATTTGGGTCGATCGAAGGGGTGGAGGTTTCTTCGGGAAGGCTCATTTGCGTAGCGTGGCCAGGATGCGGACGGGGTTATCGAGCAAATCGAGAGCGGTCAGGATGTCGGGCACGAGCAAGTCAGCCGCCAGCAAAGTTTCGACGGCTACGCCTTCAGACGACATGACGCAGATGCCCAGCCCGGCAGCTTTGAGCATCTCTAAATCGTTGGCGCCCTGGCCGATGGCGATCACCGATTCCGCACCCAGGTTTCGCACGTAATCCGCTTTTTGGGCCGCCTCATTGCCTGGCTTGACACGTACGGCGCTCAAGTTGAGTTGCTCGTCGATCACAGCCTGGCGGCCGTGCGTATCGGCGGTCAGCAGGTGCACGGACAGCCGGTCGCGCAATAGGGCGATGCGTTTGGAAAGCCCGTCGATCAGAACACCATCCACGGCCAGGGTGCCGTTTACGTCGCTGACCAGATGTTGCAAACGCAGTTCTCCGCGCCCAGAGATTTTGAGTTCGATCATATGATTATTATAGCAGGGATGGAGAGGATGAGGAGGGCGCAGGTCGCCAGAAGCCTTCCGCGTGGCGAGGTTTTACTCCGCTGCTGGTTAGTTTGCGACTTGACAAATTTCGTTGATTGCATATAATCGGCAAAACGATTAAATATTTAAAGGCTGTGAAGAGGACGAGTAAGCCTCGTACGGCGGAACAGAGAGCAGGCGTTTGGTGCAAGTCCTGCCCGCACGACGATACTGACAGTGCGCTGCGCACCTGTCAGTATGAGACCGAATGGACCTCCGAGCCGCAGGGCAAAAGGAAACCAGTAGCCCGCGCCGGGAAGCCCCCGTTATAGGGCCAGGGTATAACTCCAGTAGTGGAGCGTACCCGGAAGAGTGAGACTGGCTGTTTTCCCCGCGTGCATCACCGGGGATTTTTTTATAAGTTGGCCTAACTTGGGTGGCACCACGGACCAAAGCGTTCGTCCCATTTCGGGATGGACGCTTTTTGTTTTGCTTCGGAGTGTGTAAATGGCTTCGAATTTGAGAAAGGAGAGAGAAATGCAAACACAGCCAGAAACGACTTTGACCGTTGAAGTTGCTGAACCAGTCAGTGAGTTCGAAAACCCGATGCAGGAATGCCTGTACGGCGTGCCAGATCAGGTTGCAGCCTTACCGGCTTCGGTCGTATTTGCAGCACGCAAGCACAGTGCCCGGGAAGAATCGGGACTGGGGCCGGCACCAACTTTTGTCCCTTAGGCGTATGGAGGAGTAGCGATGTGTGTATATCTTCGCTTTCGACCACCTTGAAGGGTTACTTTGAAAATTGTTATCTGACTTTTATAAACCAAAACCATTAAAGGAGAATTACCATGACCGAACAAACCCGTTTTCAATTGAGTGAATCCGATCTGCCGAAATTTTGGTACAACGTGATGGCCGACAGCCCGGTCACGCCCGCCCCGGTGCTGCGTCCGGACACGCTCGAGCCGGTCACACCGGACTTCCTGTCGGTCCTGTTTCCGATGGAGTTGATTCTGCAGGAGGTCTCGACCGAGCGCTACATCCAGATCCCCGATGAAGTGCGCGAGATATACAAGCTCTACCGGCCGACCCCGCTGGTGCGTGCGCGGCGCTTGGAGCAGGCACTTGGGACCCCAGCGCACATCTACTTCAAGAATGAGAGTGTATCTCCGGCAGGCAGCCACAAACCCAACACCGCTATCCCGCAGGCTTTCTACAATAAAATAGCCGGGACCAAAGCGCTGACCACCGAGACCGGCGCCGGGCAATGGGGCTCAGCCCTGGCGCTGGCCTGCAATTTCTTTGGTCTGGACCTGGAAGTCTACATGGTCAAGGTCTCGTACCAGCAGAAGCCCTACCGGCGTGTGATGATGGAAACCTATGGTGCGCAGGTGTTTGCCAGTCCAACCGACCGCACCAGTTATGGCCGTTCGGTGCTGGCCGAAAATCCTGACACTCCCGGATCGCTGGGAATTGCCATCTCCGAAGCGGTTGAAGTTGCGGCTACATCTGGTGGCGCCAAGAAGTACAGTCTTGGCTCAGTTCTCAACCACGTGCTGACACATCAGTCGGTGATTGGCGAGGAAGCCCTCAAACAGATGGATATGGCTGGTGAATACCCGGATGTGGTCATCGGGTGTGTGGGCGGTGGTTCGAACTTCGGTGGCATTGCCTACCCCTTCCTGCGCGAGAATCTCAAGAATGGGCAGCGCACGCGCCTGCTGGCAGTCGAGCCTAACGCGACTCCATCGCTGACCCGTGGCACATATACCTTCGATTATGGCGACACGGCCTGTATGGCCCCGGTCGTCAAAATGCACACGCTGGGCCATTCGTTCGTACCGCCCAGTATCCACGCTGGCGGATTGCGCTACCATGGCATGGCGCCCAGTATTTCAGCTTTCTGCGATGCAGGCCTGATCGACGCGGTAGCTGTGCCCCAAAAAGCCACCTTCGAGGCTGCCATGACGTTTGCCCGCGCAGAAGGTATCATTCCGGCACCGGAAAGCGCACATGCCATCCGCGTGGTGATTGACCAGGCGTTGGATGCCAAAGCCAAAGGCGAGAAACGCATCATTTTGTTCAACCTTTCGGGTCATGGACATTTCGATCTGTCCGCGTACGAGAAATATCTCAACAACGAATTGGAAGATTACGCTTATCCAGCCGAGGCTATTCGGGCGGCGATGCTGGAATTACCGCAAGTGGACGTGCCCGCGTAAACAAAAAACGCCCTAGGGCGCTTTATTCTGCCTTACAAGATGAGACGGCAAAACTCCTGTCGTCTCATCGTTTTATTCTGTGTTCTCCCCAAACGCGATCACGACCAGATGTTGGTTGAGGAACAGCGGTGATTGGTTTTCTTCCCCTGGAACGATTTGTCCCAACGTATATCCACCTGCAACCGGGACCGTTGAACCGAGAATCTCCTGTATGGCCGCTACCTCCGTGCCAGGCTGCGCTTTGAGCAGCATCTCCCAGCCGATGTCGACCAGTACCAGCGCGAAGACCGGTTTGGCCTTGCCCAGTTGTGTAATGGCTTGGCGCGCAGCTTCTTGGGCAGCTTTCCGGCAGCCTGCCGGGCTTCCGATCAACAGATAGGCATCCAGACCGTCCCGTACTGGGGCGTTCATGCGGAAACTGCCATCGGCTTCGACACGCAGAGGCGAGCGTACTAGCAGACCTTGTTCCTGTTCCACACCGAGAGGATACAGGCGTACCAGATAGGTCAGGGGTGGAAAGGCCCAGTCGCGGGCTGGATAGCCAAAAAGCTGGGAATATGTTTCAGAGGCTGGACGGCCATCCAAAGTGCGCAACCAGAAACCACGCGAACGGGTCACGCGGAACTGACTGCCGACCGGATCCCAGCCGTGCGCATATCCCACACCGAGGCGGATATTGCCTTTCAACAGGGCTGCGGCCATACTACCGGTCCCGGTTTGGGTGCCTGAAATCTGGTACGTGTTACCGGTGTGCAAGTCGCCGCTGGACAGCCCGCCGACGAAGGGAATGGACGGTTTCTCGATGCTGGTGCACATCTGCTCGGCATCGCCGTTGAACCCATCGGCAAAGAGCAACATGCCTTGATTGTTTTCTGTGGCAGCGATTTCCTGGAGTTGGTTTGCCGTTTCGCGGCCGGATTGAGCATACCCAGGCAACCAGTGAGTCTCAGCCTGAACTTCTGGGCTGCTCAACAAGGCCACGATCACCGAATGGGGGTGCTGACCTTGGCTGGTCAAACCGGCTGGCGAACTAAAACCTAAAATTGGTACTTCGCCTAACAGACTGGTCACGCCACTGGAGACTTCACTGGCTTCGTACTGGTGCGATGAGATAATGATTCCCAGGCTGGGGGCGCTGGTTCCCAGGCGGTTGAGGGCTTTATGGGTGGCCTGGAGGCCGGCTTCGCGCCCATCCAATGCCTGTGACTGTCCGACGGATGCCAATAAGGTCATGCGCTAGCCCTCCGCCACCGGGGCAGTGAAATGGAAGGTGGTCCCTTCGCGAAATTCGCTTTCGAACCAGATTTTCCCGCCCTGCATTTCAACCAGGCTTTTGGTAATATTCAGCCCCAAACCGGTTCCGGGGGCTTCGCGTGCCTTTTGGTCTTCCGAGCGGAAGAACTTTTGGAAGATCAACTTCTGGTCTTCCTGGCTGATACCGATACCGTCGTCTTTGACCCAGATATGTACTACCTTATCTGCACCCTCCGGGTCCCACTGGTTATCAGACGTTTCCGCGCCTATAATAATTTTGCCCCCCTCTGGTGTGTACTTGTGAGCGTTGCTGACCAGATTGATCAATATTTGACTGATGCGTGTACGATCGGCCCAGATTTTGGACGTTTTATCTTCCAGTTGCACCAGGATGGCTTGTTTTTTATCTTCAACCTGGCGCTTGGTAGAACGCACGACTTCATCGACGACATCATCCAGGTCGACAGCTTTGTATTCCAGTCGTAAACGACCGGCTTCGATTTTTGAATTGTCGTTTAAGTCGGAGACCAGGGTCGACATACGTTCAACGTTTGACCGGATGGTATGCAGGAAATTGGCCTGATTCTCGTTGATCTGGCCAACGGCTCCGGCAGCCAGTAACTCGGTATAGCCCTTGATCGAGGTCATAGGGTTTTTGAGCTCGTGGGCCACAAAGGAGACGAATTCACTTTTAGCGACATCTGCCGCCTGAACTTCTTCATACAATTGTGCGTTGGAAATGGCGATGGCGGCGTGATCGCCCAGGCGGTTCAGGAAAGTTATATCGATTTGTCTTTCGGAGGTGCTCTCCATCATCAGCAATCCAATGACGGTCGCTTCGCGGCGGATCGGGACTATCACCTGGGTCTGGGTGCCCGGTAAGATACCGCCTCCCAGCTCGGGTTCCAGTGTGACACGTTGTGGCTGTCCAGTTTCGATTGCTTGTTGGAGGGCGGGTTGGACGATGGGCATCAGAGCTTCATGATATGCTTCCAGATGTTCCCCGTATCCCTGTTCAGCCATGATCTGGATGCCCTGTTCGCGTAAGATGCCAATCAGGCCAGCGTCCGAAGCGGACTGGCGCATGGCCCATTCCAGGGTGATCCGCATGGCGCGGTCGATTTCTAGGCTGGCGTTCAACTCGCGGTCGATGCGTTGCATGACCGAAAGTTCCTCCACACGGGCAGAGAGTTCCTGGTCGGTTAAAGTGTACAACCGCGCGTTCTCGATGGCAACAGCTGCCTGGCTGGCAAAGGCAGTCAGCAGGTTGACATCGTCATCGCTGAATGGCAGGCTGTCCTTGCGGTTGATGATTTCGATTACACCGGTTACACGATCTTTTACCTGCAAGGGAATGGCCAAAATTGTTTTGGAGACAAAGTCGGTCTTCTCATCGGGGGGGAAGCGGTCAGGGGCGTTTTGGGCATCATTTTCGATGATCGGTGCGCCGATTTCTGCCGCTTTTCCAACGATCCCACTGCCAGCCGGGACGCGTGTGCCGATCAGATTGTCAGACACGGGTCCTGTCGCGACCCGGAAGACCAGGTCGTCGGTCTCATCGTCCGCGAGGAACAAACTACCTGCTTCTGCGTTGAGAATATTGACCGCATTTTCCAGGATGCTCTGAAGCAGGGGTTCGAGTTCCAGCGTGGAGGTCAATTGGCGGGTAATTTCGTTCAATGTGGCAAGCTGGTGCGCACGTTTTTCCGTCTCCAGCAGCAGTCGTGCTTTGACGATGGCGCCGGCGGTCTGGTTGGCGATTGCCTGCAGCAGTTCGTGTTGGCTCTGCGTGTAGCGAACGGTTGCGTCGCGACTGCCTACGCTCAGCGCGCCGATAACCTCGGCCCCGGAACTGAGCGGGACGCCCATCCAGGCATATACACCCTGCTGCAATGCCGGGATAACACTCTGTACCTGGCATTCACGCACGTAATCCTGCGTCAGAATTGCGTGGCCCGTGCGAATGATCAGGTGGCTTAGGCCTTGATTATTGGGTAGGGGTTTGTCTTCGCGACTACCCAGGCGATCACTATTTTCCAGGCAGAAGGCATAATAAATGTAATCGGCAGGCCGGTTATAAAGGGTAATGTGAAAATCAGTGGCAGGGATAATTTGCACTGCCTGGGCATAAATTAGCTCGAGTACATCGTCAAAGGTCAAGGTGATATTGACGCCCTGCGAGATAAGGTTAAGTGCGTTCATTTCCTGCACATTGCGCTGCATGTTGACCACTACCTGGACGCGCTCGATGGCCAGCGCAGCCTGATCGCTAATGCTGTCCAGATAAGTCAGTTCCTGACTGCTGTAGGATTCTCCGGAGCGGCGCAGACCAAGGGCCAGAAAACCGGTCAGGTGGGCGCTGCTGGTTTGTAAAGGTACGAATAAATATGCCCCCAACAATAGCAAGCGGGATTGTTCGGGCTTCAGGTTGGTTGGCGGGTTGTTGGAATCAACATAAAGCGGCAGGTGTTCCATCCGTAGTGTTTGTACCAGGGGGCTGTTTGCTCCGAAACGGATATCACTTGTTGGACGGTTGTCACCGCCTGCTGCAGCGGTAAACTGGTCGCTCGAGGGATCATACAGAAAGATGTGTAGTTGGTTGGGAAGCAGGCTGGTATTAAGGTTCTGACGTAGCGCCTGGAGAATTCCCGCCAAGTCGACCACATTGGTCAGTTCATGGTTGAAATTACGTAAACGTTCCTGAAAGGCTCGACCGCCGCGAAAAAAAATTGAATCGATCACGTTTTGGATGCGGGTACGTACCGGGTCCAGCGTCAGTGCGATAACGAAGACCATTACTCCGATCAGGAGCGGGTTGGTGACTGAGATGGCCGTGCCAAATATCAAGCTAACTCCGCCAACCAGCAGCATATAACCCAGCGCAGCCAGGATAGTCAAGCTGGTGTACAAGAGGGTGCGGCTGGCCAGATAATCAGCTTGTATCAGGCGATAACGCAGGATAGTGTAACCAGTGGCAGCCGGAAAAAAGATCAATGGTACGAACAAATAAGGGGTAAAGTTGATCGGCCGCAAGGCAGAAATCAGCAGCCAGAGAGTCATCGGGATAAAAGCCAGCAATGTACCGGTCAGAATCGTGCGCGCTTGATTGCGGACGATGGGCGAAGGTGAGGCAATACTGCGATAGACCACCATTGCCAGGAAGAAAAAGCCAGTCAGCGCGACGAAAAGATACAGATTTTGCCAGGCACGGAAGTAAGCAGTCGGATGTGCGAAATTATACAGCGTTGTAAAGGCGTAGATTACCAGCCCTGCGCCGACGGCATAACCGATCCAACGCAGGAAGGACCTGCTCTTGACGAGACGCGATTCTTGTGGAAATGCCAACGCCAGGTCAAATAGCGCTCCGCCGCTAACGCCCAGAGCCAGTGTCCATAGAAATGTCAGACGATGGGTTGTGTACAGGTCAAAAAGTGCTCCGCTGACAATAGCCAGGGAGGCAGCAAACAACGAAAAAGCCCGCCCGGCGGATTCGGAACGGCGCAGGCCGAAAATCCACAGGCTGATCAGCAGGAAAATCAGGCTGATTGCGCCAGGGATGACCAGGTAGGAGATCAACGCCGATTGAGGGAAGGCATGTAAGGTGACGTTCAGAGTCTGGAACTGACCACTGGTGTCTCGGATGATAACCGGAATGGTTTCACCCGGGAAAAAATTTATCAGAACCTGGTGGAGGTCCTGCGCACTGTGGATCTCGGTCCCGGCAACTGAGACCAGTTGGTTGCCAAAATGTATGCCCTGTTGGAGGATGGGCCAGGCATCGCCTGGGTTTTGTGGCCCAACGCCGTTGAAAACCAGGGTATGTTCGACAAACGCCCCCAGAAAAGGAGTCTTGAGCCAGTTGTTCGCCAGGAATCCAGCCAGAATCAGAACCAGGATTGCCAAACCCTGGTAAATGAGGACCGTGGCTTGCAGGATTTTGTTGAGAGTTTGGTTCGATCGCTCAGCTTGGAACATCTTGTGTGTCGTATTTTCCGCCTTCGGCAAATGGGCTATAGGCATTTTACACTACATTATAAGGTCGTAAGATGGATATTTCATAACAAAGAAAGTTGTTAAATTTGTTAGAAAAAAAGGCACAGAGTATGACTCGCTCTGTGCCTGATTGGGTTTGATAAGCAGCTGTGTGAGCTAGATATCCAGGTTGCGTACGTCCCTGGCGTGGGTTTGGATGAATTTTTTGCGCGGCGGCACGGATTCGCCCATCAGCATATCGAAAGTGCGGTCGGCTTCAGTTGCATCTTCGATCGTGACCAGCAGCAGGGTCCGGTTTTCGGGATTCATGGTCGTCTCCCATAGTTGCTCGGGATTCATTTCACCCAGACCCTTATAACGGTTAAGGGTTGCTTTTTCGCCGCCGAGCTCTTTTATGAGCTTATCCTTGTCAGCCTCGGTATATGCATACTTGATTTGATTCTTGTGTGATACGCGGTAAAGTGGTGGCTGGGCAATGTACAAATGACCTTCCTCGATTAGCGTCTGCATATAGCGGAAGAAGAAAGTCAGCAGCAGTGTGCGGATGTGACTGCCGTCCACGTCGGCATCCGTCATAATGATGACCCGCCCATAACGTAACCCGCTCAGGTCGAAGGCTTCGCCGATCCCCATACCTAAAGCCGAGATCAATGCCTTGACTTCGTTATTGCCCAGGATCTTGTCCAGCCGGGCGCGTTCGGTGTTCAGGATCTTGCCGCGCAGGGGCAGGATGGCCTGGAAATGCCGGTCACGTCCTTGTTTGGCCGAACCACCGGCCGAGTCACCCTCGACGATATAAAGTTCGGTCTTTTGGGGGTCGCGCTCGGAGCAATCTGCCAGCTTGCCGGGCAGCGTCAGGCTTTCCAGCGCGGATTTGCGAATGACCAGATCGCGCGCCTTTCGGGCGGCATCACGCGCGCGTGCAGAAGTCAGGCATTTTTGCACAATGGCCTTGGCTGCTGAGGGATTCTCATCCAGGAAGGTGCCAAAGCCTTCGCCTGCCACCTGCTGGACATAAGTCTGTACCTCGGCATTCATCAACTTGACCTTGGTCTGCGATTCGAATTGCGGATCAGGATGTTTGATCGAGACAATCGCTGTCAAGCCTTCGCGCGTGTCGTCGCCGGAGAAGTTTGGGTCGTTGTCCTTGAGCAGGCTGTTCTTGCGGGCGTAATCGTTGATCACGCGCGTCAGCGCTGAACGCAGACCGGTCAGGTGTGTGCCGCCATCGACGGTGTTGATTGTGTTGGCGAAGGAATAGACCGATTCGGTGTACGCATCGGTATACTGGATGGCCGCTTCGATCCCTACCCCTTCGATTTCTTTCTCCACATAGACCACGGGATGCAGTGTGCCGCGGTTACGGTTCAGGTAACGGACGAAGGAAGTAATCCCGCCTTCAAAGTAGAAAGTCAATTCTCGGTTGGAGCGTTCGTCGCAGAAATGTATGCTCACGCCGCGTGTAACGAAGGCCATTTCGCGGAAACGTTGGCTCAACGTTTCGAAACGATAATCGATATCATCCTTGAAGATGGTCGGGTCGAATTTGTACGTGGTGCGAGTCCCGGTTTCCCCATCCTTGAACTTTCCGATGACTTTTACCGGTGCCTTGGGGTAGCCGCGTTCGTAACGTTGGGAGTGGATTTCTCCGTCGCGACGCACTTCGACCTCGCACCATTCTGAAAGCGCGTTCACGGCTGAGACGCCGACACCATGCAAACCGCCGGAGACCTTATACCCGCCGCCGCCGAATTTGCCGCCAGCGTGCAGGACGGTCATCACTACTTCCAGGGCCGACTTCTTCATCTGCGGATGCATATCCACCGGAATACCGCGCCCGTTATCCTGTACGGTTACGCTGCTGTCAGGGTGGATAATGATCTCGATCCGCGTGCAGACTCCGGCCAGCGCTTCATCGATTGAGTTGTCAACTACCTCGTAGACCAGGTGGTGCAGAGCTTTGATGTCTGTGCCGCCGACATACATGCCAGGGCGTCGACGGACGGCCTCCAAACCTTCCAGGACTTGAATATCTTTTGCTTGATAACTAACATTCCCTTGGACCACAAATACCTCCGAAAATGGCACTAAGCCGGTGGCGGTGCAGTGCGCGTACGCAACTGTTCGAAAACGGTCTGGAGCCAGGCGCTCATATCACGGTAGTAGATGAAGCTGGCTGCCAGAAGTCCGGTTGTGATAAAGGCGTGACCGCCGATACCGATCAGGGTCATCCAGGAACTGGCTGCTGGTACACTCCAGAGCAGGTTGAAGCCTTGGCTGACGACCAGGACTAGCAGTACAAATAGTCCACTGGTTGGAAAGGTAAAACGTATCATTTGCAAGCTGCTGACGATCGACCGAAAGGCGTTTTGTTCACCTATAAATATGCCATGCGGCGAGAAGAAGATGGGCAGAATTAGCCACATGGCTACCAAAGCCAGCAGGAATAACACGCCCTGTGCCAGGATCGGGCTGATCAATGCCAGCACTGAGATAAAAAGCAGCACCGGAACGGAAATGGCAATCAGAATGATCAGCCAGATGCCTGATAGTAAAACGGCCTGCCAGACAGCTTTCAACGTTTGCTTGAATGAGATGGGCGATTCTTCAATGGCGGCCGATCGGGCAACCCATTGAAAATATAACCCACCGCCCACCCAGCCTGCCAGTGTCAATAGGAAAACCAAACTGAGCATACTCAAAAGTGACGGAACCTGTATGGCAATCGGCGTACCGATTGGGGTCATATTTGACTGTGAATTGGACATCAAACTGGAGATGCCGATTGGGAAAGTACGGATGATGCTCAATAGGTTGAATTGTTGAAAGAACTGGTTATATAACTGCTGCGCCTGCTGGACATCACTGGTTGAGAAAGGCATGCCGGAGGGGAAATTTGCCAGCCCGGCAATGAATGGGCGGGCAAGCTGGTCCAAGCGTAAGCGGGGTCCCAGCCAGAGTAGCAGGTCGATTGCAATCGGCAAGAGCATCGCCGCGGCGTGACTGGCTACCGCGTCAAAGCCTTCTTTCAGCGATCGGATGATGCCCGGTGGTGGCGGCAGGATGTTTGTTTGTGGATTTTCCATAACCGATTGATTTTACCATACAGACTGCTTTAGGACCAGTTTTTGGTCGAAAATTAGACCGTGCGTTCTATGAAATCGGCTATTTATGGTTGGATGACACTTGGCAGGCGTGCCGGAGACAGGTACAATGCAATCATGGCAGCCAATCGTTATCTGCCCGACTCCAATCGTTTGAGCGTCTTGACAGCAGCCGTATTGCTGGCATTTGCTCTGACGCGCTTTATCCAGACACCGGATTACACCCTGCAATTGCAATTGCCGGGTTTTTATTTGGCACTCAACCTGGATTTGAATACTATCACTACCATCCTGGCAGCCGGCTTGACTGCTACGGGCATGGATTGGATGCTGCGCGGACATCCTGCGCTGGGTGACAATCGCACCATTGAGCATTGGATCCTGCCAACGCTGACCACTTTTGTCATTGGCATCCCGCTGACGCTGCTACCAGGGGGCGGATTGTGGTGGCTGGGATTTGGCGTTGGCGGCTTGTTACTGGTTTTAGTATTTCTGGCCGAATATATCGTGGTCGAACCGGCCGACTCGTATTACCCGACAGCGACCGCCGGTCTGACGGCTTTATCCTTTGCGATGTATCTGATCCTGGCTGTGGCGCTGCGCTATGCCGGAGCGCGTCTGTTCTTGGTGGTGCCGGCGTTATTGCTGGCCGCTTTCTTCGTTAGCTTGCGGACTCTGCACTTGCGCCTGAGCAGCCGCTGGCAATTCGCTTGGGCAGCCGGAATTTCACTGGTAAGTGTCCAATTGGCAGCCGGCCTGCATTATTGGCCGGTTTCTCCGGTCCGCTATGGTCTGCTCCTGCTTGGCCCGCTGTACGCCCTGACCAGCTTGGCGGCTGGTCTCGGCGAAGGGAATTCTCTTCGCCGAGCTGCCGTTGAACCTGCTGTAATGTTGGGACTTGTCTGGAGCGTCGTGATCTGGGCTCGCTAACTTCATGATTGGAAGGTTGTATCTGACGCGCCGTCAATGGCAGTCCATGCGTCGCCACGTTGAACGGCAAGCACCTTTGGAAGCCTGCGGCCTTTTAGCTGGTGAAAATAACCGGGTGGAAGAAGTGCTGCGGATCAGGAATGCAGCCCAAAGTCCGGTACGGTTTCGTATGGAACCGCGTGAGCAATTGCAGGCTCTGCGTTGGATCGATGAGCAAGGGCTGGAATTGGTCGGCATCTTCCACTCGCATCCGGCCGGTCCTGAGGTGCTGTCCCCGACTGATATCGCGGAATCTGCCTATGAGGCTGTTCACATCATCTGGTATCGTGACACAACCGACTGGCAGGCACGCGGATTCTGGATCGAGGGTGGAAAAGTGACACCAGTCACTTTACAAATCACGGATAATGAGCAACCATAGCTCATAAAGCGTGTTTCCAAAATTGACTCGACTGGAGGCTGTGAGAGATGCAAATTTTGATTGACATAGGATTGTTGCTCCTATCGTATTTGATTGGTTCAATCCCATTTGGCTTGATTGTCGTACGACTTAAAACAGGTAAGGATCTTCGTCTGGTCGAGAGTGGACGCACGGGCGGAACAAATGCAATGCGTGCGGCCGGCTTCTGGGCTGGTTTACTAACCGCCATTCTCGATATTTTGAAAGGTGCATCGGCCGTCTGGATTTCGCGGGCCTTGACAGGAAATGTTTGGGTACAGATTATGGCTCCAATTGGAGCGATTATTGGACATAACTATTCAATTTTCTTACCGGGCCGTGATGAAAAAGGACATTTCCGTTTGCGTGGGGGCGCCGGTGGCGCACCCAGTGTCGGGGGCGCGCTCGGTTTGTGGGCCCCATCGATTTTGGTCATTTTTCCGCTTGGATATTTGATTTTCTTTGGCATCGGCTATGCCTCAGTGACGACTTTAAGTGTGGCGCTGATCGCTATGCTCATTTTTATCGTGCGCTTTGCACTGGGATTTTCCCCCTGGCAGTATATTTTATATGGTTTGATCGCAGAAGTGTTGCTGATTTGGGCTTTGCGTCCAAACATTCAGCGCCTGTTGAATGGGACAGAGCGCCTGCATGGTTGGCGGGCCAAACGTAAGCAGCATCAGGATGAAGCCCAGGCGGTGCATTCGAATGCCGAGTTAAAAAACAGCCATTAGTGAGTCAAAAAAACCGCTCTTCTAAGCGGTTTTTTTGACCTCAGCTATTCGTGTTGGCTACTCACTGTCTTCCTCGCTAGCTTCAGTTACTTGCTGGTAAAGCGCGCGCAGATTGCGATGGTGCAGGCCATCGGCTAACCCCCCCAGATATACGCGACTTTTACCACACTCCTCAATTTTAACTTCATCCAGATATTCGATTGGTGATTTACGCCGTGAGGCCATCCGGATGGCTTTCCTGATGGAAGATAGATAGTTCAGGTTCTCTTTCACAGCTGCCTCAATTTCGCCTCGCAGGATGATGTCGCCGTGACCTTGGATGATGTTTTCCAATCCCATGTGTCCGATGCGCTTGATCGAACTGGTCATCTCCTCCAGGCTGCCGTCTACCAGGTAGGGGAGGGGCATAAAGGCGTCTCCAGCGAACAGGACCCGATCTTCATCGACCAGAACGGCAATTCCGTCCTCGCTGTGGCCAAGAGCTGGAAATATGGTTAGGTTTTTCTTACCCACGCGTAGGTTTAACTCACCTTGGTCGAATGTCACCTGCGGCAGGACGATTTTGACCTGGCGCCAGGCTGCATTCTGCTTTTTAGCGGTTTCCAGAGATGGCCTGCCGCGTTCGTTTAATAATTCCCGGCAGCGTGTGTGAGCGATGATAGTTGCACCGGGGAAGAAACAATTGCCCCAGCTATGGTCGGCATGATAATGTGTATTGATCACATAACGCACCGGCACACTCAAATCGTGCTCGATGAACTCGCGAATGGCAAGTGTTTCGTCGGGCAAAGCCAGTGTGTCAATCACAACCGCCCATTGTGGGCCGGCAACCACGCCCGCTGTTACTTGAGCATAGACTTCACTTTGAAACCAGAAAACATTTTCAGAAACGCGTTCGCGATGCATGTAGAGACCTCATATTATTTTTCCTATTAGATAGCACATATTGGGGGTAAAAGTCAAGTTTTGTTAAGGTTTGACCCCGTATATGCAGGCAAGCAGGCTTGTTCTGCCGTATATGGTCATTTCCCATCAATTTTGTAAGCTCATTATTCCTGCTTGCCTGTCACAGATTGCCGTGATACACTTTAAGGTAAATGAAAGTCCCTTTGCTTGTTGTAACACCCCATCCCAGCTTCGGGGAATTGATTCGTCAGAGCCTGGAAGAGACGGGCTCTTACTTGGTTCAAGTTGTCGGGAATTCTGATGCAGCAGCCACCTTGGTGAAAGAGGAGGGCTGTGCGCTGGTTTTTCTGGACATGGATCTGCAAGATTCTTCCGTCTCTGAAATTGGGCGGACGCTGCGTTCGATCGATCCCAAGATTGGATTGGTGATCATCTCAGGTGATGAGCCCCCCGCCGTATTTGACGAAATCCGTCCCTGGACGCTGCTGCGCAAGCCATTCTATCTACCCGATCTGCTAGATATGTTGGACAATTCTACTGCGCAGTCCATAGAGCCTTCTGGTGAAGGAGAGACTTTGATGGAAATGAATTCCAGTGCCGAAAAGCCAGTATCTTGGTTGGAGGATGTGACCAAGGCCGCGCAACACCTGACTCGTTTGACTCTCGAGTCAGCTGCACAGGCTGCCCTGATTACCCGTGATAATGAGTTGTGGGCATATGCCGGTCAACTTTCGCAAGATGCGGCCAAGGAACTGGCCGAAATCGTGGCGCGCGATCAGAAGGAGAATGACCTGCTGCGCTTTGCACGCCTCGAATCGACCAGAGCCGAGCATATGCTCTATGCCACCCGTCTGTTTCCGGGTGTAACACTGGCCCTGGTTTTCGATGCTGAAACACCTTTCGGTACTATCCGTTCACAGGCTAACCACTTAGCGACTTCCCTCTCGATCGACCCGAGCAGGTCAAAGTCCGTCTCAGCACAGATGCAATCCGAAGTTGAATTCTCTGGACCGGAAATGTCCTATGATGCTGATAGCGACGATGAACTCGAGATTCCTTCAATTGCAGGCATCCTGAATAACGTTCCTCCGTCGGACCCGGCAAAAACCTTGCAGATGCAGGTTGCTGGCACGTCAGACGAGGAACCGGCTTATCCGTGGGATTTGAACGATGAGAACCATGATCACTCCCCGACCCTTACAGATGAAACACGTTCTTCCACGTCAACACCGGAATCCGCAAACTTTAGCCGCAAGACATCCCCTGCTCTCCAACGGCAAGACTTGACTTGGGACAACCAGCCGAGTAATGTAGACACGGAAGTGGCGGAACAAGATGTCGTGGAAGATCTGGATGCAACCGTGCCTACCAAGGCACGCTCGCGGACCAAGCCTTCCACCCGCCAACCCGATGTCGACGAGTTGGACCAGACCAGGCCGCTATCCAACAAGGAAGTGACGGGGCGCATCGTGCTCGAACCAGTTTCACCTGGCGTCTATAACCTGACGTATGCCTGCCTGCTAATACCGCGTTTCAGCACACATTATTTGACTGGGGATCTGGCAGATTCCCTGTCTGAATGGTTGCCGCAAATTTGTGTAGCCTTCGGTTGGAGATTGGAATACCTGGCTGTGCGCCCTGAATATTTACAGTGGGTCGTTAATGTACCTCCGGCCACCTCGCCGGGTTACTTGATGCGCATCATGCGCCAGCAAACATCTGAGAAGATCTTCGCTGAGTTCCAACGAATTAAGCGCGAGAATCCTTCCGGCGATTTTTGGGCGCCGGGTTACTTGATCATGGGTGGTACACAACAGCACCCGCCGCAATTGGTCAAAGATTACATTCAACAAACACGTCAGCGACAGGGCATCTCCCGCCCGCGGAAATAGTCTTGTTTTGTATTTGAGTCGCGGAGGACGCGGAGGAACTGAAATTCTCTCTGTGTTCTCTGCGTTTGTTAAAGGCCATTGTTATGCCACCTACTTTATATCTTATTGACGGGCACGCGCTGGCCTATCGCGCCTATTTTGCCCTAAGCGCCACAGGTGGTCAGCGCTGGCAGACTTCGACCGGAGAGCCGACTGCCGGGGTGTTTGGTTTTGCGTCTGTGTTGATAAAGATCCTTGAACAAGAAAAACCCGATTATATTGCTGTAGCCTTTGATACTGGGAAAACCTTCCGGGATGAAATGTATCCCGAATACAAAGCCACTCGCGAAAAGATGCCGGAGGACCTGGTCCCACAATTGGACCGCATCCGCGAACTGGTAGACACATTCAACATGCCGCGCCTTGAAATGGAAGGATTTGAGGCAGATGATGTACTCGGCTCAGTGGCCCGTCAGGCCGCCGAGCAGGGATTGGGCGTCAAGATCATCACCGGAGACCGCGATCTGCTGCAATTGGTCGGTGAAGGTATTATTGTCAATCTGCCAGGCAAATCCATGAGTGATGCCACGGATTACATGACCGATGATGCCGTCAAAGACTACTTTGGTGTGCGACCGGATCAGGTCGTGGATTATAAAGCCCTGGTCGGCGATAAATCTGACAATATTCCCGGCGTTCGCGGCGTGGGTGAGAAGACCGCCGGAGCGTTGTTAGAAGAATATGGCACCCTGGATAATGTCTACGCCCACCTGGACGAAATCGAAAGCCGCTGGCGTGGAAAGCTGGAGCAGGGTAAGGATTCGGCTTATATGAGCCGTGATTTGGCTCAAATACGGACTGACTTGCCGATCACGCTCGACCTCGAGCAAGCCAAATCTAATCGCTACAATCCCGAGACGGTGTTGGCATTTTTCAAACAAATGGAATTCCGTACTTTGAGCCGCCGTTTCGAGAATTTGACCATGGCCATTCAACCGGTCGCGGCCAATGGGCAACAGCTTTCTCTTTTTGGTAACGAGTTCCCTGTCCTGCAGACACCCCGAGCGGTTCCAGCCATCGAGGTCAAAATCGTGGATACGGCGGATGCGCTGTCCGCGTTGGCTAATCAGCTGCAACAAGCTGCATGGATTGCCTTCGATACCGAGACCACATCCACCGATGAGATGCAGGCGGACCTGGTCGGTATTTCGCTTGCAATCCGCGAAGGTGAGGGGATTTACATCCCGGTTGGGCACAAATCTGGAAACAATTTGCCGGTCGAGCAGGTTATCTCGGCTTTAGGTGATCCAATGACCGATCCTAGGATTGGAAAAGTGGGGCATAATCTCAAATACGATTACATTATGTTGGCCCGCTATGGGTTGAACGTAACGCCTCTTTCGTTCGATACCATGATCGCCGAATGGCTGGTCGACCCGGCTTCGCGTAATCTGGGGTTAAAAAACCTGGCTTATGTTCGTCTGGGTGAGGAAATGACCCACATTGAAGAACTGATCGGTAAGGGTAAAAACCAGCGTAGTATGGACGAAGTCGCCATAGACGCGGCCGCCCCGTATGCCGCCTCCGATGCTGAGATCTGCCTGCGTTTGATGCCATTGTTGCGTGAAGAACTTGAGCGCGTCCATGGCCTGCAGTTGCTTGAGGAAATTGAAATGCCACTGGTCAGTGTGCTGGCAGGAATGGAAATGCGAGGCATCTTGCTCGATCTGCCGTTTTTCGAGCAATTATCAACAGAGTTGCAGTCGCGTTTGAACGAGATCGAGAAGCAGATTTACACACAGGTCGGCAAGGCTTTCAACATCAACTCAACCCAGCAACTATCGGACATGCTCTTCGGGCGTTTACGACTTGATCCACCAGACCGTGGACGTAAAACATCCAGCGGTCATTACTCGACCTCAGCCGATGTACTGGAAGCCATGCGCGGCCAGCATACGGTGGTTGATCTGGTGCTCGAGCACCGTGAACTTTCGAAGCTCAAGTCGACTTACGTGGATGCGCTTCCGGCAGCCGTCAACCCGGAGACCGGTCGGGTGCACACCTCCTACAGCCAGACCGGGGCCATCACGGGACGCTTGTCTTCGTCCAACCCCAATTTGCAAAATATTCCCATCCGCACCGAAGAAGGGCGTCGCGTGCGCAGGGGATTTATTCCCGCGCCAGGCAACGTCCTGCTCTCAGTGGATTACTCCCAAATCGAATTGCGCATCGTGGCGCACATGGCTCGGGACGAGGCCATGTTAGCGGCCTTCCGCCAGGGGCAGGATATCCATGCCACAACCGCGGCAGCCATCTACGGCGTCCCGCTTAAATCGGTTAGCAAAGAGCAACGACGACATGCCAAGGCCATCAACTTTGGTCTGATTTATGGGATGTCAGCTTTCGGTTTGACCCGCTCGACTGAGCTAACTCTGGCTGAAGCGGAGGATTTTGTCTCCGCCTACTTCAAGCAATTCCCTGGCGTCAAAAATTATCTGGACGGCATGCGCAGAACAGCTACCGAGCAGGGCTATGTGGAAACCTTGCTGGGCCGACGGCGGTACTTTCAGGCACTTAAAAGTCAGAGCAATCGCAATTTAAAGAATCGTGAGGAACGCGAGGCGATTAACGCCCCGATCCAGGGCACAGCGGCCGATATTATGAAGATTGCAATGTTACATGTGTCGCAAGCTTTGCAGCAATCCGGGCTGAGTGGGCGCATGCTCTTGCAAGTGCACGATGAAGTTGTGCTGGAATGCCCGCGCGAAGAATCGGAAAAGACTGCTCGTGTGGTGCAGCAAACGATGGGTGCAGCTTATCCACTGGATATCCCACTCTCGACAGAAGCTCGTTGGGGCCCGAATTGGGGGCAGCTACAATCCCTGACTTAGGGTAGAATTTATAGCATAGGTAATTATGACCGGACGCGAAGACGTATTTCAGAAAGCAATGAATCAGGGTCACTCAGCTGCCTGGGACCAGGAATGGGACAAGGCAATTGCTTCCTATCAAAAAGCCCTGAAAGAGTTCCCTGACCATCCGAAGGCGCTTAATAGCCTTGGACTGGCGCTGTATCAATTACAGCAGTATGAGGAAGCCCTGAATGTTTACCAGCAGGCAGTGCAAATAACGCCGGACGATCCAATTTCATTAGAAAAAGTTGCTCAATTGTCTGAGCGTTTGGGGGATCTCAAAACGGCGGTCGATTCAGCGATGAAGGCAGCCGAAATGTATCTAAATCAGCGTGACGTGGATAAAGCCATTGAGAACTGGGCCCGCGTGACGCAATTGGACCCCGAACATCCGGTGGCGCACTCTCGCCTGGCCCTGATGCATGAGCGGCTCGGGCATAACCCTCAAGCGGTCATTGAATATTTAGCCGTTGCCAGTTTGTTGCAGCGATCCGGCAACCCTGAAAAAACTCAGGAACTGGTTGACAAGGCTTTACAGCTGATGCCTAATAACCAAGCCGCCAAACAGGCTCAGACGTTGTTGAAGTCTGGCCAACTGCTTCCGAAGCCGATGCGTCCCAAAGGTGGGACCGGTCCCATCCGCATGGCACAGGTCAAGCAATTGGAATCTCCAAAGGAACCCAAAGAGAGCGGTCTCGATCCTGTAGCCGAAGCACGCCAGAAAGCATTGACTGTTCTTGCGGAAGTGCTCTTCGATTATTCCGATGACAGCGGTTCGATTGCCAAGGAACGGCGCGGAATGCAATCCATAGTGGAAGGGGAGGGACAGGTTTCCCTGGAGCAGGCTGAGCAGACTAAGATTGTCCTGCATCTTGGGCAGGCCATCGACTCCCAGACCAAAGGACAAGATGAACAGGCGGCTGAAGAACTTGAGTGTGCTCTAGAGGCAGGCTTTAGTCATCCGGCCTTATATTTTGATTTGGGTCTGCTGCGCTCCCAGGGCGAACGAGCTGAAAGCGCATTACGGAACTTGCAGCATGCGGTCAAACATGTAGATTTCGCACTGGGAACGCGCATTCTATCAGGGCGAATCCAACGCCGGATTGCTAGACTTTCTGAAGCAGCAATTGAATATCTGGAAGCATTAAAGATTGCCGATAGCATGGTTGTACCACCTGAACAGTCGGATGAAATCCGTCAGCTCTATGAGCCTTTGATCGATGCTCAACTAGATCAAACAGACGAAGTTGCTTTGGAGCGCCTGTGCAAGAACGTGGATGAATTACTCATGCGTAAAAACTGGCGTGAGCATTTGCGTACAATGCGAGGACAACTTCCTAAACCACAAGATGGAGATTTGCCTCTTCCGTTAGCAGAGACCATCATTCAAGCCCAAGGCAGCCAGGTACTGGAATCCATGAATCACATCCATCAATTGGCGCGTGATAACCGATTGCGATCGGCCATGGATGAGGCGTTTCAGGCACTCAACCAGGCGCCGACATATTTGCCTTTACATACATTGATTGGCGACTTGCTGATTAAGGATGACCAGCTGCAGGATGCGATCACTAAATTTACTGTGGTCGCCCACGCCTATAGTGTGCGTGGCGAAGCGATGCAAGCCTCGAAACTGCTGCGAAAAGTAATACAACTTTCCCCAATGGACATGGCTGCCCGGACACGTTTAATCGATCAATTAATCGAGCAAGGCCAGGTCGATGAAGCTATTAACGAATATCTTGATTTGGCAGATCTTTATTACCGTCTGGCTGAACTGGATATGGCACGTAAGACGTATACAACTGCCTTGCGACTGGTTCAGCAGACAAATGCTGATCGCACCTGGAATGTGCACATCCTGCAACGCATGGCTGATATTGACATGCAGCACCTGGATTGGAAGCAAGCCTTGAGGATTTTCGAGCAAATTCGTACCCTCAAGCCTGGAGACGATGTCGTCCGTAAAAATTTGATCGATTTGAATTTGCGTCTCGGACAACAATCTCAAGCAATTGCGGAACTAGAAAGTTATCTGTCATACATGGAAAGCAATGGGCGTGTAGAAGACTTGATCATCTTCTTGGAAGATTTGCTCAAAGACCACGAAGACCAAGTTTTCCTGCAACGTGCCCTGGCCGAGCTATACCAGCACGTGGGAAGGCTGGATGAGGCCATCGCGCAACTTGATACCGTTGGAGAAGCGCTATTGAATTCCGGAAACCGTGCCGGAGCCATTGAGGCCATTAATGCTATTGTTGCTATGAATCCGTCTAATATCGAAGACTATCGGAAGTTGCTTGCTCAACTTCAAGGCGGATAAGGATTTGATTTGTGAAAGAAACGTTGAGGCGATATTGGAAATGGATCCTGGCGGGGGTGGCGGTTCTGTTTCTGATTGTCCAGTATGGCGGTGTGACCGTCGTGGTCGTCAATCGCGTCTATAAACCGATTTGCGAAGTACATATATCCGCTTCAACCGAAGTGGCTAACTGGGGGCCGAATCGTGTTTGGTCGCAAATCCCATCTCCACAATCACGTGATATCCGGCTGCCGATTTATATGAACTGGTTTCATCCATCCGGTCAACGTTCGCTCAACGTGTGGGCTGTGGATTGTCAGGGCGATATTATCGATTCGGTATCATATGTTGGCGAGAACAAATCACTATACCTTTGGGAGGTAACTGGTACGAAGCCCTAGTTGTTTTACGAAAAGCAGTCTACATCTATGAAGCAAATTTGCAACTGGCAAGGATGGTGATGCTCCAGCTTGTATTGCTCCTGAGGTAAATTCGCACTATACTATCTAGAAGGATGCATTTCATGGCTGAAATATCCTCACAAAAAACGGGAATTCTATTACGAATATTGTTTGAGGTGTTATGGCATCAGCCTGATGGTCTGTCCTCTAAAGAGATTTTCACAGAAATTCCCCGAAAAATCCAATTATCAGAATATGAGCGAGGATATTATCCGGCAGTACCGGACATGCCTCGTTATGAATGTGTTCTCCGGCTTGCATCGATCTCACTCGTGAAAGCTGGCTGGTTGTTGAAGAATAACAAGGGACGATGGCATGTTACCGATCTGGGGCGACGAGCATTTGAGAAATATCCGGAGCCAATAAAATTCTACCAGCAGGCGACTCAGTCCTATCAACATGGAAAGAATGGATTTCCGGCTGGATACCTGGCCCTCGAAAAAGCCCAGGAAGAAGCATGGGAGCAAATAAATAAGTTCTTATACCGAATGGAACCCTTTCAATTCCAAATCCTGGTAAGTGATTTATTACAGGCCATGGGATACCATATCGGCTGGGGAGCGCCGCCGAGCAAGGAGCACGGGCAAATTGATATTATTGCTTATACAAATCCACTGGGAATAACTGGCCCCCGCATAAAGGTTCAGGTAAGACATAAAGGCCAGGCAATGACTCTGGAAGGACTAAAGAGTTTTATTTCTGTGCTTGGCAATGAAGATTATGGGTTACTTGTTTCCTCAGGCGGTTTTACACGGGATGCCAGTGACGCAGTGCGTTTTCAGGATAATCTCAAACTCACCCTCATGGATTTGGAAGATTTCTATGATTTATGGCTCGAAATGTATGATAAGCTTACGCATGAGTCGCGCTTACGTCTTCCCCTAAAGCCAATTCATTTTTTATCACCCCTTAGTGGAATTTGAGCTCCCTTTTGTTTTTGGATTCAGCCCAAAGGGGATGAAATTGTTGGTGCCAACCAATTTGCTGTGCAGTCATTCAATTCACCCTGGTTGTCCGTCAGTCTTTACGTCAACCGAATTTGGGATGTATTTACCACAAGGAAAGACATGAGCGCTGCCTCCAATCGCTCGAGCCGTAAAAAATCCAAATATCAGGAACTCTTTGACGAGTCCGTATCTATTTTGTTCGACGAGATCGAACTGGCTGTCAAATGGGAGAGGCCATCTATCCTGGTTGCAGTATGTGGCACGGATTTTGTTCGCGCAAATGTGCAAGCGGATCTCGAGCATCGATTGGTTGAGTCTGGGCAGCAAGTCCATTATTTACTTATTACCGAAGACCAGTACAATATTGCCACCATCGTTTCCTCAGTTCCAGATCGAAGTAATACTATTTTCTTCGTGTCCGGGCTAAAGTGGGGCGGTGGAGAGAATGGGAATAATGCATTCCGCGCCCTTAATCTTCAACGAGAAACATTCATTGAAAATCAGATTCGAATGGTTTTATGGCTGACGGAAAGCGAGTCGAATGATCTGCCTTACCTCGCTCCGGACTTCTGGGTTTTCCGCCATCGGGTGGTTGAATTTAAACAGCCCCCAATGAACAAACGCAATATCTCATTTTCGGGGGGGAATCGTGGGGAGAATGGATACAGCGTCTACCGCAAGATAATCTAATCCACAAGATTACCTTGCGCGAAAAGTTGCTGGCATCCTTGCCAGATGAGGACGAATCGCAATTTTCTAAGGCAGACTTACTTTATACGTTGGCTTCCTTGTATTGGGCCAGAGGTGATTTCGAAAAAGCGATAAACCGGTTAGAGCAAGGGCTTGCAATTGCACGACTATTGCAGGCTAAAGACTTTGAAGCACAAATTTGGTTTGGGTTGGGGGTTGTCTATCATCAACAAGGAAATCATCAGAAAGCTGTTGAAGCCTATCAAAATGGGATCCAACAGGATCCGAACAATGGAGACCTTTGGAGAAATTTAAGCGTTGTTTTTCGCGATCTAAGTCGTGCACGAGATGCTATCCAGGCTTGTAAAAAAGCCATTCGACTTGATCCTCAGGATGCTGGATCCTGGAATAATTTAGGGAATGTGTACCAGGATATCGGTCGGATTGAAGATGCGATCAGCGCCTATCAGACGGCGGTTGATCTTGATCAGAACGATGCAAGTCCGTGGAAAAACCTCGCGCAAGTCTATCTAACCCTTGAGCGGATTCCGGATGCGATCGATGCTTATGAACAAGCGCTCAAGCGTCGCCCTGAAGACGGCACTCTTTGCATAGATTTAGCCGCCTGTTATCGAAGGTCCGCTCAACTCGATAAAGCGGATGCATATATCAAAATGGCGTTACCCCTGATAGAAGACGAGAGTGAATATGCTCACGCGCGTTTGGAGGCAATTCGGGGAAATGTGGAGCAGTCACTTAAGTTGCTGGAAGTTGCTCTGATGGCCGAGCAAATCCCGATTGAATTGATAAAACAAGATCATGTTTTTGACTTCATTCGAGATGATGCACGTTTTATGGCGTTCGTTCAAAAATACTGATGTTTATGCAGGAGAATTTATCCAAAAATTGTGTAGCATAGAATGGTTTGTTCCTAAAACCGCTTTCGAAGGGTTTAGGAAAGGATGAATTACGACTATGGAAAATGGAATGCTCTCAACTTTACAAACAAATAACGGATCAATTAAATTTTGGACTCCTTGGGTAGAATAGTAATCAGATGGAAATCAGTTATTTAGTCTTTTTCCTTTCCGGTCTGGCGATAGCCATAGCGCTTGTTGCCCTGCACGGGCGCGCTAAATCGGGGGGGATAAGCCTGGTTATTTTTGGGTTGGCCCTCGCTGTCTGGTCCATTTTTGGAGCCGTAATCCTGTCAGGGACGCATCCCAATCTATTTTTATTGTGGGGCTTGAGGATGCTTTCTGTCAATATCGTCGCGATTGCATTTTGCATATTTGCCTTGACTTACTCCAGTCAGGGAGTGTGGCGATTGACGTGGACGAGATTTGTTTTATTGATTGGCATACCGTTTGTCTGCCAAATTCTGTATTGGACAAATATATCGAGTGAAATACCACTTTTGACATCCGGAGCAGTACTCGAGAAAGTACTTCCATCAGCTGGCATATGGTATTTAGTCAGTGTATTGTATTCAAACATATTGATGGCTTATGCAGCATTTGTATTGTTTCGAGCTGTTCTTGGCAGTGCCATCCCGGGAAACTTACGGTATGGCACATTATTGGTCAGCTTGATTGCACCACTTGCCATTGTTTATATCAGCCTTGCGGGATTATCAGCCTTACCCGCAATTGACTTGGTGCTGATTGCCTTAACAATTGTGGGCATGACTATCGTATTTGCTTTGTTCAGCCTGCACTTATTAGACTTTGTTCCCATTGCTCGGACGATGGCAATTGAGAATATGAATGATGGTTGGATGGTCCTGGATAAACAAAATCGCATCATTGACCTGAACCCAGCGGCGATGTCGATTATCGACTTGTCCCGCGAAGATATTCTTGGTCAAAAAGCAGAAGATATTTTAAGTAACTGGGAGAATTTATTTCAGGAAGGGAATGCCAAGGAACAAGAGTTTAGAGGCAGCGTAAGGATAAAAGATGGCTGGAAGTATTTCAGCGTTCGCATCACACCTTTGGTTGGCGCTAACGAAAATGGGATTGGAAAGATTGTGCTCTGGCGTGATATTACGGAACGCAGAAAAGCAGACGAGGCTCGTCAGAGGGCCCGGGACGAAATGTTCGTCTTGCTGCACTCCATTTCCGGTGCCGCAAGCCGAGCTCTGGACTTAAAAGATTTTTTAGCTGAGGTGATACGCCAGATTGTATATTCGTTTCATAGCCAGGCAAGCACTATTTTTCTACTCGATGAACACAATGAGCAAACTGACAGCCCAAGACTTGTGTTGACAGCGCAGTATGGTCTATCGGATCGGGATGCCATTACGATGTCATCTTTGTCAATTTCGGATGGTTTGGTTGAATCGATTTATCAAAAACTCGAGCCGATATTATTTTCAAACGTCGAAGCCGACTCTCGTATACCTGAGGTATTGCAAAAACAGGGATATGAATCCATGTTAATTATCCCAATGGCAATTGACGGACATTTGGTAGGGATTATCGGTCTGGCTCGCAAGGAAGAACCTTCATTTAGTGCAGACGAAATTACTCGGATGAATATCGTGGCAGATGAAATCGCTGCGTATGTTTATACCAACCGTCAACGACAGTTAGCCATTGCTGTTGAAGAACGGCAAAGACTCGTGCGCGATTTGCATGATTCGGTTACCCAAAAACTGTATGGCTTGGTCGCCCTAACCGAGGCCGCTCAAGCTGGGTTGGAGGCGAATTCGGAGTTCCAACCCAAGCAGGTTTTAGCGCGCATTGGTGTTTACGCCCGACAGGCATTAAAGGAAATGCGACTTTTCCTTTACGAATTGCAGCCGATTGATTTAGAACACGAGGGCCTGGTTGCCGCCTTGCATCAGCGTCTTGCGGCAGTGGAAGGACGTTCGGATATTAAAGCGGGTTTGATTGCCGATGAAACAATCTCGCTTAGCCTGGAGAAGCAAATTGCGCTGTACTTTATCACACAGGAAGCCCTCAATAATATATTAAGGCATGCGGATGCTAAGTCGGTCACAGTACGCTTGCGACAAAGAAAAATAAATGTCAATTTGGACATTGACGATGATGGGTGTGGTTTTGATCTAAAAAAAGTGGACAATGGTGGCATTGGATTGAAGAATATGCGCGAAAGAGTACAACAGATTGGTGGTAAGATAAAAATTGTTTCCTCTCTGGGAAATGGAACAAAGATCAAAGTTACCGTCCGCAAGGATCGGTTATAAGCGTTGGAAAGGATGCGTGATATGGTGGAGAAAATTCGGGTTTTGGTTGTGGACGACCAGACTGTTGTCCGTGAAGGCCTGGTGGCCATCCTTTCATATAATCCTGAGATTGAAGTGGTAGGTCAGGCTGAAGATGGCCTGCAGGCACTTGCCATGGTAAAGGAAAAGAAACCCGACGTAATTCTTCTGGACTTGGTTATGCCGCGCGAAGATGGGCTGGCAGCAATTCCTAAGATCAAAGATGCGATGCCCGAAGCACGCATCTTGGTTGTAACCAGCTTTGCCGAGAACGACCGCGTGTTCCAGGCCATTAAGGCGGGTGCATTAGGATATGTCCTCAAAGATGCTACCCGGGACCAGTTGTTCCAGGCCATCCGGGATGTCGCCCAGGGGCAGGCCTTTTTGCACCCATCGATCGCAATGAAGGTCATCCAAGAGATCAACCATCCCAAGGAAATCCTCTATACCGCCAATCCACTAACGCCACGCGAACTTGAAACGCTACGATTGATTGCCCGTGGTCTGAGCAATCAAGAAATCGCCTCAACGCTTTTTGTCCACGAGCGCACGGTGGCCAAATATGTCAGCAGCATTTTGGACAAACTCCACCTTGCCAACCGGACCCAGGCGGCGCTGTATGCCGTACGGGAAGGATTGACAGAGTTACCTGAAGAAGAGAAGCAGGAAAAATAAAATTTCCTCTCTTACCACGTCAACCAATACTCAATGGGGATATGATTTTTTGATGAAGGCAATTCCTCTTTTAAGGACTTAATATTAACCCAGGTTGCACCTTGATTTTTGAGATGCAAATGATGGCTTTCAAATCCCTTTTCAGGGTAGTTTATGCCCAAAATTAGCCTCAACGGCAGTATTTTTTACACTTTCGGCTTATATTACACGAATAGGTAGCAACTTGAGTTAACTATTTTAATGAATCGATTTGGTGATATTGAGCCTTAAAACTAATCTTATTGCCCTTGAAAACATGAAAAACATGTCCGATTGTGTGTAACCTTGCCCGTGCGGCTATTACGGTGACTCGCTCAAGCCTTGTACTTGCGCGCACCATCGCGGATTTGTGGGGGAGTGAGGCGATCCAACCTGCGCATCTGGCTGAGGCGTTGCAGTATCGGCCGAAGGGGATGATGGGGTAATAAAGGCAACAGGTTGGCGGTTTAAATCGTTACAAGCAAGATGGTGGTTGATTTGCGGATAGATTGTTTGTAAGAATGGATCCTGGCTAATCGTGAGTGTTCTGCACTAATTTCCCTTATGTGATGACAATTTTGTGATATTTGGGCGACAAATCCATATATTCAACCTGCTTCTTAAATATCCATTCCCATACACAATCGTGCCACACTCCTTGTGTATTTTGAGCACAGCGAGTTTTGGTTTAGCGTGTTTACAGTGAACTTGAAACTGGCAAAAAGCAAGCTGTTAATTTGACAGGGAAGAATACTATTGAATCTGGTTATGACGAGGTAATTTCTTTTCTATCCCGGCAATTATCTTCTATTGGCATTTTTTGAATTTTCCAACATCCGCCCTCTCGTCAACAATTCAGAATTCCCTCTTGAAATTCCTTCAAATATGATTATACTGATGATTGAATATGACGGATTATGATTGAATATGACAACCTTTGACACCCTATCCAGCTATGAACGCCAACGTGAATTAGTCCGCCTCCTCGAGCGAATGGGAAGGCTCTCGGTGACACAGATATGTGAACAATTCAACATCAGTGAAGCAACGGCCCGCCGTGACTTGGACGCGCTATCCGAACAAGGGCTTATTCAGCGTGTACATGGTGGTGCCGTTCTTGTCCGTCAGGCAGCGCCCGAGGAACCTATTCTACGACGCAGTCGCGAGCAGGAAAATGAAAAAGAGCGCATTGGGCGCGCCGCCGCGGCTCTGGTACAGGATGGAGAAACAGTTTTCCTTGGTTCGGGCACAACTGTCTTACAGGTGGCACAGCACCTCGTAACGCGGAATATTACGGTCATCACCAATTCGTTGCCCGCAATCAACCTGATGTCTGAAAAGGAAAATATCGAGTTGATCGCTCTGGGTGGAATGTTGCGCGATAGCGAATTATCGTTTATCGGTCATATCACCGAGCAGGCTTTATCTGAAGTACGCGCAGACAAAATTATTATCGGAATTCGCGCCATCAGTCTGGACCAGGGTTTGACCAATGATTACCTGCCCGAAACGTTGACTGACCGCGCCATCCTGAATGCCGGGCGTGAGACCATTATCGTAGCCGATCACACCAAATGTGGCGTAATGTCCACTGCTTTCGTGGCCCCACTAACGGCTATGCACGCGCTTGTCACAGATGACAGGACAGATACAGAATTCATCGAGGCGATGCGCTCCCAGGGGATTGAGGTCATTGTTGTTTAGGTGATCATCTCATGCTTTTAGCCGATTTTCGCCCCAAGTCCCAACTTGTAACCAAAACTACACAGGTAGAAAAGCCTCGATTTCCCGTGATCGATGCACACAACCATCTCGCTGAACCATTTGGTGGTGGCTGGAACAAAAAGCCCCTGCAAGAACTTCTCGACCTGTTGGACAAGGCAGGTGTGACTCATTATGTTGACCTGGACGGTGGCTGGGGTGAAGACATCCTCAACGCGCATCTCGACTATTTCAGGGCAAAAGCCCCGGAACGCTTTCAGATTTTCGGGGGCGTGGCTTGGTCGCAGTGGGAAAACAAAGGGGATCGATTCCCTGAATGGGCAGCGGGCAGGCTTAGAGTCCAGAAAGAACGCGGCGCGCAAGGACTGAAGATCTGGAAGGGCTTTGGATTGCATGTCTGTGACCAGGACGGCGAACTGGTCTCAGTCGATGACCCCCGCCTCGTTCCACTCTGGGAGACAGCCGGTGAACTTGGTCTACCAGTCACGATCCACGTGGCTGACCCGGTGGCCTTCTTCGATCCGATTGATGAGACGAACGAGCGCTGGGAGGAATTGGGGGAACATCCAGATTGGGCCTTTACCAGCCCGCCTTTTCCCTCTTTTATGAGCATCATAGACAGTTTTGCCAACCTGGTGGCGAGCCATCCGAACACAACCTTTATTGGCGCGCACGTGGGTTGCTACGCCGAAAACCTGGGCTGGGTCGGCGCATTACTTGACCGCTACCCGAATTTCTACGTAGACATCAGCGCCCGCATCGGTGAACTTGGACGACAACCTTACACCGCGCGGCGTTTTTTTATCCAGTACGCCGACCGTATCCTGTTTGGTTCTGACATGGGACCGGACCTGGATGCCTATCGTATTTGTTACCGTTTTCTCGAAACCGACGATGAGTATTTCAATTACAACACCGGGGAAATCCCACAACAGGGACGCTGGCATGTCAATGGCCTGTATCTACCCGAACAGGTGTTAAAAAAAATCTATCACGAAAATGCGATGAAGGTTTTGAGACTCAGATAAAACTTATGATTACAGAGACGAACATGGGAACCTATCACACATATAAAGAAATAAAGTCGCAGACCGAAGCATGGGCGCAAGCGCTTGAGGTAACACGTGCTGCAATATTGCCCAACGCTGAAAATTATGAACAGGTGATTTTCGTAGGTTGCGGTTCCACTTATTACCTTTCGCTGGCCGCGGCAGCTTTGTATCAAGAATTAACAAGTCGAGTCGCGCGGGCAATCCCAGGCGGAGAGTTGTTGTTGAACTTGCCGGCAAGTGTTGGGCAGATTGGTAATCCGCCTGGAAAGCGGGACAATATCCCGCTCCGCTCATTGCTGGTAGCCATTAGCCGTTCGGGGACGACGACCGAGACCGTCAAAGCTGTCGAAAAATTCAAGGCGGACAATCGCGGGGATGTGATTGTCATCAGCAATTACGATGAAGCGCTCGCTCAACTGGCGGATGTCAAGATCGTGATTGATAAGGGACAGGAAGAATTGGTTGCCCAGACGCGCTCCTTTGCTTCGATGTATGTGGCAGCGACAGCATTTGCTGTGCGCATGGCAGGCCGGGAGGCCCTGTTGGACGACATGTCATCGCTGCCTGGTATTGGTGAACGCCTCATCCGCGACTTTGAACCTGCTGCCCGTCAAATGGGCGAGAACCTCGACTTCGACCGTTTCTACTTTCTTGGTAGCGGTATCCGTTATGGATTAGCCTGCGAAGTCAACTTGAAGATGAAGGAGATGACGCTTACCCACAGCGAGCCGTTCTACTTCCTGGAATTCCGCCACGGGCCGATGAGCATGGTCAATGAGAAAACTGTTGTTGTTGGCATGTTATCGGAGCGAAATTTCAGTCACGAACAGGCTGTGTTAAACGAGATGCAGGCTCTCGGCGGAAAGATCGTGGGTTTGGCCGAGTCGGGTGCAGATGTAACTTTCGAGAGCGGGATCCCTGAAAGCGTACGTGGCGTACTGTATCTTCCTATCCTACAATTGATGGCTTTTTATCGTTCCCAGGCAAAGGGTCTTAACCCTGACCGTCCAAATAATTTGACGGCAGTGGTCCAACTCAACTTCTAAAAAGGAGAAGAAACTATGAAAAACCGTTTGTTTGTTCTGGTTGTGATTGCCGGTATGTTGCTGGCAGCCTGCGGAGGCGGAAAGGCGCCTGCTGCGAGCAACGCGCCTGTGGAAATCAGCATGATGATGTGGGGTGACCCCGCTGAATTGACAGTTTGGAATCAGATCGTAGCGGATTTCCACACGGCCAATCCAAACATCACCGTCAAAGTGGATGTTTCGGACTGGGATTCGTATTGGACGAAGCTGAAGACTTTGCTCTCGGCTGGCACGCCACCTGACGTCTTCGCGATGGATGCGCCTTTGTATCTCGATTATCAAAGCCGTGGTGTGCTGTTGAACCTTCAGCCTTATCTAGATAAAAACCCCGATATGTTGAAGGGTGTGTATCCGCAAACACTGGAAGCCTATAAGACGCCGGATGGCATATACGGTTTGCCGCGTGACTTTCAGACCATCGCACTTTTCTACAACAAGGATATGTTCGATGCGGCGGGTGTGGCTTATCCAACTGCAGATTGGACCTATGATGATCTACGTACCGCGGCCAAGCAATTGACCCAAACCGATAGTTCTGGAAAAGTGACGCAATTCGGTATCTATTCCGATCTGTGGGATATGGAGTTGATTTGGAGTGAGGCCATTTGGGCCTATGGCGGCGATGTCATCAACGCGGATCATACCAAGACACTGATCGGTGAACCGCAAGCACTTCAGGCATGGCAGTTGTTCCATGACATGATGTTCGTAGATAAATCCTGGCCTACTACCACTACCGCCAGCGAGTATGGCGACGATCCGTTCCTGGCGGGTGTAGCCGCAATGACAACAATTGGCCACTGGGCTGTTCCCGGCTATGCTGAAGCCGGCTTCAATTGGGATGTGGCACCTATGCCAAAAGGTCCCGCTGGGCAGGCGACGAGTGTGAATAGTGCCGGATTTGTGGTTGGAAAAGCTTCCAAAAATCCTGATGCAGCATTCGAATTTCTCAAATACGTATTGAGCGAGCCCGCTCAAACAAGATTAGCTGAACTTGGTTTTGCCTGTCCTGTGCTCCAGTCTGTGGCCGAGAGCGATGCGTTCCTCAAACAAAGCACACCGATCGATCACAAAGTCTTCCTAAACTCACTGGCTTTTGCGCATATGAAGCCGGTTTTCAAAGGTTACGATGAATGGTCGTCCACCATCGGCGATGGCATGGCAGACATTTGGACTGGCGATGCCGAATTGGTTCCAACATTGAATGACGCAATCAGCGCCGCAGATGAAGTGCTAGCGAATAATAAATAGCATTAGCCGGCCCAACCCCTCTCCTCGCGAACCCCATCAGATGCCCGGGGAGGGGTTGGGGTAAGGAACAAGAGTATTCATGGACTACGGTTTCAAACCCCTCGGCCGTGACAGGTATTGGTTGTGGGCATTGCTGACGCCGACCTTTATTGGCCTGATATTTGGCGCGCTAGGCTCTGTTATCGCAACCATATTGCTCAGTTTTTCAAATTGGGATTTGCTGACTCCGCCTACGTGGGCTGGAGTGGCTAATTACCTCAAACTGTTCAGCGATCAGAAGATGATAGTGTCGCTGACGAATACGGTGTGGTTCGCTGCGATGTATGTGCCGGGTGTGGTGATTATTTCGTTGTTGGTCGCAGTGCTGTTGAATCGCAAAATCCATGGCAAAGATTGGTTTCGCACCATATATTTCCTGCCCGCGGTCACGTCCGCAGTCGCCACTGCGCTCGTCTGGCAGATGATTTATGGCAGGGATACCGGCATCCTCAACTTCATTCTTGAACACCTGGGCATGCAACCCGTTTGTTGGCTTTGCTCAGGAACTGCCATGTATGCCGTGGTCATTGTCAACATCTGGGGGGCTATCGGTGAAGGGATGATTATTTTCCTGGCGGGTTTGACCGCGATTCCGCGCGAATATTACGAAGCCGCTGAGATCGACGGGTCAAATAGTTTTCATCAATTCTTTCACATTACTATTCCACTGGTTACGCCGAGCATCTTCTTTCAAACCTTGATTTCCACCATCAATGCCTTTCAGGCCTACGACTATATCTATATGCTCACACGCCGCGGGCAGGGCGATAGTTCCGTGCCCGTGCTTGTTTTTTCGATTTACCGAAATGCCTGGAACTTCTTTAACTATGGCGGCGCAAGTGCCCAGGCTATTGAGCTAACTATTATTGTGGCGATTCTAATGACTTTTTATCTCTGGTTCGAGCGACGTTATGTCGTCTATGAATGACATTAATCATGACAAAACAAAATCAAAAACTCGTTCTGGATTTGGTTTCTTACACGCTTCTTTTGGCCGGCTCGGTATTGATGCTGGGTCCGTTCCTGTGGATGGTTGCTACATCCTTCAAGTTGCCCGCAGACCAATTTACCAAAACGCTCATTCCGCCTACCTTTACACTCGATAACTTCCGCGAGTTGTTCTCGGTGAACATCGACTTCGGGCTTCTCTTTTGGAACAGCGCATATATATCCATACTCACTACAGTTGGTCAGCTTCTTACTTGTGCCATGGCGGCGTTTTGTTTTGCTGCAGTGAAATTCAAGGGGCGCGATGCGCTCTTTACAGGATTGCTCCTGACTCTGTTGATTCCCCCGCAGGTAACGCTGATCCCAAACTTCATCATATTCAAATATCTACATCTAACCGGGACTAGCGTGCCGCTCTGGCTTCCCGCATTCTGGGGAGGCGCTTTCGGAACGTTTCTACTCCGGCAATATTTCCTTACAATTCCACGTGAGCTTGCGGATGCCGCGCGTGTTGATGGCGCTTCGCTCCTCCAAATCTTTTGGAATATATATCTACCGCTTTCCAAACCGGCCTTGGCAGCGCTGGCTATTTTCACCTTCCAAGGCGCGTGGAACGACTTGTTACATCCACTGGTTTATATGCCGGGCGTGCCGAACACCATGTTAACGGTTGGATTAGCCTTCTTCCAAACACAAATGACTCTCGGTGGAAAGTTTACCGTTCTAATGGCCGGTGCGTTGCTGAGTATTCTGCCATTATTGATTGTCTTCTTCTTCGCCCAAAAACAGTTCATTGAAGGAATTGCTTTAAGCGGGACGAAGCGATAACAAAGTTTAGGAGAATTTTATGACCAAAATCACCTTCATCGGCGCAGGAAGTTTGGGGTTTACGCATGAACTCGTGCGCGACATTCTAACCTTTCCGCTATTGGAAAACGCAACTATTTCATTGATGGATATCGACGCCGAACGCCTCGAATGGGCCAAAAAGGGTATAGATAAACTGATCGCAGCGGGGAATCGCCCTACGAAAGTGGAAGCAACCCTGGATCGGGTCGAAGCGCTTAAGGGCGCGGATGTGGTCCTCACTACAATCCTGGCTGGGTCCACCGAAGTCTGGCGGCATGACATCGAGATTCCTAAGAAATATGGTGTGGATGCAAATGTAGGCGATACACGTGGGCCTAGCGGCATCTTCCGCTTCCTGCGCACCATCAACCCGATGATGGACATTGTCCGCGACATGGAAAAATACTGCCCGAACGCGGTTCTGCTCAACTACACCAATCCGATGGCAATGCTCGTCTCCGCTATCCAGAAACAATCCTTCATCTCTACTACGGGTCTATGCCATTCTGTCCAGGGTTCCGCCATGATGCTGGCTGAATGGATTGGCGCACCCTTCGCAGAGATCGATTACCTGTGTGCGGGTATCAATCACCAAGCCTGGTATCTAAAATACATGTGGAACGGCCAGGATGCATATCCGCTCATTCACAATGCCGTCACTGAACGCCCGGAAGTGTACAACGAAGAGCCGGTGCGCAACGAAATGTTTCTGGCGCTGGGTTATTACGTTACCGAATCGAGCGGACACAACTCCGAATACAACTGGTGGTTCCGCAAACGCCCCGACCTGATTGAAAAATATTGCACGCACGGCACCGGTTGGAATCCCGGCGAGTATGCCTACATACTCAAGGAATACCAGCATAACGAGGCCACCTGGAAAGAACAGGTCAAGGAGCGCTTGGCCCAACCACTCACCAAAGAAGACCTACAGCGTGAGCACGAATATGCTGCCTATATTATCAATGCCCTCAAGGGCGGTGAGCCGTTCAAGTTCAACGGCAACGTCCGCAACACACAGCTGATTACCAACCTGCCTGAAAACGCCTGTGTTGAAGTCCCCGTTCTGGTAGATAGGGCCGGTTTCCATCCCATGCATGTCGGCGCGCTGCCGCCCGAATGTGCATTGCTCACACAGCTCTCTAGCGGCATTGAAGAGATGACCATCCAGGCCTCCCTCGCAGGCGATCCGACCATGGTCTATCGCGCCATCTGCCACGACCCGTTGACCGCCTCGGTCTTGTCGCTAGCGGAAATCCGTCAAATGACGAATGAACTTTTTGCGCAGCACAAAGAATACCTGCCTCAGTTCAAAAAACATGTTGTATAGGTTCAGCCTCCCAATCTTTCTTCTTTGCTACTTCCTCTTAGGATGTAAACCCACTTCAACCTTCTCGATAACTGCTCCCGTTTCGACACAGGAACCCTCACTTATGCCTTCTCCCGTTTCTCTATCCAAAGATTGGTGGCGGCCCTCCGTAGGACTTACCTGGCAATGGCAAATCGGCGACAACGAAATTGATACTTCCATTGAAGCAAATGTCTATGATGTGGATTTATACGTTGACCAATCTATCATCGACGAACTGCATGCCAAAGGACGCAAGGTTATTTGCTATATCAGTGTCGGTTCATGGGAAGATTGGCGACCTGATAAAGATAAATTCCCGCCTGAAGTATTGGGTAAAGATTACGAAGGTTGGCCGGGTGAAAAATGGCTCGACATTCGCCAGATCGATAAACTTGCGCCGATCATGCTAGCACGCCTTGATTTATGTCAGGCAAAGGGTTTCGATGCACTTGAGCCCGACAACATGGACATCTACACCAACGACACAGGTTTCCCGCTCACCTACGATGACCAGTTGAAGTATGCGCTCTGGCTTGCAGATGAAGCCCACAAGCGAGGGCTCGCCATTGGGGTCAAAAACGCGCCCGACCAGGTGATGGATTTGGTCGAACATTTCGACTTTGCCATCACCGAGGATGCCTTCTACTACCGTTGGGCAGAAGACATGCTGCCCTTTATCGAAGCAGGCAAACCTGTCTTCGCTGCCGAATATACTGACCTTAGTGGCAACTTTGCAGAATATTGTAGGCGCGCAAAACCACTGGGCCTAAGCGTTATCTTGAAACACCGCCAGCTAAATGCCTGGTTGGAAACATGTAAGTGAGATTTAAACCCTTTTTGGGGGAATAGGAGGTAAGCGTATTGAAATTGAAAAATTATTTACTCAGAATTGTGTACGCAGTAGCTTGCTACAAGAGTTTCAAACATCTGCCAGTTTATTCTTCTTAGGAGGAAGAATATGTTCAATAAAAAGCTTTTCGCTTCAGGAGTGATCGTACTTCTGCTGCTATCCGTATTGACGTCAGTTAATATGACGAATGTCCAGGCTGCGCGAAAACCGAAGCAAACGCCTACTCCGACACCGACCTCTGTTCCGCTGCTACCGCCCGGGAATTATTACGTTTCGGTGAGCGGTAATGATGCGAACCCCGGTACATTGGCTTTACCATGGCGGCATATCCAATATGCAATGGACCGTGTTGGCGCAGGGAGTACGGTTAATGTGATGACAGGCGTTTACAACGAGACAGTCACATTCCATAACTCTGGTTCGGCCAGCGGTGGTTACCTTGTCCTGCAAAACTATGCCGGGAATACACCTGTGATTGATGGAACAGGACTTCCCATCAGTGGTGAAACGGGATTAGTTGTTATCGAAAACAAAGCCTATGTCAAGCTGATTGGCTTCGAGATTCGCAATCTTAAGGCTGGTGGGAGTTCATCCGCTTTTCCTGCTGGCATATGGATTCGTGGGAATGGCGCATTCATCGAAATCCGCAATAACAATGTCCACGATATTGAGAACAGTTGCAGTCGTTGCGGCGCACACGGAATTGCCGTTTATGGACGTGACCCGAACGCCTCTATCCACGACATTATTATTGATGGCAATCAGGTCTTCAACGGCCAATTTGGTTGGAGTGAGTCAATGGTGCTGAATGGCAACGTGGAGAAGTTCGTTGTTTCTAACAATGTCGTTCACGATAATGACAATATCGGCATTGACTTCATTGGATATGAGGGTGAGAATCCTGATCCCGCCGTGGACCGCGTGCGTGATGGCACTGTGGTCGGCAACCTTGTGTATAACATTAACTCATATGGCAACCCGGCTTACGGTACAGATAGAAGCGCTGGCGGCATCTATGTGGATGGCGGCACGAATATAATCATCGAACGCAATGTTGTACATCACTCCAATCTTGGTGTGGAATTGGCGAGCGAACATTCAGGAAAGAACACAAGTTACATCACACTTCGCAACAACTTCTTCTATAGCAATACGCAGGCGGGTATAGCGATGGGTGGATATGACAAGCACCGCGGAAGTACTGAGAACTGTGTGATTGTCAATAACACGCTTTACAATAATTACACACAAGGTGATTGGGGTGCTGAGTTATACATTCAGTATGACACGCGTTACAATCTCATCAAGAATAATGTCATCTATGCCAATAGTTCACGCCGCTTCATCGAGAGTTGGAGTGCGGTGATGACCGACAACATTGTGGATTACAACCTCTACTATGCACCCGGTGGGGGAACAAACGGCACATGGATTTGGAAGAATGTCACTTACACAACTTTTGGTGCGTACCAAAGCGGTTCCGGCAACGATGCAAATGGGCTCGTTGGTGTCGACCCGTTGCTGGTCGATACGACGACACCGGATTTACACCTGCAATCCACATCTCCCGCCATAGATCGCGGGCAGAACCTTGCTGAATCAGGCATCCTCGATATCGATGGTCAAACACGCATTCAGAATATCATCGAACTTGGTGCGGATGAAGTGAGGTAAAGACCGATTGAGATAAAATGAAAAGAGGATAGAGCAAAACGCCTATCCTCTTTTCAAAAAATACATGCTTATATCCGGAACCCGACTTATGAAGCCTATAACCATTGGCAAACTACGCGGACTGCAACAAACCTCTTCCGCACGAGGCACCTTCACAGCGCTCGCCCTCGATCATCGTCAAAACCTACGCAAAGCCAATCCCGCCTTTGTGGACGACGAAGAACTTTCCCGCTTCAAAATCGAAGTCACCTCTGCGTTGGCCGGAGAGGCGACCGCCGTCTTACTCGACCCTGAAGTCTCTGCGGCGCAAGCCATTGCCCAGCACGCAATCCCCAAGGAAATTGGCTTGGTCGTTGCACTCGAGTCCACTGGTTACACGGGTGATGCGATTGCGCGCCACGCGCGAATCATCCCTGGCTGGTCTGTGGAAAAAGCCAAGCGCATGGGCGCCAGCGCGGTCAAGTTGTTGGTGTATTATCACCCCGACTCGTCCACTGCCAAAGAAATCGAAGAGTTCACATCAAAGGTCGCGGAAGATTGCCAAAAGTATGATCTGGCACTCATGCTCGAACCGCTTTCATATTCGCTGGATGAAAACAAAAAACTGACTTCTGAAGAAAAACGATACATTGTAGCCGAAACCACCAGAAGGCTGACACCGCTCAATGTAGACATTCTCAAAGCCGAATTTCCGTTAGACATCAACGATGTCGACAAATCCAAATGGATGGAAGCCTGCGAAGAGATTTCATCCGCATCCATCACACCATGGATCCTGCTCTCTGCTGCGGTAGATTATGAAACCTTCGTGCGGCAGGTTACTGTAGCCTGCAATGCAGGTGCCAGCGGGATCGCAGTCGGTCGCGCAGTGTGGAAAGAAACCGTGCAAATGGGTGGCGAAGATCGGATGGGTTTTCTGCGCACGGTCGGCAAAGAAAGATTGTCCCGACTCACATCCCTTTGTAGTGCGCTTGGCAAACCCTGGACAGATTTTTACAAAAATGAGCCTAGCTTTAACTGGTATCAAACTTATTGATAAATCAGCGAATGCCCGCCTTCTGGAAACCTAACGCTTATTATTTTCTTTTTTATGCCGCGGCCGCCTGTCTGAGTCCGTTCCTTGTGCTTTATTACCAATCGATTGGGTTGGACGGACATCAAATTGGCGTATTAACCGCCCTGCCATCCATTGTCATGATTTTCAGTGCACCATTATGGACAGGTTACGCCGACGCTCACCATCTACATCGGTCGCTTTTCTTCCTTGCTACGCTCGGCGCGATTATCGCTGGATTTGCCATCCAAGCGGTACATAATTTTGAATGGCTGATTCCGGCGGTTATCATCTATGCTTTTTTCTTCTCTACGATTCTGCCTTTCATGGATGGTGCTGTCATGTCCATGCTGGGTGAGCAGAGATCGCAGTATGGGAAGCTGCGTTTGTGGGGTGCCGTCGGCTGGGGCTTGGCAGCGCCTTTGACAGGTGCGTTCATCGAGCGAAGCGGAATCCTATGGTTGTTCTGGATTTATGCCATCGTATTATTCGCCTCTCTGCTGGTGGGCATGCAAATTCCCCTCTCCCAGGGCCATGCAAGTGAACCTTTCTGGCTCGGTGTTCACAAGCTTATCAGACCACGCATTCTGCATTTTCTTGCCCTCATGTTTGTGGGCGGCTTATGTATCGCGGCGCTCTCCACCTTCCTGTTCCTTTACATGGAAACACTTGGCGCATCCAAAACGCTGATGGGGTTTTCCCTGACCTTCGCCACAATCTCGGAACTTCCCATGTTCTTTTTTTCGGATCGCCTCCTGCGGTACTGGGGTGCGCGCGGCTTGTTTCTTTTCGGTTTGAGCGCATATATCCTGCGTTTCTTGTTATATTCATTTATTACGGTTGCCTGGCCGATTTTATTCATCCAACTCCTGCACGGCGCAACCTTCTCCACAATGTGGGTGGCGGCTGTTTCTTATGCCAGCGAAATCGCTCCGCCCGGGCTAGGCGCAACCGCACAGGGCTTGGTTTCTACCATCATGTTTGGCATCGGTTCTGCGGCAGGCGCGCTTTTGGGCGGCGTCTTTTACCAGGATTTTGGCGGGGCGTGGATGTTTCGCATTATGGCAGCCATCGCGTTCTTCAGCCTGATCATTTTCTTCGTTGCAGAAAAACGATTGGACGCTTATGAAGTTTGATATTCTCGTTGCTGGTGAAATCAATCCCGACCTGGTTTTTTCGGGTGATGTCACACCTGAGTTCGGGCAGGTGGAAAAACTGGTTGACTCTGCTACACTGACCATCGGTTCTTCATCCGCCATTTTTGCGTGCGGCGCGGCACGGCTCGGGTTGAAGGTTGCGTTCATTGGTGTGTGCGGCGACGATGTTTTCGGTCGCTTCATGCTCGATGAAATGCAGAAGCGGGATGTGGATATCAGCAATGTGATTGTTCGCGCAGATGGACAAACTGGACTCAGTTTGATTCTCAACCGGCCTTTCGACTACGGTTCTCAGTCTGCTACCCATACGCGACCCTCCGCTCAGGACGACCGGGCGATTCTGACTCATCCTGGCCTGATCGCTGCTTTACGGGCGGAACATATCACCGACAGTTTGCTCCGTCAAACCCGTCATGTGCATGTTGCCTCGTACTTTCTGCAAATTACACTCCAACCTGGCTTGCCCCAATTGTTCCGTCGAGCAAGAGATCTCGGGCTGACCACCTCGCTGGATACCAATTATGATCCATCTGAGAAATGGATGGGCTTCGATGAACTGCTCTCGGTCACGAATGTTTTTATGCCGAATGAAAAGGAAGCGGTATCGCTCTCGGGGGAAGTAAATGTTGATTTGGCGGCGGACAGGCTGGGGTCCAGGGTCGAAACGCTGGTGATCAAACTTGGGGCAGTTGGCGCTCTTGGGGTCGGCGCATCTCAAAAGGTCAGAGCGGCTTCAATCCCCGTAAAAGTCGTGGATACCGTTGGCGCCGGGGACTCGTTCGATGCCGGATTTATCTATGGCTATTTGCAGAAATGGGAATTGAAACAGGCCTTACAATTGGCCTGTGTCTGCGGCGCATTGTCCACACAAAAAGCGGGGGGAACAGATGGACAGCCTACGCTGGATGAGGCGATGAATTATGTTCCTTGATGAATTCGTTACAGCGCAAAAACGAGGGGACGTGAGTGGAATCACTTCGGTTTGTTCCGCCCATCCGTATGTCTTGAAACAAACCCTGAAGGTTTTTGAACGGCCTTTGATCGAAGCGACTTGCAACCAGGTCAACCAATTCGGCGGCTACACAGGTATGACCCCGGCGGACTTCGTCCGTTATGTGCGCGGGATCGCGGAGGAGAACAATTTCTCATTTGAGAATATTATCCTGGGCGGGGATCATCTTGGGCCGTCGGTATGGCAGGCTGAATCCGCAGAAGTTGCCATGGGCAAAGCGGATGTGCTGATCCGCGATTATGCTGAGGCAGGCTTTGTCAAATTTCACCTGGATTGCAGCATGCGCCTTGGAGATGATCCCCAAGGCACATTGGACATGAATGTCTCAGCAAGGCGGGCAGCCAGATTGGCAGGGGTAGCTGAGAGGATTGGTAATGAGAATTTGCGCTATGTGATCGGAACAGAGGTCCCCATCCCGGGTGGGAAAACGGAACACGAGAAAGGCGTTAGCGTGACAAAGGTTGAAGACGCAAGGCAGACCATCGAGGTTACGCGCGAGGCGTTTTACCGTGCGGGATTACATTCCGCCTGGGAACGGGTCATTGCGGTGGTCGTGCAACCGGGCGTGGAATTCGGGGACGATTTTGTGTTGCCCTATCAACCTGAAACCGCACGGGAGTTATCAAAGTTCATCGAAAGCCAGCCGATTATCTACGAAGCGCATTCGACGGATTACCAGACGCGTCAAGCGCTAAAGGATTTAGTCAGAGACCATTTTGCCGTTCTCAAAGTTGGCCCCGCCCTGACCTTTGCTTTCCGCGAAGCTATTTTTGCCTTGGCAATGATAGAAAATGAACTGTTCCCTTCAGATGAAGGCTCAAACATCATTTCAGTGTTGGATGAAGTCATGGTAAACCAGCCAGAACAATGGGTCAAGTATTATCACGGGGATGAAAGTGAAAAAGCTCTCAAACGCAAATACAGCTTGAGTGACCGCATCCGTTATTACTGGACACATCCAAGGGTGCAACAAGCTTTTGAGAAAATGATGAGGAACCTCAATCAAAATCCTTTGCCTGTAATATTGTTAAAACAATATGCGCCAGATGGGTACACAATGATTACCAAAACAGGCCTACCTACGCCGGAGCAAATCTTGCTAACCAAAATCCAGGATGTTCTGGGGAGTTATGCTCAGGCCTGTCACGAGCAATTGCCACTATGAGGCGGTTTGGGATGACATAATAAAATAACTTGTCATTTAATTAACCCAAGTTGCGACCTGGAAAGAGTTGAAGGAAGCAGCTAAAACGAAGAGAGCGCCCTTGAGTTAAAAACCACGGGCAGTCACGGCATGAATGTGTTTCGGTAATAAGCGTTCGATCAAACTGCCTGTTGTTTTAATAACCTTGCGGCAGTAGGACAAGAGATTAGTCAACCAGGATGGCAAACTGCGGTGAGAGTTTTTCTCTCGTAAAGGCAGAAGGTTGAGGTTGGCTTCCAGCAGCATGTCTTCCAAAGCATAATCGTTGTAGACTTTATCGCCCGTGACCAGGGCATCTTTTGGCAAGTCGAACTGATACATTTTTAAGGCGCGGGTATCGCTCCACGAACCTGGCGTTAGAAAGAATTCCACCGGTTGACCACTACCGGTGACCATGAGATGGAGTTTCAGGCCATAAAAATAGCGCTTCTCGCTGGCTTGGTAGCCGCGCCAGTCTTCTCAGTGATAGCGTCGTGAACGCGGGATCCGATAGTTGTCACAGGCTGCCACTGGAAAGCTGTCGACAACATAGAGGCTTTGTGCATTGAGTTCCTTCCAAAAAGACGCCAGCAGATTGAAAACGGTGAGAAACAACTCTGCAATGCGATGCTGACGACGGTTGAAACGGCTCTTTTCCAGCATGCTTGGAATATAGCCCTGCTCCTTCAAAAACACTCGGGTCATCTCCATGTTTCCACCGAAAAAGACGGCGGCCACGATGGAAGTCGTCATCACTTCAGCGTCGTTCATTTTACATTGAACATCTTTGTGATGATGAAGTCCTTTCAAGACATCGTCACACAGGCAAAATATGGCTACTTTTAAAAAGATAACCGCCCGCGAGAGGCCAGCCCCGAGCGTGCGGTTATAAACGGAAGGTGAGTGATGGTCAGCTCAGCTTTTCTTGCGGCTCGATTTTTGGGTGGTAGTTTTTGGTTTGGCGATCTTGATTGTGGGGGCCTGTTTCTCATCTTCCAGGCGGATGGTGAAATACTCGGAGCGGCCAGCCTGGTAGCGCAGGCTATCTTTGGATGAGTAGACCGTTTTGCCTTTGGCGTCATTGACCATCACATATAGTTCGGGCAAATTTTCGTTGGTTTCCTTGAAATCCCGTTCGTGATAGATGACCGAGAAGTCCCCGAACTCATCCGTCTCGGTCTCGCCGAGCAGGTCGTCATACTTGCGGTCTTTGTCAAAGACGCGGACGGTCATGCCCTTGGCGGGATCGCCCTGGACGTCGAGGACAGTGCCGAAGACGATCCATTCATTCGGACGAGGGGTCGGCCAGCGTTTTGCGCGCGTTTGATCCTGATTAAGGCGGGTCTTCAATTTGTCGACTGACTTTGCCATGCTTTCGATGGCTATCACGTCGGGATGATCCTGGCCGAGTTGCTTGCCCATCGCCTTGGCAGTTTGGCTAAGACGTGCTGCACGGCGTGCCTGCAGCTGGGCAAAGGTATCCAGGGTAGGTGCAGCCTGATCGGCGCTGCGCTTGAGCATTTTGTTCATCGCCTCTTGGGCTTGAGCCGGATCGACCTGGGAGCCGGGTGCTCCACCGACGAATTGCTCTTTTTCATTCATAAGGGCCTCCAGATATTAAGGTATCCTATTCTGACGGATAAATCAAGCGTTAGAACAGGCTCAAGTTGTTGGTTTCCAGGTTCTTGCTAGCGCTGGTCGCATACAGGTGGGTGGCTTCATTGCCAGTGGTCAGGTTCATGGCGATCGCCGCTGAAGCGTACGAGTAGTAATTCGAATACAGGTGTTCCGTCAGACCGTTGCCGTTGCCCCGGATCGTGAACGCCAAGGCACTGACCTGGATGAATTTCAAGAAGTAAGCCAGCAGATCTGTCGGAGGCAAATCCTTCTGAGTATATTTTCGAATCCCTTCCAGCATGTAGGGCGGGACCGTGGCCTGGAATTGATTATTGCTTACAGATACGTCGTCCAGCGAGATGATCAGGGTGGAGAAGAAGGCTTGATTCCAGGCGCGCTGGAACCACTGGTTGTCGAATTCACCCAGGCTTTCGACGGTTTCCTGCTGGTCGCTGTTGAAGGTCACCTGGTTGTCCTGGAACATAACCCGCCCATCGGGATAGGCTATTACTTGCCGGGACGCCTGGCCCAGGTCTTCCATATGCAAGGCGGAATTCTGGCTGCCCAGCATTTGCAGCGTCACGGCGAAATCTTGCAGCCAGACCGGCAAGCCCAGGTCGAGAATGGCGACACAGGCGCCTTTCTCGCCGAACTTGAGCGGAGTTACTGGTTGCTTAAGGCGTTCACGCGTTGCAAGGCTGTTGCTGTCGACGACGATACTGCCGATGGCAGTCACCGAGAGCGCCTGCCCGGCAGGACAGATGACCTGGTTGCCGTGCACGCGTAGGGCAGGATAACCCGGGCTGGTTGCCTGGTTTTCTTTGACAGAAGTGATGCCAAGCAGGTCGCCGAAGACGTACTGTGCGGCAATTCCGGCCTGGTAGGAGTCGGGTTCCTGCTGCGCCTCGCTGGTCCCGTTTTCGATCACCACGTTGCCTGAGATGTCGATGTCGCTGCCGTCGAGCACAAAAATGCCGCAGGCAGCCTGGCGTCCCAGCCCGTTTTCAGCGATCAGGTTGTCAACGATCCGGGCGCTGAACAGGCCAAGAGCTGCAATCCCGCCACCGACGCGCGTGCGTTCGCTTAAGATGACATCCGGAACCTTGCAGCAACTGATGATCTGGTTATCGCTGATCGTCAACAATTCCACGTCGCCCAGCTTGCTGGCGTTGTCGAGGGTGGTTTCGGTGACGATGCCGCTGCCGGTCATCTTGCCGATCAGATTCCTCGAAATTTCCACAATTTGCATTGCCGCAGCAGACTGGCGCGATCTACTAACCCTGGCTGTATCCGCGTTAGCCTCCACCTTCTTTTTAGCATCAAGTTCTTTTTCGACTGCTTCACCCCTGGCGGTGTACATCCTGGCATAATCTTCACCAGTCTTATCGCCACCGCCGAGTTGGATACCGGGTCCCATCCCGTTCAAGATCAGGTTGTCTTCGATCCTGACTACAAACGAGGGCGGGATGACCTGCACGCCGCCGCCTATGATGTGGTTGCGCAGCACGTCGAGCATTTCGCCATCAGCCAGGATAGCGGGCAGTCCGAGCAGGTGGTTGTCGCGCAGCGTGATCTGCCGGCCCCGGTCGACGAGGATGGCCGGCCCAAGCGGTTTGCCTGATTTTTCGAGTAATGCTTTGGTTTGGGTATCGCTGTTGATCACGGTGCAGTTCGCCACGGTCACAGAGATCGAGTCGCCGAATATGAGCGCTCCGTCGGGAGCGGCGGCCTCAAGGCGTAGCCCCTCGAGCCGGATCTCCTGTCCATTGACGAATTTCAACAAGGGTTTGCCGGCTGCGGCAGTCATGTAACACTGCATCCCGCAGCCGCCGATGGTCAGGTTTTGTGCGTCCTGGACGGTGACCGTGTCATTCACAGCCAGCTGTCCTGGCAGGACGCAAATCGTCCACCACTTGGCATCAGCGGGGCGAGCGTCCACTGCGGATTGCAGGTCGGCATAATCGCCACCTTCGCCGACCGTGACCGAGCAACAGTTGTCACCACCGACCGGCAGTTCGGTCAGGGGCGGGAACTTCTTGCGGCAGTCTTCAGCGCTCAGGATCAGTTCGCCGCTGGCGTCCTCTTCAGCTGTCAGCACGGCCAGCTTGCAGTAGTGGTGCATGATACCAAACGGCAGCAACGCAGCCGGGTCGCTGCCGTCCTGCTCCCATTCGATGTCGCCGTACTGACCGGGGACGGTGCGGGCCGGGATCAGCCAGTAATCGCCGGTGCGCAGGCTGTCGATCTCGAATTTGATCTCGATCCCGCCTTCCAGCTTGAGATAGCCATCATTGTCGGCGGGGACGGTCACGGTCAATTCGCCGTCCGAATCCCAGCGGCGGACTTTGGCATGCTCGTTCAAGTCGTAGCCAGTGACGGGGCCGGAAAGGGTCAGGATGTTGTCTGGGTCGATCTTGGTGATCTTGACCAGCGTGCCGGGCTCCCCGACCAGGTCGGTCGCGTCGTCCAGAACCTCGACCCAGTCGTTCTCGTGCAGGCCGAGCACATCGTCGCGGCCCAGGCTGGTGGTGCGCAGCTTGCTGTTCGAGCCATCTACTGCGAATTCGGCCACGGCCACCACCACCGAGCCGTTATCGCGCGACCACTTGAAGGTCGGGCCGCCTGCGGCGGTGCTGCCCTTGTGGATTTCCACCCGGTAAAGCTGGTTCTCGAGCCGTTTGTAGCCTGCACCAGGCGGGACCGGACAGGGGTCTTCGGGCAGGTCCTCGGGGTGGGTGCGGGCGCGCAGCCGGCCTTTGCTTGGGTCAGGCCAGGGCAGGGGCGTGTTGGCGCAGGTGATGTTTTCGCCCACTTTCCCGACCTGGTCGAGCATGGCCTGCCAGATGACCTGGGTGCGCGTGGCCGTGTCGGGGCCACCCAAGGCCACCTCGCGAATGGCGGGATCTTCGAGTGCGGTGATGTGGCGCAGCCAGACATCCAGCCATAACAGGTAGATGCCGGGGGAATCGATCTGTACGCTGCCCTTGGGCAGCACGAACGGCTGCTGGCTGAAGGGCAATGTATGGTCATGCTCGACCAGGATGCCGTCCACGTAGGCCCGTCCCTGGGTCAGGAAGAAATCGCCAGCGGAAAGCGTGGCAAAACCTTGCGCTGTCAGCCAGGTTTGCTCTTCGGCCGAGAGGGTGCTGAAATCGGTCACCACGCCGAAGCCGGCGTCGTGGATCGGGACGCCGCACTCGCCGATGACGTCGATCGTCTCGGTCTCGATACGGTGCAGCAGAATATCAATATTCTCGTTCCAATCGGCGTCGAGTTGGACGCGCCCCTGCTGCATGCGCACGCCGCTGAAGTGCTTGCGCGGGTCGAAAGTATCTCGGGTGAAGTCGCCTTTCATGGTTACCTCCTAATAATGCCTTACTGGTTGGAGTTCTCAGGTCACAAAGAAAATGCCGGCTTCGAGACCGAAGCGCAGGTACTCGTCCAGCGCGATTTGCAGGTTGGCCACACGCTGGGGCTGCTGCAGCAGGCTGAAGACGCCCATCTCCGAGCCATCCTCTGCGCCGGTCTTGATCTCGTCTGCGCAAGGGTTGGAAAGCTGGGCAAAGGCTGCCTGGCTGTAGCGCAGACTGGTGAATTGCGGGCGCACGCGCATGACGATCTGCTGCACCTCGGCTGGGGTAATCTTCAGCGGGTCGAGCTGTTTCTCGCGCTCGGCAATGGCCAGGTCGGGCTGGCAGCGATAGCGGCGCGGGGTCTGCGAACCGGGATGGATGTAGCTGAAGCGCACACAGCCCTCCTGGCGCCGGTCCGCTTTCACGGGGTGGGCGAAGATCACCTCCGAGGCCAGCTCGATCTGCTTGACGTGGACTTTGCCGAAGACGGTGACCCTCTCCAGTGTCGTGACCGGACCGGGGCTTGCGCCGCTCGCATTGGCTGCGATCGCCGCCCGGTCTGGTTCGTCCGCATCCTTGGCGAGGGGCGCGTCCACAATGCTGTCACGGATGACCAGTTCCTGGCAGTCCTGCGGCAGTTGGAGCGGACCAAGGATGCAGCGCGTGATCGAAATGGCTGTATCGACCACGTCCGTGCCGCTGACGACCAGGCTGGCCTGTGCCGGGCTGGCTGGGTAGCCGTCCTCGTCCAGGGCCAGCCCCGGCACCAGCGTGCAGTCGCTCAAGGTCAGGTTGAGTTTTCCCTTGACCTCCAGGCTGCCCTCGATCAGCAATCCGCTCAGGGTGAAGGCGGCTGCTTCCTCGGGGGTGGTTGCAGCCGAGTTGACCTTCAGCGGTCCAGCTTTAACCAGCGTGGGGCGCTCCTCGTTTTCGCAGTCGATCACCAGCATGCCGTTCTTGGGCAGGTTGACGGTTATGTCAGCCTCGTACGTGGCGCTGTCGTAGATACGGATCACGGCGGGCGGTTTGCCGGCTGTGCCCCAGGCCGAGAGCGCCGCGCCCAGCGTGGCGTGGGTTTTACCCGCGCCGACATCGAACTCCTGCACCGGCAGTTTGACTTCGGTCATGCGATCGCGCCGGTCGTACGGGCCGCCGCCGATGTCGGCGCTGAAGCCGTAGTTATACGAGACGACCAGGTCCTGGGTCGGCTTTTCACCGCTTGCGAAGGTGATGCGTCCAAGTGAGACGTCCACCGCCACCTTGCCGGGCGGGGGCTGCGCCCAGGCGGACAGGTTCTTGCAAAGCACGTCCTTGGGCGGGACGGGCGTGCCGTCCTTGACAATCTGCAGGCTGCGCTGCGAGCCGTAGTAGCGGCTGTTTTCCGGTGGATTGGCAAGACCCCCATACAGATCCTGGTAGGCTTTCAAGTCGTGGTAAAAATCCAGCGGGCGGATCGGCCCCGGCACGGATTGTTCACCCAGACCCCCGGAGGGGGATGACAGGGGGGACAGCGCGTTGAAGAGCGGCGCCGGGTTGCCAAGCGGGCTGAAGTGGTAGCCGTAGTCGTGCGGGGCTGCCGCCTGGCGTGCGACGACGTTCAAGAGCGGGTAGTTCTGCAGCCGCCACAGGAAGATACCGATATTGCGGATGTTGTGCTTGCCGCGCCGGTTGTAGATGTGGCGTACGTCCGCGGTGTGGGGCAGGCCCTCGAACGGCCCATCGAGCAGGTTCAATTGGTTTGTGTCGCGCAGATCGGGGCTGGCATTGAACAGGCGCAGGTGGTTGAGATATTGGGTCGTCTGGAGCAGTTCAAAGAACTCGACCACGTGCGCCGGCCAGCCAGTCACGTCCTTGGCCAGGATGGCCAGCACGTAAGCCGTGCCCTTGCGGCGGCGGTAAAAGAGCGTGTTGCCAACGTAGGCGCGCTGGCTGAAAGCGCTGGTCTGGATGGTGTTCAGGCCGCGTACCCCCAGCAGGTCGCCGATATAGGGCACGACCCACTCGTCGCTGCTCTCGATGAACCAGTTTTCGTACAGGCCGGTGATGTCGGCTTCCACATTGGAAAGCTCGCCATTGATGATTGACAGCAGTGCGCGCAAGGGTTCGCCCTGCTCGGCGTCGCGCAGGCGGTAGATGACCGGCAGCAGGTTGTAGAGCCGGTCGGATTCGGTGCTCATGCTTGCACCTCCTGTAGGTTAACGCCCAGGTTGTTGAGCAGCAGCAGTTGGGCGTGGACGATCTGTCCGTCCTCGACGTGGGCGCTGTTAGCTGCCAGGATCTGGTTCAGGTCAGGTGAATCGTCTGAGATGTAAAGATCGTCAAGGTCGACGTAAATCACCCCGTCGACCTCCTGGATCAGGCTGATCACTTCGGCGGCGGTGACGGGCTGCCCGAAGCCGCGTTTGGCAAAGGAGAAGGCCTCTTGCAGGGCGTCCTCGATATCCGAGAAGACGTCCTCAACGACGTAGCGCTCGTCCACGGCCACGTTGGCCGTCAGGTCGAACAGTAACTGGTCGTAGGTCTCGACTTTGACCAGCTGAGCCGGGTCACGGGCGGCATCCAGGGCTTTCTTGAAGTTCTTAAGGAAAGTGGCGTCCGTAACCGGTTTGCCGTTTGCCCCGGCGATGGTCAGGTGGACCAGGTGCTGCTCGCCGCTCCACAGGTCGATGGCCTGGGCCTTGCCGATTCCGGCAAAGGCGCCGGCGAAGTCCTGGTAATCGTCGAGCGAGACGACCCGGTCGAGCGTGCGCACCGTCAGCGGGGCATGGTCCCGGGCGTTGTCCATTTTTTCAGGATCACCGGCTCCGCTGGCTGCCAGCGGGTTGATTACGCCCCGCACCCCGAAGGGTTTGGAGGGCAGCAGCGTTAGGCTGCCGGCTTTCACTTCGCCTTCCAGGCCGATCCCGCTGCGGTAGACGGCGGTGACGTTGTCCACTCCGGTTGGCAGGCGAGCCCCTTTTTGGCCGTCTCCAAAGATGACGGTTGCTTTGCTGTCATCGTCGATGCGGATGATGTAGCCTTGGTCGTTGGCATCCAGCCCGTACAGCGATGGAGACAGGTCCCAGAGCAGCTTGTTGACCCGCAATTGCATGGTGCTCTCGGATCCGCTCGGCGTGGCGGCGCGCGTAAAGGTCAGGGGTGGTTTCTTCAGGGTGAATTGCTGGTAACTCCGGGCGCCGTCACCACTGCCCAGAGTCTCGGTTACCGTCTCGCCATGGGTGGCCTGCACGGTGTTGGCATTGAGCGTAAATGAGTCGCGTTTATACGGATATTCTAGGCCCGATTCAAAAGTCAATTCGGTGAAACCGCCGATGTGGTTGATGTCTTGAATGATCAAAATTTCCTTGGCCAGCGTCCCATCAGCGTCAGCGCGTTCGCCGCTGGCGTAAACCGCCTGGCCTTTTTGCAAGCCGAGGATGAGGCCATTGAGTAAAATGGCGGTTTGGTTTGCGGGTAGGTCTTCCAGGATTGGCAGCTCAGCCAGAGTAAGTTGTTCGCTTTGCACATAGGCGGTGGTGGTTCGGACTTTGAAGTAAGAAGGTTTGTCGGAATTTGTGAGGTCGCTCCCGTCCTTCTGGTTCAGCTGCAGCGACATGGCCTTGCCGCTGATCCCAAACGCTGCCAGCGAGACTTCGCGTGTACTCCGTATGCGGTAAGCCTCTTCCTGATTGCTGGAGCGCTTGAACAGCACCCAGCTATCGTTGACGATTCCCTTGATCGTACGCTCCAAGAAAGCATCATCAACGGCGTAATACTTGCTTGTTTGTTGGTTCTTCCAAATTTCCCATGCGCCGTTTGTACCGTCCCAGTCAGCGCCAGGATAGAGCACGTTGCCATCGCTGTCTTTCGGCATGCTCTGGTAGAGCGGTGCGCTGCAGCCAAAGAAGCCAGCCCGCTCTCGGAACACGAATACGGATTGGGTTGAGGAGGTATTTCCTGCTTCACGCAGCGCGCTCAGGGTATCTAGTAAGTCGCGGGTGTCCCATTCGTTGAAACCCAGGAAGGCATTTAAGTCCGCGTCTTTCCACTGCTGTCCAACGATGTGTGACTGAACGGATGAAGCGTCAAGCGGGATTTTTGAACCGGAGGGATTGACAGCGCCTTGAGAAAATGAGGGGGGGACAAAGGAAGGCAGAGCCGGAGGTGCGGGATCGAGGTCGGCGCGCGTGTAGTTTGCATTGGCCTGTACATCTACACTCACCACACGTTTGGAGGCGGTTTGAATGGTGCTGCCGCTACTGATGACGACCAGTAACACGTCACCCGGCTTTAGATTAGCGGAGGTTCCCTGTAAATAGAGTTGCTTCGCGTTGACATTTATGGATTGGGGTTGGGTCAAGCGCGGTTCCAGGACATTCCATTCCTTATAGGCCGTCAGTTCCTGCGAGGTCTCGAAGGTCTGCGGTAGCTTGCCCTGCGGCGGGATGCTTTGCACCTTGGTTCCGGCGGGAATGGTGGAAACGCCCGGCGCGCCTAGGGCGTCATCGACCCTGAAAGACAGGAATACGCTGGCCGCCACGCCCGGGTTGAGCTCGTAGCCAATCTCGCGCGCCATCTCCAGGATCGAGCGGCGTTCCGTGGCTGTGCGCAGGAAGCCCTCGTTGGCGATGCGTTCCTGGTAGAAGGTAAGTACATCCGCCATCACTGCGCTGGCGTCCAGCAGGGCGATCGAGGGGTCGTCCTGGTCGCGGGTGGACAGCGAGACCAGCGGGCGCGTCCCGGCGAACTCTCCGTCCGGTAGGGTCAGGGTCCCGATACGATTGCGCATGCGGCGGAAGAAGGAGGCGTAAGTTCCGGCGCGATACGCGAGAGCCGGCAGGCCGGGGCGGTTGTAAAGTTGCGGGGGCGCCGGTTCCGGCTCGCAGCAGCCGCAGTTGTCTAAAGTGGTATCCAGGGATTCGCTCACAGTCCACCTTCCATGAAGAAGTCGAGTTTGCCGTTCTCTGGCCGGCTCGGGTCGTTGTCCAGGCGGGCGATCTCCAGCCGCCCAAACTCGATCATCCCGGCCTCGAACTCACCCTCAGCAGCTTGCCCCCAGCGCCGGAAGCGGTTGGGCTTGCCGGGGGCATCCTCGGCATCGACCCACTGTACGCCGGGTACCTGCATGGCCAGTGCGATGATCTGGCTCAGGTAGACCGGCTGGCCGAAAGTGAGCCTGTCAGGATGGAAGAAACCGCGCGTCCCGTCGGGCAGGTCACGGTTGCTGAAGCGTTTCAGCAGGTCGGCCTTGACCTGGCTGCGGTAGTAGCCGGGCTTGACGCATACGCTCAATTCGAGGTCGAGCGAGACGAAGCGCGGCGCGTCGATCTCCAGATCCTCCCCTGCCAGGCGGAAACGCTCCAGGAAGGCGCGCATCTCGGATTCGAAAGGCGCGTCGACCGCCAAACCGCCGCTGCGGTCGATGGTAATGAAGACCGTGTACCAACTGCCGGTCCAGCGCAGGGTGGCGGCCGCTTTCTGCACCTCGGGATGACGTTCGGCCGCGGCGGCGTAATCGGCGGCGGTCACGGCCCGTTCCTGTGTGCGGAAGGCCTGCGGGGCGTACTGCTTGACCTGTTCGAGCGTTTCGGGCTCGCGTCCGCCCGCAGCCGCCAGCGGGTTGCGGACAGCTTTGATGCCCGCAACGGACAGCACCACGCGGCTGATGGCCTCCCGGCCGACGTTGCCGGCCGTGCCGTTGCCAACCCGGTAGGTGGCGCTGAAGGTCGAATCGGGTTTAGGAATGGCGCCGTGAAAGCCGTCGCCGAAGCGCAGATGCGCCAGGCCGTAATCGTCCATCTCGACCACGAAGGCGCGCTCGAAGCGGCTGCTGCCCAACAGGTCTCGGCGTACCAGCCAGCGGCGGCTGGTATCGCCGTTCTCGGTCAGGTGGATGGCGGGCAGGGTATCGCGCATCTCCCAGGCGAAGGCCAGGGCGGCCGGGGCCTGCGGGTCGAAGACAACCAGCTCGTGATTGGCGTCGCGTACCGGCTGGCCGTAACGGTCGCGGGCGTGACCCTGCTGGCTGAGCGGTCCGGATTGCAGCACCGGCCGTTCCAACCGCCCGGCGGCGTCCGTGCCGATCTGGCCCAGGTCCTCGTCCGCGACGGTCAGTCCGTGGTCGACCAGCACGATATTGCCGCGCGCCACGCTCAAATCGAGCACCAGCTGCGGGCCGCTGTCGGTCTGGATCTTGGCCGAGATGCACAACGGGAAGGGCAGGGCGTCCTGTGTCTCCCAGGCCACTTCGGCGATCGGCGTGCCGTCCAGCGGGTCGACCAGCGGATCGCCGTGGCTGTCCTGGGTGACGACATTCGTCAGGCGCACGGCGTGGCGATGAGACGGGTCGGAATCCGGGTGACAGGCCGGTCGTCGGGCTGATGACTTCTTCGAAAATCAGCACGTCGCCGGCTCCCAGCGAAAGCTGCGGATCGTTGTGCAGCGTGGCACGTGTGGCGCCTTTCGGCAAACAGCACTCGCTGTCGTCCCAGGTATAGAATTTGATTTCATTATGGGCGCTCTCGAGCCTCAGGTCGTGCAGGGTCTCGAACACCACCGGCGACTCGGCCTGAATGATCTTCTGGAAGTCGGCCGGGTCAAGCGTAGCGGCGTCCTGCAGCCCGCGCGTCAGCACGGGAGTCTCTTTCTCGACCAGCCAGCCGTCAGCCGCGCTGCCCGACTCCACCTGGAAATGGACCCAGGCGCGGGCGTTGCAGCCGTCGTGCATGGCGTAGTCCAGCAGGCGGGCGTGCCGGCGGACGGAGATGCGCTGGCGCGCGCTGCCCAGGTAGGCCTCGGTCGCGACCGCATCCTGGTAATAACTTATCTGGTCGCCGAGGTATGCGACTGCCTCTACCAGCGCGACCTGCATATCGGCCGGATTGCGTTCCTGCCAGTCCGGCATGATCGTGGAGAGCCGGTCGAGCATCAGACGCCGGAAGCTGCCGTAGTCTTTGGCCAGGTAGTCGATCAGCGGGGCGGGCAGGTTCTCGGGTGGGCACTCGTCTTCGGGTAGACAGTCGAAGTCGCTCGGACAATCGATCTTGAACGAGAAGGGCACGGCCGAAAGCTGCGGGTCGAAGCCTGAGGGCGGGTCCTCGACCTCCTCGCCGGTCACCAGGCGCAGGACGTAGGTCGAAAAATCCCCGGCTTGGCTGACCTCGAGCGTGGCGACGTTATCTGCTACGGATAAGGTTTTGACGGTGATGCCGGTGATGCGCACGCCGCCCTGGATCTCGAAGTTGTGTTCCGTCAGGGCCGGCCCGGCCGGGAAACCGTCTGTTTGGCCCGGCAGGTTGTGGATGAAGTGCACTTCCAGAGTCTTCTCGTCGGCCGAGACCACTTCGAGGTAGTCGATGCCGTTCAGCACCGGTCCGCCGCCGCCACCGGTGGTGAAGCGCACCATGTCCCGCCGGTTTTCGTTGCCACAGAAATATTGTGTACCCACGTTACACCCCCCTCTGGAATGTGGCTTGCTGGTTCTGCTGCGTGGCGCGCACGGTGTAAACGACTTTCACGCGCAGCGTGGAATCCTGGCTTTGCACGTCAACCTGATCGACCTGGATTAACTCACCCAGCCACTGCTGGAGGGCGCTCTTCACCAGGAACTGGGTGGCGGTTGCCAGTTCGGGGCTGTTCGGTCCAAAGACCATTTGCAGCAAGCCGCAGCCGAAGGTCGGGCGGTTGACGCGTTCTCCCGGATTGGTGAACAAGACCTGCTCGATCATGTCACGGATATGATCGTCCGCCTCAGTCAGGGCTGTACGCCCATCCCGAGCGATGCGATAGGGGAAATCGATTTGCATGGGCACCTCGTTTCACATACCCTTGACCCGCGGCTGGGTCACGAGAACATTGAGCGGCACGCCGTTCGGCGCGGTGATCGCCTGACTCTCCTGCAGCAGCACCGGTATGCCGTCGGCTTTGACCCGCACGGCGCCGGTCACCCACTGGGCGGTCACGCAGGGGAGCGGTCCACCCGGTGTGGCGAACGGACAGCCAGCCACCGTGTAGGGTGCGCTTTGGGTGACGATCGGCTGGCTGCTGACCTTGACGCGCGGGTTGGGCGCGGTGGGCATGGCCTGCCCGCCGTGGCTGCAGATCACGGTCGCGCCGACGTGGAGCAGGAAGCCCATCAGGTCACCTCCAGCGCGCCGCTGTTGACCTTGACGCCGGCCGGGGTGAGTTCCACTGTGCCAAGCGGGCCGGCTTCGAGCTTGATGCCGTTCACGTCGAAGGTCATCTTGAGCGGCAGGCCGACGGACGGCGGCGAGACTTCCAGGGTCACCCCGCCGATGCCGGGTAGTTCGCTCAGGGTCAGCGTAATGCTGTCCAGTTTGATGACCTTCATCTGTGGCACAGCGGGCGTGGCCGGCACTTCCCCGATGCCCCAGAAGCAGCCGCTCCAGATCGGGTAATCGATGTCGCCGCCTTCGAATTCGACCCACACATTGGCGTCGACCGGCGGGATCATGAAGAAGCCCACCCCACTGCCGGCGTACGGCACGCAGGGCATGGCCCAGCTCAGGCTGCCCTCGCCCAACACGGCCGGCACGCTGACCTGCACGCGGCCCAGCATCATCGGGTCGAGATTGTTTTCCACTTTTCCGCGGTATTTTCCGAAATAATTAGGCATAACAAACGCTATCTATAGGGTTGGCAGCGCCGGGGTGATTGCGCCGGTCCCCTCACGGGTGAGGGTGAAGCTCTGCCTGTACTCGCCGCGCGTGATGTTGTGGGTCACGCTCTTGACGTAATAGAAACCGTCGTAGGTGAAGCCCACGCCGCGCAAACCCACCAGGCTGCGAGCCTGCAACATGGCCCCGTAACGCACCGCGTCCAGTTCGCCGGAAACGGTGATGGTGTCGTCCGTGGAGGCATCGGTCTCGGCCTGGGCGCGGCCGAAGGATTGGGCGATGTTCAAGCCACTGCCCTGGAACAGCCTGGTGCGCACGTTCGGCTGGTTGGTAAGCAGCGCTGGTTGGGGGGTGAGCGGCGGGCGGGTGCTGGCAAAGGTCTGGACCGGGACGACGGTGTTGGTCTGGCGGTCCTGCACCTGTCCGGACACCAAAGACGGGGCCAGGGCGTTATTCTGGAAATTGATCGAATTGACATTCGTGTTCGGCCCCAGGTTGACCGACAAGGCCGGCTGGGGCAGCCCAACGCGTACAGGCGGTCCCCAGTAGGCCGTATTGGTGAAGGGGGCCGGCCCCGGGGTGACGTAGAAAACATAGCCGTGCCGCCCCGCCATATCCTGTAGGTATCCCAGATCGGTAGCGCGCTGGACCGGGATGCGCTCGATCGGCAGGGGGACGTCCATCGCCACAGGCGGGATGACCACCGGGATCAGGCCATATTGCGCATACGAGGCGATGATCTTGTTGGCGATCACCAATTCCGGCTGGGCCGGATGCTCGACGTTCACTTCTTTCAGGTCCATCATCACGCTGACATCCTCGCCGGTAACCGTCAGGGTGTCGCTGCCGGGCTCCTGGCCGGGGGTGAGTTGTTGGTTGGTGATGATCCCGTCCATCAGCACACCGGGGATGCCCTGGATGGTCACGAGCAGAATTACCCGGTTGAAGACTTTGATCAGCGGCAGGCTCAGGATGGGGTAGTCCATCACGCTGGAGGGGCCCGGGCGCCCGGCCTGGAAGGTGAGCTGGAAGCCCGAGCGGCCGTTGTCGCTGTGGGTGACCTGCACCGACTGCAGCAGCTCCAGGTACTGCGGTGGCGGCGGGACGGCAACGGTCGGGCCGATCAACAGGGTCAGGTGGATGCCAAGTGGGTTCATTGCGGCCGCGGGATTGGGAAACGTACCCTGGCGCCCACGCGGGCGGTCAGGTCGGGCGGGCTCATGGCGTTGCTGGCATCGCAGGCGCGCCAGAACTGCTCGGGATCACCAAGTGTGCGGGCGGTCATCAAGTCCAGGCGGTCGCCCTCGGTCACGCTCAGCTCGACCAGGGTGGCCAGGTCCTCCGGACGCGGCAGGAAGCGCCGGCGCACGTAGGCGATTTCGTGCCCCTGTGCGTCGCTGAAAGACGCAGTCGGGAGCTTTTCATAACGGCTGTTGGGATCGAACATAGTCACCTCTCAGAAGGACACATTGAAGGAGAAGGAAGCAGCGTTTCCCACACTCCCGATCACGGCCATAGCTTCCTTCACGCCTTGGTGCACCATGAACATGGCAAAACCGGGATGCGTAATGGGGAAATCGTTGTAATTCAGGATGCGCATGCCCAGCGAGACCTTGGCGCGGATCGGGTTGAGCAGGGTGTCGTGGGCCTCTTCGGTGATCGTGAACTCGGTCAGCCGGATCGGCACCACGCGTTGCGGGCCCCAGATGAAGAGCGTGAAGGGTCCCTCGACCGGCACGACTTCGATCGTCCCGGCCGCCAGTAGGGCAGTGTTGGCGATGACCGTCAGGATCTTGGGGTAAAGCAGCATCTCCAGGGCTGCCAGCTGCGGGTAGATGCCCACGCCGGTCGCCAGGCCGCCGGATTCAAGCTGGTCGGTGGCGTCGATTTCCACCTCCAGGCGGATGTTCTCGGTCGGCGGACCTTTCAGGCGCTGCGGCTCGGAGCGGTTGCCGCTGTCTCCGCCGCTGGTTTGCGCCTGCAGGGTGCGCGTAAGCGTATCGGGGTTGTACTGGAAGATAGCGATGCTGGCCACCGGGTTGGCGACGTCGATGCCAATGATGGCACCTTTGACGAGTCGGGGGGAAATGGGGGAAGGGGACATAATTATGGCCTCATTTGGTATTTGTTGGTAAGTTGGCTTTTCATGTTTTGGTCACCGTGCCGGTTGTGATGTGCAGGATAGTCCTATCGGATGGCCTGGTATAAGTGCTGGCCTGAAAGTTGCGTGTGATCCGGAATGTGCCGGTGGTCGCATGGGTACGGTCGCAGGTATAAGTCTGTTCGCAGACGACGGAGCAAGAGCTGACGCCGGTGCCTTCCAACAGGCTTTCGTGTGCACGTGTGCGATGCATATCTAGAAATGCGGTCGGACCGTCGCTTAGGCCCCACATATTGCCGTAACGATTGATGTCGAGGCAGCGATTTCCGGTGCAAGGCGAGCTCGTCGTGCCGCCCCGGTTATACACGGCTGCTGGACAGGTATTGGAAACCGTTGTCAGGTGCTCTTTCATGCAGTGCCCACTGTGGTCGGGACCGGGACCGACATCCATGCGCGACATCGCTCCCAACCAGGTACGCCATACTTCTTTGTCCGCTGCAGGTAGGTTGCTGTGGTTGCGTTGGGCGACCGCTCCAACGCTCACCGAGGTTGGGCAGGGGGTGGTGGCTGGAGTCGGGGCAGGCGTCGGCGTGGGAGAAGAAGGTGTCTGCACTGGGACGGGTGTTGGTATTCCTGTACCAGGTTGCGGCTGAGTGGAGCCGCCGGTGGTCGGCTCGGCGGCAGTCTCATCATCGATCCCGTCCGTGTGCGCCGCTGACCCGGATGGCGTAAAGATTTGCAACCGGCTGAAATTGTGGCCGGGGTTTGCAGTTGCGCGCTGTGAGTTTAAACCCTGTTTGCGCTCACCGGAGAGCCCCGGTGTGCCGCTGCAGGCACATTCCTTGGCACCGCCCGCCACCGTTCGTGCCGCGAGCACGACGCCGTTCGTCGCGAGCGCAGAAGGTGCTACGCGAGTGCGAGACGGCAGCGCAGGTGTGCGCTGCAGCGAGATATGGCTGCCTGGAGTCGGTGGGACAGAGGCGGGGATACGAGATTTAAGCTCCATCATTGCGTTTGGCATCCTAAAATTGGCATCCTTCTTGAAAGTAATAGCGCGGCGGTTCGTTGGGAACACGAACGCTGGCGCATTGGCGCTGCAGGAGCGCATGTTGCAACAGGTGGGATCCCACCACTGCCAGGGAATGGGAAATGAAATCAAAGGATCCAGCCATCTCAGCGCACCTCCAGGGGCTCGGGCATGAGCCAACCTTCCTCGACATACCCATCGATCCCTTCGACCTGCCAGAAGAGGTGCAGGAGGCCAAAGAGCAATCCAGCCGGTTCGTTTCCACGCCGGACGAGGCCTTCGGGGAGCGAGACCTGGATCGAGGTCTCTTCGCCGGGTCCTACCAGGACCGGTTCGGCGCCAGATTGGAGGACTTCGATCGGTGCCGCCTGCATCAGCTGGATCGGCGACCGGCACCGGGTGGCATCGAGCTCCTCTAGGCGACAGAACTGCAGACGCAGCTCGGCCGGCTGCCCGGACCTGCTATCGAAGCCGAAGAAGGTGAAGGGGCGCGGGCTCCGGTTCGAGAATCTCAGCTGAAGCCCGGGTAGCCCGGATTCCAGGGCCTCGGCCTCGACCACACCCAAGCGGACGCTCAGCGTGCTGAGGGGGTGCTCCCGCAGGTCAGCGATCAGGGCCCGTGTGCGATCGAGGAGTTTCTTTAGCCCGGTTGGCGGTTCGAGCGGATTCCACGAGGCCCGCCAGGGCTGTCCATCCCCTCCGGCAAAAGCGACCTCGGTACCGGAGTCCGCAGGATGGAGCTCTGCCGGCCCACTGGTATCGGAATGGCGCGCCTCCGCCACGATCCGCAGCAGGTCGTTTAGATCGGCTTTTCCCAGCTCCCGCTGGTAAATGCCGATCTCGTCGAAAGGCGGTTGCTTGGGCCAGGGATGTCCGGCTATGTATTGTGCCAGGCCATCCTTCCCTACGGCCAACACTTCCAGGCTGGCCGGGGGCATGCCACCTCGGTAACTGTAACCGTACAGGTAGTTCTCAGGATTGGCTCGGGTCATAGCACGCGATACTCGCTTTCGTCGGCGGGCTTGGTGGTCTGGTTGTAAAAATCCAAGATAGGCTGAATGTGGCGCTTATCAGCTGAGCCGCTGCCGGCGCCCATAATTCCCGGCAGGGTCGTATCGGAGGAGACCGGCGCAACGGTCCGGCCGGTCGTTCGGTTGATATCCTCCACGTTGGTGCGGCTCACGTCCTCGGGGCGGACACCCAGACTGGCCGGAATCTCCGAGGCGCGGGCGGGCAAGCGGTACTCGTCGGGGTTGCCGAGCATGTGCCCGAACTCGTGGGCTGCCGTGTTGGCGTCGTCCTCTTCGTGCCAATGGGTCTCGTCGGAGCGGTCGCTGCCTGGAAGGACGTGTACCGTGATGTTTGGGTTGGAGGCGTTGAAGATCGGCACAAACACGATCGTCAACTGGGTGGTGCCATTCCAGGCGTAGAAGGGCTTGTTCCAGACTCGTTCGATCCCACCGCGCCACTCGTTGGCCTTGGCGTCCGAGGGATAGTAGGTCTCGTTCGTGGCACCCTGGACGAAACGGATCCGGACGATGACGCGCAGCTCATTGCCCGCACGGACCAGGTCGTAGGTTGTATAGCCGGTGAACTGGCGCAGCTCGGAGGCCCCGAAGAGCTCATTGAAAAAGCCCTCGCGGGTCTCATAGTGCGCCTCGGTATAGGAGGTGCTGCGAATCGAGCGGCTGGTCTCTCGCTGGTCCATCAGGCGCAGGGTCTCGTCGTGGTCCGGTGTACCCCGTAGCTCGTAGTTGAGCATCTCGCGGGTCCCGGGGGTCTGGACCTCGGAGCGCAGCTCGGGATAGGCGCGAATGAGGTCTTTGACCAACCGGAAGTTGCGTTCGGAGACGGCCAGGTAGAGCCGCCGGACGTTCTCCGGGCGTGTGTTCCCAAAGTGGAGGATCAAGATCACGGTCCAGAGAGCCAGGCCGTGGAAATTGCGGCGTATCTCGTCCATGAAGGGCAGGTCGGCTAGCAGCCGGCGGCGGTCGTCGTGATCCACAGCGCGCAACCGGTTCAGAAAATCGACCGAATCGTGCCGGCGCAGGGCTTCTAGGATCGGGTCCTTGATCACGCTGAGGGTCATCACCGCGAACTCTTCCGCCCGCCTGGACTCCGGCGTCTCGTACGGATTGGTCAAATCGATCGGGCGCGGGGTTTCGGGCAACTGGCGCGCGATCTGCGGGCCCGAGGAGAACCAGGGGCGAAACGATCGGCCGAGGTTGACAGCCGCGGAGGCCCGTTCGGCCTCCCGCTCAGTCGGATCGACCGGATTTGAGATACGCAGGCGTGAGAGTGCGGGCGCTTGCATCCCCTGCTGGACGGTGTGAGTGAGCTCGTGAGCAAGCAGCTTATGCCCCTCCGCCGTGGCGGGCGCATACTGCCCCGCGCCGAAGACTACATGCGGGCCTACCGTATAAGCAAGCGCGTTCACTTCCTGCGCCGAGCGGGCTGCGGCCTCGTCCGTGTGCACCCGTACTCGGCTAAAGTCGTACCCAAAGCGCGGTTCCATGAAGGCGCGCGTTTCCCGCTCAAGCGGTTGGCCGGTCGAAGCCAGCACATGGTGAACGATGGGCGGTATCCCCTCGAACGGCTTCGAATTGGCTGCTGTCCGCTGCAGCGTGTCGTCACTCTTTCGACGGCGTTCTTCTTGGTCATGGGCTGGGGAGGAATCCCCACATGCGCACTGACGCTGAAGCCGGTTGTGGGCTGTCGGCGTGAGCGCCGTAAGAAGGGGTTTTTGAACGGAGGTCTGCATCATGGGTAGGTCCTGGTACTTACACGGAGTCTACGTCGGTCGCCCGGGCAGATAATGCTTCTGTTGGTTGTATAGATAGTAGTAGCCTGAGCTGTCGTGCCAGACCTCGAAGATGGTCCCGCCAGCAGGCCAGTTTTCGGTGCCGGTCAAACGATGATATTCTAGGGGCCGGTGCTCCGGGTCGGGAACGACGATCCAGATACCGAGGTTGATTCCCTCGGATAGCGGGACGCGCGGAATGGCACTCACGCGGCCTGGGAGCGGGGGATCGATGATGTATGGCATGTTCACGGTCAGGATCCCGGTATTCTGTCCGCGACCCAACTGCCAGTTGGTGTAATAGCGCAGGGCGTCCTCCCAGTCGGGTCCATAGCCAAAATTAACGATGCTGGTGCCGGGCATGGCTGCACCCTCGAACGTCCCTGCCGGCAATTGCACCCTGGGGGTTTGCCACCTCGAAGGGACGGGGCCGGACTCAAGCACGATGGTGAAGCGGACCAGGTCTGCCAATAATTGCGTCAGGCGGGACTGGCGGCGGGCCATCGGCTCGGTCACGCGTACATTGCCGATGCCCATATCGTTGCCCTGGCTCGTGATTCGTTCGAAGCCCCATTGTTGCCCGCCGGAGAGCGCGGTACGAAAGCGGCCGATGGAGGTGTGCAGGTGCGCTGCAGCGTCGAGACGCCGCTGGCGCAGATCGGGCGGCTCAGTCGTCGAGCCGGCGGCTTGCGGCTGGCGTTGGATTAGCGGTATTGCGAGCCGTGGAGCGACAAGCTGGACCTTGCCCCCGTACGCGACCTGTGAGGCAGCTCGATCGGCTTCCTGCTCGCTGGCATCGCCTGGCTGACTCAGCAGGATTCCGGACGGCCGCTGCTGCAATCCCTGCACCACATGCGTCAGCTCATGGGCGAGGAGTTTTTCTCCCTCGCGCGTTTGCGGTCGATACCGTCCCCTGCCGAAGACAATCTCCCACCCAACCGTGTAAGCCAAGGCATTGACGGCTTTTGCAGACTCAGCCGCCTGCGCGTCAGTGTGCACGCGTACCCGGCTAAAATCGTGACCGAAACGCGGCTCTATCGAGGCGCGCATGAACAGATCCAGCGGCTGGCCGGGGGAGTTCAGGACCTCATGCACAATCGCAGGTACTTCACCGAATGCCTGTGTTCCGCTCGCCTGGCGCTGCAGCAGGCCGAAGTGTTTTCTGCGGCATTCTTCGGATACCCTGGCATCGCCCATTTGGGCAGGTATGCGCTGCAGTAGTAATTGAGGAGCCGGCTGCTGGGCGGAAGAAACGTTTGTCGTCGTAAAACGAGTCTGGGTCATGTTAGTGCACTCCCCAGAATTCGGTCTTGTAGTTGTAGGCCAGCCGCCCGTATGAGCGCGAGAGCGCTGCTGTGACGCCTGGAATGTTGACAGCCAAGCCGGCGTGCATTTCTACCGTCCGGTCGTAGAGTGTGCTCAGGTTGAAGAAGGCTGGACAGACGGTTATCTCGCCAGCCGGCGTTGCATTGGGGGAGGTCGTGGTGGTTGTTTGTGGTGAGGCAGTACTGGTTGTTACGGTCCCTGCCCTGCTGGAAGATGTGCTTGTAGTTTCACTCGGGGTAGGCTGTGAAGAGGGCGTAGAAGTGCTCGTACTGCCAGTGGTTGAGGATGTCGTTGACGTCGTAGCTGAGCTAGTGCTCGGTTGCAGTAATGGCCCACCACCAGCGGGGGAGACGGGATGAGTCAGATGCCAATGCACCAGTTGTCCACCAGTGCATGTGGAATCGCTGGCAGGAGCGCAACGGACGTTGTAAAACAGATCAAACCAACCATCCATAGCCCGATAACGATCGTAGATACCGGCGATTGCAGCAGGGTCAGAACGCCCAAAATGAGCATTTATATACGGTGACATGGCTGCCGTGTTGTTGACATTGCCGTAAGTCTGGGCGGTTCCGAACATCGCGTAAGTATTCCAGCGCTGTGCCCAGGCCAGAGCCTCACGGATTAATCGTTCGCGTCGAGGACTACAACCGGCAATCTGATCAGGGTCTTCAGGGCCGAGCGCCGGTGCGCGACCGTTCATCTCAAGAATAAAATCGGTAATCGACTGTGCATTGGCCAGCGCTTGCTGGGTAGAAAGGATCAGGATGACTCGCTCGGTTTGATAGGCTCGGTCGTCGGTTGGAATTCCTGAAGCGTGCGACGATTCGTGGATCAGAATTTCTTCCTGACGGGTGTTGTATTTGGGATTGGTAAAGAAGGTTGGGCAAATTGTGACACGTTGCAGGCTGTGGCTGGAATTTGCCGGCGACCCTGTGTGGCAGGTTGGTTCGTCCATCGTGCCGCATACAAAGGAAGCCGCACCTGAAGGAGCCAGGCCTTCCAGGAAGACGCGGATGGCGTCTACCCGGGCGCGGACATCGGTGGCTGTCTGAGCGGAATGGCTGTTGCCAAAATACCGGTCCAGCGCCGTAGCCACATCCGGTTCGCTGGCCGGATTCTGAATGTATTTGTCGAGACGGGCAAGTGCACCACTCGATCCGACGATCAGCTGATGCGCAGCAGAACGTACGCTTTCGATGTCAGAGGCTTGATTGGTTGCGCAAGCTGTTGGTTGGGTTGTGCTGGGTGTGCAAGTGCGCGTCGAAGCACCCGTCCCGCGCTGCATTTCGACCACACGCCAGAAGCGGTAATCGTATTTTCCGGTGCTGCATCCCAGATTGTGCTGGCGGTTGACCGTCCGTGGCGGTTGAAAACCCTCGCGCACCAGCACATTTTGCACGGCATCGAGGCGACGGTCGATCAGCGGAGTGGTTGTAGACGTACCACCTTCCTCGGAAGCGTAACCATACAAACTGATCACCTGATCGTTGGCTGCCAGGGCCTCGTGAGCCTTGTTCTCGACCTTGTTTTCTTCGGCCGAATCCAGTGCACTTTCGGGCGGGTTGTCAGCGGGCGTGGGCCGAGCCAGATCGAAGTAGACAAAATTGGGTTCGCTGCCGCGCTCTTCATAAAGACCCTCGACTCGAAACGATGCAGCCTGACGTTGAATGAGCGGTCGTGCGCTTCCTTGTTGTACGGTGTGCGCTAGTTCGTGTGCCAGCAGCTTCTGCCCTGCATGGGTGTGCGGCGCGAATTGACCTGAACTGAAAACCACATCCTTCCCAAGGGTGTATGCCAGAGCATTCACCTCAAGCGCAGATTGTGCGGCTTGCTGGTCATGGTGTAAACGTACGTGGCGAAAATCATATCCCAGCCGCGCTTCCATCAATGTGCGGGTCTGTGGATCTAGCGGCTGTCCTGATCTGTGAACAGTCTCATATACACTGGCGGGTACTTCGGTAAAACCGGAAATTTGCCCAGGCTGAAGCCTTAGCGTGGCTGCTGGGTCAAATGATCTAATACGAGAAGAGGATCTGGTGCTGGCCGCCTCAGCCATGCGATCGGCCTCCTGCTCCCAGCGGTCCCCAGGTTGGCTGATCGCCAGCTTGGCTTGCAGCCCGCCCGCCAAGCGTTTCTTGTGGCACTCTGGGCACTCGCCGGAGGGACCGGGTGTGCCACCGCAGGCGCACATGCGCTGCAAAATGCCACCGGCGAGCCAGGACTCAGGAACGACCGATCTGCGTCCCTGCGCTTCGGGACCGGGCGTGGTTTTGACCGGGGCGGCTTTGGCAGCGGCCTGGGCTTCCACTAACGTTTCCCTTTCTTGGTCTGGTTCAGGCTGGCATGCACCGCCTGGGCGACCTGCGCCCCTACCGCGGCAGGAATGGTGTTGGGCGCCAGCGCCACCCGCCCGGCGTCGAGCACTGGCCGGTCGATGCTCTGCTGCAGGAACGGTTGCTCGCCCGCACCCGCCAGCAGGCGCCGGATCTCTAACGCAAGCGCATCGCCGATGGCAAAGCGGTCGGCGCGCGCGAAGCCGCGCAGCACCAGCTCGTCGATCTGCACCTCGATCGCGCGCGGAGTGGCGGAAAGCTTGCGCAGGTTGACCGCGCGCTGCGCCCGCCTCATACCCAGCCCCCGACTTCCGCCGCGGTCAGCGGTTTCTCCAGCTTGGCAAATTCGGCGCGCGCGGCCTGCAGCAGGTGCGACATGCGCACCGCCTGGCCGGCGTCGGCTGCCAGGAAAGCAGCGTACAGGGCGATGTTGCGGATGTTGCCGCCGGTGACGTTCAACTTGGCCAGCCGGGAGATATCCAGGTCCTCGGTCGGGGTTTGCTCCGGGAAAATGCGTCGCCAGATCTCGGCCCGCAGGGCTTCGTCGGGGAAGGGAAACTGGATCACGAAACGGATGCGCCGCAGGAAGGCCTGGTCGAGCGCGTCCTTCATGTTGGTGGTCAGGATCGCCAGCCCGCGGTAGGCTTCCATGCGCTGCAGCAGGTAGCTGATCTCGACATTGGCGTAGCGGTCGTGGCTGTCCTTGACCTCGCTGCGCTTGCCGAAGAGCGCGTCAGCCTCGTCGAACAACAGGATGGCGCTGCTGCCCTCGGCCGCATCGAACACGCGCCGTAGGTTCTTCTCGGTCTCACCGATGTATTTGCTGATGACCTGGCTCAGGTCGATGCGGTACAGTTCCAGGCGCAGTTCGTCGGCCAGCACCTCGGCCGCCATGGTCTTGCCCGTGCCGCTGACCCCGGCAAACAGGGCGCTGATGCCCAACCCGCGCGTGGATTTGCTGGCAAAGCCCCAGGTTTCGTAGACTTTCAGGCGCTGGCGGATCTGCCGGGCGATGTCGTGCAGGATCGTGGACTGGGCTTCCGGCAGCACCAGGTCGTCCCAACTGGCGCGCGGTTCGATGCGCTGGGCCAGCTCCCCCAGACGCGGGTTGACGTGGTTGCTGCAGGCCTTCCATAACATCAGACTGAGCTGGTCGGGCTGGCCGTCCGAACCGCGCAGCGTCTCGGCGGCGATGCGCTGGATGCTCAGGCTGTCCAGGCTGAAATGCGAGACCAGTGCTTCCACGTGCCCGTTGAGCTGGGCGACCGCCGGTCCCAGCGCGCTCTGCCATAACTGGCGCTGTTCCCCCACAGTCGGCTTGCCGACCTCGAAAGTGATCAGGGGTTTGACTCCCATCGGGCGGCGTTCCAGGCTGGAGACGATCAGCGGGTATTCGGCCAATTCGATCCAGCGCTGGATCGAGGCGTTCTGGTTGGGATCGAGTTCGCCCAGATCATCACAATCGAGCAGCAGCCCGCTGACTCCCAGCACAGCTTCGCGCTCCCACAAACGGCGCAGCAATTCGCTCTCGAAGGGATTGGTGGGGATGGCATAGGCCGGCAGCAGGTTCAGGTTCATGCCCAGGCGGGCGCAGGCCGCAGCAGCCAGGTTGCGTTTGGCTGCCACCTCGCTCCCGCACAACTGAATGATCGGTAGCTGGCTCTGGCTGCCGCGCTGCGACCAGATCCCTGCGATACGCCCCGCCATTTCGTCGTGTGAAGGCACCAGGTCCCCGTCGAGCGTGATCGGCTTGGTGTAACCCACCAGGCGCTCATCCAGATAAGAGGTACCGATCAGGTAGTGCAGGATGCGCTCGTCGATGCGCAGCATGTCCCGGGTCGAGAGGTTGCCGCTGCCAGCTTCGATCAGGCGCCAGTAGCGCAGCGGCCCGGCCGGGGAGAGCGCGCTCCAGTGCGAATCGGGAAAGATGGCCAGCGCCAGGCTGAAGGTTGGGAAGGGTTTGGCCGGGTCGACCTGCGCGGCAGCGCACATGGCCGGGAAGCGCGAGTCCAGCTCGAGGCCGGCACACAGCAATAAGACTTCCCGTTCGAAGGGCGACAGGCCGAACAAAGTGCACAACGTGACCAGCGCCGGTGGGGCCGGCAGGCGCGCGTCCTCGGCATCCGGCAGGTCGTGACTAGCGACCTGCTCGGTTGAATCCTGGCCGTTCGTGTGACTCTCCAGGCGGGCGCGCACGGTTTCCAGCGCAGCCGACAGGTACTGCTGGTTGAGGTCGAACCAGTTCAGGGAGGTCACGCTGTCAGTCATCAGATGGTCACCAGGGGGCCGACGTATTTCGGGTCGTCCGGGTCGGAGCCCGGGTCGAGCAGGCTTTCGGCGCCGTCGACCTGGACCCGCAGCAGGTAATTCCCGGCCGCTACGCTCTTGACTTGTGCATTGACCGTCCCGACCGGATCGGGCGGGGGTGCGGGCAGCTTGATCTCGAAGCGGTAAGCCCGCGCCGGACGGTTGGGCGGCGGGTTGAATTCGTTGAGCAGGACCACCAGGCGCTGGTCCAGCCCGATCTTGGGGTCCAGGGTCAGCGAGATGGTCGCATCGCGGTAGGTGACCGTGTCGATCACGGTCGAGGCGTCGATCGTCACCGCACCGGGCGTGAGCGTGGGACGCAGGACGAAAGCTGCCACGTTCGAACTCGAAGCCCTGGTGCGGCGTCTCGGGTGTGCCCATGTTCAGGTATTGGATCACCTGCACCCCCTGCACCCCGGCCCGCAGCGTGTCGAGCGGGAAGGTCGGCGTCGACAGCGGCACCTTGATCCGCTCGGCGGTCAGGTCGCTGGGCGTGACCTCGTTCCCGCCGACCCGTGCGGTCGTGAGACCCTCCGCTTGCAAAAGCCGCCCGTCCAGCACCAGGATGTCCCCGGCCACGATCGGCTGGTTGGCTTCGACCGGGTCGGAGGTTGTTTTCTGCGAGAGCAGCTGGTCGATCACCGGCTGGCCGATGGGGCGCACGTAGACGTTGCGCTTGTAGACCGGCAGGGCCGGACCGGGGGTCCGGGTCCCGTCGATGAAGATGACCGAAGCCTGCAGGGCGATCGAGAGGTTGTAGGTGGTCTGGAAGAAGACCGACCACAGCTTGGAGAACTCCTCCAGCGAAAGCGGCATCAGCGAAAACTTGATCGACTCGACCTCGCTGTCCAGGTTGTTGTTGGCCAGCGCCCCAAAGGTGGCATCCTTGATCATGTCCTTGGTCAGGATTGGTTCGGCGGCCATGCGGCGCAGCAGGGCGCCAAAGACGCGCTGCGGTTCGAGCGCGCTATCATCACCGTAGCAGGTCAGCAGGAAATATAAATCATAGGCCGAGCGGATACCCCGCACCAGCGTGCCGTCGCTATCGCGGTTGGGCAGGCTGGCATTGCGCCAGTGGGGATTGGGCAGGATCTGGTAGGGGTAAATTCCCACGAAGGTGTTCGGGTGGCCGGTCGGGTGGCCGGAGGTGAGATCGGAAGACGGCCGCAGCACCAGCGCCTCGGCGCCGGCGAAACCGGCTTCGCGAGCCCCTTCCTGGACCTGCTGGCGCAGGGCTTCAGTGACCGTAGCAATCGTCAAATAATTGCTCATCGCTTGCCCTCATTTCGTTGGCGCAAGTAATCATCCAGCGTCAATTTCGGCCCGTGGGGCGGTGGCGCGACCCGCGCCGCTTGCACTGGCTGTGGGGCACTGACCGCGCGCACCTCGATCCGCCCGATGTGGATGCGGACGGTCGCATCCTGGGGGCTTTCCGCTTGCGGTGCGGATTCGGCCTGGCGCAGCACTTGCGGGATGGAGGCTGGGGCGGACAGATCTTTCGGCGCGGACAGCTGAAGCGGGACGAGGGCCACCCGCGGACGGATGGTTCGCTCGACGGGATTTTCATCCAGGGCCAGTTCTTCCATCCTTTGAGCCCGCCGGCTCGGACTCCCCGAGGGCTCTTCGCCGGGACTGGAAGCGGGTTCACGCTTTGAGTCCTGGTCTCCCGGCTGCGGGGGCATGCCCGGTTCTGTGGCTGGGGACTGTTCTCTGACGACCACTTCCCGCTCGAAGCGGGTCTGGATGGTGCGCTCAGGGGGGACCGCGAGCGGTTCGGGCGGGGATGACTCCGGCGGGGCAGGCGGCTTGCGCTCCGAGATGTGCCTGCGCGTTGGGGTTGGCTCGTCCGGTAGGTCAGGGGGGACCGCGAGCGGTTCGGGCCGGGAGGACTCCGGCGGGGCAGGTGGCTCGCGCTCCGAGATGTGCCTGCGCGTTGGGATTGGCTCGTCCGGTAGGATTGTCGAGCGCTGTGCCCGCAGCTGCGGATCGGGTTGAAGGTCAGGCTCATTGTCCGGGTGGGGGGCCTGCGCTGAGACTGTCCTCTCGGCCGATGGCTCGAAACCCGGCACGCCACCCGGTTCCGCACCGGTTGGAGGCTCGAACAGCGACGGCAGGCGGGGCTGCAGGACCGGCGCGCCGGTCGGGTCCGGTTGGAGGCTGCGTGCGGCAAGATTGCCGAAGAAATCGCTCATAGTCCGATCAGTTCCAGGTAGCGCTGGCGCCGCCAGGCGCTCATCGCCAGGATATCCGCTTCGCGCCAGCCGTAGGCCGAAGCCAGGGAGTGCACTTCGCGCATCAGGCGCAGCGACCAGGCGTTGATCTCGCCCCAGAAGTAGCTGACGATGTCGAAGAGGATCTGCCAGTTGTGACTGCAGGCCGGGCAGGTGGTGGCCAGGCTCAGGTCGGCGAGCGGCTCTGCCTGCCCCATGTGCTCGGCCAGGGCTTGCAGGACCGCAGGAGGCAGGTCGGAGGCTGCGATGGACTGACCCTTATGCCGGGCCGCAAGCAGGCAGGCTGCAAGCAGTTGCTCTTGGGCATGAGAGATATCCCGCAGCGCTGCCAGGTCGATCGCGGTCGGCAGGCGATAGGTCAGTTCGTAGGCATCGATCTGGAAGGAGGTCGCACTGTTTTCTGGCTCGTTTGCCTCGGGGTCAGGCAGCAGAGTGTCCGCTGCGAGCAGTTCCTGCGCCTCGAAGGCCAGTTCCATTTGTTCCTGGCAGGCCGGGCAGGTGGCCCGGCCTGTGAGATGGGTGCCGAAGGTTAAGGCGCGCAAATGCAGCAGGCAGGCGTCGCGCTGACCGACGGTCAATTGGCCCAGCCTGGCGCGCGGGACCTGCGGGAAGGCAGCCGCCAGGATCACCAGCGCCTGCTCGGCCGGCATCCGGCCTACGCCTTCCTCCCAGATGCCCAGTAGTTCGGAAGCCGAAAACGGGCGCATCATTCAGATCAGGCGGGTTCGGTGAAGCTCGGTTCGCTCGGTTCGGCGACCTCGTAATCGCGTTCCCAGCCCTCGTTTTCCAGCTTGATGTTCTGGATGGCCACGGCATTGGCATTGGCGTCCAGGTCGGGCATGGCCTGGAATTCGGAGACCCAGCAGCGGTAGACCTTGTAGGCGATCGCCAGTTGCCCGGCCTCGTTGTAGAGTTCGATGATGATGTCCTTGCGGAAGTCCTTGAGCGAGGCCTCCGCACCCAGCCCGGAGCCGTAATTCCAGACTTTGTTGGCCCACTGCTCGAATTCCTTGTCATGGGTCACGCCGCGTTCGAGCGTGATGGCCTCGTACTCGGTCCGTCCCGGAGACTTGCGGCTGGTGCTGGGATCGCCGCCTTCGCGGTGCTTGACCACCTCGGTGGTGCGCTTCAGCCCGCCGACCTTGCTGACGCCGGCGACGTATTTACCGTCCCATTTGACGCGGAATTTGAAATTTTTATAGGGGTCAAAACGTTGTGGATTCACACTGAATTGAGCCATGTCGGTCTCCTTAGGCCTGGATCTGTCCGGCGATCTGCTGGATCTGGATGATCACGAATTCTGCCGGTTTGAGCGGGGCGAAGCCGACCAGGATGTTGACCACGCCGCGGTTGATGTCATCCTGCGTGGTGGTCTCCTTGTCGCATTTGACGAAATAGGCCTCGCGCGGGGACGAGCCCTGGAAGGCGCCCTGTCGGAAGAGGGTGTGCATGAAGGCGCCCACATTCAGGCGGATCTGCGCCCAGAGCGGTTCGTCGTTGGGCTCGAAGACCACCCACTGCGTGCCGCGGAACAGGCTTTCTTCAATAAATAGCGCAATGCGGCGCACCGGGATGTATTTCCACTCGGAAGCCTGCTGGTCGTTGCCCTCCAGGGTACGCGCGCCCCACGAAACCCGTCCGTAGACCGGGAACTGGCGCACGCAGTTGACGCCCAGCTTGTTGAGCGCACCGCACTCCGCATCGGTCAGGTTGTAGGCCAGCCCCTGCACATTGGTCAGGGTGGCCTCCGTCCCGGCCGGGGCTTTCCAAACGCCGCGGTTGCTGTCAATGCGCGCATACAAGCCTGCCAGGGTGCCGGAGGGCGGAAAAGCATTCAGACGGTAGCCGTCCAGCGGATCGGGCAGCATCAGTAAGGGGAAGTAGAGCGCCGAGTTCTTGTCGGGGTTGAGTTCGTTGGTGTCCCAGTCCTGGATCTGGTCCAGGGCGTTGCGGGCGCGCGGCGGGTCGACGATGTAAAAGGCCCGGCGCGCACCGCAATAGGACTGCGCGGTCGCGATCACACTCTTGGCGGAGGTGTCGTCCAGGTCAGTTACCAGCGGGATGCACAGCAGGTTGAAGATATCGACGTCTTCCAGGGCGTAGATGCCGGTCTTGTCGTCCAGATTACCGATCAACTCGCTGGCACCCGGCGGGGTACCGTTGGCTCCGGCCGAGGCCCCCGCCTGGTCAGCGCGGTCGACGCCCACGCCCATGGAATAGCGCTGGACGTTATTCGAGACGCTCCCGCCGCTCAGGCCGGTTTTGGTGGCCAGGTTGCCGGCGTTGTCCGTGAAGGCGATGGTTGCATCGGTCTTCTCCGTCCCGGCTACCACGCGCAGGCGGTTGCCGATCACCTGGACGGTGACCCGCGAGAAGGCAGGATTATCCGGGACAGTCGCGCGGATTTGCGCCTGCAGTTTGCTGGCCAGGTCGCCGAGCGACGAGACGGTCGATCCCAAGCTGAAGGCGCCGGTCGTGCCCAGCGAGGTCGCGCCGTCGCTGACGGTCATAGTCATCTTGTTGGCCGCGGTGATGCCCGAGACGTCGAACACTTCGTTTCCGAAAGTCCCGCTGACAGCTGGGCGCAGCCCGGCCGCGCCGCTGCCTTCCCGGCCGCGGTTGGCCAACCCCAGACCGAGCAGCTTCGAAAGATCGTTCTTGGAGGCATTCAGCAGGCGCACCGAGGATTGTTCGCGGGTGGCATCGGCTGGTGTACCCGAGGTGAAGAGCAGGTAATTGCCGCCCCCAGCTGGCGTACGGTCCTGGTTTGCGCGTTGAACCGTGAAGCCGCTGAAGCGTGTCAGCCCAGGATTGATGTTCGTGATCGCGTTTTCGAGTGCTGTCCTCAGTGCACTCAGGTTAGCCGGCGGGCTGCCTTCGGCGAAAACGGCCACCTGGTAAGGACCGTCCCCATCTACGACCACCGAGATGAAGCGGGTCGTATCTGCCAGTGGAAAGACCAGGCTGCTGAGGTCGCCGCTCAGGCTCCAACCCGCGCTTAACCCGCTCAAGGTGGCGGTATCCACTGCTGTGCCGCGGGTGGCTGTGACCAGCTGCGAGCCGCTGTTGATGACGTTGGGCGCATACTGGGACGACTTCGAATCCAGGCTCAGGTTCTGGAAGACTTCCTTGCGCCCCTGGACCAGGTCGGTCCCCTGTGGAGTGTATTCGGTCACGGACAAGTTGAAGGTGCTGTCGGGATTGGTAGTAGCATAGTCGACGTCCAGTTTGAGATAGTTGGCCCACGTGCCCTCACTGCTGGCAGTGATCTTGAGCATCTTTTTGGCATCGCTGGACCGACAGAGCGCCACACTGGCTTTGGTGGCGCCGCTGGCCTCGCGCACGACCCAGGCTTCCGAGCCGCCGTTGAGGAAGAACTGCTGGACGGCGTAGCCCAGTTCGCTGTCTTTCGAGAGCCCGCCGAAATTGCGATCAAAGTCGCCGAAGTTGAAGATGTGGACGGCCTTGTCGACCGGTCCCTTCGGCGTGTACCCGATGAACGCGGTGACCGAAGTGCTGACCCCGGTGATGGTGCGTACTCCGCTGGGGATTTCCTCGATATAGACGCCTGGATAAGTAGGGGTGACAGGCATGGCATACCTCCTTTGGTAGTTGACGAGAAAATATGACGGTTTTAATGATTCTGATCAGCCGGTACAATGCGCATCATGACCGCATGGGAACAGCCACAGCTTCCCCCCAAATGGACCTGTTCCAAGCGGCGCTCGTGCGCCGTGCGCGCTGTGGCGGATCCGGCAGACGGGCGGATCAGCGTGTGCTTTTCAGACCCAGGCGGGCGCGGATGATACGGGGAATATCCATCAAATCTTTGAAATAGTGCTGTTCGCCGTTGGCGAGGTAAACGATACGACCGTGCCAGGTGGTCTGTTCTGGCACGGGTTCGATTTCCTCCAACCAGATGCGAACGATGAAGGAGTGGATTTCGGACTTGCTATCGTATTCATCGGACCATTCATTCAATGGGTCAACACTCCTGCCTGTGGTCTGCAAGGATGTTAGTGAACACATTATGGCTGCTGGCTATCTACGAGTGCGTCTCCGGGACGTCTCTGTTGCGTCTCTTTTGTCGAAACAAAAAAAGAACCGTGCAGCCCGATGGCTTGGTACGGTTCCGTTTGTTGGTCTTCGCAATATCAGCTGCTCAGGTCCAGGTGCGAATGGATCGAATCGATCTCCTGCTGGATCTGGGCCTGGATGTGAGTCAGGCTGGCGGCGAATTCGTTTAAGCGCTTGGCCGTGTCTTCAAGAGTCGGGCCTTCCGGCCAATCATTCTTTTCGAGAGTTCGCAAGGTTGGACGATGCAGGCGGTCGGAGCGGATTTGCTCGGACAACTGGATGGTACGATCGGATGGGCCAACGCCCAGTTCATCCCGCAGGGCTACTACACAGCGCTGGTACTGGCGCAAAGCCTGGGAGCGGTCGCCAGCCTGGAAATAGAGCCGCATCATCATGCGGTGGGCGCGCTCGTAGGCGCGGTCGTGCTGCAGCAGGCGTTCACCGTAAGCCAGGCCGGTCTCATAGTCCTGGTGCACCTCGCAATATTGCACCAGCTTGTTGAGCAGCAGCAGATACATGGTCTGGTAGCGCTCGCGTTCGGCCAGGCACCAGTCTTGATAACAGCCTTGGAGCAGGTCACCGGTGTATAGGTCGACTCCCATTTGGAGTTGGGTGAAGCGCTCTGGATTGAGCTGGCGTGCGCGTTGGTTTTTTAGGCTTAGAAAGGTTTGCTCGAAGACGGCCACGTCCAACCACCAGGTCTGGGATGGAGCGAGTTGAATCCACTCTGGATCGCAGCACAGGTCGGCTGCGGCGGGCGGGCACTGGTCGGTGAGGGCGGCTTTGAGCTTCCAGAGCGTCTGGCGTAGATTTTTCTTCGACTTTTCAGGCGGCAGGTTTCCCCATAGGATTTCTGCCAGGCTTTCGCGTCCGTGCGGACGATCTCGAAAGACCAACAAATAACTTAAAAGTTCTCTTACTCTTTGACCTTCGAATCCCTCGATTTGATGTGCATCCTGAATGATTCGGAATCTTCCGAAGAGGGCCACCTTGAGTCCAGCCATATTTACCTCCTGGGGACCTAGGTACCCTGAACTTGCTCTCAGGGAAACAATAAGTAGACAAATTATATCTTAAATATATAAGCGCTGTCTATTAGGACACTGGTACTAAGCCGGGCAGGGAAAATAAAGTAAGGAAATTTTTATGGATTTTTCAAAAAGAGTCCTGAAATCCGGCTGCTCGGCTCCGGATTTGCGTTAAAGCAAAGACTGTCATGCCTATTAGTGCTACATTTCACATATAAATTCAAATAGCAGGATGTGCGCATGCCAAAAAGTGTAAATCACTTATTTTTCATGATTGTAATATTTGTTTTCTTCCTGACTGCCTGTGGAAGGAAAAATACGGTCTGTCCACCGAAGGGCGGAACGCCTCAATCTACCCTTCGACTTGCCGACTTGATCAAAATGACGCCCGATCCGATCCCGTCTTCAGGACCCATCCAGGTCGAAATTCGGGGCAAGCTGATGAAAGTTGACAAAGTGGTAGATTATCCCTTGTGCAATGATGACTGGAGCGGGACTGTGTACGTTAGCTGTGATGCCCAGGTCGCCGAAGCGGAACTGGATGCAAATGCCAATCCGCTTTTCTTCAAGGGCTGCAATTTGAAAATTGCGCCCAATTCGGTGGTCTATGTTGCTGCTCACAATGATGCGGCTTACTACAAAGGCTGCTCCTGCCACACCGGGGAAGGTCCAAACCCATAAAACCCAAGTGTTGGAGTACTAATGAAAATCTTGTGCGAGAATATCCAACCAGCTTCCACAATCTTGGCAATGGTGACCGGTAATTCCTTGTAGACAATACTTCAACGTGTACGGTCCACGCTTGGAGATGCGATCTGTTGTATTTGTCAAAAAATAACATTCAAAAGGAGAATAAGCATGGAACGAAACGAAAAACTCGGCGGCATTGTTGCCCTGTTCAGCGGCCTGATGGGTATCATCGGGCATTTCGTCCTCTTCCTGAACTGGTATCAGATCGGGATGCACACGGAGACAGCAGAACCGGGCTGCGAGATCTTATTGAAGTACATCAACCCCGCCATGGCAGACCTCGGTATTGTGGGTGGTGTGATCTTCCTGGTGAGCGCTTACGGTTTCTTCAATAAAAAGAATTGGGCTTTCCTGCTTTCTGTGATTGCCATCGTGCTATCGCTGCAAGGAGCCTGGTTCATCAACGTGCCCTTCATGGCTGCCGGCCTGCCGCCGGTATACTTTATCCTCTTCTGGCCCTTCCTGGCCATCTATTTCATCCTGATGAAGCCGGTTGGGAAGTTGAGCTGGAGCCGCACACTGGTCGGTTTACTGGCAGGCATGGCCTGGGTCTTCTGCCTGATGAACGGGATTGCCAGCCTGAGTCGCATCATAACCATCGGCGCCCCGTTCTTCGCCCTGGTGCAGCGCATGCATTGGATCGCCATGTTGGGTTGGGGTATCGTCACTGTCTCGATTTTGATGGGCGCCAAAGAATGGACCTGGGTGACTGGATTTACCGCAGGACTTTTGGAAGTGGTGGTAGGTTTTCCGCTGGCTTTCGTCACCGCCCAGGAATTGGGACGCTTCTCGCTGTTCGCGTTGGCACCGATCTGTTGTCTGATCCTGGTTGTGATCATGGTCTGGCCCGGAGGTCTCTGGCAGCGCTGGACCGGCTCAGAATAGGTAACGGGTAACGGAAAAGAGATAATTCCCCGATCCTACGCTTGCGTATCCTGTTCCCTGCCCTGCTTTCTCAACCCGGAAGCAGGGCAATTTATCCTGCCGGATCTGGTCCAACCTCTGGTTCAATCATCCGATTCAGCAATGGGTTGGTTCCTGGATGAAAGCCTAATAGGTCTGCCACGCTAATGGGCGTAGCGGTGAGCAGTCTTGGCCGACTAGAAGTTCTTGGGTGATTTACCCACCATACATCACAATTTAACATTAGGCAAAGACTATCAGAACGATTTGTGATATTCTGGACAAAGACACATACCGACCAGTCTTACACTCTCTAGGTGGAGGTGTTCTTCATGCAGGCCATTTTAAAACGGATTAACTATCTCTTTGGCTCTACCAAGGGACTGATCCTGGTAGCGATTGCCATGATCGCCATTGTCACGGCCGTGTGGGGGATGTTGTCGGGCCCTATGGCCGAGCTGGGCGTGCGCGAAGTGGTGATACGACTGTTCCACATGGACCTGCAACAGGCCGAACGTGAAGGCCGCATCATTATCCTCTACCATTCGATCGCCATGGCTGTCGTTGCGATCGAAACTTATATGATTACCAGCCTGTTGAAGATGAAAGCGTTCTTCAAGCTGGCCGTACGCGTGCTTATCACCGTTGGCTATATGTTGACGATGATCTTTGGCCTGATCTTCGCCTATTTTGGCCACAACTGGGCTTTCCATGGACTGTACATCACAGGCCTGGCGCTGATCTTCTTCGCGGGCGTGCTGTTGTGCGTGGCGCTCTGGCCGTGGAACAAGGAATACTACATCACCGATAAAGACTACGCCCACACGAAAAAAGGCGTGGATGTGGAGCGGATGGCTTTCTTCGCGACAGCCCTGACTACCGTCATTTCGGCCTTATTCGGCGCTGTCCCCGGTTCGTTCTTCGGCAATGGTTTTGAAGTCTTCCTGGCCGAGAACATCATCCGTTTGCCCGAAAAGACGACCATGGAATACTCGATCATCGGCCACCTGCACATCATGCTGGCCTTGATCGCTATCATGATCACGCTCATCATCGGTCGCTGGCTCAATTTCAAGGGTATCCTGCACAAGATTGCCATGCCGCTCATGATCCTTGGCACCATCGTGCTCAACCTGGGCGTATGGGGCGTAGCTACACCGTTAGAGCCGATCGCCCATATGATCATCTACGTTGGTGCGACACCCTCCATGCTGGCGGCGCTGCTCCTGCTCATCTGGAGTTGGGCGAAATTGATCCGCGAAGGGACGGCTGATTTGCACAAGCCCAATTTTGGGCAGAAACTCGCTGCCCTCCTGCGCGATCCGCTCAAGTTTGGCCCCACCTGGCAGATGCTCTTTATGAACTTCACCACCAGCGGCATCGGCATCTTCATGGCTGTCCGCCTGGACGAGATTTTCCGCGTCTGGCCGGCGCGTGAGGAACGCATCGAGCTGACCGGTCACTGGCACGCCCTTTCAGCCATCATTGCCACCATCATCCTGCTCTACTACGGCGACATAATCGGTCTCAAAGGCAAAATCCGCCAGTGGTATGGCTGGGGCATCATCGTCTTATCTGACATTGCCTTGGCCGCCGTCACAATCTTTGAAATGAAGCGGCTCTTCATCGCAGAGGCCGTCCAGCAGCCGCTGGTCAATCTGTTGATGTATGCGATCGACTTCGGTCTGGGGATGTTGCTGGTGCTGCTCGCGGTCGTCATGGTCTGGCGGCTGATCGACCTGTTCAACCAAAAGGGGCGCTGGACGGAAGAAGTGAATCACGAACTTTCTCGGGAGGTGATCAAATGAAGCGCTTCATCCCGACCATCATCCTGCTGACCGTATTACTGGCCGCATGCGCGCCTGTGGATTTAAACGCTGCGATGCCCACCTTCGACACGGGCATTGATCCGAACGCCTGGGCACAGATCCCCGCCGGAGAGTTTTCCTTCGGCCAGCACGAAGACATCCTTTCCACCGGCGCCTACCAGATCATGCTCACCGATGTCACGACCGCGCAATACGCAGACTATCTCAACCAGGCCTTGGCTGCCGGTTCCGTCAAGCTTGACGGCGACCGAATCGTTGGCTACTACCCTGGCGACACTTTCCATGCTGTCAAGCACGAGGAACGCATTGACCCGGGCGACTGGCTCTTTGTCCCCTTGAACGACCCGTCCCAGCGCATCACCTATGACGGCAAGGCCTTCACTGTCCAGCCCGGGTACGAAAACCACCCGATGACGATGGTCACCTGGTTCGGCGCCTGGGGTTACTGCGGCTACAATGGCTGGCGCCTGCCGACCGAAGTCGAATGGGAGAAAGCCGCTCGCGGCACGGACACGCGTCCCTTCCCATGGGGCTGGGAGATCGCCCGCGAAAACGCCAATTTCTATGCCAGCCGCGACCCGTTTGAGAATATGAGTACCTTTGGCTCGCGCACCAGCCCGGTCGGTTTTTACAACGGCAAAACATACGGCGATTACCAGACGCTCGATTCTGCCTCGCCGTACGGTCTGTACGATATGGCGGGCAACGTCTGGCAGTGGACCGGCGATGTCTATGCAGGCATGCATTACCGTTTTATGCGCGGCGGCTCGAAGGACACCTACGACATGGACCTGCGTCTGTGGGTGCGCAACAACGCCACACCGACCTATTTCAGCCCGGGCGTCGGGTTCCGGTGTGTAAGATGAATCTCACGGAAGGCAGGCGGATGAGCCTGCCTCTGGTCATCACTTTATAAAGTAAACTTATGAAAACCATGCTTACTAAACTTCGCTTGTACTGGCCGCTGATCAAGAGTCTGCAAACTGGCTTGCTGCTGGCTACCGGACTGGCCGGCTATATGACCGCACGTTGTCCGGTCTTCAACATCCCGACTATTTTGGCTTTGACCGGCAGTCTGTTTCTGGCGATCAGCGGCAGTACCGTTCTGAACATGTGGTATGACCGCGACATCGACAGCAAAATGAAGCGCACCCAAAACCGTCCCCTGGCAGGTGCCAGGATCGGCCAGTTGGAAGCCCTGCGTCTGGGACTGGTGCTCTCCTGTCTGGGCGTGGCCTGGTCAGTGGTAATCCATCCGCTCTATGGGCTGATCGTCTTCGCCGGATTGTTTTTTGACGTAGTGATCTATACCATCTGGCTCAAACGCCGCACCGCCTGGAGTATCGTGTGGGGCGGCATCTCGGGCGGCATGCCGATCCTGGCGGGACGCGCCCTTGGTTTGGGTGGCATCGATTGGGTCGGGATTGCGCTTTCCCTCTCAATCCTGTTCTGGATCCCGACCCACATCATGACTTTTTCCATGAAATATCACGAGGATTACAAAACCGCCGGCGTGCCGACGTTCCCGTCCGCTTATGGTTTCTCTGTCACCAGGGCAACCATTGCCTTCTCCAGCATCCTTGCAGCCTTGATGATCGGAATTGCCGCATATGGGATCGGCATGACCTGGGGCTACCTGCGCGTGCTGGCTGTGCTTTCGGCCGGTCTGCTCGGGCTGGCCGTCAGCAGTCTTTTCAAGCCCTCGGAACGGGTGAATTTTGGCTTGTTCAAGTACGCCTCGTTATATATGCTGTCATCGATGTTGCTGATGGTGTTCTATGGCTTATAAACGGATATCCTGGCGTAAATACAAGCCCGGCACCCCTAAATTGTGGTTGTATCTTGCTGCGGGTCTGGTCTGGATGGCTGTGGGGATCATGCTGATCGGATTTGCCTCACGCTGGCTGAGCCCCATTTCCTTCCCGGCCTGGATTTTGTACGCAATTTCCGGGATCGGACTGGCAGGCGGCATTTACTGGTTTGGTTTCTCGAATCTTGCCAAAAAGAATATTGGCCGGATTTATTCCCTGGCAGAGGGGCGTATCTGTCTGTTTGCTTTTCAGGAATGGAAAAGCTACCCCCTGGTCGTCTTCATGGTTGCGCTGGGAATCTATTTGAGGATCTACGCTCCCATCCCCAAGCCCTTGCTGGCTGTCCTATATCTGGGTATCGGCGGTGGGCTGGCCTTATCCAGCCTGCATTACTTTTGGAAAGCCATCCAATAGGGGGAACGTCCGGCAACTCAATCCACCGAAGGCCGCCAGCACGCTCTCCAGCGAACGATCCAGCAGGGTGCAGTAGCGCTGCGTGTCCAGCAGGCGCGGATCGAGCTCACCGGGCAGGTCCCAGGCGCGCACGCCGCACCGGTCGCGGGTGTAGATGAAGCGCATGAACTGGCCCGGGGCCACATTCTCCCCGGCTGCCTGCAGCTGCGCCGCCGCCCGCGCCGAGGGCGAGAGGATTTTGTAGGCTTCCACCGCCCGGCTCAGTTTCTGAGTTACCAGCAGGTGCTCCGGCGGCACGCGGCCGTTTCTCAGGTCGCGTTTGGCCTGCCGCGCCAGCGTCTGTGCCTCGGGCAAAAACTCCGACACCTCGTCCAGTGTCCCGGCCTGTGCCAGGCAGTTCAGCACGGCCAGCTGCGTTTGGCTGACCCAGGGCGGGGTGTCATGGCGGCGGGCCTCGATGCCCCGGTACTTGATGGACCCGTCCTGGAAGACGCCCAGGTAGCGATTGGGCACCGGCACGCGGCTGTCCCGGCGGGAAGGCAGGAAAGATACCCAGCGGAAGACGCCCTCCAGGGCGATCGAGATGCCGGTCTGGTCCCGAATGGCCTGCAGCAGCGGGGCGAAGTCCCGCGCCTCGCGCAGACCCTCCTGCCGTACGAACAGGCTGTCGACGTACATGTGTAGCACCTCGAAGCCCAGGTCTTCGGCGACTTCCTTGGCTTGCAGCATCAACTCCCGGCTGATGGCGGTGACGGCCTCGTGCGACTCGATCTTGCCGAAGCGGGCGTTCTTGTACCCCAAATACCCGAAACAGACCACCAGCAGCCATTTGAGCGCCGCGGCGCGCGCCTTGAGCGGTTTGACGCGGCAGTCGCGCGGGTCCAATTCCCGCAGTAGCTCTTTGAGCTTCAGGCGTTTCTCCAGCAGTGGGCGCAGGGTCTGCGGCACCAGGCCTGGGGGCGCGTCTGCCTGCCCGATTGTCTCCGGGGAGATGTTGTGCCTGACCATGATCGACGGGTACATCGAGGCAAAGTCGATCTCAGCTACGTCGCGATGCAGGCCGATGATGGGCTGGTAGACCAATCCGCCTTTGTCGGCCCGGATCAGTTCGGCCAGCGATTTGCGGCCCTCGGCTTGCTGCTTGACGACCGGCACCAGCACACCGGTGCGCAGGGCAGTCAGCATCTGCATGGCGGTGATGCCGGCCCCCGGCGACTTGCGGGCCATCTCCTGCACGCCGACCCCGGTCACGCGCGTCTGCTCCAGCACGCCCTGCAGGGCATACTCGCTGAACAGCATGGCGTTGCGGCGGTCGATGTGCCAGCGGCCGTACAGGTGGGCCTGCGCGCCGCGATGGATCACCTGGCCGTAAGCGAAGTAGCTGTCCGCTTTGCGCGTAAGCACCTCGCGCTCCGGATCCCGGTTGGGGTTGAGCGGCAGGCCGCTCTCCTGGCACCAGATCTGTAACTGTGGGAAAAGCCAGGTGTCGCCGTGGTCGCTCAGGATCAGGTCGGGGTCATAGCGCCCCAGCAGGGCGCGCAGGCCGGTCAGCAAGGCACGCCGGGGTTCGAGCGCCAGCGCGTAGGCTGCCCGGTCGTGCCGAACCTGCAGCCGGCGCGGCGTGCGGTGGGCAGGGTCCACGTCCGGGCTGAGACACAGGATCCGCAGCGGCAGGGGCGGCGGATCGATCTCCCAGGGGGAATCCAGGACTTTGATCTCGGAAACCTGGCCGGTCTGCTCCCTGACCTGGCAGCGCCCGAGCAAATGCACTCCCGTGCGGGCGGTGAAGCGCAGGCTGATGGGGATGTCGGCGTCGTAGTAATCCAGGCCGGGGAATTGAGCGGACAGTTCCCGGAAGACGCCCGCGATGCGCGCCGGTCCGGGGACGGTCACGGACAGCAGGTCGCGTTCGCCAGTGAACAGGTCGCGGCGGCGGGCGCGGGCCAGCGTTACGTCCTTGCCCTGCAGGAAGCGCCAGGCCCGGCGCAGCGTGGGGAAATCGCCGGCAGCGTAGAAGCTGACCGGGAATGCCATGTGCAGTTGCAGGCGTGCCCGCGAGTTGTCCGCCAGCAGCCAGAGTGAAATGCCGCCTGCCAGGTCGGCGTAGAGATCCAGCAGCCAGCCGGTATGCTCATGCATGTCGCTGCTTGTATTGGTCCATTTCCTGGCGCAGGACCGCGATCTGCTTGGCCTGTTCCAGCAGGATGGCCAGCAAAGCGCTCTCGAAGGGCAGCAGGGCGTCCGTCTGGCTGATAGCGGAGACGTGCCGGCGGGCGGCCGCCAACAGACCGTCCAGGACGTACTGGTCACTGCGGCGCAAAGTGCGCCGGAAGCCGGTCAGCAGGGACTCGGTCTCGGCCAGTTGCTGAGTGATGGTGGGAAGTGTGCGGCCCATGATGGTCAGAAGAGAACTGGTTGATAAGCTGGCGGTTCAGGTGGCTGGAAGGTGAAGAGTTGGTCGGCGCGGGCGCAGACCTGCTCGACCAGGCCGGCGCGCCCCTCGACCAGCGGGGGCGCCAGGGTCACTACGACCGGGGCGATGCGGCGCAGGCGTTCCAGTTGCTGCAAGCAAGCCTCCAGCAACCGGCAGACTTCGGGGAGGGGGACGTGCTCGTCGTAGAAGCTGGCCAGCAGGTCCAGGATCAGATAGGGCTGGCGCAGGGCGGGAGTGTCCTGCAGCAGCGCCAGCATCTGGTAGCAGGTGAAGGCGCGCCGGATGGACAGGCGCCGGGCGGCCGTGTTCAGGTCGACCGTCCCCCGGCGCAGCAGCTGTGCCACCCGATAGGCCTGGAAGCGGTTGCCGCCGTCCAGCACGCTGACTGGTCCGCGCAGGGCCAGCTGGGCGGCCAGCATAGCCGACTCGTCGCGCGCTGCATGCGGGGCGTAGACCACCAGCTGTGTGCCGGTTTGTAAAGCGGGAAGGAGCTCCATGCTTACAAGATAGGCCAAAGCCGGCCATCAAAAAATCCCCTAACGGGGGATTTTGGGGGGGATTTACGGGCTAACCCCAGGGGGGGAACCAGATACGGGGCTGGCTGGCGCGCTTCCGTCCCTACATCTGGGGGTCATTCCCGCCAGGCGCTGAAATCCCAGCCGGCCAGCGCCACGCGCAGGTCAGCCTTGCTGTGCAGGTCGAATTTGCGCAGGGTATTGGCCACGTGGGTCTTGATCGTTTCGACCGAAATGCCCAGGTGGCTGGCCATCTGGCGGTTGGTGTGTCCCAGGCAAGTCAGGGCGGCTATATCGCGTTCGCGCGGCGTCAGGCTCTCCCAGGCGCTCCAGAAGAGGCTCTGGGCATAATACGCATCCAGGCCGGAAGCGAAGACCGCTTCGGCCAATTCGTCTTCAGGCTGGCCGGCGTGTTGCGCCAGGGTGGAGAGACTGGTTTGCAGACCCCGGCTGAGTTCCAGCGGATGGGAACTGGGAGCCTGGCGCAGGCCGAGCCAGTGGGACAGGCGCTGCCATAGGAACATAGTATGTTTATTATATCAGAACATGTGTTCTAATTACAAGACCCCCTTGGCCCGGTGGAAAAACCGAAACAGCCCAAGCATGGACCAAATGCAGGGCTTCCCTGACACGTGGATGACTGCGCGAGACGCAGTTTAACTGTTACGGAGCGCGATCGGCTTCAAATAGGAATCGAGCAAGGCATCCATCCCTTCGAACAACTCGCACACGAAGAACATCGGGTTGAAGGCATAGACCGTCTTGGGGATCTGGGCGATCACTTCGACATCGAACGGGGCCAGGATCACTTCGCCGCCCAAATATCCCTCGCGGGGGATGCCCAGCTTGTCGTACAGCCCCCGGACCACGTTCCAGCCCTGTTCCTGGGATGACATCTGTCCCTGTTGGTGCACCTGATTGATCCCGCTGATGATGTGCTCGACCTGCTCTTTGTGGGCCAGGAAATGCTCCTGCAGCTGTGCAAAGACATGCCCGCTGTAATCCAAGACGTTGTCCCGGCTGAGCCGGTAGAACTCCATGATAGTGTTGGCCAGCTCGCTGCGGCCGGAGATGATCCCGGCGCCAAACACCTTGAGGCGATTGTTTTCCATCACCAGGCCGAACTCGGTGCTGTACCAGGCCAAGCGTTTGATCACTTCCTTCTCCGCCTGGGTCGCTTTGTGGTAGGCCGGGGCAAATTTATCCTCGATGCGCACATAGAAGTCCATGGTCAGGTAGGGCAGGTGGCCAAAGATGTCGTGGAACATGTCCGGTTCGGGTGTGAACTCCATCTGGTCGCGGGTGCGCAGGTAATCGGTGATCAGGAATATGTGCTGCGCAAACTTGTCGTACCAGTCATCGGCCAGGGTGTAGCGGACAGCCGTGCGCTCGATGCGCCAGCCGGTGCGAGGTTGGATACGTTCGTTGAGATGCGCCACCGTTGGGATGCGCTGCGGATCGAGCCCCAGCCGCGTCAGCCCATTCAGATATTCCTGGCAGATGTGCTCCAGCAAATAAGATTGGTGGATTCCGGCGAACAGATCCGCCCAGATCGCATGTTGTTCGGCGGAGAAGACAATTTCCTGGTTTTCGACCGTGTATTCGCGCGCTGGATCCAGGTGTTGCTCGGCGATATCGCCAGTGTAGAGCGGCGGATTTTGATTCTCAGTCATCTTTTGGCACCTTTCTCATACCAGTAAGTTAGTGGCATCTCTAATTAAGTATTGGCTTGGCGGGATTTACGACGATGAACTTTGCATTCCATAGAGATATTATCACCTCCAAAAATGGAAGTCAAGAAGTGGACAAAGAAAGTCTACTTTGAAGCTTCGATTGATGCGGGTATGTGTAGATGATAAAATTCCTCTCGATGAAAGAAGAATCTCTGAGCGGAAAGGTTGTGTTGATCACCGGAGCCGCGCGCCGTGTGGGACGTTTGTTCGCGCTGGGGTGCGCTCAGGCCGGCGCGGATGTCATCATCCATCACGGGCATTCTCCTGAACAGGCCGCCGAAACGCGGGACGCGATTCGCGCGCTGGGGCGCCGTGCCTGGGTGGTCGCTGCGGACCTGGCGCAGCCGGCCGAGGCGGCTGCGCTCATCACGCGGGCCAATCAATTCGCCCCGCTCTACGCGCTGGTCAACAGCGCCGCTATCTTTGAGCCGCTCTCCCTGCCTGAAACGACCCTCCCCGCCTGGGAACGCCACCTGGCGGTCAACCTGACGGCGCCCTTCCTGCTCAGCCAGGCCTTTGCGGAGCAGCTCCCGGAAGGCGCACAAGGCCGCATCGTCAACATCCTGGATTGGCGCGCCCTGCGTCCCGGTGCGGACCATTTTCCCTACACGGTCAGCAAGGCCGCTCTGGCAGCCCTGACGAGCTCGCTGGCCGTCGCGCTGGCACCGCGCATCACGGTCAACGGGTTGGCGCTGGGGGCTGTGCTCCCGCCCGTAGACGGCGCAGCCAGCCCGGAAGTGATTCAAAAAGTCCCGCTCGGGCGCTGGAGCGAAACGCAGGAAGTCCAGGAAGCCCTGGTCTTTTTGCTGGCCGGCGCGTCCTACGTCACGGGCGAGGTCGTCCACGTGGATGGCGGGCGGCACCTGGTTTAGGAGCGATTATGGACAAAGTCTTTATTAAGGATCTGGTCGCGCGCGGTATTATCGGCGTCAACGACTGGGAGCGTGAGAAGCCGCAGGATATCCTGATCAACATCACGGTCTTCACCGATACCCGCCCAGCAGCCAGCAGCGATGACCTGGCGGATTGCGTCGACTACCGAGCGCTGGCTAAAAAGGTCCAGGCCCACGCGGAGACGGCGGCGCGCCTGACAGTCGAGGCGCTGGCCAACGACCTGGCCGCCATTTGTTTGGAGGAAAGCGGCGTGCAGCGGGCGATTGTGCGGGTGGAGAAACCGGGAGCGGTGCGCTTCTCCGGCTCGGTGGGGGTGGAGATCGAACGCAGCCGCGATGCCTGAGCTCCACGAAGCTTACCTGAACCTCGGCTCCAACATCGCACCCGAGTACAACCTGCCGCAGGCCGTCCACCTGCTGCGCCAGCGGGGACAGGTGCAGGCCAGCTCGAACGCCTGGGAATCGCACGCCTTCGGGTCCGACGGGCCAGATTTCCTGAACGCCTGCATTTTGTTCAAGACTCCCCTGTCAGCGCGCGAATTGAAGGAACGAGTCATCCGGCCGATCGAAGCCGCCCTGGGACGCGTCCGCAGTGCGGACAAATATGCCCCGCGCAGCATCGACATCGACATCATCCTGTTCGACGAGGAGCCGTTCGGGGGGGAGTTCTGGTCGAACGCTTTTGTGGTCGTACCGCTGGCGGAACTGCTGCCGGATTTCCAGCACCCATCCAATTACGAGACCCTGGCGCAGGTGGCCGAACATATGCGCCGCCAGACCTGGATTGTGGCGCGCCCGGAAGTTTTGAGCTCGGTTTGACGGGGGAATCGGCCGGTTAAAGCCGCCGGATTGTCAGATCTGCAGCGGACTTGAACCGCGGCTGATGTTTTCCAGGAACTCCTGGCGGGTCATGGCATTTTTGCGGAAACCGCCGTGCATGGCAGAGGTGGTCATGCGCGCGTCCTTCTTTTTGATGCCGCGCATCATCATGCACAGGTGCAGGCCCTCCACTACCACCGCCACGCCATGCGGATGCAGCAGATCGCTGAGAAAGTCGGCGATCTGGCGCGTCATGCGTTCCTGGACCTGCAGACGGCGGGCATACATATCCACAATGCGTGGGATCTTTGACAGGCCGAGTACCTTTCCGTCGGGGATGTAAGCCACGTGAACGCGGCCCATGAAGGGCAGCAGGTGGTGTTCGCACAAGCTGTAGAACTCGATATCGCGTACGATCACCATCTCGTCGTAGGAGACGTTGAACAGCGCACCGTTGACAATTTTAACCGGATCGGCGTTGTAACCGCTCAATAGCTCAGTGTACATGCGCCCGACGCGCTGGGGGGTGTTTTTCAGCCCCTGACGTTCGGGATTTTCCCCGAAGGCGCGCAGCATGGCCTGGATGGCAGTTTCCACGGCCGGGCTGTCGATCCCGCTGTCGCTTACCTGCTGCTCGCTCAGGTCGTCGTCAAAATCAATCGGTTCCATATAATTTATCCGTCTTGGCAGCCATAATGAAGTCGTTTTGGTGCAGTCCCTGGATCTTGTGCGTCCACCAGTTGACCGTCACGCGGCCGTATTCGGTCACGATCAAGGGATGGTGTCCCTCCGCTTCAGCCAGCGTTCCGATCTTGTTCGTAAAGGCCAGGGCTTCGACGAAGTCCTGGAGCTTGAAGACCCGTTCAAGCCGCTTGACCTGTCCCACTTCCCTGACTTGCCATTCCGGCACCTGCGGCTGGAATTCAGCGATTTGCTGATCGGTCAAAACCGGCTGGTCGCCGCGGCAGGCCACACATTTCATTTGATATAAATCAGTCATCCTCTTACCTTTTTCATTATATTGGCATTGCAGAGCAAGCCTTTGTGAGGGAGATTATAATCCCCCGCGGCGCCGTTAGGGGCGACCTGCCCGCTTCGGACCCAGTCCCGGCGGGTTGCTGCGCCAATAGGTGCACACTCCCGCCCTGGGCGGTGTTTGGGTGAAAACCCAAGCAGGTCAGACAATTCTAAGGGTCTAATTCTTCTCTTTGGCGAAGTAGTCATCCAGAAACTCCAGGAAAACGCGCACGACCTGCGGATCGAAGTGTTTCCCGGATTCGGAGCGGATATGGTCGAGCGCTTTCTTGCTGGTCCAGGCTTTTCGATATGGACGGTCGGAGTTCAGGGCATCCCATACGTCTACCACAGCGAAAACGCGCGCCGCCAATGGGATTTGTTCACCTTTCAGTCCGCGCGGGTAACCCGTGCCGTCCCATCTTTCGTGATGGCAATAGGGGATATCCAGAGCCGGACGCAGGTAGGAAATCGAGGAAAGCATGTTGTAGGCAAATAGCGGATGTTTGCGCATGATGACCCATTCCTCGTCAGAAAGCGGACCGGGCTTGCTCAAAATACTGTCTGGTACACCCATTTTGCCAATATCATGAAGCAGCGTTCCCCGGCGGATATGCACTAGGTCGGTCTCGGATATGTCCAATCTCTGCGCCACCTGGATGGTCATTTCTGCGACACGCCGGGTGTGGCCTTCGGTATCTGCATCACGCAGGTCGAGTACCTTTGACCAGCCTTCAATGGTGGCATCGTACGCCAGCTCCAGTTCCAGGTTCGAACGCTGCAAGTCTTCGAACAACCTGGCATCTTCGATGGCGATAGCTGCCTGCCCAGCCAGAGTTTCCAGGAAACTCAGCCATTCTTCATTGGGGTCGAGAGGAGCACGGTGGAAAATTTCCAGAACACCCTTGATTTCCCCTTTGGTGATCAGCGGCACGGCATAATAGGCAATGAAATTTTCACCAGACAACAACTCGGGCTTGGAATTATTCCCTTGTTGCGTTCGGAGATCAGCTACACTGACCATGCGCCGCTCCAGGGCAGCGCGTCCGGCCAGGCTATCGCCCAGCCGCAGGCGCAGGTGAGTCTGCGTTGTTGACCTGAAGCCGCGCCCGGCACCGTGTTCCAAAATCTGCATGTGTGGACTGTAAAGCAGAATATTGGCAGCATCCACTTTTAATTGTGTGACGATGTGGTCGAGTAATATGTTCAAAGTCAGACGCAGATCGAACACGGAGCTGATCGCCATGTCTATCGAGCGCAGGGCGGCCAGTCGCCGTACTTGTTGTTCGGTCTTTTCGTGCAGTCCGGCGCGGCGGAATGCGTTGCCGGCAATCTCGGAGATGGTGGTCAGCAGATTGGCTTCCTCTTGTCCCAGCTGGCGCGGCAATTGCACCGAGACGAAAAGGACGCCGATGGTTTCCTTTTCGGTATGGATCGGTACGCAGATACCGCCCCAGCCGGCGGGAATCTGGGACATGACAGCCTTGCGCGTCAGCGCGTCTTTGACGAATTCGGGAGAGATGTGCGCATTGCCAGTTTGGAACACATGACCGGCAATCCCTTCTCTTGGCGTAATCTTCACATCCTCTAGTTGGGCGAACCAGCCGCGGGCGGCGGACCGGAACATTTTGTTGCCGGGAAGGTCGTAGAGCAGGATGACACCCGCATCGGTTCCCAGCATATTCAGGGTCTCATCAAGCAAGCACGGCAGCATTTCTTCCAGCGTCTGGGCGCCCCGAAGAGCGGTCGAGATGCGGTTGATCGCTTCCAGTTCCGCCAAGCGATGTTTGATATCCTGCTCAATCTGTTTGCGTTCGGTAATGTTGCGTGCCACCCAGATGACCGAATCGGCTGAAAGCGGTGACACGAACGCCGAAAACCAGAGCTCCTTTTTCTTGACTGGCAGGCTGTATTCCACACTGGTCAGTTCTTGCGTCTTCAGGGCCTGACGGATGGCTTTGAGGCATAAATCGGCCTGTTCGGGTGGTAAAACTTCCGTAACGGTCTTGCCGAGCATTTCATCTGGCGTTATGTAGAGGTTGGTCGGGTTGGTGGGCGCGATCTCGAGATAGCGGCCTTCCAAATCGTAGACGATGATGGCATCCGTCATGGCGGCGAACAAGGCGCGTAATTTGTTCTCAGACTGGCGCAGGCTCTCCTCTGCCTGTTTGCGCTCAGTGATGTCTCTGGTGATACTGATGATATGTGGTGTGCCGTTCAGGTCAATTACAATTGCAGACATGAGGCCATAGGAGATGTCCCCATCTTTCATACGAAAACGCGCCTCGAGATTTTGGACTTTCCCACTCTGCTTGAGACCAGCCACTAACCGGCTTCTGTCTTCCGGGTTATTCCAGATATTGATCTCGAGCGAGGTTTTGCCGATAACATCATCTTCGGAATAACCTGTGATTTGGGTAAATCCATTGTTGATCGAGACAAACATCCCATCTTCAAGGCGATTAATGTTGACCGAATCCGGACTTGTATAAAAAGCTTTCCTAAATTTTTCTTCGCTTTCGCGCAATTTATCTTCCATCTGTTTGCGCTCCGTGATGTCGGTGATCGTGCCTACATAGCCGACGATCTTACCGCTGGAATCTCTCTCCGGTACAGCCTGGCCCATCACCCAAACCAGCGTGCCATCCGGGCGCAGAAAACGGTATTCCGTCACCGATGTGCTCTGATCCTGGGTGGTCTGCCGCCAACCCGCGGCCAGAGGGTCGCGATCCTCGGGATGCACAACCGAAAGCCAGCCGTTGCCCAGGGCCTGGGCGGTCGCCAACCCGGAAATCTCGCACCAGCGCGGATTGACATAAGTTGTCTTTCCCTGCAGGTCGGTTCTGAAGATGCCCACCGGGGATATTTCAGCCATGGTCTGGTAACGTTGTTCGCTCTCGCGCAGGGCCTCTTCAGCCTGTTTGCGCTCGGTAATGTCCCGTGAGATGCCCAGCACAGAATCGATCTGACCGGCATCATTCTTGAGTGGCACCAACCAGGTGCCAAGCCAGAGTTTGCGCTCTGGAAAGAGTGTTGGCTCTTCAACGTAGAGTGGTTCGCCGCTTTCAAATACATGTCTCAAGTTAAGTTGCTGACGCCTGGAGACAGCCTCAGGAAAAACCGTTTTCTGTGCTCTGCCAATGATTTCTTCCGGTTCCTGCCCGAATTTTGTGGCGGCAAATCTATTGATGTACTCGATCGTCCCCTGCTTGCCGATGACGAAAATCATATCCTGGGAGGCCTCTGCCAGGATGCGGTAGCGTGATTCGCTCCCGCGCAGGGCCTCTTCAGCCCGCTTGCGCTCGGTTAATTCCAGCTTGAGACTTTCCATCTGGCGTGTATTTGCGACAGCAATGGCGGCATGGTTGGCAAAGATGGACAACAGTTCCAGGTTGGCCTGGGTGAAGCGCGTATCTCCCTCGGAGCGCAAGACGTGGATCACGCCGATTACCTGATCTTGCCAGAGCATGGGTGCTGAAATCAAACGCTCAAATGGCTTCTCCTCGCCAAAAACAACCGCGCCACCAGACCAGGTGCGATAATCGTTGACGATCAGCGGTTCTCCTGTTTGGGCTACCAAACCGGCCGCACCCTCGCCATATTTGAGCACGGTGCCCGAATAATCTTTGGTTGTTTTGTAACTCACTACGCAGCGTGCTTCCTGCCTTTCCGGGTCGCACAGATACAGGCCGCCGCTATCTGCATCCAGGAGGTCGGCAGCGCGTTCAACGATCGTGCTGAGCAGGTCGGACAACACGTGTGGAGCTGTGATCTCAAGTACGTTAGCCTGGAGCGAATGAAGTTCTTTAGCCCGCTGGTTGAGAGCTTCTTCCGCACGTTTGCGCTCGGTCACGTCGCGTGCGATCAGCACGATCCTTGTGACTTGCGAGTCATCCAGCAGATTGTCCACCATGCCCTCGAAGTCACGCCACTGTCCGTTTTTATGATGGAGTCGCACTTGCATAAAAGAACCGGTTGGTGCCTGCGGGTGTTCGAGACGGTGCTGGAAGGCCTCCAGCGCGGTGGGCAGGTCATCCGGGTGAATGAATTTGGCGATATTTTTTCCCTGCATCTGTTTGGTTGAATGTCCGAGCCTGTGTTTGGCGGCCGGGTTGACGTAGTGGATGGTACCGTCCGCATCCAGTACGGCGATCACGTCCGAGACGTTTTCGATGATGCTGTTGAAAGGCCTTTGAGTCGATTCTTTCATGGCACACCTCGTTTTTATCATAACCGGATTATTGACATACACGCAGGTTAATTGCGTTACCATTGCGATTATCAAAGTGTATAACCCAATCATCGAGACCCCTACCCTTGGGGATGATATTGGTCGCAATGACCGCCGCCTCACATTCTGGCGACGTCCCTGTTCAGGCCGGGTGAATAAGTCCAGTACTTTTGTCTAGACAGATATGACGATTATCTATTGCAGTACGCGGCAGGGGTCTCTATAATGATAATAACTGGATAGAGTCTACTGGTTGTTTGAAACAGCAGTTCGAAAGATACGAACAAGAATCGACTTACTTTGGAAAAGACGGGAGACGATGGAGGCCGGCTGTCTGGTATCAGCGGGCAGGCGCAGCCTGCCTTATTCCTCGAACTGGAGCGCTGTAGTGTGATGATTCCCTGTGCGTCCCTCCCGTTACCGAACCGGTCCGCGCTGGACCACCCTGCCGCAAGCGGGCCCTGATAGCTTGATGGTCAAACAAATTCGTCCTATCGATAAATCTCAGGTGCTGGCGCTCGAGGAAGGTGCCGGCTATACCTGCTTCTCCTGCGCTGGGAGAGGCGATGGGATCTGGCGGCTGGTCGGTTACGACGAGTTCGGTGAGTTGTGGATTTGCCAGGACTGCTGGGAGGCTGCCCCCGACCTGTCTGCGTCTGAGCAAGCGATTTAATTTTCCCTCTTGTAAAATCTGCCTACCATAGCGTTCTAAGAACATGCTGATGTACGCGCGCCTGTGGGCCAGCGGGCTGGAATGGGCTGCCAGACTGGAAAGATGCGCATGCTAGAAATCAGTCCGAACCACCGCCCGGACTGATTTAATTCAAGCCTGTAACTGCTCCGGCCCTTCGTTTCCTTTTTTCTTCGAAAGGAGATAAGCCGCAATTCCTCCAGCTGCAAGCACCAAAACCAGGGATCGGATTCCGCCAATCAAGCCCATCAACAGGAAGAAGCCTCCCATACCCATTACGATTGCATCGGGGAAATGCAAGCTCATGAAATTATTCTCGCGCGCATTGGTGGGGAAATTCCTATCGTACACGAGCTCAACCTGGTCCCCGATCTGGTAACGCGGCGAACTCGTGGAGGTCGGATCCGTAAACCGGGTCACATCGCCGGTTTCGGTTTTGAACTCGATCACGGGTTGATACAGGGTGGTTGTGCTGTTGTTCGATGTGGATTGGTGCTGATTCATTTCCACAACTGTCCCCATGGCCGTACCTCCTGCCGCCGCCCATTCGGCGGTTTTGCTATACCAGCCCCAGCCAATGAACAGCAGGATTACTCCCAATACCATCAGGAACGGACCTACGACCAAACCCGCAAATGGGTTGCTGAAACCGCGTCGCCGTCCTGGCCGAAAATTCGATCTTCTTATATTCATGAGATTCTCCAATCGCTACTAATGTGGATAAATTGCCATCTATCACAGCGAACTCACCCGCCAAACCGGCCTATTGGTTACATTCGGCAGGAATGGCAATACTAAGCGAGCCGTCCTCGACGGGAATAAAATTGTATGCCAGACTGATGTCGGTAAACTGACTGGGATCAAAACCATATCTCTTTTCATTTACTCTGTATTGCAACTCAAAGAGTGTAATAAAACCGCCTTCACGAGCCACATACACAAATGCGCTGACCGGCTTGTCGTTCCCAACAAAATTTTCTCCGGACAGTTCGTATTTGTCGGTCACAAATCCATTGATCTCAATTCCGCTTTCCACGCGTCGCGCCTGGCCTGTAATCAATTCCTGAATTTTTGGCAGGGACTCTAACAGGCTTGGTCCCTGCATGTCTGAAGCGAGACCCGTATTACAATGCAGCGTTGGCGTTCCACCATTGACACTGACCATCTGTGCGCTGGTCATCTGATCGCCAATGATTACCGTATCCGACGACAGGATATTAATACTACCCGTTGACCCGGCACTATCCATGTATCCTTTCAATGAAAATTGAAAACGTTGCATGGTTTGCGGCAGAGTCTGGACCTCCGTCGACCCGATCTCTGAAACTTCCTTTGGGCTGCCGACAGTATCGACACCAGTATAGATAATCGTGCTTTCAAATTGATACGCCTGTGCATCGGGAATGACATACAACGCAGGGTTTGCCAAGTCAATCGTTTCGGCACCGGCAGAACTGTCATTACCTCCCGCCTGCTGGGATGGAGCTATCGTGGTGGCGGGGTCCGTTTGCCCACTTTCGGCGGTTGGCTTTTGTCCGGCTTCGGCGGATGGCGATATTGTTCCAACGCTACAGGCCATGCTCGCCATAAGAATTATTACAAGCGCGATATAAATTCGGTTTTGTTTTTTCATTTCATCCTTTATAAACATAGTTGAATAGGCGATGGACTGCGGGCTGGTACATGCCCGTGGATTGGCCTGTTCGAACCTTTGGGAAGACCAGGTTCAAAACCGCAAAAATCATTTGCAGCCACCATCCTCGACGACCAGACGTTCGGAAAATCCGCTGCTGTTAAAGGCTTCCAATTCATAGGTAAGGGATTTATTCACGGGTGGGTTATCCTGGTAAACGGTCCCGTTTGCCTTGAAAGTGGCAATTACTTTGCTGTTTCTATACAGCGTATACCCTTCAGCACCTGCTGAGGCATTCCATACCAATTTGAGTGAAAATCCATTCTTCGAACAGGTGCGAGCGGAGATCGCAAAGCTGGCAGGGGTTCCCGGCAGTCCAAGGGATACCGTCTGGACAGGGAGTCCTTCGGCCAGGTTGTTTGTCTCCACGGTCGCGTAGGAAATCCAGCAATGGTCTGTGCTGTTGGGGATGAGCACCCACCACCAGCGCGGATCGGTCGCATTACGACCGTCGGCCTGCGCGGTATCTCCCTGTTGAAAGCCTGAGATATCACGATACAAAGTGCCCGGCCCTTTGCGGCAAAAGGCATTTTTTGTGAATGTGAGTATGATCGGCGTGGGAACCTGGGGTGTATCGGTATAGAGCGGAATGACCCCGGGGACCCCGCCAGAGGGCGTTACGAACTCAAGGGGCGCAGTCGCTGAGGAAATTTGTAATTCATACGCACCAACATCGCAGCCATGAGACCTTGGACGGAGAGCCCCGCGCTGATCGTCCTCGAGAGAACAGACAATACCTGCATCGATCAGCGGACTGCCCGGCAAGAGCGGAATGACCGACACTCCGCCGAATCCCAGGGAAAATCCTCCTTCGAACCACGAAGCATCTACCGCAGTAAGCGGACCAAGACCAAGATTGTCTTCGGTCCAGCTCTCATTACAAACAAATTCTCCGAGGCCGACGACGGCAGCGTTGCACCAGAGAACCACCAAATCAACCACGACCAGATTTGCGGGAGGGTCAAAGGAAGAAGACAATCCCGTACTTTGTCTTGCCACGGTGACCCCGACAAGCTTAAGACGCGCGCCCTCGACTTGTTCGATACCAAAACCGCGATTCTTGGTGATGGTCGTATTGTACACACCCACAGACAACTCTCCGCGCGCGAATATCCCGATCCGATTATCAAAAATGGAGGAATGCGAAATATCCGTCTCCCCGCCATACACGTCAACCCCCACGCAATGGTTGCCTTGAATATTGCTACGCATGACCCCGAGAGCACCCGCCTGGTTGACAACAGCGCACGAGTCCGAATCTCCATTCTCGTTGCCAAAAACCTGCACGCGGTCAAGGGTCATTTCATAGGTAGTAACTGGATTTCCAGTGGCATTGCGATGAGGAAAATGTACGCTGTTATTTAAGACAGCTTGACCAAAATTATTCGAGATTGTGCTATTCCAGAGGTTCATTTCCCCGCTGTTGGATATAGTAGGATTGCTGGAGCCCCGCCCGCTCGAGGAAGGCCGTACATCCAGATAGCCGTTGCTGTCAAATGTACTGCCCTCGTCATTGGCCTGCCCGCTGCTATTCACCAATGCCGAAGTGATATTATGCGTAAACGTAGCACCCACCAATCGAAGATCACCATTATTCAATATCCCAATGACATTCTTCTCGATCACGGTTCTCAGGATATGGGCGGAACCACCACGCTCAATACTTATACCAGTATCGTGCCCCGAAATCACCAAATCGTTCGAGACCAGAGCAAGGCCTCCGAGGATTTGTATCCCCGTTTGACTCTGCTCAATCAGAGAATTGGTGATCTTGGCAATACCGTTATCCTGGACGAGGATCCCGAGCTTGCCATAGTAGACACGGCAATTTTCGATTGAGATGTCAGCTCGACCATGCACATTGATACCACCATAGGCGCCATTGCTGGCATCAATGCCCAGGCCGCGAATGACCACGGGGATCGAACTATCCGCTCCAAAAGTATATGCCCATTTGTTGGAATGGAAGATAGTTTGGTCCTGCCCGGCACCGATCAAGGTGACGCCACTCGTAAGTTCATATAAAAACCGGTCCGCCCGTGCAGGAGTTGCGGGGTCCTCAGCAACATAATACTGGCCGGGACCGATATTGACGGTGCTGTTCAGGTGGGTTCTAGATTTATCCAACGCAGCTTGTAGCGTAAGACAAGCACGCCCCGGTTCTGGCCCCAGGCAGTCGTTCGCATCGTTGCCAGCGATGGACACATATAATTCGAGCGGCCCTAAAACATCTTCAGCCACAGGGATCAACCCACAGCCACTGGACAGAGCCCCAAGCATTAATATCACGATGAACCTTTGAAAAAATCTAAACATGGTATTAAATCCTTCCAAAAGCCTGTGTGCTCCCCCCCCCCAGATGCAGGGGAAGATGAATAAAGCAAAAAACAGTCCTGGACGAACCGGTTAACAACTCGAGATGCACCATTAAGTACTCTCAACGAGGACAGGATGCTCGCGATCGTCTAATACACTGTTATTTTCCTTGACTCGGGCAAGTCATGGTTTATGGGTAATATTGCAACTGTGTGATGTAATCCCACCTTATCATGCGATATCTTCCCGACGCACAATTCGTTATTGATACATATATTATCACGAATATCCAAATTAATGGCTACCCAAAGGCCATACACTTTGAACTCCTAAAAAGAAGGGGAAAGTGGAACAGGCGGTGGAAGTCTACAAGAAAAACCTGCTGGGCTCACAAAGTGTAAAAGATTACTGGGTCGTGGTCTGGGGTATTGAGCGGCTGGTCGATTGCGACGAGTACGGTGAGTTGTGGATTTGCCAGGACTGCTGGGAGGCTGCCCCCGACCTGTCTGCGTCTGAGTAAGATAATTGACTTTCCCCCGCAAGGTGAAATATACAGCGACAGCCTGCATGAGGTGTGTGCCGTTCAACCCCAATTCTGGCGCAAATGTGCTTGAGCCGGTCGAAAAATACGGACAAGTTGGCCATTAAATATGGAAAACCATTCAACTAGCCCGTAATAATAAAAAGAGTCCCAATGGTTAGATGCCCTTTTTACCTCGGCGTTTATGGGGCGGAAGGTGATTATGACCATTAAACCCCCAGTTTCAGATGATGCTCTTTTGAGTTGTTAAAACCATATAGGGATATTTTTTTACAGAAAGATGATATTAGTCAATTGTGAAGTCTTCCGGAAACCAGTAGAATAATTATAGAATGTTTCAGAAAGAAGATAAAAACTTTCCAGATGTCTTCTATTAGTTGGGCTCGCAAGTGATATTCCTTTATTTCATTTATGGATTGGCATTTGAGGGGTTGGGGCTGGCGGCGTATTTACAATTAAGAATGGAAGGTGATTTTCCATTAAAAAAAAGAGCTACCTTGGTTGGCAGCCTTTGGTTTTATAGGTGGCGCCGCTGGTTGGGTAGATATGTTTTGGACAAGTGGGTCAATTCAAGAGTTTGATCAGATACTTAGTATTATTCGAGTTGTGCTCCATATCTTAACCGGTTTACTTCTTCTACGCTTCGGATGGGGGATGTTGAATAATTTGAATCCATTACCCGCGTGGAGTATTTTTATCCCTGGAATATTGATTGTCCCGATTGCTTTCGTGATTACATATGCATCGACAACCTTTATTACTCCATCTCCAATCGAGATTCCAATTGAAATCTGGACTCGTTATCTGCTCTACCTACCAGGTAGTTTACTCGCTGGGATTGGGTTTCTACGGCAATGGTACGCTCAACGAAAGCTGAAAATGTATGATGTCTCCAAGCTCATGCTCGGAGCTGGGTTGGCGTTTTTATTTGAAGCCGTTGTCGTTGGATTGATCGTTCCGGCTGCACCTTATGGTCCCGCTTCTTATTACAACTATGACCGTGTAATCTACAATGCTTTTGTTGGGGAAACCCTTAATGTAAATCAACCCTACGGATTAAACGCCTGGCTTGATTATCAAAGCGTGTTGAATACGACCGGTCTTCCTATTGAAATCTGGCGCATGCTATCGGCCGTCGTCGTGACCTTTTTTGTAGTCAAAGCCCTTGATGTCTTCGAAGCGATTCGAAAACGTCAGGTACAGGCGCTTCAGGATGAACGAGACCGAGCCCAGCAGGCAGCAATTGAAACGCAAATCCTTGCTCGTCAAACTGCAGAAAACTGGGCCAATGCACTGGTGAATACCAGTCGTCGAATCGCAGAATTAAATGACGTGGATGAAATCCTGCGGCAGATTGTATTAAACCTTCGCGAACTCCTGGATGCAAATTTTGTTGGACTGGCAATTGTTGACCAGCAAAATAGGAATCTGGAACTGAAATGTTACTCGACCATTAAAAAGACTGACCTTACCGCTAGTTCTGTCTTCGTCGTAACTAATCCGCTCATTTTGAATGCGATGCAATCTTCCAGTTCCTATCTTTCACAGGGGGATGAGGCGGCGGAGATGTTCGCGGGGCTTTGCTTTTTCAGTCAACAAGAAGCAAATGCTGTTGCGATCGTTCCATTAAAATTGGACAATGTCGCCATCGGCGCGCTTTGGATTGCCAGATTTGATAAGCGGAACTTTTCCGAAACCGACCTGATTTATCTGGAGAGTATGGCTGATCAAGCAGTCATTGCTATCCAGCATGGCTTGATGACTTCTCAATTGCAGTCCCTTTCAATCGTTGAAGAACGTGCCCGTATCGCCCGCGAGATGCACGACGGATTGGCACAGGTATTGGGCTATCTCAATTTACAAGTCCAAACTCTTGGCACTCTGTTAAAACAAGGAAAATCCGAGCAGTTGCAGGATGAGTTGCTCCAAATGCGGCAGGCTGTTCAAACTGCCAACGCAGATGTGCGTGAGAATATCCTAAGTTTGCGTACGACACTTGCGAAGGAGAAAGGCCTGGTCTCGGCAGTAAAAGAATACTTGGACGAGTTCGGTATTCAGACCGGAATCGAGATCCGGTTCGCGGATCTAACCGAAGGGGTATTAAATCTACCTTCTGTGGCAGAGGTTCAGTTGGTATGTATCTTGCAAGAGGCATTGGCAAATGTTCGCAAGCATGCCAACGCAACTTTTGTAAATGTTTCAATTACGAAAAATCAACAAAAGGATAATTCAGAAGAAATCGATATGAAAGTCGACGATAATGGGTTCGGTTTCACGCTTTCCAACTCAAAACGGAGTTTTGGTCTGCAAACGATGCGCGAGCGGGCTGAAAGCGTCGGAGGTAGACTGTTCATTCAATCTGATCCCGGGAATGGTACTCAAATTGAGTGCAGGCTTCCCTGCCTTAAACAGGAGCGCCTGCAAAAACGGAGCGTGGTGATTCGGTGAGTACAAAATGGAGTGATATCAATCTATGAATTTTCGCGAATGGGCCCTTCCCGTTTATTCAATTCTAATGCAGTTGGCCATAGGAGCCATGTTAGTGTTGTGGATTCTAAGGTGGCTTGCAAGTACCAAATTTAGCCCAAGAGATATGAACAGAATTATTCACAATCCGATTCTGGTCATCTTGTTTACGGCTATTGTTGCCATGATAGGTGCTCATTTCCATTTAAGCAAGCCCTTCTACTCATTTTATGCGGTAAGTAACTTCAAGAGCTCTTGGTTGAGCCGAGAGATCGTATTTACAGTGATGTTTTTTTATACGCTGCTCGCTCTTTGGATTTTCAGCCGCTCTAAGAGGAATCATCAAAAATTGGTGGCAGCCTTGGGGTGGTTGGCTATATTGTTTGGCGTGATTTTGGTGTATTGCATGGCGCGCATTTATATGCTTCCCACCCAGGTAGCCTGGAACACCTCTGCTGTAATTGTATCCTTCTACACGACTACGGTTTTACTTGGAGCGATGACTATTGCTTGCTTGCTTGTGTTGGATCTGGAGTTTGCTGAAATCCAAAAAACAAAGGATATTGCAATCCGCAAACAAGTTATCGAATACAGCATGAATTGGCTGGTAGCAGTTGCTTCTTTAGCTGTGATAGTCGATATCGCCGTTACGTTTTACCAAATTTATCTTCTCGGTCAAGGGGGGGGGATTTCCCAAATCAGTCTTCAACTTCTATTTGACCTGTACACTCCTCTTTTCGTGCTGCGCCTCCTTTTCATAATCGTTGCTCCCTGTTGGATAGGATATGCTGTTTATAGAATGCATAAAGTAAAGCTGTCCCTACGGGAACTGACCGTGCCCGTTTACATGTCCTGTCTCCTGATTTTGATTGGGGAGATTGTCGGTCGTTTCTTATTCTATGCCACTCATATTCGCATTGGTCTTTAAGGGTTGATGCCATGACCATAAAAGTGTTAATTGCTGACGATCATAAGCTATTTCGCCAGGGGTTAATGGGCCTGATGCGAACGCGTGATGACCTGGTTGAGGTTATCGGGGAAGCATCTACCGGAGTTGAGGCTATTGCGCTTGCCGAAAAACTTTCCCCGGATGTCATCTTGATGGACATCTATATGCCGGAAATGGATGGCTTGCAAGCTGCCAAAGTAATACGAGCGAAATTCCCCAATATTGCGATCGTCATGTTGACCTCTTCAGAAAGAGATGGTCACCTTTATGAGGCGGTTCAAATAGGAGTATCCGGATATTTATTGAAGAATCTGGATGCATCTGAACTTTTTGACCTGCTGACTGGTGTAGTGAGAGGTGAGACAGCCATGACGCGTGCCCTGGCAAGCAAGTTATTGAAAGCTGTAGCAAATCGTCTGGCTGATGAGGATAAAGGAGAGGAGGCACTAACTGAGCGCGAGCTTTTTGTCCTGCGTCTGGTTGCGAGTGGGGCCAAAAATTCAGAGATTGCTGAAAAACTCTCTATTTCGATCAATACCGTCAAAAGCCATCTAAAAAACATATTGGAAAAACTGCAACTCGATAACAGGACTCAAGCAGCCACCTATGCTTTGAAACATGGATTGGTATCACCGCACGATAGCTGGCCAGATGAGAAATGACGAAGAGGGGGAGCGTTTGTGGAAATCTTAGTCTCGATGATTTGATCAGCGCAATGAACTAATGATAAGCGGATTGGCAAATCATTTGGCATGTAATTAAGCCGATCCTTCGCAAATTTTAATAGATTGTTAGCAGAGGTGTGTCTGGGGAAGCTTGGCAATCAAATGATGCTGCAAGGATCGAAAGGGCTCCTTTCTGGTTTGTTATAGCCCTTGGTAACCTCACATTCCGGCAGCCTCACCCAAACGGGTGAGGGGAAATTCCTCTTAATGGGGATGATGTGCATCCCTATAGATGATAATCTAATAGTGAATAAATACACAATTTTGGCTCTTAAGCCAAATTTCGCTGGTGGGAGGTTGCCTATTGAAAAAGAAATTCTTTCAATCCTTGTTCTACTTGCTCAAGCTTTCAACCTTGCTTCACACGAGCATATTCATGTTTTCGATGAGTTCTCTGGAGGAAAACAATGACTGAAACAAATTTCCTCACCAAAATCCTTAACGACACCGTGATGACCCGCCGCAGTTTCCTGAAATGGAGTGCGGCGTTGGGTGGCACCGCCGCTTTGGCAGGTGGCCTCGATTTTGGTCTTAAGACGGTTGCAAATGTCGCTGCGGCTGGTGATGAACAAACACTAACGGTAGCTTGCTACCATAACTGCGGAGGGCGCTGTATCCTGGCAGCTAAAGTCAAGGATGGTACGATCCAACGGTTGGTCCCGGATCAAGATCCCGTGGATACATTTGAGGATCCTCGCGCTACCCCATGTGTACGTGGCCGTTCGCAGACACATCGTGTCTATTCAGTTGAGCGCTTGAAATACCCAATGAAACGTGTTGGCAAACGCGGTGAGGGAAATTTTGAGAGGATTAGTTGGGATGAGGCGCTCGATACAATTGCCAGTGAGATGAAGCGCATCCAAGAAAAATATGGCAATGAATCGTTTTATTACAACTATGCAACAGGCCAGATTGCAGGCGGCATCGATAGTTCCTATAAAGGTGCGGGTCCAATTTCAAGAATGATGAATTTGTTTGGCGGATATGTAAACTTCTACGGGACTTACAGCTCTGCCTGTTACTCGGCCGTACAGCAATATATTGTGAATGGCGGCTCAAACTCAGTGGATGATCTGGTGAATTCCAAGCTGGTGGTTCTATTTGCCGACAACCCCCTGGTAACCCGTTCTGGCGGAAAGAATGATGGCTATTACCATCTCAAAGCCAAACAGGCTGGCGCAAAGTATATTGTTATCGACCCTCGGTATACTGATAGCGCGGCAACCCTCGAAGCGGAATGGATCCCCATCTACCCAGGCACAGACGTAGCTTTAATTGCTGCGTTGGCTTTTGTAATGATCAAGGAAGATTTGTACGACAAGGAGTTTGTCGCCACTCATACAGCTGGTTTTGATGAAAACAACCTACCCGAGGGGGCACCGAAGAATAGCTCCTGGATGGCCTACCTTATGGGCTGGGCAGATGGCGTAGTGAAAAACCCAGATTGGGCAGCTGCAATCACTGGTATTCCGGCTGACAGGATCGTGACGCTGGCTCGTGAAATTGCGCAGACGAAACCCTGTTCTATGCTGCAGGGACTAGGCTGGCAGCGGCGTGCCTACGGGGAACAGCCCGTTCGGGCCCTGCCAATTTTGGCTGCCATGACCGGTAACTTTGGCATCAGTGGCGGCGGCACAGGTATGCGATCAAGCGGTGGAACCAGTCTCCCGATCGGTAGTTTCCCGGTTGGTTCGAATCCGATCACGAGCACGATCTCAGTGTTCATGTGGCCTGACTTCATTGAACGAGGTAGTGAAATGACCTCAGGGCCAAAAGACCGTATCAAGGGAGCCGAAAAACTCAGTGCCAACATGAAGTTCATGTGGAACTGGGCTGGCAATTGCATCACCAATCAACATGCTGATGTTAACGGAACCACCAAGATGTTACAAGACGAGTCAAAGCTTGAGTTTATTGTGGTTGCCGATGTGGTGATGACACCCAGCGCTAAATTTGCTGACATCTTGCTACCTGAAACGACGAGCTATGAAATCGACAACATCATCTCGGGAAATGGGTCAGGAACGGCAAACTTCACTGTCTTCAGCCACAAGTTGATTGAGCCGCTGTATGAATTTAAAGATGTCCTTTGGATTGCCGAACAGCTAGCTGACCGCTTGGGGTTGGGTGACGATTTCCGTGACGGACACACTTCACGTGAAGATTGGCTACATGACATTGTGGATGTGGCTCGAGAAAAAGACGAAAACTTTCCTACCTATGACGAGTTCAAGAAGATGGGGGCTTACAAGAAACTCGGAGGCGGTGGCGTTATCTCGTTTGCCAGTTTCCATGATGATCCGGTGGCTAACCCACTAACGACCGACACAGGCAAGATCGAAATCTATTCACCATTCTTGGCCAGCCAGAATGACCCCAACGAGATTCCGGCTATTCCCAAATACATTCCCGAGTGGGAGGGGGTGAGTGATCCTTTACGTGGGAAATACCCGCTCTTGATGACCGGTTTTCATTTCATTGCGCGTTCTCACTCGACCTTTGACAATGTGGACTATTTGCGGGAAGCTCATACGCAGTCCATCTGGATCAACTCGTTGGATGCCAAGCAACGCGGTATAAAACTTGGAGACATGGTCAAAGTCTACAACGACCGTGGTGAAATCCATCTGCCGGCCTTTGTAACCAATAGAGTCCGCCCTGGAGTTACAGCGGTACCGCAAGGTGCTTGGCACACTCCAGATTCACATGGAGTAGATATACGAGGTTGTATTAATACATTGACCAAATATCAACCGACCCCGTTTGCCAAGGGCAACCCTCAGCATACCAACCTGGTTCAGGTCGAGAAGGTATAAGGAGACGAACCATGGCTAAACAACTAGCTTTTTACGTAGATATTTCAAGTTGCACAGGTTGCAAAGCTTGTCAAATAGCTTGCAAAGATAAGAGCAATCTGCCTCCTGGTGTCCGTTGGCGGCGTGTGTTCCAATACGAAGGCGGCGAGTGGGTTGAGCAGGCCGGGCAGATGATTCCCAGCGATGTGTATGCCTACTTTGTCTCGTCCGCTTGCATGCACTGCGAAAACCCCTTGTGCCTGGAAGTTTGCCCGGCGGCTGCTATCTCCAAACGGGAAGATGGCATTGTGTTGATTGACCAGGATAAGTGCATCGGTTGCCGCTACTGCTCATGGGCTTGTCCTTACGGAGCGCCTCAGTTTGACGAAGATGCTGGCGTGATGACCAAGTGTAATTTCTGTTATGACTTGGTGGATCAAGGCCAGCGGCCAGCTTGCGTAGACGCATGTCCCTATCGCGCCCTGGATTTTGGTCCTTTGGATGAGTTGCGCCAGAAGCATGGTGATTTTGCTGGTCCTGCGCCCCTGCCGGATCCCAGCATTACCCATCCAGCAGTGGTTTATAACCCCAACAATGTGACCAAGTCTGCTGGCGACGCGAGCGGTCATCTGATGAACCTGGAGGAGTTATAACTATGAACGCGCGTGATTGGGCTTTGATAGCTTTTACCATAATGACTCAAATGTCAGTCGGGTCTCTGCTCGTGTTAGGCGTAGTGCATTACTACGCCAGTCGCAAAGCCGGAATGGAAGAGGCAGATCGTTTGAGCGATCGATCTCTGTTGGCAATCGTGGTGGTGCTGGCACTAGCCATGCTGGCCTCCCTGTTTCATTTGGGAAACCCCTTGAATGCGCCTCGAGCAGTGACCAATTTGGCCACATCCTGGTTGAGCTGGGAAATCCTGCTCGGCGTCATCTTTGCAGTCGTGGTGGCTGTTTTCGCTCTGATGCAGTGGCGCAAAATCGGGCCGTTCGGGTTGCGCAATATAATCGCCTGGATTGCTGCGCTTTTAGGTTTGGCCCTGGTCTACAGCCAGTCGAGGATTTACATGCTGGTATCTCAGCCTGCCTGGAATACCCTGGCCACGCCCATTTTGTTTTTCACGACTACGCTGCTTTTAGGCTCCCTGGCAATGGGAGCCGCCTTTGTGGCGAACTATGCTTATGTGCAGCGTAAAGAACCTGGGTGTGTGGATGCTCAATGCGAGTTAATGCGTGGAGCGCTGCGCTGGATTGCCATAGCTTCGATCAGCCTGGTTGGGATCGAGTTAATCGTATATCCCCTATACCTGGGTTATCTGGCTAGCAATGGTTCGGTGGCAGCTTCGAGCGCCAAGTCGATGGTCGGACCCTTCGGCCTGATCTTTGCAGCACGCTTGATTCTAGCTTTCCTCGGCGCTGGTGTCTTTGGTGTTTTTCTATACCAGAACGCGACCAGCGCAGGAAAAGAGAAAATCCTCGGCTACCTGGCATACAGCGCTTTCGTGATAGTGCTGGTTAGCGAGGTGATGGGACGTTTCCTTTTCTATGCGACCTCCTATCGGATCGGCGTTTAGATCTAGGCAACGGGCATAATTATCAGAGGTGGGCGCAACCCACCTCTGATAATTTACACGTGAATAAAATGGGCCTCAAGGCTCTCCGTGATTTTGGATGTAAGCGTATTTATGGTCTACTAATTGCCATCTGACGTTTGCCTCAAGTGTATCAACCTTTTAGAACCGCGAAGCGTGGTACTTACATCCCGTTTGGGCCGGGAGCCTGTCTGAGCAAGACGGCCTGCTCTAAATTCGGGTGAAAGCACAAAGGAGGACTAACTTCGCGAAGGTTTACGACCTTCGCGGCTTAATGCCCCTCTTCTTTGGAGGTCGTATCTTCGCGGTAAAGCTTTTTAATTGCAGTTGGAGACCGCGTCATGAGATTTCATAGAGTTATTTTCCTCCTGTGCATCCTGACGATCGGAATATTCTTCATTAAAGAGGCTCCTGTCCTGGCTCAGACAGAGGCGAATGCGGCTGTTATTCCCCTTTCTGGCAGCGGTTTTGATATTGCACACGCCGTGGCTTTTTCTCAAGATGGAAAATACCTGGCCGTTGGCGGCACATCGGGGATCTACCTTATCGATACTGAAAAATTATCCACAACTGATTTTATTGCAACGGGCAGCTGGGCGCGCAGCGTTTCTTTTTTCCCCGACAGTAAATCCTTTGCCGCCGGTTTATATGACAAGACGATCAAAATCTGGAGCGTGCCGCAAATTCACTTACTCCAAACTTTTGTTGGACATCAAGGATGGGTCAGAAGTATTTCTATCTCTCGGGATGGTTCTCTTATGGCATCGGGCTCGGACGATAATACAGTTCGGGTTTGGAAGGTATCGGATGGCAAAGCGGTCCTGATCTTGGATAAGCATACTACGGGCGTCAGGGCAGTTGCTCTTTCCCCTGATGGGAAACTAGTAGCTGCTGCGCTGGGTGATAAGTCGATGCGCGTCTGGCAGGTTGCTGACGGCAAATTGCTGTTCACGTTGACCGGCCACGAAGACTGGGTGCGTTGCCTGGCTTTTTCTCCAGATGGCGAATTGCTTGCTTCCGGTTCATTCGATAAGACAGTTCGAATCTGGGATGTTTCTGAAGGAAAGCTGCTACAGATATTGCCAGGACATACCTCCAGCGTTTTAGGAGTGGCATTTTCACCCGATGGTGGGACCCTCGCTTCGGGTTCGGCGGATACGACCGTCCGATTATGGCGGGTAGCCGATGGTAGCCCAAGAATTGTTTTGCATGGACACTCCGATTTTGTTTATGCAGTGGCATTCTCACCGGATGGGAAGACTCTGGCCTCCGGCGGAGGAGATAATACCGTCCGCCTTTGGAATCTTGCTGAGCTAAAGGATAATGATTCGGCCGCAGGCTCTGGAGACAATACAAAGGCTCAAAATACTGATGGAGACCATACCGTCAGTTCGGATTGCCGCTTATGCCATCATCCGCGCGGCCTGGTCGCACCGGCGCGCGTCATTGATTTGCGCTGTGAAGGCTGCCACGCTAGTGGAGTAAGCCTTGGATGGTGTCCGGGTTTTGAACGATCACCTGAAGCAGCAACTTCTCTAATTAGTTACACACCTTACATGCAACCTTCTGGGATACCGATTGCAAGTAATAAGACTGCAGTTTTGATTACTTCCCCCTCCAATGGTGAGGTCTTGTACACGCAAAGTCTTAATGTGATTCCGGTAAGGGTGAGCGGGCGGTTTTTTTCCAGCGACGGCGCAATTGGTGAACAGACTATTCACTTAGAAATATGGAACAATACCGAGAAAACTGCAGAACTTACGACACATCCGCTTTCAAATGGCACCTTTGTTTTTAGGTTGACTATCAACCCAAAAGGGACAATCCCAATATTAGTAAAACCCAGTAGTCCTGATTGCACCTACTGTCACGAGGACTATCGAAGTGATGGTTTCCTGCCATTGGGAGATGTTCGTCTATTGGTAACTGCTACAGCCCCGGATGGAAGCTATGCAGCGGATGAGCGCTGGCTGAAGGTGGATATCAGTGATAACATTCAAGTTCCTGTCAGAGTTATCGATGCGGCTACTCAGCAGCCGCTCGCCGGAATTCCAGTTCACGCGGGCACCGTTCTATACGAATGGCGGGCACGATATGGTGCGGCAACTACCCGGCAAAACGGAGTTGCACAACTGACATTAGAGACCTTGTCGCAAGCACCTACAGTTTATGACCTGAGTGTCCCTCCCGTGGCCCTAAATGGGCGGCTTTATGCTACGGACGAACCTGTTCAACTGACACTCTCGCCAGGAATGACTACCGCCTCAACCATCACGCTGGCTGTTCGTGCCCAAACAGGTCGACTCAATGGGAAATTTACCGGTACAGACCTGCCAAATATTCTGGAGGGTATCAAATTATGGGCTTTGCAATTACCTGCAGGGCCTGTGTACTCAACGACCCTGAATTCACGAGGTGTTTTTGCCTTTGAGGATGTACCAGTCAGTGAATATCTTGTGATAGCGGATTCCTTTTCACTTGCCAAGCAAGGTTTTGCCGCTGCCCAGCAAAGTGTAGATCTCATTAGTTCCCCGCAACAGACATTATCGGTTGAATTATCAAAAGCTTCGCCTCTGTCCGCGAGAGTTCTTGCTGAAGATGGTAGCCCTCTCCCGTTTGCGTGGGTTAATGTGGGCGATGTCGGTTTGGTGTATGAAAATGATCCGGTCTCCAGCAAATTTGTGATCCCCGATGTTTCTTCGGATATTCATTTTGTGACGATCTCTGCTCCTGGCTTTTATTCAATTACGGAAATAATTAACCACACAAAAGAAATGCTTGATTTCAAGCTTGTACCTCGCCCGGAGACGCGCCGTCTCCAATGGGGTAATGGACAAATCATTCTGCCGCCCGAGACCAAAGGAACGGTGAATGGCCTCGAGGTCGATTTGGATTCCGGGTGGGTCTGGGGGAATGGGGGAATATTATCCCAACCTCTGCAAATTAATTTGCCCGGTGTGGAAATCAGCATGTCTGGCGGGCAATTTGCTTTGGAGCAACCTGTCGGGGGCATAGGTTGGCTGTACCTTTATCAAGGGCAAGCGGAAATTATGTATGGCGAAGGACAGGCAGGAGTCAGCGTGCAAAACGGGCAAATGATCGCACTGGTCGAAGGCGCTAAACCACTTCCGATGGAGTCTATGATCGCCATGTCGTTGCATCGAATTCGGGCGGAGTCGCCCGTTTCTGAGCTTGTTGAGCCGACGTTCACGGCGAGGGTTCAAAGGTGGTTGGTGAAAACTGGAATTGGAGTTATGCAAACTGTTACATTTATCACCTATTTTCTCTCACTTGTGGCCCTTATCGCGATCCCTGTGGTTGTATTATTCTCATATAAAGCGAAAAGGCGCAATCCCTTAGATTCGGAGGAGAAATAATATGCGACAAGCAGATTTCGACGCCTTGGAACAAAATTTAATCGGGGAGGCTTTGTTATTTGGTCTGCTCGGAAAAATTCTGTACGGTGATCTAGACAAGACCTGGCTCGAATCCTTAATTGGTGAGGATGTCTTTACCGAAACTCCTTGGGGAACGGAACAACCTGAAATTCAGCGCGGGCTCGAACTGCTTGGCCGCTGGGCCATTGAAAATCGCAGCGGAATTTCTGATGCTGAGTTCAAAGCTTTGAAACGCGACCAACTGCACTTGTTTATCGGCACGGATCATGTACTTGCTCCGGTTTGGGAATCGGTTTTTTTTAGCGAAAAGCGCTTTGTTTTTCAAGAACAAACTTTACAGGTGCGTGCATGGTATTCACGCTTCGGTCTCCAATTCGAGAAAATCAATCGCGAACCTGATGACCACATCGGAATTGAGTTGGTCTTTGTGGCCCATCTTGCGTCATACGCATTGCGAGCGATTGCAGAAGACCAGAATGCTGTCGATGACATTATTCAGGCTCAGTGCGATTTCCTTTCCGAACACTTATTACGTTGGGGCCCAGCCTGGGCGAAATTAGTCAAGCAGCATGCTGAAACAGATTTCTATCGTGGTATTGGGCACCTCACGCATGGTGCCTTATTCGCTGCTGCAGAATTTTTACAAATTCCGCTTCCGGGCGAGGTCTCGTTGTGAGCCTGTTTTCGGCGGCTGAGCGGCTCTCTGCGATAGACCGTTCCGAAGTTGTGCTGGAGATAAATCGCTGTCTGCACACACATGATCGGCACTCTACTTGTTTGGCCTGCCAGGATGTCTGCCCAGCGGATGCTATTCAGCCAGGCAAGCCGCCGACTTTACAGACAGAGCTCTGCCAGTCGTGCCTGGCCTGCTTACCTGCTTGCCCGGTGGGTGCCTTCCGGGTTGACGACGCTGTGGCTGGTTTACTTAATTGTGCAACGCGGATGGAGGCTTCAGTCATTGAAGTTGTCTGTGAAAAACAGACCCGCGCGACAATTGGTGTGGCAGACGGGACGGCAATCCTTGTGAAGGGTTGCCTCGCAGGATTGGGGCGTGGTGCATATCTCATGCTGGTCGCGTTAGGTGCCGAGAAAATCATCGTCCGCACAGATGCATGTTCTACGTGTGAATGGGCTGGCCTGCGCAAACTTGTGGAATGGCAGGTGTCTCAGGCAAGACAATTATTGGGAATGTGGGGCAAAACAGATAGCTTGGTTTGCGTCTCGGCAATTGAGCAACCGACAGAACGCCCGCTGTGGGAGGCTGCCAATCCTCCCCTTTCTAGACGCGATCTTTTCCGCATGCTGGCCTGGCAGGGAAAGCGTGCCATGGCGCGCGCCATGGAAAAAGGCGTGGCCGAGTCAACGCGAGAACTTGGAAGCGACAGGTTGCGCATGTTGTTCGGTGTTTCTCATTTACTCGAAGATCCACCTCAGGCAAACTTAAGTCTTAATGGATTTTCTTTCGCAACATTAACCATCTCAGAGGCTTGTACGGCTTGTGGTGCGTGCAGTAAAGCGTGCCCTACCGGGGCCTTGCAATTCGAAAAAGAAAATGAAGAGACGACATTCTCAATTTTGTTTTCTGCACAACACTGCGTGGGCTGTAATATTTGCGAACACGTCTGTTTACCAAATGCAATCACGCTCGATCATGCACCGACTTTTGAACAAGTTTTTGGTTCACAAGAACCCGCTATCGTGGAATCGGGCCAACTGGAGCGTTGTGAGCGTTGCAACACACTAATAGCGGCTCGCGTAGGTCTGAAGTTGTGTGCGCTGTGTGAATATCGCCGTGCACATCCGTTTGGTTCTATGTTGCCTCCCAATACCAACCGGGAGTCGCAATCGTGATATTGGATGTGACGGAATCCACTTTGTCCGAGATTAGAAACCCTGCCCTGCGCGAGTATGCAAATATCTACGTGCAGATTTATCGGGATTTTATGGAGCAAATGCGCGCGCTGGGACTTGAGATCGCGACGGATGATACGACTGTGGCTGTTGCACAAAAAATTATCGACTTGCAGCAAAAAGGTGCGATCGTACGCAATGGCGACAAAAGCATTTATATCAATCGCATTTCACCCTCGTGTGTCGCCTGCCAGACTGGAATTGGCAGCTCGACCTTTTTTATTTCGTTGAAATGCCATCGCGATTGTTTCTTTTGTTTCAACCCGAATCAAGAGAATTACGAATATTATCGCGATCATACGCGCAATACACTTGCTGAATTGGATGAATTACGTGCTAAAAATCCACGGATTAAGCATATCGCGTTGACTGGCGGAGAGCCGCTTCTGTATAAGGACGAAACCTATCGCTTCTTTGAACACGCGCATGAACTATACCCGAATTCCTATACTCGTCTGTATACGAGCGGTGACCATGTTGACCTTCCTACGTTGCAAGCTTTGCAGAAATCGGGCTTGCAGGAAATTCGTTTCAGTATTCGTATGCACGATCTTTCAAAGGGACGTCGGCATACGTTTGATAAGATTGCTCAAGCACGTGAATACATCCCCAATGTAATGGTAGAAATGCCGGTATTGCCAAACACCTTGAATGAAATGATGGATGTCTTGGTTGAATTGGATCGCCTGGGTATCTTCGGAATAAATCTATTGGAATTTTGCTTCCCGCTTAATAATGCCGAGGTCTATCGCAGCAAAGGTTATCAAGTAAAAGCCCGACCATTTCGCACCTTGTATGATTATTGGTATGCGGGTGGACTTCCTATTGCAGGCAGTGAAATGATTTGCCTCGCTCTGCTTGACTTTGCGCTTGAGAAAGGTTTAAATCTCGGTGTGCATTATTGCTCGTTGGAAAACAAACATACGGGACAGATCTATCAGCAAAACAGCGGACATAATTTGCCGAAACGCGTGGCTTTTTCACAAAAGGATTATTTCTTGAAGACTGCCAAGGTTTTTGGCGAAGATGTTCCAATCGTGAAACAATTCTTCGATAAATCCGGTTACCATGATTACATCATTAGCGAACAACATAATTATCTTGAGTTTCACGTGGAGAAAATTAGTAGTTTGAAAAAAATGAATATTTTCGAGATTGGAATTACTAACAATGTTATCGAATCGCGTGACAACCAGCCAGTTTTACGCGAACTTAAAGTGAATGTCACAACACCAAAAACGTTTCGTCTTTCCAAAGACATCTAGGAAAAAAAGGAGAAGCTTATGTTTGGTCTTGGTGTTCCTGAATTGATTATTGTCTTGGTGATTCTTTTATTGCTCTTCGGTGTAGGTCGAATCAGCAAGATTGCTGGTGAAGTCGGCAAAGGTGTGCGTGAATTTCGCGACGGCATCACAGGTGAGGATACAGATAAGAATGCTGAGACCTGGGATTCCAAGGGATAAATATTTGTTGTGAGTACTAAGCCGGTGACATCTGGGAAACGCAAGCGAAACTGGGGTGAATATTTAGGCGCTTTCGGCCGTGCTCATCGAAAGGCCAGTGTCGAACTGGAACCTTCAATGCCGCTCCTTCGGCACTTGGATGAGTTACGACGCCGGCTCTTTAAGGCTTTTGCGGCCTTGATGGTGACGACGGCCATCAGCTTTGTATTTGCGGGGCAAATCATCAGCTACCTATCTTCACCGATTGGCGGAACCCGAGCCTTGGTCTCAATCGAAGTGACCGAAAACGTCGCCATCTTCATGAAGGTATCCCTGTTAGTAGGGTTCGTTCTGGGTATGCCATTTGTCGTTTACCAACTCATGCGTTTCATCCTGCCCGGCTTGAATCAACGCGAGAAGGTATGGCTGGTTTTAATCGTTCCGTTGGCAACTTTATTATTTGCCGGAGGAGTAGCCTTCACCTGGTTTGTAATGCTACCTTCGGCTATCCCGTTCCTTACAAATTTTATGGAAATTACAACCCATGTGCGCCCAGCCAATTATTTCGATTTCATCACTCGCCTGATGTTCTGGATTGGCGTTTGTTTTGAGATGCCTTTGGTTGTAATGTTCCTGGCGAAGTTGAAAATTGTTACTGCCGGACAACTGGCGCGCGGCTGGCGTTATGCAATCGTCGGCATGGCCATTTTAGCAGCTGCGGTGACGCCGACCGTTGATCCAATCAACATGGGGCTGGTCATGGCGCCACTCATGGGTCTTTATCTCATCAGTCTCCTGCTGGCAGTTATCGTGGAAAGAGGTTGAGATGGACATCCTGGGAATCGGTACTAATGAATTGTTGGTTATCTTGCTTCTGGCCGCGATTGTTCTTGGACCTGAACGCCTAGCTCGTACAGCGCGCGAGATTGGAAAATTTATTCGTAGTCTGAAGAATTATTTCGGATCGCTTTCAGATGAACTCAAGACTGAATTGGACATGTTGGACGACATCAAAAAAGTGAAAGACGACTTAAAAAAGCTCTAACCCGCTTATCATATTTATTGACCACACCCATTTATGAAGATAATCACCCCTTTGGATGATAAAAACTACTCGAAGGGAGGATGCATTCCAGGCATTTGCTTTGTAAGATTAAGAATAGAGATTTGACGTTTAGCGTCAATTTGTAGATTCAAAAGAAGTCTCCGATCTGCGCGACCTACGGGCTGAACTATGGTCGCGTGGACAGCCCCTCAAGGGCCAGGGTCAGCCTGGAAACGGACTGGCCTCCCGAGGTCCCGTTGTTGGGATCGAATTGAAAAGGAGAAAACGTCTGTGCTGCATTTGTTTACCTCACCAGAACTCTCTCCTGGCGAGTTTTTCGTCTGGAAGAGAACCGGGGCGGCTGCTGCTCATAACTGGTTCCAGCGGGACGGGAAAAACCAGCTGGTGTTTGACCATGGCGGGTTATGCTGGCACGTTAGGTGTGGATGTAAGCGGCCTGGTATCACCGCCAGTTTACGTCGACGATCATAAGGTCGGTATCAATCTGCTGGATTTGAAATCCGGCACACAGCGACCTTTGGCTGTGCGACGTCATGAAGCTGTCTCAAGCCCATTAACCGAGGACTGGCAATTCGATGACCTGACGCTACGCTGGGGGAATGCCATTTTGGAGAATCTGGACTACTGTCAACTATTGGTCCTGGACGAATTGGGTCCGTTGGAATTCCAGCGAGGACTTGGTTTTACGGCTGGCATTGAACTGGTGAGTGCCCGGCATTACCAACTGGCCTGCATTGTCATCCGGCCTTCGCTGCTTGATCAGGCTCAATCGTTCTGGCCTTGGGGGCAGATTCATCGACTTCCGCCAGAGAGCTTTAAAGGGACCCGCAAATGATACGTGTGCGGAATTTGAGCGTCCATTATGGCGATCAAGTTGCACTGCAGGATGTTTCGTTCGACGTGTGTCGTGGCGAATGTCTTATCGTGACCGGGCGCTCGGGATGCGGCAAGAGCACACTGGCACGTGTTTTGACGGGTTTGATCCCCCAGGTTGTTCCTGCTTCACTGGAGGGAAGCGTTGAAATCGCTGGCGTGGATGTGACCTCCCAACCGACTGCCGAAACAGCCCAATGGATTGGGGCAGTTTTCCAGAATCCGCGGAGCCATCTCTTTCATTTACGTGTAGACGATGAAATCGCATTCGGCCCACGCAATCTTGGCTTGACTGAAGACGAGGTCACCGCACGCGTGAATTGGGCTCTGGCGGCGGTGGGTCTTACAGAGTTGCGTGCGCAAAAACCTGCCAACCTGTCTGGTGGACAGATCCAACGGCTGGCGATTGCCGCTGCTCTGGCGATGAGACCCAAGGTGCTTGTGCTGGACGAACCCACCGCTTCGCTCGATGTACCTGGTACCCGAAGTGTCGTCTCGGCCCTTGAAAAACTACGCAGGCAGTTCGGCCTCACCATTATCCTGATCGAACATCGTCTTACCGAAGTGCGGCGTATTGCAGACAGAGTACTTGTCTTACACGAAGGCCGTGTGGCTGCGGATGGGGATTTTAATCGAGTATTAGGCAACCACGAATTCCTTCGTAAATATGGACTGCGTCGCCCGAACGTAGAATCGCTTGTCAACTGGTCGCAACTGTTAGTTCCCAATGGTCATCATCCTGCAGATCAGGAACCGCTGCTTGATATGCAAAATCTCACTGCTGGCTACGATAACCAGGCGGTTATTCAGGATATCAACCTAAAAATTTTTGCGGGCGAGTTTGTTGCATTGGTTGGTAATAACGGAACCGGCAAGTCCACGTTGGCCCTGGCTGCGACAGGTTTGCTCAGGCCGCAGGCGGGTAAAGTATACGTGCGTGGCTCCCTGCGCCCGCGCCCCGGGCTGGATATCGCCTTGCTCTTTCAAAATCCGGCCGACCAGCTCTTTACGGATTCGGTTGATGAAGAAGTTTCGTTTGGCCCGCACAACTACAAACATTTTGAGGCCAACCTCCATGAGCAAACTCTCGCAAGCGCAGATTTGCTCCCCCTGCGCGCCCGCCGTCCGTTTTCGCTTTCTATTGGCCAGCAACAGCGCACTGCGCTTGCTTCGTGTATTGCCTTGCATCCCGCGCTCGTCATCCTTGATGAACCTACACTGGGACAGGATTGGTGGCACCTTCAAAAAGTGATGGACTGCCTGATGCGCCTCAACGCGCAGAGGACTGCCATCCTGCTCATCACGCACGATTACAAGCTTGTGCATCGCTATGCACAGCGTGTCGTTTTGATGGACCAGGGCCGCATCGTTTTGGACGGGAAGATTGATCCGGCATTGGTGGGACGAGTCTCGGTTGAGGGAGGTGCCTGCCTCTAACTTCGAGGCGTTGTGTGGGGCCCTCCACCATGCTGAGGATGAAGTTGACGCAACCTGGCAGGCGGCACAATGAGCCGACGGCTATAAAATGGAGATGCATGCTATGAGATTCTCAACTCGTGAACTTGTAACGATGGCAGTATTTGGCGCGTTATGGGGATTGGTAGAGATCAGCCTTGGTTCAGTTTTCCATGCCATTGCGCTCCCGTTGACTGGCTTGGCGCTTTCGACCATCGGTGTGATGGTAGCTGCGATCGGCCGGCTGTTCGTACCACGCCGAGGTTCGACGATTTTCATTGGGCTGATTGCCATGGTCTTGAAGTTGTTCAGCATTGGCAACATCTTGATCGGCCCGATGGTGGGCATTCTTACTGAGGCCGTGATCGCCGAATTGATTTTGTCCGCCTTCCCTGGGCCGTCTGTGCTTGCATTCATCTGCACCTGCGCAGGTGCTGCCTTATGGACAGTTGTTCAGCCGTTTGTTACGGGTGTGTTGTTGTTTGGGCGCAATCTGCTGGTCGTCTGGCTTGACTTGTTGGATTTGGGAAGTCGTTTGTTCGGGTTATCCTCTGAGGCCGCGTTGTGGATCGTGCTGGCAGTGGTCGCATTACACCTTGTGGTCGGCGGTATTGGTGGTTGGCTGGCATGGAAATTGGGACTTGTACTAAAGGTTCGTCTGAATGGGAATCTTTCCGGATCAGGCGCATCATAAATTTCTGTTCACAGGAGATGTAACGATGAAACGCTTGTTGTTGCTCGTAATGGTCTTCGCGCTGGCTCTCACAGCCTGCGCCCCCAAAACGCAGGATGTTGCGGCCAATGTATTGAAGGTCACCGATGGGACGCTCTCCAAAACCTACACCGCTGATCAGCTCAAAGCGCTTGGCGAAGTCCAGGCGACCATCCAGGGGGTGACCTATGTCGGTGTGCCGCTGACCGTCCTGCTCCAGGACGCAGGCATTAACTCGACCAAGTTAACCGCCGTCAAAGCTGTTGCTATCGACGGCTTCACCGCCAACTATGACTCGACGCTCTTCAGCCGTGAAGACACCATCGTAGCCTATGCGCGTGTGGACGGCCCGCTTGGCGAAGAGGATGCACCGTTTCGCATGGTACTTCCGGATGAAGGTGGAAAATTGAATCCTCGCCAGTTAACCGAGATTGTGGCGATTCCATAATGATCAGGCAAGCCCAATCGGCCCTGGCTGGTCCCGGTAATTCAAAGACGCTCTTGGGAAGTCTTGGGCGATTGGCCATTTTTATCTGGGCCCTGGGAATGGTCTTGCTTCCGCCATTAGAACATGGCCTCATCCCGGCTCTGATTGCATTGATTGTGCTGGGTGGGCTTTACCCGTTTGCCGTCCGCCGTCTTGCGCGCTTGCGCTGGTTGTTGATCTTCGCCAGCTTATTTATGGTGAACGCGTTCTTCGGTAATCCTGAAGCAGAGATCGATTGGGCGATTTGGGGCTTGCATCTTTCTTCTGTGGCGGTTTTCAACGGTTTGCAGATGATCCTGCGTGCGGTTGTGATCCTTCTGGCTGCAGATGGTTTGTCTACCTCGGTCAACATTACAGAGTTAGCGGGCTTGCTCGAACGTGGTGGCCTGCACGGATTGGGCTTCTCCATTGGGGTCGCTACTAACCTGATACCCGACCTGCGCCAGTCCAGCATGAACGCCTGGCACAGCCTGCGGATGCGCGGCGGCTTACGTGCAAGTTGGTGGCGTGGCCTTCAGTTGCTGCTGCTGACCATCCTTTCCAATGCGCTTCGCCATGCAGAGGAGATCGTTCTCGCCGCTGAAGTTCGCGCCTTTCAACCAGATCGAAGCCATACATTGCCGCTGAGCATTGGCCGATTAGACAGGTGGATTGTTCTGGCTGCATTTATCACTATTCTGGGCCTGATCCTGCTTCGCCTATCCTGAAAGTGACCCAATATGGCGGATTTGCAAGCATTTCTCAATCAAACTTCAGAGTTGCACTCACACCTTTGTCCCAGATAGGTCACCAGGAAGTGATCCTGGCTTTGTTGGAGAAGTACCGCGCGGTAGGGATTGATGAAATCAGTGATCCGCGCGTCTTTCGATTATCGCCTTTCAGGGAGATGGGGCAAGCGCCGGGAGTGGCAAAGCGTTTTGGTTCCCTGTCAGGATTGCAAAGGAGTTTGACAGAGCTACAAGAGCGGATTTACAACTAGTGTATTTACAGCTTCGATAATTTGTAATATACAAGATATAGAAGTATAATATACACAACACAAGCAAATACGGTCCCCTACCCTCCCTGAAAAAGCGGAGAAAATGGCTCGCTCAAACGAAAGATATTCCCAATCACAAGGCATGCAACTGCTCGAAACTGCGGTCCAGAAGCTGGGACCGATCTTTACTATTGAGCAATTGTTTCCCCTGGCGAAGGAACAGAAAATCTCTCGCAAGCAACTGACCTGGTTGATGAGCACTTTAGCATCATCAGGGCGAATTGAAATACTCAAGCGCGGTACCTATGCGGTAAAAAGTCACCTCTTCGCCGGGGAAATCCCCCCGTTCGCGGTGGCTGCCGCACTGGTGCAGCCGATGGCAATCAGTCATTGGTCGGCGTTGGCTGAGCATGGTTTTACTACGCAGATGCCGGTGATGGTGCAGGCCTCCACCACGCGCAATGTGATCACGCCCGAAATGCGCAGCGGAGAGGCGTACCGCCCGCGCGGGCGGGCAGTCTGGCAGGCGCTTGATACAGAATTCGAGTTTATTCATGTGCAGGAAAAGCAATTCTTCGGGCATATGAATATCTGGGTCAACAACTGGCAGCAGGTGGCTATCACAAATCCCGAACGAACTACGCTGGACGTGATTGCCAGGCCGGATGTATTTGGGGGAACGCGGGCGGCGCTAGAAATTTTTGGCGAGGCGCTTCCCAGAATCCAGGTTAGTGGATTGGTGGATTATGCGCTGCGGTACAATGTGGGAGCTGTCGTCAAGCGCGTGGGATGGGCCCTGGAACAGTTTGGAGTTCCAGAATCAGAGACAGAACCCTTGCGCGATTTTCCAGTGAAGACCTATTACCGCCTTGATCCACAATTGCCGCCTGGTGACCAATACAATACACGTTGGCGAATCCTCGAAAACTTGAGGGTAGCCTGACATGGCAGATATCAACCAAATGTTGCGCGCCAAAGCAAAAGAATTTAATGTGCGCCTGGAAATCGTTGAGAAAGATTACGCTCTGAGCTATCTACTGGCAGCCATCGCGGATACGCCTGGTCTGGGGGATCGCATTGCGCTCAAGGGTGGCACTGCTCTAAAGAAACTTTACTTTGCAGAATACCGCTTTTCGGAAGACCTGGATTATTCCACATTGGCTTTGGGGCCGCTTAGCGATGTGGCTGCAAAGATGGACACGGTTACGCAAAAGATGCGAAACAGGCTCTTTGAACGGGGGCCGTTTGAAGTCCAAAATGAAGCACTGACCTTGAAACTACCGCACCCAGGGGAACAAGCTGGCTACCTGGTGCGCGTCCAGTTTCCGGGGCAACGTCAGGCCTTGTGTCGTCTAAAAGTGGAAATCACGGTGGATGAACCAATCCTGTTGCCGGTGGAGCAAATGCCAGTGCTGCATGGTTTCGATGAACTTTTGCAGGTGGAAATCCGCAGCTATGCCCTGGCTGAGATCGTGGCCGAAAAACTGCGGGCGCTACTGCAAAGCCAGGCGCGCTTGAATGAGCGCGGTTGGGGCGCCAGCCGTGTGTGCCGGGACTATTATGATCTCTGGTCAGTGCTGCGCAGCCGGGAGCGCTTTGACGGGCAAATGCCGGCTCTGGTGGCTGAGAAGTGCCAGGTGCGCGGAGTTTCTTTCGAGCGACCGCATGATTTTGTGGCGGATGAATTGTTGAAGGTTGCGCGGCAGGAATGGCAGCAACAATTGATGCCCTTTGTGCCGACTGCACCACCGGTGGAACAAATCTTATCGGAAGTACAATCCTTTATTCTGTCTTTATGGGAGTAATCCCTGGCTGTTAATTCAACTCAACCCCGTGAAACTTTAGCATACGATCTCTGGCGAGCCTGTGACATTTTGCGACGTGACAACAATTGTGGCGGCGTGATGGAGTACATCGGGTACCTGGCCAGGCTGCTCACTTTGCCATACTTTCTGTCTCCTGATTGGCCCAATCCTAAAATTGGTTTTGGACCAGTTTTCGGGGGGCAGGTCAGGTCACTCCAAGCCGAGTACGACCGTCAACATTTACGGACATGCCACCACGCGCTTGCAGACCGAAGTGGCTGAGAAAATCGAAGCGTTGATCACTCCGGTCCTGTTCCATATGAATTTCATTCGATAAAGTCTGGGCTTACAACCTCGAAACCACTTTAGCCGAAAGGGTGAAGACCCCTTTCAACTCAGGCTCTCCTCCAGCTCTTTCCTGCTGCAATCTCGTTCCAGGTTATCCGTGCTAAAGCTGCGCAGCAGATCCTAAATCGTTGGCAACATGCTTTTCATCTGCTCCTTCAACTGTTCACGGACATATTTCTTGAAATCCTCATCTTGAAGTTTTGCCAGTTCACGCACTTCCGATTGCAGCGGATCACGAGCCTCATCCAGGGATTGAGTAGCCAGCTCTGCCTGCTGTTCAATTCCAGCATCCAGTTGTTCACTGAAATCTTCTAATTTATCATAAACGCTCAAACCTTTGATTTTCTCGATCTGCTGCTTCATCAAATAACTCTCTGCCAGGCTTTCGATAGTTTGGGGTCCCAAAGGATTAATGAACACGCCCTTAAAATTGGATTGAAATTTTTCGTCCATCTCCTTAACACCATTCCAGCCATCTTCCATCTTCGAAAAGATTGCATCGCAAAACTCACTCGCGTCTTTTTGCATCCCTGAAGACTTTAGCGAATTCGCCCAGCTTGAAAGGCTTTCACGCGCCTGTTCTCGCCACGTGTTCATCACCTCAATCCCGTTTTTGGAACGGTAGGCTGCCACATCGGACCTTGCTTGGTTAAAAGCCGACAGAACACCATCTTTTGCCACGATCCACAGGCTGCGGTATGTCTCCACCTGGTCTTTGTATCCGCGAGACTGTTCTACAAGCCTATTTGCAAATAAGTTAAATTTTGGCGTAAAATATCCGACGAGTTCTGCGCCAATTTGCTGTATCTCTTGACGGAAAAAAACACCTAAAATGTTAGATGTACCTTCCTTAATCGGATCACTGCCGGTCATTTCCTTAATTTTTTCGTTCTCATCTGTGATTTCAACCAGCTTGCCTAAGACTTTTTCCTTCAGGATATCCTTCAAGGAATAGAAATCAGTCAGAACTTGATTGGCAATTTCCTCAACATTTTTTAATGCTTGCATTTCATCAGTATTAAATTTATGGGATTTATCCAGCAGAAAGGTCCACCTGTCGGCATAATCACCAATCATTTTATTTAGTGTACCCTGCTGGGTGATGATATCGTTGTATAGGCGTGGTGTGGCAACCATCGATAATTTCTCAAAAAACGCGTCCTCCGCCTGCAGCTCGGCGTACCAGTGTGGGTAAAAGTTCTGCATAGAGATGGGCAATTGATCATCTTTTATCCCATCATTAAAGAGAGCACCTGCATCTTCTCGGGCTTTTTTCAACCGACTGTCCCATTTGTTTTGCACGTCCAGGTTGCCTGGGCTGGTTTTTTCGATGATGTCGACCAGATCATTCAGCACTGACTTACGCAGATCACCGTACGCGTCGATCGTTTCGTTTAGCTTTTTTATGAAACTATTATCGGGACTGATGTTTAGGCTGTTCAACTGGTCATGTAGTTCCTTAATCCGGCTGGCATAGTCACTCATTGTTGATCCTCCTGACTACAAAGGCTGCCGGGAAGAAATCAGCCACGGGCCGCCATTGCGCCTCTGCAAGAACCAGGAATGGTTTAGACCGGCCGCGATGAAGGCATGATATTCTCCATCAAACTGGCCGATAAGTTCCAACTCTACAGATACATCTTCAATGCCGGGAGCGCCGGGAAAAACGTCTTTTCGCATCACCCATTTTGGATCTCCCACCCACACAATGCGAACATCTAGGATTTTCTCCAGGATCAACTGACGTGAAGATCCCCAGTCCTCGTCTCGGGTGCCTTCGGGGTATGGAGCATAGGGGCGGTATAAGGGAAGATCATCATCCCCTCCTAACACAAACCAGTCAGCAAACAGACTATTCCAACTGGTCTGATCCCCAGCTTTGAGAGCGGTTGTAAAGGCTTCCATCACCTGGCGCGGAGTGGCATCTGGGGCCAGGGGTTGGGGCAGCGTTTTTTTAAGGCTATCTTCTCCGGCGAATGGTGTTGGGCTGCTGTTGCCGGTCAGATCAACGAACATCGCACCACCAACCAGAGCTGCCACAGGCTCCAATACCAGACCGGCAGCCACGCCAGCAGGAACGGCAAGCAGGCGCGGACCAGGCACAATTCGCCCTACCAGAGCGATACCCTCACCCAAGGCCGGCGTCACGAGACGCTTGTATCGTTCTGCTGTGATGAACAGTCGCTTCATAACCTCAGAGCCGGCATCAACGAAATACCAGGAATCGTCCTGGTTGGATGTCAGAAAAGCACGGCCCGTATCTGCGACCCAATCATCTGGTGAAATCGGTGGGAGTTTCACCAGCTTGCCGGCTATCTGGTGAAGATCGTCGTGCATTGGGTCAATCGTAAGAGAGGCCGGGATGATTTCACTTGCGTGGGCGGTTAGAAAACCCTGCCAGGTGCTAGAAGCGATTGAGGTGATCCGATTGGTTTCTTCATCCTGCAGGGAACGAAAATCCAGGGCGCCAGGAGGTAATTCATAGCGCCTGCCCTGCAAACAGTCCCGGGCTGCTTCCCAGTCGGCACTGACCGCGTCTGCAAATGGGCCTGGGTAATGCTGGCGCAGGAAAGTCACGCGCGGTTCATCCTCCAAGTGATCTTGCAGCGCAACACGCGTATTCAGGTTTATATTCATGCTTAACTGTTTATATAGCAGCGCTTTGGACCAGCTAGACTTTCTTTGATCTACCCAGAATTCCCAGGCTCCATCAAAGCCATCCGTGGAAAGAGTTCCTGGTCCACCCGCCCCAAATGATCTCTGATTTAGTTCATTAAGGTATGCGCGCTCGAATCGAACTTTACCCTGTATATCCAGCTTCTCCCAACCATCCCCAGGAATACGTTTCCGTATGATTGTGAGCAACAACGGACTATCATCCGCCAGCCCTTCTTCCTGCCAAACTTGGGATTCCCCTGCCTGTCCGATCAGGCGTCGCAGCACCTTTTGTAACTCCTCCATACTAGAAGGACGCGCGATCGATTGGCCGTTTATGGCGATTATTCGGTCACCGACATTCAAGCCACTTCCACGAAAACCGCTGTCCCAGTTGATCCAGTCGACTAGCAGTGCTGGTGGATCTTCATCCAACCTATTGATTGTTGATAAACCACTGGTTATGGTGTCAAGGATTTGTTCCATTGGATACATACCCTAAAGAGAGGCCTTTAAAACTTCCAAGCTTAAATTGGATAAGTGGACAAATCCTGTCTATTATAGCAGTATTTGGCTTTGAAAAGATATAAATCCTAAGAAACATTCGATTTCTGGTGAAGGAATGGGAGATTGGTTATGTGGCAACCGACTCATCGATTTTTGTGAAAGGCGAGTGTCCCTTGAGAACACCTGGAGACTTTCTAAACCACGCTTCCTAAGGTGAAATTTGGGCTAACTGATTTACATGTCACGGTGGCACCCTTGCATCGTAAAAAGAGCCTCCGACGTAGGAAGGC
>CAWBNG010000009.1:0-329907 GCA_963790075.1 uncultured Chloroflexia bacterium
AGCGCTATCGCGTGCAGGACCTGCGCAGTTCGAACGGAACTTTCGTCAATAACGAACGCATCGAAAAAAGAACCTGGTTGAAACCGACTGACACCATCCGCATCGGCCAGTACCGCTTCGTCATGGGCACGAACCAGATGTCGCAATACGATGAAAGCGGCGGTCTGCGGGTGGATGCTATCCATTTGAACAAATGGGTACGTAAAGACCTGAACATTTTGCAAGACATCTCGGTGGTGTTCAATCCGCGTGAGTTTGTAGTTGTGGTGGGGCAGAGCGGTGGCGGAAAATCAACCCTGCTGGATGCGATTGCGGGGTATCGCCCGGCGACACATGGCAATGTGTTGGTCAACGGCACTGACATATACAAGCATTTCGACGCCATCCGCAATGACATCGGCTACGTGCCGCAAAAAGACATTATTCATATGGAGTTGACCGTCTATCAGGCGCTGGATTACGCTGCTCAGTTACGCATGCCCGCCGATACCACCGCCGAAGAACGGCACAAACGCGTGATCGAGGTGCTTGAAGATCTGGACCTCCTGCATCGTAAGGATGTTCAGATCAGCGGGTTGAGCGGCGGACAGCAGAAACGCGTCTCTATCGGCGTCGAGCTGCTTACAAAACCCGGGCTTTCTTCCTCGATGAGCCTACTTCCGGCCTGGACCGGGCACGGAAACCGCCCTGATGCAGTTGATGCGCCGCCTGGCTGACCAGGGGCGAACGATTGTGTTGATTACGCACGCCACCAAGAATGTGATGCTGGGCGATAAGGTCATCTTCCTGGCGCGTGGCGGGTACCTGGCCTGGTTCGGTCCGCCCGAAGAAGCGCTGGAATATTTTGACAGCTACCGCCCGGAACGCAGCCGTCGAGCAGGTGAAATCGAGTTTGATGAAATTTACGCCATTCTGGACGATTTCAGCAAGGGCAGCCCCGAAGATTGGGCCAAACGCTACCGCGAGCACTCCGCATATCGAAAGTATATTCTGGAACCTTTGGATGGCACAGTGGCTGCCGGGACAACGATTCCGTCTCAGCAACCGGAGCAGGCCGCTCGCAAGGTTGAACCGTCGACATCCCATCAGGTATCCGGCTTACGGCAGTTCTTCATCCTGTCGGCTCGCAACATCAAGATTTTGACCCGTGACCGCTTCGGACTGGCCCTGATGCTTGCTACCGCGCCGATTGTCAGTATGCTGGACGTCGTCCTTGCCGTCCTGCTGGGACGCGACCCGCTGGATTTCAACGACGGCATGTTTGCGAACGTCATGATTACGCTTTTCCTGCTGACAGTTTACGGGGTAATGGTGGGTGGCATTTCTCAGATGCGTGAGATTGTTAAAGAGCAGGAAGTCTACAAGCGTGAGAGATTAGTTAACCTAAAAATCTTGCCTTATGTGCTTTCGAAGGTGTGGGTGGCGGCTTTGCTCGCGCTTTACCAGGCGGCTGCCTATACTATCGTTCACTACCTGGCGTTTGACGTTCCCGGGGGTGCGTCCGAATTTGGACAAATTTACGTTACGCTGACCCTGGCAACCCTGGCTGGCATGATGCTGGGCCTGTTCGCCTCGGCTCTGGCACCGAATGCCAATTCTGCGCCTTTACTGGTGATCATCCTGATGTTGCCACAGATCGTTTTAGGCGGGGCTTTGATCCCGCTGCCAAGCTTTGTCAGCGCACCGACTTCAACTCGTTGGGCTTTCGAGGCTTTGATGAGCATCAGCGGGGCAGGTTCAGATGTGGCTGCGGATGTTTGTTGGGCGCTGCCGCGCGACGTGCGCGAGTCCATGTCGATTGAAGACAAGCTGGACTACGGCTGCACCTGTATGGGTGTAAAGATGCTGGAGCAGGATTCCTGTGACTATCCGGGTCTGGGACAATTCTATAACCCGGCTGTTGCGGAACCTCCACCCGTTGAGCCGGCACCGCTCGGCGACCCTCCCCCGGAACCCGTTCTTCCCGAGCGTCCGCCTGAACCCGCTGACCAATCCGACTCAGTGGCGATGGCCGATTTCTTCACCGCGATAAAAGCCTGGGAGGCCCAGGCTACTCAAATTCAAGACGACTACAAGCGCCAGATCCAGGCCTATCAGGCGCAATCTGAAGTCTACAAGTCCGAGGCGATTGCCTATCAAACGGAACTGGTAAACTGGCAAATCGCTCAGGCATCGGCGGTTACGCCTGCTGAAGCTGTGATCGACCAGTTCCACTCGAATTTTGACTGGATCCACGTAAACAAGAATGACAGCAAGGCTTATTGGTCCAAGATCATAAAGACCTGGACGGTGCAGTCTGGCATCATTCTGATCCTGTTCGTGGCGATTTTGTTCCTGCAAAAAAGAAAAGACATTACGTAGATGAAGCGGAAAATTTATCTGGTCATCCATCTGTTTGTAGTCGTGAGCGTGTTCAGCGCTTGCGGCTCAGGCGCTGGAAGTAGCGATAGCGCCCGGGAAGCGACTCTCGAAGCCATAAGCGCGGCTGTCCGCGGAACTGCTACCGTTGAAGCTGTAGGAAAATTGAACCCCAATGCGCCAGTTGAAACTGCTCAGGCGGAAGCTACTGTACACAGTCAGGCGCTGGATGCAACCCAGGCTGCTCAATCTGCCTTGAATGACGAAGCCCTGGCTGCGACAGCTACGGCCTTTGCGCCTTTTATAGCAGAACTCCCCAAATACGGAGTCGATCCAACCAATGGGCGACCGGGATGGATTTATCCATCGGTTACGTTAGAAGTCGATGGGTATATGTCGTATGACTACGTTAATAATTTCCTCGCCACCGTAGCGCAGGATTTTGTAGTTTCTTCTGACATCACATGGAACACGCGATATGGCACGTCAGGCTGCGGCTTTGTGTTACGTTCGGATGGAAATAAGAACGCCCTGAACCAATATATGGCTATCGTTACACGTGGTGCAAGTGGGCATGTTCTATTTGCGACCATGTCCAATGGAGATATAGTTGGCGGCAAAGACATTTATGCTTATGGCCGTGACCCGAACTTCCAATGGGGAAATAACGTGACGAACCGTCTGACGATTGTTGGCCGCGGGAATACATTTTCGATATATTCGAACGATACCCTGATCGGTGAAATTGATCCCAGTACTCCACTTTCCCTGCCCGCTATTCCACCTGTCCCCAAAAAACCGGCCAATGTTGGCGATGTGGGTGCGATGAATTTATATAACAAGCAAGTAGCAGAGCAGCAAGCAGTAGCAACCCAGATTACAGCGGACTATCAATCCCGTCAAAGAGCGGCAGCAAATGCCGACAAAATTTTCGAACGCGGTTTTGTAGCCATGGTGGTTTTGAGCGAATCAGGGCGCAGCGTTTGTACGTTTGATAATACCTGGCTGTGGTTAATCGAATGAGCGGCAACTGCCAGATGAATTTTGTGTTGGCTTAACCTTATGCGAGGTAAGTTCCGTGGTGGTGGAAATTCGTATTTTGCAATAATCATGTCTTTTTTGGAGATAAGGAATGTCTAAAATTAGCTGGATCGGAAAAAGCCTGAGCGGGCGATATCAAATAGAAGAATTGTTGGGTCAGGGCGGCATGTCATCGGTCTACAAGGCCACTGATCCCAATTTGAAGCGGGTGGTGGCAGTCAAGTTGATCCATCCGCACCTGTCAAGTGATCTCGACTTCGTAAAGCGATTCGAAGAGGAAGCCACAGCTGTGGCACAATTGCGTCATCACGGCATCATCCAGGTCTATGACTTCAACAACGATGATGATATCTATTACATGGTTTTGGAATTTGTTCCGGGGGAAACAATTCAGGACCATCTCAAACGACTTAACGCAAACGGACGGCTTCTGTCAGTGACCAAGGCGATCGAATATATCGCTGAAATTTGCGATGCAGTCGATTACGCACACCAGCGTGGCATGATCCATCGCGATATTAAACCAGCCAACCTGATGCTCAATGTGACGGGGCAAGCCATTTTGATGGACTTTGGCATTGCCAAAATCGTCGGCGGGCAGCGCCACACCGCCACGGGAGCGGTTGTAGGCACAGCTATGTATATGGCGCCCGAGCAAATCAAAGGCGAAAACCCTGACCGACGCGCGGATATTTACTCCCTGGGTGTGACACTCTTCGAGATGCTTAGCGGTCGACCTCCGTTCGAGGCTGATTCCGCTATGACGTTGATGATGATGCATGTCAACGACCCCGTGCCAGACCTGCGGAATCTCAACCCGGATGTGCCAGATGACCTGGTGGCAGTCATCAATAAATCGCTCGCTAAAGATCCCAATGATCGTTATCAGAGCGCTGCCCAGATGGCTGCCGCTTTGCGGAATGTACTCGGGCGGATCAAAGCTGGCGTTTCTATCGAAGCCCCTGCATCTCCCGGAGCGACCACGATCGAGAAGCCGGACATTTCCTCTACGGGCCCGGGGGCAACCGTTGTTGAAGAATCCGCCATGCCTGTGGGAACCCCGGGCGCTACGTATGTAGAACCAATCTCCACCCCCGCCACAAGCTCGGAGGGCACCCAGGTGGAAGCCGCTCTGCCAACAGCCGCAACGTTTGGCGGGGGAGGAACGGGCGGAGGCAGTACGATTGCGGGAGGACCGGCGACAGGCCCTATGCCTGCCCCTCGCACACCGGATACTGGCGCGCGCTCAAAAATCCTTGGCTTGTCGATTCCGATCGCCGTTGGTGGATTAATTGTCCTGGCTTGCTTAATTGGCGGTGGGGTATTCCTTGCCGGGCAGTTTTTGGGCGGTGGTGGAGCCAACGCTCCCAGCGCTACGGATACAGCAATTCCCGTTGTGGTAGTTGTCGATACACCACTGCCCACTGAGACTGCTACTCCCGCTATTACTTCGACACCCTCAGAAACACCACCCCCGACCCTTACACCCACAGCAACCGTGCCTGCGGGGATTCCCTTTGTACGCATCAACTCTATTACCATTGATGATCAAAACCGGTATGTTGTTGAATACGAAACCTTTGAATATACGGAAGCGCTACCCGGGATGCACGTCCACTTTTTCTTTGACACAGTAACGCCGGAAAATGCTGGCGTACCGGGCTCAGGTCCGTGGATCCTTTACGGCGGCCCAAGGCCTTTTTCTGGATACAGCGTTTCTAACCGCCCAGCAGGTGCCAACCAGATGTGTGCCCTGGTGGCCAACTCCAACCATTCCGTACAGGCTAACAGCGGAAACTGCATGGATCTACCGTGAAATCAAGAGCGTTTCGCCTGGCTATATTTGTGGGCTGCTGGCCGCTATACATTGGCCTGCAATATTTCCACCCCACAGGGACCACCGGAATCTATGCCCGAAGTCGTGATTATAGTCGCCATTGCTACCTTGCAACAACCCGCGGAAGCACCAACTGAGAATACACTGATCGATCGACCCTCTCTCATACATCCTCCATCCGGTGAAAGTTTCGAGAGCAGCGGCGGTTCAGAGTCTGGCGGAGGAAATACATCCATTACTGACGATGGCAATATCATCACCAGCATCAGCGTCAAGAACGGGGATGCTTCCTACGAAGGCAAATTTCCTATCTCGGGAATGACTCCAGTTACGAGATCTCCATCAAACCAATTGACTTCGATAGTACTAAAACATCCGGATATTTAATCTTTTCTTTGACCTGCTCCGGTCAGGGGAAAGAAACTATGAGTTTTCATATTTGCCGATAAGCATAAAAGATTACCTAAATTATAAGAGGAAAATATCACTTAGGGCCAAAATGTTGGTCAGCAGCATCTTGCACGTTTTGTACGTAGATTTCCAGTGATTTTTTTCAATCAGCCATAGTTGACCAACCTTTGTACCTTCTAGTTTGCCATTTCGAAGCAAGTGGCGAAGGTACTACAAGCTGTAGCCGCTGTAGGATGCAGATAATTGCAACAGATATATGATTGGTTAGAACTTGAAGGGAAATTGCTTGATTTAATGAAATCATCCCGAACTCATCTTTCTGGTGTGGTTCGGGATGGGTCCTATGCAGTAGCGGGGGCAGGACTGGAACCTGCGACCTCCGGGTTATGAGCCCAACGAGCAAAAGCCGATTCTTGCTTGTACTCAATCAGATACGCTGATAACCATTAATCCCAGAACTAATGGCGGAAGAGGCCGCTGGTTTTAGTTTTCAGGGTCTTGGCAGTGAAATGCCCCGGAGACTGGTCCAAAAGCAATGTAAGTATTAAGCCTGCCTATGGCAGAAATAATAGTAAAACGCAAGATATTTTCAGCAGAAGAATAAATTGGAAAGATCAAAGGTTGTAAAAGGCCTCGCGGATTGTAACCATGCGATCCTTCATACCAATGCAGTTTTTTAAATTTGAGAACTCCAATTGATGAAAGCCCCTGTCATGCTGCCCGTTATGCAGTTTGTTATAACTGGGTCCTATAGGCCCATCACTTGCTGCACCTAAAAGTACTACCATCACTGTGACTGTCCCACTGCGGAACCTATTGAACTTACCAACACTTAAGCATTTGACTTCCACCACCCATTTTCTACGAACGCAGGGGCTCAATCTAGCATAAAAGAAACATTCGTTTGTTTCTTGGTAGCTGGTACAGCAACAAGTTAGAGATCAAAGAATACAAAAAAAAGAACCAATGACACTTTTTTGTCATTGGTTCTTTGGTCGGGGTGGGCGGACTTCGAACCGCCGACCTCCGAAAACCAATCTTGAACCCGTAACGATGATTTTGCAGACCCTTGTTTTTTGACCAAACATCTTGCATGGATACCGTGTAAGCGTTATAATCTCATCAATGTCCATTCGCTCCTTCAAAGACCCAGCCACCGCAGACCTGTATCATGGCAGAAGCTCGGCCCGCGCCAGACGTTTCCCGCAGAGCATCGTTAGCATTGCCCTTCGCAAAATGGACGTGCTCAACGCTGCTCACAAACTTGACGACCTGCGTTCGCCGCCTGGAAATCGGCTGGAAACTTTGAAAGGTGACCTGGCAGGCTATCATAGTATTCGTGTGAATGACCAGTGGCGAATTACCTTCCGCTGGATTGATGACGCACATGACGTTTCATTAGTAGATTATCACTAGAGAAAAAGAGGTAACCATGCTCCCAGAAAACCGTATCCCTACTCACCCTGGGGAAATCCTGCTATTAGAGTTTCTAAACCCGCTTGAGCTTTCTCAAGTTGCTTTTGCGGAACATCTTGACGTACCAGTGCAGCGCATCAACGAAATCGTACGCGGCAAGCGCGGCATTTCCCCTGAGACCGCCTGGTTATTTGCAGAGGCGCTAGGAACTACTCCTGAATTCTGGTTAAATCTGCAAACCAATTATGACCTGGTCCGCTATCGTCCAAAGCGCCAAGTGGAACGTATCACTGCAACGGCTTGACTAGATAGTTTTCATTTGAGTCTGATCACGTACTCACCTATGGGCTTATAACCAAAAGGTTTCAGTTCTAGTTTAGGGGTCTTAGACCCTGACTGACTATTCGTTATGAACAGGCACAAGAACTCTCGTTTGGCAAAATTCTTTGCTGATCGAGAGTTCTTTGTAACGGGTCAGATACTCCTCAACCAGTCTAGAGATGGCACGTTTTGGATCATGATGCAATGATTGCATAAACCGGCGTGGTTGCTCAGCCTGAGCGAGCCTTGCCAGTCAAGCGCGATAATCATCCAAACGGACGTGCCGGATGTGCTCCAACAAAACGACTTCGCTCTCGGCAAGAAAGAGAATTTGCGCTTGTCCAAAGTTACGGAGTTCGCGAGTAGACTTGCGTCCGCTGATACGCCTTTGGCGACGGCGTAATTATTCAAACAAGGTTTCCATCTGCAGATTATCTTGAGGCAAGCCCGCGACATCGTAACACGCCAGCAATTCTTGCTGATGGAGCCGCCAGCGTTACTGCAGAGCCGAATGTAAACGTGCCTGGGGGAATTGTGCTTTCGGATTAGGGGTAAAAGACTGAAGGAGCGCTTCCATATCGTTGGTCACTTGGGTACTATTGAAATTGGTTGTGCATGGGTCTTTAGGGGGATAATGTAAACAACCGGCGATCTGGCAAAGCCACTGATGGGCTTCAGCCAGGTTGCGAGCATCCTTGCGGTTCTTCACTAAGGCCCGATTGACCTGTGAAAGCAAACGCTTGAAATAGCCTGTCTCATCCACAGCTTCTCTCAAAGATTCCAAGGCCTGCGCAATCGCCTCCAATTGTTGATAACCGGACAAACCTCCCCAATGAAATGGTTTACGGCTGTTATGATTGACCGCCTCGCGGATGGCCTGGCGAACTTGCTTTTCGAGTGCAATCAAGCCTGGATCTCTGGAGGTTGACAAAGGGGGGATGCCCCAGGCGTTTGTTCGGGTACGGCGGGTAATCCACCCAGGTCTTGTCTCAGATTTTTCCGTAGTTCGTCATCATAAGGCAATACCGCTTCCGCCAAGTTGCTCAAGAAATGGGATTGGCAGCGCTGGTGCGGGACTGTGGGCCAGCAGGTTTTCAGGGCAAGTCCAATCGTTTCCTCTCCATCAGAGAGCGTTCCCAGCACAGGCAAGTGCATCTCGTGATAAGGCTGGAGCCAGTCGATCTGTTCTGCTGTCGTGGAATGCTCTGTCTGCAAAGCCGCTACCGGCGTCCCACTCAGCACTTCATACAACACATACAATATGTGTGCCACACCCTTCCGGTTGCAAGGCATCCATCGCCCAAATCAAGCCCCCATGTTCGGCTGCTGTCACTTCTAATATCTGCTGTACGGGTTCTTTCACCGCTCCCAAGAGACCCAAAAACTGTCGATAGAGCCTGCCCACATTCCGTTCGCTGACCAGAATGCCGCACCGATTGAGTTCGCGTTGGATCTCCACCAATTGCTTATGCTCATGCTCGTGCTGCCATCCGATGTATGCCAATACATCCAACCCATAGGTGCTGTGGTGGGTAAACTGATCAAGTTTACTCGGCTGGCGTAATAGTGTCTGCCGTGCTGGGAACATTCTGGATTCGCACACTCCTTGCTTTTCCCCGCTACTCGGATTGGCCCCTTCAAAGTCTGTACGCTTTTGCGCATGTGCCACGGTCTCCGAGGTTTCAGCTTTTCCCCACAACTTGGACATACACTCAATTCACAATCCAGCAGCAGTCTCGGTGCATTCTCAAATCTACGTTGCGGTCAATGACGCCCTGATTTTTCCATACAGCCCTCACTTCTCTAGTCATAGGCTCAAGTTTACAACTTTTCATACTGCTAAGTCAGTCAGGGCCCCTAAACACCGGATGTATGGGTATTTTTAACACCCTTCAAGGATAGGGACTTCGAATCAGTAGGTTGTGGGTTCGAATCCCACCGGGGGCGCCTATATACAGGGGGAAACCACCTTATCCCCCACCTGTAAGAAAAAAAGAGTTTGAAGGCCTTTTCGTTACTGAAACCGATATTAAAGGCTTGAGGGAACATAGCCAGCCTGCAATTCATCAATTCTTTTCAGTTCGTTGCTAACATCTATTGGAGTCAGAAGCTGATCTTACCTGTTGAAAATATCTTTCGCTTTGCCATACTTTCTGCCTCCTGATCAGCCTAATCCTATCATTAGTTTTGGACCGAATTTGGGGGGCAGGTCAAGTTGGCACAACATGCCTGCTAAATTTAGATTCTGCTAAGGTGAGATCAAAAGCCGGCAATATTTGATACATTCTTTTGAATATAATCTTTCACTTCCTCGGCTGATTCAAGCTTTAATATTTCTTTGGCAAGCTTTTGACATTTGGGCACTCTTAACCCTCGGATTATCTGCTTTGCGATGGGTATCGTCGGTGGGGTTACACTAAATTCATCCAAGCCTAGCCCCAGTAAAACAGGAATGGCCAACGGTTCACCAGCGAGCTCACCACAAAGGCCTACCCATTTGCCATATTTGTGCGACTGCAAGATCACGTTCTGTATCAGCCGCAACACTGCCGGCGAGAATGCACTGGTTAGGTAAGCAAGTTGGGAATTTGTGCGGTCCACAGCCAGGGTATATTGTGTTAAATCATTGGTGCCAATGGAGAAGAAGTCAACTTCCGGGGCTAATTTATCGGCCATCAGGGCCGCTGAAGGCACTTCCACCATGATGCCAATTTGAATATTTCCACCAAGTGGTTTGCCTTCCTTGACAAGTTCAGAGCTGCATTCATCCAAGAATTTCGTGCCTGCCGAATTTCCGCTAAGGTCGTCACCATGGGAAACATTACCCTTAGGTCATGTCCTTTTCCAGCGCGAATGGCAGCCTTCAGCTGTGGCTTGAGAAGCATTTCAGAATGAACCAGCGCTAGGCGCAGCCCACGCACCCCCAGGAATGGATTCATTTCTTTCTCTAGGTTCAGGTATGGCAACACCTTGTCTCCACCGATGTCGCTGGTTCGAAGCACGACAGGTAACATGCCAAAAACATCCAGAATCGCTGAATAGGCTTTATATTGTTCTCCTTCGTCTGGCAAGGTTTTTCGTTCCATATAAAGGAACTCGGTACGCAATAATCCCACGCCCTCTGCGCCATTGTCGATAGCGGTCTGCGCGTCTTCCACGCTGCCGATGTTGGCAACGACTTCAACCTGGTGTCCATCTTGGGTAATGGCTGGCTCACGACAATGAACTGCCGCTTCTTCAGCTAGCGCGGTAATAGAAATCTTTTTGGTTGTGTAGGTATTAATGCATTCTGAAGTAGGGTCGATGAACAATTTTCCTGATACGCCATCCAGGACAATCTCTTTGCCATTCGGAATGCTCAAGACATCGGCTGGGCTGCCTACGACTGCTGGAATGTTCAAACCACGCGCCAGAATAGCTGTATGTGACGTATCACTGCCTTCAACTGTGCAAAATCCCAATACTCGGTTTTTGTCCAACAATATAGTGTCAGACGGAGTTAAATCCCTGGCAATTATGATGGAAGGCTGGATTAATTCGCTAGATCCGGTATCCTTGAAACCTAACAAGATACGCAGCATGCGCTGTGCAACGTCGCGCACATCGGCTGCGCGGGACTTGAAGTAATCATCACCAATGTCATCAAGTGTTTGGGCAAAATATTCAGTCGCTTCTTTGACTGCATATTCCGCATTCCATCGATTTTCGGTAATGGTTTTGTGAATCATCCCTAAAAGTTCAGGGTCTTGAAGCATCATTAAGTGGGCATCAAAGATCGATGCCTGGTCCGCATCAGTCTCAGCCTTTGCTTTTTCGAAAACTGCTTGGACCTGTTCGGCAGCAATGGCAACCGCCTCATCTAGGCGTTTGATCTCTTTGCCAGGATCGTCGACTTTATATTGTTCGACCTGCGTGTTGATCTGGAGAAACTGGAAGGCGGGCCCAATGGCAAAGCCACGAGCTGCGGCAATGCCTTGAATCTGTCTCACTGCTTTTCTCCAAAATTATTAGCATGAAGTTCTTTAAATGCCGTTAGGGCTTGTTCGGCATCTTCGCCTTCAGCAGTTACGGTGATAACAGCGCCGTGATTGGCTCCTAAGGTCAAGATATTTAAAATACTCTTTGCGTTTACGGTTTTGGCATCTAATTTCACGGTTATGGTGCTATTAAACCGGTTGGCCGTTTGTACGAACAAAGCAGCGGGTCGGGCATGCAAACCCACTTTATTGTTAATCTCAAGTGTTAGTTCCGGCATGATTGTGATCCTCTACTTGAATATACACAACCTTTTGGAAATGACGATAACTTTATTGGGCGGGTCCGGATTGTAAAGGTCCCTATTTTGAGGGCAAGGTTGCTTTCTTCATTTCAATAATAAATTTCGACAAGACCTCAAAGTTGCCGTTTGTGATTCTTTCGATCATAGCAGTTCCTACGATGACGCCGTCTGCACCGGCAGCAACAGCTTCTTTTACCCGCTCTGGGCTGTTGATTCCGTAACCCAGAATAATCTTTGCATCTAAATCCGTTCCTCTTATCCTATCGATAATATTTTTATTTTCAGCCGCTACTTTATCCCTTTTTCCCAGTTTGTCAGCAAATGATTGAAGAAGTAAAAATCCATGCGCTTTATCCTTGATGCTACTCAAGTAATCTTCATTGAAAGGATGGTGCAAAATATAAGTTCGATATATTCCAGCCTTATCCAATAAGGGTTCAAGCTGGCGGACAAGTTTGGGAACGGTCTCATCTTTATCCGGAAGTTCGACCAAATCAATGCCTATTTGGTGAATTGTTTTCACGAATCGCTCAACTCCATAATTGCGAATAATATCGGCGTATGCCATCATGTAGAACGGCTCATTCGGGAAGTCTTCTCGAACTTTGGATAAGATATCAAAATATTTATCTAAATCAGGTTCAGAATTTAATGCCTGGATGTTTGAGTCAGCAATGATTTTGGTATCAATATAGGGGTTCGGACTGGGCATGGAGAATTCAACCACGTCGATACCAGATTTGATATATATTTCAACAATTCTGCGGGTTGTATCAACGTCTGGATATCCGATTGGAACTCCAGATACCAATACCTTCTCACCCCGGTTTAATACCCCTTGCATCCTTTTTTCAATTTTCTTCATCAGCGTCTCTTTCCGGTTTTCTTGAAATTAGTAACACAAATTGAATGATGAACAGTATGCTCAGATAAAATACGTATCCGATCATGGGTATATAAGGGCCAGGGATCTCGGTAAGTTTTGGTTGGGTGAAAATTAAATATTTGCCAACAAAAAAGACTAGAACAAGCCAAACAACGATCCCCGTTTCTCTATACCGTTTTTTTAGTGGTTTCAAGAAGATGACAAGTTCCACAAAATCAAAAAACGAAATCTTTAATAACCAGGCGACTGCTTGTTTAACTTTATTAATATGTTCTCTATTCGCAATCCACGAAAATACGAGGGAAATAGCGACTAATGCCAGGACAACTACCAGATATCTTAAAGCAACTGCATTCATGGTCACCTCAAAAGCTAAAATTATTGGTCTGAAAATAATGTTTCCGGATGAACTTGTGCCAGATTTTCCAAAATTAAATCGGCCTGCTTTAATTCGCCAGATGGGAAGGTAGTGGCTATGGCGCAACACAACATATTCGCAGACTTTGCCGCTTGGATTCCTGCCGGAGCATCTTCGATTACCATGCAATTATCAGGATTAACTCCTAAGGAGGCTGCCGCTAATGTAAAGACCCGCGGATCGGGTTTGCTGGCTGGTAGATGCGCCCCGGAGATTATTGAGATAAAGTAATCCGAAACATGTAGCGCTTCCAACACTGCCAGGATATTGGCCATCTCGCCCGAAGACGCAACTGAGCAGCGGATCCGATTCTGCTTAAAGAAATCCAACCACTCAAACACACCCGGCGTAGCCTTAATGTTGTCTTTGATAATTTTCCGAAAATACTGCTCTTTGGTATTAATTAGATCCTTCTTAAGAGACATAGACATTTCTATATTTTGCAGGTTTAGATATTTGGTTATCATATCCAAATTTGTTCTACCAAGCACTGAAAAGTAGAATTCTTGATCCAGTGCAGGCATATCCATTTCACTCAAAACGGAATTCCAGGCATTTAAATGAACGGGAATTGAATCTACCAGTACGCCATCCATGTCAAACAGGATTGCATTAATTTTCGTCTTTGGTTCAGACAGAAAAATTGAATGTTGAGGCGATTCTACTGAAGTTGTCATAGCTTTAAATGTTCCAGATAGAGAGCGTTTCATGCATTGCAATTTCAACTTCGGAGAATAATTTCCTCCCTAATGGCAATATGGGTCGTCGAGGTAAACCAGCTTCGATACCGCGGATTTGAAGCATTGCATAGGCGGTAGGATTTGATGGGCCAATATGCAAGATATCCCACATCTTTAACACGCTGGTTTGCAGTTCCTTTGCTAGAATAAAATCGTTGCTTGAGGCGGCTTGATACAACTTGTTCATTAGTTCCGGGAGTGCATTGGCCAGACCTGAAATGCAGGCCTGCGCTCCCATCATAAAAGCAGGCAGGAGCAAACTCTCGGAGCCGATAACCACATCAAAATCCTTTTTATGCACTTTGCGCATTACCGCGTATGTCTTACTAATGTCGAAAGTGCTGTCTTTAACGCCGTTCAAGCCGATATCTGCCAATCTATTAATTAATTCTGGCGATACTTGATTCCCAGATGCTCCTGGATTATCGTATAAATATACCGGTATGGACGAGATATTGATCAATTCTTGAAAAAATCGAAATAAGGTCTCTTCATCATGGTGGTAATAATAAGGGGGGACAGCCGTGACGGCTAATGCGTGATGCTGCTCGGCGTGTTCGGCTAAATTCAAGGTGTCTCGCTGGTTTGCGGCACCCACATGAGCAATTAGTTGATATGAGCCGTCAAGGCATTCGACAACAGTTTCAAAAACCTTTTTTCGCTCATCCACATTCATTAACACCCCGGACCCATAAGTACCACACACAAAGAAACCCTTCACATAAGGTTTCATGAAATTAACTAACAGGGGAATCCGATCATAATCAACATCCCCATTTTCCATGAACGGGGTGAGCAGCGGCGGAATAATACCCGACAATTTCATGGTGATCCTTCCCCTTCTGTGTTTAAAAACTCAACGCATTGGCAGGGTTATTCACAAAAATATCTGCAATGACATCTTCAGAAAAACCCTCTTGACGTAATCGAGGGATAAAGTCCTCAAGTATGTATTTCAATCCCGGCGCTCCACCATACGCACATTGGTAGCTTTGCCTGGCCAAGTCACCGCCCCAAAGAATTTGCTTTCCATGACCGGCATCCACCATTTTCTTGACGAGTTCAATGAAATGCGTTTCGGGAAAATATTTTCGCCGGCTGGGTGTGTCGTATTGGAGAAAACATCCGCTCTGAGCCAATTCGTGGTGCAGATAGAAATCCGGGTTACGATCATAGTGCCCAACTGTGACATGCGACGGATCGACCCCATAAGATTCAAGTAGCTTTACTTGCTCCAAACCGAGGGTTCCCTCTTCCGTATGGCTAAATATGGGGACTCCAGTTTCGAGATGGGCAATTGCTGCTGCATGAATCACCCTTTCGTCCTCAGGCTTCATGACAAAATAGCCGGTCGCAATCTTAACGACGCCGGCGCGGGCCTCCGTACGGTCAATAATAGGACCGTTATATTGATTCTGGTCCATTCCCATTTCAATTTCTTCGATAATGATCCGTGCAATCTGTTCAACTTCGTAGAAAAATCTCCAGTGACTATCCATATAGAACTGAGGCCGATGGAAACCTGTCGAGGCGATAATGTGCAATCCGGTATTTTTTCCAACCTCGATCATTTTCTTCGCATTGCGACCGAAATTCAAGCAGGTCATTTCAACGGCAGCTTTTCCTCCTGCCGCCATAAATGACTTTACTTCTTTAGACGTTTTGTCAACACTGTCCATGCGATAATCTGGATTCAATTTGATCACATAATCTTTATCCATGATGAGGTGCTCGTGGGCATCTGTGAATCCAAGTTCTTCAGGAGGGATATCTCCCAATACTGTCCTTATCTTCTTCATTTGAATAACCTTTCAGCGTCAATGTCCGTGGGCCTGAGGATTACGCCCTGCAGGAGCAGGGTATCCTGAAATTCCTTAATATTTACTTGACTTGGTGAAATTCCCTTGGAAAGGGCCAGCGCTGAAGCAACCCCCGCAGCTTCGCCCATCGCCATGCACTGCGCTGAATTTCTGGCGGAAGCTTGGCCATCATGAGTTGCGCTCAAGCAGCGCCCTGCCACGAGTAAATTGTTGATCTTCCTTGGAAGCAGGGAGCGATAGGGGATCTGGTAATAATCACCGGATTGCAGGAATTCCCAGTTTACATCTTTACCGGCATTGTGGTCTTCAATCGGAGCAGAGCAGCAAGCAACCGCATCTTCAAATTTGGCACCTTGCTTGATGTCATCACCTGTCAGAATATATTTACCCTTCAGCCTTCTGGTCTCACGCACACCGATTGTGGAGGCGGTCGATGCGAGATATGATTTTTCAAATCCGGGATATTCATTAATTAAGAAACGTACATATTCCTGTACCTGCCGCCGTCCTTCTATTTCCGCGCGTGTTAACGCGAATGGATCCGTAGCATCTACATTGGGAATACGGGTGAGATTGGCATGTATGTAACCGGGATGTGGTGTTGGATGAATTGATCCCCCAATGCGGGTCAGGTTATATTTTCCGCTCTCATAGGCATCTTTCATGATCTTTGTGCGCTCTTCCTGTGAAAGCGAAAAGGCTTTTTTATTATCTACATTCGCCATATAAAATACGGTTGTAAGTGATTGAACGGGAATTCCATTCTTGCCGGCCAGTTCATACTCTTCGCCGGCACCAGCAGCGATATCAAGATCGCCAGTTGCATCTATGATTAACTTCGCTTCAACAGAGTTTAGCCCTGCTTTGTTGCATATTGTGACACCCCTGATTGAATCGCTCTCAACCTTTACATCGGCCACAAAAGAGTAGTACAACAAGTCAGCGCCTGCTTCTAATACCATTTCTTCGTAGACAATCTTGAGTTGCTCCATATCATAAGTTACTACAGGGCCAGACCCAAATGTATTTTGGCGAAGAAAAGCAGCTTTTCTCTTCTTCAGTCTATCGACTACTTCAAAACTTATCCCGCCCACTAACTGGAATACGCTTTCTCCCGGACTAAAGAAACCATTAAAGGTGTCAACACCCATCAGGGTGCGACTGCCTCCCAGGCAACCTTTTGATTCCAAGAGTAAGACCTTTTGATTTTTACGGGCAGCGGAAATAGCAGCTAATGTTCCGGCAGCACCACCACCAATGACAAGAATATCTGTCTTTAGCGCTGATCTTGCATTATCCATTTATCAGCCTCTCTGCCTGTTGAAAGGTCTCAATCACCGAATTGACACTTTCGGCCTTGAACAATTGATTTACCAAATCCTTAGACAGGAAAAGTTCCGCAAGGGCTTGTAAAGCCCCGATATGCACTTTCTTGTCAATCGCAGATAAACCAAAAACTAATCGGACGGGATCGTTGTCGGGGTTTCCGAAGTAAATGGGATCGACTAATTTGACCAGGCTTAATGCTGTCTGCTTTGCGCCAGCCTCGGTTGCGGCGTGAGGTAATGCAATTCCAGGAGCGATCACAATATAAGGGCCTAGTTCTTTGGCCACATTAACCATAGCCTCGATATATTCACTGGTTACCGCGCCACTCTCCCATAAGAGTTTGCCAGCTTCGCGGATTGCTTCCTGCCAATTCGTTACCTTGACATCTAATTTTATTCTCTCACGCGGCAGCAATTCGCTCAAGGAAAGCAACTTGTTCGCCAATTTTTTTTGCGTGCTAAGATGATTTTCAGCCATTATGAACCTCGCGCTTCACCGGCAGCCTCTAACCAGTTTGCACTTATCCTGGTAATTTCTTTAAACGAACCTTGTGCGATAAGTTTGGGGTTTGCAAGACTACTTGCTCCGGCAACACCACACACACCGGCCTTGAAGAAGGCGGGCAGGTTCTCAAGGGTGACACCTCCAACTGCCACGAGAGGTATTTGTGGGAGTGGGGCATGGATTGCCTTGATATACTCCGGGCCGGCAGGCATGGCTGGAAATACTTTCACTGCGTCAGCACCCGACTCCCAGGCGAGTAGGCATTCGGTGGGCGTGAAGGCGCCTGTAAAACAAGGTTTTCCGTATCGTCGGGTGGTATTAATTGTTTTTGCCCGCACGGTTGGGCTTACAACGAAGTCGGCTCCGGCAAGAATAGCAGCACGGGCAAACTCGCTGTCCAATGCCGTTCCTGCGCCGATCTTTATTGAACTTCCGAATTGATCATGAACCTTTGTGATGTACTCAAGCGCGTGAGGAGTTACCAGAGATATCTCGATGAATTCGATCCCTCCGTTTGCTAAAGCCTCAACTGTTGGAAGAACGTCCTTCGGTGAGTCGATGCGAATTATGGCCATAACCCCACTTTGCATAAATCTTTGTATATCCAATGTCAGATCATTCATCGTCTGCCCTTTTGTTTTGAGGTATTTTCTCGGGTAAGTTATTTATTTCGACAAATTGCGGTCCAAATTGAGGCTGTTTGGTCTAGCCTAAATGTTTGTGGTGGAAAGGATGGGATTTGTCCGCGAATAATGTTTGGACAGATCACTTCCGGAAACCAGTCATTTAATTCCTTAGTCAATTGATTAATAAGTCGAGATCTTTGTTGCCCGGTTTCGTGAGTATCAAACTGAGGGACACTCACTACTGCCATCCCCTTGGGTTTCAGAACTCGTTGGACTTCCGACAGTGTGAAGGCTGATTCTCCCACTAGATGAAGCAGGTTGATTAAGTAAACGCCACTGATACTCCCGGATGCAATTGGTAATTTAAAGCCACTTGCGTTTATCCACGGGATCATTTCTTTACCCGGTATATCTTGAGAATAACAAAGTGCAGAAAAATCGAGATCAATTCCCAGAACATGTAATTTCGGATTGGTCTCGGCAATTAACAAACTGCCAAATCCATATTCGCAGCCTAGGTCAACCACCCAGCCCGGTTGCATATACTTGGCTGCCCATGTATATAAAGTTGCATGCAGTGTTAAGCGCGGCGAATCGTGTAAAACCTTCCAGAAATTTGGCGGCCTTTTGTATTTTCTTATGGATGAGTTTGCACTTATCATTGAAGATTATCCATTTAAGAAGCATCAGGGGCAGGAGCTGGGGAGATCAAACCCATGCCCCTGATACGAAACGGAAGCGACTTGTAATCTAGTGCTTCTGCGCTAGGCTTCTTAATCTGCGGCTGCTGTCATTTGGGCTTTTGCCGCATCAGCTGCATCATTCTCTCTCATTTTTCCCTTTCGGATTACTAGCACTCCGATCAGAACAAGAATGCCTGCAATTATGGAGATTACTCCGTAGGTAGCAAAACCTTCCACCTTGCCGCCGATCAAGGCCAGGATCCAGTAGAGAGGCGCCCACAGAATGTAGTCGCCACCACCGAATATGAGACCAGTGCCCTGGAAGAATTGGGCCTGCAGGGGGTAGGTGAGCAGGGCTACAAAGTCAATCAGGATGCCCATCAATGCTCCGGCAATAATGGCTGCTTTCCAGCCACCATATCGGTCACCAAATACGCCAGCCAAAGCGCCATCAAAGAAGAAGAAGATGGGGCCGGGGAAGATGATGATTGACATGCCGAGAGCAACCTGAACGACGGTAAAGACCACCATTGCTCCAAAGCAGGAAAGGAATCCGAGGATTACACCGGTGGGGGAGTATTGGAAGAATAGTGGTGAATCAAGGGCGGGTTGAGAACCCGGCAAGATGGTTTTGGCAATGCCTTCAAAAGCCGGGATCATCGCGGCCAAGAACATGCGGACTCCGAAGAGCACGATCGCGACGCCTGCAGCGAATCCGATGCCTTGTAAGATCAGCCAGACGATCCAATTTGCCCCGCCACTGAGCGCGTTTACATTATCAGGTCCCGCCACCAAACCGATGATTATATATACAATCGGAATTAGAGTGGCTAGAATGACGGTGTAATCGGTAAAGACGGATAGGAAACCAGGCAAATCTACCTCGTCACTGCGTTTTGACTGAACCATTTTACCGGCTAACGCACCCATGGGGAGATCCATGGTCTGCAAGTGACCCAAAGTATATAAATCTTTTGTCAGGAATTTTGAGAATGGGCGTGCAATAGCGGGCATGCAAGTCCAGAACAAGGCAGTCAGAACTGCTGTTGAGACGATCAGCGCTGTATCAGTCCAACCCAATGTTGTGTTGATGACGATCGCTGCAATCGAGGTGTTGAAAAGCATAATATGACCGGTTAGAAAGACGTTTTTAAACGTCGGGAACGGAATAATTCGGACCAAGACCAGATGTATGATGAAGGCCAGAACGAAAGCAAGGGAAATCGGAATTGCCATCGTTTGCATCGCTACACCAAATGGTCCGAAGCAATCGGGTAAGACACCGGTCACACCAAACGAGCTGTTTAAGAGGGTTGTCAGCGGCAACAGTGATCCCAGGAATACGTTAATACCTGCATTTAGGATCACAATACCCACGATAACCTTGATGGTGCCTTCCAAGACATCACGAGCCGCGCGTCTCTGTAGGAGTAAACCAACAAGCGCAATGATCCCAAGGAAGATCGGTGCTTGAACAAACACTTCATTGATTAAGAAATTTATTACTGACATTGTCATTTCTCCTCAATTTTTGTAAATCTGGAAATTTGAAATCAAATCAATTTCGTGGGAGACGGATCTTTAGATTTTGTCCTAAATTATCACTCACCTTTCTGAAGAAATTCACTGAAAAACGGACCCAATAATGCTCGTATTTCTTCTTCATCCATAAAAGACTTAACCGCAATCACGGGTGTGTCGGGGATTTCTCCGAGGCGGCTGACGAGGTGATCTTGTACTACCATGATGTCGGCCTCATAACCCTTCGCGGTGCCCACATCCGCTGCTTCGACCATGGTTTGAACCCCAAATTCGCGAGCAATTTTTTCGATCACTCCTTTGCCAAGCAAACTACTTCCTAGCCCACACCCACACACTGTCACTATCTTCATTCGTTTGGCCATTCTGTATCCTCCTTTGGATAATAAATTTGAGTATTTCGTGCTTTATAAAAAAAACAGACCAACCATCAGGCTGGCCTTGTTTCCTAGGAAGGGTTTTGTGACTTAAGAATATATAAGCTTGTCATGTCTGTTGGAAAACAAAAAAATCTGGAGTTCAAAAACAGCACCGGAGTACAGTTCGCCTCAAAATTGAAGAGTGGAGATATTTTCATGCGATTAAATATCATTGTTGCATTATCTTTATCCCCCTGAAATCAAATTCGTCTTACTTTGTATTTATGAGTTGTTACAAATATGTACTATTTTGAATAAAGCGTGACCCAGTGGAGAACCGCTGATTTGTGCATGGTGCTTTGGATGGCTGACCGAGCTTTTTTATCCTGCATCAGTTGGTTTAATTCCTGCAGCGCAGTAATATGAGAATGGCTATCTGTCGCTGCTAAAATTATGGCAATCTGCACCGGGTCATTCTCTGGATGACCGAACAAGATGGGATTCCTTAGGTTGATGAGTGCCATGCATAATCTTCTAACTCCATGTGGAGGAGCGTGCAACAATACTGCGCCTGGCCAGATCACCATATAGGGACCGAATTCAAGAATGATGTCTTTCATTGCTTGGACGAAATGGGTTTCGATGGTACCGGCCTTCAACAAGCTGGCGCCAGTTCTATCTACAACTTCCTGCCAATTTTTTGCCACTACGCCTAATTCAATCGTCTCTGGGGTAATTAGATCGGCTAGATGAATTGCCGTTTGAGGGGAAAGCTTGTTTTCTAGAGCTGGCTTATCTTTTTTCTCGAATAGCTCCTTTAGTCCCTTGCAGTCATCTAAACTCAATAAGGGGTTCACCTGCCTGGAAGGAATATCCTTAATCTTTAGCGGGATCGTGCTAACAATAAAATCAATACCCTCAAAAACCTTTCGATTTTCCAGTTCGCGGGCTGAAATTACATCAACAACTTCGGCATCTGGAAATTCCGTCCGCAATCGAGATACCAATAACCAGGCGGTGACTACTCCTGCGCTGCATACAACAAGAATCTTTTTTGATGGTCTTTCCAATAGACGCAACCGTTCCATTGCAGCGATCAAACAAATTGCAATATCCCCAACCTCAGCCTCGCTCAACTCGCTTCCCAATTTTTCTGTATAAATGAGGCTACACTGTTTAGCAACCGAATATATATAAGGGTATTGACTTTTTACTTCCGGTAGGAGATGATTCTTCGGCTTGTGTGCGTGTTGTGGTGGGCTTAGGATGCTCTCTAAGTTGTGGATAAGATTTTCGTCCACGCTAAGACTCGGGTGGAGAGAGAGTGAGGCTTGATCGAGGATTTGATCAATAGTTTTTCTAATTGAAGAATTATTCCAAATATTAATATCTCCCGTAGAGCGATCTGACACCGGGTGTAAATAATCGGGTTTGGGGATTTGCGTAGCAAGCCAGGCGATTTCTGACTCGGGTAATTGGAAACCAAATTGTCCCTTGACTTGCTTTCCTATTGTTTTTGCGTCCGAAAGTTGTTGCGCTTGGTAAGGATGATTTGATAATTCTGGATATGTATCGTTGCGTTTTCCCAGCCTATTTCGACAGATCATAACAGCCAAATAAATAAAGAATTTTATAAACAATTGGTCGGACAAGGTTCCATTTAATTTTTGTTCGATAGGGGAAATTAATAATTTAATATGCGGGATATCAAGCTGCAGCCAAACTTTCTGGAGAGCCTCTTCCAGGCCGGTTTTCGTTCGATACGAAATATCCACGACGGTATTCATCCCCTGAGCGAGTGCTAGGAGTCGAGCGTCTCCGGCGCTTTCTTGCAGCAAACAAATTACTGCCGTACGCCAATTCTGTTCGTCCCCAGCAATTTCGCAGCCATAATTTGGACGGCGTATCAGTTCAAGCTGGTAGTCGCGGAGCCAATTTTCAGCCGAACTCATGACCTTGAGCACGGTAGTGCGCGAGAGGTTTAGGATTTGTTGTATTTGCTTGATTTGAACAGGTTTGTTTGTGAAAAACAGGGTGATCAATAAGATATAAAGACGTTCTGTTGGTGATAACCAGGGTAGCGGTTGATCGTAATCTCGAATCGTCCGTGTGAGATTTCTTCTGGCTTCCCCCGATCCTACTAAAGAAATCCCCTCCCCGGGAACTATCCTCAAAGTGATTTGCTTATCTTTTAACCATTGCTCGGCAGGCACCAAGCTACTCCGTACTTTCCTGCCAGAAATATTTAACCGTCTTGCAATATCGGCCGCAGCAAGAGGCTGTTCGGATTCTGCCAGCAAGCAAAGAATATCCAGGCAACGCGAATTTAGGCGAATGGTCATAACTTCGCTTCAATGCTTTGTTTTTGTCGTGACTGCATCTGGTACTCCTGGTATTCTGATAACCTAAAACGGTCAGGTCTGGTTCGGCTGAAATTCATGTTAAAGGAAATGTTACCAAGTATTCTACCATTATGTCGCTAGCGGGTTTCAACTTGCTCGATTGAATATTTTTAATTTATCTCTTCCGGTGGTATTAATAATAGCAATAACGTACCCAAAATTTCCATTCCCTCCTCAGATTTTACGAAACCGAGCTTACGAAAAAAAACTGATGAGGCGGTTATAAATTTACTGCAATCGGGAAAAAGGAATGGAAAACACGGAAAGTATAGACAATTTAACCCACACATCTGGTTGTTGCCAGACATAACATACCCACATATACGGTATGGGCAATTCGGGTTGGAACTCTAAATCAGCAGTAGAGGTTCGAATACTTTGCCCCCAGCTTAAGGGCTCTTTTGAGGAGCGTCCTTTTTGGGGGGAGTATAGATGGCTGACCCAAAGGGTCATTTTGTATTGCGCATAGCCCCGACCCAGGGATGGTGATCGGTTTGGCTTGTTTGACAATTACCATTTGACATCCGAAATGCATTTCAGCATAATCTAAACGTGGATCGCATTTGCAATTGACTCGCAGGGGGCGACCTTGATCGAGCAAGCCACCTGGAACAAACAAGCGAAACGGGGAGGGAAAGTTGTGCGCTTTCTGCAAGCGAAAAATAGCAGTAATCCTATCTCTATTGTGGATAATAATTGCTGTTTCTTGTGCATCTCCCGGATTGCCAAAGGGAACCGAAACACCACCGGTGATAATAACCCATACCAAGGTTGCGGTTGTCATCCCGGAGACACCCTCATCGACAAATCCTATGACTGTTCCAATTATGACTGGCGATGCGAGTAAATTGGTCCAGGAATTGCTCGAAAACAATGCGGGCTGCCACAACGCCACCAGGAAACCGGTGGCGTTGTCGAAGCGCATGATGGGACTGATATTGGACTCCGCAGGCCCAGATGGCCTACGACGGCCTGGGACAGCGCCTGTCGATGACCTGCTTAGAGCCTCACCACGCAGTATGCGCTGGACGGTTCGCGGGCCTTGAGCGCCGATGCGGACGGCAATGTAACAATCTACCTATATGGCCTCGGTCCCATCGGCCAGGTAACGGATACCTGGGCTTACGGCCTGCCGGATGGCAGCGGCGGAGAGGGTAAAAATCAAGGTGGTAATTTGCGGCGCTATATTTTCAGGGAATACCCCGAGGTTACTAGGTGTTTTACAGAAAAAGACGAATGCCCAGATGCCAAGCTCTGGCAATTGGAACCGCCTTAAATCCGCTTATTCAGCGAGATGCTGCAATCTTGATGCGGAGAAGAATTAAACATGCCATAGATACATGTAAAGGCTGTGGAGATACTGATAACTATATTATTGCGGCTATGACCCAAAACGGGCCGGGCTTTACCAGCATGGATGGAGTTTACAAATTTTCTGATAGCCTATCTCCAGATAAGAGAATTAGTGGTCTTAATTGGAACTGGGATGAATATTATAAAAGAGTGCTAGATAAGGGTAACCAAATAAACACTAGTGAACAATTACGGCGGTTTACGACCCAAGAAATGGACGGCTCCCATTCAAAACTGGCCGTTGATCCTCAATCAGTTAGCCATTCGCTTTGAAGATCGCTGGCCTGAATAATGCCCATTTACACAAGATTTCTGACACTCCCTTGAGCAATAGATATTATCTCCCCGTGAGAAGTTGCACGTTGTCACGATTTACATGCTTTCAAGCTGCTCGCAAATTAACGTACTTAACTTTTGCACGACTTCATTGAATGCGGTAGCTGGCAACTTACACTTGAACTCGGCTTTCCTCACCATCCAATCAAGGCTTTTCATTTGGTCGGACAAAATCGCCCCATTTACTTCCAACCCATCAGGGATCAAAACTTCAAACGGATATCCCTTGACCTGGCTTGTAATGGGGCACAAAATGGCTAACCCGACTTTCCCGTTATAAACCTTTGGAGATAAAACCAAGGCAAGGCGGTGTCCTGCCTGTTCATGCCCCGCCTGTGGATTGAACGTGATCCAAACAACATCGCCTTTATCGGGAACATATGCCATGCCTTTTACCAAGCCTCGTTTCCCATGACAGGACCTGTATCAACTTCGTGATGGATGTTGGTTTTATTAATGCCTGACAGTAATTCTTCCAATGACCAACTTTGAATTGCAACAGGCTTAATGACGATTTGCCCGTCAACGATCGAAATCTCAACGACGGAATCTTTCTCCAACTGCGCGTCGAGGGCGAAAGCTTTCGGTATTCGCAGGGCAAGGCTGTTGCCCCATTTTTGAACTTTTGTGAGCATAAGGGTATCTCCTGTTTTGTATCTACAATAAAGATACACCTATTTACTGGATTCATCAAGTACTTTTTTATCTTGTATTCGATTGCCCACCCTCAAGCGGATCCAGCTTCACCTTAGCAAATGGACAGGCACATCCGAGTCGGATTTATCCGAATTCCATGAACCGAGGAAGGATTTTGTCCGCCAAATCACCTTCAACCTCATCCCACTGACCGCGGACTGCCCTCCGTAAGGCGTGGACTTGAAACAGCTTTCCTCACTCTCAAGCGGACGAAGTGAGCGTGTAATCAGGCGCGGTGCGGAAATACTATACTATCGCCGGCCAGACGGCAGCGCCAACCCCTGCGTACCGTGCCCCCTTCGGGAATGTTTCGCGAGAGTGGGGAGCCGGGGCTTTTATAGGGTCAGGTCTAGCCACCTTCTATGCGAGTGGCCTTGACTTATTTCTGTATCAGGTTGCCAGGGCCAAGATCCCAAAGGTTGTGATGACCAATCCGGCCAGGCGGTTGACCCATACCAGCGTGGTAGAGGTGAATTTTGACCGCAAGAGCCCTACGCCTGCGCTTAAGGTCAACCACCAGGCGGCCGAGCCCAGAAACACCCCCAGCACGATCAGGGTGGCGCTGGCGTAGTCCCCGTTGGTTTCTCCAAGACGCAGCCCGGCAAAGATGGCCACAAAGGACAGGATCGTCACCGGATTGGTCAGGGTTAGGAAGAATGTGGACAGATACGCACTGCCGTGGCTGAGCCCTTTGACTACCGCAGCCTGCTCAGCCGGTCTTGAAAAAAACGTCTTGATACCCAGGTAGAGCAGGAACAAGCCCCCGATCAAGCGTAGCCAGACTTGTTGGACAACCAGTAAGTCCTGCACCGCGGTCAGGCCGAAGGCGGCGATGGCGCCATACATCATGTCGGCACTGGCGGCGCCGAGTCCGGACAGGAACCCCGTCAAACGTCCTTCTGCAAGGGTGCGGCGGATGCACAGCACGCCGATCGGCCCGACCGGAGCCGCAATCGAAAAGCCGATCAACAACCCGCGAAGAAATATGTCCATACGCTATCTCCGGTCCCGGAAAGGTATTAAATTGGTCAAACTGCGCGTAGTCATTTATGCAGATACAATTGTTGAACCAACCCTGATTTTACAATGAAAAAGGCGCATCCATGGATGCGCCTTTTGTGATCGTACTGATTCGCTGCTAAGCCGGCGATGCGCTTTCGCCGCGCCGGAACCAGTGTCTCCATTCCTTGTTTTCCCACACCACCAGGATGGGGGAGGCGTTGAAAATTGAGGAGTAGGTTCCGCTGAAAATACCCACCAGCAGGATCACCACGAAATGCCGGATGCTGTCACCGCCGAAGAGGGCCAGCGCAAAGAGCGTGAACATCACCGTCAGCTGGGTATTGATCGAGCGGTCCAGGGTCTGGACGACTGAGTGGTTGACCAGGGTTTCATATTCCACGCGCCGGTAAACGGTCGAGTTCTCGCGCACCCGGTCGAACACCACGATACTGTCGTGCACCGAGAAGCCGATCACGGTCAGCAGGGCGGTCAGGAAGAGCGAGTTTGCCTCCCAGCCCAGGAAGTGGCCGACAATGGCTTCCGTGCCAATCACAACCAGCACATCGTGCAGCATGGCGATAATGGCGGCTGCGCCGTAGCGGAAGGCGTGTTGGACTCCCCGGAAGGCAAAGGTAATGTAGACCAGGATAAAAATGGCCGCCAAGCCCACGGCTCCGGCTGCGCGTGTCGCAACCTGCTGTCCAACTGCCGGACTGACCTGCGTGAAATTCAGCACCTCCACGGTCGAGCCGGATTGCTTTTCCATTTCAGCCACGATCAGACCCTTAGTGGCGTCGTCGATCGCCTTGGAGCGAATGGAGAGCGCGTCCGTACCCAAGGGTTGGATGACCGGAGGCGCAGCCTGTGCCGTGGTTATGAACTGATCGTAAATACCATTAACTTGCGCGGTCGAGAGCGGTTGGCCTGAACTAAAACGCACCTCGAGCAGGCTGCCACCGGTGAAATCGATGCCCAGAGGCAAACCCCACAGGAACAACGCGATGACACCGGGGATGATGACGATCAGGGATATTGCGAAATACAGGTATCGGTTTTTGATGATATTCATGAAGCGCCTCCTATACACCAAACCACTTGTGGTGTTCGCCAAATTTGATATTGTCCAGCACCACGTGCAGGAAGGTGCGGGTTACGATGATGGCGGTGAACAGGCTGACAACCACACCAAATCCAAGAGTCAGGGCGAAGCCCTTGACCAGACTGGCGCCGAACGCGCTTCCGAACCAAAACAGGATGACACAAGTAATCAAGGTCGAGAAGTTTGAGTCGCGAATGGAAGGCCAGGCACGCGCCCAGCCCAGGTCGATGGCCATGCGCAAATTCTTTCCAGCACGCAGCTCCTCCTTCAAACGTTCGAAGATCAGCACGTTCGCATCCACGGCCATGCCAATGCTCAAGATAAAACCGGCGATACCGGGCAGGGTCAGCACGACCGGGACCAACTTGAACACTGCCAGGCTCAGCAAGGCATAGACGACCAGGGCCAGGTCAGCCAGAACACCGGGCAGACGGTAGTACAGCGCCATGAACAGGATCACCACGCCCAGACCGATCGCGCCGGCCAGGATGCTCTTGCGAACCGATTCTTCGCCAAGGGTTGGGCCGACGGTCCGGCTCTCTACCACCTTAAGCGGAATGGGGAGCGAGCCGTAACGCAGCTGGATGGCCAGTTCGTTGGCGGTTTGCTGGGTGAAGCTGCCCTGGATGACTCCCTGCCCGCCGCTGATCTGGCTGTTGATACTTGGGGCAGAGATGACGCGTTTATCCAGCACGATACCCAGGATTTGTCCTACGTGGCTGCCGGTGTATTGGGAAAACATGTCGGCAGCATCGGTTTTGAGCGTGAAGGAAATTTCATACTGCCCTACTTGGCTTAATTGAACGCTAACCGCAGACAGGGAAGTTCCGGTCATGACGGTGTGATAAACAGTCTCATCCGGGGCAGGAGTCCCGCCGGCTGCAGGGGTGGGGGAAGCACCGGCTTCGGGCGTTGCGGTGACTGTCGGGGCTGCGGTGGGGGCTTCGGTTGGTGTTGGGGCCGTTGATGTGCCAGCGGCTTGACCTCCGAGCTGTTGGGTGTAATCGGTCTTAATGATCGTGCCCTCGGGAATACGGTTCGTCCCCATATCCACAAATTCGAGCAGACCGGTCTTTTGCAGCGAGGCGACTACTTCTTCCGGATTGCTGATACCGGGGAATTCGGCCACGATACGACGGTCACCGGCGGTCTGCATGACCACTTCGCTGACACCCAGGGCGTTGGAGCGGTTCTCCAGGATCTGGCGTGCGACCTTGAGATCCTCGGGGTTGACAGTCACGTTGGCGGGCACATCGGCTTCCATCAATACCTGCAGGCCACCGCGCAGGTCGAGACCCAGGCGGGTTTCGGTATTGCGAAAGACCAGCACCTTATCATTGAAGGGATTCTTGATGTTGATCGTTTGGCTTAAATCGACCCACAGGGCCAGCCCAAAGAGGATGACGATGACAATTAACCAATTGTTTTGGCGACGATTTATTACTCTTCTCCAGTCCACAAAAATGCCAGCCTTTGGCTGGCGCGCTCGTCATTATACCGCGTTTAAAAGTACATGTGTAGGGGTTGTTTATCCTTCACGTTTTAGGAGGCGATTTGCCAGGTCACTCAGGGCCTCCCCGGCTTCGCCTTGGGGATCAGCCAGTCGCAGGGATTGAAGGGCCATGTCGGTCATCTGGTCGGCGGCTTGTTGCGTGTAATCACGTGCGCCTTCGCGTGCCAATTGTTCTGCTAAAGCGGGAACTTCAGCAGGGGTGAGCGGACCTCCCAGCCAGCGCTGGGCGAACGGGCCGTTTTTACTCAATCCAAACAAGACGGGTAAAGATTTCTTGCCCTCGAGCAGGTCACTGGCCGTCGATTTGCCGGTTGTGGTCTCATCGCCCCAAATCCCCAGGATGTCGTCCTGCACCTGGAAGGCCAGCCCGAGATAATGTCCAAAGTCCCGGTAGGCTGTAATAGCGGCTTCATCGGCCTTACCCAGGATGGCGCCAATCTGGCAGCATGCGGCCAACAGCGCAGCGGTTTTACCGGCTATCATCGGCCAGTAGTCATCGATCGACAAGTTATTCCTTGATTCGTAGGACATGTCGAGGTACTGGCCGCGAGTCAGGTCGAGGCAGGTCTCGTGCAGGATTTGTGCGAACTCGGACCACGCTTTCGGCCGGATAGTCTTTCGACAGGTCGGTCAGGGCCAGGTTGGACAACACAAACAGCGCATCCCCGACGTTTATCGCTAGCGGCGCGCCCCACTTGACCCAGGTGGTTGGGCGCCCGTGGCGTTTCTTGGAGTTGTCCTGGATATCGTCGTGGACCAGGGAGAAGTTATGCACCAGCTCAACGGCTGCAGCCGCTGGTAAGGCAGGCTGCCAGTCGGTCCCGCCGGCTGCGGTAGTTAGCAGAGTCAGCAGCGGGCGGACCCGTTTACCAGTCACTTCCGGACCGGCACCCTCGCCGCTCCAGCCCATGTGGTAGGTCAGCATGCCGTGGAAAGGTTCCAGGCGTGGCTGATCGAGGCGGGCGATTTGGCGCTGCAGCTCAGTCTCAATAACGGGTAAGAGCGATTCGAGCAGTTCTGTCATGGGAGTTTGATTTTAACAGGAATTTCCACATTTTTAGGGAACGATTTTTTCTCCAAGCGCCTGTAAATTCTTAGCGCCCGCCACAAACATGGTTACTTCGATCTGCCGCTTGGTCAGCCTCATCAGTTCCACGGCTTTTTCGGTTGAAATCGCGGCAGCTTTCAGGAATTTCCCGGCCATGCCGCCGAGTGTTGCGCCGAGGGCCAGGCATTTGGCGATGTCCAGCCCGTCCTTCAAGCCGCCGCTGGCAAAGACCGGCAACTCCGGCGCTGCCTGCCTGACGTTTGAAATCGAATCGGCGGTGGGATTGCCCCAGCCGATAAAGGTCGCTGCCAGACGGCGGGTGAACTCGTCCGGTGCGCGATACATCTCGACCTGCGACCAGGAGGTCCCACCTGCGCCGGCTACGTCGATCGCGGAAACCCCGCATTCGGCCAGTAGCTTGGCAGTTCTTTGCGAAATTCCCCAACCGACTTCCTTGGCAATCACCGGCACATCGAGTTTCTTGCAGATTTCTTCAATCTTCTTGGCCAGGCCGGAGAAGTTTGTATCACCGGCGTCCTGTACGGCCTCCTGCAGGGGATTTAGATGTAGGATCAGCGCATCGGCAGAGAGCATGTCCACCACGCGGCGGCATTGGTCCAGGCCGTAACCGTAATTGAGCTGCACCGCGCCCAGGTTGGCAAACAGCAGGATATGCGGCGCAACACTGCGCGTGACGGCAAAGGTCGGGATTTGTTCTGGGTGTTCGAGTGCGGCGCGTTGGCTGCCAACCCCCATCGCCACACCGACTTCCTGGGCGGCTTCTGCCAGACGCTGGTTGATCTGGCCGGCTTCCTCCGTCCCGCCGGTCATGGAACTTATCAGGATCGGAGCCGCCAATTTCTTGCCGAACAGGCTCAGGCTGATGTCGATCCCCTCCAGGTCCAACTCGGGCAAGGCCTCGTGGACGAAGTGATATTTCTCGAGGCCGGTCGTCAAGGCTGAACGGACATCCTTTTCCAAATTGATTTTGATGTGATCGTCTTTTCGTTGGGTAATCGGCGCAACTTTTGGCATGGTGATGTGTTCCTGTCTTTGAGTTCCCCAATGGGAATTAATTCATTTAGACTGGCTTGACACGTTTCCGAGAAGGATTACAATAGGCCAGACTGAAAATTGATGGAAATTAACTCAGGAGGATTATTTATGGCTGACACATTTGGTGAGGTCAAGGCGATTATCGTAGATTTGCTCGGGGTGGATGAGGCGAAGGTAAAGCCCGAAGCGCATTTCCGCGAAGACCTGGAAGCCGATTCGCTCGATCTGGTCGAACTGATTATGGCCTTCGAGGATAAGTTCGGTACTGAGATTTCCGATGAGGATGCTCAGAATATTACCACCGTCGGTGAAGCCGTCAAATATATCGACGGACACAAATAGGCAATTAAGATTATAACCACAAAGACGCCCAGAACGGGCGTCTTTGTGCATTTAATTAGAGCAATGGAATGCCGAGGCATGCTGTGTATTGCCCTCAAACATTAGTTTAGCAAGGACGGGATTTCTTCCGGATGCTTGGCAACTTTGACGCCAGCCGCCTCCAGTGCCTTGACTTTGTCAGCCGCAGTTCCGGCTCCGCCTTCGATGATCGCGCCCGCATGTCCCATGCGTTTGCCGGGAGGGGCGGTCTGACCGGCAATGAACGAGACCACCGGTTTGGTCATCTTGCTGGCGATGAATTCGGCCGCTTTTTCTTCGTCCGTGCCGCCGATTTCTCCAATTAGCACCACCTTGTCGGTTTGCGGGTCATCTTCGAACATGGCCAGGACGTCTATAAAGTTGGTGCCGTTGACCGGATCACCACCGATGCCTACGCAGGTGGAGGCGCCCATACCTACCTGCTCGAGCGCGTAAAGCACTTCGTAGGTGAGTGTACCCGACCGTGAGACCACGCCTACATTGCCTTTGATCGCGATATCTCCGGGGATGATACCGACTTTGGACTGGCCAGGGGTCAGCAGGCCGGGACAATTCGGACCGATCAGGCGAACCTTTTTCTGGTCCAGGTAGTTGCGCACGCGCATCATATCCTGAACCGGGACGCCTTCCGTAATGCAGACGATCAACGGGATGCCGGCATCGGCCGCTTCGAACATCGCGTCCGGGGCGAAGCGCGCCGGGACGAAGATGACCGAAGCGTTGGCGCCGGTTGCATCGGCCGCCATCTTGACCGAGTCAAAGACCGGAATTTTGCCGTCCAGGACCCATTCGCCGCCCTTGCCGGGGGTGATGCCGGCGACGACGTTTGTCCCATATTCCACCATCTGGGTTGTGTGGAAGAGCCCTTCTTTGCCTGTGATGCCCTGCACCAGCAGGCGTGTATTTTTGTCAATCAGAATACTCATGCTCAGGCTCCTTTGGAAGCGGCGACGGATTTCTTGGCAGCATCGGCCAGGGTTTCAGCGGTGATCATCTTGGCATCCGCCAGCAGCTGCCGTCCTTCTTCGGCATTTGTACCGACCAGACGGACGACCATCGGCACCTTGGGCTTGACTTCGTCCATGGCAGCCAGCACGCCGCGCGCTACCTCGTCACAGCGGGTGATGCCGCCGAAGATATTGAACAGCACAGCCTTGACGTTTGAATCTGACAGAATGATGCGCAGCGCAGCGGCAACCTTGTCTGCACCGGCACCTCCGCCGATATCCAGGAAGTTGGCCGGTTCACCGCCGAATAGTTTGATCACGTCCATGCTGGTCATTGCCAGACCGGCGCCATTGACCATGCAGCCAATCGTGCCGTCCAGCTTGATGTAGGACAGGCCGTACTTGCGCGCTTCGGTCTCGGCCGGGGCTTCGGTATCCAGATCGCGCATTTCGGCTAGATCGGAATGGCGGAAGAGGGCATTATCGTCGATCAGCATTTTTCCGTCCACGGCCAGTAAACGCTTGTCTTTGGTGATGACCAAAGGATTGATCTCAGCCAGGGTGGCATCGCTTTCCACATAGGCCTGCCACAAGCCGTTGGCAATTTTACCGAACTCGCGCCAGTAATCGCGCGGCAGGTCGATAAAAGCAGCAATATCGCGAGCCTGGTAATCCCGCAGGCCAAGCAGGGGGTCGATGTGGATCTTGATGATTTTTTCAGGAGTTTCCCTGGCGACTTCTTCGATTTCCACGCCGCCAGCGGCCGAAGCCATAAAAACCGGTTTCCTGGCTGCCCGGTCGTTGGTGATACCGAGATAAATTTCCTTATCGATGTTCGCGGCCTCATCTACCAATACTTTTCGAACTGGCAGGCCTTTGATTTCCATGCCCAGGATAGCGGTTGCGACTTCTTCGGCTTCCTCTGAATCCCTGGCCAGGCGGATACCGCCGGCTTTACCGCGGCCGCCGACCAATACCTGGGATTTAATCACAACGCGGCCACCTAATTCGTCGGCGATAGCTCTGGCTTCGCCTGCGGTAGCCGCGACTCGTCCCTTGGGAATGGGGACGCCGTATTTTTCGAAGATTTTTTTGGATTGATATTCGTGAAGTTTCATGCAGTCTCCCTAGAGATTGGACATGCTGTCCGGGATAAAAGCAGGACGATTATACCACTGGTGTAAAAACGCCTTCCGCTATGCGGAAGGCGTTTGTTAGAGGTAAGGGAAAATTTGTCACATTAGGGTAGCGTAAAGCGCATCACGCGATTATTTCCGGAGTCCGTAACCCAGACGCGTCCCTGGGTGTCAACCGCAATACCGGAAGGCAGGTTGAAGTTGTTATCGCCCAGTCCGTACTCGCCCCAGGTGCGTACAAACTCTCCGTCCGTGGTAAATTCCAGGATGCGGTATCCGTCCGGATCGGTCACGAACAGGTGGCCCTGGTTGTCGACGGCGATAAACGGCTTATTGTCCAGAGATTGCCCGTACCAGCCGCTTACGTCCCATTGTTTGAGCGGCTGGAAGGTTGTTCCGTCAGCGCTGGGTGCAAAGGATTGGATCCGCTGGTTCCAGGTGTCGGCAACATAGACGATCCCATTCGCATCCACTGCGATACCGACCGGTTCATCGAATTGACCCGGGTCAAGGCCAGCTTCACCAAACTGTGTGAGGTAATTGCCGTTGCTATCGAAGACCACCACGCGCTTATTGCCCGTGTCAGTCATGTAAACATGGCCCTGCTTATCGATCGCAATCCCACGTGGTCCCCAGAAGGATTCGGGATCTTCTGCCAGTCCGTAGTGCCCCCAGGCTTTGAGCAATTTCCCGTCCGGTGAATATTTTTCGATGCGGTAATTCCACGTGTCTGCCACAAAGACTGAGCCATCCGGCCCGACAGCCACTCCCCAGGGTTCGTTGTTCGGCCCCTCAGGTGCCTGGTTGTTCAAATTGGAAGCCTCCGTACTCCAGGCGTTTAAGAAGGTTCCGTCAGGGGCAAATTGCTGGATGCGATTGTTGCGCGAATCAGCCACATAGATCGAGCCATCCGGCGCAACCGCGACCCCACGCGGGGCGTTGAATTGTTCATTCGCCTGTCCACCGATGCCGAAGATTATATCAGCGCTCAGATCGATTTTCTTGCCCTGGTAGGGATCCGCTGCTGCGGCCTGGGCGGAGGGACTGACGCCGTAATCCCAGGTTTGGGCGGCCACATCCTTGCGAATGTACATGCGCATGCGATCAGACGGTTCCCAGGTGGTCAGGGTCATGTCCTGGTGGCCGGTAGCCTGGGCGTATTCGGTGTAATCACGGTTGAGCCAGATCTGGACGATCCCCGCCCTGATTTTTGGGTTGGTAAAGGCCGAACACAGGCGCGAGAAATCCTTATCCTTGAAGAGTTTGAAGAAGCTGAGGAGGCCACTGCAGGAGTAGTTGTCCTGGAAGGGTGTGCTGGGATCATGCGGCGTGACCAAGGAGAAGTAATCCTGGTTGGGCCACCACATGCGGATGTAATTGAACTCGTAATAGTCATCTCGGACAACCGGTTCTATTTTGCTGAAGTTTTTCTGGTCGACGACGATCACCGGCGCATCGCGCAGCGAGATGGTGGGGGCATCGAACGAGCGTTGGTTGGTGAAATCACGCAGATACCAAACGAAAGGCCAGGAAACGCCGGTGTCGGGGGAACTGGCATCGTAGGCGATCAGCATATCCATGCCGCCGGTTTGGCGCCGGGATATTTCCGTCGCTTGCGAAATGATGTCTTTAACCCCGGTTGCGGCGTGCGCATAAACCAGGTACTCGGTGGCATCGTTGTAGTCGATGTATGCGGCGCGGAAGGCTGATCGACCGGTTAAAACTGCCAGCAGGAAAAAGAACGCCAGGGTCAATGTGCGCAGGATGTCTTTCCCGGTCCAATCACGGATAAAGTAAATCAATCCGCCCGCACTGGCTAATGCAACCATGGCCGGCAGCAGGAACTCCGTAGTTGCCTGCAGGTGCATCAGGTCTTTTCCGCCAAAAGGTGGGACGGGTCCGACCCAGGCCAGCATGCCGGCTGTGACGCTGCTCATGAAGACCACGATGATCGCAATCAGCAGAACCGGTTTGCGTTGGTGTAGCATATGCCAATCCGTGCCTTCGATGATGGCTCCCAGCGCCCAGCCGGTGAGCAGGATCATCGGCCAGGTGATGTGATAGGTCAGCCAGGGCATACGTTCGCCAGCGTAGCTGTAGGCCAGAATGCTGGTCACAACCCAGACAACCAGCAGGCTGAATGTAGCGGGGAAATTCAGCGTGACCGGGTCGACCTGATCGGTTTCGGAGGCAGGTTCCGGTTCCGGCTTGGACCGAAGCGGAGCGCTTCCCTCGTCTTTCGTGGTTTCTAATTCTGATGCGCCTCTTCCGTAGGAATTTATTTTCTTGATTCCCAGGTATAGTGCCAGGAGGCTGCCCAGGAAGGGCAGAAATTCATAAATCGGTATCTGGATCAAAAGGTAGTAATACCAGGGTTGGCTCCCGCGCTGGACGCCCTGTTGCACCAGCCAATAACCGAGTGAGCCGATCAGGCCGGTGAAGAATCCGACGCTGTTGGTGAAAAATGTGGTGTAGAGAACTGTGAAGATGCCCCAGAATAACAGGGCTGCCTTCCACCAGAATTTCGAATCCCACAGCTGCCCAATCGCGATGGAGATCAAAAAGAACGGGACGATAAAAACGCCCAAATGCCAGATATCTGTCGTTGTCAGGGCTGAGATCTCGGGCGCGGTGGTTGGGATGGTCCACTTCATCCAGCGCACACCGAAGGGTGCCAGCATCGGCATGACCAGTGTGGAGACCAGAACCAATAGTCCGAATGACCGATCGCTGCGGATGCGACTCCAGCCGTACCCGCGAATCAAGAAGAAAGCAGCGACTGCCAGAACCAGCAGGCCGATGATCAGTAGAACTGTGCCGGCTGATACTGGCGTGTTGGTGGGTGCAAACGGGGAAGTGCCCAGGCTGGGATTGGCTGGCATCGCGGTTTCCGAGCCGGTCAGGGTTCCCATTTTACCTGCACGGATACCAATCACTGCACCCAACCCTGCCAGGAGCGTTCCAAGCGCCAGGGTGATCAAGAATCCCCAGTAATCTTTGTTCTCCCTGGCTGTACCGTTCCATGCTTTGCGTGTGACTTGAGCGATGAAGTAAATACCCAGGAAGAGCAGGATTTGCGCGGCATAGATAAAGGCGGTTTCTTTGGCTGTGAAATGGATGACCAATGCCAGCGTGACCATGTATAGATAACGCTTATGTCCGCTCTCTAAATATCTGAGCACCGCATACAACAACAGGATGCCCGAAAAACCCGCGTAGGCTTCGTTGCGGACGTAGCGCCCATAGAACAGCATGTAAGGCGAGATGACCATCAGGATCCCGGCGATCAGTGCGCCGGTTTTGCCCAAATAGCGCCGCCAGTACCAGACCATCCAGATGGTGGCGAGGTTGAACAAAACAGCGGGGATGCGGGCGGTAAAGTCACTGACCCCAAACAAGAAGTAAGACAGCGCCAGCAGGTGGAACTGTAGCGGTCCGTGCATCATTGGGGTGTGTTGATAACCAGAGCCCTTGTAGAGCAGCCACGAGAAATAGGTGTGCAGGCTCTCGTCGTGGCTCATCACGCGTACGCCCAGGTCGTAAAAACGAGTGAGCAACGCCACCAGGATGATGGCACTGAAGATCAGGATTTCGTAAGTAATGGCAGGTAAGGTGGGGTGAATCGGATGTTCGATCCAGGAGCGTTTATTTTCAGTTTGCATAACCTTGGTCGCTGATTAGGGATTTGAAAAGTGAGTAGACTATACTGCAATCCAGCGGTTCTGACAAGTTTAAGAAGTTAATATTGGCCAGGTCTCCAAGGAGTAAAATTGCGCGTAGCCATTATATGCCACAATTACTACATTACATTTACTAAGCCCGCGAAGCAAGCTGGCCACAACCAGCCTGGATATCAATTCCACGCCGCATGCGGATGGTGCAGGAAATTCCGGCTTGCTCCAAAATCTCTTTGAAGGCCTTGGCCCGTTCGCGCGAAGTCGGCTGCCCGCTATAACCGGTGGTGGGATTGAGGGGGATGGCATTGACGTGACACAGCATCCCTTTGAGCCTGCCGATCAAGAGGCGCGCCTGCTCCGGGGTATCGTTCACGCCGTGGATCAAAGCCCACTCGAAGGTGATACGACGGTTGGTTTGAGCCACGTAATAACGGCAGGCGTCTAAAACTTCGTCAATATCATATTTCCTGTTGACCGGCAGCATGCTGCCACGCAAGCCGTCCTCAGCTGCATGCAGCGAAATGGCCAGATTTACCTGGCGTTTTTCATCGGCGAAACGCCTGATCATCGGGGCCAGGCCGACGGTCGAAATCGTAAACCGCCGCGCGCCGAAGTTGTAACCGAGCGGATCGTTGAGCCGGTCGATGGCGGCCAGGGTATTCTCGTAATTGTGCAGGGGTTCGCCCATGCCCATGACGACCACATTGGTCACCTGCTGGTCTTCTTCCTGCAGCAGGCGCGCATAATACATCACTTGTCCTACGATCTCACCGCTGCTCAGGTGGCGGCGAAATCCCATCTGGCCGGTGGCACAGAAGACGCAACCCATGGCACAGCCGACCTGGGTGGAGATACACAACGTGCGACGGCGGTCGTAGCGCATCAAAACCGCCTCGATTTGCTGGCCATCCTGCAGCTGGAACAACGTCTTGCGGGTTTTTCCATCTGTGGAATCCAGGAAGATCGTGGGCTCAAGCAATTCGAAGAGGATATTTTCACCCAGCTTTTGGCGCAGTGATTTGGGCAGAGTCGTGAACTCCTCCGCGCTTTGCCAGAAATTCTGGTAGAGACCCTGCCAGATCTGCCTGGCACGGTAAGCAGGTTCCCCCCAAGTAACCAGGAGTGCCTCCAGTTCGCTGAGGTCTAAGTCGTAGATCAATGTCGCCATTTCAAGGATAACCAATCAAGGCTGATAAATTTTGGGAAACGATTTCGACCTGTGGCCTCCAGGCCTCAACTTGCTCCCGGGTGCTCACGCCGCTTAAGACCACAGCGGTTGGGCAGCCGGCTGCCTGCCCACCAGCAATATCGGTCTCCAGGCGATCACCGACCATCAACACCTGGTTTTTATCCAGGCCAAGTTTCTCGATCGCCAGTTCGAGCATGGCGGGTTGAGGTTTTCCGGCCACAATCGGCGCGAGGTCAGTAGCGGCGCTGATCGCAGCCAGGATGGCACCTGTCCCCGGGGCCAGGCCAGCTGGTGTCGGGAAAGTGCGGTCTGGATTGGTCGCATAGAAGGGCAGACCGGCACGGATCAGCAGGGTTGCCCGCTCCAGTTTTGCGTAACTGATCTGACGGTCCATCCCGGCCACAACGGCACACAACCTGCTGGCTGGCTCGCTATCGAAAACTGGCTCAAAACCGCGTTCGAGCAGCGCCTGTTCCAACCCGTTCTCGCCGATCACGTAGACCTGCTTGCCGTCAGGCAGGTGCTTGCGCATCAAGTAGGCAGCTGCCTGCGAGGAAGTGACGATTTGCCACGGTTCAACCTCCACGCCGAATCCATGCAGGCGCTCGACGTATTGCTCCACGCTGCGGGTGGAATTGTTGGTAGCCAAGACAACCTTCAAGCCTAGCTGGTGGATACGGCTGAAGATGGCGGGCAGGTCACCGATGGGGGTGTCCGCGCGCCACAGCACGCCGTCCATGTCCAGGATCAATGCGCGGATTTGTGGAGGGAGCGATCCCGGCATCTATTCACCAAACCTTTCGAGCAGGTAAGCGAATACAGGACGGTCAATCCACCCAGCCTCCGGATCGCAACGTTCCTCGAAGTTCTCGTTACCTGTAAATGTGCGCAAGGCTTTGCGGGTCGATGCGTCAAGGATGCCATTGATTGGATCGCTGTAGTAACCATGTTTGGCCATGATTTCCTGCAGTTGTGCCAGCGCAGCACCTCTCAGTTCAATACGGTCACTTTCCGGGCTTTTCCCAAAATACAATTCGTGCAGGTCGAGCAGCTGGCCCAGGCGCAGAACCGGATCCGGGTGATCGTCCACGCGGTAATCCAGCCAGCGATCGATATAACCGCCATAGCCTCCCTCGGGTTTGACCACGTAAATAGCTGCGCTCTGGCGTCCGCGCCGGTCGCCACCGGCCTGATCTCCTGCCAGCAAGGCTGCGTACAGCCGCCCCGGGAGCGCGCCTGTTGTTTCCAGGAAGGCCCCCTGCATAGCTTTGACTACTTTCCCGCCAGCTAAAATGTTGCCCTGAACGGCATACGCGGGTCCGCAAAGCCCGCCAGCCCAATCGAAGCATTCCTTCCCCGTGAAAGTGAGAGCGTGTCCGGAGCCATCCACCAGACCGATCTGGCGTTGTTCGCGTTCCGGATCGCCTGAGAGCAGGCGCTCAAGGGTATCCTCCGCCGAAAGGCCAGAGGCCATCAGTTCCAATCCGCGCGGGCCGAAGGATGTATTCGCGAAGGCTTGCGTGGCAACGGCTCCGACTCCGGCCTCAGCCCAGGGAACAACCGCACCGACAGCCGGGAATTTGGAGGCGACCGCTACACCCCAACTCTGTTCTTCCAGGTCACAAGCGACGATGGAAAATGTCGACGGACGCGGCATGATTTTCCTTTCTGTTGGGAAAAAATACAAAGCCGGAGGGAAGGCCCTCCGGCTCGAATTATAAGCGATTCTTGCTAACCGACTTTTTCGGGTACTTCCAGCACCTGGTCCACCAGTCCATAGTCGACCGCAGCCTGCGCCTCCATGTAGAAATCGCGGTCGGTATCGCGTTCGATCACCTCGATCGGCTGGCCGGTATGTTTGGCCATGATGCTGTTCAGTAGCGCCTTGAGCCGCAGGATTTGCTTGGCCTGGATCTCAATATCCGTCGCCTGACCCTGCGCGCCGCCCAACGGCTGGTGCACGTGGATGGTCGCATGCGGCAGGGCGTAGCGCCGGCCTTTCGTACCGGCGGTCAGCAACACGGTCCCGAAGGAAGCGGTCACGCCGACGGCTACAGTGCTGATCGGATTGGTGATCATCTGCATGGTATCGTAGATGGCCAACCCGGCGTAAATCTGCCCGCCCGGGGAATTGATGTACATCTGGATTTCGTGGTCCGGGTCTTCGTGATTCAGGAATAACAATTGGGCAACGATCAAATTGGCAACCTGATCGTCGATCGGGGTCCCGAGGAAAACGATGCGCTCTTTAAGCAGTAACGAATAAATGTCATATGCACGCTCACCGCGTCCGGACGACTCGATTACCATTGGGATGACGTCGTTGATATTAGGGATAGACATGTTTCTCTCCATTGTTATAAAACGAAACTATGATTTGCTCTCGGTATTTTTCTTACCGGTTGATGTGCTGCCTGGCTTCTTTGCCGCCGGGGCTTTCTTTTTAGCGCTGCTGGCCTTTGGCGCGGACTTGGTAGTTCCAGCGGCTTTCTTGGTTGTAGCCTTCTTTTTCGGTTTCGCTGCTGACTTTGAAGCCCCGCTGCCTTCGGACTTCTTGGCAGCAGTCTTCTTCGGTTTTTCTTCAGCCTCGGCTTCGCCCAGCGCAATGGCTTTGAGCCGTTCCATCGTGCGCCGGGTCATCAAGCGGTTGGCCGATTCCATGGCCACGGCTTCAGCAAACTCTTTTTGGGCGCGTTTGCCCCCGCCGATCTTGGTCAGGTCAGCGCCCTGGTATTGCATCTCGGTCAGCGTCTGTCCGAACTCCTGGTTGAGAGATTCCTCGTCCACTTCGATCTTTTCGGCACGGGCGATCTCATCCAGGATCAGCGAGCGTTCCAAGCGTTTGACCGCCACTGGCTGAACTTCCTCTACCATGAATTTGTCCATGCTGGTGTTGCGGACCTTGACGTATGTCTCCAGGTCCAGCCCTTGCGAAGATAATCGTCGTCGCAGGTCTTCGACCACATGTTCACTCTCATGTTCCAATACTTGCGGTGGATATTTGATCGTCGCACCAGATTTGATCTTGTCGATCAGTTCGACGAAATAGTCATCGTCATATTCGGCTTGGGTGCGCGCTTCCAGGTCTTTCTTGACCGCCTCGCGCAGGGCCTCCATGTTCTCAAACTCACCGACCATCTTGACGAATTCGTCGTCCAGTTCAGGCAGGGTCACGCTGCGGACCGTGTTGACCTTCACATCGTATTTGACCGTCTGCCCAGCCAGCAATTCGTCATCGTAATGCTTGGGATATTTGAAGGAAAGGGTCTTGCTGTCACCGGGTTTCAAGCCGACCAGTTCTAGGCTGAATCCCGGGTAAGGCCACTCGTCGTCCTTATTGTCCTTGCGGATCAGGAATGCCGCCCCGTTACGGGAGAGCCTGGAAAGATCCTCGCCTTCTTTGGGTTTGGCCATCTCACCCTTGACATCCGCCATCACATAATTGCCCATGGCAGCAGGCTGCTCGACGGTCTCGGTTGTGGCATACATGCGTTGTAGTTCTTCAATGGCTTCATCAACCTTGGCTTTGGTGGGCTCTTTGTATTTGTAAGGCAGGCGGATGGATTTGTAATCGCCCAGTTCCACCGTTGGCAGCATCGGTATTACAAAAGTGAATTTTGGCGGCTCGAGGCTGTCGACCGATTTCGAGCGCGCCGGGGGCGGCTGGCTTTACATCGGCTTCTTCGAGCGCTTTGGGATAGACTTCGTCCACCAGAAAATCAACGGCTTGTTCGATAATGGCTTCATCGCCATAGTGCAGGCGAATCACGTCGTAAGGCGCCTTTCCGGGACGGAAGCCGGGGATTTTGCCGCGCTCAGCCAGCTTGCGGGCTGCCCGTCGTTTGTTGGCTTCCATGCGTTCCGGTTCGACTTCGACGATTAATTTGACCTGGTGGTCGTCCTGTAATTGTTTTTCGATCTTCAAGATTTGATCCTTAATATGAGTTGGCATGACTTTGCAGTGGGGACGGCGGGGGTCGAACCCGCACGCCTTGCGGCACATGATCCTAAGTCATGCCTGTCTGCCAGTTCCAGCACGTCCCCGAGTGCGGAAAGATTATAAGCGAGAGAGGAGTGTGCGTCAATAAACGGGTTGCAGGCGTTAACCAATCGCTGATATAATCTCCCCGCACCCTAGAGGTATTAGGGTGTCGAATTTTTTGTGTTTTGGAGGCAATTTGGGACGTGTAATCAATCCGGACAGCGTCGGCAAGGAGCGGACGCGCCTGACCAAGGCCATCGTTCTGTCCGTACGCGAACTGGCGAAACAGACTCAGCCGGACGAGACCGCCCGCGACCTGGCAGCTTTCATTGCCCTGGCATTGCGCGCCATCGCCGACGGCATCGACGTTTCTGTGGCTGCCTGGGAGAAACGTGACTACTGGGTCAAAGCCGACCGCTTCCGCATGGAATGGATGTGGGCCGGCCAGCTGGCTGATAAAATGAAAACGGCGGTCCTGGAAGATGATTGGGCCACAATTGCCCAACTCATGCCGCGTATTGCGGATAAGCTGAACAAGATCAAAGTTTCGGACCGTCACCGCCTTGGGAAACCCTGGGTGGGGGCTTGGAAAACCCTGCAAGCCGGTGGAGGTAAATAATGGCCGCCTTACCAATTACGGCTTTGTTTCTGGATGTGGGTGGGGTATTGCTGACCAATGGTTGGGACCGTTACGCCCGCGAGGAAGCCTGCGAAACTTTCAAGCTTGATCCGGAGGAGATCAACGAACGCCACCATCTCACCTTCGACACCTACGAGGAAGGCAAGCTGTCGCTCGAAGAATATCTTGACCGGGTGATCTTCTTCCAACCGCGGGATTTCAGCCGGCATGCGTTCAAGGACTTTATGTTCGCGCGCTCGCAGCCGCACCCCGAGATGCTCGAGTTAATCCCGGCTTTGAAAGCCCGTCACAGCCTCAAGATAGCAGTCCTCAGCAATGAGGGTCGGGAGTTGATGACCCATCGTATTCGCGCTTACAGGTTGAGTGATTTCGTGGATTTCTTCATCGTCTCCAGTTTTGTGCACTTCCGCAAACCGGATGCGGACATTTTTCGGATTGCGCTGGATATCGCCCAGGTGCCGCCTCAGCAGGTGGTTTACATCGAGGACCGCGACATGTTCGTTAATGTGGCCGAGGGCTTAGGCCTGCGGGGACTGGTCCATCGCGGCTTTGAAAGTACCAAAGCCGGCCTGGCCCAATTGGGCTTAACACTTTGATAATCTGAGGCTTTATTTTGATACAGAGAGAGGAGGCGCTTTTAGACGCCTCCTCTCTTTTTCTGTATTTCTGGGTTAGGGAGCCTGGAAGGAGATGACCAGCTTGATCCCGTTCCCGAGTCGGACCATGTCCGATACGCCGTCATGGTCGGTGGCCGTGGAGTTGAAATACACCACGAACTAAATCGTGGAACTGCCGACTTTGTTTTGCACTTCGGTTTTCAGCGCATCTTGTACTGATACGGCGCTGAGTTCACCGGTATTACACCAGCGGGAATCTGATCCAAGGGAGGGGGCGGCACCGTAATCAGCCGCGTTCAGGGAACCGTAATTCATCCGGTACATGCGCAGGCAGGATAAGCCGCCGAATGGGTTGCCCAGCGTATCGTAATTGCTGAAATTCGTCTTGACGCTGGCGATCGTAGAACCGGATGGGATACCTGAGATGTCAAATGTTAGATAAGCGCGTGAACTGACATTGGATGCTAAATCACCGGCATTTGTGACGGACAGTACCGTGCCATCCGAGCGCACCGAGCCGCTCTGGCCGCTGATGACAGGCGCATTGATGGAGTTGATCGGGTGAGGGAGCGGTCCTACCAGGGTCACGGGGAACAGAGTCAGCGGTACCAGGGTCGGATTGACGGTCTGAATGTCAACCCAGAAAGCCCCGGTGGAGAGCCCGAATATTGCCCCGCCGGGTTCGCGCAGCATCCAGTAGCCCTTGTAGCTGCCAGCAGTGGAGGGCGCCACCAGATCCACGGATACGTCGATATTTTGCCCCGGATTGATCACACCGGTCGTCAATTGCTTGCTGTCCGGACCGCTCATTTTGTCGCCATGGTCGAAGACCAATTGGTAGCCCGAGGTCCAGGCGCAGCTGCCGACGTTTTTCAGCCGCCAGGTTTTGGTGAAATGCTCGCCAACCTGGAAGGTGGTCCCGTCCGGTACAGAGACGTCATCAACAAAGGAGCCCTGGTTGCAAACCGTGGTGGCGCTCGGTAGAATCGCGATGGGGGTCAGGGTGGCGGGTACGTTTGCAGGATCAGCAGTGAACGTTTCAGTGGGTGGTTGTGTGGCTTCACCGGTTGGACCGGCCGTCACATTTTGTGTCAGAAATGAGCCGACGGTCTCTGCTGCCAAAGTCTGGGCATCGCCAAGCTGGACGCTTGGGGTGGTGACACTGGGCAGCGAGCAGGCCAGTGCTGCCGCTAACATAATTCCGGCGATCATTGTTAGTCTTCGCATTGCTTCCTTCCTCCTATACCTTCTTTCGTCTGAATGTTGGTGTGCGCTAAATATACTACAACTGGACATTATTTATCTTATATTATCTCTTCTCGGGAGCCAAATGCAAGCCCTGGAGTAAAATAGGTGTCTATGCTCGATGATACCCGTCCCAATCGCACCCGCCCAATGGACGAATTCCAGCCCATTCCTGTTATCCGTTCGGGGCGATTTGCTAGGCAAAAAAGAAACCTATGGTGGCGTAATCCCTGGGTGATCCTGGTTCTGGCGTTGGTGCTGGTCTACTTCTTCGGGCCGCTGCGCACCAACCTGCTGATCCTGGGCACAGACGATTCTCCTGAGCGCGGCGGGCTGGGCCGCACCGATACCATCATCCTGGTCACGGTCGTGCCGTTTAAGCCGTACGTCGGCTTGCTCTCCATCCCTCGCGACCTGTGGCTGCCAGTGCCCGGAGTTGGGGAGCAGCGTATCAATACCGCCTACTTCTTCGCCGAAGCGCAGCAGCCCGGCAGCGGATCAGAAGCGGCCATGCGCACAATCCGTGAGAATTTTGGTGTGCCGGTGCGTTATTACGCCCTGATCCATATGAACGGCCTGGTGGAGGTGATCGACGCGCTGGGTGGGGTTGACCTGACGCTGGATGCGCCAAGCGGCGGCCTGGGAGCCGGGACTCACCACCTGGACGGAACCCAGGCGTTGGCTTTTGCCCGCGAGCGCTACAGCAGCGACGATTTCTCGCGCATGCGCCGCGGTCAGTTGCTGCTGCAGGCTGCACTCAAACAGGCCATCCTGCCTACGTCCTGGCCACGCCTGCCGCTGGTCCTGGCTGCATTGAGCGGCACGCTTGAAACCAATTTACCGGCCTGGCAGTTGCCGCGCCTGAGCTTCGCCCTGCTGCGCGCAGCGGTCATCGGCATCGACAGTCAGAGCATTTCGCGTGAGATGGTCGCGCCTTTCCAGACCAGCACAGGCGCTCAGGTGCTGGCTCCCAATTGGGAGGCGATCAAGCCGGTTGTAAAAAAGATGTTTGGAAAATAATTAGAAGAGGAATAATGCCGAAGAGGGTGTGGGGGTTAAAGAATGAAAGATTGGATTGGTAATTAGAAAGAACAGCCCATTGCACATGCATGATCCCAATAAAACGAATGCTACTATCAATCCGATCAGGATCAGGCGATTGTTGTGCGCGAAGGTTTTCATGCCCCCATTATAGGCCCGCTTAGAATAATTGCATTTGGGTTTCCGGTCGCCTACCGTCCAATAACAGGAACGGGGCAGCGCGCTCGGCGATCACCCCCAGTTTTTTCAAGGAAGATAGCTCGCGCAAGGAATGCAGACGGCGCGCGTGCAGGATCGCTTCGGCGCCTTTAAATCCGATGCCAGGTACGCGCAGCAACTGGTTTTTGTCGGCCCGGTTAATTTCAAGCGGTGCCTGGCGTAAGTGCAGTTCTGCCCAGACTAACTTGGGATCGGCCAGCAACAGCAGGTTGCCATCGCTGGTGAAGGGTAATTCCTCCAGATCGAAGCTGTAATCGCGCAGCAGGAAAGAAGCCTGGTACAGGCGATGTTCGCGCAATGGGTCGACGGCCGGCTTGTCTTCCAGCGGCGTGTCTGCGATGGGATGAAAAGCCGAGAAGTAGGCTCGTTTCAAGTGAACATTACGGTGCAGCCACGCGACGGTGCTCAGCAATTCCAGGTCGGATTCGTCCGCGCCACCGGCCACGAACTGGGTCACGCTGGAAGGCCAGCTTCCCTTCCAGGCGCGATGGGGTGACTGGGTGCGGCGGATTTCGTCCACCCATTTGAGTGGTTGCAGCAATTCCTCCAAATATTGTTTGTGCGGGGCCAAACGTGCGAGGCGCTCGGTGTTGGGTGCTTCCAGGTTGACCGAGACCCGGTCAGCCAGCAGCATGGCGCCTTCGACCTGGGCTTTTTCCGCGCCGGGCATGATCTTGAGATGCAGGTAGCCCCGGTAGCCGAGCTTGCGGCGCAGGATCTCAGCCGTGGCGAGCAGCCTGTCCTGGGTGCGCATCCCACCGCCGGCAATACCCGAACTGAGAAAGATGCCTTCTGCGATGCCATGCTGGTGTAAATTGATGAATAAATTTGCGAACTCATCCGGTTTGAAGGTCGCGCGCCGGAAATTGCGCCCGGCCCGGAAGGGACAGTAGAAGCAATCGCGCTCGCAAGCCGACGAAAGCAGCGTCTTGAGCAGCTTGATTCGTCCTCCGTTGGGCAGGACAGCCGGGTGGATGAAGACTTCATCGTCTCTCTGGCTTGCCTGAGGACTGAAGCAGTCCGGACGGTGCTCTCCATCCGGTTCCAGGTACATTTGGTTTGAGAGGATTTTCAGGCGTTCGATGGCTTGCATGCTTTAATTATAGAATAAATGTTCTAGTTGTCAAGTGCTTTTTAGCGATTCGGAAATTTTCTACCGATATGTAACCGGCCCAATCCTGGATGTTTTTGAACTTCCAGGGACGGGAATCAACACTAATCTTTATGTGGGGAGGGGTTATGGGTGAATCAGTGGAAACGTTACGGTAAAAGTGGATCCCTGGTTCAGCTTACTTTGGACTTCGACATTTCCACCGTGTAAGCGCGCAATCCATTGTACGATCGCCAGTCCAAGCCCACTGCCGGAGGGTTGGCTTTCCTTTTCCTCCTTGGCCGCCTGGTCACGTGTGCGGGCCTCGTCGACCCGGTAAAAGCGGTTGAACAAGTGCGGCAGGTGCTCGGCCGGGATGCCGGCGCCGGTATCGCTGACCCGTACCCAGCCGAAGTCCCCATTTTGATCCACCCCGGTTTCGACAGTCACACGCTTCAGCCCGCTGTCCTGGCTAATGGTCGTATATTTAAGGGCGTTCTCGATCAGGTTGGTCAGCATCTGGATCAGGTATTGGCGGTCGCCCTGAATGCGCACTTCGGGCAGGTCTCCGGCGTTCAGTTCCACGCCCTGACGGGAGGCCAGGGGACCCAGACGTTCGACCGCTTCCAGGGCCACGTCACTCAAGTCGAGGGGCTCTTTGGCGAGCACAGCCTGTCCAGCGTCCATACGTGCCAAAGTCAGCAGGTCGTTAACCAGCCGCGCCATAAAATCGTTTTCAGCGTGGATGACTTGCATTGCGCGCTGGTATTCCTCGCGCGAACGGGGCGCGGACAAGGCGCGGCTGGTCTCCAAATTGACGATGGTCAGCGGGGTGCGTAACTCGTGGCTGGCATCAGCAGTGAAGCGACGCTGGCGTTCGAAAGCTGCCTCCAGGCGCACGAGCATTTCATCGAAGGTGCTTGCCAGCTGCCCGATTTCATCCTTGCCCGTAATGCGCAGCCGGCGGCTTAGGTCCGTTTCGCTCAATTCACGGGCGGTCCGGGTAATAGTTTTAACCGGGCGCATGGCGCGGTCTGCCAGCCAGAAACCACCGACCAGGGCCAGAACCAGGGTAGCCAGTCCGCCCAGGATCAAGCGCAGCATCAGGCTGTCCAGCCGTCCAGCTGGATCGATCTGACTGCCGATCAGGAAGAATCCGCTGAGATTGTTATCAACCAAAACCGGCGCCACCATAAAGACATAATCAGCTGACGGGCGGCTGGTATCGTTGGTGGGAATCTGGTCGAAGAAAATTCCTTCCTGGTTTTGACCAAGGCTGGCCTTGGCCAACTTGGGGATGTCCTGCACGGCTATCGGACCCCAATTACGCAATACTGTTCCATCCGGGCCAAACAGGGCGACGACATCACCATCCTGTACTAAAAAGTTGAGCGGATCATTGGAGGCAGGGTTATCCGGATTGGCCAGGCTCTGCTGGATCGTATCGTGCAAAAAGTGATCCAACCCGTCTGATTTGGATTCCAGGCGGTTGATCGCATCCGCACGCAATTCGCGTGCCTGGGTGATGAAGATAAAGGTGCTGAAGGCTGCCATCACCAGCCCGAGAATCAATACCACCCACAACGCCAGCCGGAAACGGATGCTGTGGATCAGGAGATCCAATCGCTCTAAAAAGCGCTTCAACCAGGCCATCATGCGGGATTCACGGCCTGCGCATCCGGTAGCCGGACCCGCGTATGGTCTCGATTAATTTAATCTCAAAGGAGTCGTCGATCTTGCGTCGCAGGCGCCGGATATAGACATCCACGACGTTGGAGGTGACCACCGCATCGTAGCTCCACAGGTGGTTTTCTGCCATTTGGCGTGTGATCAGGCGGTTGGGATTTCGCATCAGGTATTCCAAGAGGGAGTATTCGCGTGCGGTCAGGTCGATGCGCTGGCCATTGCGCTCCACAAAATGCGTGGCTGGATCGAGCGTTAAATCGGCAATGACCAGCAAGCTGCCCTTGTCGTCCGCTTCACGGCGCAGCAAGGCGCGGATGCGGGCGCGCAGTTCGTCCATTTCAAATGGCTTGACCAGGTAATCATCCGCGCCGCTGTCCAGGCCAGCGACGCGGTCATCCAGTGCGTCGCGTGCGGTCAGCATGATGATCGGCGTGCGCAGGCGGTTATTGCGCAGCGAGCGACAGACATCAAAGCCATTCTTGATCGGCAGCATCAAATCCAGAATGATGACGTCGTAGGGGGTCAATTCAGCCAGTTCTTCGCCTTCCTGGCCGTCATAGGCTACATCCACGGCATAGCCATCATCGGTCAGGCTGAGCCGGAGTGAGTCGCTCAAGCGACGGTTATCTTCTACTAATAGAATGCGCACGCATCCCTCCGCATGCATAGATTTTAGCATGTCAAGATGATTGTAAGATGACAAAATTCATTTTCTCCCGTCATCTGCCTGTCATTTTGACTTGCTATACTCCAAATCGTAATAACAATTAGATTGCGAGGAGAGACATGAAAAAACAAATCCCAGCCATCCTGGCTGCCCTGTTGATCACCATGTGCCTGGGTGCCGGAATGTTGCTGGTGGGAACCAGCGCTCTGCTCAACAAGAACGGCGTCCCAGTGGCAAATTCGGCAGCACAAATTACAGCTACCGCGCAAGTCACCAATGCCCAGGACGCACAGTTGCAGCAAATGCAGGACCTGGTCAACCAGTACCAGCAGCGAGAGCAGCAATATCAGCAGCAGCTCAATACCGCAGCCCAGCAGATTCAGCAGGATCAAGCACAACTCCAACAATATCAAATGCTGCTGTTTGCCCTGCAAAATCGTGGCATCATCCAAATTGGCCGCGATGGCAGAATTACCATTCCACAGGGCAACGGCAATTAGCGTAAGGAGACGAAAACCATGAAATTCTTCAAGGCAAGTTTACGACTGTGGATTACCATGACCAGCCTGACTGGTTTTGTGGGGGGTTGGATCCTGCTGGCACATTCGCCCAAACCCCAGCCACCGCAACAGGCTACTCAGGTCGAACTGACCCCGTTGCCGACCCTGCCGCCAATCGCTTCATTTGACGCAAATGGCAATTTTCAGCCGGCACAGTCCTTTGTGCCCTCGAGCTCGTTCTTTCCGCGCTTCCGTACCGGCGGCTCTTAATGCAGATCCACCAATTCCGCGCAATGAACTCTGACATCATGCTGGCAGCCGAAGGTGACCCTGAGCGGGTCGCCGAAGGTTTCCAGGTGGCTGAGTCTTACATCGAGTCTTGCGAGCATCGTTTTACACGCTTTTCCACCGATAGCGAGTTGACGCAGCTCAACCGCTCAGCCGGGAATTGGTATCGCACTTCGCCGGATTTGTTCGAGCTGGTCGAACAAGCGCAGCTTTATTATCACAAGACAGATGGTTTGTTCGACCCCTCCATTTTGCCGGACCTGATACGCGCCGGATATGATCGCAGTATGGATGACCTGCGTCGACGCGACCTGGACCCTCAGCCGGTCAGTGCTGTAAGGGTTGGTCGATCTCCGTTTGAGCAGGTTCAGTTAGACCAGGCCACGTTGGCCATCCGTCTTCCGCGGGGCATGCAAATTGATCTGGGCGGATTGGCAAAAGGTTGGATCGCGGAACAGGCCGCTCGCATGTTGTCGGGTTACGCGTCCGCCTGCGGGGTCAGCGCCGGGGGCGATATGTTCCTGGTCGGTCATCCCCAGTCCCAGCCGGTCTGGGAAGTGGCGCTGGAAGATCCGCGCACACCGGAGAACGACCTGGCGCTGCTGCAGGTGGGGCAGGGGGCTGTGGCGACGTCCTCGGTGGCCAAGCGCGTTTGGAAGCAAGGCGATGTGGTTCGGCATCATCTGATCGATCCGCGAAGCGGCGAGCCAGCGGACTCAACCTGGCTGAGCGTGACGGTGGTTGCCCAGGCTGCAGCCGAGGCAGAGGCTTTTGCCAAGGCCATCCTGATCGCCGGGCCGGAGCAGGCACAACTGTTCGCGGACCAAAATCCCCAGATCGCTTACCTTGCCGTCGATGAGAGCGGGCAAATATGGGGTTCGCCAAATAGTAAGGAGTATCTTTATGTCGACTAGTAGCCTGCATTCGCCCAAAAAATTGTGGCGTTCGATTTCGAAAACCATTTCCGTGGTCGGGATTTTGGGGGTTGGACTGTTCATTTCGGCGCTGGTATTGTTTGTCAGCAAGACCGGATCGAATCAATGGATTCAAAGGATGTTTGCGACCGACAGCATCCAGCTCTGGTGGTACGTGACCCGGGCATCCGGCTTGCTGGCTTATTTTCTGTTGTGGCTTTCCACCGCCTGGGGACTGGCTGTCGGCAGCAAGATCTTCGACCCGGTCCTGGAGCGTATGTTCACCTATGATTTTCACGAACACCTGTCGCTGCTGGGGCTGGGGTTTGCCCTGGTGCACGTGGTGGTGTTGCTCTTCGACCGCTTCCTGCCGTTCAGTATCTGGCAAGTCCTGATCCCATTCATCGCACCATATCGCAATTTCTGGGTGGGGATCGGGATAATTGCTTTTTACATGTCCGCGCTGGTGACGATCACTTTTTATATGCGCAGCCGGATCGGGATGAGTGCTTTTCGAAAAATACACTATTTGAGCCTGCTGGCTTATGTTGGCGTGACCTTCCACGGCATGTTTGCCGGCACAGATTATGCTTTGCCGCTGACGCAAATCCTGTATAAAGGCACGCTGCTGGTTACCTTGTTTTTGACCACTTATTGGCTTGGACTTCTCTGGATGCGCCGGGTTGAGGAACGCCGCCAAAAAAGGCTTGAAGCCCGCCGACGGCATGGACAGAAACGCTCACAGTGGGGCAGGGGATATTAACAGCGGTGAACAGTTTCCAAAGATTACTATAAATTAGTTTGTAGACAATTCTGAATTACGTGGCTGCTTTGATTGCAAGCAGCCACGTAATCGTTAAGCGGAGGGGGATACCCGTCTGCCACCATGGTTTGCATTACCCTTGTTTTACCTTATTGCTTTTGATAAGTATCATTATAGAAAGCATTGACAAAGGAGCAAAAATCCCTATAATGTGGGTATGGCTCCCACGATCGCTGCTACCATAGAAAATTATCTTGATTCCGTCCGCCTGGCGCGTAGCGAAAATACAGCGCGTACCTATCGCAATGCCATGAATATTTTCCTGGAAGTTTTGAGGCAAAACGATCTTGATCCGCTCAAAATCCCTGTTGATCGATTAAGCGAAGATGCGATCGTCTGGTTGGCTTCAGCTCTCAAGGATTATGCCCCCACCAGCGAACGCCTGTATTTGACCGCTGTTTCCGGCTTTTATGAGTTCCTGGCCGCTGAACGCCTATCGAACGTCAATCTCCCCCGTTTACACCTGCTTATCCGCCAGCGCGCGCGCCGCCCCGGGATCCGCCTGCCGCAGTTCCCCAAGGAGGATATCGAGCGCGTGTTAAATTATACGAAAGAAATGCTAGAACAGGCGTTCGAGTCCAGTAATGAACAGTTACGCGCATTAAGGGACCGCTCTTTCCTGCTCACCCTGGCGGATACCGGCTTGCGCGTACACGAAGCCTGCGCCTTGCGGCGCGGAGATGTCGACTGGAACGAGGGACGGGCTGTGATCGTCGGCAAAGGCGACAAACAGGCCGTGGTCCGCTTTTCGAGCCGTTCGATGCGCGCACTGCGGGACTATCTTTCCGCCCGCGCCGCCCTGGACGGCAGCTCTGGGCGTCCCCTGCCCTCCCTGCCGCTTTTTTCCCGCCACGACAAAGGCGCCGGTAAAAAGGTCAAGCCGATCACAACCGCAACCGGACGCAATATCGTTGCCGAACGCGTTGGCCAGGCTCTGGGCGAACAGGCTGTCGGGACGATCACCCCGCATTCCTTCCGGCATTATTTCGTAACAACGGTCCTGCGCGCCTCCGGCAATCTCAAGCTGGCCCAGGAGCTGGCGCGTCATACGAATATAGCGGTCACCCAGCGCTACGCACACCTATCAGACGACGAGTTGGACCAGGGGTATTACGAAATATTCGACCAGGATCAAAAATAACTTCTGGGTTTGTCCCGGGCTGCCAGCCTTATGAATCCCTGCTTTATTCATCGTAGATTCATTTTGCGGTTTTAGAATAGGATTTGTAAGGAGCTGATATGAATAAAAAGCGCATATTTTATCTGGTATTGGTAGTCTTCCTGGCTGGCGTGTCCGCATTCTCCGGTATGCTGGTTGGCGGGGTGGTAACCTATCGCGCGCTTGGAAGCTTCCAAGCATCTGCTTCAACAAATCCGATCGTACAGGTTGTTCCGGCCAGTAAGGCCGGGCAGGCACAAACGCTGGTGCTCAACACCACGCAATTTGAAACCACCGTCACGCAATCGGTGCAGAAAGTCGGCCCGGCAGTGGTGACGGTGGTCGGAAGCATACCCGGCCAGACAACCTTCTTCGGTCAGACCGGCGTTCAAACCGTCAGTGGCAGCGGATTCTTTATCTCGGACCAGGGCTACATCCTGACCAATAACCACGTGGTCGAGGGGACCAAAACGATCAAGGTCATCCTTTCGAATGGGACTCAGGAAAATGCCAGCATTGTCGGCACAGACCGCTATTCGGACATCGCCGTATTGAAAGCCAGCGGCCAGGTGCCGGCGGTCGCTACCCTGGGAAATTCGGATGTGCTCAAACCTGGTGAGACTGCGATCGCCATCGGTTCACCCCTGGGCGACTTCAAGAACACGGTTACGGAAGGCGTGATCAGCGCCACGGGACGGTCAATCGACAGCGGACAGGGCTACCAGATCGAAGGCCTGATCCAGACTGATGCAGCCATCAACCAGGGTAACTCGGGTGGGCCGCTGATCGACCTGGTCGGACAGGTGATCGGTATCAACACCCTGATCGTCCGCAATACCGGCTCCGGGACTGTGGCCGAAGGACTGGGTTTTGCCATTCCGATCAATACTGCCGCAGCCGTGGCCGGACAGTTGATCCAAAATGGCCACCTCGCACGTCCATACCTGGGCATCCACTTCCAACCGATTACGCCGGACATTGCAGCGGCTTATAACCTGCCATCTCAATGGGGAGTCTATATCACCAGCGTCTCGGCCAGTAGTCCGGCCAGCCAGGCAGGGTTGCAGAAAGGTGACATCATCACCAGCATTGACAGTCTCACCCTGGATGCAGATCATTCCTATATCAACACTCTCTTCACTTACAAGCCGGGTGACCAGGTCACCCTGGGTGTCATCCGCAATGGAAAAACGCTTCAGGTGAAGGCAACGCTGGGCGAATCGACCTCTGGCTTGTAATTTTAGCCAAGTGAGAAGGATAGGCGCAAACCCCCGGGCGAAACCTCCCCCCTACCCGGGGGGTTGCGTGTCACAATAATTTAATTGTAAATATATCCGACAAAAATAGTCCCAATTACCTATGGCATTTTTGTTTGACAGCCATTATGATTTTATGGTCGAATGGCTGCCAGACGGGGAAAACGACGACAGCCCGAAAATTGAGGCTTGCCCAACCCGAATTGTCGCGGATTGAGTGACGAAATGATTGCCTGCCCCGATGGGCCTTTTTTGCGTCCTATCCACTCCGGGGATGAATTAATTAGGAGGTTAAATATGCGTTGGCCGACCTTGTGGATGAAAATCATTACAGTCTCGCTCCTTTTAGTGCTGATCGGGACTGGTTGCAACTTTCCCACCCCAGTGCCACCGACACAAGTCTCCCCGCCGCCGACATCCACCCCTGCTCCACTACAACCGGCCACATCTGGCATCAGTGGGCCAATAAGCCAGCAAACCAAACTATCAACGATTTCGGTTGAGATCTTGGCGGTCCGGGTCTCAGATGACGATGGCAGCCGGCAGGCGAATATCGATCCGGCGGAGGTCTTCATGTGGGTCCAGAAAGCCAACCAGATCTACCAGGATGCCGGGATCCATTTCAATTTTGTCGCTGACGAGAACGGTCCGGACTGGATGGACATCCAGGACACTGCCCTCAACAACCTTTCATCAGATGGCACCAGTTGGAAGGAAGCCAATGCCTTTGCGGCCAAATATCCCTGCAAGCTGACTGTTTTCTTCCGCCATGGGCCGGGCGCCAGCGCTACCGGGAACGGGTTCGCCTTTCCGCCCTCTTCGGGATCGTCCACTAATTTTGTCGCCATGCCGGGCTATTTTAACACCAGCGTCATCGTCAGCGAAGAAGCCGATGGTTCCTGGCACTGGGTACAAAACGAGTGGATCTTCGCTCACGAGACCGGACATTTCTTTGGCCTGTATCACACCTTCCCCGGCTGGGAAGATAATCATTTCTACTGCAGCCAGGATCCAAAATTTTGTGGTGGTAATTTCTTCAATGCTGTCCCGCCGGTAGGGCCGGATAACGTATCCAAGGAAGCCACCCAGATCATGCTGGATTACATCAACGCCAATGGCAGCTCGACGGCTGCCTTCGACGGCGATGGCTTGAGTGACACCCCTCCCGATCCCGGCACCCAATACTTCTTTACCCAACACTGGGATCCCTGCAATGGGCCTGGCTCCTTCCAGATTGGCCCGTATTCGTTTAGTCCCGATCGCCACAATATGATGAGCTATTTCGCCTGTGATCCGGAGCATTTCTCATTTCAGCAAGCCCAGGTGATCCGCCAAACGGCGGCCACGCGTTTTTCCAGTTGTAATTCAGCCCTGGCTAACCTGCCTAAGGTGTATTATCGCCCCCCGCTTAAATTCTCCCCGGACCCGGTTTTAACCTCCAGCAACTGTCTGTCGGATCCCGACGCGACCTCTGCCAGCCTGCTGGCCTTACAGCCGGGACAATACGTTTACGCCGATGGCCGTAGCGGTGACTCGATCTGGGTCCACGTTGAAGTGAACGGGCTGGAAGCTCGCGATTTCGCCCCGCCAACGAACAGCGGGAACAGCCCGCCGGCCGGCGGCATGCAGGGCTGCTGGGTCCCGCCGAGCGTGCTGGATCTGAGCCACGGCGCCAATCTGGCCGCCCTGCCTGCGGTCCAGTCCAGCTTCTACCAGCGGACCCTTTAGTGGGGTCAGGCTTTCGTCCAACCTGGTCCATTTTGGAGACCAGAGCTGCGATCCCAAGCAAGTGACCGTCAGCGTCCGCGCTCAGCAGCCAAATGGGATTAAAGTGGTGGTCTTCTTCTTTCGATTGCAAGACCTCAATACCAAGCAATTTACCCCATGGAATGAGGGTCTGTCGATGAACCCGAGTGGAGACGGGTTGTACACACTTGCACTACAGGGAAATACCCTGGCCCAACTGGTCAATTCCAAGGTCGACCAGGCTCTGGTGCATTACCAGTTCGTGATCCAACCTGATCAAGGCGATAATATTAACTCACAGGTCTTCAGCGACCTGACGTTGGCCTCTTGCGGTTCGGGATCAAGACCCGGCGCCACGCCCGCGCTTATCCCAGGCCCGATGTTTGTCATCCCAAGCGCTACACCTGGATCAGGAATTATGATCCCTTAAATTGTCGCGAACCTGCGAAGCCCAAATCGGATGACAATCCCTCCCGGAGCATAGACTTCGCAGGTTCGATCTAATGGCACTGATAAAGAGGAATTTGTGTCAGGTGATCACCCCTACGCGTCCCGGTCGGGACTGGCTGGCCAACCAGCCTTCGTAAATGCGCAGGAAGATCACGCCGGCCAGGATCAGAATGCTGCCCCCCACCTGGATCCCATTCAGGCGTTCCCCAAGCAGGACATACGCGATCGCAGCCGTAAAAGCCGGTTCGAGGGTGACGATCAGGTTGGCTACACTAGAGGGTAGATACACCAGGCTGACGTTGTACAGACCGAAGCCCGCCAGGGTTGGTCCGGCCGCCAGCAGGAACAGGATTCCCCAGCCTGCGAATGAATTCCCCAGCCACATTAGGTCAGACAGGCGCGCGGCTGCCCCGGGTAAGAATCCTCCCGGCAGCAGATTGAAGGCAAGCAGGAAGGCTGCGGCGAAACCGAAGATGTAGAACAGGGTTGTCCAGGGATTCAAGCCGCGCTGGGAGGCTGAACGCCCCATCAGGCTGTAGATCGCATACCACAGGCCGGACAGTGTCCCGACCAGGATCCCCAGCAGGTTGGCCTGCCAGGCGGACGGATCCAGGGCTCCCGATACCAGCACGCAGCCGCCCAGACTGGCCGCCACCGCCAGCAATTTGGACCAGTCCAGACGTTCTTTTAATAACCACCAGCCCAGCAAGGCCGTAAATCCGGCTGAACTGTAAGCCAGCACGGTCGAGACAGCCGCCCCGTTCAGCGCGACCGAAAGAGTCCAGAAGGAGTTGAACATAGCCAGGATCAGGCCGTAAGCCATCAAGTAAAGCAGGTGCTTGCGGTCGACGTGCAGCAGCTTTGGGCCAAGCAGGCTAAAACCGACCAACAGGGTCAGGGTCACGAACAGGTCGCGCCAGAATGCCAGCACCAGAGCCGGCAGCTGGTAGGTTTGTGTCAGGTAGCGGATGAAGATGGCAGTGGTCGACAAGATCGCCGCGGAGGCGATGGCGATCGGATAACCGCGTGTGAGGTTCGAGCTTGCTGGAATGTTGGTTGTAGATGGCATGACCTGACTTCGATGTGGATGAGATTTGAAATAGCGGGATGACAAGTATAAACGATTGGACTTGCATTTGTGTGCGTAATTCCCCTTTTTAGATGAGCTCGACCAATTTTCTACCGATGCCTGTAAATGACTTGACAAATCAATCCCGGGGTGATAAACTTTGACCGCTTTTAAGCAAATTCTAAGAAAAGGAGGTTGCACTTCAAGATGAACAAGCATTATCTGACCATTGGTTTCGTTGCCAGCAATGTACCGCCTCGAAGTGCGCCTGGACCCTGTTAAGGCTACGCCTTTGCCTGCTCAAAGCCACGGTGCACTTCGATCACCGCGGCTTTTTATTTTGTCTTTACCCTTATTGATTGAAAGAGAAGAAAATGGCTACCGTCACTCCCACTCCAACCTACTATGACTTTCGGCAAGCGCAACGGAAAAATCGCATCGCCGGTTTATGGCGCATGATGAGTGGTTACCGCCTGCCTTATGCCGGTGCCACGCTCGCGCTGGCGATCTCGGCCAGCGCCAAGACGGCCACCTTCCTGCTGTTGCGCTACTTTATTGATTCGATCTTGTCCCCGGAACTTACCGGCCAGGGAGTCTCTGGCGGTTTAACGCGCGCCCTGCTGCTGGTCGCACTGGGCTTCGTCGGGTTGGCGGCCTTTGAAGGTGGATTTGCCTTCCTGTCCGGGCGGCTGGCGGCCTTTACGGCAGAGGGAGTCACCCGCCGCCTGCGCAACTTCCTGTTCGACCACATTCAGCGCCTGACTTTCAGCTATCATGGCACAACCTCCACCGGTGACTTGATCGAGCGCTGCACCTCCGACGTGGACGCCTTGCGTCGCTTCTTCAACGAGCAGGCCATCGGCGTGGGCCGCATTATCCTGTTGTTCGTGATCAACTTCCTGGCTTTGCTGAGTTTGAATGTCCGGCTGGCCTGGTTCTCGATCATCGTCATCCCAGTCATCCTGGTCGTTTCGGTCTGGTTCTTCAAGAAGGTCACCAAGCGCTACGAGGAGTACCAGGAACAGGAAGCTGTGCTCTCGACCACCCTGCAGGAAAACCTGACTGGTGTGCGCGTGGTCAAGGCCTTTGCCCGCCAGGATTACGAAAAGGGCAAGTTCGAAGGCGACAACTGGGAAAAGTTCCAGCGGGGCCGCCGGCTGCTGCAAATGCACTCACTTTTCTGGCCGCTCTCGGACATCGCCTGCGGCCTGCAGATGCTGGGCGGGTTTGTCTTTGCCGCCACGCTGGCCATCAACGGCCAGATCACGGTTGGGACTTACCTGGCTTATGCCGGGCTGGTGGTCTGGTTGATCTGGCCAATGCGCAATCTGGGCCGCTTGATTGTGCAGACTTCCACCGGCCTGGTCTCCTACAGCCGTTTGATGGAGATCGTCCGACAGGAGCGTGAGCCGCTGACCGATGGCAAGATCCGTCCTGCAGGTCCGGTACGTGGCGAGTTGGTCTTTGAAAATATCTCCTTTGCTTATGAGGACAGCCCTGAAGTGCCTGTCCTGGAGGGCATTTCCTTCCGCTGCGAACCTGGCCAGGCCATCGCGCTGCTCGGTTCGACCGGTTCGGGCAAGACCTCGCTGGTCAATCTGCTGCCGCGCTTTTACGATTACACCGGCGGCAGCCTGAAACTGGATGGCGTGGATTTGAAAGATTACCCGCGCGAGTACCTGCGCGGCCAGATTGGCATCGTCGAGCAGGAGCCCTTCCTGTTTTCGCGCTCGATCCGCGAAAACATCACCTACGGCGTTGGCCGGCAGGTGCCGCCAGACGAGATCGAGGCGGCTGCCAGGGCGGCGGCTGTGCATGAGGTGATCCTGTCCTTCCCGGATGGTTATAACACGCTGGTCGGCGAGAAGGGCGTCACACTTTCCGGCGGGCAAAAACAGCGCGTGGCAGTCGCGCGCACGCTGCTCAAGAACCCGCGCATCCTGATCCTGGACGACTCGACCTCCTCGGTCGATACCGAGACCGAGGCCGAGATCCGCGAGGCGCTAAACCGCCTGATGCAGAATCGCACTACCTTCATCATTGCCCACCGCATCCAGTCGGTCATGAACGCCGACCTGATTCTGGTGTTGGACAAGGGCCGTATCGTCCAACAGGGCACGCACGACGAGCTGCTGGACCAGGACGGTATGTACCGCCAGATCTTCGAGATCCAGACCCGCATCGATGAGGAACTGGACCAAGAGATCGCCATTGTAAATTAATGTCAGGGCCATCCCCCGGGATTACCCTGCGGAGAACAGCTTATGTCTGAAGAATTGATCGAACTCGAGGAAGAAGAATATACCAGCCCCCTGACGGCGCCGATCTTCAAGCGCATCCTCGGGTTGATGCGCCCTCACTGGCGCTGGGTGGTCGGTTTCCTGGTGACCATCGCGCTGACCTCAGTCATCGACTCGAGCCTGACCTACATCAACAAGCTGATCATCGACCAGGGCATCACCCCCAAAGACGTCTCAGCCTTGTGGCGCCTGGCGATGATCTACGGCACGTTCATGCTGCTGCAGTCCGGGTTTGTCTTTAGTTTCATCTACCTGGCCGGCGTGCTGGGCGAACGCGTGCAGTACGATCTGCGCAAGAGCATGTTCACGCACCTGCAGGACCTGTCGCTCTCGTATTACTCGCAGAACGCCGTCGGGCGGCTGATGGCGCGCGTCACCTCCGACTCGGGCCGCGTATCCGACCTGATCACCTGGGGCGTGCTGGACGTGACCTGGGCGGTGATGAACATTACCACCTCGACCGTCTTCATGCTGATCATCAACTGGCGGCTGGCGCTGATCGTCTTTGCTGCCATACCGCTGCTGGTGCTGGTCGCCATCTGGTTTCGCAAGCTGATCCTGGTTGAATTCCGTAAGTCGCGCCGGGCTAACTCCAAGATCACCGGCGCCTACAACGAGAACATTTCCGGTGTGCGCGTGGTTAAAGCGCTGGGACGCGAGGACGAGAACCTGGACGAGTTCCAGGAGCTGACCGACTCGATGTACCACGCTTCCTACCGCGCGGCCTGGCTTTCGGCCCTGTTCCTGCCGACGGTACAAATCGTCTCGGCTGTGGCCCTGGGCCTGATCGTCTGGTACGGTGGAATCCAGGCGCAGGTCGGGCTGACTGCGGCCGGCGCAAGCTCCCTTGGGGTGATCACCATCGGCGGTATCCAGGCCTTCGTCTCATACCTGACCTTCATGCTGTGGCCGGTGCAGGATATCGCCCGCGTCTACGCCGAGATGCAGCACGCTATCGCCTCGGCTGAACGCATCTTCAAGCTGGTCGACACCCCGCCCGATGTGCGGGACCGGCCCGGAGCAGTCCCGGCTGAGACGCTGCTGGGCGAGATCGCATTCGAGCATGTGGACTTTTACTACGAGGACCGCAAGCCGGTGCTGACCGATTTCTCGCTCAAGGTGAAGCCGGGCGAGATGATCGCCCTGGTCGGGCCGACCGGCGGCGGCAAGTCGACCATCGTCAACCTGCTGTGCCGCTTCTACGAGCCGCGCGCCGGTCAAATCCGCATCAATGGGCGCGATTACACCGAGTACACGCTCGAGTCGATCCATTCGCGCATCGGCATTGTGCTGCAGACCCCGCACCTGTTCTCCGGCAGCATCCGTGACAACATCCGCTACGGGCGCCTGGAAGCCGACCAGGCCGAGGTCGAAGCCGCTGCCAGGCTGGCCGGGGCGCACGAGTTCATCCACACCCTGCCGAAGGGCTACGACGAGAACGTCGGCGAGGGCGGCAACCTGCTCTCGACCGGGCAGAAACAGTTGATCAGCCTGGCGCGCGCGGTGCTGGCCAAGCCGGAGTTGTTCATCATGGACGAGGCGACTTCTTCGGTCGATACGCTGACCGAAGCCCTGATCCAGCGTGGCATGGAGGCCCTGATGCAGGGCCGCACGACCTTCATCATCGCCCACCGGTTGTCGACCATTCGCCGCGCGGACCGCATCCTGGTGATTGAAGCCGGGCGCATCGCCGAGCTTGGTACGCACGCCGAACTGCTGCGCGCGCGCGGACACTACTATCGCCTGTACACCCAGCAGTTCAAATTCGAAAAGCAACAGGCTTATGGCAGCGAGAGCCTGTTAGCTGCGCCCGAACCTGCTGCGGATTAGGTAGGCCCCCAGTATCGGGTAATTAAAAAACCTTTCAATAGGACATCTTGTTTACAAGATGTCCTATTGAATATTAAGTGGACAGGTTAATAAAAATAACTCATTCGAGAGATGGATATTTATGGATATTTCTCGAAAAAACATTGTATAATGACTATTATTGTCTTATTCGGGCTAATTCTCTAAGGAGGAGAAAATGAGCGAATTGTCGAATACTAAGTTGACCAATTTCCTAACGTCTCGTCAATTCATCTTTGTGCTCCTTGGTGTATTTGTCGTATTGATTCTCCTCTACCTTGGGGGATTTTCTATTTTACCAACCCCAATCATGATGGAGTATCAAAATAGGAATTGCCAGGCAGTCATAAACCTTGGTAGCATTTATACCAAATTTTATCCATCACACTTAATTGAAGAAAACACCTCAAATGCTGTGCAGGAGTGTGCAATTTACACATTGGCGAGAAAAGAGGAGGCTGACAAGTCTTGGCAGGATTCTAATAATGCCTTCTTGGTGTATTCATTGACTTATCCGGCTGGTTTGTTTGTAAATGAAGTACACGAACACAACGGAGTAGTTCTAACTGGCCTAGCTGGAGATGAAATCGATCAAAAGATGTTTTCAGAAGCCGAAATGAATTTGAAAATTGTATTAGAAAAATTTGGAGATACAACTGCGGCTGCTGGTGCGAAAACCCAAATGTTAAAACTTTACCAAACATGGGGTTCCGACCTGCGTGAATCAGGTAATTTTGCCGATTCAATAATAATTTTTACAAGATTCAAAAGCTGGGCGAATAGCATAAACAATTCTCAAGATGCGAGGAATGCTCAACTTGAAATTGCCAACACCAATCTAACTTGGGCTTTGGTTTTACAATCGAGTGAACAATTTAAAGAAGCTAAATCTAAACTGGATGATGTAATTAATTCCGATCCAAATCCATCAGATAATTCTGGTCCGGCTGCGCAAGCAAAAGACGGTCTAGTAGAGCTCTATAATCAGTGGGGAGATTATTTAATCAAAGGAGAAGATTTTGCTGGAGCAATAGATAGGTATAAAACGGCAATATCGTTAAACGCGACAAACAACTCTACTAATACAACTGATAAGATCGCAAGCGGATATCAAAAGTGGGCGATCGACCTGAGTAATAAAGAAGAATTTATTAGTGCATTGAATCAGATTGAGTTAGCAAAAGAAAATGCTGTGAGTGATGAAATTAAAAAATTGATTAATGATACGCAAGCGAAAATTATTACTGATTTCTCAAATTCTGATGGAGATCAGGCTCAAAAAGCGATGGCTGACGCAAAGATAATTGTATGTGAACAACATATCCAGCCCGATTTGCCAATATTTGGTCTGGATAATCAAAAAATTCTCCTAGGCATTTACGGTGTTGAAGCCGATCTTCCAGAAGATGTGGCGGCAAATACACCTGGGTCTCTGCATTATATTGCTTGCGTCGAAGAGGGTTCTAAAGTAATTGGATCACAACAATACCCAGTTGCTTCCGGGGTCTTCAATTCTAGCGCAGGTCCTGGAACGGTTGTGGCCACTTATTATCGAATTCGATATGATTGGAAGGTTATACTTAGGGATATCAAGACAGGAGATGAATATTTAAATACTACAATTATTGGAGGGGCTCCACCTTCACTTTCTATTGACCAAATTGATCTAAACACTATTATTTATTATGGTTCGAAGCCAGATGTTTCTGACTTGGTAAAATGGTATCAATCAGTGCTTCAGTAGTTGAAAATTATAGAACAATACTTTTAGTAATATAGGAAGTGTTGTTCTGTTTTATTCACATAAATATAATTTAATTAGGGAGGACCCAAATCCAGCTGTTTTCAAATTTGCAACTGCCCTGCCCCGAATCTTGCCACCCTAAAAACCCGAAAATACCTTCTAGTCTCTGTTTACTGTAATCGTAAAATCGTCCTTGACGTTTTCCATTCAAATATACAGTAAACTGTTCTCCTTGGGCAACTAAAACCATTTGATTGGTTGCCTTGTTTTTATTATCTAAATTGCTGGCAAATTTTGGACCAGTGATTCTGTTCTTGAAATATCCAAATTCATAGACATCAATAAAATATGCAGGCAATCCCGAAAGTCGATAAAAATATAACTGATATTGCCTTCCAAATTTAAGGTTTTCTTCCGACCGATATGCAGCACCACATATAATTATTCCTGATGCTTCCCAAGTTACATCGGATTTGAAGATAAAGTCAGTTACATTCAATTTGTTGTCTATCTCTTTGAATATTCCCCTATCCTGTTGGGCGCCTGACATATAAATTTCAACTGGGTCTTTCTGCTGCCACCCCAAATAACCATCTGCATAAGGGATATCTTCGCCAACAGCCACTTTGATTTCGGACAAAACTTCTGAGGCAATGGCAGTGGAGGTAAGTTCAATTTCTGGCGTTGCGGTCGGCAAGGGGGGCAGGGTTTTTGTAGGAAGGGCTGTGAATGTTGGGGGAGGTGTACTCGTTGGAGGTTGGGCTGTGATTGTTTCTGCGACCATGGTCGCTGTATCATCAAGGACAGATGAGCTTAGTTGACAACCACTTGTTAAAGCCAAAATTAATGAAAATATGATTGTGATTTTATTCATGGTTTCTCCCTAATAAAGTCATTAGACAAAACACATTATAGCCAATTTAGATACGATATACCTAATATTATCCCTTGATAAGGGATTCTAAATAAATTGCCAGGATCTTTATCAGGTCCTGGCAATTTATTTATCGCTCCTTCTGCTGCTTTTGCCACAGCTGCCGGTCTGCGGGGTCGTCGGCATCCAGATTTTGCGGATGAACCTCATGGCGGGTGCGATAACCATGCGCGGTCCACAAGTCGTTTGCCAGGGTGCGAGGATCCAACTGCAGGCCCTGGTGGATGAAATATTCACAGACACGCGTCACATCACGCCGGAAGATCAGGTAGGCATTGTTGTTGGCGCGCGGCGCGACCACCTGGGGGAAATCGATCAAGGTGATGGCCCCCTGCCAATACAGGATGTTGTAAGCCGACAGGTCGCCGTGGATGTGGCCATTGGCCAGCATCAGCTCGATATTGTGCAGCACGCGCTCGAACAGGATTTTGGCTTCGCTCGCGTCCAGGCTGATCTCGTTCAGCGCCGGCGCGGGAGCCTCTGCCCCGCCGATGTAGTCCATCAGGATGGCGTTATTGGCCATCGTGTACGGCCGCGGCACGTCCGCCCCGGCGTCGTACAGGTCCTGCAGGGCGGTAAACTCGTAGGCGATCCAGGATTGGTGCAGCAGCTGGCGCCCGTAACCGGTCTTCTTCTGCATGGCGTGCAGCATGCCGTCGTCTAAAATCTGTTTGCCCTCATCGTCCAGGTCGTCGCGTCCCTCGCGGTAGAGATGGTCGTTGCGCAGGTTGCGCATTTCGCGTGGACGGTAGACCTTGGCCGCGACGTAAGCCGCCTCCGTCGCCGTCCCGCCGCGGCACTGGTAGACCGAGGCCTCCTTGCCACCCTTGACCCGGCGCAGCACGTCCGCGATCCACTGGTGTTCGTAGAAATCGCCCAGCGAATCCAGCAGCCAACCCTGCTCGAAGCGCGCCGCCTTGTAGGTGAACTGGAAGTTGGCGCGCGAGTCGTCCTGGGCCTGGATAAATTTGTGCGTGCGGCGGTCCAGCTGTTTGGGATGGCGCCCGAGCGGGCGCTGCCGCCGGGACCTGTCGATCAGGCGTTCGGTTTGTTCGTCGTTGTCCAGCTCGTCGAAGAGTTGGAGATAGTCGTCGGTATTCATTTTGTTTGTCTTAACCTTTTCGAATCAAAAACCACAGGAGCGGATCCTGCGGTCAATTAGATTAAATAAAAACCGCAGGTGCGGCACACCTGCGGCAAAGAGCACCGTTATAGGACAGAGTTTGAGTTTATCCCAGGATTTTCCTGGCAGGAGGCGCGCTGAATAGGATCCGGATGGAGCATAAGCTGGCTTTCATAAAGTTATCGGGCCTCCTTTCGAAATGAATATGGGTCAAGTTTATCATCCTCTGCCCTACCCCGTCAAGGTGACCGCACGCAATGGAAAATAGCCCATTTTGGTAGTTTTCAGAAAGGCCGCTTTGTCCTACAATTGGAACAGCCAAAGAAAGGAGTAATAAAGTGAAACGCCTCTTATCCGTACTGATAGTCTTGATCCTTGCCGCCCTGGCCTGCAGCCTGCCGGGGATGGGCGTCACGCCCACCCCAGTTACGGGCGGGACCGTGCAGGGGGTGGTCTACGCCGATTTGAACGGGAACGGCACGATCGAAAGCGGAGAAGGTCCGCTGGAGGGTGTGAACGTTAGCCTGAGCGGCTGCGGCCCGGCGCTCTCACAACTGACCGGAGCCGACGGCGCTTTCCAGTTCAACGACCTGCCGGCCGGGAGCTGCCTGGTGCAGGTCGCCAAGGGCGGCTGGATCTTTTCAGGCTCGGTCCCCAGCCTGGGGTACCCGATCCCGGTCGCCTCCGACCCGAACCTGCCGACCGCCTTCAGCATCAACATGGCGCCGGTCTCGGATAACATCCCGACTGAGACGCCAGCCCTGCCGACTGACACCCCCGGTCCAACACTCACCCCCACCCCGTCCGTACCGATGGTCGCACCGCTCAACCAGGACGTCAACTGCCGCTTCGGTCCAACCGTTAAGTACTCGGCGGACGATGCACTGCGGGTCGGCAACCAGGTCCCGATCACCGGCCGCACTTCCGACAGCAGTTGGTGGCAGATCGACGGGCCGCTCAATCCTGGCTACAAATGCTGGGTGGCGGCCAGCGTGACCCAGGCCACGGGAAATCTGGCTTCCGTACCGGTCGTCCCCGCTCCGGCCGCTTACGTGACCGATGTAACCGTCAAGGCCAACCCTTCCTACAATGCTTGTGGCGGTCCGAATCCGACCGACTACAGTGGCACGATCACGACCAACGGACCGACCACGGTCAAATATCGCTGGGAGATCGGCGGGGATAAGTCCGCCAAACCCAACCCGGAGACGATTACATTCGACCAGGCGGACACTAAAAACGTTGGCGCGCCCGCCTTCAGCGCCGACTGCGGGAATTACTACATCATGCTGATCATCATCAGCCCCAACAGCATGTCAGCCAAAGACAACTACTCGATTCCCTAACGTGTACACCCAAAAAAGCGCTGGCAGTTCAAGTCCGCCAGCGCTTTTTTGATTCTCTGAATTCTTTCGATGTTTTTTTACTGTGTGAAGTTTATCGAGTTGAGAATGAAATAGAAAATATCCTTACCCTGATTTGTCCAAGCATCTGGGCCATCTAAGGATGTATCGACCCAGGTTACTGTCCAAAAAACATGAGTTGAATCCGGCACAAAGGCAACTACCTGGCCTTTTATGGGTAACTTACCTGAACTGGTTGAACTTGTCTTTTCTGTGCCCGTGAAGTCAATCGCTCTCCCTTTGAATTCACCAATAGTGACTTCGTAGGTATCGCTTTTATCATCAGCAAGGATTCCGAGAGGTGCGAATTTGTCCACCGTTGCGGTTATTAAGGTATTTAGAGCCCAGTCACTTTTGAAATCATCCGCATTTTTGTTAAGCATATGATAGAAGATCATTCCCCGGAACAATTTTGGCGATGCGTTGTCGGTAACAAGACAAACCCCATCTTTGATATAAGATGAATACCCGGAGGGAATATAAATTGAGTACCCTCCACCCGGATCATCAACCGTCTCCCCTGCCGGTGTGGAGGTTGGCATCGGGGTTGGGGTTATTGTTGGCGTCGGCGTCAGTGTAGGTTTTGGGGTCAAGGTCGGGGTGTATGTTAATGTCGGAGTCGGTGTTGGTGCGGCAATGAGGTTTGTCACGCTGCAAGCCAGGCTGGTTAAAATAATAAAAACAACCAGAATGCCCGATGCTTTTTTCATCTGTTTTTACCTTTCGTGGGAGGGGTGGCCTAGGCTGTAATGGGTAACCAGGCAACGCTCTGGCATGTGATATATCCCACAAAGTCATTATAGATTAGAGACAAGCAGAAATAAACCCATACAAGCCGGAATAGCTATCAATTTTGATAAGGCGGACACCCGGACGATCAACTCCCCCGGGCTTTCAGTCTTGATTGTGGGAACCGCTACATCAAGCTGACCCCGACCGGCTACAACGGCAGCTTGGCTGGATACATTTTATTTTGATTCCTGCAACTTTTATCGTTTTTCTCCTGTATTGCTTATTAAGAAAGGAAAAAGCCAATGTCTGACGTTTCTGCAATTTTCGGTACTCTGCTCACGCTGGGGATCGCCTTCCCCGGCCTGTTGACCGCCCTGTGGCTCTTGTTCCCCGCGCTGGTTGAACGGGCCGCGGGACGCCTCGAGCAGACGCCCTGGTCGACCTTTTGGCTGGGACTCGGAGCCGTCTTCGCCCTGGCGATCCCCATCGTGGCCCTGATCGCGCTGCCCTTTGGCCCGGCCAAGTTTTTGGGCTGGACCTTGTTGGCTGTCTGCCTGGCCTTCTCCGGGCTTGGCGCTGCCGGCCTGGTTTCCCGGATCGGGAGCAGGCTCGAGGGTCGCTCGCATGGGCTGTCTCCGGCAGCGGCATTCGTCCGCGGGGCAATTGTGCTTGAACTGGCGGCGGTCTTCCCGTTGATCGGCTGGCTGATCGTCATCCCGCTGGCGCTGATCGTCTCGTTGGGCGCAACGCTGTTCGCCCTGCTGCGCTGGATGCCGCGCGCACAGGCTCAAGCTCCGGCTCCGACATCCGCCCCTTCCTCGCTGCAAGTCTGACACATGCTCTCGCGACGTGATTTTTTGAAACTGGCCGGACTGGTGGCCGGCAGCGCCGTTCTGTCCTCCTGCGCTCCGCTTTATGACAGCCTGGCGCGCGCCGCCTCGCCCGCTGATCCCCGCCTTGCTGGCAGGCTGAATTCCGGCGATTTCGCGCTGCTCAACCGCCTGACCTTCGGTCCGCGCTTGGACGAACTGGCCCAGGTGGCCGAGATCGGCATCCGGGCCTGGATCGAGGAACAACTCGCATTTGAAAGCGTGGATGATTTCGCCTGTGATTTGCGTTTGCGTCAATTCAAGACGCTCGGGCTCTCAGCGCAGGAATTATACGATTTAAGCGACAAGCTCTTCGACAACCAGGATCGCCGGCGTGTGCCGGACGAGTTGCGCCAGGCAACGCTCGTGCGCCAGGTCTACTCGCGCCGCCAGCTGTACGAACGCCTGGTCGAGTTCTGGAGCGACCATTTCAATATCAGCGTTGAAAAGGGTGACTGTTTTTACCTTAAGACGGTCGACGACCGCGAAGTCATCCGCCCGCATGCCCTGGGTCGTTTTCACGATCTGGTCTGGGCTTCGGCACATTCAGCGGCCATGCTGGTTTATCTCGATAACCAGGCCAATCAGAAAGGCGCTCCCAACGAGAATTACGCCCGCGAGCTGCTCGAACTGCACACCCTGGGCGTGGACGGCGGCTATTCACAGCAAGATGTGATGGAAATGGCGCGCTGCCTGACAGGTTGGACGGTCAAGGAACATTTCTGGCACGGCCAATTCACCTTCAAGTCCGCCTTGCACGATGATGGGACCAAGCACGTGTTGGGATTGACGCTCGAGCCGGGCGGGCAGATGGAAGCCGAGTCGGTGCTCGAGCGATTGGCCGTGCATCCCAGCGCCGCGCTCTTTCTCAGCCGCAAGCTGGCTCAGCGTTTCGTCAGCGATGCGCCGCCCGAGGCCCTGGTCCAACGTGCCGCCCGGGCCTTCATCCAGACCGGCGGGCAGATCCAGTCCGTGCTGCGCATCCTGCTACTGGATGGTGCCAGCCTGGCAAAACCCAAATTCAAACGACCGGTCGACTTTGTCGTCTCGGCCTTGCGCCTGCTGGAGGTCCGCACGGACGGCGGGCCGGCGTTGCAGGATTACTTCATACGTATGGGACAGCGTTACTTCGCCTGGCCCACGCCGGACGGTTACCCGGATCGCTCCGAGGCCTGGCAGGGCAATCTGATGCCGCGCTGGCAGTTTGCACTCGACCTGGTTCTGGATGAGATCGAGGGCACGCGTCTCGACCTTCCAGGCTTGCTTGCGGCCAGCGGTGCTGCCGGGATCGAGAGTTTCCTGGATTGGCTCAGCCCGCGTTTGCTTGGCCAGTCCCTGGTTCCCGCCGACCGCGATCGGCTGGCAGCCGCTTTGCGGGCTGCCGGAGCCCTGGACTCGCCTGAAACGACCGGCGTGCTGGTGGCTGGCCTGCTGGCCTCGCCGGCTTTCCAGTGGCGTTAATTTCAACCAGCTACCTTTAGGAGTATTGTATGGAAATCCAAACGCTCTCCCGTCGAGAATTCCTGCGCCTGGCCGGCGCTGTGCCATTTGCCCTGGCTCTGCCGGACTGGATGCCGCGCCTGGCCTTCGCTCCCGCCAATTCCGCGCCACGCGGCGATGTGCTGCTGGTGATTTTCTTGCGCGGCGCAGCCGACACGCTCAACATGATCGTGCCGCATGGCGAACAGGCCTACTATGCGCTGCGCCCGACTCTGGGCGTAGCCCGCCCCGATGATCTGCATGCGAAATCCGGTCAGCGCGTGATCGACCTGGACGGCTTCTTCGGATTTCATCCTGCTCTGGCGCCGCTGCTCCCGGCCTGGCAGCAGGGTGACCTGGCGATCGTGCACGCCTGCGGCGCTCCCGATGAATCGCGTTCGCACTTCAAGGCCATGGCCCTGATGGAACGCGGTGTGGAAGATGAACGCGGTCCCGCCTCGGGCTGGATCGGCCGGCACCTGGCCTCTCTCGACACCGGCAACCATTCCCCCATGCGCGCCATCGGGTTGGGCGAAATGCCGCAGCGCAGCCTGTACGGTTCAGTACCGGTTTCAGCTCTGCGCTCGATTGCCGATTTTCATTTAGGGGGTGATGCCCAGGCCACCGCTCAAATGCGGGCCGCCTTGTCCGCGCTGTATACCCCTGAAAATCCGCTGGGAAGCCTGGGACAGGAAACGTTGGATATCCTGCAGATCCTGCAAAAACTGAACCCGGACAATGTAGCTTCCGGGACAACCCATTTTCCGGATTCCGACTTTGGGCGCGGACTGCGGCAGATTGCGATGCTCGTCAAGGCTGAGGTTGGATTGGAAGTCGCTGCGATCGATTTGGGCGGCTGGGATACCCATTTTGCGCAAGGAGTCACTGAAGGCCAGATGCCGGGTCTTATGACGGACCTGGCTGCCGGTTTATCCGCGTTCTACACCGAGATGCAGGATCATCTTGGTCATCTTTCGGTGGTCGTCATGACCGAGTTCGGTCGCCGCGCCTATGAAAACGCCAGCCTGGGAACGGATCATGGTCACGGTGGGGTGATGTTGTTGCTGGGTGGCAACCTCGAGGGTGGAAAAGTGCATGGCCGCTGGCCTGGCTTGGACCAGGGGCAGTTATTCGGTCCCGGCGACCTGGCCGTCACGACCGATTACCGCGATGTGCTGGCTGAACTGTGCCAGAAGCGCTTGAATAATCCGTCTTTGGAGGTCGTTTTCCCTGGATACCGCCCCGCAATAGGGAAGATATTCAAATAGTATCTCAGTTTTCTTTGGGGGATTCTTCCTGGAAGCCGGTCCGGTACAGCTCGTAATAACTTCCCCGTTGTTCGAGCAATTCCTGGTGAGTCCCCTGCTCAACAATGCGACCATCGTGGATGACCACGATCCGGTCGGCACTGGTGATGGTTGACAGGCGGTGTGCGATCACGAAGGCAGTGCGTCCTTTGAGCAGCCGCGCCAGGGCTGCCTGGATGATCAGCTCGGTCTGGGTATCGACGCTGGAGGTGGCTTCATCCAGAACCAGGATGCGCGGATCGGCCAGCAGGGCGCGCGCGAAGGAGATCAACTGGCGCTGACCGACGGATAGCAAAACGCCGCCTTCTTCGACCGAAGTCTGGTAGCCATGCTTGAGATGCGTGATGAAGTCGTGTGCACCGACCGCCTTTGCTGCCGCCTGGACCTGATCGCTACTGGCTGCCAGGCGCCCAAAGCGGATGTTTTCTTCCACGGACCCATTGAACAGGAACGGGTCCTGCAGGACGACGCCCATCTGCGAACGCAGGGAGGCCTGTTTCACACTTCGCAGGTCGATGCCATCCACCAGGATGCGACCCTCGGTCGGGTCGTGGAAGCGCGATAAAAGCTTGACGATGGTGGTCTTGCCTGCGCCAGTCTCTCCTACCAGGGCCAGCGTCTCGCCGGGTAGGACCTCCAGGTCGATCTGGCGCAGAACCGGCGCTTCTCCGTCGGGGTCGTCGGAATAGTGGAAGGAAACGTTCTCGAAGCGGATGGCACCCTGGATTTTTGGCAGGGCTTTTGCCTCCGGCTGATCTTCCACTTCCACATCCGAATCCAGTAAGGTCAGGATACGCTCGCCGCTGGCCATGGTCGATTGGAGTGCGTCGAAGCGGCGGAAGATATCGCGGATGGGATCGAAGAAGCGGTTGATGTACAGGATGAAAGCCACCAGGATCCCGGCGGTGATCTTCTCGCCCAAGACGTCTGCTCCGCCTAGCCAGACGACCAGCATGGTGGCGATCGCCCCAAGCACATCCACGACGGGTGTGAAAGTCGAGGCCACCCGCGCCGCATAAACCGCGCGCTCCAGGTGGTAGCGATTGACATAATCGTGGAAATTGGCGTAGTTATAGTGCTGGCGTGAGAAAGCCTGCACCACACGCACACCGTTGACATTTTCGGCCAGCACCGAATTAACCCACGAAATGGCCGCCCGCACCTTGCGATAAGCGACACGCGCTGTGCGCCTGAAAAAGTATGTAGCGATTGCCATCAACGGCAGGACGCTGAAGGTGATCAGCGACAGGCGCAGGTTCATGGCCAGCATGGCGAAGATGATGCCGATGATGGCAAACACATCGCGCGCGATGGCCAGCACGGCCCAGGTCACGAAGTCGCGCACAGTTTCGACGTCGTTGATGACGCGTGTGATCACCCGCCCGACCGAATAACGGCTGTAGAAGCTCAAAGATAAATTTTGCAGGTGGTCGAAGAGCACTTTACGCAGATCGTAAATCACCGATTGGCCGACGTCCGCCATCAGGTTGACTCGCAGATAGGTGAAGAGCCACTGGATGACCGCCACACCCAGGTAAGCCAGCATGGTGTGACGCAAAACCAGGTCGTTCTTGGCGCTCAATCCGGAATCGATGGCGACCTTGATGAAATAGGGTCCGGCGATGGAGGCCAGCGTGGCGGCCAGCGCCAGGATCATGGCCAGTGACAACCGGCCCAGGTAGGGTCGGACAAAAGCCAGCAGGCGCCGTGCGACTTTGGGGTCATAGCCTTTGGCGTATTGTTCTTCGGACTGGGTGACGTAGGCGGGTGGAACAATGGTGGTGTGAGTCATTATTCGATAATTCTTTTCTGCGTGATCAGTCGATCCCTTTGGTTTGCAAATCCCGCGTTTCTCCGGCGCCCGGTTCACTTTGGCTCAACTGCAGGTCGTGAATTTCTTTATACAGCCCGCCCTGTGCCAGTAATTGCTGATGCCGGCCGCGCTGGACGATGCGCCCGTCCTCCATTACCAGGATCAGGTCGGCCCGGCGCACAGTTGCCAGGCGGTGCGCGATCACGAAGGTCGTGCGTCCTTCCATCAGGCGATCCAGCGCCTCCTGGATCAGCTTTTCGGTTTGCGTATCCACGCTGGAAGTCGAGTCGTCCAGGATCAGGATGCGCGGATCCATCAACAAAGCACGGGCGATGGCCACACGCTGACGCTGGCCGCCCGAAAGCGTCACCCCGCGCTCGCCGACCATCGTCTCGTACCCCTCGCTGAAACCGGAAATAAATTCATGCGCCTGGGCCGCCCTGGCTGCTGCAACAATCTGATCGTCGCTGGCATCCGGCTTGCCGTAAGCGAGATTGGCTTTGATCGAGTCGGAAAACAGCAGCGAGGTTTGCAGTACGATCCCGATCTGGCGTCGCAATGAGACCAAATCCGCTTGTCGCACGTCGACCCCGTCCACCAGCACGGCGCCGGCGGTGACATCGTAAAAACGCGGGATCAGATTTACCAGCGAGGTTTTGCCCGAGCCGGTCTGCCCGATCAGGGCGATCAATTGGTTGGGCTTGACACTCAGCTGGATGCCTTCCAGGGCGACCGTCTTTTCATCCTGGTAGCGCAGATATACGCCGCAGAACTCCACCCGTCCGCTGAGCGCGGGCAGGACAACTGCCCCCGGCGGGGACTGGATTTCCGGTTCGGTATCCAGAATTTCCAGCACGCGCTGCGCCCCGGCGCTGGCTTCCCCGGCCCCGTTGACCAGCCAGGTCAATTGCTGGACAGGCGCGGAAAGCATCAGCAGGTAGGCGTTAAAGGCCACAATTTCGCCGACTGTCATCCTGCCCTGCAGCACCATCCCGCCTCCCACCAGCAGGATCAGGATCGTCCCCAGCGTGATCAACAGGTTGGTGGTCGGCATGACTTTCGACCATTCGCTGATGACCCTGATGCGCGCTTCGTAATAAGCACGATTACCTTGATCGAAGCGGTCCATCTCATACGGCTCGCGGGCGAAGGCGCGCACGACCTGCACCCCGGTGACGTTTTCCTGCAGGCGGGCTGACAGTTCACCCAGCGCGTTGTCTACATTGTAAAAAAGTCGGGTAACCCGCTGACCGAAGTCAGTCGTCATCATCAGCATGGGGATCAGCGGCAGCAAGGCAATGATGGCCAGCTTGAGGTTGGTCGTCACCAGCACTGTGGCCACGCCGATGGCCATGATGATCAACTGGATGATTTCGATGATGCTGCTGCCGGCAAAATTCTGGATGGCACGCACATCTTCGATGCAGCGTGTGATCAGTTGCCCGGTCTGGGTGTGATCGTGGTATGTGAACGGCAAATACTGGATATGATCGTACATCGCGTTACGCAGGTCGTATCCGATGTGAGCAGCCACCCACTCGGAAATATAACGCTGGAACATGTTCAGCAGCGCGGTCAGCAAACCAATTCCCAAAAGCAGCAGAGCCATGCGCAGCAGGAATCCGGCTTCTCCGCGCGTCAGGCCGATGTCGATGACCCGCTGGATGATCTGCGGCACGACCAGCGCCAGCGCAGTGATAGCCAGCAACAAAAGCAGATTTACAACTAATTGCTTGAGATAGGGACGTAAAAAGGGTCGCAGGCGGAAAAGTGATCTCATTGGCGTTTGTTTGAATGATGAAAAGCGAAGCCAAATCCTATCACGAATCGCAAGTTTTTGCTATTTGTGACACTTGCCACTTGACAGTCTTTTGGCATCTTTTATACACTAAGCATGTCGCTTGAAAAATCTAATTGGAGGGACGCATGAGTGAAGAACGCAAGAAGCTGACCTTGCCGCTGCTGTTCAAGAAGGTTCAGGATGGAATTCTGATCACCTGGTTGACTTGCTACGACTACCCCACTGCCTACCTGCAGGAACAGGCCGGGATCGACATGATCCTGGTCGGCGACAGCCTGGGGATGACCATGCTGGGTTACGAATCAACGCTGCCGGTGACCATGGACGACATGATCCGCCACTCCTCCGCTGTCCGGCGCGGTGCCCCGAACACCTTTATCATCGGGGATATGCCGTATATGTCCTATCAGCCCAGCACAGAGACGGCTATACGAAATGCAGGCAGATTTATGGCTGAAGCCAGTTGTGATGCGATCAAGCTGGAGGGCGGCACTGAAATAGCCGACCGCATCCAGGGTATCGCGCGGGCCGGGATCCCGGCCATCGGGCACCTGGGATTGACGCCGCAATCGGTCTCCGCCTTGGGCGGGTTCCGGGTCCAGGGGAAATCCGCTGCTTTAGCCAAGAAGATCGTCGATGACGCCAAGGCACTGGAAAAGGCCGGGGCTTTTATGATCCTGCTGGAGCTGGTCCCGGACCGGTTGTGCCAGTTGATCACCGAGCGGGCTGAGAACTGCATCATCATGTCGCTTGGCTCCGGTCCGCATGCCCACGGGCAGCTGTTGATCTATCACGACATGTTTGGCCTGTACCCGCGCTTCAAGCCTAAAATGGCGAAGGTCTTCGGTAACGCGGGAGAAGTCATCTTGAATGGCTTGAAGGCCTATCACGATGAAGTCATTGACAAGACCTTCCCGGCTCCCGAAAATTGGTTCGGGATGAAAGATGATGAGTACGACGAACTGGTGAAGATCCTGGATTAAGAAAATCACGCCAGTGGCGCTGCTATGCGCCGCGTGATGACATTTAAGTAGAGGAGTAACGCATGGACGATAAATACCGCGAAATGCTCAAAATCCCTGCTGACCGGCTGGAGGCCATCAACGCCGTGCTGCTCAACCCCCAGAGCAAGGTTATGCAGGCTTTTATGGATGTGGTCGCCAAGTACGGCACGCCGGAGGAGATCAACCGCAAAGCCAATCAGGCGCGCAAGCTTGAGAATTTGTTTAAAAAGGTCGAGCAGGTTAAACCGGAATATCTCAAGGATTTGCAATGGTTGGCGGAACAGCGCGATAAAGGTGCTTTTATTTCTGTCGCAGAATATCGCCAGAAAGTCCTTGGGGATAAGGCCAAAGCGACCAGGTTCAAGGATGAATATGCTGTGACGCTGGAGGTCAGCGCGGCTCAATACTTCCCGTGGGTTCGGGCTGCTGCTGAACGCGCCCTGACCGAGCGCAGTCTGATGCCCGGGCGGTGGATCCGCGTTCGCAAGATGAAAGAACAGGAAGCCGATGGTGATTTGCCAGCCTTCAGCGCAGCCATGGAAATCATCGGCGCCTCGTTCGTCGAAACGCTGGACACGAAAGGCACCGATGGTTCGAACATCCATTTGGGCGGACCGGAAACGATCACCGGTTATTTCGGCGGCATTGGCGAGCCGAACGAGCACGCCCTGCAGTGGTTGGACGAATATCTGTACTACTACACGGAGTATGGCGTGAGGTCGGTGCTGAACTTCAATGCCGGCACGATCTTACTGGGTTTCCTGCTCTATCGTATGGGCGTTGACATGGAATTCAAAATTTCGGTCTACTTTGGCAGCGACAATCCCTACCATGCCCTGTGGATCATGATGGCCGCCAAGCTGTTCAGCCGCGATGACGGCACCAGCCCGCTGATTGGCTTCAACTGGTCGAACTCGGTCAACAACGAAACCATGGAACTGACCGCCCAATTCCGCAAGGCGCTGGGTTTCGAGGAGGTGGTGCGCTTCGAACATCACATTATTGAAACCTACAAATCCATTGTGGTGCAGCCGTACAACCGGCGTGACGAACTGGTGCAGATCGCTGACCACGTCGCCAACATCTCGGCCAAGCACGAAGGCGGCGACCCCGAGATCGATGCGACCCGTGCGCATCCGTCGGATATCCTGGACTACTTCCGTGACAAGCAGGAAGTGATCGATTCGGGTGATTGGGACAACATGCGTCTGAACTTCATGGACAAGCTGGCTGCCTGTAACAAAACTGCCTGGGCCTTAACTGAAAAGGGCCTGTCCTTCATCGCTGCGCCGAATTTGCACAGGTAAAGATTCCCCATAATAAAGAGAATAGAGACCGGAGGATGACAATCGTCCGGTCTCTTCATACTCAGAGCTTCTCGCGATCAGCTTGCCATGCCTCGCGTTTATTGCGTTTCAACTAAGACTGCCTGCACCGCTCTCCGATATAGGTAGTTGCCTGTGGTGAGGTTGAATCCTTCGCAGGTCAGCAGGGTGACGACGTCGTAATCCGAATGCCCCATCACACCAAGATCATTTGCCCTGACCTGGTAATTCTTGCGCACTTCGTAAGTGTAGACCCTGTTTTTGATGTGAATACTGAAGCGGTCGCCGTATTTGAGTTGTCTCAGGTTAACGAACAGGCCGGGATTGTTGTCTGCGTCCCAGACGTGCCCGGTGATGACCGTGTTGCCGTTCAGCGTTGGATAGGCAGTGCCCTCCAGCCAGCCGGCACGCTCACCCAGCCAGGAGACATCCCACTGGCCAGCCACGGACGGCACCCCGACGATCGGCATCTGCAGGCCCAGCCTGGGGATATCCAGCCACAGGTCGCCCAGATCGGCGTAGGCGTACGCATCCAGCTGCGCTGGAAGAACGGTCTTCAGGCCGGGGGCGAAGCCGGTCTTTGGCAGGCTGGCCGCGCTCGCACTATTACCATTCCCTGGATCCCCGCTGCTCGTCCCGGTAATGCTGAAGTTGCGCACGAAATCCGTGCCCGGAGTAGTGCCATCGCCGGCCAGGCTGCCGCCGGCAGTACTGGTGATCGAGGTAGTCCCGCTGACGGTCAGTGCGTAGGTTCCAGTGGCGAGAGACACGCTGTTGTTGACCAGGAGATGCGCCTGGAATGGACCGCTGCCCCCACCGTTGCTGTATGCGACGAAATTGATCGGGATCACGGTCCCGCCGTTTCGTACCAGGTGGTAGTTCGCAGGGTTGGTGACGTCATCCGTATCGTATCCGGCGGCAGGATCGTAGAGGTCAGCGCTGAAGGTAACCACAAAGACATCCACGTCGCCGTTGACCAAAGCGCCTTCGGCGAGCGGGGTGCCATTTAACATTTCCACGGCAGTCACCGTGACCAAAGGGGGAATAAATTCAAAAGCGCCAATATCACAACCCCAGCCCTGGGGACGGACTGTGCCGCGCTGGTCCAGGTTGTTGACAGCTGCGCTCGCACACGTGCTGGCATCACCGCTGTCGATGGCCGGGTTGGCCGGGAGAGTGGCGAGCAGCAGTGCCATCGTCTGGGTTGGGCCGCCGTTGTTTGCTAGAGGTCCCAGGTGGATGGCGGGAAGAAGCGTATCCGTAAAACTCCAGCAGCCCAGGCTATCCGTCAGGTTATTGGTGCTGGTAGTCGGCCCGCTTCCCCCGTAACAATTTTCGCTTCCAGCAGTTCCTGCGGAGTTGTTGGCAATGATCGTGTTGGCTATGGTGGGCACGCCACCGGAAGAGACATAAATCCCGCCGCCATCCGAAGAGGCGCTATTGCCTGAAAAGGTACTGTTGACAATCTTGGCGAGCACGCCTTCCCATAGGTAAATTCCTCCCCCCTCGCCGCTGTTGGCACGATTGTTATAGAAGGTGCTATTGGCGAGGGTAGTAAACGTGCCCCTGTTTAAAATCCCGCCACCGCTGCCGCTCGCAGTATTGCCTGAAAAGGTGCTGTTGACGATAGTCGAAATCGTGCCAAAATTATTGTATATGGCGCCGCCTCCACTGGCGCTGTTACCCGAAAAAGTGCTATTGGTTATGGTGGTGATTGTCGCGCCATAACCATAGTTATAAATGCCGCCACCAACTCCCCCAGTGCTGTTGCCAGAGAAGGTACTGTTGGAAATGGTGCTAATCGTTCCCTGGTTGCGGATGCCGCCACCGCCATCCGGCCAGACTGCAGGGTCGTTTCCATTTGCGATTGTCAGATAGTACATGGATAAGTTCCCTGTACTTGCAACGTCCAGAACCCGGTAGCTGCTCGCGCCACTGACGGTCACCGACTGGCCGGAGCCATCGAGGGTCATCGTGGTGGAGATTGTTGGCAGCGTAGAAGTCAGGGTAATGGTGCCGCTCAGGGAGAATGCGATCGTGTCCGTCCCCGCTGAGGCGTTGGCCAGGTTGATCGCCTGTCGCAGGGTGCAGCCGTTTCCAACGCCGCAGCTGGCGGGCGTGCCGCCCGTGTCCGCCAGGTTTTCGACGACAAAGCTCGCTGCGTAGGCACTTTTCTGGGGAATGAGTGTCAGCAGCAGGAGAGAAAGAATGATTAGAACACGAACCAGCCTGGTGGATATGTGCATGGCCTTCTCCTCAAGATAATAATATAATTCCGGCGAGATAATTTTTAACACCCAGCCTCGACAGATGGTTCTAACGCCGCGCCGAACTTGCGTAAGCCAATAACAAGGTTAACCCACATAAAAGAGACTGGAAGGCGCGACAACTTCCAAGTCTCTTTTATTATAAACAAAGTTTTAAAATTATGTGCTGGGACAGGACATTTTTTACTTTGTATTTTCTTCCAATGTATAATATCGTCCCAAAAGGAGGGCTTGTGCCCGAATTCAACTTTCTTACCACTCACGTCGGTTCTGTTCCCCACCTGGACACCGCGGGCCTGACCGACCGCCTGGCCTCCGGATTGGACATCCCGGCCTGGCCACAGCTCCCGCGCCGCACCTTTCGGGAGAGTATGTATGTGCAGTTCGCACCGCTCTTGCCGGGTCTGGTTGTGGACGAGACCAAGGAAAAAGTGTATTTCGATACACGCCAGGACCTCACGCCGGCGCTGGAGGCGTTTTACACGCCGGTTCTGGCAGACGACCCGGGGGCATTTGCCCTGCAGCCGGCGTATGCAGCCGGTTTTTTTGCCATGCTGGAGACGCTGAAAAAGATACCCGGTGAGTGGGCCAAGGGCCAGGTAACCGGTCCGATCTCGTTTGGCCTGACCGTCGCCGATCAGGACTTGCGCGCCAGCCTGTACGACGAGATGCTGGCCGATGCGATTGTCAAGAATATGGCTTTCAATGCCCGCTGGCAGATTTGCCAATTAAAGGCGCTGCGTCCCAAGGTGATCATCTTTGCCGACGAACCTTACATGGCTTCGTTCGGGTCGGCCTTCATCAGCCTCAGCCGCGAACAGGCGATCGCGTATCTGGACGAGGTCTTTGCGGCCATTCACACCGAAGGCGCGCTGGCCGGGGTGCATTGCTGCGCCAACACCGATTGGGGTCTCTTGCTCTCGACGGGCGTGGACATTCTCAACCTGGACGCATATGGTTTCATCGAGAATCTGGCGCTCTACCCGGCTGAACTGCGGGCTTTCCTGGATCGGGGAGGTGCTGTCTGCTGGGGGATTGTACCGAACAACGAAGAGATTCGTACTGTGACTGCTGATGACCTGGCGGGACGTTTGCGAGACGGCCTGCGCATGATCTGCGACAAAGCGACCGCGCGCGGAGTGAAGGTTAAGATGGAAGAAATTGCTACCCGCAGCCTGATCGCTCCAGCCTGCGGATTGGGGTCTACGACGGTGGAAATCGCGGACGAGGTTTTCGAGAAACTAAAACGGACGGGGGAAATTCTAAAACGTGGTTGATGAAGATCGGCGAGACCTAGGTCTCGCCGATCTTTTATAAAATGTCGCCCATCATCCTGGTAATTGCCTGGTATACCGGCGATTCGTCTCCAAGCTCTACCAGAGGCCGGCCGGAGAATTCAAAGGCTGTCAGGTCGTCGTCGGCCGGGATGATGCCCAGCAACGGGATGCCCATCTTGTCGACCGCGGCCTTCAATGCCTCCGGCAATTTTCCACCCGGCACGCGATTGAGGATCAGGTAGGCGTTCTCGACATTGACATCTAATTCGTCCCGCAGATCGGCAATCCGCTGGGCAGCCACCAGTCCGCGCTGGGTCGGGTCGCTGACTACCAGCAGGTGCTGGACGTCGCGCGTGGTGCGCCGGGAGAGGTGCTCCATGCCGGCTTCATTATCGATCACCACCCAGGCGTAATGTTTGCTCATGCCATCGATCACTTCACGCAGGGTATGGTTGACGGCGCAATAACAGCCCTGCCCTTCCCCGCGTCCCATGGCGATCAGGTCAAAACGTTCCCCTTCGGATAGTGACGAGCGGATCTCGTAATCCAGATAATCGCGTTTGTTGACACCGCCCGGCAGGGCCCCCATGGCTGCTCCGCCGCTGACCAGTGAGCTCTTGACCTGCTCGAGCATCTCCTCGCGGATGTCGCCGACCGTCCATTCCAGTTCGAGGCCAAGCACCATATTCAAGTTGGCGGATGGGTCGGCGTCGATCGCCAGGATGCTGCCGGCCCGGTTCTGAGCCAGATACTTGATTACCATCCCGGCGACCGTGGTTTTTCCGACACCGCCTTTACCGGCGAGGGCGATTGTGATTGTCATTAATAGCTCCAAATTTTACAGGTTTGGTCTTATTTTAGCAAAAAGCACCCAAATCATCAGGTGCTTTTCGTCGTCTTCTGGGTATGCTGTTCGGCTAGAGTTTTTTTGCCAATTCAGCGACCATTTTCTCAGCCGCGGATCTTTAACGCGGGCACATGGTCGTAGACCGGGATGCCCAGCCTGTCGGCTTCCTGTACTTTCAAATCAGCGGGCAGAAATCCCAAAACCGGTAAGCCGGGACTTTCGGATTCGAGGAACTTGGCTTCATCAGCGTTGCGTACTTTATTGCCGACCAGCCATAAGCGGCTCAAACCAATATCCTCAGCCAGTTTCTTGATCTGCGCGGCCGTACCCAGGCTGCGGCGAGTTGGTTCGACCACCACGATCATTGCGTCCACGAAATCCACCGTGGCACGGCCCAGGTGCTCGACCCCGGCGTACATATCCAGCAGCAGCACGTCATCCTTGCGAAACAATAGATGCGTGAAAAGCGTCTTCAGCATGGCCGACTCAGGGCAGATGCAGCCCGAACCACCAAAATCCACGCTGCCCATTTCAAGCAGGCGCACGCCCTGGTGTAGCACGCTGAAGCGTTCGGGGATGTCGTCCACGCGTGGATTGAGCGTGAAGAAGCCCCCCACAGTCCCGGGTTTGGCGCCGGTGCGCTCCTCGATCAAGGCATCCATTTCCGCGATCGGATGCAGTTCGGCGCGCAGCTCGTCCGGGAAGCCCAAAGCCCCGGCCAGGCAGGGACTCGGATCGGCGTCCACGGCCAGGACTTGCCGGCCCTGGTTGGCGTAAACTTGTGCCAGCAGTGCGGTCAGGGTGGTTTTCCCGACGCCGCCTTTACCAGTAATCGCAATTTTCATGGTTTACCCTTTGGCTTTCAGGATTTTCTTGGTCAACATGCTTCCTAAAATGGCACACACGTCGGTTGGCAGATAATGCGAGACCTGTGTGTCGAACAATAATTTGCAATTCGACGGAAAGTCCTCGTCTCCGCACCAGTAATTCACTAAAAGCGGAACATGCGGCAACGCCTGGAAAATGTAAGCAGCCTCCCCGGCCCCAGAGGGGATGCCGCCGGATTTTTCACAGGTGCGCCGGAAAGAATCGACGTCCAGACCGAAGGTTTTTGCCAGTTCGTTCCCGCTGTACCCTTGAAAGGCTTGATTGTAAACACGCCCATCCGGTAGCTCGGCGAAAGAGGCCCATTGATTACCTAGAGGACTGCCGTCGCTGGTATGTAAATAATACATCATCAATGCCTGAATGTGGACCGGCATTTCGTCATCATTCTGATTGATAGAAATCAGGTTTGGAAAAGTCACAATCAGTGGCGTGTCGAACAGGGAGAGGCGGAACTCGCCTCTCCCTGGACCGATCATTTGATAGGTTGCACCGCTGCGCTCGGCCAGCAAATCAGGCAACACGAGCCTCAGGGTGGCACGCAGCTCTTCCACGCGGGTGGCTAACCCGGGCTTGATTTGATCCGCATTTTGCTTTTCGGGTAAATCAGACATCCACTGCCAGGCAAGTGAGGGTTTCCAAAATACCAGGGATCGGTTGGATGGCGGTCGCCAGGAGAGAACCGATCTTGTTGATGTCCGAGGTTTCGATGACCGCGATTGCGTCGTATAAGCCAAAAGTCATATTTGCCTCGATCACACCCTCGATGCGCCGCAGTTGTTTGACGACTTCTTTGACATCCCCCATGCGAATATTGACCATCACATATGCTTTCATATTGTTCTCCTATTATTAATCTTCCCGACGACGCAAGAAAATTGACCAGTAGATGGCAGCGACCAAGACCGCACCACCGATGATGTTCCCGATTGTAACCGGGAGCAGGTTATTGACCAGGAACGATCCCCATGTCAGGCTGGATACATTGATTGCCTTGTCAGCCACGAAGGCCGGGTCAAAGTCCTTGATCAGCAGCCCGAACGGGATGAAGTACATGTTGGCTACGCTGTGTTCGAAGCCGGCCGCGACAAAGGCTGAGATCGGAAAGATGATCGCAGCGATCTTGTCGGTGGTGCTGCGTGCGCTGAAGGTCAACCAGACTGCCAGGCAGACGAGCGCGTTGCATAACACGCCCAGGGCGATTGCCTGGCCAAATCCCAGGTTGACCTTGCCGACGGCGATCTTCAGCGCCGTCTCTCCAACCAGACCGCCGCCAAAAACGTACTGCTGGCTGAGCATGACCAGGACCGCGGTGCCGAAGGAGCCGACGAAATTGCCCAGATAGACTATCAGCCAGTTACGCAGCAAGGCCCGGCCGGTTACTTTGCCGCTGGCCCAGGCCATCACGATCAGGTTGTTGCCGGTGAACAATTCGGCACCCCCGACGACAACCAGGACCAGGCCGAGGCAAAAGACCAACCCCGTCAGCAGCTTGGCCACCCCAAATGGTAGGACGCCGGAAGTCCCCGCAGCCACAGTGGTGGCAAATACCGCACCGAGTGCGATGAACGCCCCTGCCAGGATGGCCAGCGAGAATGTCGTCAGGGTAGACATTTCTGCTTTGCGGGCTCCGATGTATTCTGCGCGTGTTGCCATTTCCTGAGGCAAGAGCGCATCAATGCGGATTTCGCTCATACATTTCTCCTTATTCCAGTGATAATTATATTGTGCTATATTTCACAAACTCTGTGAGTATACCAGAATTTTCAAAAGTTGTCAGACAGGTTTTCGGCCGCTGATCCAGGTAACAGCTCCGGCGACAGCCAGACTGAGCACGACAATCCCCACCACAACCAGCATACCTGAACCCTCACCTGCCCCGGTTGGCAGAGCGGATGTGGGCGTCAGGCTTGGTTCAGGCATGCGGCTTGGCAATCCCTGAGAGGTCGCGCTGGGGCTGGGCACCGCGGTCTCGGTTGGGGGTTCGGGAGTGGCTGTAACCGCACTGCGAATCGTCAGCTTGTCGCCGGGATGAATAAATGCGCCTTGGGCCATATTATTCAGCTTCATGATGTCGTCCACGTTAACTCCGTATACGGCTGCAATCGTCCAGAGGGTTTGGCCGAGCTGTACTTCGTGTACGATCGATCCGTCAGCCTGTGGGGTATTCGGAATGACCGCACTGATGGGTGGAAGGGCTGGGACGCCGGCTGTTTCGCCAGCTTGTGGGGTATAGGAAACGCTGCTGCCGCCGGGGCGAGCGGCGTCGATTACATAGTACATGTAATCCCCCACTGACGCGGCCCCTGCGCCAATCTCGACCAGGTTGGCTGAGAGCATCGTGTTCAGGTGTGGGGCATCGCCCTGCCATTGCTGAATGGCTTCAGCGGCTGTCAGTTTATTGCCGGCAATGATGTTCTCTGAATAGAAACCACCTAACGAGAGATCACCGGCAAGCGGATAGCCGGCTGCCAGACCTCGCTCGAAGGGGCGCGTCCCGCCCGGGCCATAGTGCGTCACGGTTTGATTTGCCGCCATGTAATCAGCATGTCCCTGGGCGACGGACATCAAGGTCGAATTTGGACTATAGGCCGGCAGCCCATGGCTGGCACGCAGCGCATTGACTTCAGCAATCAGGTCGTAGGCGCTGGAGGGCAGAAAGTCCGTGGCCTGCGCCGAGCTTACCGGTGAGGAGGTCAAATTGAAACATAAAAATAAAAGGGTTATGAGCCAGAAAGCTGGTTTGCGCATGGGTTTGTACCGGAGCCTGAATTATCCCTTTTCAAACCACCCCCGTCTGGACAAAATAAGATATTTTCAATCACTCGTCTAAACAATTACATATTGAATCAAATGTATGAGTCCGCTGCGGACATTCGTCATCCTTTAGGCTGACATTACTCACAACTTTGTGAAAGTATATACACGTGATGCTAGAATATTATAAAGCAATCCTACCATATAAATCTCTATTTAGAGGTGTGTGAAGAAATGATCGGTCCATAATCTGCCAACGGAGGTGCCAATATGGAAACCAAGACGTTCGAGGCTTCGGCATTGTTCGGAGATCACCATGTAACAGAAGTGCGCCGCTTGCTTTTAGAACTGGATGGAGTTAAGGAAGTATACGCCAGCAGCGCCTTTCAAGTGATTGAAGTGAAATTTGATCCAAAGAAAGTCAGCGCTGAGCAGATCGAAAACTGCCTCGCTGAAGCTGGTTATTTGGGGGAAATTCCGTCGCTGATTGAAACAGGAATTGCAGGGTACGGCAAAGAAGGCGCGGATGAGTTTTTCCGCCATACAGTCGCTTACAACACCATCAAACAAACCGTCAGCTTTTCCCAAAAGGTCCAATACCAGGGACGCCCGCTCTGGCCGTGCCCGGGTATCGGGGCCGTCAAAATGGATGAATAGAGGTAGGTGAGATATGCCAAAGAAACGCGAAATTAACGAGTACTCGACCGACCCCGCCGCACGGGAAATGCTGATCCGTGCTGAGGAATTAGGCATCGGGACAGCCTTTACACGCGCCGACGCAATGTCTCCTTGTAATATCGGTGACTCTGGCATGTGCTGCAAGAATTGCGGTATGGGTCCTTGCCGCCTGACCAAGAATGGAGATGTCGGTATCTGTGGCGCAACCCTGGATACGATCCAGGCGCGCAACCTGACACGCGCCATCGCGGCCGGCGCAGCTGCCCATTCCGATCATGGACGCGGTATGGCAATGACACTGAAGGCCACTGCCAACGGCGAAGCCGAAGGATATTACATTCGCGACGTAGCCAAGCTGCGCACCGTGGCCTCGTTGTATGACATTCCGATTGAGGGCCGTTCGCCCGAAGAGATTGCAAATGATCTGGCGGACCTGTATCTGTCACAATTTGGCCAACAGGAAGGCGTGGTCATCCTGACCAAGCGTGCTCCTGCTAAACGGCAAAAGCGCTGGGAAGCGGCCGGGGTATTGCCGCGAGGCATCGACCGCGAGATCGTGGAATGCCTGCATCGTACGCACATCGGTGACGATCAGGATCCAGTCCACATCTTGCAGCATGCTGTCCGAACCGCCATCGGCGATGGTTGGGGCGGGAGTTTGCTCGCCACCGACATTTCGGACATCCTGTTCGGCACGCCTGCGCCTGTCCTGGGACAGGCCAATCTGGGTGTGTTGAAAGACGATTACGTGAACGTGGTCGTCCACGGGCACGAACCCACACTGAGCGAGATGATCGTCGCTGCTTCCCAGATGCCAGAAATCATCGAATACGCGCAAGCAGCGGGTGCAAAAGGTGTCAACCTGTCGGGCATCTGCTGCACGGCGAACGAAATCCTGATGCGCCAGGGTATTCCTGCGGCAGGCAATTTCTTACAGCAGGAATTGGCCATTATGACCGGCGCCGTTGAAGCTATGGTTGTGGACGTGCAGTGCGTCATGCAGGCGCTGGTGGGATTGGCCACCAACTTCCATACCAAGATCATCACCACCTCGCCCAAAGTGAAGATCAAAGGTGCAACGCACATTGAGTTTGACGAGCACCACGCGCTAACAATCGCGAAAGACATTCTCAAGACTGCGATCGATAACTACAAGGAGCGAGGCAAGGTGCAAATCCCGGATTTCCGTTCAGACTTGATACCGGGCTTTTCAAATGAGTACATCAACTACATGTTGGGTGGCTCGTACCGCGCTTCTTTCCGCCCCCTGAACGACGCCATCATGTCCGGCCGTATCCGCGGCGTCGCAGCCATTGTAGGCTGCAATAACCCTCGCGGGCAGCACGATTACCTGCACACATATGTCACCAAGGAACTCCTCAAGCAGGATGTCCTGGTGGTTGAAACGGGCTGCGGTGCGATTGCATCAGCCAAGCAAGGCTTGATGCTTGGGGAAGCGGGTCTGGACCAGGTCGGTCCCGGTCTGCGAGAGATCTGTGAGACGGTCGGCATCCCGCCTGTCCTGCATATGGGCTCCTGCGTCGACAACAGCCGCATCCTGACCGTCTTGGCTCAAATGGTCGAGGAAGGCGGTTTGGGCGATGACATTGACCAGGTGCCGGCAGTCGGTCTTGCGCCTGAATGGATGAGCGAGAAAGCGCTTTCGATCGGCACTTACTGCGTCGCCTCGGGTGCGTATGTCATCTTTGGCGGCACCTCCCCGGTTGGCGGTATGCCCGATCGCGTTACCGACAGCGACATCGTGGCGAAATACATCAGCCAGGGTTGGGAAGAACTTTACGGCGGCAAGCTGGAGTTCATCCCTGATCCGGATAAGATGATCGAAGCCACCCTGGCCCATATCGACGCCAAGCGCGCCGCGCTCGGCTTACCCGAATACGATCCCACCAGATTTGGCCACAGCGGCGACGCCAAGATGCTGGAATTCGAAGCGCTACCGCTGGCTGAGAAACGCAAAGCTATTTACGGGACTGCAGCGGACTAACGGAGGAATCAGATGTCAAAATACATTGCTACCCGTGCCATTCGTGGCGCCTCTGCCCTGGTGACCGAAGCTGAGGTCATGCTCCATAGGGCTCTATCCGAAAAGGGACCGGACACCCCGGTTGCCTTCCCCAATACCGCTTACTATCTGCCCACTATTCTGGGTATGACCGGGATCGAAGTGACCAAGCTTGGCGATTTACCGCCTGTTCTTGAACAGGCACGCCAAATGCTGCATCCGATCCCGGCCGGCAAGCACTGGACTCCTTACCTGGGGGAGACGCTCGAACTCGGGCATGTCCACGCTGCTAGCGGCTGAAACGATTGAAGCCATTCGCTTCGTCTATGATCTTCAACCTGAATCGCTGCCCGGTTTCCAACTGGCCGGTGGCACGTCTTTCACCAGCCCGGATAATGGTGCGGGCGATGGTGCCAGCCTGGACGGTCATCTGAACGGACCGATCGACGACATCCAGTTGCGCTCGTGGGGCATCCAACTCGTGGACGGGCGTATGCCTGGTTTTGCTGCGATCGTTGGCTGCGCCAAGTCTAATGAAGTGGCCGTAAAATTGGTGCGCGAACTCCAACGCCGCAATATCCTGACTTTCCTGTCCGGCAACGTCAATGGACGCAGTATCATCCACCAGTTGCAGGAGGAAGGCGTCGAACTCGGCTACGATACTTACACTGTCCCGTTTGGAACTGACACGATCAGCGCCATCTACGCTTTGGGATTTGCTACACGCTCGGCTCTGACCTTTGGCGGCCTGAAACCCGGTATGTCGCGCGATATTTTGCTCTACAACAAGGATCGCGTTTTTGCCTTCGTGCTGGCTTTGGGCGAAGTGGATGACCTCAAGTATGCCGCAGCCGCCGGTGCAATTAACTACGGCTTCCCGGTGATCGCTGATACGGTCATTCCCGATATTCTGCCCACCGGCGTAACCACTTACGAACACGTTGTCTCGATGCCTTTCGACGAGATCGATGGTAAAGACGATCTCGAAAAAGCCGAGCTGTTGGTTCAGAAATGCATCGAAATCCGCGGCGTCAAGGTTAAAAGTGTCCAATGTGGATGTGCCCGTTCCATACGGCTCGGCCTTTGAAGGCGAAGTGGTTCGCAAAGCCGACCTGAGGGTGGAGTTTGGCGGTAAACACAGCCGCTGCTTCGAATACCTGCATATGGCCAAGTTGGACGAGGTCACGGATGGCAAGATCGAGATCGTCGGTCCGGACTTCTCGGAGATTGCCTCCCAGGGATCGATGGATGTCGGTGTGGTAATTTCGGTGGCTGGTCGTCAAATGCAGCAGGACTTCGAACCGGTGCTGGAGCGGCAGATCCATTACTTCGTCAACGGTGCTTCCGGAATTCAACATGTCGGCCAGCGGGATATCGCCTGGATCCGCGTTTCGAATGCTGCCGCTGATAAGGGTTTCAACCTGGAACACATTGGCAGGATCCTGCACGCCCGCTTCCACGAAGATTTCGGCGCGATTGTTGACAAGGTCCAGGTTACGATCTACACCGACCCGGATCAGATGCACCAGTGGCTGGACAAAGCCCGCGAGGCTTATGATTTCCGCAACAAACGCCTGGCCGATCTGACCGATGACAAAGTGGACGAATTCTACTCCTGCACATTGTGCCAGTCTTTTGCGCCGAACCATGTCTGTGTCGTCTCGCCTGAACGCCTGGGATTGTGCGGCGCTTATAACTGGCTGGACTGCAAAGCCTCCTTCAGCATCAACCCGACCGGTCCCAACCAACCCATCAAATTGGGCAAAATCATCGACGCGACCAAAGGTTACTGGGAAGGCACTAACGACTACGCCAAGATCGGTTCACACGGGACAGTACCGGAAGTCTCGATGTACTCGATCATGGAAAACCCGATGACAGCCTGTGGCTGCTTCGAATGCATCGTAATGCTCATCCCGGAAGCAAATGGCGTGATGGTGGTCAGCCGGGAAGATACCAGCATGACCCCGGCCGGTATGACCTTCTCCACCCTGGCCGGTATTGCAGGTGGCGGATTGCAAACTCCCGGTGTGATGGGGGTTGGCAAATACTATTTGATCAGCCCCAAATTCATCTCTGCCGATGGTGGCTTCAAGCGAATAGTCTGGATGTCTTCCGTGCTGAAAGAAACTATGTCAGATGAGCTCAGGGCTGTCAGTGAACGCGAAGGCGATCCCGATCTGCTCGACCGCATCGCCGACGAACGCAGCGTCAATACGGTCGAGGATTTACTGGCCTGGCTGGAAACCCACAATCATCCCGCTATGGCGCTTGACCCAATGTTCTAACACCCGGCTGTCCCGATTGGCAGGTTGGAGGCTGCGTTGAATGGCCTCCAACCTGCCACCCAAAAGCGAGGTATTAAAGGAGTGAAAAATGAAAGGCGATGATAAATTACTCAAAACCCTCAACGACCTCCTGGCCGATGAGTTGACCGCTATCAGCCAATACATGGTCCATTCAGAAATGTGCGCTAACTGGGGGTATGCAAAACTACACGAAGCGATCGAAAAACAAGCAATTGACGAAATGCATCATGCCGAGTGGCTCATCGGGCGCATCCTATTTTTGGAGGGAATGCCGGTTGTCTCCAAGCTCAATGCGATGAAGATCGGCAAGAGCGTTTCGGACATGGTTGGTAATGACCAGGAGGCTGAGCTTGAAGCCATCCATGCCTACAATCTGGCTATCCAACTTGCCGGGGATGTGGATGACCAGTCTACCGCCGACTTGCTCACGACCATCCTCAAAATGGAAGAAGACCATTACGATTGGGGAAAGAAACAGCGCGACCAGATCGCACAGATGGGCCTGGAGAATTTTTTGAGCAACCAGGCCGGGGATGCGCAGGAGTAATCCATCGAGAGAAATGCGAGAAAGCATAAAATTCTTATTTCTCTTGACAAACAATAATGGTTGAAGAAAAACTCGTCCGAGACCTGATGACTGTCGGTGTGCCGACCTGTAAGATCAGCACACCCGTTGCGGATATTGCTCGTTTCCTCCTGGAAAACAATGTCGAAGAAATGGTCGTCCTGGGTGAGGAAGGCGAGGGCGTCGGGGTATGTGGATACAAGGAACTCGTCAGGGCTTATGGGCGTGAAGGCGTGCAAACACTCACTGCTGAAGAAGTGATGTCGGAAGGAGTTCCCGAGCTTCCGGCTGATATTTCTTTAAATGTTGCCGCACAAATAATGAGAGATAAAAACATCCGCGTCGCTTATATGACCCACAATTCGGCGGGAATCATTTATCCGGCTGCCTCCATCTCTTACAAGCATCTGGTCCGCCACCTGGCAGCCAGGGATGAAACCGAGCTCAAAGACCTTGGGATCGAGGCTGAACGAAAATCCCCGATCGAGGTCTTTATCGAGCGGCGCGATCAAGCCCGTAAGAAGGCCGGTTTATCTTAATGGATGTAGAAATCAATAACGATGCAACCTTGAAGGTATTTGTCGTAATCGGAAAATAACAGGACACCACCGGATTGAATTGTTTCCAACAAGGAGGAACACATCATGCCAATTGAAATACCAAAAGATAAGTGGCCGGGCAGCATTCAAATCGTTACCATCGGCGCGACATCTGCAGAAGGCGGCACGCGGACGCAAACGGTCACCCTGGGTGGGGAAACCACATTGCCGTTCATGCAATTTGAGGCTCCAACACCGCATGCCCCTGTGGTTGCGGTCGAAATCAAGGACCGCCATCCCGACGATTGGTCGCCATTGCTGGCGGACGCCTGGGGTAGCGCCATGGATGATCCGGCTCAATGGGCCAAAGCGGCCGAGGAAGCCGGGGCCGACCTGATTGTCCTGGCTTTGACTATGACCAAGGCTGATGGTAGTCCGACCAAGCCGGAGGATGCGGTTGCCTCGGTTAAGGCTGTACTTGGCGCAACGGGCCTCCCGCTGATCGTCTGGGGGCCGGGACAGGCCGAAGCTGACAACGAATTGCTCGTCCCCGTTGCCGAAGCCACAAAGGGAGAAAAGCTGGTCCTGGGCATCTGCGAGGACAAGAATTATCGCACTATCGTCGCCACGGCCATGGCGAATGGGCATCTGGTCCAGGCGCGTACACCGATGGATGTGAATCTGTCCAAACAGTTGAACATCCTGGTCAGTGACATGGGCATGCCGCACGACCGCATCATCATGGATCCGACCACTGGCGCGCTTGGCTATGGTATCGAATACGGATATTCGGTCATGGAACGTTTGCGCCTGGCTGCCCTGCAAGGGGACGCTATGACCCAGCAACCGATGATCGTCACACCCGGATTCGAAGCCTGGAAGACCAAGGAATCCAAGGTTGGCGAAGGAGTGCCTGAGGCCTGGGGCGACTGGAATAATCGCGCCATCAACTGGGAGACCCTGACCGCTGTGTCGTTGGTCGAATCGGGCGCAGACATCGTGGTGCTGCGTCACCCCGAGAGCATCAAACGCGTCAATGCCGCGATCACCGAACTGATGACTGCTTAAGGAGAAATCATGGCACTCTCTGGTATTCAAATCTACAAACTTCTACCGCAAACCAATTGCAAGGAATGCGGTTTCCCAACCTGCCTGGCCTTTGCCATGAAATTGGCTGCCAAACAAGTCGAACTCTCGTCCTGCCCGTACGTCAGCGACGAATCCAAGAAGCAGCTGGCCGAGTCGGCGGCGCCACCAATTCGTCTGGTCACGCTTAGCGCGGATGGACAGGAAGTAAAAGCCGGCAACGAGACGGTCATGTTCCGGCACGAAAAAACATTTTATAACAAACCCGGCATTTTCATCCGGGTCAAAGCAACCGATGGCGCCGAGGCAATCAGAAAAAAGGTTGCCGCGGCTGATGCTTACACGGTCAATTATGTCGGCATGGATCTGGCAATTGACGGATTCGCGATCGAGGCAGATGGTGATCTCTCTGCGGCTGTCAAGGCTGTGCGCGAGAAATCAAAACGACCGCTGATTCTGATCGGCAAAGACGCTGCTGTGCTCGAGCCCGGACTTCAGGCTTGTTCAAACGAAACCACCTTGATCTATGCCGCCGACGCCACCAACTGGGAAGCCATGGCAGAACTGGCCAAAAAATACAAGGCCGCCCTGGCGGTTAAGAGCGAGTCGCTCGATGAATTGGCAGACCTGACGCAAAAAATCCAGGCAGCAGGCGTGGCGGATATGGTCCTTGACCTGGGAGGGAAAAATATGGCCGAGTGGCTGGCGCGTTCCACGCAGGTCCGGCGGTTGGCGCTTAAAGCCAACTTCCACGCGCTGGGATATCCGGTGATCGCTTTTCCTGGCGAGGCTGGCGATGAAGGTAAGGAATCGGTCTACGCCGCGCAGGCCATCTCCAAATACGCGGGGTTCGTCGTGCTGGATACTTTTTCTCCGGAGATGATCTACCCGCTGCTGGTGCTGCGCGAAAACATTTATACCGACCCACAAAAGCCGATCCAGGTACAACCTGGCATTTATGAGATCAATTCACCCACTCCGGATAGCCCGGTACTGATCACCACTAACTTCAGCATCACTTACTTTAGCGTGGCCAACGAGGTCGAGGGTTCGGGTTTACCGGCCTGGCTTCTGGTGACCGATGCCGAGGGTATGTCCGTGTTGACCGCCTGGGCTGCCGGGAAGTTCGACGCCGAGCGCATCGCCAAATCTGTCAAGGAATTTAATCTGGCAGACAAGATCACTAATAAGCGTGTGGTTCTACCGGGCCATGTGGCGGTGCTTTCCGGCGAGTTGGAAGAGGAGCTCCCTGGTTGGGAGATTCGCGTCGGTCCGCGTGAGGCCGTTGATATTCCCGCCTTCATGAAACAGGCGTTGAATTAAATCCAAAAGAGTATACCTTCACTTCTGCACAGGAAAAATGGCTGATCACAAAGTAACTTTCGCACGAGAAAACGCTGAAGCTCCCTTCATAGTGGATGTCCCCACCGGGACCTTGCTGGCTGATGCAGCCCGGCAGGCCGGGGTGGAGATCGGCCAACCGTGCGGTGGGCAGGGACGTTGTGGGCGTTGTGCTGTGCAGGTCAAACAGGGGACGATCCGCCGGCGCAGCACCCTGCGTCTCTCGGCTGAGGATGTTGAACAAGGCTACGCCCTGGCCTGTCAGTCGATCGTCGAAGGGGATGTGGCCATCTATGTTCCGCCGCAGGAGAAAATCGAACGTCGGCTGACCACCGACCGCACCGCCGCAGAAGTCACGGTCCCGGTTGGGTACGATTACGCTAGTTCTCAGACTGTCCGCCGGATACATCTGTCGCTCACGCCTCCCAGCATGGACGATCAAACCGACGACTGGTCACGCTTGCAAATCGCGCTGCGCCTTCAGGCCAATGTATCGCGCAGCCAGGCATCCCTGCAGGTATTGCAAAAAATTGGCGCTATCTTGCGCCAGGATGAATGGCTGGTGACGGCCATCCTGGAAACCAATCCTCAAGTGCCCGAAGATCCCGATCACCTGGTTGACCTGCTCCCTGGGCACGTGGACGAAAGCACGCCCTTATGGGGTATCGCCGTAGACATTGGCACGACCACCGTCACGCTCTGGCTGGTGGACCTGATCAGTGGCAAGGTCAGGGCCCAGGTGGCTGAATACAACGGGCAGATCGCCCGCGGTGAGGACGTCATCTCGCGCATCATCTTTGCCAGTAAAAACGGCGGTGGACAGGAAATGCGCCAGCGTGTATTGGATTCGATTAACAGCTTGCTCGAACTGGCCTGCAAGCGTGTCAAAGCCAACCCGCAGGAGGTAGTCAAAGCCACTGTTGCCGGAAACAGCACCATGATCCACTTGTTGCTTGGCTTGCCAGCCGCCAGTATCCGGCTATCCCCCTTTATCACAGCTGTCAACCACCCTCCGCTCATGGCTGCCCGCGAGGTGGGGCTGAATATCAACCCGGAAGGCAGTGTGGATTGCCTGCCCGGTGTGGCATCCTACGTTGGGGCTGACATCACTGCTGGTGTGCTCTCCAGCGGGCTTGACCAGGCTGAGCAAATCATGCTTTTCTTGGATGTTGGCACGAATGGCGAAACAGTCCTGGGCAACCGGGATTGGCTGGTAACCTGTGCCTGCTCGGCTGGCCCGGCATTCGAGGGAGCTGGTGTGGTAAACGGGATGCGGGCTACTACCGGTGCGATCGAAGAAGTCTGGATCAACGGCGACACTTTTGAGCCAACCTTCCGCGTGATTGCCGGGAGCAAACCCAAGGGTATTTGCGGAAGCGGCCTCATTTCCTTGTTAGCCGAAATGTTCCTGACTGGCCTGCTCGACAAAGCTGGAAACGTTAACCTATCATCCAAAACGGACCGCGTTCGGGAAGGCGAGCATGGGCCGGAATACGTCGTCGTCTGGGGAAAGGATACTGAAAACGGCCAGGATATCGTTATTTCGCACGTCGATGTCGATAATTTACTGCGCGCGAAAGCAGCAATTTATGCCGGCTTTACCGTACTGGCCGATCAGGTCGGTGTGGCCCTGGAAGACGCAACCAAAGTTTTAATTGGTGGATCCTTCGGCAAATATATTAATGTGGAAAAAGCCATACAGATCGGTTTGCTGCCCGATATGCCCTGGGACCGTTTTGAGTTTTTGGGCAATACCGCAGTTCGCGGTGCATACCGGGCACTGCTGGACTGGCAGACTCGCGACCGGATCAAGCAAATCGCAGAACGCATGACTTACATTGAGCTTTCAGCGGACAACACTTTCTATGAGGCTTTCATGTCCGCCATGTTTTTACCGCACACAGACGCGAACAAATTCCCGTCTGTCGAAGCGTTTTTTAGTAAGGCATAAAATCAGGTTTTCAACCTTCTGGAGAAAGGACACCACCATGTACATTATCGGCGAGAACATTCACATCATTTCGGACAAAGTCAAGGAGGCGTTGGTCAACCGTGATCGGGAATTTTTCATGGATATGGCCGTCAAGCAAGTCGAAGCAGGTGCCAAGGCTGTTGATATCAACCTGGGACCACGCAAGAAGGACTGGGAAGAAGTCTTTCCGTGGGTTGTCGAATCAGTCGAAGCTGTCGTCGATGTACCGTTATCGATCGATACGACCAACGTCAACGGAATGGAAGCCGCCCTCAAAACGATCAAGAAAGCCCAACCAATCCTGAATTCAACCTCGGCTGAACCCGATCGCCTGGAAAGAATCCCTGTTTTGGCTAAGAAATATGGTGCCAGGATCATTGCCTTGACGATGGGCTCCTCCGGAATTCCGGTCGCAGCCGATGAGCGGGTTAATATAGCGGTCGAGACGCTCATCCCACGGTTGATGGAAATCGATTACCCGATGAAAGACCTGATCATCGACCCGCTGGTTTTGACCGTGTCCGGTTGCCAGGAATATTGCCCGCAATTGATCGAAGCGGTGCGCATGCTTCAGTATGCCTGGGATCCGGCTCCCATGATCTCGGTCGGCCTCTCAAATGTCTCGAACGCCGTCCCAGCGGAAAATCGCCCCCTGATCAATCGTGTTTATTGTGCCATGTTGATGGGCGTCGGCCTGCAAACGATGATCGCCAATCCGCTTGACGAAAAACAGAACGATGTCATCAACTGGATCGAGAGTAAGGATACTTCCACACCGCTGGCCCGCGTTTATAACAAAATTGCTGAACGCACGGAGGCCGGTGAAGAGCCTCAGAAGGAAGATTTCGATCATTCCGATCCGGAGCAAGCTGCAATTTGGAAGACCACCCAGATCCTGCTCAATAAAGTCATTTATGCGGACGGCTACCTGAATCAGTAAACGTCAGTAACGGTCCGCGTTTGCCTGCGGGAGGGCAGTTATGACCATGAATGTGGACGAACTACTTAAGAAAGCGGCTAAACCATCAGCCGATGCAATGAAGTTGCATCCGTTCTACCGAGGCAAGATCGAGACGACTCTGAAATGCACCGTTCACAGCTTCAATGATTTTGCTATCTGGTACACACCCGGCGTAGCCGCTCCGTGTAAAGCCATCCAGGCCGACCCGGAATTGGTCTACGAATACACCAACAAGTGGAACACCGTAGCTGTTGTCAGTGATGGAACCCGCGTGCTTGGCCTGGGAGATATTGGTCCCAAAGCCGGCTTGCCGGTCATGGAAGGCAAGGCGCTGCTCTATAAATATCTGGGTGGCGTGGATGGTGTACCGCTAATGCTTGATACGAAGGACCCGGATGCCATCATTAATACCGTACTGATGTTGCAGCCCGGCTTCGGCGGAATCAATCTGGAAGACATTTCCCAACCAAAGTGCTTTTACATCCTGGATACACTGCGCGAGAAAGCCGAAATTCCGATCTGGCATGATGACCAGCAGGGTACAGCCACGGTCACATTGGCCGGGTTGATCAACGCACTCAAAGTAGTTGGCAAGAAAATGGAAAACGTCAGTATCGCCTTTATCGGTAGTGGCGCATCCAATGTAGCTATTTCGCGTTTGATCTTCGCATGGGGGGCTGATCCGGCCAAATGCTTCATGGTCGACAGCAAAGGTATCCTCGGCAAACACCGCAAAGACCTCGAGATGCGCAAGGCTGAGTATGTAGACAAATGGAAGCTGTGTAATATCACCAATGCCGAAGGCCGGGAGGGCGATATCCCCGACGCGATGAAAGGCGTGGATGTCGTGATTGCCCTGTCCAAGTCCGGGCCAGGCGTTATTCTCCCGGAATGGGTTAAAGGCATGGCCAAAGATTCCATCTTGTTTGCTTGCGCCAATCCTGTTCCCGAGATTTGGCCCTGGGAGGCCAAGGAAGCCGGCGCTGCTATTGTTGCCACAGGCCGGTCCGATTTCCCCAACCAGGTCAACAACTCGCTGGGGTTCCCCGGCATCTTCCGTGGTACGCTGGACGTCCGTGCCCGTACGATTACCGATGAAATGTGCTTTGCGGCTGCACAAGCCTTAGCGGACCACGTCGGCGACCGCCTGGATGACGAACATATCCTGCCTAACATGGACGACTGGGAAGTCTTCCCACGCGAAGCGGCTGCGGTGGCAATGAAAGCCATCGAACAGGGACTGACTAATCACGAGACCACCTACGAGCAAGAATTCGAGTTGGCTACCCGGATCATTAAGCGCTCGCGTTCGATGACCCAGCGTCTGATGGAAGAAGGCTTCATCCCTGAACCGCCAGCTGACGATGGCGACTCTCCGGAAATTGACCTGGAAACGGTCAAGTCCGCCTATTAGGAAGAGGAGGTTGGAATGTACGACCTGATCGTAATCGGAGGCGGGCCGGCTGGACTCACAGCCACAATATATGCGATTCGCAAACGCCTCAATGTATTGCTTCTGACCAAAGATCTAGGCGGTAAAACCAATTATCGTCTGGCGCTACCCTGGATTGAAGACTACCAGGTCATCCGGGGATTGGAAATCGTAAACAAATTCCGCAGCGAACTCGAATATCTAGACTTTGCTCGCCATATGGAAGCAGTGGAAAAAATCAACAAGAATAACGGTGGGTTTTTAGTAACCACCAAAGGTGGCGCAAATCTCGAAGCCAAGGCGATTGTCATTGCCACCGGAGCCCGCCAGGTGCGTATGGACGTGCCCGGGGAAAAAGACTACACCATGAAGGGTCTGTGTTATTCTGCGCTGTCATATGCTCCGCTTTTTATTGACAAGACGGCCATCGTCATCGGTGGCGCTGAACTGGCTTTGCGCTCAGCGGGAGAGTTGTCGACTGTGGCCAAGCAGGTCTATCTGGTTTGCGTCGATGAAAAGCGGCTCAATTCCCCACTCGGTAAGAAACTCAAATCAGCCGGGAATGTCACAATCCTGAAAGATCACGAGATCGTCGAAGTCAAGGGAGATGAATTTGCCCGCACGCTTGTCTTGAAGGATCCTTCCGGCAAACCAATAGAGATCAGTGCCGACGGAATGTTCGTGGAAAAAGCGCTGACACCTAACTCCCAAATGGTGGCCGATCTGGTTGAATTGGATGGCAGCGGACGGGTTATCGTCGATTGTGCCTGCCATACGAATGTACCCGGTGTCTTTGCTGCGGGTGATGTCACAAACGGTTACGCGGAACAGGTATTGATCGCTGTCGGAGAAGGCGCCAAAGCAGCGCTTAGCGCTTACGAATTTCTTCTCCCCAAATTGTAGAGATTTGAGGAAGACCAAAGATTTACCACCAGGAGGTGTTAAATGCCCATATTTACTCCGGGAAGACGCTGGCAACCCCCGTTCATGCCATTCAAACGAGAGCCATTTGGCCGCCGTTTGCTGGCATCCCTGGAAAAAGTTGTAAAAGGCCCGTTATTTGGCTGCCGAATGTGCGGGAACTGCTTGCTACAGGAGACCGCCTTCATTTGTTCCATGGAATGCCCAAAAGGTGTTCGCAATGGTCCCTGCGGTGGATCGACACCTGAGAGATGTTATGTAGATGAGACCCGCCCCTGTATGTGGTACAAGATATACGAACGCGCCTTCAAGCTGGGACGCGAGGAAATGCTGTTGGAAGTCCTGCCACCTTTGGATTGGGATAAGGTCGGGACCGAGACCTGGGGCGATGTGGCAACACAAGTCGGCAGGATCGGGGTGAAGAACACAGTCACGGGCCTGCTCGCACGCGATCCGATGAGCCGCGCAACCACCTGGGATATGATCTTTCGACCGGTCAGGCAGCCGGAATGGTGGAATGGTGATTCCCAATACCATCCCCCGGCATATGAGGAACCGGTTTCGGAACTGGAGCGCCGGTTGAAGGCCGGGGAATTTGTGGTCACCAGTGAAGTTGCGCCTCCGATGACTATCTCAACTAACAAGCTGTGTAAAAACGTGTTGATGGTGAAACCATATGTGGCCGCCATCAATTTTACCGATTGTCCTTCTGCGACACCGCGTATGTCTTCTTGGGCCTGTTCTTCGATGGCGATCCAGAATGGGGCTGAGCCTGTCATGCAGATCGCTGCCCGCGACCGCACAAGAGTTGGATTGCAGGCGGAAGTCATCGGCTCAAATGCTCTCGGCGTGCGTAATATTCTGTGCCTCTCCGGCGATAGTATGAGTATGGCACCTGATCCGCGTGGGCGCATGGACGTGGTAGATCTGGATTCAATTCAAATGTTGTGGATCCTGCGCCGGATGCGTGATGAAGGCAAATACCTGGATGGCCGTAGCCTGAAGTTCCCGCCCAAATACTTTTTGGGTGCGGCGGCTTCACCGTTTGCTTCCGAACCCAAATTCCAGGCCTTACGCGAGCATAAAAAAATCAATGCCGGGGCGCAATTTTTCCAGACCAACTTGGTCTATGATTCCGAGCGACTGGAAATCTGGCTGAATGAGTTAGCCAAGCGCGATGTATTGGATAAGGTTTACATTTTGATTGGCATTACTCCGCTCAAGACTCTCAAAATGGCACGCTACATGAACGATGAAGTACCCGGCGTGTACATTCCAGAGCCATTAATCCAACGAATGGAAAAAGCCGACGAACAGGGAAATGCTGCCGAAGAAGGTTTCCAGATTGCACTGGAACTAATCGAACAGATTCGCAATAAACAGGGTGTAAATGGATTCCACATCATGGCAGTCGGCTGGGAGGATATAGTCCCGCGCTTGGTCACCGAAGCTGGTCTGCTGCCGCCCGATTTTGTTGCACCAGAACCCGAAATGGAGAAGCAGGTCAATCCCGCCTAGACACTAGCCGGATCGTTTTTTTGCATTGAAGTCGCTCCGCATCATACGGTAGGCGAAGAGGAAAATGCAATGTTGCCTGAACAAATCAAGAATTACCGCGAAATGGTCACGCTAAAAGGTGGCGCATATGTCCTTTTGCGTGCCATGATCAAAGATGATAAGAAACGCCTCACAGAATTTTATAGTGCGGTCAGCGATGACGATTTGCGCTATCTTCACCACAACGTCAAGGATTCGGCGATCGTTGATGGTTGGTGTGAAAACCTGGATTATTCTAGCGTATTACCGATCCTTGCCCTCGCAAAAGAGCGTATGATTGGGAGTGCGACCTTACACTTTTTTCCAGGTCCCCAAAAGCATATCGGTGAGGTGCGTGTGTTTTTAGCCAAGGATTATCGTAGACATGGTTTGGGCATGAAAATGATCCGCGCATTGATCGATCTGGCTCGCAAGCAGGGATTAAATATCTTGATCGCTGAAATAGTCGCTGACAAGACAAAGATAATCAAGGCTTTCGAGAAATTGGGTTTCAAACCAAGCTGTACGCTGGATGATTATTTCATGTTTCCCGATGGCGAATTTGCTGATGTGGTTTTGATGAGCATGACGCTTCGTCCCAGGATTGATGAGTTCTAAGGTGTTGACCCTGCGCCAATTGGTTAGAAACGCAACTGGCCAAGATCTAAATCATTGTCAGGCCTGCATGGATTGCGAATTTCCATATCCGGAAGAGATCGACATACCCATCTCCAGCATGGTGCAAATGGTTTTATTTGACGATGATGAGATATTGACCAGTCGACTATTATGGTCTGATATGATTCTCAAGTCTGCCAAGGGAGTTTGTAAACGCGGTCTTGATTTACAGGCTGTAATGCTCGCCCTACGCGAGGAAGCCAAGCAGCGCGGTTATAACAGCGAAATTCAATAGCTGGAAAATACCGAACCCAAAAAGGACAGTGGAATATATCACTGTCCTTTTTGGGTTCGACTAGCCCCAAAAATTTAACTGACCCTTAACTTGCCCAAATAAGACAATTAAGATGATAATTAGCTACATGCACTAGAATAAGAAAGCGGTTGTCTTTGAATCTACGACAATCGTTGAAGGAGCGTCGCATGAAATTCGACATTAAACGATGGGTCGTTCTTGGGGTCAGCTTGCTGCTTGGTGGCTGCGCCCCATATCCGACATTTCTTAATCCAGCCTCCCCGATTGCAGGCCATGAGGCGACTTTATATCGAATTATTTTAATTATGGCACTCGTGGTCTTTGTTTTGGTTGAAGGCGCATTGATTCTAATATTATTTCGCGATCGAGGCAGAAAAGGTGATAACACCCTTCCCAAACAGGTTTACGGAAACACAAAGCTCGAAGTGACCTGGACAGCGATTCCAATCCTGGTGGTGATTGCCTTGTTTGTCATGACTGTCCAGACGATGCATGCGGTTGCAGCACCTGCCCCCGAAAAAAGTGACTTGAATGTGCAAGTAACCGGTCACCAGTGGTGGTGGGAATTTAGCTATCCAGATTTGGGGATCACAACCGCCAATGAACTGCATATTCCACTTGGTGGGACTGTCCAAATCACACTTGTTTCGGTTGATGTGATCCATAGTTTTTGGGTACCCCAACTGTCCGGTAAGACCGATGTCATCCCCGGTCAGAACAATCATATGTGGTTAAAGGGAGAGAAAATCGGTGTCTATCATGGACAGTGTGCCGAGTTCTGCGGAACAAATCACGCGAATATGCGCTTCAAAGTAATCGTCGAATCGCAAGCGGACTTTAACACCTGGGCAGCCAGCCAGCAAAAGGACGCACCGCAACCGCAAACTGATGCAGAGAAACAGGGTTACAAGATGATTACAACGGGCATCTGCTCAAATTGCCATACTTTAAACGGTACAGACGCAAAAGGCACAATTGGTCCTAACCTGACTCACCTGTTCTCGCGTACTAGTTTCGCTGGCTCTACATTTGATCTGAATCAGATTAATTTGCGCAGCTGGTTGCAAGACACGCAGGCCATGAAACCCGGTAATGACATGGTTGTCAAATTGAAACCTGATGAAATTGATGCGCTGATTGCGTATCTTACACAGCTTAAATAGTTGGTAGGAAGGAGAATTATGTCTGTTCAAGCACAGTCCCTACCCAAAATGCAGGATAAGACAGAAAGTGGTCTGCTCTCCTGGCTCATGACCGTCGATCACAAACAAATCGGCATCATGTATTTGGTCACCGCTTTTTTGTTCTTTTTAGTTGGCGGGACCGAAGCTCTGTTGATGCGCTTGCAATTAGCTCAACCCAACGGCAAGGTTTTAACCCCTGACCAATATAACCAGATCTTCACCATGCATGGTACGACCATGATATTTTTGGTTGTCATGCCGCTGGCAGCAGGTTTCGGTAACTATTTCGTTCCGCTCCTGATCGGCGCGCGGGATATGGCCTTCCCTAAGCTGAATGCCCTGAGTTACTGGACCTATCTGTTTGCCGGGATTTTTATGTACAGTAGTTTTGTGTTTGGGGGGGCGCCCAATGATGGCTGGTTCAGCTATGCTCCATTGACTGAAAAACTGTACTCGCCAACCCATGGTATGGATTTTTGGGCAATGGGTATCTTGTTACTTGGAATTGCCACCACAATCGGCTCTATAAACTTTATTGTTACAATCATCCAACTCCGCGCACCGGGTATGACCATCAACCGTATGCCGATGTTCGTTTGGACGACCTTCGTAACCTCCTTCCTGGCGGTCTTCTCTCTGCCTTCCCTGACGACGGCAGTTGTGCTCTTACTCCTTGACCGCCAACTTGGAGCCCATTTTTATAACGTTGCTCAAGGCGGCACAGCCTTACTCTGGCAGCATCTATTTTGGTTCTTTGGCCACCCGGAAGTTTACATTCTGATCCTGCCTGCCATGGGTATGGTTTCGGAAATCATCCCCGTCTTTTCAGGGAAGCCTTTGTTTGGATATATGGCTGTTGCTTATTCGGCCGTTGCGATCGGCTTTTTGGGGTTCACTGTCTGGGCCCATCACATGTTTGCCACCGGTATGCCAGCAACATCGTTATTGTTTTTCTCGGCTGACAGTTTCCTGATCGGAGTGCCAACCGGTGTAAAGATTTTCGCCTGGATGGGAACGATGTGGAAAGGAAAGCTGCGTTTTTCGTCGGCGATGCTATTTGCTATAGGGTTTGTTGCCTTGTTTCTGGTCGGCGGGTTGGATGGCGTTCACATGGCTGTTGTGCCGATCGACTGGCAGATTACCGATACTTACTACGTGGTGGCTCACATTCATTACGTGCTTTTTGGCGGCGCAATTTTCGGCATTTTTGGGGCCATCTATTACTGGTTTCCAAAAATTACCGGCCACCGTTTGCAGGAAGGGATCGGCAAATGGCATTTCTGGATCATGTTCATTGGGATGAATTTGGTCTTCATGCCCATGCATTTCTTGGGAATTGCTGGTATGCCCCGACGTATTTACACCTATGGCGATGGCCTCGGTTGGGGGACTTGGAATTTTGTCGAAACGATTGGAGCATTTGCCATCGCAGTTAGTGTATTGGTCTTTCTAATCAACTTCTTCGTGTCAATGCGTAAACCCGCAACCCATGAGTTTGATCCTTGGGACGGCTATACCCTCGAATGGACTACGGGTTCCCCTCCACCCGCCTATAATTTCGCTGAAATACCCTCGGTCCGGAGCCGACGTCCCTTATGGGATCAGAAGCACCCTGAAATAGCCGATTGGAAGGTGGGCGAATGAGTGCCTTGACTTCACCAGCTCATAATCACAAAGTTATGACGGCACGCATTGCCCTGTTGATTGCGCTTGGAACCGAATCGGTGTTCTTCGTGACACTTATCGTGGCTTATATTGCTCTCCGAAACCAGTTCAATTGGCCAATGGAGCATACCCTCAGTCGATTGGCTTTTCCACTTGCCAATAGTGCTGTTTTAATTCTAAGCGCGCTAACTGCCTGGCGCGCTCAAGTCAGCATAAGGCGAGGAGACCAATCTGGTTTAAAAAGCTGGTTGCTGGTTACTTTGTTGCTGGGATTGCTTTTCGTCGCCGGGCAGGTATTTGACTTTACCAACGCCGGTCTTCGGATCAATGACCAAGCCTTTGGCGGGGTCTTTTTCACCCTGATGGGATTCCACGCCCTGCATGTCCTGGCCGGTGTCGTCATCCTGGCCATGAACAGCCTCCGAGCCCGGTTAGGAGACTTTAGTGCAGAAAAACACATTGCGATTGAAATTGGAACCTACTTCTGGTACTACGTGACCGCCGTTTGGATAATCTTGTTTGCGGCCTTGTTTCTCGTATGAGCCTAATTCTGTACTATCCATGGAATTGGTACCCAAGCGTCGTCATTGGGTTCGGCATTTGGACCGTAGCATATTTGCTTCTGATCGGCCCCTTGCGCCTGCGTTTTGGTTGGGGTAAATTGCCAACCCCGGGACAGCAAATTGCATTTCATTTCGGCACATTGATTGCATTATTTGCCTTGGTTTCTCCACTTGACACGTTGGGAGATGAGTATCTCTTCAGCGCACACATGGTTCAGCATCTACTTTTATTGTTTATCACTGCCCCACTTTGGCTTCTGGGCATACCCGGATGGTTATTTGATCGTTTATTGCCGAGGAAACAAATCGTCAAGTTGGCGCGGATGCTGACTAATCCGCTCGTATCGTTCTTTATCTTTGCATTTGTCATGATCGTTTGGCATCTACCTGTATTTTACAATTTAGCCTTGGAGCATGAAAGTCTGCATATTTTTGAGCACCTGACGTATTTGGCTGCCGCAGTGATCGGCTGGTGGCCGATTGCAGCACCAGAAACGCGAATCGCCCCCAAGCCAACACCGCCGGTACGCATGTTGTATATCTTTTTGTTGACAATCCCGTGTACGGGTTTGGCTGCAATCTTGACCTTTGCAATAGTACCCTTTTACCCCTTTTACATTTCCGCTCCACGCATCTTGGGTTTAAGCGTCCTCGCGGACCAGCAACTTGGCGGGCTGCTTATGTGGTTGCCGACCCACCTGGTCCTGTTATCAGCATTGAGTCTGACATTCTTTGGCTGGTTCAGCTCCTTGAAAAATAACACAGGTAATCATCACCCGGCCAGCCAACTACCTTAGGAGACTGATATGGAAAAACATCCTGGTATTCATATGCCATCACCAAGTTATTGGCCAATTACGTTGGCTTTTTCATTAGCCTTGATCGCGATTGGCGTGGTGTTCAGTCCGATCGTGAGTCTGATCGGTATTGTCCTCTTGCTGGTTTCTTTCGGCGGTTGGACGATGGAAAATCGAAAATTCGACCAGGAAGGAGGCGGACATGACGAATAATGAGATAGCCAAAACGGCCCCCGTCCCACAACGCGAAAATACAAAACTGGCTATGTGGCTGTTTCTCGGCGGTGAGGTTGTATTCTTTGTTTCGCTGATTTTGACGTTTATTATGACCCGCCTGACACAATCGGATTATGAAACGCAGTTCCGATCCCATTTGAGCATACCGGTCATCGCCATCAACACCTTCATTTTGGTGACCAGCAGTTACTTTGTAGTGCGCGCGCTTGAGGCGATAACGTTCAATGGCGACCAGAAGAAGTTGCGCAACAATTTAATCGTAGTCCTAGCCCTGGGTCTGCTTTTCTTGGCTGGACAAGCCTTTGAATGGACCACATTGTTTCGGGAAGGTGTCAATCTATCCAGTACCTTCGGTACCCCATTCTTCACGGTAACTGGTATCCATGGTACGCATGTTTTTGTGGGTGTTTTGTGGATAATTTACTTGCTGGCTGGCCACAAGCGATTGCCGTTTACAAAGGAGAACCATCTGGCAATCGAAAACTTCGGTTTGTACTGGCATTTTGTCGATATCGTTTGGATTGTCCTGTTTACTTTAATATATCTAATCTAATGAGGATGCTATGACCAGAGAAGCTGTAGAAAAACGTCCGAACTACCTGCTTATATTTATCCTGCTGGCCGCCTTCACTTTTATAGAAACCCTAGTCAGTTATGTCCAACAACAGGCCATCAAGTTTCCTGTGCTTTTAACCTTATCGTTGGTAAAAGCTGTTCTGGTGCTTTTGTATTTTATGCATTTGAAATTTGATACACGCCTCTTCAGCTACCTATTTATTGCTGGCTGTGTATTGTCAATCCCCCTGATTCTTGTTATCACACTTGTCATGCCTGCCATTATTTAGCCTTCCGATTAATTAATTTGGGGGCAAGAGTGTACAGAGCCCTTGCACCAAATTCTGCAAAGGGGTAAACTGTGTCCGATATGCCTGTGCATCGCGTCCTCCTCGTTGACGATGATCCATTAATTTGTAAGGGCTTGAAATTTAACTTGGAACAAGCTGGTTATCAGGTCGCGACTGCCAGTACCGCACATACCGCGCTTGAAATATCCAGTCGTCTGCCATTTGATATAGCGATCCTGGATGTCGGATTGCCGGATGACAGCGGGTTGGATCTTTGCCGCAAGCTAAAAGATAGCCAAAGCTTACCGGTAATATTTTTAACTGCCCGCCGAAGGGAATTGGACGAAATTGTCGGTTTGGAAGTCGGGGGAGATGACTATGTAACGAAACCCTTTAGCACGGATTTGTTGTTGGCGCGTATCCGTGCAGTCCTGCGTCGATCTGAAAAAATCACCCCACGACCAGAGCCTATCAATAAACCTATCGTTGCCGGGCATTTCGAGCTGAATTACATGACTCACATTGCCAGCAAACAGGATGTAACACTTGATCTGGCGCCTCTAGAATTTTCACTATTGCATTTATTCGTTTCACATCCGGATCGCGTTTACACCAGTGACGCATTGGTCGAAAGTATTTGGGGTGTCGAATATAAAGGCGAACGACAAGTTCTTTACGTGCAGATTCGAAGTTTACGCGAAAAGATTGAAGAAGATCCATCTAATCCACGACATATTGTGACCCTTCGCGGGGTTGGATATAAATTTGTGCCGTGAGAAAATCGATCAGTCTCCACTCCTATCTGTCTTTAACGAATGCGATACTGATCTTAATGGTTTTGGGGGTAATTGGTTATATCTGGTCACGAGGGCAACAAGACGCAATCGAGCGTGAATTACGATCCGAAGTACGCGACCATGCCCTTCTTTTGGCTACAATCGTCAGCCAAAAATTTGATCAGAATCCAGATCTGAATATCGATGCCTATCAGCTTCCGCCCAACATTACCAACGCTGATTACATTGTTGCTTATTTAGCAAACGATCTATCACTGTACAATCTAGGCGACCAACCGCTGACGGTTGAGCAATCTAATTATTTCAGGCAATATGGGCACACCGCCTTGAATGGGGATAGTAACGTTGTTCGTCTGCGCTGGGGTACCAAGACTGAAGAGAGTATATATGCCAGTTCACCGGTCCTGGACCGCTCTGGAAAGATATCAGGAGCCATTTGCGTTATTTTGCCTCTTGACCGATTGGGGTCGCAGTTTACTCGCATGCGACTGACCCTGTTATCGATCGTTCTAGGTGTTTCACTTATTGGTATTGTTGTAAGCTTTTTGTTCACGAATTTGATCACACAGAGGGTTGTTGATGCTGAAAAGCTGGCTGCCAGGGTGGCGCAGGGAGATTACCAATTGAGGTTACCCGAAACTGGACCCCGAGAGCTGCAGGAATTGGCTACTCACCTGAATCAGATGGCACAAGAACTACAAGACCAAACGCATCAACGACAATCTTTACTTGCTAATGTGACTCACGAGCTGGCCCGACCTCTAGGTGGACTTCAACAGGGTGTCGAAAGCCTCCAGGGTGGTGCCTTTAGGGATAAGGAGCTATCAGCCGAATTGTTGGATAACATGGCGCAGACGATCCGTAGTATGGAGCTTCTGATTGATGATATCGGGTTGGCGGCTCATCCGACCACAAAACCTATTCAACTTAATCGAACTTGCTTTCAACTTGAACCATTCTTGCGAAGTTTGGTCACCCGTTTCAGGACAACTGCCCGGAACCACGAGATCGAGATTGGCCTTGATTTACCTCCTTCCTTGCCGGAAATCTATGCTGACGAAAAACGTCTCAATCAAATTATGGGAAATTTAATTGATAATGCGCTAAAGTTTACACCTCGAGAAGGTCGTATTAATGTCACGGTTAAATTTCCCGATCGAGAGCATATCCAGCTAGTGGTCAGAGACAGCGGCCCAGGGATTGCTCCGGAAGACGCTCCTTATATTTTCTCGCCTTTCTATCAGGGGCGGACGGGTAAGCGCATCATGCAAGGTATGGGTCTGGGATTGGCGATTGCCCGCCAATTAACGGAAGCACATGGGGGTAGCCTCGTTCTTGAAAACGCCTCAGGGGGTGGTTCAATCGCAATTCTAAATCTCCCAAATAAGCGCGAACTTAACTGACCCTTAGATATATTTAACTTGAATAGAGATAATTACGGTCGAATATATACTATTATTGTATTTAAGATTACTAACCAAAGGAGAAAAAATATGAAACAACGTAGGCTTTTATCCATCCTTGCCATTGCTTTGTTGAGTGTCCCATTCCTGGCCGGTTGTGGCCCAAAAAATGTCAAGGTTTCCGAGAAGTCATACAGCCTCGATATGTCCTCCAACTCTTTCAAGGCCGGGCAAATCACTTTCAGTATCACCAATGATGCCACTGACCAGGCACATGAGTTTGTCATCTTCAAGACTGACTTGCCCGAAGACCAGCTGCCGCTTAACTCAGATGGTGATGTTGATGAGAGTGGACAGGGAGTTTCGCATATTGATGAGGTTGAGGACATCCAACCTGGTGAGACGAAGGAGTTATCTGTGAATCTTGAGCCGGGGAACTACGTTGCGATATGCAACATGCCTGGCCATTATACACAAGGCATGCATTTCGCCTTCTCAGTCAAATAAATAAAAAAACCGTTGGCCCAAAAGCGCCAGATTGCTGCTGGCGCTTTTTCTAATTAAAGTAATTTCGGTAGGATGTAGATACCGTTTTGTTGGTGATTAATTGCACATATTGATTGGGTGTGTGTAGGGTAAAATTACCGGGTCAGTTGGCTGACATAATTAATAAGGAGTTTCACGATGTCTCACACCAATCAACCAAGCGCGGTTAATCCGCTTCCCGATAAGGGGATTTTCGATCCGTCGCATGATATCTTGCATTATCAGCCACGCGTGCTGGATGCCATCTTTTCTCCCAAAAACGTAGCCGTAATTGGTGCTACCGAGAAGGAAGGTAGTGTCGGGCGTACGATCGTCTGGAATCTAATCAGCAGCCCTTTTGGCGGAGCTGTCTTCCCGGTCAATCCCAAGCATCCCAGTATCCTGGGTATCAAAGCCTATCCATCCATTGGCAAAGTCCCGGATCCAGTCGACCTGGCCGTGATTGTAACCCCATCCCCCACTGTGCCCGGCATTATCAATGAATGTGTAGAAGCTGGTGTCAAAGGCGCAATTGTTATTTCTGCTGGATTTAAAGAAATCGGCATTGAAGGTGCGAAACTGGAACAACAGATCATGGATCATGCCAGGCGCGGACGCATGCGCATCATTGGCCCAAATTGCCTGGGAGTCATGAATCCGATCACTGGTTTGAACGCTACTTTTGCGAATGCCATGGCACGTCCGGGCAATGTGGGATTTATTAGCCAGTCAGGCGCTTTATGTACAGCCGTATTGGACTGGTCATTTCGAGAAAATGTTGGCTTCTCTTCCTTCGTTTCGATTGGATCGATGCTGGATGTTGACTGGGGCGATCTGATTTATTACCTGGGCGACGACCCGCATACACGTAGCATCGTGATTTATATGGAAACCATTGGTAATGCACGTTCTTTTCTATCCGCTGCACGCGAGGTCGCTCTGACCAAGCCGATCATTGTCATCAAGCCGGGACGAACAGAGGGGGCTGCCCGAGCAGCTGCATCCCATACCGGTTCGTTGACTGGCTCAGATGAAGTACTGGACGCCGCATTTCGCCGTGTAGGCGTATTGCGTGTCGACAGCATTGGCGAGTTGTTCTCCATGGCAGAAGTTTTGGCCAAACAGCCTCGTCCTAAAGGCCCACGGTTAACGATCTTGACCAACGCCGGTGGTCCGGGCGTATTGGCAACGGATGCTCTGATCACTGGCGGAGGAGAATTGGCCACATTTTCAGATCAGAGCCTGAAGGAATTCAATGATATTTTACCGCCGCAATGGAGTCACAATAACCCAATCGATATTCTTGGGGATGCCAGCCCGGAGCGATACGGCAAATCCCTGGAAGTAGCTGCCAAAGATCCGAACAGTGACGGATTATTAGTCATTTTAACCCCGCAAGCCATGACTGACCCAGCCTCTACGGCTGAAGCACTAAAACAATACGTATCTGCTTATGACAAGCCGCTTCTGGCCTCCTGGATGGGCGGGGATGATGTGGCTGCAGGTGAAGCCATCTTAAATCGCCTCGACATTCCGACCTTTTCCTATCCGGATGTAGCAGCCCAGGCATTCGATTATATGTGGCGTTACACATATAACCTGCGCGGTATTTATGAGACACCTGACCTTGCTGAAGAATCGGTCGGCTTGGGACCTGACCGCGATCGCGCTGCCGCTATCATCGACCGGGCGCGCACATCCGGACGGACAATTCTGACCGAGGTTGAATCCAAGGACCTACTAGCAGCGTATGGTATTCCAACCACGCCGAACTATGTTGCCGCAACACCTGAGCAAGCTGCCGCGTTTGCTTCTAAGGTTGGTTATCCCGTCGTGCTTAAGATCCATTCCGAGACAATCACGCACAAGACTGACGTGGGTGGCGTTCGATTGAATCTGCTTAATGAGGACGAGGTTATAGATGCCTTTAAGGGCATTGAATTATCGGTAAGAAAAAAGGTCGGAGAGGGTCATTTCCTGGGCGTCACTGTCCAGCCGATGATCAAGCTCGAGGGCTACGAGATTATCCTCGGCTCCAGTATCGATCCGCAATTTGGTCCTGTGCTACTCTTCGGTACAGGCGGTCAATTGGTGGAGGTCTTTAAGGATCGCTCATTGGGTCTACCACCGCTGAATACCACTCTGGCACGCCGAATGATGGAGCAAACAAAAATATATAAGGCCTTGCAGGGCGTGCGTGGTCGTAAACCAGTTGACCTGGAGGCGCTTGAGAAAATACTCGTTCGTTTCAGCCAATTGGTCGTCGAGCAACCATGGGTTAAAGAATTGGATATCAATCCACTGCTTGCCTCGCCAGAGGGTTCCTTGGCCCTGGATGCACGCGTGGTGCTTTATGGGAAAGATGTGCAGGAAAAAGACCTTCCCAGGCAGGCCATCCGGGCTTACCCGATCCAATACGTCCAAGGATGGAAAATGAAGGATGGTCGCGAAGTGACCATCCGACCCATTCGTCCGGAGGATGAGCCGTTGGTGACGCGCTTCCATCAAACCCTGTCAGACCGAAGTGTTTATTTACGGTATACCTCCCCCATGCTGCTTAGCCAAAGAGTGGCGCATGAGCGTTTGGCCCGTATATGCTTTAACGATTATGATCGAGAAATTGCTCTGGTCGTGGAATGGGAAGACTCAAAATCAAATGAGCGTTATATTCTGGGTATTGGACGTCTTTCCAAACGTCACGGTTTGGACGAAGCCAGTTTTACCCTGCTGGTCAGCGACGAATATCAAGGACGGGGGATCGGCAAGGAATTGTTGCGCCGACTAATCCAAATCGCGCGCGACGAAAAGGTAAAGCACCTGCGTGCCACGCTCTCCCCGGATAATGCGAGCATGCGCAAGGTATGCGAGAAATTGGGCTTCTCTTCTTTTTATACAAATAGTCAGACTGGTATGGTAGAGGCCGAGATGCAACTTTAACTTCTGCACTAGAGAAATAAAGGACCTGATACATACCTATCAGGTCTTTTTTAATACCTTCTTAATGCACATGAGAGCCTGGATTAAGGACAGCAATCTGATTACATGGAATAATGCGAGTAACCTTATACAACTTTGGAGGAAGATTCTGATGTCGACTAAATTTAAAAAGATTGTTACGTTGCTGGCAATGGCTTTGTTCGTTGTGCCTTTGTTGACCGCTTGTGGGAGCGGCCAGAATACTGTGGACGTTAAGGAAGATTCTTTTTCAATCACAATGCCCTCTAGCTTGAAAGCTGGAAACATTACCTTCCATGTATCCAATATAGATTCATCTGCAAACCACGAATTCATTATTATTAAAACTGATCTGGCACCAGATAAATTACCCCTGGACGGCAATGGGAATGCTGATTTAACCGCGCAGGGTGTGACAGTCATCGATCAGATCAAGGATCTGGCACCGGGTGCATCCCAGGATTTGACCGCAAATATGACTCCTGGAAAATATGTTGCTATTTGCGATCTGCCCGGCCATTATAAGGCCGGTATGTTCATTGGCTTTGTTGTGAAATAAAAAACCCGATCGAAGCAGAAGCCACCAGCAAGGCTGGTGGCTATTTAATTAACCAGAATGTGGTTTAATCATAATAATGGGTATTTCCAGTTACCAGATCCGCCGATGTGAGAACCCGGAGTGTGGTTTACGTTACCCGCTGGTTGAAAATAATCCTAACGGGGATCGTTGTCCAATTTGCTTAGGCACGACCCGTCTTGTTCTGGAAAGCATGCTGGAAGACGTACCATTTTCTGTAGAACAATCCCAGACCAGTGTTCCACTTGAGGGGCTGCTCGACAACATACGTTCGGCCTGGAATGTTGGCTCCATCTTCCGTACCTCAGACGGGATAGGGTTACACCGGTTGCACTTATGTGGTATTACACCTACGCCTGAGATTGAGAGTGTGGTCAAGACATCACTGGGGGCGGAACGATTTATACCTTGGACTTATTCGCGGGATGCTTTGCAAAGTGCGATATCTTTGAAGGCTGCTGGCTATCAACTCTGGGCTTTGGAACAGGATCCGCGTGCAGACCCTATCGAAAGTATTTCAGTGCTTGATGGGCAGGATCCAGCGGTGTTAATTGTTGGAAACGAAATCACCGGTGTCGATCCCGAATTGCTAGCTTGCTGTGACAGAATAATTCATCTCCCCATGCATGGCAGAAAACGGTCTATTAACGTCGCGGTGGCTTTTGGGATTGCAGCTCATTATTTATCGTTGAAAATGGTTAAAAGCTAGTTCAGGTGCTATTTTCTTTCCATTCGGGATAACAGCGCTTTTGCCACCAGGGTGATCGAATGCTCGGGTAACAGGTCTACTCCATCCGCGATTTGGGACCGGCAGGAAGTGCCTGGTGCAACCACCTTCCAGCCCCTCGCTTTTGCTTTCCTGACTTCTGGGAGCAGAACCAACTCCCCCACAGCCTGTGAAACTTCGAGGTGCTCGGTTTCGTAACCAAAAGCCCCGGCCATACCGCAGCAGCCGCTGGGAATTATATCTACTTCGTAACCGATGACTCGGAGAAGTTCTGCGCTTGCTGTTTGTCCAATTGGGTAGCCGTCAGGTGCCGGTGGTTGGGATTTTTGGTAGCAGTGCCCGTGGAGTTTTATTTTTGGGAGATGATTATTTGTAGGATTATTTTGTAAGTCCTTGGCTACACGAAATATTCTTTGGCTCAACGAATTGGCGCCCGGACGCAAGAGGTATTCGTCGATCATCCATGTCCGTGCTGCCAGAGCATCGATTTCAGCCGCGCGGTCCGGCACCAAATCCAAAAATTCATCCTTCAGGGTATAAATTTCAGATGGTTCCACTCCCACTACCGCCAATAGGCCTTGCGGATCACACTTGTGAATTTCGTCCAAGATGCGCACGGCATGTTTTTTTGCGCCTTCCAAGAAGCCCTTGGAAATCAGCGTCCTCCCGGCACCCATTATCGGTAAAACCGAAACATCCACACCACACAAACGAAGCACATCCAGGGCATCAGCTTCAATCTGCGGCTCAAAGTAGTGGGTAAACACATCTGGCAGATACAGGCAAGGTTCAAATGCATCTTTGGGCAGGACATCCCTGAACGAATGTATCGGGGTACTGAATTGAGGCAGTATCCGCTTGGATGAAACTCCCAGCCAACGTTCAGCTACGCGTTTGACCCAGCCCAGATCGGTAATGCGGTTCACCAGTGCGCCGAATGGCGCTCCCAATTTAGCCAGTATATCAATGTAAGCAAAAATATAATCACGCGCTGGGCGGCGATGATGCTGATAATATGCATGCTGGAACTCATATTTGAGCTTCGGCATGTCCACGCCGGTTGGACATTCGGATGTACAACCTTTACATGCCAGGCACAAATCCAGGGAGTCATGAACCGCTTTTTCTAGTTGCGCAGAGGCCCGATTGCGGACAAGCTTGTCTGTAAACGGGACGCCACCAGTTGAAATCATGGCGCGCAGTAAATTGGCTCGTCCACGTGTGGAATACATTTCCTCGCGTGTGGCTTGGAAGGACGGGCACATCACCCCGTCAGTTTTCCGGCATACCCCCTGGCCATTGCACTGTTCGATTGCCATCTGCAGACCATTCGAACGGACAAAGCTCAAGCCGGGTTGCCAGGTCTGTACTATGTAGTCAGGGCCGAAACGCAAATGGCTGTCCATCGGCGGCGCATCGACGATCTTACCCGGATTGAGAATCCCCTTGGGATCGGCTGCCCGCTTCAAATCCTGGAAGGAGCTGAGCAGTTCATCTCCATAAGTCTTCCGCAGCCACTCCGAACGCAACAATCCATCACCATGTTCACTGCTCATTGCTCCACCCAGCCCGAGAGTCAACGCCAGGGTCGCCTCGGCTATCGATCGCAAGCTGCTTACCCCTTTCGAGGTTCTCAAGTCAATCATTGGTCTAATATGCAAACAGCCAGCCGAGGCGTGGGCATAAAAAGCTGCCCGTGTCCCATGTTCTTCCAGTATTCGTTCGAGCTCGCGTACAAACTCTCCCAAGCGCTCGACAGGGATGGCGCAATCCTCAATAAAAGCCACGGGGCGTTGCGCCACCGGTGCGGAAGTCAGGATACCAAGGCCTACCTTGCGGACATTCCAAATATGTGCCTGTTCATCAGGAGTTTCGGCTATCGTAACGTCAAATCTCAAGGCCTGAGCGCGTTCTTTCAGGGAATCGAGGTCGTCACCGCTAAATTCAACGACCAAGAGCGCAGCTGGGTCGCCTTGTACAAAGTCCAACTGACGCGCATATGCCGGAACATCGCGTGCCAGCCGGATCAGCATGCGCGGGATCAATTCAATCGCTGATGGATGGCTCCTCAATAGCCCAGGAACTGCGTCACAGGCCTCGGCCACACCAGCATAACTCAGAACTGCCAGGACCGTTTACTCGGGTTGTGGCACCAGATTGACCGTCGCTGTGCGGATTACAGCCAGCGTTCCCTCCGACCCCGCCAGTAACTTGGCCAGGTTGATCGATTCTGCTTCGACTGGTGGATATTGTTCCCCCTCCCATTGCGGAGGCTTTGTCGCTGACCAAGGCAGCAGATAATTCAACCTATAGCCAGCCGAATTACGCCAGGCATGCGGCCAGCCAGCACGAATGGCACCTCCCTGCTCTGAGCGAATAGCTAAGGCGGTTTTGTGAAAAGAAGATAGGATATTTTGTGGTTGATTATTGGCTACGCGCAAAGCGTCTGCTATCTTCATTTTGCCCAAGGTGGCAAGTGACCCGTCTGCTAATACAACCTCGGCCGCCAACAAGTGATCGGCGCTCATTCCATAGCGGATCGAATGAGCTCCCGTGGCATTATTTCCAATTACACCACCCATGGTCGCTCGCTCGGCCGAGGCCGGATCGGGACCAAACTGCAGCCCGTATTGCTCCGCGGCACGGTTCAAAGTTGCCAGGATTACACCTGGTTCCACGATCGCCCGCCTGGCAACAGGATCAATCTCCACGATCTTATCCAACCAGCGTGAACAATCCACAACCAGTGCCGCACCGACAGCCTGCCCCGCCAGACTGGATCCCGACCCACGCGGCAGGATGGGCACTCCGTATTTCGCCGCCATTTCGATTACAACCTGCAAATCTTCCAGCCTGCGCGGAATTACCACACCTAAAGGTTCAATCTGATATATGGAAGCATCCGTACTGTACAGTATGCGTGATGCCAAGTCTGTGCGGATATCGCCAGAAAAACGTGTACGCAGTTCTGGAAGCAATTCAGAGAGCGCATTATCAGTGTTCATCAGCCCATTATCACATAAAAGACCTGGCGGCTCGAACGTTCACCAGGTCTCGAAAAGATGGTTTTATTTATCTTACTTGACCTTCCCTTGCGCCGCAACCGCCGCTGCGGCCTTGGCCACCTCTTCAGGGTCACCCAGGTAGTAATGGCGAATGGCTTTCAAATCGTCGTCCAGCTCGTAAATCAGGGGTATACCGGTCGGAATATTCAGACCCGGGATCTCCTCATCAGAAATATTATCGAGATATTTAACCAGCGCTCGCAAACTATTGCCGTGCGCCACAACCAGCGTCCGTTGACCGGATTTAATCGCTGGCGCTAAGACCATATGCCAGTAAGGCAACACCCGCTCGAGGGTGATCTTGAGCGATTCGGTTGCCGGCAAATCTCTTGGATTGAGCGATGCGTAACGTGGATCAAAGCGCGGATGGCGTTCGTCGTCCCATTCCAGTGCTGGCGGTGGGACGTCATAGCTTCGCCGCCAGGTATGCACCTGCTCCTCCCCAAACTTTTTTGCCGTCTCAGCCTTATTCAATCCCTGCAGCGCGCCGTAATGACGTTCATTCAATTGCCAGGCACGATAAACCGGCAGCCACTCTAACCCCATTTCTTCCATCGCGATCCATAAGGTTTTGATCGCGCGCTTTAGGACGGACGTATAAGCCACATCAAATGAATACTCTTCGGACTTGAGCAATTGCCCAGCCTTGTGAGCCTCAGCTTCCCCCTGTTGAGTTAATCCCACATCGGTCCAGCCGGTAAAACGATTTTCCAGATTCCAGACACTTTGCCCGTGTCGTAATAGAACAAGTTTAAACATAAAAGTGGACTCCTTTCCACAGATTTGCTGTTTTTCAAGCAAGCCAATTATACCAACCGTTGGAATCCCTTGCCCATTTTGGTTCTTCAGCATAGAATGATGGCATGGCCGACGAAGTCACTCCTATCCGCCAGCAATACCTGGAAATCAAACACCACTACCCTGAAGCCATTTTATTCTTTCGCCTGGGGGATTTTTACGAGACATTCGACCAGGATGCCGAGACCACTTCGCGCGAATTGGATATTGTGCTAACTTCACGCAATGTTGCTAAGGGTACGCGTGTGCCGATGGCGGGTATCCCCTACCATGCCGTTGAAAATTACCTGGCACGCTTGATCGAAAAGGGTTATCACGTGGCCATCTGCGAGCAGGTTGGCGAGCAACCGATTAAAGGCATTTTCCCGCGGGAGGTTGTCCGCGTCGTCACACCTGGTACGATCGTCGAACCCGGTCTACTCCCAGGTGATGCGAACAATTATTTAACTGCCGTCGCGACCGACGAAGAAAGCGGCGGTTTGGCATACGTTGACATAACCACCGGCGAATTCGCCTGTATCGAACTGCCGCTCGACGCCTTACGTGCTGAGATAGTGCGGCTGCAACCGGCAGAAATCGTCCATCCAGACAACTCGCAATTTATTCTAAAGAACGGACTCCCGGGACATCTCACGCCCTGGCCAGCTTGGCGCTTCGAACCCGGTCGCTGCGAAGAAAGTTTGCTGACCCACTTCCAGGCCGGAGCGCTGGACGGTTTCGGACTAAAGGGTAAGTCCCTGGCCAAGCGCGCTGCCGGGGCCATCCTGCAGTATTTGAAAGAGACCCAGGCCAATTCGCTTAATCTGTTGACCAGCTTGCGCACCTATAACCTATCCGAATTCATGACGCTGGACCCAGCTACCCGGCGTAATCTGGAACTGACAGAAACCCTGCGTGGCGAATCCAAAGGCTCGCTCCTGGGTGTCCTCGACCACACCGTCACACCGATGGGTAAACGGCTAATCCGCCAATGGGTTAGCCAGCCCTTATTAGACGTGAGCCGTATTCGCGAACGGTTGGACGGCGTTGAGTTTTTCTTCGACGATGGCATGCTGCGCGCTGAATTGCGCTCTACACTTAAACCGCTGGCAGATTTGGAACGCTTAACCAATCGCATCCTGGCCGGTCATGCCCAACCTCGCGATTTGATCTCATTTCGCGAGACGCTGGAACGCCTACCCGTCATTCAGGGACTGCTTCCCGATGTCCCGGCCCTGGCCCGGACTATCGAACATTTTTCGCTCTGCAAAGAAGAACTTTCACTGGTGCAAACAGCCATCGCTGATGATCCGCCTGCCACATTGGCCAATACGGGCATTATCCGCCCGGGCTATTCTTCCGAACTCGATGGCATATTAGAAGCATCCAGCCACGCCCGCGAATGGATCGCCAACCTCGAATCAGTCGAGCGCAAGCGCACGGGCATCAAATCGCTCAAGGTCGGTTACAACAAGGTCTTTGGGTATTATCTAGAGATCACAAAGGCCAACTCCGACCAGGCACCGGACAATTACATTCGCAAGCAAACCCTGGTCAATGCTGAACGCTATATAACGCCTGAGCTGAAAGAGTACGAGGCTTTGGTACTCAATGCCGAAGAACGCATTCACGAAATCGAATTGCGCTTATTCCGCGAAATTTGTGCTGAACTGGCAAAGTCAACCACCCAACTGGTCAACACTGCCAGTTCACTGGCGGAACTGGACGTCTTTTCGGCACTGGGCGAATCGGCAGCCCTGGGTGGCTTTGCCCGGCCAGAGGTCGTCGATGAAGATACTCTCGAAATCCTTGGAGGCCGGCACCCTGTGGTCGAACAATTCCTGCACGGTGACCGATATATGCCCAACGATATCGTCTTTGAGCAGGGTGAGCGTGTACGCATCATCACCGGACCGAATATGTCCGGAAAATCTACTTACCTACGCCAAGCAGCGCTGATCGTGCTGATGGCGCAGATGGGATCTTTTGTCCCGGCCAATTCGGCTAAGATTGGATTGGTCGACCGGATATTTACCCGGATTGGTGCCCAGGATGAAATCCACGCAGGGCAGTCGACTTTCATGGTCGAAATGATCGAAGCGGCCAATATCCTGCATCATGCCACACCGCGATCCCTGCTCATTCTGGACGAGATCGGCCGCGGTACAAGCACCTACGATGGCGTTTCCATCGCCTGGGCTGTGGTTGAGTACATCCACAATCACCCCGACTTGCGCGCCAAGACCCTGTTTGCCACCCACTATCACGAACTGATCCAACTGGCTGATCTACTGCCTGGTGTGCGTAACTATAATGTGGCCGTGACCGAAGCCGATGGGAAGGTGGTTTTTCTGCACAAGATCGTGCCTGGTGGCGCAGACAAATCCTACGGGATCCACGTCGCGCAGTTAGCCGGACTGCCAAATCCCGTCGTCCAGCGCGCCAGCGAAATCATGAGCGAACTGGAACGCTCATCCGGAAAAGCAGTCAAGATCAATCCGCAGGTCGCCCAGCAAATTGCCTTATTCCCAGAAACCAACCCTTTGATAGATGAGCTAAAGAAGCTGGATGTCAATGTATTGTCCCCGATTGAAGCCTTAAATAAACTATACGAGTGGCAAAGGAAATATCTCGGTAAATAGTCAGCTGAGAAGAGGTGGGTTCTGATCATTGTTTTTGTAAATATTTCTCTGTGTTGAAACAAGAACTATAATTACCAACATCCAAACAAACCACTCAAATTCCATAAAGAAACTAAGGCTAATATTCGCTACTAGAACATAACCCATTACAGCAACAGGGAAATAATTTATTAATTCATGGCGAGAAAATGCATACTTAACTGAATTTACACAAGATGAGAGCAAAACCCCTACCAATAAAAACAACCCCGGCATTCCCAAATTAAGTAGGACGTCGAGATATCCATTATCGCCCGCAGGTACTGCTTGCCATCCAAAGGCCAATTTTGCCTGTTCTTGAACCGGGCCCGACCAAAAAGCGCCAAATCCGTAACCCGTCAACAGTTCATGATTTGCAAAATTACTAATCAGGTAATTCCAGAGAGGAACGCGTCCAGTCAAGCTGGCATTCCGTCCAATCAATTTTAATAACGGATCAAGATTAAGTACCGCCAACAACAATAGTATTGCCAATAATGATATTCCAAGAAAGTAATGTATTTTTTTTAATCTCGTACCCATTTTAACGACAATAAGACCAATAAGAAATATGAAATGCAAAGTAATTGTTAGAATTATTCCAGTGGCCGATCGGCTAAGAATCACAAGCACCAATGTGACAAGATAAAATATTATGCTTATGGTCTGCAAAGATCTTCTGTTTTGTGAAACACTAAACATTCTAAAAAGAAAAACCATATTCCCAAAAGCCATAAAGCTGCCGAGAAAGTTTTTATGATTAAAAATTCCACGCCAAGCACCATAATGGAGCTGTTCAGCTACGATCCCAGCACCCGGAACAGTGACTAAAATAAGGCTTGCCACGGCACAAGCAATGACAAAGCGGGTAAATAATTCAATTAACTCTTTTGGGCTATAGCGAATTGCAAAATAGACAGCTACAGCAGATGAAAACAAAAATATTAATAGTTTATAAATCGTACCTGCCAGAAACACACTCCAAAATATTGACGTCAGTCCCCATACCAAAAAAGCGACGGCGATCCAATTACGTTTCCACGCATTAAAATATTGATCCAACAGCGATCTGGACTTCAAAATCCAAAATGTTAAAACTGCGATCAGAAACCAGCACCCAACTTCCATCCAAGGATGTCCGAAAACACAACCGTTTACAGGGGACTTGAAACCGTTAAAATAACAGCGAAATACTTTTAATCCACCAAAAAGCAAGGTTCTTAAAATGGAAAGATAAAATGTAAAAACAACGATTATGGTCTCGCCAATCCGGATTTTCCGTGACATTTTTTTCATTTAATAACCTATTAATAAGCCCCTTTGCCAATTATTAGAATCCAAATTGTCCTAACAAGAATTGACATATCCAACCAGATGGAGTAATTAGATATATAGTACATATCATCTTCGGTATTGAGATGCATTGGTCTGTCACTTCTTCCATTAACCTGCCACCATCCAGTGATTCCGGGTGGTACCGCAAATCTTTTTCGCTGCCACGGCCGGTAGCTTTCTACTAAATATGGCAATTCAGGACGTGGGCCAACCAAACTCATGTCCCCTTTAAGCACATTGATCAATTGAGGAAGTTCATCCAAACTGAGCCGGCGGAGAAGGTGTCCAACCCTGGTAACACGCGGGTCGCTCTTGAATTTGTGCAGTAGATTTCCGTTTTCGTCAACCTTCTCTACAAGCGAACGAAGGTTCTGGGCATTGACAACCATGGTGCGAAATTTGTACATAATAAATAGCCGACCGTTTTCGCCTACGCGTTCTTGTTTAAAGATGACCGGACCGCGGTCCTCCAACCAGACCAACAACGAAGATATCAACATCAAAGGTGACACAAGGATGATTGCGATACTGCTTAGGATCAGATCAAAAGCGCGCTTGACAAGCAGTTGATAATCGCTAAGTGCCGGCGCGCGCAGATCAAGCATGGGAATTCCGGCGACATCTGTAATGTCTGTTTTGTAAAGCGCGAGATCGAAGAAACCCAGGGCTACCCAAACACGAACAGGAATATCATGGAGCAGCCCAACGATATAGGCTAAATTCTGGTACGCTGAATGGGGTAAGGCAATCACCACATCGCTAGCTGCGTTTTCGCGAACAAGTTGCGCAATGTCATCCAGGCCGCCAATCACCCCAACATCATCGCCAACGACAAATTCATCATCCAAAAAACCAATTACATCCAAATTCTCAACCTCGGTTTGAAGCATTTGCTCGCGAATCTTCTGACCCAGCGAACCCGCACCGACGATCAATATCCGGCGGGTCCCATTTTGATCACGCACCTGACGTGCTCGAAAATAAGTGCGCGCAAACGTTCGCCACAGAAAAAGTGATATTACCGACAGGGCAACAAACAAAAGAAAAAGGGCTCTGGAAACATCGCGGTAGGAAAAATAAAGGATTCCCGCCAGCGATCCAGCTGCAATCACTGAAGCAGTTGAAAGAACAGCAAATTCGTCAACCACGCGAAGGTATTTTTTACCGTCGTATATGGAGAATGCTGACAATATCCCAACCCAAATAATTGGTGAGAAAAAATACAAAGCCAAAGGCAATACGATTTTCGTAGAAATTGGCTCAATGAATTTTAAGGAATTAAAACTCGGTCGCATTAATGTAGCCAACCAAAGACAAAGGACGATCAATATTCCATCTATTGACATTGAAAGTAAAGCAAAATTTATTGAAAAACGTCTAAGCATTATTGGCCCAAGCCCATTTTAATAAGTCTGCAATTGCAAGCAAAATAAAACGCGGATTGTAATAAAGGTATCTACGCCAAAGTCGACGAGGCTCCTTTGCTAAGCGGAAGAGCCATTCTAAGCCATTATTTTGCATCCAGTTTGGTGCTTGCGCTTTCACACCGGAATGGAAGTCAAAGGCCGCTCCAACTCCAATCATCACTGTTTGCAATTTTTTATAATGATCAGCCATCCATCTTTCTTGCTTGGGGCAACCGAGCCCAACAAAAAGGATTCGCGCACCGGAATCGCGAATTTGCCTAACAATATCAGCATCCTCTTCTGGTGTAAGCGGGTAAAATGGCGGGCTATAAGAGAATGATATATTCAGACCAGGAAATCTTGAATGCATTCGCATTGCTAGCGCATTTACAACTTCAGATGAACCACCATAAAAACCAGTGGGGATATTTTCCTGGGCCGCTGTCTCCAAAATATGGAGCATCAAGGTTGGACCATAAACGCGTTCTTGCTTGATCCGACCCTTCAATCGCATCACCCATACAAGTGGGACACCATCAGGCGTAACCATATCAGCGTTAGAAATAATTTTTGCAAAATCAGACGAGTCGTTTGCCTCCATAACAACATGCACGTTAGCGACACAAACATATCGGCTCTGAGAAAGGTTTGCCCAAGATAAAATCCGAAAAACTGCGCTTGTGTACGTTACCGTATTTACTCTTGATTTCAGAACTTGGATTTGTTCATTGTCCTTAACCATCAATATGACCTCGGAAGTTTCTCCAGAACTTCGGAGTGAACTCTCTCCCAAAAGCTGCCCCGATAACTAGTTTCATATTTATTTATATATTTTTGTGCTAACCCACTCAGCAAGGTTGATCTATCCTTCCACCTAATTGACATAATCAAACCAGCCCACGCACCTTTTATCGACTGATAAAAGAGACCGTTATAAAAACCTTTAACAATATATCCTAAAGTTGTTATGGAAATACGCCCAACAGAAGCGTAAAATTTCCATTCCAAATAAATAGCATTTCGAACAAGGTAATAATACCGGTCATCTTCCCAATTAACACGGGATTCGGATGATATTTTGTGCAATATTGTGACTTCTGGATCATAAGCAATTTCATATCCAAGATTTATTAGCTTTCGGGACAAGTCAACCTCTTCCCAATAAAAGAAGAGGGCACTATCGTAACCACCAGCGCGAAGGAATGCTTCTCTCCTCAAAGCATGACCCGCACCACAATAACGAGTTGTCTGAAAATACTGCTCCGCTAAATTAATTTGAGCTCTTGGATATACCCAACTAAATTTGTCCAAGCTGCCTGTATAATAATTTTGGATTCGAAAACCTATCGCACCTAAATCTAATTGAGCAGAAAAACAATTTCGAATTTTCCATAAGGCATTATCTTGCTGGAAAACAGCATCATTGTCCAAACAAACCACAATAGGGGCATCGCCCAAGGCAATTCCGATATTTCTTCCTTCTGCAACACCTACATTACGGCCTAATTCATATAAGAAAACTTGCTTCAATTTTCGAATTGCAGTACGGAGAACACCCAGATTATTGGGAATACTACCTTGGTCCACTAACCAAATTTTATATGTCGCCCCCTTCTGAATCAATACACTGCTAATAGTCTCTAAGGTTGACTCAACTCGATTAAATGAGAGGATCACTATATCGATTTCGGTGCTTCTTTCCATAATTAGCCAATGCCCCTAAGCATATCAATAATTAGATAAGCGACTCGCTGGCTTGCCAATCTATCCAGCTCCCCAATATGGAAATGAACTGCTTCTCGTTGTCCCTTTTTCACTCCTTTGGCTAATTTTTGATCACTCATTATCCGCTTTATTTGCAATTTTAGTGTCGTTTCTGAGTCGGCTGTTAGCGCTGCGCCCATCCGAACAAATTGGTAATCATCACACTCTTTCCAGGGATTAAAAAATATTACCGGCTTATCTACAATTATTGCTTCCAAGGCAACAGTCGATGAATGAACAACTACGACATTGGAACACATCAAATTTATAAGTAGATTCTCACCAAAGTATACATTTCCTTCAAGTTGCTCTAAATATTTTTTATAACGTTCTTCAAAGCAAAATTTGTCCTCTGCTGGGTGAAGTTTAATTAGCAAGTTGAATTCGTTACGAAGCGTAATTCCAACCTGCAAAACAGTCCTCACAATGTAATCCCATTTTTCGGGAGTCATGTATCGATAGCGAATCATGGGTTGCGTAAAAAAGCCAATGATCTTTTTATCCAATGGTATTCCCGTCCCGGTAATCATTTGAGCAAGATCGGAATTTTTTGACATATCTCTTATTTGAATTAAATCATCAAATCGAGGTTGCCCAGTAATAGTAACTTTTTGCATATCTGCGCCTTCGTATTTAAGAAGTTCACGAGTATATTCGCCCATAACCGCAACACGACTAGCATCACCAAGACCATAGGTTGTGTTTTTCGATAAACCCAGAAAATCCCAAAATACGTTCCGCAAAATGCTAGAATAATGTTGCGGCTTTTGTTTCGTATACCGCAAAATGCCATCTTGTACCAATAAAGACGGAATATCATGTTCTTTGGCAGCAGCAAGGATTAGCTTCTCGATTATGCCGACATCATTTCCAACAACGACTAGAGAGGGTTGATGTTTATCGATTAATTTATCAATTTCAATGCGAGCTTTATGAATTTCCAAAATTTTTCGGAATGCTGAACATTCCCAGTAAGATTTAGTTGCATTATCGCGCTGCAAAATACAGTAAGGCAAACCGGATTGCTCAAGTAAAGTATTGTTTACTTGTAGATAATAACTTTCGAGAGATATTATTATGCATCGCAAGTTAATATCGAGAGAAATTAATTCACTGATAACTTTTGTCCACGTCCGTACATGTGTTGTGTTGCTTGCGCACAACCAAATCAATTGTTGTTCATCCTCTTGTTGATTGTATTTTCCCATTAATTACTTCTTTCCAAAAACCCATTTAATCAAATGAATAATTTCGCTGCTCTCCCAAAATTGAATCGCGATCAATGTAATTGGAAATAGGATCATGATTACTAATTTGATACCAAACATCACCATATGAGAGCTTGGATGAATAGCATCCACAAATACATAGAAAACAATACCAACAAGCAACAATTTCAACCATTTCTTATATTCAAACGAGTAGTCTATGGTTAGGCGTGCAAAAAACCAAGTTATGATGACCAAAAAAACATATCCAACTGTTGTGTTTATCGCAGCGGCCAGATAACCAATTCTTGGTATCAGGATTATATTCAAAATAAAATTAATAATGGCAGCTGCCCCAGAAGCATACAACATCAAGGTTGTCCTTTTTTGAAATAACATAAGATTTACCAACAAATGATATAAACATAAAAAGAAAAAGCCCAAGACCACCCAAGGAACTACATTTGATGCGGAGTGGTACGAAACAGGAGTGATAATATTGATCACATCTGAGGCAAATAAAGCAATTCCAAGCCCAATCCAGCCTTGACCAAAAACAAGCCAATTAGAGAGTTTTCGAATATCTTCTCGTCCACTGCTTGAATTAAATTCCTTAAAAAAATATGGCACCCAAGCATTATTTACTGCAATTGCTATTGCTTGAAGAATCATTCCAAACTGATAACCTAGTTGATAAACACCCACTTCGGATAATGGAACAAAAGCCTGTAATATTACACGATCTACAAAATTCAAACTCCAGTGGGCAATCATATGAGGTACCAGTGGCAATGTTACAATAAATACACTCTTAAACCAGTTTAATGGTATTGGAAGATTGATTTCTCGGTAAGCCATAAATATATAAATAATAGCCCCAGCTATTTGACTTATGAGCATACCCCAAAATATCCCCCTAACCCCACGATAAAACACAACTAGTAAAACTAACCCAATTGCAGTTCCCAAGAAATAAACCCCAACAGCAATGCACACTAATCTTAAGGATTGCTCTCGAAGTCTCATAAGAGTTTGAGGAATGACTGCAAATGTCATAAAAAACGAAATACTAATAGCAAAATATAAATATGGATAATCGGCCAAATTAGGTAATACTACAAAAGACCATAAACGATTAGTAGCAAGAAATAGTGCTCCGATTACAAATGCAATCAAAACAGAAAGTAACCAAACGGCACTAATCATCCCCTTACGATTTTGTCCTTCAACTTGAAAATAATTAACAGTAATCGCAGTACCAATCTGCAATGTAAAGAAGATATTTAAAACTGCAATAACAGACGAAATAATCCCTAAAATTCCATACTCTGCCGGAGTAAGAAAATACGTATAAACTGGAACGAGAACTAATGCTAAGCCTCGAGTAATTGCATCCCCAATCACATAAATTGACGAGTTTGCCGTAAGCGACCTTAACGAGGCCAATCGAGCGTTTAGAAATTCTCGTTGCATAGTTATATTATCTGTGATTTCCCCCAAAAAGGGAATTCTTACCTGAATTGCGAGTCAGTTTCTTCGCAATGTTCTCAAAACATTATTTTTTGATCCATGAAAAATTCAGGAGCACTCCCAAAGAGTAACATCCGTTTAATCGTCAAAGTTATTTACAAGGAATTTTCCCAATAAGTATATTCCATTAAGCTTTATTGACCGATAACCCTACCCACTAGTATCTACCCAACCATCCCACAAATTCTTCATATCACAGCCACAATCATCCTTGGCTAACTTTTCCATTCCATCGCCGGTCGCAATACCCCAGTTGTAGGTCTGGACATAATCCATTAGAAATTTATCGAAGGTTGATTGGCCCATCTGTTTCTCCAGGGCTTCAAAAAACAGACCGCCGCGTCCATACACGATCGCGCCGTATTCCTTCCCCTGATAGGCGGACACCGGCAGCCCGATCGGAATCTTGGCATCATCTACACGCGCCCAACGCTCATAAAGGGACTGTTCAAATCCTGCGGCGGCGCTGGAGCCATAGCTATCGCCATAATACTGTAATGTGGCAAACTGTGTCAATGATTCGTCCAGCCACGGTTCTCCCAGTTGATCGCTACCCACCAGGTTGTAGAACCACTGGTGGCCAACCTCATGTGCCAAGGTCGATTCGAGATAAATCCGCACCGGTGTGCCGCTGATTGCGCCATTTAGATCGTAAAGCCGATCGGCGATGGCAGTCATGCCGGGATATTCGATCCCAAGGGCCAGAGTCGGTGTCGAGACGATATCAAACTCAGAATAAGGATACGGCGTATACCGCTCACCATAAACCCTGAGCGCCCTGGCGGCGATATCCAGCACATATTGAGCACCGTCTTTCTTGTTGGCAGGTGCATAGCTGTTGATCGTCACACCATCCATATTTTTGCTGACGACTTCATAATCCGGGCTGGCAGCCAGGTAAAAATCGCGTGCCGGTCCGATGGCATACAGAACTGTCTGCTGCTTTCCAGCTTTGTTAGCCTGAATTTCCTGCCCAGATGCGACCACAACAATCTCCGAAGGCGCAGTCACGCGGACGACAAACAGGCTGGCATCAGCAAAAGTAACGTCCCCCTGTTCCGAGGGGATCTCGACTGCCCAACCACGCTGGTCGAAGACCGCGACTGCCGGGTAGAAATGCGCTAAGGCCAGCACCCCATCCGCATAGGCCAATACGCCATAATTGCGTTCGAGATCGGTCGGGACAGTTACCGAGAAATCGATCTGGATAATTATGTGCTCCCCAGGCTTTAGGGGAGATTGCAGCGGCACGATCAAAACGCTGTTTTGTAAATCAAAAGCCGGCGTCACACCACCCCCATCCACGCTGACCGAGTTCACATCCAACTTTCCACCCAGGATATTTGGATACAAATGAAAGTCGACCTGTTCAAGAGCGACGTCCTCTTGATTGGTGTAACGTACCTGCTGCCGACCATCGACCTGCGTCAGGTTTTCAGCGATGATCAGATCGATATGATAAATTGGTGCTCCAGGTAAACTGGCTAAAACATGCTGCTGACTTGGGCTCAATCCGGGTTGAAAGATAGCACGATCTTCCCAGGGCATTGCCAATGGATCGGGGACATCTGTCGTCATTTTTGCATTGGAACCGAATTGGCAGGCCGACAGTATTAAAACCAGTAACAAAAGCGAACGAGCTCGGTTCATCATGGCTGGTCCTCCTAATAAATTATTCGATTATCTATATTATAGAAAAACGCCTAACGCTTCCCAACCAACCAGATAATGGAAATATCCCACCTTTTAGAGGGGTTCGACTCTCACGCAATAATCCCTGCAAAAACCTTCCGCCGAGCTTCAAGAGCAGTAGTACTCAACCCATCTTCCGTCCTTCTAAAAAAACCAGCACTTGCTGCAACACGTCCTCAATAGATAACTTGTCCGTCTCCACGAACAGGTCGGCATTCAGTCGCGCGTGGGATAAGCGCCGCTGTTCTTCAGCATAGTCGGCCTCGGTCCAAGTGAGGGAGCGCCGCTGACAAGTCACCGGGTAGGAGGCTTGCAGGAATATCAGGACATCTGGATTGGTCAATCTTTTCCACATATCCTGGACAAAGGAGTGCTCCTGGGCAATATGCCTGGCTTGATAACCATACCCTTCGAGGCCAGCAATCAGGGTTGATTTTCCAGCCGCACAGGGACCGACTACCCCTATCAAAATAGATTTATCGGCTTCCATGGATTAAAACATTTTCGCTCGGAACGGCTAAAAATGACCCGTAGAATTTACACAAAAAAGCAGGGTTTCGTGCGGGGCAGTACACAACCAAGCCAATCATGCGTCATTCTTAGAGATCGGATTGAACGGCAAACGGACGGTCATACGCCTCACATTATCCCCTCGACGCCGAAGCACTTTTAAGACAACGACGCTTACGTCATCGGCGGGGCGCCCTTCGTCCAAATTAATAGCATGTGCAAGCAGTGAATCGGCAATCTCTTGCGGAGGAGGATCCTGGTCCTCAAGCATGGCTGCGATCGCATTGCAAACGTCCATCGGCCTACCCCGCCGCTCTCCAGCGTGAGTCAAGCCATCGGTGTACATCACAATCGTCAACCCTGGTTCCATGTCAATTTCGCTGATTACCGGTCGAATATGACGACCAACGCCTAATGGCAAACTCTCAGCACCGAGACAATCAACCTGATCTCCCCGGCAGAGAAATATGGGAACCGGATTGTTGCGAGTCAGGACAACGGTTCCCGTCTGTAAATCTACCGATGCAATATTGAGCGTGCAGGAGACTTTTCCGTTCTTGTCTGTAAAAAGCGCATCGGACGCAGCGCGTGCCGCTGCCCCATCCCGGACCCCCTCAGCTAGTAAGCTGATGATCTTGCGAACCACCATCATCGAGACCGCCTTGGCTCCGCGCCCGGAGGTCTGGCCATCGGCCAGGACTACGGAGAGTCCCCCATTTGGACGCTCGATCACTTCAAGCGTGTCACCGCTCTCAGACACGGCATACTTGTTCACCTTGGCAACTGCTATCTGAGTTTCCATGATTAGATTTTACAATGGAGCGGGGACAATGTACAAGTGCCAAATGCCATCCATAAATCAGGCTTGACGCTTAAGACTGATACCGCTATAATCAGCCCGCTTAGTTACCTGACAAACGACATCGAACCTGGTTCGTGATCGCATTTATCGCAAGGAGAAATTCATGCCGCCTCTACCAAAACGTAAGATTTCAAAAGGACGCCGAAACCGACGCCGCTCCCATGACGCGCTTCAAGCCCATAATCTGGTTGCCTGCAGCAACTGCGGCAGCATGCGCCTGCCGCACACTGTCTGCCCGAACTGCGGCTTCTATCAGGGACGTGAAGTGATCGAGATCGAAAAAGAGAAAAAGTCTGATTAGTATTTACAAGGAATTCATCAACAGGCCGTGTCTAAAGCGGCCTGTTTGTGTTTAATCGTGCGAGGTGACCCAATGAAATTAATTTCAGAAAAGACTGCCTTCCTATTCCCTGGCCAAGGCTCCCAATCCGTCGGCATGGGTCGCGAACTGGCTGAGGCGTTTGAGGTGGCTCGGAATACGTTTCGGGAGGCAGACGAGATTCTGGGTGTTCAGCTCTCGAACCTGATGTGGGAAGGACCCGAGGATGAATTGAACGATACGCTCAACACCCAGCCGGCACTATTTGTCCATTCCATTGCTGCTTTCCGCGTTCTGCAAGAAAAATATCCGAATGTCCATCCTGCATATTTGGCTGGGCATTCCCTCGGAGAACTCTCCGCGCTGTGCGCCGCTGGTGCAATCCCCTTCTCGGATGGTCTGAAGCTGGTCCGCACACGCGGTAAATTGATGAAGCGTGCCGGAGAAATTGCATCGGGTGGAATGGCGGCTGTCCTCGGTTTGGATATTCCAACCCTGGATAAGCTGTGCGCTGAAGCCAGCAGTGCCGGGGAAATCGTCCAGGTCGCCAATGACAATTGTCCCGGACAGGTGGTTATCTCGGGAGCAAAACCCGCCATTGAGCGTGCGCTTGTACTCGCCAAGACCGCAGGAGCTCGACGCGCGATCTCGCTGGCGGTCAGCATCGCTGCCCACTCGCCTCTGATGGTATCCGTGCAAACCGAGTTTGGGGCGGCCGTGAATGCTGCCCCAATGAGGTCGCCGGATATCCCTGTGATTAGCAATGTCACAGCGCAACCAATGACCACCGCAGGAACAGTCCAAGAGGACCTACAGGCGCAGCTAAATTCGCGGGTACGCTGGACAGAATCAGTCCAGTTCATGATCGAACATAGAATCGACACCTTTCTCGAAATTGGTAATGGTAGCGTCCTGACAGGTTTGCTCAAACGGATCGATCCCTCGGTTTCAGGCTTGGCGATTGGAGTCCCGTCAGATTACGCATAAAATCTTGCCTGCTCAATGAAAAGCCGTTATACTAGATTTCTATATAAAAAATCGAGCCCTGAAATGAAATTGAATTCCTAAGTGATCAGAAAACAAATAGAAAAGGTAGGACTTCAAATGGCATCCAATAAAATTGATTTATTAAAACTCTTTCAAACCGTCACCTCAAATCTAAGCCAAAATCAAGCGAACCTAAATCAGGCCGATACTTACAATCACGACCATGGCGACCACATGGTCGAGATCTTCCAGGTAATCACCCAGGCGATGCAAGAGAAAAAAGGATCCGACCCGGCAGACCAGTTGGCATATGCCAGCCAACTTTTGCGCAATAAAAAAAGTGGCTCTGCCCAACTCTATGCGCAAAATCTATCGAATGCATCACAGCAATTCAGCGGGAAATCAATTACCCCTGAAAATATCGGTCTGCTATTACAATCTTTACTCGGCGGACAGGCCCCTAACCAATCCCAACAAAACGCACCGGCAAATGATCCTCTTTCTGCAATTCTGGGGGGGCTGACTGGTGGACAGAACCAAGCGCAGGACGGAGAACCATCGATCGATGCCAACGACCTGCTCAATGCGGGCCTGGCCTTTATGCAAGCAAAACAGGGGGGGAGCAACAATCTAGAGGCAGCAGTCAACGCATTGGTTTCATCCAGTGCCATGGGAAATTCTGACCACCGCTCACAATCCGGCGCCCTGGTAGCCAACTCGGTGCTCCAATTACTGGGATCGATGAGCAAAGGAAAATAGGAAATACTATTCTAAACAAAAAGCTCCCCTAAAGGGGAGTTTTTTGTTGTTCTACCAAGCCGGGGTCTGCTTTCCTTGAGCATCCTGCCAGTAAGGAGTCCACACGAGAGAAACCAGCTGGATTGAAATATCAGCTTTCTTTGGTTTGATGGTCAAGGTTTCAAATGTCTCGGACAGGGGGTCAGTTTTTTCAATCAATGTAGCTAATTCAGCCTGCAAATCAGCGAGTTGTTTTTGAATAGCCTCCACGGTTTCACCAGCCCTTGAGACATCCTTGCTTTCGTCCATGGCTCGAGTGACTCCACGCATTGCGGTTGAAGCTTGGCTGCCAACTCTTCGCCCGGTAAAAGCACCTAAAATCGTCAAGCCAATCGGGATGAAAGTGTCTGTTTTTGCCTTCTTTGCCTGCTCGGTTTGTTTTTCAACCGCCTGTTCAGCTTTACGCAAGCGCTCTTGTAAGGTTGCAATCTTCGGAGCATATTTTTTCCGTAAGTCTTCGACCATCTCATCCCGCTGCTCACGAGCGAATTGCTGCAATCGGATTCGGAAATCCCGTTCATCTTCACCGGGGTTTGAAACCTGATTGAGACTCGGGCTTTGAAGTAAATCGATGCGTTGCGAACCGTAAAGCCAGGTATCAAAATCCTTTTCCCATCCCGAATAATTCTTGCTAATGCTTGCAGCAGATGGGAGGGCTGCGAAGATGGCCTCCTTCGCAGGGGTTTTCTCCAGGTCGTTGGCCGGTACATCTACCTCGCTCGCATTTTCCCAAACGACCGGAATGGCGTCGTCCGTCACTGGCACAGCATAAACAACATTCCTGACGGTATCAATCTTGGACTTTGAATCCGAGAAATTAATCTTTGCTGCTCCAACAATTCCGGGTGCATAGATCAATTTGCTTCCGCTGGGTAGTCCACCGCGTACCGGGATGAAAAATTGTGAAATGTCAGGAGCAAGAGCCGGTGGCTGACCTGCTGCTACCGTCGGGCCGACACCGGTCGCTATGGAGGCAGTTGAACTCGACGGGCCGCTCTCTGATGGAGCCAGAGCTGCAGCCTTGATCGGATCCATCAAGGTCTTGATCTGGTCACGGGTAAGAGGGCCGCGTAGGTAGGAAAGCGCCCAGCGGGTCTGGAAAATTTCGGGGGCATCTTCGTGGGTATTATTCATCAGGAAAACGCGGCTTCCGAGACTGGAAAGAATTCCTTCAACCTGTTTGCGATCAAATTTCCCGCCACCCGCTGCGGCACTATCCAATCCGTCCAATAAACGGGCTTTGTCCCGCTCGGTTTGTAGTCGACCAATGAACCATGTCCCGGCATTGGAGAGAGCCTTGTAATCTAAATCCACCGGGTTTTGGGTGGCCAAGAGCATACCAACTCCAAAAGCACGCGCCTGCTTAAGCAGTGTCAACATCGGCATTTTTGAAGGGGGATTCGCCGTGGGAGGCAGAAAACCAAAAATCTCATCCATATACACGAGTGCACGCAGGCTGGTAGTCCCGGATTGCCCTCGCATCCAGCCCAGGATTTGATTCATTAACAACGACACGAAGAACATACGCTCCGGATCGCTTAGATGCGCAATCGAAAAAATCGCAATCCGAGGCTTCCCGCTCGGCATGTAAAGGATCTGGCCAATATCCAGAGGCACTCCCTGCAACCAGGCGTTGAATCCCGGCGAGGCCAATAAGTTATTCAAGGCCAGGACCAGAGCGAAGCGGTCCTTGGAAGAATAGAAGGATTCGACGTCAAGCACTCCAATTTTTGTCACCGGGGGCGTCTGAACTTGCTGGATAAGCGTAGCCAGATCCAGATCGCGGCCTGCGCGCCAGGCCACATCAATAATGGTAGAGAGCAAGATATGCTCGCGACTCTGAATTGGGTCTGCTTCAATCCCAACCAGACCGAGAAGACTCGAAACCGTAGTGCTAATCCGCTCGCGCAATAACTCGTTATCGTCCATAATTGCCGCTTCAGGTTTGGCGAACGATTTTAAAATGGAGACTGGCATTCCGGAATTGCTTCCGGGAGTATAGATCAAAACCTCGGCTGCATCTTTCAAGCGTTGGATGCGCGCGCCATCCTCCCCCCAACTCGCGAGTCCAGATTTCCAGGTCTCGGCCTGTTTATTGGCATAATCTTCCGCTGACAGGCCTTTCTGCCGGGCATCGTCCAAATTGATCCATGGCAGAAAATTCTCGCCCTTCAGATCAGGGAATGTCAGCATCAGGTTCGCTAGATCGCCTTTAGGATCAACCAGGATCGACGGGACCCCATCAATCGCCGCTTCTTCGATGAGAGAGATACAAAGTCCTGTTTTGCCACTGCCCGTCATACCCACGCAAACACCGTGCGTTGTTAAATCCCTGAAATCATAAAGCAGCAAATCATCCTTGGCTTTATTTGCACTTAAGTCATAAACCCGCCCCAAATAAAATACACCTAATTTCTCAAAATCCTCCATAACTGAACTCCTCCATTAATAATTAACTTGGCAAACATCAACAATATCAAATTTTACAACACAAATTGGTGTCAACCTGAACATATTTAAGCAGACGATATTTTTGCGGTTCATCAGCTAATGCCTTGGATGGCTTGTCTTTTGTGACTTATAGTATAATCGCCAAGGTGTTGACATTGTCTGACAACTATTCATCAAAACTTCTGGATTATCAATGCCGGGCCAAGTTATTTTATATCTGGTCGGGCTATCCTGACCAGTTTATTTTCGGGGATTAACCCGTTCAAAATCACAGGAGCACCCAGCATGAGTCTCAGCAAATTAGCAAGATCGATTGCAGAGTCACCGACGCTGGCATTGAACGAAGAAGCGCGTCTTCTGCGCGAACGCGGAGAGCCGGTCATTCATTTAGGTATCGGCGAACCCAAGAACAAGACGCCAATCAATGCCATTTTGAGTTCAGCGGCAAAACTAACCAGCGGAGAGGTAAAGTATACTCCGACGGATGGCTTGCCATCACTAAAAAAGGCCATCATCCGCTATACCGAAGAAAACTACAACCGTCTTGTTGCCCCTGAAAATGTAATCGCTACTGCGGGGGCGAAACAATCCCTCTTTAATCTGCTCTACACGATCCTTAATCCACAAGAAGAGGTAGTCATCCTGGCCCCTTACTGGGTAAGCTACCCGGAAATCGTCAAGATGTGCCTTGGGATTCCAGTGATCGTCACTCCGGAAGACGGAACGTTCACCCCCGGTTTCGAGGAAATCGAGCGGGCGGTCACTTCCTATACCCGGGCCATCATCATCAATACACCTAACAATCCATCCGGGGCAATTTACCCGCCAGAACTGATCGAAAAAATAGTGGATTTCTGCGAGCGCAAGGGGATCTACTTGATCTGTGATGATATCTATCACAAGTTGACTTTTGATGGAAACGAAGCCCCACCAGCCTGGAATTTTACCCAAAAGGACGTCGAGAACACGCGCGTCATCGTAGTCAACGGGGTTGCCAAGCTGTATGGCATGACCGGCTTCCGCGTCGGTTGGGTGGTCGCCCCACGCGAGATGGTTCGGATCATGACCAATGTACAGGCGCAGACAACTTCCTGTGTCTCGCCTGTGTCCCAGGCAGCCGCCGAGGGCGCACTAAACGGGATCCAATCTGTGGTGGAAGCCTTGCAACTCCAGATCGAAAATAATAGAAATATTGTGCTGCAGGAAATGAAATCCTTCAACGGCGCGCGGTTGATCCCACCGCAAGGTACCTTCTATGCCCTACCGGATCTGCGCGCATTTTCAACCAACTCGGTCGAAATATCAAAATTCCTGCTCAAGAAAGCCCTGGTAGTAACTGTCCCCGGCAAGGATTTTGGTATGGAAGGCTATTTACGGCTTTCGTTCGCAGGTTCCGTCAAGGATGTCATTGAAGGCATGACCCGTATCAAATGGGCGCTTGACCCAACCTCCCCAAATGAAATTTACATCGGTGACCGCCGGATGGTGAGGGATTGGCTATGAACAACTTGTTAAATATCAAAACCCCGGCAGAGGGGATTGCAAAAGCTCGCAAAGCGGATTACAACTTGTCCAATCACGGGATCAGTAACCTGCGCTTGGCCTATTGGAATATCCCCTCCGAAGCTCTTTACGAAGAAGCTGTCTTCCGCGGGGAAGGCTCTACCACCCATCTGGGACCCTTTGTCGCTTTCACAGGTAAGCATACCGCCCGTTCTGCGAACAGCAAATTCGTCGTGCGTGAAGAGGGCACGGAAGGTCACATCTGGTGGGGACAATACAATCGCCCATTCAGCGAAGAGAAATTCGAAGCGCTTTACGAGCGGATGCTCGGTTATCTGCAGGGCCGCGATGTCTTCGTGCAGGATGCCTACGCCGGAGCAGATGAAAACTACCGTCTACCAGTGCGAATTGTGACTGAACTAGCCTGGCATTCTATGTTTGTCCGCAACATGTTCCTGGTTCCTCAATCGCTGGAAGAATACAAGCGCTTTGTGCCGGAATTTACCTTTATAGCCATGCCGGAATTCAAAGGCACTCCGACGATCGACAGCACAAACGACGAGACCTTCATCGTCCTTTCCTTTGAGAAGAAACTGGCGATAATTGGCAACACCGCCTACGCCGGCGAGATCAAGAAATCGGTCTTCACGATCCTGAATTACTTGTTGCCTTTGGAAGGTGTGCTCTCGATGCACTGCTCGGCAAATGTCAACCCGAAAAATGCTAACGATGTAGCGCTGTTCTTCGGGCTGTCTGGCACCGGCAAAACGACGCTCTCAGCTGACCCAACCCGACGCCTGATCGGAGACGATGAGCACGGCTGGAGCGATAACGGGGTCTTTAACTTTGAAGGCGGTTGCTATGCCAAAGTCATCGGTCTTTCGGAAAGCGCGGAGCCCGAAATTTACGCTACGACCAGCCGCTTCGGAACCATCCTGGAAAATGTTCCCTTCGACCCCGTTACCCGTTATATCGACCTGGACGACAATTCCTTTACTGAAAACACGCGCGCCTCTTATCCGCTGGAATTTATAGACAACGCGGTCCCCGAAAAGAAGGCCGGACATCCAAAAAACATCATCCTCTTGACCTGCGACGCCAGCGGCGTCATACCGCCCATCGCAAAGCTAACCACCCATCAAGCACTTTACCAATTCATCTCTGGTTACACAGCCAAGGTTGGCGGAACCGAAGTCGGCTTGCGAGAAGAGCCAGAGATCACCTTTTCAGCTTGTTTCGGGGGGCCCTTCATGGTGCACCACCCTGCTTATTACGCAAACTTGCTGAAGCAAAAAATCGAACGCTATAACGTAAACTGCTGGCTGGTCAATACCGGCTGGGTCGGCGGGCCATACGGGATCGGCAAACGGATCAGCATCAAATACACGCGCGCGCTGCTCAACGCCGCGCTGACCGGCAAGCTCGACAAAGTGGAATACTTTCAAGATCCAGTCTTCGGATTCGAAGTCCCAAAGACCTGTCCAGGCGTTCCGGAAAGTGTCCTGGAACCATGGAGCTCATGGCCAAGCAAAGAAGAATACATGAAAAAATACAAGCAGTTGGCTATGCGATTTGTCGAAAATTTTGCGAAATTTAAGGATGGCACCCCCCGGGAAGTGATCGAAGCCGGTCCTAAAGTCTAAGCCGCTGGGCGGAGAACAAAAATCATCTGCTTTATTTGCTATGACCTATCTCACAAAAAATTCTGTGCTTAATCGAACAGCCCCGACGATGAAATTCAAAGACTTGACATCACAACCTGCGCTGGCTATAATCCCTCTCAACCAGCGGGTGTAGTTCAGCGGTAGAACGTTTGCTTCCCAAGCAAAATGTCGTGGGTTCGATTCCCATCACCCGCTCAAACATTGGAGCCTTTCGGCTCCAATGTTTCGTTTTTTTAGGACCATTGGGGGATTTTGTAAGGTTGCTGTTATGAACCGGTCGATAGCCCGACTTTACAATAGGACCGGAGGCTTGGTCACTATGATTCCAGGTAAAGCGACAATCCTGTACGTTGAAGACAATGCAGACAACCGCAGTCTCGTACGCCGCGTTCTCGAATCGGAAGGGTATACCGTAACGGAAGCGGCCAATGCGAACCAGGCTCTTGCCTCACTTCAAAATGGCCAGCCAAATCTAATTCTGATGGACATCAATATGCCGACCACCGATGGCTATACACTCACATCGCAAATCCGCGCACTACCAAAATTCAAGAAAATACCTATCATCGCCGTTACCGCGAACGTAATGCGCGGAGACCGTGAACGCTCGCTCGAAGCCGGCTGCGATGGATATATACAAAAGCCGATCGACATTGACACATTGACTCAACAGATCGAGCGCTATCTGGCGAGGAGCCTGAATGACTGACACACCAAATACCAGGCCGTCTTCGATCGTGGACAATTCACAATCCAATCTTGAGACGCAACCGATCCGTAAATCGAATATCCCCAAGGACGCCACCGTCCTGGTGGTTGAAGACAACGTTTCAAACTTTGTCCTGATTGCCCGCATGCTCGGCTATCTCGGCATCCATTGCGAATGGAAAACATCAGGCTACGAAGTGGTCGAATATGCGGATACTTTGCCCAGGCTAGATCTGATCCTGATGGATATCCGCCTGCCATACGAGGATGGTTACGGGGCTCTGCGTAAAATCCGCGCCTCCGACCGATTAAAGTCCACACCCATCATAGCCGTGACTGCTGAAGCCAGTTCGGAGCAAATGAACAAAGCCCGCGAGGCGGGTTTTAACGGCTTCCTGGGTAAGCCACTCGACCCTGACCGCTTCCCCGAACAGATCCGCAGGGTTTTAGCCGGCGAGGCTGTTTGGGAAATGAGCTAATCAAACGCTTATGACAAACTCACCTCCAGCTCCAAAATCTCAAAATGACCAACCCAAATTTTCTGGACGTCTTGCGCGCACGATGATCCTGGCGCTCATGGCATTCGCCATGATCCCATTGTCCATCATGGCCTCGGTTGCATATACCCGCTCACGAACATTATTAAAAGAGCAAATTGCCAGCCAGCTAAAAACAACCATACAGACCCAGGTCGAACAAATCAATCGAGAGCTACGGACGAAGGCGGTTCGCCTTGACTATATTTCTCGCCGCCCCGGATTTCACATCCCAGCCGAGGCCGTCTTGAGCCGTCAAAAGACAGACGCTTTTTATCGAACACTGGTAACAAAAGCCTTCAAAGAAGTAAACCAGCCGGGCGACACCCCGCTTTTTGATGATTTTGCTCTGGTTGACACAGAAGGGAAAATATGGGTTTCCAGCCAATTGAAATGGGAAGGACAAAGTATTGGCGGGACCTCCTACTTCATGAATATTGTTTCCGGAGAACTCTCGTTCGCCTCTTACAATTTTGTGCCCATTCTTCTGGACGAATTTGGCGTTATCACAGTTTCTCCATTTTACGGATCAAATGGTCAGGTTCAAGGCTACTTGCTGGGGGTCTCGAGACAAAAGAGTTCACAAGCAATCCTGACGGCACTTACAGCCTTCAACCCGGATTCATCCGCTTATTTTTATACGAGCATTGGGCATCAGTTCGTGGGTGTCGATCCTCACGAAAATCTGTTGAACGCCTTTATTCCATCAAGTTCACAGCGAACAGTGATTGCGGCGACATTCGAGCCGGACAATAACACGAATTTCATGTCCAGTCCGCTCAGCGAGTTCACTAACGCTGCCGGGATAGACGTGATCGCGTATACGGATTGGATCCCGACACTTAATGTTGGTGTTGTCGTTGAACTTCCGCAAAGTGCGGTTTTTGGACAACTCAACAGTCTGGCCCCATTTACAGCAATCTTACTGATTTTAACGTTCATCGCTATGGCAATTGTCATTTGGGTTAGTATTAATCGCTTGGTTAGACCAATCCTCGGATTGGCAGAAACAACTCGCCGGTTCTCCGAAGGCGACTGGCAGGAACGTTCACCAATCAAACGAAGGGACGAACTCGGACTGCTGGCCTATTCCTTTAATAAAATGGCTGACGAGTTGAGCGGTCTGTACCACACGCTCGAAGCTCGCATTGAAGAACGAACGCGACAGATTCGAACTGCAGCTGAAGTTGCCCAAAGCATTACCTCGAATTTCAACCTCGACGAACTACTCGATAACACCGTTAAGCTAATTGTCGAACGCTTCGGCTATTACCATGCGGGCATTTTCCTGGTCGACCGTACTGGTCGAACGGCCAATCTGCATGCCGCTTTCGGACCAGCTGCTCAAGAAATGCTGAGTCGTGGTCATAAGTTGGAGGTCGGATCATCTTCCATTATTGGTTGGGTAACCGCCAATAATCAACCGCGCGTAGCATCGGACGTGGAAGACGATCCGATTCACCTCAAGAACGAACTAATGCCTGAAACCCGGGCTGAGGTTGGTATCCCGATTTCCTCTGGAAACCTGATCCTGGGTGCCTTGGATGTTCAAAGCACCACCTCAAAGGCTTTTGATCCAGATACGATTGTAGTTTTACAAACTCTTGCAAACCAGATTGCCGCCGCACTGCAGAATATTGGACAAACTGAAGCCACGCAGGTCAACTACCAGGATATGGAACGCTTATACCGTGCCAGCTACCAGATTGCGGAAGCAAAGACCGAACAGGAAGTTCTCGAAACCACTGCGCGCGTCCTTAAAGATACTCCTTATATCACAGCGGTGCTGACGGTCAACGATCGGGGATTGGAAGTTGTGTCCATTTCAGATCCGTTCCTTAGAGAAAACGTCCAGTCCAACCCAACAAAGTTTATTGAATTTCCGGTTCACGAGATTGCAACTCAGCTCCTGCACGGCTCACAGATCTATGACCTGACTGCTCCATCTGAATTACCTGCACCCTTGAGTAAATTATTCAAACAAATGGGGTGCCAGGTTACCGCACTGTTGCCCGTCGCGCGGGATGAAATCCTTTATGCCATACTTGCCTTCGGCGCTCCCCAGAAACACTTGATCACCCCGCCTATTATCCAGCCATATGCCAATATTGCCAACATCGTTTCTGTAACCGTTGAAAAAGTGCTGGCTTCCTCAACCATGGAAAAGCGCTTGGGTGAACTTGGGGCGATTGCATCCACCAGCCAGGCGATTTCTTCCGTGGCAACGCTACCATCCCTTTATGCAATTCTACATGAGCAAATTCGCCAGACAGTTGGCGATTACAGCTTGGTGGTTGCGGAATACGATGAAGAAACAAACTCCGTTCGTATCCCTTACATGTACGAGGATGGGCAGGTGTCCAGCCTGGAACCGTTCCCGTTAGGGGAAGGCCTATCATCCATCCTGATCCGCACACACCAGCCTCTCATGCTGGTCGAAGATACCGAACGACGAGCAATTGCGCTTGGTGCCAAAGTAGTTGGAAAGCCGGCAAAATCATGGATGGGGGCTCCGCTACTCGTAGGTGGAGAATCAATTGGAGCCATCATCATCCAGGACCTGGAGCGCGAAAAACAGTTCACAGAAGACGATCTACGCTTCCTAACTGCCCTGGCAGGACAGGTGGGTGGTGCCATCTACAATATTCGCCTGCTCAACGAAGCCCGTCAGCACGCCTTACGTTTGGAAACTGCTGCTGAAATCGCACGCGACATTAGTGGTTCGCTGAATCTTGATGAACTTTTGCTTCGAACCGTCAATCTGATTACCGGCCGCTTTGAACATTATTACCACGCTGCAATTTTCCTCGTCGATCCCTTAGGAGAATTTGCCATCATTCGAGAAGCAACCGGTGAGGCCGGCGCCCAAATGAAACGCGCAAATCACAAACTCGGCGTCGGCTCAAAATCGATCGTTGGATATGTATCGGGGCGCGGTGAGCCTTTGGTTGTAAACGATACCGCCAAAGACGTCTTGCACCAAGTTAATCCCCTCCTACCCGACACCCAGTCTGAGGCTGCTATTCCTCTAAAATTGGGAGAGCGGATTCTGGGTGTAATCGATGTCCAAAGTTCCCAACCAAACGTATTCCAAGAAGAAGATCTTCAAACATTGCAAATCCTGGCCGACCAGTTAGCAATCGCAGTCGTCAATACTGAATTATTTGCTGAAACCCAGGAGCATCTTTCTCAGCACAGATTGCTTCACCATGTAACGACATCTGCCGCTTCCGGGACTACCTTAGAGGAAGCGCTAGACAGTGCCGTTCAGGGCTTGCAAGTCACCCTCGGCGGAGATCGCGTCGCAATCTTGCTTGCCGACAAAGATAATAAAGTCTTGGAAATCAAGGCCGCCATTGGGTATTCGGAGGAGGACATCAACGAGATCCGTATCCCGATCGGCACAGGCATCACAGGATGGGCGGCAGCTCATCGCAAACCCTTACGCATCGACAATGTGGCAGACGATCCCAGATACATACAGGTTAGCAGCAATACCCGCTCTGAATTAGCCATCCCGCTGACTTACCGAAACGATTTACTAGGTGTCATCAATGTTGAAAGTGAGCAATTGGGAGCCTATAACGAACACGACGAAGAAATTCTTGGCACACTGGGCGGTAGTTTGGCAGCGATCATCGCAAATGCTCGTCTGCTTGAACAAATCCGCAAGCAAGCCGAACGCGAGCGATTGCTTTTCGAAGTTACCAGTAAGATACGTCGCTCGACTGATATGCAAACGATTCTCTCAACCACTGCCAATGAGTTAAGCAAAGCTGTTGGCGGCAAACGAACTCAAATAAAAATTGAGCTTATGGGCAATGGTGAAACAGAGCTGACCGATGCAGAAGGGTCACACAAGGTCAATACAAATGAGCATTAGTGGCGAAGTCACCCCAATTCCCAAAACTTCCGAATCGGTTGATGTTGAGGACGCCAGCTTTGTGTACACACGCTGGCGAGAGAATTTCTTGCGCCCCATATTGCTCGGGTCTGCAATTTTCGGTCTGCTCGCATTAATTCCGGGCATAATGACCACAAACGACCCGATTATCATCGGCGTTTACATTTCCGTGTACGCTGCCTTATTAATCGTAGTTATTTTCAATAAACTACCGTACTGGTTGCGTACCGGCGTATTTCTATTCCTTGTTTATGCGCTTGGTGCTAGCGGCCTGCTCGAGACTGGTATCTGGGGTGATTCGCGTATATTTTTCTTGGCATTTATCATTCTCAGCACAATCATGTTCTCCCCACGTGCCGGTGCAATTGCGACCGCACTCAGCCTGATTTCGACTGCTGTAGTGGGATATTTCGTACTCACGGGTCAATACACGATTTCAGCCATTAACCAAGTTTCCTCTGCACCCCTCTCCAACTGGTTGAGCGGATCGGCAGCCCTGTTATTGCTCTCGGTAATTATCATCATAGGGTTGCGCTTAATGCAAAGGGAATTTGTCCGCGCTCATGAACGTGCACAATTAAATTTTGCAGCGCTCCAAGGAGAGCGCACCGGCTTAGCTGACCGCGTAGCTGAACGAACCGCACAGCTCGAAGCGGTTAATGAAGTAGGACGATTTGCCAGCTCCATTCTTGATCCGGACGAATTGGCCAAGCAAATCGTTGGCTTGATTACGGAAAGATTTGGCCATTATTACGCAGCGTTATTCCTGGTTGACGAAACAGGCAAATGGGCCGATCTCAAAGCGGCTACCGGGGAGGCGGGACGACTATTGGTGGAAAGTAAACACCGACTTGAAATTGGTAGTCACAGCATGGTCGGGACGGCTATCGATACTCACCAGGCTCGGATAGCCTTAGATGTTGGGTCGGAATTGAACCGTTTCAGTAACCCGCTATTACCATACACGAAGTCAGAAATTGCAATTCCCCTGAGCATCGGCGACCGCGTAATTGGCGCCTTGGATGTGCAATCCACAAAAGATGAAGCTTTCAACGATCAAGATATTAATACATTCCAGGGCATGGCGATCCAGGTTGCAATTGCACTGGAAAATGCCCACCTCTTTAAAGAAACCCAGGAGAACCTCCAGGAGATAAGTACCATCCACAAACAATACATCTCACAATCCTGGGGTGACTTACTCCAAACTGACAGCAGCCTGCAATTTGCCACCAGCGACAACTCTGAGCTCAACACCGATTCCTCATCCCATAATGTCCCTCTGGCACTGCGCGAACAGGTTATTGGTGAAATTACGATGGAAGGTGAAGAGGAGTGGTCACAAGAAGAAAGAGGCTGGATTGAGGCGGTTGCTACTCAAGCTGCACTTGCTCTCGAAAATGCGCGCTTGATTGAAGAAACCCAACAAACAGCATTAAGTGATCACCTTATCGCTGAGATTACAAGCAAGATCTGGTCATCCACCACCATCAACGGCATTCTTCAAACTGCAGTCAAGGAACTCGGGCAAGTGCTGGATGTCTCGGAGGCTTCGATTGAGCTTAAAATGGACGAAGAGCAATGAATAGTGAAAACCGCTTATTAGCTTATCTCAAGAAACTTCTTTCAAGTTGGGGCGCAAGTTATATCTTGCGTATGCAGATATTTGCTCAATTTGTTTCATCCCTGGCTGTACTCCTGGGCTTGGGTTATTTGCTCCTTAATGTTAAATTTACACCCTCCGAGACCAGTCAATTAGTCATTGCGGGTTTTGCTCTGATCTCTTTAGCCAATATTATCGTTTTGGTTTCGATTTATTTTCTTACGACCAATGCAAGACAACTCCTGGATTCTCACACGAAAACCAGCCCGTTATTAAATTCTGAAGACGAGGTAAAAACTGGAAACGACGAACGAGCCTGGAAGGAAATCACGGCCGTTGTTTGGCGCTTTAGCATGGAGGCCACTCTGGTTGGTTTTTTTCTAGTCGTGATCCCTCTGTCCCTATACATGTACACAGTCGTGAAGATAGATTTAGGACGAGCAATACACGTCGCTTTGGGCGGCCTTTTGTCCATTATTGGAGGAGTTACATTAAATAGCTTACTTTTAGATTTCTTAATGATTCCTCCGCGATTGGCCCTTACCCCAACATCCTTTGAGTCCCAAATAGAGGGTGTGCGTTCAAACCACCTGCGCGGACGGTTGCAATTGCTGGTATTTGCGTTAATAGTTATCGCACTGCTCATGGTTTCGCCGCGCGCCTACCAGGAAGCTGTAGACGCGATGAATGCCAATGGCGTCCTGGCAGGCAATTTACCCAGGCTGCAAATCCAACTGATAATTGTGGCTGCCATCGCGCTTGCCATCGGAACGTTTTTTACAAATTTAATGAGCAGAACCATAGATATTCCCATCCAAAACCTAATTCGCACCATGGATGAAGTACAGAAGGGAAACATAGACCAACGCGCTGAGGTAATTGGTACCGATGAAATTGGCCAATTGAGCATATATTTCAATCAAGCCCTTGCCCGACTGCAGGAATTACAGACCAACCTTGAGGATGAAGTAGCCAAGCGCACAGCCGACCTGGCACAAAAGACCACGAAGCTTCAAGCCGCCTCGCAAATTGCCAGAAGGGCAGCGTCCCTTCAAAACATCGAGGATCTTCTTATTACCATCGTCAAAACGACTTCAGAAGAATTCGGCTTCTATCATACAGGTTTGTTCTTGACAGACGAACGTAAAGAATATGTAGTCCTGCAAGCTGCATCCTCTGAAGGCGGGCAACAAATGCTTCAGCGTGAACATCGTCTGCGGATAGGAGGTCAGGGCATCGTCGGCACAGTTGCTTATCAGCGCCAGCCCAGAATCGCAGTAGATGTCGGAGCTGATGCGGTTTTCTTTAATAACCCTGACCTTCCTGAGACACGTTCGGAAATGGCGCTCCCTTTAATAGTCCGCGATGAAGTTATTGGTGTTTTGGATTTTCAATCAACCAAGTCTGAGGCCTTTTTGTATGAAGACTTGGAGGTAATGGAAACGCTCGCTGATCAAATAGCGCTGGCTATTGAAAATACACGCTTGCTCACAGAAAGTCAATCGATCATCCAGCAATTACAACTGCTTTCATCAGAAAAGACACAGTCAGCCTGGGACCAACGCAACCAGCGTCAGCCTTATGCCTACACATATTCTCCGCAGGGAATTCAACCCGGTAAAAAGAAAAATAACAACTCGGAACTGGAATCCAACTATCTCGAAATTCCGATCGAGACCCGCGGTCAAAGTATTGGCAGGATCAAACTGGTACGCAATGACAAGGATGCTAATTGGTCCGATCGCGAGAAAAATGTGACCAGAGAGATTGCAGCCCAGGTCGGCCTGGCCCTTGAAGGTGCACGCTTATTGGAAGATTCACTCAATCAAGCACAACGCGAAAAAACAGTCAGCGATGTAAGTAGCAAGATACACGAAACCCTTGATATCGATACCGTATTGAAGACAGCTGCTCAAGAATTTCAACAAATATTTGGGCTAGAGGAAGCGGAAGTCAGATTAGGCACCAGCGCCTCCACTATCAAAAAACGGAAAGGCTCCAATGGCCACAATCCGAATTCCGATATTTAGCATCGCGAATAGAAAAGACTTATGACCACACTTGATACGCAAACCCTGAAAAGAGACGCGATAACCCTGCGCCGTCGCAATGGCTTTATTGCTGCCGTTTTGGTTGCGGTTGCTGCCTTAGCTAATGCGTTTATTGCCTTTTCAATTGCCTCAAAAACCCAGCTCTGGCAATCTTGGGCCGATCTGGCTGTTGTAATATTATTTGTCCTGCTCGCTACTTTATCTGCAATTAGGATCCAGGGGGGGCATGTTGATCAGGGTGCTAAATTATTAATAGCAAGCCTGTTGATAGCCTTGGCTTTGCGATCCACCTTAACCGAAGGCTTTGGTTTTGTCTTTGGCATCATTGCCGCAGTCCTCGCCTCGATTATAGCTATCTTGGCACTTCCATCATCTCAAACCGGTTTGTACTCCGGAATTGGCATCCTTTCAGGAGCGGGAATCATTCTGTTCGACTTATATGCCCCACCCTATCGCCAGACCCCAGATCCTTTATTGGCGAAAATTTATCCGATCATAGGAACTACACTGGCTTTGCTTTATTTTGGAGTTTTGATTCGCAATGCCAGGCGGTTAAGCCTCTATACCAAAATCACTTCAGCTTTACTCGTTGCAGCTCTCATTCCAATCATCATATTGGGATTCATTGGAAATCGCACGCTACAAACAACACTATCTCAAAGCCAAAATGGGGTTCTGCTTGGAAGCGCGCTACAGGTTGCTAACAGCCTGGACACCTTTATCCAATCAAACCTGAACGCAATCCGTGTTGAAGGTCAAACTCCAATTTTTTCGGAATACTTACTTACCCACAATTCAAGGAGTCTTTCAAGTTCCGCAATCGATTTCAATGCAATACAAGCTTTAAGGGCTCTCAATCGAAAGGACCTGATATTCATCGAGTTCATATGCACTTCTGGATTATCGCGGGATAAACATCCTGGATACCCAGCCCAGTAATATCGGAATGCGCGAATACAACCAACGCTATTATTATGAGCCATACAAATCCGGGCTTCCATATGTATCTTCAGTCGAATACTCTCCAGACAAACAGAATACATATATTTATTTCAGCGCTCCGGTTCGCGCTGTTACCGGTCAAACCGTTGGGATTATCCGCGTTAAGTATAACGCCTACAAATTTCAACAACTTGTAAATCAATTTAATAATACAGCCGGCCCAGATTCATTTGCTGCCGTTTTGGATGAAAATTTTGTCTTCCTGGCCCATGGCTATGACACAAATATGGTCATGAAGTACGGTGCTTCGATCTCGTATCCAATTATCGCCTCGCTTCAAACCATGAACCGCTTGCCTCCTGGTCCAATTTCAAGTGTATCAGTCGAATTGCCTGGCTTGGAGCAAGGTCTTCAGAATTCCAAAGATCAGCCAATTTTCGATGCCATGCTACTCAAAACTCCTGGCGGAACCGACGTGCAGCCACCAATTGATACCGTTGGGGTCTCTCAGATGAAAACCGAACCCTGGTATGTCGTTTTTGCCCAATCCAAGGCTGTCTTCGAAGCACCGCTCCGCAATCAAACCCGCTCGCTTACCTTACTCGGTATCCTCATTGCGAGTCTTACGACGGTCGTCGCTTTGTGGATTACGCGCGCCTTAACCCAACCAATTTTCCAATTGAGCGAAACCGCAACGTTAATCGCCGAAGGTGATTTGAATGCTCGTGCAAGAGTCTCCACGAGTGATGAAATTGGCGACCTGGCTTCTACGTTCAATATCATGACAACCCAGTTACGCGATCTTGTAAATAATTTGGAAGTACGCGTAGCAGAACGCACCGAACAACTTGAGCGACGCGCAGTACAACTTCGTACCGCCACCGAAGTTGGCAATGCCGCAGCTAACATCCGCGAAATTGAGACGTTGCTCAACCAGGTGACACATCTCATCAGTGACCGTTTTGGTTTCTATCATGTGGGTATATTCCTGCTTGACGAGCACAGGGAATATGCCGTATTGCAGGCTGCCAATAGTCCGGGTGGTCAAAAAATGCTTGCTCGCAACCATAAATTAAAAGTAGGCGAGCTTGGATTGGTCGGGTATGCGACCGGGTCTGGTAAACCACGCATTGCATTGGATGTCGGTAAAGATGCCGTCTTCTTTAATAATCCCGATTTGCCCGATACGCGTTCGGAAATGGCGCTTCCGTTGATCGCTGGCGGGGAAATTCTTGGCGCATTGGATGTTCAAAGTATGGAAGAGGCCGCTTTCAGCGAGGAAGATATCACTACGCTCCAAATCTTAGCGGATCAGGTTGCGGTTGCCATTGAAAACGCACGTCTCTTCGATGAAAGTCAGTCAGCTTTGGACGCAGCTGGGCGCGCTTATGGCGAATTAAGCCGAGAGGCCTGGCGAAAATTACTCCAATCAAAACCGGGCATCGGATACATTGGGCGCAAAAACCTGGTACGCGAAATTTCCGGGGAGTGGAAGGATGAGCTTGCCCTATCTGCTTCTGAAGGTCGGGTAACCAGCAGCAAAGATGGGAAATCACTAGGAATTCCAATCGAGATTCGCGGAGAATTCATCGGATCTATTCGTTTGCAAAAATCCTCCAATGAGCCAACCTGGAGTCGGGACGAAATAGAGCTGGCACAAACCCTCGCCGACCAGATGAGTTCGGCTTTAGAGAGTGCCCGCCTCTATGCAGAAACCCAGCGCCGTGCCGAACGTGAACGCCTTGTCACTGAAATCACAACCAAGATTCGCAGTACCAATGATCCACAGACAATGCTCCAAACCGCTATCAGCGAACTTAAGGATGTCCTTGGTGCTACCCAAGTTCAAATCATTCCGCAAACCACATCGAATCAACAAATCCAACGTATCGCCGACTCTGAAATCCCACCTAGCGAATCGCCCGAATAACTGAATAGAAGGCAAATTTACCATGTCTTATATAATCACGATATCAAATGAAAAAGGCGGGGTCGCCAAAACGACAACATGCCTTTCCTTAGGAGCATCGCTAGCGGAACAAGGTCGCCGGGTTTTGCTAATTGATCTTGACCCACAAGCAAATCTCTCACTGGCGCTCGGATTCGAGCAAGACACAGATCGTCCAAGTTCTAGTCAAATACTAATTGAAGGCGCTCAAATCCTAGATGCCTGTTCCGCTACTGAAATCGAAAACCTCGACATAATTCCTTCCAGTGCAACCATCGAGAATGCGGAGCAATTTCTTCCCATGCGCATGGACTTCAGAAACACGCTCCGGTATGCGTTTGAAGCAGCAGGTTCATTGCCTTTTGAATATGTGATTATTGATTGTCCCCCATCCCTTGGGGCGATAACAACCAACGCCTTATGTGCTGCTCAATTACTCATTATCCCTACACAAGCTGAGTATTTTTCAGCCTATGCCTTGAGAAATATGATGTCCCTTATCAGACGCATCCGTGAGGAAAATAACCCATCCCTTGTGTATCGAATCCTGATTACATTATTGGATAGGCGCAACAGGACTCATCGCAATATCGAAGAGCAACTGCGCAATACTTTTGAAGAAGGGTTGCTTGAGACTGTGATTGAAATAGATACAAAACTCCGCGAAAGCCCAATCGTAGGTTTACCTATTACTAGTTACAAACCAAATAGCCGAGGCTCACAACAATATCGGATACTGGCCCAGGAGCTAATTAGATATGTCGAAGAAGCAAATAGACAACCGGCTTGACAAATTCTTTGAGGAAATTACGAAGGAAGAAGCTGCTCCCCGTGAACAAAAGAGGACAACCTCGAAGGATATTAAGCGTCAAACGGTAAAGCAATCAGCGGACAACAAGCCAATCAGTGCCGCTACTCCAGTCTCAATCAGACCGCGTACTCGGTCATTAACTGGTCCCCTGCACCCAATAAAAACTTTGACAACAAGTAGCTCCGCAGGCACGCCAGCCAGCATGGCAATGGCATTTCCGCTGGACAATCAAAGTTGGGCTACGCTACAAGTGATTGATGAAAATCATCAACGCACCTGGGACCAGGAAGAACAATTGCTGATTAAGCAAGTTACAGATCAGCTCACTTTAGCAATTGAAAATGCCCAATTATTCCAACAATCACAAGAGCGCGCAGAAGAATTAGTCATCTTGAACGAGATGAGCCGAATGCTCTCATCCCAGCTCAGCATCGCTTCGATTGCAAAAACTATCTACCAATACGCATCTCGATTGTTGGACACAACCAACTTCTTTATCGCCTTATTCGAAGCCGATAGAAACGAAATTAATTTCCCGCTTGCAATCAACGATAATCAACCAGTCGAATCCCCTACGCGACCTATTGGACAAGGTCTGACTGATTACATCCTCACACATGGCGAAGCGCTCCTTTTAAATGGCAACGTTCAGGAACAAATGCAACAATTGAATGTTGAATTTATACCGCTTGGCAACACTACTCCAGCGCTTTCCTGGCTGGGAGTACCCATGCTGGCTGGTGAACAGGTGATGGGTGCAATTGCTGTTCAGAGCACAGAAATTGCTAATTTATACACCGAGCACCATCGGGATTTGCTCTCAGCGATTTCAAACCAGGCTGCTATTGCAGTTCAAAACGCAAATTTATTCGAACAGATTCGTGAGCGCAGCAGCCAACTCGCTACCCTGAATGACGTCATCAGTTCTGCCAGCCAAACGCTAGACATTCGCCAAATTTTAAGTACGGTTTTGGAAAAAACCTTACAGACCATGGGCTTCGACGGGGGACTCATCACAATGTACAACAACACAAGCGGAAAACTTGAACGTGTGGTTCAATTGGGACTACCGTTTCCTCAGCCCGAAGATCCTTCTGAAGGATTAGAGGGGTCGTTATGCGAGGCAGTTTTCCAATCCCGTGAGGCGATCACTCTCGACGATATCCGACAGGGCGCGCCGGTGGATGTCTCTAATGTAATCAAAGCGGGCTACAACACTTATTTAGGGGTTCCTCTCGAATTAAAAGGTCAGGTACTTGGTACGCTCTGCACTTTCAAGAAAAAAGCTATCTCAATTAACCAAAACACTTTGGAGCTGGCGACGTCCATAGGACGCCAAGTTGGATTCGCTGTCGGAAACGCACGCTTATTCCAGGCTATTGAAGAATTGGAAGTTCTCGATTCCGGGACGTGGCATTAAGCAGTGCGGACTTAGTTTGGGAAGTGGACCAAAAAGGAATATACCGGTATATATCGGAGCGCGTAAACGAAGTTCTCGGCTATCACCCCGATGAAATCATTGGCCAGTCATTTAAAACCTTCGTTTCAGAAAAAGACAAACAGAAAATCGAAGGCATGCTGACCAACGCGATACGAAACAAACAGCCTTTGACTGATTTGGAAATTCACAGCTTTTCAAATCAGGGCGAGGAAGTCACCTTCTTGGCAAGCGGTGTCCCCATTCTGGATACCGCCGAGAACGCTGTTGGGTATCGAGGCGTTTTCAAGGACATCACCGAACGTAAGCGCAATGAAAAAATACAAGAAGCAATTTTTCAGATCGCTGAAGCTGCGCTGACAGCCGAAAACATAACATCGGTATTGCGTTCCGTTCATGAGGCGGTAAAAACGCTTATGCCGGCAGAGAACTTTTTTGTAGCGCTTTATGATGAAGCCAGTGATTTGCTCAGTTTCCCATATTACATAGACCAACACGATTCAGCCTGGGAGCCTCAAAAACCAAGCAAGAATTTGACCAGCTATGTTCTCAAAACAGGTGAGGCTCTGTTAGTAACTCCGCCTCGTTATGATGAATTGGTAGAGAGTGGCCAGGTGGAAGCGCTTGGTACCCGAGGTGTAGATTGGTTAGGGGTCCCACTCAGAAGTGGGGATAAATCCCTGGGTGTCGTAGTAGTGCAAACTTATAAAACGAGTGAACACCTGACTGAACGGGATCGAGAAACTCTTTCCTTCATTGCCAATCAGGTATCCGTCGCTCTCGAACGCAAGCAATCTGAGCTTGAATTAAGAACATTGTTTGCGTCAATGAATGATGTGATCTTGATCGTTGATAAGGATACACGATATCTGCGCATTGCCCCAACGAATCCATCCCGTCTGTTCCTGCCTCCGGAGGAATTGATCGGCCAAAAGATGACAGATATATTCCCTCCAGAAATCCATGAGCCGTTTTTAGAAGCAGTCGAACAAGCGCTTAAATCCGGTAATCCAATTAAAATTGAATATCCTTTACTAATCGACGATCAAGAATACTGGTTTGATGCTACGCTATCCAAGCTGAATGACGACCAGGTTTTTTGGGTCGCCAGGGATATTACCGAGCGGAAATTATCCGAAGAAGCTATCGTCCGCCAGAACGAATATTTGGCTACTGCAGCTGAAATCGGTCGCTTGGTGACGTCCACCCTTGACCTGGACACACTATTCAGCCGTACGGTCAACTTGATCAGTGAACGCCTCGGGTTCTACCATGCGGCAATCTTCATCATTGAAGAGACCGGCTTCAACGCTGTTCTCAGGGAGGCTACGGGAGAGGCGGGTGAAGAAATGAAACACCGTCAACACTCCCTGGCTGTAGGCTCGAAATCCGTTATCGGTTCGACCACAGCTGCTGGAGAACCCAAAGTGGTCAATGACACGGCCAGCGATCCGATTCACCGTCCCAATCCACTTCTTCCAGAGACTCGAGCCGAAGTCGGTATCCCTCTTCGGGTTGGCAACCGGGTGATCGGCGCCTTGGATCTTCAAGCGACCGAGGTAGACGCGTTTACCCATGACGATGTTGCCATTCTACAAATCCTGGCAGATCAAATCGCAGTTGCGATTGACAATGCACGCTCATATGAATTGTCCCAGGAAGCTGTCCGAGAGATGCGCGAAATCGATCGACTGAAGAGCCAGTTCCTGGCGAATATGAGCCATGAATTGCGTACTCCTTTGAACTCCATCATTGGTTTCTCGCGCGTTATTTTAAAGGGCATCGATGGTCCAGTCACTGATTTGCAAAATCAAGATCTCGGTGCAATATACAATTCCGGCCAACACCTTTTAGGGCTGATCAATGACATCCTAGACTTGTCCAAAATCGAAGCCGGGAAAATGGAGTTGTCATTCGAGGATGTCAACGCTGCTGACCTGATCGCGAGCGTGATGTCAACAGTAGTGGGATTGGTCAAGGACAAACCGATCAAACTTGTCAAAAACATTTCGACAGACCTGCCGGTTATTCGTGCGGACCCAATGAGAGTCCGCCAGATATTACTCAATCTACTATCAAATGCATCCAAATTTACTGAAGAGGGCACGATTACCGTCTCCACCTCAATCAATTCCGGTCCAACGGGAAAACCCGAGATAATGATCAGTGTCACTGATACTGGCCCGGGAATTTCCCCGGATGACCAAACCAAACTTTTCCAACCCTTCTCCCAGGTCGATACCTCGCCTACGCGCAAGACCGGTGGTACGGGTTTGGGGCTCTCTATCTGTCAACATCTAGTACAAATGCACGGCGGACGCATAGGCATTCAAAGCGCTATCGGCAAGGGGAGCACCTTCTATTTCACCCTGCCAGTCCAGCAAACGCCTGAAATCAGCGACATTCCAATTGATGGACGCGTTATCCTAGCGATTGACGACGACGAGCAGGTCATCAGCCTTTATGAGCGCTATCTCGAACCGCAAGGATTTCACCTGGTTGCATTAACCGATCCCTCCAAGGCCAGAGAACGAGTCCGCCAGCTAAAACCATACGCCGTGACATTGGACATTATGATGCCGGGTTATGATGGCTGGCAAGTGATCAATGATCTTAAATCAGATCCGGAAACCCGGGATGTGCCGGTTATTATTTGTAGTATTCTCGAGCAAGAGGAAAAAGGGTTCAACCTCGGCGCAGCCGATTATCTCGTAAAGCCGATCATCGAAGACGACCTGATTAATGCGCTCAACCGTTTGAATAGCGACGGCAGCATCCGGGAGGTATTGGTAATTGACGATGACCCGGATGACTTGCGCCTGATCAGTAAGCTTTTGAACCAACACGGCCGTTACAAGCCGGTTTTAGCCGAAGGCGGCGAACAGGGATGGGAAGCCATTACGACCCGTACCCCTCATGCGGTGATCTTGGACCTGTTCATGCCGAAAATGAATGGCTTTAATATTCTCGAGAAAATGCGCTCAACGGACTCCTTGCGCGATATTCCGGTGATCCTAATTACAGGGGGTGATTTAACAGCAGAACAACATGAGCAGCTCAAAAATTTTGGGAAAAATTTGCTCAAAAAAGGCTCTCTCAATGAAGAAGATCTCCTCGCCACACTGGATCGAGCTCTCAAACGAGTTGCCAGATAATAAACTTTATACTTAGGAAGTCAATCCATGTCGTCTTTTGTCATTAAGTGTCTTGACTGCGGCTTCACCGATTCCTATTTCCCTACATCGGCTAGCTGCCCCAATTGCAACAGCAATTGGCGCGAAGCCCAATATGATTATGAAAATTTAGCAAAAACCTGGCCACATCAATTGTCTGGTCGACCATTCGACTTGTGGCGCTATCGAGAATTATTGCCAGTACGGAATCCAAATCCAAGCATATCTTTGGGGGAAGGTGGAACTCCGCTCATTCGAGCCGTCAACCTTGGTATGATGCTTGGCTGTCCCAACATCTTCATCAAAGATGAACGACAAGAACCGACTTCATCCTTCAAAGATCGACAGGCAGCGGTGACTATTGCGGCCCTCAAGGAAGCCGGCATTACAGAAATGGTCGCAGCCTCCACTGGCAATGTCGCCATCTCTTACTCGGCCTATGCAGCCCGCGCCGGGATAAAGTTGTGGGCTTTTGTGACCAGCCTGGTTCCGGCAGTCAAGATGCGAGAGATTGCTCTGTATGGTAGCCAGGTTATAAAAATAACTGGCTCCTACGATCAGACCAAAATGATAGCAGCAGAATTTGCCAAACAACGTGGTCTTTACCTCGACATGGGCGCCAAGACCATAACCTCCGTCGAAGCCATGAAAACAATGGCAATGGAAATAGGTGAGCAATTGACAGCTATTCTTGATCCAGACAGTGGCGGTGCAGAAACCAATCCTGTCTGGCAGACACCTGATTGGTATGTTCAAGCCGTCAGCGGAGGAATGGGGCCACTTGGTGTGCACAAGGGATTTAGCGAACTAAGGACTCTTGGGGTGGTTGACAGAATACCAGCTCTCGCATCAGTCCAGGTTGAGGGCTGTGCACCTATGGTCGACGGTTGGAAGCGTGGCCTTGAAACAGCCGAGGTGGTAACAAGTCCTCGTACTCACATTGAAACACTAGCAACCGGGGATCCGGGACGAGCCTACACCATCTTGCGCCAAAAGACAATGGAAACAAACGGCGTATTCGAGAGCGTGACTGACGAAGAAGCTTTCCGCGCCATGCACGTCTTGGCCAAGATGGAAGGTATCTCCGCCGAGCCGGCTGCGGCAGTTGCATTCGCTGGTTTGTTCAAACTGATCCGTGCAGGGGTTATTAAACCTTCGAGTACCGTGGTTATTAATTGCACCGGCCATACCATGCCGACCGAAAAACACGTACTGGGTGAGGGCTGGGCAAGAGATGTGATTCTATCGTCTAAGGTCATGGAAGAAACACCTCAGGAAGGATTGTTGGCAGCTCTCAATCGCGTGGCTCCCGATCGCTTTCCCCGTATCGCCATCGTAGACGATAGTTCAGATGCCCGCCGCCTGATCCGACGCATTTTACAATCCCAGGGAAATTATGTTCTTTTTGAAGCCAGCGATGGAAAAGAAGCCCTTGATCTAATCAGTCGTGAAATCCCCGATTTGGTTATCCTGGACCTGATGATGCCAGAACTCGATGGGTTTTCGGTTCTGGATGCACTCAAAGCCAAACCAGAAACTGCCAACATACCTATCATTGTGTCCACCGCCAAAGAACTGACGCTGGAAGAAAAAAGCCGGTTGGAGGGTCAAATCCAATCCTTGATGCAAAAAGGCGACTTTATGAATGACGACTTCTTCAACGAGGTGAAGTCGTCATTAAACTAAGGATTTGGGGATGTCACAGTGACCAATGCATAAGGGTAATTCTACGGGAATTCGCGCAGCGCTGGCATCCGCTTTTTTTCTCGGATTAGCTCCAATTTTCGGCAAGCAGGCAATAGCAGCCGGGCTTTCGCCTCTGGCCGTGGTGGCTTTGAGAACCAGCATGGCGGCTGGACTCTTGTTGCTGCTGGTGTCTTTGTATAAGCGATCTTATCTTTACATTTATCCTGCCGGTTTATTAGGATGCACTCTGGCAGGAACAATTAACGGCTTGGGATCAATCTTATATTACATGGCACTCGGACGTCTCAGCGCAAGTGTCGGACAATTGCTTTATTCCCTTTATCCGGTTTTTGTAGCATTTTGGCTGATATTAGACCGCCAACCTCCAAGCCGAATGACGGTCACAAGAATTGTTTTGGGGTCAGCTGCTGTCATTCTATTGACAAACAGGCAGGGAAACCATGTCGACTTGATAGGTGTCCTACTCATGCTTGGAGCCGCAGCCCTATATGCATTACACCTACCAATCAATCAACGTGTTTTATATGACGTGCCCGCACCAACTGTCACGCTTTACACTTTGATTGCGATGAGTATCGTGGTAGTCCCCACCTATTTCATATTTGACCGACAATGGCCTCAGGCCAGCGTCCCATGGACACCAGTAATCGGTCTAACGATAGTTACCTTTCTGTCGAGACTGTCATTATTCATGGGTGTAAAGCACATTGGCGGGATGCAAACTGCGATTTTGGGTTTAGGTGAATTACTGGTCACTTTAATTACCGGCCACTTATGGTTACACGAAAGCCTGAGTCTCATGCAATGGCTTGGGGCAATCGGCTTATCTACCAGTCTGTTGCTAATTGCTTTTGATAAATCAAACCTCGAAAACCGCCATAACAAAGGCGGCTGGCTGAAATGGCTACGTCCACCTGATTTTCCTGCTGATATACCTTGGAGTTCGCGTGACTGAAGTTAGACCGGGATCTCTCCCTCAAACACATATCCGGTTCCCCGTACGCTGACGATTTTATTTTCTAATTCCTGAAACCCGTCCAATTTATGCCGTAGGCGACTTACCAACGGTCGAAGTATTTCCGGCGCTTCATGTTGCGATGTCGTATAACCCTGCACCAGCAATACCAATTCCTTGTGTGTAAATACTTTTCCGGGATTTTCAAAAAATATTTTCAACAAACGTCCCTCAGCAGGAGTTAAATGAATAACACGCTCCTCGCGGTGAATTATGCGTCGAGCCAGATCCACAAATGTATGATCGGCCAATTCAAATGCCATCACTCCGTCTTCCACATCAACATCCTTACCGAATTCGCTCAGCACCTGCACGCGCGCTGCACGCCTTGCCAATCCACGCTTGACGCTATTGAGCACTTGTGATGGGGCAGCGGGTTTCATCAAATAATCATGAATTCTCAACCGCAAGGCTTCAACCGCCGACTCGGTTGATGAAAATGCCGTTAGTAATACGATTTCAGTATCCGGGGAAATTTGATTGACCACACGAATAACCTCTAACCCATCCATTCCGGGCATGCGTAAGTCAACAATCATTAAATCGACATGCTCCGAACGAATAAATTCTACAGCAGACTGCCCATTTGCAATTGAAGACACATTGTATCCCTCTAATCTTAATATTTCAGTCAATGATTGTCTGGCAACCGGTTCGTCGTCAACAACAAGAATACTGTGTTTCATTTCTTGACTCCAACTGGCAAAAATACTCGGAAACAGGCACCCGCACCACGACCATCGACCAAATCCAGCGTTCCGCCATGGGATGAAATAATATTGTAGCTGACTGTCAGGCCCAATCCCGTTCCACCACTTTTTGTGCTAAAAAAGGGTTCAAAAATATTTTCCTGATGTTCTGGCAAAATTCCGATTCCGCTATCTTGAAATAGTATTTCAATGCCCCCTTTTACCTGGCGAGCAATCATTTTTAATATACCGCCGTTAGGCATTGCATCTAACGAATTTAATATTAAATTAATAAAAACCTGTTGAAGCTGACCACCCACCGCATGAACAACGGGCAAGTTTTGAGCAATATTCACATCGATTTTTATCCCACCTTTTGAAAGTTGTTGCTCAGTTAGCCCAATCACATGCATCAACACTTCACCAATTAACACTTCACCAAGATCCGCCCCACCGGGTCGATAAAAATCAAGCATACGCTGCACGGTACCCATTAAGCGATCCAATTCGGAGTTTGCTAAATTGAAGTATTCGTCTCGCTTTTCTTGAGGGATATCATCCCGACCTGCCAGGTGCAGGCAATTCTGCAAAGATTGCAACGGATTATTGATTTCATGCGCAATGGATGCGGTCAGCCGACCGGCAGCTGCCATTTTTTCAGCCTGCACCAACGCTTGCTGGGAATCCTCCACCTGTTCGACATAATCTCGCAATTCTTCGTACAAATAAGCGTTTTCCATAGCAATGGCAGCCTGACGAGCCAGGATCATGAGCATATCCTGGTCGACCTCCCGAAAAGATGATTCACCAACGTTGCGGGCAGCATACAATACACTCCGGATTCGAGGCCGCGAAATTGGCACACATAATACTGAATTTAATTTGTATTTCCCTAATAACTTCTTCAATTCAGGATCCCCAGAACCACTTGCATTCAAACAAAGTGTCTCCGAACTCGCATCAACCTGCCCTATTAACCCGTTAACCTGACCTCCACCTCCTTCTGGAAATGTTGTTCCCTCTCCAGCAAGTAGACGTAATCGCTCATCATCTTGGGAATACACATAATACCCAACGTTTGAGCACTGCAGGTGAACGCGCACAGCATTAACAATCAAGCCTAATAATTGATCAGGGCGTGTCTCAGCTAATAGCGATTCGGTTGCATCAAACAAGGGACGTAACGCCTGTACGCGCGCAGCATCTTGTTTATTCTGCCTGTCAACGAGTGCTTGCCGGGCTGCCTGAACCAGTTCTTCTCCTTCTTCGAATGGTTTAAGCAACAGGCCATCCACCCCTTGACGTAATGCCTGAATGGCCGTTTCCACTGTCCCAAAGCCGGTCATAACCAATACTGCCATATCCGGCTGCTGACTGCGAGCAAACGAGATTACATCAAAACCATCTACTTCCGGCATGCGAATATCTACCAGCAACAAATCGATCTGATGGTGTTGTAGGTATTGCATCGCCTGACGAGGATTTGTATATGCTGACACCTGAAATCCAGCCCGGGAAAGCAAGCGCTCACATAGTATCGCAATTCCTTGTTCGTCATCTACAACTACAACCTTTGGTTTATCCATCATTCTTCAACCGGTAACCAAACCGTAAAACGCGCACCTTTATCGGGCTCGCTTTGAACGTCAATAAAACCATTGTGTTCAGTGATAATCCCATATGTAACCGCCAGACCCAAACCAGTACCTCCATCATCGGCTTTGGTTGTAAAAAATGGTTCAAAAATTCTTCCCATAATCTCAGGCGCAATACCCGTTCCCGAATCTTCGATGGACATCGTCAACCACCGGTGGCCATCCCGGCGGGCTTCTCGCGTACGTACGGATAACTTACCACCCTGAGGCATTGCATTCAAGGAATTATGAAACAAGTTGAGGACAACTTGTTTCATCTGATTCCGATCGATAAACACCCAAGGAGGTTCCTCCGCAAGCGTCATTGAAAATTGCACCCCATTGGTGTGGAAGAGATGATTCATCAATATCGCCACATCCTCAACCACTTCATTCAAGTCAGCGCGAACGCGAACGCTTTCTGTCTGCCGCGCAAAATCAAGCAACCGGCGAACTACACTTCGTGCGCGGCGTGCTTCACGCAATACAAGTTCCAAATCTTTGCGCTGAGAAGCATCGGGAGGTAATTCGTCCAGAACTAATTCGGCAAATCCTGTAACAGTAGTTAAGGGATTGTTCAATTCATGTGCTATTCCAGCCGCCATCTCACCTACAGCAGCCAGTTTGGCGGCCTGAATTAGCCGATTCTCCACCTCACGCTGTGCTTCGATACGTGATTGAAGTTCATCTTGTGTAGTTCGCAACTGGCGGTTGACACTTTGCAAGCGCTGATACTGGTCCGCACTGCCAATCACTCCCGCTAAAATTCCCGCGAGGGATTCGAGTGCGATTAAATCGTTTCGAGTAAAGGCATTTTTCTGACTACTTTCAACATCAATTAGACCCAATACCCCGCCCTCGTTGTGCAATCCAACACACATTTCCGAGCCGGTCTCCCACCCTTGAATAGGACGATAATGGGGATCGCGGGTCACGTCATTTACCAACAGACTTTTACCAGTTTGGTAAACGCGTCCAGAAATACCTTTGCCCAGTTCAACAGGTTGCTTGAGAGCCTCGAAGGCGTAATCGACAATTCTTGAATCGCTACTATTGACTCCAGCAATCGTTAGTTTTTGGTCTTTGTCCGCCAATAAAACGATTGCTAATTCAAATGAAAAATACTGAACCAACAAATCTGCAGTAATTTCTGCCACTGCATGGGCATCCGTTAAGCCGATCACTTGTTGAACCACTTCGTGGATCAGACCCAGATTTCTTGCGCGAGCCTCTGCTTCTTCCCGCAATCGGCCATATTCAACTAAACCGGCCAAATGACTGGCAATGACCATCAACAGATTCTCGTCATAAAGCCCATAAGACCCGGGCACTGTATTTTCAATTCCAAGGATCCCGATGACCTGCCCGCGATACCTGAGTGGCACCACAATCGCAGACTGCGCTTCCGCATAGAAGGGATGGTATCCATTTTCACTAATTTTATCTATCCGCAATATCTTTCCGCTTTCGAGCAGCGAAATTGATGGGTACCCTTCCAGAGAAAAGATATGCGAATCCACTTTGCCTGATAAATTTCGGTATTCCCGCAGGTCTTTGCGGTCTGTAGACAACAGGGTTAGTGTGACTAATTCTGTTCCAAAGGACCGGGCTAAAAGTGCGAATACCCGCCGGACTATTTGTTCAAGATTTTTGGCAGATGAAATCGTTAATGCAAAATCATTCAACATTGCCAAGCGACGCAAATGAGAGGAAATCTCATCAAATGTGACCATTAATTCTACGGATGGAGTGATATATGCGACGATCTGCAAGAGTTGATCCCACTCATCAGAACTGAAGTTCGTGTCGCGCCAGATCGCCAATATCCCAATCAGACGCTTACCGATTGCCAATGGTATCCCTACCCAAACTTCAGCTTTTTTGAGTTGACTATGAAATGGTAATGAATTCCACTTGGAATCGTCTCGCTTAATGGTCTGACTGCGTCGGGTTAGGTTGATCCGGCGTAAGACCTCGCTCGAATCAATTGCGATTTTCTCCTGCAACTTGGCATGAAAGTTGGACTGCGCTTTAATTTCAAGTACATCACCACTATGGATAGCCAGCCAAGCTGCCTGGCAAGGAATATAACGGACAACTGCGCCAAGCATTTTTTCAAGACCCTGAGGGAGATCATAGGAAATCCCCGCTTGAACTTCTGGTATCAGATTCGCAGGGGAAAGGATCATCAGCTGGTTTATCACTGAGCCCATCATCGAAGCAAGCAAATGCCAGACTCGCTGCTCATTTGCCATCATTGTATCTATACCAACCAGAATGAGGGACTGCATATCTTTAACCGGGAAAAGATAAATGCGGGCGCAATCAAAATTATCTTTTATGGATGTCTTTCGAGAACGTGAGTGGCCTCCCGCTAAACCGCCGGAAAGCCATGCAGATCCGCGAGATGAGTTGATAAATTTTACGAGATCATCCCGGCGAAGCTTCGAGAGTTTGACGGTAGCCTGCAAATCCCACGCATGATCGACGAAATCCACCAAGACTGCCCACCTGGCATTTGTAATTTGCAGCGCTTCCTTTAGATAAACTTCAAATTGACTGTTTGATGCCATCTTTGCTCATTCATTCTTAATTATACAGCAGGCCTTCGCTCCAAAAGGCCAAATGGTAAAATTGTCCCAATGAATTCTAATACACTTCATGAATTGATCGTCGTTGGTGGCGGATTGGCCGGCTGCGAAGCCGCCTGGCAAGCTGCCCAGCGTGGCATCCGGGTTAAGTTGTATGAGATGCGACCTGCTGAAACCACCGGCGCCCATCAAACAGCGGACCTGGCGGAACTCGTTTGCTCAAATTCTCTCGGTTCAAACTTACCCGACCGAGCCTCCGGAGTCCTCAAAAATGAGCTGCGCCGCCTGGGTTCGATGCTCCTCGAATGCGCGGAATTTACTGCGCTCCCGGCTGGTGGCGCTCTCGCGGTGGATCGTGAACTTTTTGCCCGCACTATCACCGAGCGAATCCATGGTAATTCTCAGATAGAGGTCATCCGCGAGGAAATCACCGAGATACCCCAAAAACCAGCAATCATTGCCTCTGGACCGTTAACTTCCAACACTCTGTCACTGTCTATAGCCGAATTCAGTGGCGAGGAGCATCTGTTCTTCTTCGATGCCATCGCGCCGATTGTTAATTACAATTCGATCAACATGGAAATTGCCTTCCGTGCTTCACGCTATGGTCGTGGTGAGCGAGATGGTGGCGATTACATCAATTGCCCATTCAACAAGCCTGAATACGAAGCCTTTGTGGCCGCGATAATACAAGCCGAGCGTATTGAATTAAAGTCTTTCGAAAATGCTATCGCCGGTGGTGTCAAGGCGGGAGCCCATAATTTTTTTGAGGGTTGCCTACCCATCGAGATCATTGCGGGGCGCGGACGAGATGCGCTGGCATTCGGTCCAATGCGCCCGGTCGGCTTGAAAGATCCGCGCACCGGCAGACGTCCCCATGCTGTAGTCCAATTACGGCAGGACAACCTGGCTGGCAATCTGTACAATCTGGTCGGCTTCCAAACTAATCTCAAATTCTCTGAACAACGACGCCTCCTGCGCATGGTCCCAGGCCTGGAAAAGGCCGAATTCGCTCGTTATGGCCAAATGCACCGTAATACCTTCATCGCCTCGCCTATATTGCTTAAGCCAACTCTACAGTCTAAGGTACGCGATGATCTGTTCTTCGCTGGACAGATAACTGGCGTGGAAGGTTACATAGGCAATATCGCCACCGGCTTGCTGGCCGGTTGGAATGCAGCGTTGCTACTCAATGGGACGCAGCCTATCACCCTTCCTGAAACAAGCATGCTGGGCGCCCTCTGTCACTACGTCACCCACGCTGACCTGTCTGACTTCCAGCCCATGAAAGCCAACTTTGGTATTCTGCCTCCCCTTGAGACCAGTCAGCGACTTGACAAACGCGAACGTAGCAAGGCATATGCACTGCGCTCTATAACCGAATTGGAATCTTTCCTTGATTCACCACCTGTCGAAACGAACTAACCTGATCCTTGCCTTAGTGGCAACCGGATTAATAATGGCTGGGGCTTGGTTAATGTGGACAGCTACGGGCCAGCACCCACCCCAGTCCGCCACCGTTACCTTTGACGGCCAGCGTGCCCTGACTGATGTAGATTTTCAGACTTCGCTTGGACCGCGAACGGTTGGATCCGATGCCCACTCCCAGGCCATAGAATGGATCCGCGCAGAACTAAAGGACGCGGGTTGGCAATCCGAAATCCAAAATGCGGAAATGCTCGGGCACCCGATCCAAAATGTCATCGCATACCGCACTAATATAGCCCCAAAAATCATCTTGGGGGCTCACTACGATAGCCGCTTGTTCGCCGACAACGATCCGGACCCAGCCAAGCGCAACCAGCCGGTTCCTGGTGCAAACGACGGAGCTTCGGGCGTAGCCGTATTACTCGAATTAGCACGGACGCTTCCCAGACAAACACCTGCAGTATGGCTTGTATTCTTGGACGCAGAAGATAACGGACGCATCAATGGATGGGATTGGATCCTTGGCTCACGGGCATTTGTGCAACAAAACGCCTTCAAACCCGAGGCGGTTGTGATTGTGGATATGATCGGGGATTCCGATTTAAACATCTACATGGAAAACAACTCTGATGCAGCCCTGAGCAAAGAAATCTGGGGGCAGGCTTCCCAATTGGGATACAACCAAGCTTTTATCCCAATCCCTAAATATACAATTCTTGACGACCACGTCCCATTTTTGGATGCAGGTATCCCAGCAGTGGATATTATCGACATCGATTATCCATACTGGCACACCACGGCCGATACAGCCGATAAAATATCTGCACGAAGTTTGCAAATCGTTGGGGATACGCTTTGGCATTGGATTGTCAATAAAGGGCGGAAATAGCACATTTAATAATTTTGTCGATTGCCAAAAATCCCGACCTAGCTTAAACTTATCACATGAGTGTACAAAGTCTGCTCTCACAAATTCGGCCAATCTGGTTACAGCGCATATCGCATGACCTGGTGCGCGGTGCCGGTGTGCGTGAAAATTTTGAGAAGCAATTAGTACGCTTTTATGATCTTCTTGAGCAAGCAATAATGACGGGCGATTTTTCCTGGATCGATCCTTTATTAATCGACTGGGCCAACGTACCTACATTAAGTGACCTCGAAGACGATCAGATGGGAATTTCTGCCCTGATCAACCAAATGATCAGCCTCACGTATGATATCGCCAGAAATTCGCTCGAGCCCGAACCTGCACTTGATTATCTAAATGCAGTCATCCCGGCACTTACTTATAGCCTCGAAAAAATTGCGCGATTGGAAACTGAAATGCGCGTAACACACATTACCAATCAACTGGTGGATGTCGAGCAAAAACTCGAACGGCTCGATCGCAGCAAATCGAACTTCATTGCAGTCGCAGCGCATGAACTAAAGACCCCGCTGACATTGATTGAGGGCTACACATCCATGATGCGTGATCACATCTTACAAAACACTCAAAATGGCGCGGAACCTTTATTAATGGGAGTCAACAACGGAATTAGACGACTGCGCGAAATCGTGGACGACTTGATCGACGTTTCATTAATCGATAATAACTTGCTATCCTTAAACTTCCAACCCATCTGGATCGGTCATATTTTAGGGTTGCTGAAAAGCGAACTGGAAGAATTCACTGAAGAACGCGAACAATTATTTTCGATCGAACCCTTCCCGGGCAGTGACCAAATTATCTTTGCCGATCCCGAACGTCTTCATCAGGCTTTGCGAAATATTTTAACCAACGCGATTAAATACACCCCGAATGAAGGGACAATTAGTGTAGACGGGCGTTTGCTCCCAGGATTTATTGAATTAATCATCTCGGATTCCGGAATTGGAATCTCGCGGGAAGATCAGTCTCTCATCTTTGAAAAATTCAGTCAATTAGGCCAGGCAGCCTTGCATTCCAGCGGCAAAACCAAGTTCAAGGGCGGCGGCCCAGGCTTGGGCTTGCCCATTGCACGTGGTATTATTGAAGCTCACGGCGGCACAATCTGGGTAGATTCAAAAGGGTACGACGAAATCAAGTGCCCAGGATCAATTTTTCATATCCTACTTCCCGTCCGAGGCGAAGCAGTTGACCCAAAAATCGAAAAGCTTTTTGGGAAAAATAATCCCTTTCTAGACAAAACAAATGCCGAAAAAGAAACCCATACCGACGACACCACCGCGTGAACGAGCTTTTTTAGTTGGAGTTGAAATTTATCAGCAAAATGGCTTGCTGCCCTTAGAGGATTCTCTCAAAGAACTGGACCTGCTGGCTGATACGGCAGGTCTGAAGGTCGTTGGGGAATTAACGCAAAAACTGGATCGCCCCAATTCAGAAACCTTCATTGGCGCTGGAAAAGTCGAGGAATTGGCCGCCCTCGTCGAAGATTCACTAGCTGATGTGGTCATCTTCGACGATGAACTTTCCCCTCGCCACCAACGTGAACTCGAAAAAGCCTTGGAAAACAAGGTTCGCGTCCTGGACCGAACTGCCTTGATCCTTGACATCTTTGCCCAGCATGCAAAAACAAGCGAAGGCATGCTTCAGGTCGAATTGGCTCAATACGAATATTACCTGCCGCGATTGACACGCGCCTGGACTCATCTCGAACGCCAAGCCGGCGGTGGCGGTGGACGCTCGGGGTCAGTCGGCGGTGTAGGGTTGCGTGGACCCGGTGAAACCCAGCTTGAGGTCGACCGCCGGGTTATTCGCAAGCGTATTGCACATCTGAAGCAAGAGCTGGAGAAGGTCCGCGCCCACCGTATGCGCTATCGCGCGCAGCGCAAACGCTCGCGCATCCCGATCGTAGCGCTGGTTGGATACACCAATGCCGGCAAGTCCACATTGCTCAACCGCCTTGCCAAGGCCGATGTTTACGTGGCCAATCAACTCTTCGCAACCCTTGACCCAACAACTCGTCGCGTTGAACTTCCCGGTGGCTACCAGGCACTGTTCACCGACACAGTCGGATTTATCCAAAAACTACCGACAACTCTGGTGGCAGCTTTCCAAGCCACACTGGAAGAAATCACCGAGGCCGACTTGTTATTGCACCTCGTCGATATCTCGCACCCCAATGCCTTACTTCAGGCCGAATCAGTACATCAAACCCTTGATGAAATTGGGGCCGCACATGTTCCGATCGTGACGGCTTTCAACAAATCAGATAAATTACGCAACCCGGATGCAGCCCAACAAACTTTACAGCAATTCCAAAATGCCGTAGCGATCTCCGCAACAAAGGGAACTGGTATCCCTGCCTTATTAAAAATCATCCAGGTAGAACTCTACGAGCAATTCATCCCGATGGATGTCAAATTACCTTACCAACAAGGACAATTGATCTCCTTGTTTCATGAAGCCGGTCAAATTGAACGAATCGAACACGAGCGCGGCGGCGTTCTTATTCAAGGCCGGATACCAGGTCGCATGGTTGCACAATTCATCCCCTGGCAAAACAACCACAACAATGAAGTAAATACTCAGGAGGAGGAGGAATGATACGATGGTTTTCTAATTTCCTAGACGTTCTTTCTGAATTCCTAGCTCACCGCAAAGGATTGCTGCCCCTTATAGGCATGGCGCTAATTCTAATCAACCTTGTCATTCAGTTCACGCTTCCCCCAGGCTGGTTACGAGATTCGAATCTCTTTTTACATTTTGGTCTGCTGATTTCGATCTTTGGATTGATGCTGGCCTGGGCGCTATAATTTTTTTAAGTGACCAAAAAGAACCGGTGCCAATTGGCACCGGTTCTTTTACTTGTTTGGAATATTATCCTTCGGTCAGCACTGGAGCCGGGGCTTTGGAGCGTACGACTGCCCACGCGAGGAGACCCAGCAAAACCAACGATGCAGCCCAAATCACAACGCGCGTTATGCCAGTCGCACCTGCGTATTGGACGACAATGGGAGCGATGATAACCGACACCAGGTTGACAACCTTGATCATCGGGTTCAAAGCCGGACCAGCAGTATCCTTGAACGGATCGCCGACTGTATCACCGACGACACCCGCTTTATGCCGTTCAGACCCTTTGCCAAGATTGTTCTCTGGCTCCCTGGGCTCATCCTCGATTAGCTTTTTGGCATTATCCCAGGCACCGCCGGAATTGTTCAGGAATACCGCAAGCAACTGGCCAGATAAAATTATTCCAGCTAGGAAACCGCCCAGAGCTTCGACCTGCAAAACCAGGCCAACCACGATCGGCGAAACAATACCCAGCAGAGCCAGCGAAACCAGCTCTTTCTGCGCGGCAGAAGTCGAAATCGACACAGCCTGCCTGTAGTCTGGCGGTATCTTGCCTTCCAGTACACCAAGTTTGAATTGACGGCGCACCTCAAGCACGATCAAAGAAGCAGCACGGCTGACTGCCTGGATGGCGAATGATGAGAATAGCCAGGGGAGAGCACCACCCAGCAACATGCCAACAAATACCAGTGGAATATCAACGCGGATACCGACTGTCTGGATTTGCTGCGCCAACGGGATTCCAAGAGATTGCTGCGAGCGGCTGACATCCACCAGGAAGGAACCAAACAGGGCAACCGCCGCGATGACAGCCGAGCCAATGGCGACACCCTTGGTAATTGCCTTGGTTGTATTGCCAACCGCGTCCAGGTCCGCCATGATCTGCTGTGCGGCCTTGGTTTCATCGTCCTTCATATCGTGCCAGGACATTTCGCCGATACCATTGGCATTGTCCGCAATTGGGCCAAACGAGTCCATCGCAACGTTATTTCCGGTTAGGGTCAGCATACCGATACCAGTCATGGCAACGCCGTAGAGGATAAAGGTAATTCTGTCTCCTGCCGCTACACCAGGAATAGAACCGAATATCAATATCGAAGCCACAATCGTCAATGCGATGACAATAATCGACCACACAGAGGATTCAAATCCTGTCGAGACCCCCTGCAAGATCAAAGTTGCTGGACCCGTATCCGCTGCTTTCTTGATTTCCTGTACCGGGGATTGGTGGGTCCCGGTAAAATATTCAGTCAGGCGATCGATCAGAATGGCCAACACCACACCAACAGCTACGGCCAAAGGCGTTCGCCACCAGCCACCTAAAGCAGGATTTCGTAAATACAAGTAGCCGGCAGCGAAGAACAGTACCGCGGAGATGGCTGCAGAGGAAAGAAATCCGCGGAAAATTGCAGACAGAGCATCTCCGCCCTTGCCAGGGCCGCCACGCACGACATAGGTACCAAAAATTGATGAGAGTACGCCAATTCCACGAACTACCAACGGGAAAATAATCCATTCAATGCGACCGGTGATATGCCACAATGCAAGGCTCAAGATCAATCCAGCCACAATCGTGACTTCATATGACTCGAAGATATCAGCAGCCATACCGGCACAGTCACCCACGTTATCCCCGACCAAGTCGGCAATCACCGCGGGATTACGCGGATCATCCTCAGGGATTCCGGCTTCCACCTTACCCACCAGGTCAGCACCAACATCGGCCGCTTTGGTAAAAATACCGCCACCGACACGCATGAATAAGGCCAACAAGGTACCACCAAAACCAAAACCAAGCAAAGCATCCGGAGCCGCAATGCCGAGAACGATGAAAATGACAGTCCCACCGAACAGACCCAAACCATCGGTCAGCATTCCGGTAATCGTACCAGCACGATAGGCGATTCGCAGGGCATCAGCAAAGGATCTGCGCGAGGCCGAGGCAACGCGTACATTTCCTTGCACCGCCATCCTCATCCCGATTTGACCGACTGCCAACGAAAACAGCGCGCCCATTACGAATGCTATGGCGCGTGCAAAGCCGATGATCAGGCGTACGCTGCCCTCAGACATACCGGAAAAGCGTTCGAGTGCTTCGGGCGTGGGAGGCACAATGTAGACTGAAAAGAAAAGTGCCACGGTCAAGACAGCAATCAGCGGCAATATCGATTTCAATTGCCGCCGTAGATAAGTGTCCGCACCCTCGCGAATCGCGTTCCATACTTCCTGCATCTTGGGCGTGCCCTTGTCCTCGCGCATTATTTGTTTGCGCAAAAATACGGCATAGAGCAGACCCAAAACGGCAATCCCGAGAACGCTCCAGATTGCAATTGCCTCCAGGGTTGTAAGTCCTTGCATTGCATACATGTAGGTTCCATTCCTCCTGCAGAAAATAAAATAAGTTTGGGCAATTTGCCTAATACTCTGGCAGGCAGATTTTACAGGTCCTGCGCAAATGTGTCAAGCAGAGCATTTTGCAATACATATCAGGTCACCCAAATTTCCCAGTAATTGTCCTCGTTGACAAGATAATTCAATTTTGATAAGATATATCTCAATTCAACTCCCAAAGAGGAGATAGGCTATGCTACAACAAGTTGAGAATCTGACTCAAACGATCACATTGACCCCTGGGGCTTCCAAGGCTGTCCAGGACATCCTGACAGAACGCAAACTGGAAGGATACGCATTACGAGTTTATGTAGCCGGAAGCGGTTGTGGTGGTGCTCAATTCGGAATGGCACTTGAGAACGACATTCGCGATACGGATTTGACTTTCGAAAGCAATGGTGTCAAAGTAGTAATTGACGAAGTTTCCATCGATTATTTACAAGGCGCTAATATTGATTTTGTCAATGATCCGCAGCGCGGAGCTGGCTTTCTGGTTGACAGCCCCAGCGCACAGGCACATGCCCACGAAGGTGGATCTTGCGCCTGTGGTGGTAGCTGCAGCTGCAATAACTAGATACCAATGAAGGATAAAGCCGGAGTGCTCAAACACTCCGGCTTTTTTAATTCCTGATGAAAAGTTTACCGTCCGCGCAAGAAAGAGATCAAGGCACCGAAAATCCCCAAAAAACCAAGACCTACTATTATCAAACCCATCGGGACGCCACCAGAATTGCTCACACCGGTTGAATCTGTGAAGGTTGGGATGACCAAAGCCGGAGCGGGAGTAAAAGTAGGTAAGCGTGTCGGCGTTTCCGGCGCAATGAAGGCTGCAGCCAAGGTCGGGTCGATGGTTGGAGTCGAAACGGGAGTCGGCGTAGGTGGTGGCTCGATAATATTGAGATTTACCCCACCCGAGAGTGACACCAGTGGGGCATACACCCAGGCAACCGACCCAGGCACTCCAGGGTAGTAGATCTGGATCCAATCGCCGCCCGGTGAGCGACCCAAGGCGGGAGCGGACTGACCGGCCAGAAGGACTCCGATCGGTGGATAGATATAGGTACTTGGACCGGAGCGAACATTGATTTGCTGCTGGTCCAGATTTACCGTAATCAGCGGACCCGAGGGAGTCCCGGTAACGGTGGGCACGGAACCAGTCGGCTGCTGTGCCATGACCACGGCTTGAGCCGGGACATTGACCAGAAAACCAATGGCTCCTAAACCAATTGACAACCAAAGAAGAGTTTTAAACCAATTTCGTTTCATCGCGTATATATAAGTAGAAAAATCTATAGAACGGATTATAATCCAAAACATGGAACAACGAATTTACCACGGGATTCTTACTCCAACCGATATTGCACAAGCGCTGATGGCATCCTTCGACCGCGGGAACATGCGTGCCCAGTCCCTCGGCGATAACAAAAAAATGATCGTACAGATCGCCACTCGACCTGGGGCTATGTCCGGCGGGCAAACAGCTCTAACGGTGACCCTCCAGCAAGTTACGGATGGGGTCATGGTCGAACTTGGCCAGCAGGCCTGGCTGGGCGTTGCGGCCAGCCTCGGGCAAACAGCCATCTCGGCCCTGCGCAACCCATTCGCCTTGATTGGGCGCCTTGATGATCTGGCCCAGGATATTGAGAATCTACAGTTGAGCGAAAATATCTGGAATGTCATTAACCAAACAGCCCAGGGGTTAGGAGCCTCGCATCAACTTTCCGATAGGCTCACTCGCATTGTATGTGATTATTGCAGCACTGCCAATCCGGTCGGAGAGCCGAATTGCATAGCCTGCGGCGCTCCGCTCGGCAACCTCCAACCGCTCACATGCGGAAAATGCGGTTATGTCATCGCCCGCGAAGATACCGTTTGCCCCAACTGTGGTCAGCGTCTTTAACGCATAAAGTACGAAGCATTTCCCCGTTAGATCTTTGTTTCCACTTCGGGATTAACGCAATGCAGTAACCTGCGTTTTTCTAGCCCGGCTAACATATTTTCGCAAGCAATCTCAGCCATGCGCTGGCGTGTACCATGCGTGGCGGAGCCAATATGAGGGACAACCAGACAATTTTCCAGTCCATACAAAGGATGATCAGGGGGTAAAGGCTCCGGATCAGTGACATCCAGGGCAGCGGCCGCAATCCAACCTTCCTGCAAGGCGCGCACCAACGCATCTGTTCTAACCACTGGCCCACGAGCCGCATTGACCAGGATAGCAGTGGACTTCATCTTTCTCAGAGCAGCGTCAGCGATCAGATGTTGGGTTCCAGCATTAAGCGGACAGTGCAAACTGATGATATCGCTGCGATGCAGTAACTCATCGAATGAGACATATTCCGCAGCAAATTGCGCTTCCACCGCAGGTGAATGCGAGGGGTTGCGGTAGATGATTTTCAATCCAAATCCCGCTGCGCGTTCCGCTACGGCTTGACCAATTTTTCCCATCCCGATGATGCCCAATACCTTATTCCGTAAATCCGCACCCAGCCAACCAGTCGGCGACCAAGTTGTCCAACGACCTTCACTGGCATCCCTGGCTGCCTCAGGCAATCTGCGTGCTGCTGACAATAAAATCCCCATTGTCAGATCGGCAGTCGCGTCAGTCAAGACACCCGGTGTATGGCCGACCGGTATTCCACGCCTGGTACAAGCAGCCACATCTATATTGTCAACACCAACAGCCATGTTGCTGACCACACGCAATTTAGGCATACGCGCAAGCAATTCTTCTTTAATCGGGACGGTCAGCAGGGATAACAACCCTTCAGCATCGGGCAGGAACGACTCTAATTCAGGCGCTAACTTATCGGCATCCGCCGGTCCGCTATGAGCCTGCACGCGCCCATTCAGGCTGGAAATCCATTCCGGTGGAAGTTTGTGGGTCAAGACCACAGTAGGCAACATCGGTAACTCCAGTATTGTTTAAAATGCAAATAGAAGAATTAGATCGTTTACGTTTGTGCCGGTTGGACCTGGGCGCAGCAAATCACCCAATTGGTCAAAGAAATGGTACGAATCATTATTTTCCAGATGGGCACGAACAGACAGACCAAGTTCACGAGCTCGCGCAAATGATTCGCCGGTAACTACTGCCCCGGCTGCGTCTGTCGGGCCGTCCTCACCGTCGCTGGCCATCGTAAGCAACATTACGTTTTCCAAACCAGCCAACCCTTCGACAGCACCGAGTGCCAACTCCAAATTGCGACCACCCAAGCCCTTGCCCTTCACAGTCACGGTGGTTTCGCCACCTGCAATCAGACAAGCTGGTCGTTTAATTGGCTGACCCGTCTCAACGATTTGCCTCAGAATGCTGCCTAACACCCCTCCCATTTGCCTGGCTTCACCTTCGAGCGAGCTGGTGAGTATATTTCCGTATAACTCTTCTTTTTCAGCCTGCACAAAAGAGGCCTGAATTGATTGCAAATTACTTCCAATTATTACGTTTTGTACTCCAGCAAATAAAGGATTATCCGCTTTCAGCGTCTCCGGGGCCGAACTTAAAGCTTCATAAATGCCAACCGGAATTTTGATTTCTGCCCGGTAACCCTCGAGAATACCCAGCGCCTCTTCGCGGGTCGTCGGATCAGGAGCAGTTGGACCCGATGCAATCGCTTCGAGCGGGCTACCAACTACATCGGAAAGGATCAAACTGACTGTCCGGGCGGGAGCCGCTACCTCCGCCAAACCGCCACCTTTCACCCGATCAAAATGGCGGCGCAAGGTATTAATCTCGTTGATGCTGGCGCCGCATCCCAATAGCCCTTCAGTCAGGCTTTGCAAGTCGGAAAGAGAAATATCCGAGAACGGACTGGTGAGTAACGCCGAACCGCCACCTGAAATTAAGCAGATCAACAAATCGTCCTGCCCAAGATCGGCAAGCATTTTCAGGGCAATTTTTCCGGCCGCCAGACTACGCTCGTCCGGGATAGGATGGCCGCATTCCAGCACAGGATATGGCAAAACAACGGATGGGACATACTTCGTAACAATCAACCCGGATCCAACTATATCCGGTAGCAGTGGGGCTAACGCAACCGCCATTGCCGGGGCTGCTTTCCCGAATGCCAACACATAAATGTGCTGGATTTCGTCTAGATCATATAACTTATTATCGATTTGCAATAGGCTGCCGGCACGTGTCACCACCCGCCTGACCGCTTGCGCTGGATCTGCAGCCTCCAAAGCTGCCCGCAATATGCGCTGGACCTTTCCGGATTCCGGATGACCGACCAGGGATTGCGCCTCTAATTCTAATTGATAAGAAATTCCCATCTTTCTCATGATAACATTAGCAGTCACAGTCCGCAACCGGGCTTGCATTAAACCATGCTCGCCTCTATAATTATTACAATAATGTCACATCACAAGAAAGAAGCTTAGGTAGGGGATTCTTTTATGAAAATTAAACTGGACCAACTTGAGAGTCGTCTACAGGCTTTACTGGAAGTTCGCCTTGTCAACATTTTGCCCGGCCACAAAACCGAAGGGCTGATCGCTCAGCAGCTTGCGGGGGCCGTGCAATCCAACATCACCGCCCGCGAAGACGGCACCAAACTGGCGCCAAATGTGTACACAATTATTACTCACCCCGATCTGGCAGAAGATTGGCAGACCGATTCGCGTTTATTGGACGGGCTTCAAGAAATCCTAAACACTGCGGCGAGCGAAGCGGATTTAATATTTGCCGTTACACCAACCATCACGACAGCCACTGATCCAGCGCTTGATCCGGAAGAAGTTCAAATCATTGCCTCCCATCGAATTGATACGGTTTCCGAAACACAGGGCATGCCAGTCGATGAAACGGCCGAGGATGACGGAACGGACAACCTTCCTGAGAACGCCTTCTTGATCGTGCACGGAACGAAGGTTTATCCTTTAACTCAATCTGTCGTTAATATCGGGCGGCGCATGGACAACCAACTTGTAATAGACGACCCGCGCGTTTCGCGCAGTCATGCCCAATTGCGCGCCATCAAAGGACGATATATTTTGTTCGACCTAAATTCCACTGGTGGCACTTTTGTCAATGGTCAACGTACAAACCAGTCGATTTTTATCCCGGGGATGTGGTTTCACTTTCCGGAGTACCCTTGATCTTTGGGCAAGACAACCCACCCGCCAGACCTGATCTGGCAGATACATCCCCCCTCTCACCCGCTTCAGGTGATCGGCCAACAGCAATTTTAAAATTAGAAGACAAGAAAGAATGAGCGGAACAATTCTGTTCGCTTTGCGAATCATACTGGCACTTAGCCTGTATGCTTTTTTCGGATGGGCACTTTACACGCTTTGGCGAGACGTGCAACACCAAGGTTCAATTCTCGCTTCCCGAAAAGTACCGAATATACAGATCGCGGTCGACAGGCAGGATAATTCACCCATTGTGCGGCATTTTGCACTGCCCGAAATCTTCATCGGGCGAGATCCTAATTGTCAGATTGCGATTGACGACGACACCGTTTCCGCTCATCACTCGCGCTTAATCTATCATCATAGCCAATGGTGGCTTGAGGATTTGGGTTCCACCAATGGAACAATGCTCAATCGGGAACGGATTGGCACGCCGACTGTTGTCATAACGGGTGACGAGATAGGTTGTGGAAAGGCCACCCTTACCATTGCGCTATCTGTGGCTACGCAGGATTCGCCAACGCAACGACTTCCCTCGGAGGAAGAATATGGCTAATAACATTCGCCTAGCCGTGATCGGCGGATCAGGCTTGTACGCAATGTCCGATTTGCAAAATACGCAAGAGCTGGATGTGGATACTCCGTTTGGCAAACCCAGCGCCCCTATCGTTGTCGGCACTCTTGAAGGAGAAAAAATCGCTTTCCTGGCACGACATGGCATCGGTCATCACATCATGCCGAGCGAGGTAAACTATCGTGCCAACATTTATGCACTCAAGTCGCTGGGCGTCGAACGGATTGTCAGCATCAGCGCCTGCGGGTCTTTGCGCGAAGATTATGCTCCGGGTAGCATCGTCATCCCAGATCAGTTATTCGACAATACCAAAGATCGCGTACGTTCTTTCTTCGGAAACGGATTGGTAGCCCACATCAGCGCAGCAGATCCCTTTTGCCCTGATCTTTCAAAGCAGCTTGCTGAGGCGGTTAAAACCACAGATGCGACACTGCATCAAGGCGGGTCTTTTATTACCATCGAAGGTCCGCGCTTTTCAACCAAGGTTGAGTCACACACATATCGCTCGTGGGGTATGTCAATCATCGGAATGACAGCCTCCCCTGAAACCTTTCTGGCACGCGAAGCCGAAATGTGCTACGCCGTCATGGCCCATGTCACCGATTTCGATGTTTGGCATGTCAGCCAAGCCCCGGTGACAGTCGATATGGTGATACAAACATTAAACAAAAACACCGAAGTTGCTCAAGCAGCCATCCGCCGCCTGGCCAAAGACCTCGAAAAAGAACGTGCTTGTGATTGCGCATCCTCTCTGTCGACAGCCCTGATCACCGACCGATCCGTGATTCCACCGGAAACACGACAAAAACTTAGTCTCCTGATCGACAAATATATTAATTAATTGAGAATGGCTGATCAAATTCAAAGCCGTTTACTTAAGCTGGCGGCTCTCTTCCTAATTTTATTTTCAATTATCCTGAGCCTTTCCCCGGTAATTCGCGAACGCTCCTGGGATGTGGCATCGCTAAAATGGACACACTGGCTCGGATTGGCTGTCTGGGGATTGACTGTTTGGATTGCTGACAGGCAAATCCGCAGGCGCCTTCCCGAACGAGATCCCTACCTCTTTCCGATCGCTGCATTTTTTAGCGGCTGGGGACTGCTGACCATCTGGCGTTTGTCATTCGCATTTGGTCTGCGGCAAACCTTATGGTTGGTGGTGGGCTTGGGAGTTTTAATTTTAGGATTACGCTGGCCACACATTCTCCCAGTTTTAAAGCGCTATAAATACCTATGGCTTTCCGGTGGATTGCTCCTTACAGCGCTGACTCTCTTCTTTGGGACTAATCCTGCTGGGGGCGATGAACGGCTTTGGCTGGGAACCGGTGGGTTCTACATTCAGCCTTCTGAGCCGTTGAAGCTTCTACTGGTAATCTATTTGGCGTCGTACCTGGCAGATCGCTTACCATTGCAGCAACAAATATTCCCGCTTATTTTCCCTACACTTCTCTTAACCGGCCTGGCACTGGTACTACTTCTGGTCCAGCGCGACCTGGGAACAGCTTCAATCTTCATTTTGCTTTACGCCAGCGTACTTTATCTTGCAACCGGGCGGAAACGCGTCATTCTGGTCAGCGCCGGGATTCTGCTACTAGCTGGGGCGGTCGGATATACCCTAATTGGGGTAGTCCATCTACGCGTCGCCACTTGGGTTAATCCATGGCTTGATCCCAGCGGTCATTCCTATCAAATCATCCAATCGCTACTAGCTGTTGCCAGTGGCGGATTGCTGGGACGCGGACCGGGTTTGGGAAGCCCGGGATTGGTGCCCATCGCTCATTCCGACTTCATCTTCTCGACTATCGCAGAAGAGACCGGTCTGGTCGGAACGCTGACTTTATTGGGACTGCTGGCGTTTTTCCTCAGCCGAGGTATGCGTGCGGCTTTACATGCAACCAACCGTTTCCGCAGGCTACTGGCGGCCGGCCTGACAACCTATCTCGGCATCCAAAGCCTCCTGATTATCGGTGGGAATTTAAGACTGCTGCCTCTAACCGGCGTGACGCTACCATTCATCTCCTATGGCGGTTCATCACTGGTTACATCTTATATTGCTCTCTTTTTCCTGCTTCTGATCAGCAACAATGTCGAACAGGAACCAGCACACCTATTAGATCCGGCACCATATCAGATTGTAAACTTCCTCCTAATTGCCAGCATCGCTATCACCGCCCTCAGCAATGGCTGGTGGGCGGTGATCCGCGGCCCCGACCTGCTAACCCGTAGCGATAATCCACGCCGCTCTATTGCTGACCGCTATGTCCCACGCGGCGCCATCCTGGACCGGAATAACCAGCCAATTAATGTCACCCAGGGTGAAATAGGTGATTACAATCGCATTTATCTTTATCCTGACTTGGGGCCCATAATTGGTTATACGCATCCGGTGTATGGACAGGCTGGCTTGGAAGTCTCGTTGGATCCCTACCTGCGCGGTCTGCAGGGTAATCCTGCCAGCCTGATCTGGTGGAACCATCTAATTTATGGGTGGCCTCCTCCCGGTCTCGATGTGCGCCTAAGCCTCGACCTGGATCTGCAGAAACAGGCCGACATATCCCTTGGTGATCACAGCGGCGCAATTGTATTATTGAACGCAACCAATGGTGAAATCCTGGCCATGGCCTCCCATCCTGCGTTTAACGCCAATCAGCTCGATACAGAAGGCCCATCTCTGGCAAAGAACGAACGCTCGCCGCTCCTAAACAGAGCGGCGCAGGGATTGTACCCTCCCGGTAATGCGATAGAGCCTTTCCTCCTGGCCCAATTTGGAACAAAAACGATGGGCAACGAAGCGATTCTTCGCCAGCTTTACAACACGCTTGGATTCTATACCACACCGGATCTGCGGCTACCCGTTGCGGCCGTTGCCGTGAATTCAACTCCCCAGGAATTACGCGTCAGCCCCCTGCAAATGGCATTAGCGACCGCTGCCCTCAGCAATCATGGAATCCGCCCCGCACCGCGAATTGCCCAAGCAGTTAACACTCCCCGGAACGGTTGGGTGGTGCTCCCCACGCTGACAGAACCTGCAAAGGCATTGCCAACTCTTAATACTGATGCCGCCAGTCAATCTTTGGCAGTCACCGGCCAAGCCTTTTGGGAGTGGACTGGACAGAGTCAGGCCAGTGGTAAATATTTCACCTGGTACCTGGCGGGGACATTGCCCAATTGGCAGAGTACGCCTCTGGCGATCGTCGTCGCTTTGGAAGAAGATAATCTCCCCTTGGCCATAGTAACTGGTCGTAACGTCATCAAAACTGCTCTTGGTCCTTAATCTCCATTTTAATATAAAAGACCAGGCAAATTATGACTGGCCTTTTATATTTTTATTCTCCAGAAAGGGATTAGTCGTTGGCGCTGTAACCGGGTCCGCTCTGGAAGTAGTCGTAATTGGGTTTTGTATCGGGTGTCAGGTCAACGGTTTCGCCGGCTTCCAGTTTTTTGGCAGTTTCAAGCACAACCTGATTCCCCTGATGGTCGGTACCTTCATAATGACCACTTATCCCAACCTTGCTGATGAATTCGCCGCCTTTGGCAGAATAGGCCGAAGGGACTTCGTCTTCAGGGAAGATCGCAGCATACGGGCATTCCGGGATGCAGGCACCGCAGTCGATGCAGGTGTCCGGGTCAATATAGAACCAAGGCCACTTTTCTACTGGTTTCCCAGGGACGATGCACTCAACGGGGCAGACTTCCACGCACCCGCTGTCGCGCAAACACAGACTTGTAATAATATGGGTCATAAATCTCCTCCGTTGTAGATAGGTTTTGGAGTTCAGTGTATGAGTTAATTCTACCGCATTTTCTGAAAGAGTAAATAACTTAATCGTTGAAAGTCGATATTGACCGTTAAATAAAAAACACCTTGTCGATCACTGATCCTGGCAGCAACAGATTATATGAATATTATATGATATATATCAAATAATATTGACAGAATTGATCGTTTTTATTATGCTTATTCAGTAAACCGGAGAGTCTGCTGGATTTGAAACTTCAATACAAAATGAAATAAGGAGGACTATATGATTTACCAATTTATCAATACCCTAGATAAAACCTTCCACTTCAAACGCGCGCAAGCACATTGCGATGTCCCCTGCGGTATCTACGACCCTAGCACCGCCCAAATTGGCGCACTGACCGTCGTACGCATGATGGACTTGATGGCTGGCCTGGAAAGCGAAGGGGTTGCACACGAGAACAGCATGGCGCGTTACATTGCCGTCAAGGAAGAACACGCAGAAAAAGTCAAACACGAAATTCGTGTCATCTGGGGCGACTACATCAAACCCGAACATATCGAAAAACATCCCGAACTGAACGACGTGGTCTTCAAGATCATGAAGCTCGGCTCTAAGGCACGCCAGACGGCTGACCGCCAAACCGGTGTGGAACTGGTCGAAGCAGTCAATCAGTTTGCAACGATCTTTTGGGAAACCAAGGGTGTCAAGACCAAAAAGGCAAAGGCTCCCTACGCTCCAGCGCTCGAGATGGTCTATCCTGACCTTTAATGTTGCGCTTGCTTAAAGTCACCGGCGACTCGATGTCGCCTGACTTTCGGGAAGGGGATTATGTGGTCATCACCACACTCCCCTTCCTTTTGCATTCTGTCAAAAAGGGGGACACGATCGTCTTCGAACATAGCCTGTACGGAACGCTGATCAAACGCATCGGTTCTATCGACCCACAGACGGGTGAGTTTTACGTGCAGGGTACCCGTCCCGACAGCCTCGACAGCCGCCGGCTTGGTCCGATCCGGCCCGAAGCCATCCAGGGGAAGGTCGTCGCGCATTTTGCGCATCCCGCCCTGTAACCAAACCCAAAATATCCAATCAAATTCAGCCGGGGGCGTGTAAAATAGGATCACACCTCGCCCAAGGAGAACACCTGTGAGCGAACAGCGCGCTCGTTTTTTGCTCCCGATTGCACTGCTGACCGCCATCCTGGCGGTTTCGACCGCCTCGATCTTCATCCGCTTTGCACAAAAAGAAGCACCCTCGCTGGTGATCGCCGCCTACCGTCTGAGCTTTGCCAGCCTGGCACTGGCCCCCTTGGCTCTGGTGCGCCACCGCGACGAACTGCGCCGCCTAACCCGCTCGGATCTAATGCTTGGGCTGCTTTCAGGTATTTTCCTGGCATTGCACTTCGCCACCTGGATTACATCGCTGGAATACACCACTGTAGCCAGCTCCGTGGTGCTGGTCAGCACCTCCCCACTGTGGGTAGCACTCTTGGCTCCGGTCTTCCTGAAAGAGCCGCTCAGCCGCTGGGTGTTGGCTGGCATGCTGCTGGCGCTGACCGGCGGAACGATCATCGGCTTGAGCGATGCCTGCCACTGGAGCACAGGGTTCGTCTGCCCGCCACTGGCTGAATTCGTCAAAGGCAAGGCATCATTCGGCAATTTCCTGGCGCTGGCCGGCGCCTTCGCCGTGACCGGTTATCTATTGATCGGGCGCAAGTTGCGCGCCGGTATGTCGCTGATCCCTTACATTTTTGTGGTGTACAGCATGGCGGCGCTGGTATTGATTGTCATCATGCTGCTGGCGGGCGAGTCCCCGTTTGGCTATCAACCAATCACGTATGGTTGGCTACTACTGCTGGCGCTTGTACCACAATTGGTGGGACACTCGACTTACAACTGGGCACTACGCTATCTACCAGCAGCCTTTGTGGCAGTGACCACGCTGGGCGAACCAATCGGTTCGACCATCCTAGCTTATTTTATTTTGCAAGAAGTACCGTCGACATTACAAATTTTGGGAGGGGTTTTTATCCTGGCGGGAATTTATATCGCTTCGCGAGTAGAACGAACGGCTTGAGATTACTTTTCTCAAGTATCCCTTACACCTTTCCAAAAAGGAATTTAAAACCCTGCCACTCAATCTTTACTTTATCGCAATGTCGATCTTTGTCGTGATTGGATGATGGTCGACCTTTGGCGCGGTTAATTAGTTCTTAAAAATTCAAAGTCACTTTCAAATTAGGGAAAGCGGTATGAGCGCACTATTCGAAATATCGGGTTTGAACGTGTACATTCAGATCGCCGTGACGATCATTTCGGTCACCGTTCATCTATTTTTTACCCGCAACAAGGCGCGCAAGGAATCGGTGTTGGAACTAATTACCATCTACACAATCGGACTTTCTGGGTGGTTTTCGATCTCAAGCGGATTTTTTGGACATATTCTTTATGCCGATCAAGTCGCTAAAGGGATTGGCTGGCCAACGAACAGCGGGTTTCAGATGGAGCTAGCCTTTGCAGCCATTGGAATAGGATTGATAGGCGGCATTGGTTTTTGGAACAAATCGTTTTGGCTTCCATTTATCATTGCCAAATCCACATTTATGTGGGGTGCGGGTATCACCCACATTATTTACATGCTGCAACAGCATAATTTCTCCTCTAGTAACACTGGGATTGTTGTTTATTGGGACTTTTTCCTACCCATCATATTGATCGTTCTTTATACCCTTTATCAACGCGAACAAAAGGCAATACGGGCGAAGAAATAATGTCAGGATAACCGTCTACTTCGCTTTCCAAAGATATATTCCCAAGGCTAAACCATAGACAAGTACAATCAGCACGAAGCGAATTCAACCTCGATTTCAATCCATGGATCGATTCTCACAAAACCATTCTGGAGAAAAATGCACTGCTTCTCCCGGCAATTAAAGCCAAATCCAACGGATTCGTCCACAACCTCGCATTCCAACTTGATAGGCTAACCCCGGGTCTCAAGATTAACAGACGGGCTAAATTACCATAATTTCGCAAAATTGTGCCATAATGTTTTAACTACCTGCACACATTTGAATTCCGGAAATCGCGATGAACAATCTGATAATCTACGAGCGCAGTCAGCGCAGACAAACCCTGGCAGTTGTAATCTGGATTATCCTGGTTGCAGCTATCATCCTGGGTGCATTGAACGTGCAATATGGTTTAAGGGACGGAAAATGGGATTCGGCTATTACCTTATTTGGCCTGGCGGCTTTGTGTGTTCCAGCCTTATGGTTGAACGCCAGAGGGCATTTCATCATTTCAGCCTCGATTATCAGTTTGCTTGCCCTGCTCGCCATTAATGCCAACCTGATCGACGGCGATGGCATACGCGACCCCGGTATCCTGGCTTATCCAATTTTCATCATGTCCGGGACACTCTTCTTCGGGAAACGTGCAGCACCTTACTTCACCCTGGTAGCCGTTGCATCCTTGTTTGGAATTACTTATCTCGAAATGCACGGGGCAATTCAACCGAGCATAGGGACAACCAAGATCAGCGACTTGCTGCCACTGGTCATTCTCATCCTGGTAGCTGGATTGATTATCCGGGTGATCGTCCATAATATGGAGAAGGACCTGGAGAAAGCCAGGCTTTCGGAAGCTGAACTACGAAAATCGTACGACCAGACGCTGGAAGCCTGGGCCAGAGTCCTGGAATACCGCGACCGCGAGACAGAAGGTCACAGCCGTCGCCTGGTTGAACTCAGCACGCGCTTGTCTCAAGCGCTGGGGCTAGGTGAAGAAGAAATAGTCCATATGCGCTACGGTGCGTTGATGCATGATATCGGCAAATTGGCTATCCCTGACCAAATTCTTTTAAAACCAGATAAACTGGAAGATGATGAAAAGGAAATAATTCGCAAGCACCCGGCTCTAGCCAAACAAATGCTTTCCGGAATCCCATTCCTCCAGCCGGCAGTGATCATCGCCTATAGTCATCATGAGCATTGGGATGGACAAGGTTACCCGGAAGGGTTGCAGGGCGAAGAAATTCCACTCTATGCGCGCATTTTCTCCGTCATCGACACCTGGGATGCCATCAATTCAGATCGCCCCTACCGTCCGGCTTGGTCGAAAGCAGACGCACTCGCTTATATAAAAAACAACCGGGGTATCATCTTCGATCCCCATATCGTAGACGTTTTTTTACAAATCATATAAGTAGCTGTAAGACAATCCCTTACCAGGATCATTGACTTTCAAATATTTGACACCTCGCTCGAGGCGTTAAATTAGCGGCTGAATAGCTTATTAATATTTTTTATTCTTTCTCGCAAGGCATCTGACAGCATTTCTTCGGTCAAGCGCCACTGCCAGTTGCCTCCCAACTTGCTGGGATAGTTCATGCGTGCTTTGGTGTCGAGGTTCAGGAAATCCTGCATAGGCGCCAGGGCAAAGACCGCCACGGACGACCAGCCTGCGCGAATCAATTTCCAGGCGAATTCCTCGGGCTGCTCAATTCCTAAATAAGCCCGGGCAAATGCAGCCTCGTCTTCCGGAGCTGTTTCGAACCAACCACGGGCTGTGTCGTTGTCATGTGTGCCAGTATAAGTCACGCAATTCTGGGGATAATGGTGAGGCAGGAACACATTTTCGGGACCGGAAAAGCCAAACTGCAAGATCTTCATGCCTGGCAGATTGAATCGGTCACGCAGCACGAACACATCCGGGGTGATCTCACCCAGGTCTTCGGCGATGATCGGTAATTCCCCAAGGCTTTCTTCCACTGCTTGGAAGAAGTCCGCTCCAGGACCGGGTAGCCAGCGACCCTTAACGGCTGTCTCTTCCCCGGCCGGGATTTCCCAATAACCTGCAAAGCCTCGAAAATGGTCCAGGCGGACGAAGTCCACCATCCCCAGAATAGCCCGCAGGCGACTCAACCACCAGGTGTAGCCAGTGTATTTGTGCACGTCCCAACGATAGAGCGGATTTCCCCATAGCTGGCCGGTATGAGAGAAATAATCCGGCGGGACGCCTGCAACCACGGTTGGGTTGCCAGCCTCGTCAAGAAAGAACAGGTCGGGGTGAGCCCAGACATCAGCACTATCCATGGCCACAAAGATCGGAATGTCGCCAATGATCTGAATGGCGTGTTGGTGGGCATACTCGCGCAAGGCGAACCACTGGCGGTAGAAAATGAACTGGTAGAACTTGAAGCGCTTGACGGCGTCAGCCAGCCGCTGGTGTTCGGACTCAAGCGCACCCGGTTCCCGTTTCCGCAATGCATCCGCCCATCCGGTCCAGGATCCCCCACCATTGACCTCTTTAATCGCCATGAAGAGGGCATAGTCGTCCAACCAACCGGCTTGTTCGAGGCAGAAATCGTCAAAGGTCTCCCATAGGGCCGGCTCGGGGCTTGATTTGAAATGGATGAAAGCCCGTTCGATTAAATTGAGTTTCCAGGAAATAACCGCGCCGTAATCGACATGGTCTGCCGAAAAATCAACCGCTTCAACCAGATCATCGGGATGAAGCAGGTTTTCTTTCAAGAGCAGGTCGGGGGAGATCAAATAAGGATTACCCGCAAAAGCCGAGAAACACTGATAGGGCGAGTCGCCATATCCGGTGGGACCGAGCGGCAGCACCTGCCAAAGTTTGCAGCCCGCACCCGCCAGCCAATCCACCCAACGATAGGCGGATGGGCCGAGATCGCCAATTCCGTAGGGACCTGGCAGGCTGGTAGGATGCAATAGGATGCCGGAGGCACGCTCAAATTTCATAAGGGTGTCTTTTAGTTTCAAGGATCTGGCCTGCTTTTACAACCTGCGCTTCATAATCAGAGGCAATGACATCTGTGCCAATCACCGCCTCGGGCTCAACCGTTACACCCTTAGGAACAACGCTGTTTTTGCCCACCAAGGCCAGCTTGATCTCCTGTTGCGCGATTCCGCCGCCAACCTGGGCATTTTGTTCCACGTGGACACGCTTGTCCAGGATGGCACGCTCCACCACCGCACCACTCTCGATCACGCAATCCGTAAGCAGGATCGACTCCCGCACCACCGCACCAGGGCGAACAATCACTCCTGGTGAAAGCACGCTGCTCTCAACACGCGCGCTTTCCTGGATGAAGCATCCATCCGCCAGCATACTGGCAAAGACGCAGGATTCTTCCGGGAAACGCACGGGCGGACGCTCTTCCGTCCGGGTGTGAATAATCCATCTACGATCGTAAAGCTTGAGTGGTGGGTTCGGGGATAACAAATCCATGTGCGCTTGCCAATAGGAGTTAATCGTACCCACATCCATCCAGTAGCCGGTATACGGAAAGGCCAGCACACGCGCCTTGGTCTGGATCAAACGCGGTAGGATATCCTTACCGAAATCGTGGGCCGAATCGTCGCGCTTGTGATCTTCCCATAAAATTTCATCCAGCAGTTGGCGATTAAATAAATAGACTCCCATATTAGCCAGATTTGAAAGCGGAACATCCGGCTTCTCGACGAAGGAGGTAACACTGTAATCTTTGGCAGCCTCCAGGAGGCCAAAACGTGAAGCCTCTTCGAAGGGCACACGAATTGCGCCAACTGTCAGATCCGCACCGTGATCAAGATGAAAAGTGATCATCGCATCATAATCCATCGTGTAGATATGATCACCGGAAAGGATCAAAACCAGATCTGGGGAACCTTGTTTGACAAAAGTGAAATTTTGCTGTACAGCATCCGCAGTTCCAAGATACCAGTCGGCATTAAAACGAGCCTTATACGGCGTCAGGATGCGCACCCCACCGGTAAAATCGCGATTAAGATCCCATGGTGCTCCAGACCCAATATGCTCGATCAGGGATTGCGGACGATATTGTGCCAACACCATCACATCATAGATATTCGAGTTGACACAATTCGAAAGCGTGAAATCAATAATGCGATACTTTCCGGCAAATGGCACAGCTGGTTTAGTGCGCTTGGCAGTCAGAACTCCCAGTCGCGATCCCTCCCCACCAGCCAGAATAATAGCGCGTGTTTTCATGACGGCTTAATCCTCCCAATCACCTGCTGGTATTCCAACGCATATTGGCGGGCCGAATTAGCCCAGGAATAATCCTGAGCCATGCCGCGGAGTTGCATCTGCTGCCAAATCTCCCGATCCGGAAATACATCCAACGCTTTTATTAAAGCTTTTGTGAGGGCTCTGGCTGAGGCTTTTTCGAAGGTAAATCCGGTTTCACCTGTCCGGACCGTATCGTTCAACCCTCCGGTTGCACGCACCACCGGGATGCAGCCATAACGCATGGCAATCATCTGCGCCAATCCACATGGCTCATAACGCGAAGGCATCAGAAGCATATCCGCTCCAGCGTAAATCCGTCGCGCCAGAACTGAGTCATAGCGCAGCTCCGCGCGGACGCGTTCGGGTAGATCAGCCTGAAGCCTTTGTGCCGCTTCTTCGAGTTTTAAATCTCCGGTCCCAAGGATGACTGCCTGCCAGGGACGATCTGTTATCTTGCGTAACGCCTGGAAGGCCAGGTCTATCCCTTTTTGTGGATCCATTCGCGAGATGATCGCCAAGAGCGGCAACCCGGGATCCTGTGCCAGTCCAAGTTGCTTTCGCAAGGTATTTTTATTCGTCGCCCGAGGCGACAGGTTTTTTGCATCGAAATGCGAAATCAAAGATTCGTCGGTGGCGGGATCAAACGATTCGGTATCGATGCCGTTCAAAATGCCGGTGATGGATTGGCTGCGCGCATGCAGGAAACCCTCCAAACCACAACCATAATCTGCATCCATGACCTCCCGGGCATAGGTTGGCGAGACGGGTACGATGCCATCCGCAGCCCAGAGTCCCAGTGGCAGCGGCAAAGCCCGAGCCCAATCGGGGAGTTCGGTTCGCAGCTCAGGTAATCCATACTCGGACATCAGTTCGCTCATATCCGATCCCATGAATGGTAGATTATGAAGTGTTAACAAGGAAGCGGTATCTTCGAACTCACCACTCCAGCGCTTGCCCAACAACGCGTAAACCGCTAAGGCGGTATGCCAATCATTGGCGTGGATCACATCCGGATGCCATGATATTTGATGGGGTAATCCCAGTGCTGCCAGTGAGAAAAAGGCGTACTTTTCTCCATCCAGGACCGAATTATTCGAATAGACCGAGCCGCTGGTCGCTATCGGTTCTCCGGAAATAAAATACACCGGCATCCCTTCCAACTGGGTCTCGAAGGCCTGAACGGGTTCGTCCGCTCCTGAACGCGGCAACGAATAATTGGCAACCGGGCGTAAACTGCTGACATCAGTCCGCAACACGTTATGCAACGGAAGGACCAAGCGGACATCCAATTTAACGCCGCCGGTCTCTTCGGGCGGAAGCGCACGCAGTGCACGGGGTAATGAGCCGGCCACATCCCCCAATCCACCAACTTTGATAAAAGGATCTGCTTCTGCAGCTATGAACAGAACATTGAGCGTCTTTGCCATAGGTCTATTTATTGTACAACAGATCCATAAACGAATGCAGACAAGTGCACCCCCTCAATGAGGGGGTGCACTTGAATTTAGTCGGTAAGGTTTTATCGCTGCAATAGGTTATTGTGTAAAATCCGGGAAGCCAGGATCAACGCCGCTATCAACCAAAATGCTTGGAGAGCCCAGCAACTGGATGCGCAATTCCGCATCATTAGCAAACAGGAAACGCCCATCGGCGACCCAGGTAACAAAGCGCGAATGAGTTGTATCGGTTAACAGCGTTTCCGGCGACCCGACCTGTCCCAGCCAGGAGATCCGGTTGTCGTCTTTGGTAAACACAAAATGACTGGAATCCGGCGACCAGTTGGTTAAACCACCCAAGCTGGCATAAGAGCCGTAATTCGTGTCGGCCGTACTGGCATCGATCAGGTGAATTTCGTAAGACGCCGGGGATGTGCCAATCTGCTTGACGTAGAGCACCTGGCTGCCATTCGGGGCAATCAACGGTCGGCTGAAGAAAGCAGGAGCAGCCAGGAATTCTGCCAGCTGAGCCGGGCTGCCACTGAGCGGCACGTAATAGAATTTTGTGGTTTCTGATGGATTGGCTAATGGATCATGCGCCGGGATAACGATGTAGACACCCTCCCCGGTTGATATCCAGACGACATCGGGCACATAGAACCACTCGCTGTACGTCAACACCATGGGAAAGGTAAAAATGCTGCGATAATCGGAACCGTCCGCGCGGATGGCATTGACTGTTTCAGGGGTTGTCAATGCGATCCAATTACCATCCGGTGAGAATGTAATATTACCGCCATCACCTGGCGACAACAACTGCGCTGGCGACGGGCCGTCTGCGTCAACGCGGTGAAGGTCATATTGAGGAACAAAGTAAGCCTCGGTTTGAATCCCGGAATTAAAAAACACCTGATGCGATCCGGGAGCAAAATCAAAGGCGCGCACCTGGACAGTACCGCCATCCGAGGGAGTAAAACCAGCCAGGTAGCCTGTGCCGGCCAGGGTGCGTAAATTACTGCCATCCGCATTGATTGCCCACAATTCCCCATTGCGAATAAAAGCTACCACCTGGGCATCGTCAGAGATCTTCACATCTCCAACCGAGCCGGTGGTCGTCAATTGCGCGGGTGTCCCGCCTTCGGTCCAGAGCCAGGCATTGCCACCCTTGAGGTAGACCACTTTCAAACTTCCGGACGAGGGAGGCGTCGTGCCGGGAGGGACTGGCGTTTCGGTCGCCGGAACAGGCGAGACGTCGCCCGAAGCGATGGCCGTTAATGTCATGGAGACCGTTGTGGCCAGATCATCGATTGGCGGTGGTGTGATCGAGGGAATCGTCCCACAGGCCAGAACCAGTAATAACAAAGTAGTACCGATAAAAATTAAACGCTTGTTCATGGACATTCTCCTTGGTTTCGAATGTATTAACCTTACCGTTTCACGGACTAAAATGCAATAGGAGGTTGGGCGGGATAAAAATCAGCCTGCACTTATTCGAGCGCAGGCTGTATCACAATCAGAAAAATGTTTACCAGATTTCCGCCGCAACCGGATCCTCAGACCGCTCATAAAGCGTAATCGCATCCCGCTGACAGGTTGCCCGGCAGACCCCACAACCATAACAGGCGCTGGCATCGACCACGACTTTTTTGTGATTGGATGAATAGCGAATAGCGCCATACTGGCACTGGCGCATACAATTCTTGCACCCATTGCACAATTCCCAATCGACCCTCGCCAGCCATTCACCGCGGAACATCACCGGATAATCCTTGCGCGCGTGGGTTATTCGATATGCCATGCAATCCTGATCGCAGTTGCACAAGCCACCGATGTAAGGGGACTTAAAGGTCCACACCGAATGAACCAAGCCTTCTTTATCCAGCTTGCGGATCGATTCCAGGGCCTCTGCTGACGACAGCAATTCCAAGCTAAACGAATCATCCAACTCGTCATAAAGGCGATGGTCCAACGTCAACCCGTAGCAGTAGCGGGCATTAAAGTTTCCCGTGGTCACCCGTCGGCAAACACATGGGAGGCGGACAACCCCCTCCACCATTTTGAAGATCTGTTCGACCTCTTCGATCGGAACGACTTGCCCGTAGTGATTGCGCTTCTGGTTGGCCGTCAGGATCGGGCGCAAAGCAGGCATCAAAGGCGTGGATCGGACTCGGTCCAGTTGGCGGAGGCTGGCCGGGGTCCGTCTGTGAAACGTGTTTAGGAAGTCGGCAGCGTACTCGATCCGACCATCCTGTTCAAGCAGGCCGTTCGAATAGTTGTCCATGCTCAGGTACCACTTCTGACCTTCACCATGCTGGGTGCAGAATTCACACATAACTTCCTCCTCTGGCCTTTTTATCAGTATAGCGAGGCTCAGACACAATTTCTAGTGACTTATCTCCCAAAAACCATCCTATGGTAAACTTTTCAAAGATAACATCTTGAATATACGTACACGAGGGAGTCATGACTGAGCCAATTGCGATCGGCCTAGCGCGCATGCATGTTGAATATGGCGAACGGCGCGATTTTTTGCCAGCATTTATTGCCCGCTTGCAAAAATATGAAGCCCAGGTCTTTCTTGAATATGGCTATGGGTCCGGGATGAGATTCACGGAAGCAGATTACCAGAAAGTGGCACCGGGCGTCAGGTTCGTCTCCCGCGAAGAAATATTCCAGAAAGAGTTGGTCTTGGTTTTGCGCTGCCCGGCGGACAACGACCTGCAGTTGCTCGATAAAAAATCCTGTCTGATTTCCATGCTGCACTACCCGACCCGCCCGAGACGCGTAGAATTCCTGCGGTCACTCGGAGCGGAAGCGATCTCGCTCGATTCACTCAAGGACGACGTCGGACGCCGGGTGGTTGAAAACCTGCACTCAGTTGCCTGGAACGGTTCCGAAGTGGCCTTCCAGGTGTTGCGCCGGACTTATCCGGCTCCCGGGATGGAAAGCACGGAACGCGCTCCCGTGCGCGTTACGGTCATGGGCGTAGGTGCGGTAGGTGCGCACGCGGTCCAGGCTGCCAGCAGGTATGGGGATTTAACACTCTGGCAGTCGCTGGCAACCCGCGGCGTCCCTGGTGTGCAGGTCACGGCCATCGATTACGATCTGACCGGACGCGAGAAACCCATGCGGGAAATCCTTTCGACCACCGACATCCTGGTGGATGCCACCCAACGCCCTGATCCAAGCAAAGTCGTTATTCCAAACGATTGGATTGCCTGGCTGCCAGAACACGCCGTGCTGCTGGACCTGTCTGTTGATCCATACGACTGTGCCATCCAGCCCCCCGAAGTCAAGGGAATTGAGGGCATTCCACAAGGAAACCTGGACCAGTTCGTTTTTGCTCCGGATGACCCGGCTTATGACCGCATACCGGATTGTGTCTCCACCAAAGAGCGGCGATTTGCCGTATCATGTTATTCCTGGCCAGGTCTGCATCCAAGGGAATGCATGGAATTGTATGGGCATCAGTTGCGCCCCTTAATGCGAACCATCATCGAGAAAGGCGGCATTCAACGCGTCAATCCAAACGGGCGTTATTTCGAACGAGCCATTGGCCGTGCCCTGCTATCACAATTCAAGGTTAATTCCTTGAAGGAGATTTAAATGAAACCTACAATGACGATTGGATTTCCGCGCATGCGTCATGAAGCCGGCGAGAAGCGCGTCTTCCTGCCAGAATTTATCGAATACGTAGTCACGCTTGGCTCCCAGGTTTACATCGAGGAAGGGTACGGCTCACGCTCCGGCTACACTTTCGAAGATTATAAACAAGCCAATCCGGCCGTTAACCAATGCAGTCGCGAGGAAGCCTTTCAGCAGGAGGTCGTGCTCATCCTGCGTTCCCCTAAACCGGAAGAATTCAAGCTGATCAAACGCGGCAGCATTCTGGTCACAATGCTGCATTACCCTACCCGGCCCAAACGCGTCAAAACTCTGCAAGAATTGGGCATCCGCGCCATTTCCCTGGACAGCATTGTCAATGACAAAGGTACACGCCTGATGGAAAACATGAAGTCTGTCGCCTGGAACGGCTTGGAAGCGGCCTTCGACGCACTCGAGAAACGCTGGCCGGGATTGGTCAAGACCGACAAAACGCCGATCCACGTGGTCATCCTGGGCACCGGCATGGTCGGAAAGCACGCAGTGGACGCGGCTACCAAACTGGGAAATATCGAACGCAACAGCGATCACATCACAGACGGCGGACCGGGGGCTATCGCCCTTTCGGTCGGACGCAACATTTCATCGAATCCCGTTATGATGGAAAAACTCATGTCCCAGGCCGATATCCTGGTGGATGCCACCCAGCGACGCATTCCCAGTAAACCGGTCGTTCCAAATGCGTGGTTAGCCTGGCTACCTGAACACGCCATCGTGGTAGACCTGTCTGTTGATCCCTATATACTGGACGCCAATCCACCCGTCGTACGCGGCGTGGAAGGCATCCCGCAGGGCAACCTGGATCAATATATATTTGATCCCGATGATCCAAAATGGGACCAGCTGGTCCCTGAATCGATTCCGTCCAAGCATCGCCGCACCACCGTGACCTGCTATTCGTGGCCGGGCGTCCATGCTGAAGCCTGCATGCGGCATTATGCCCAGCAAGTGGAACCGCTGATGGATGTACTATTCGAAAAAGGATACAATGGACTTTCATTAAACGGCAGTTACTTCGAACGCGCCTTGTATCGTGCCACGCTTAAAGCCTGGCTGAGCGGTGAAGCTGAAGATTCCCCGCAACCCGCAAAACGCAAGCAGCGCGGCAGCGCATAAATCCCATATAAACACACCCTCCCAGCAGGGAGGGTGTGTTTTGTTAGGTGCCTTGCGTCGGATTTGGCCGAGAAGCGGCAACCTTTCGCAATGGAAATAACCAATCCACAACCGGTGCTACCAAACGGTAAACCAAAAGGAAAACCAGGCTCCCAGCCGATATCCAGTAATACCATTGTGCCCACGGCAAGGCTGTGTCGGTACCACTTATCAATCCGTGCAACAGGGCGATCAGGTACATTAAAAAGCTGGCGTAATGAATGAAACGCCAGGATTTATGCCCAATGTGTTGTCGCACATAAAAACTCAACGCCACGATTGCCCAGGTGTAGAATCCAACCTGCCCCAAACCAACCCAGAAGGGGCGGTAATCCGTGGATGCGAATGGAACGATAACCTGCAACAAGGTAAAGTTGATGTAATGGTCGCCCATCAGGACTAAGGCGTGGAATGCGGCAAACGCCAATCCCAACAGGCTGACATATTCATGGATCGCGAATGCCGCGGGAGCACCCGGCCAAGACCGCGCCATTTTGTTGGTAATCCCCAATCCCAGCGCCATTGAAATCCACAACAAGCTGAGCGCCACAAAAGCTGTCCCGCGCGAGAGATACCAATACGCCTTGGGCGCATCTCCTGCCAGAGATACAGCCATGTTCGGCATCCAGACCGGCAACAGCATCACGGCCACCAGCAGGCCAATGACCATCGCGACCAGAAGCAGCAGAAAGGATTGCAGGGTCAGGCTTGATTGGTTGAATTCTAAATCATCAGATGAATCTGGCATAAGTTTTTCCTGTGAATAAATAATTACGAGAGGTACTGCTGAATGGTCTGGCTGCTGACCACTTGTCCGTCGTCCAGGACCAGCAATCCGGCCAAGGTTGGGTCGGCTTTTAACCAGGCCAGACCTTCCTGGCTGCCCAACAAAAAGGCGACTTTGGCGGCTGCCTCGGCTTCGATTACGGTCGGTGCCACTACCGTAGCAGTCAGCACATCGGTTTCGGCAGATTGTCCGGTGCGCGGGTCGATCAGGTGATGGTGAAGGACAGCGCCTTGCGTCCAGCGACGGCGGTCCTTACCCGAAGTCGCCACACCGCTCGCACCAACATGCAAGACAACAAATTCCTCAGACGGATTAAAAGGCTCGGCAACACCTACTGGCCAGGGTCCCCCATGCAACCGGGGTCCGCTTATGGCGATATCGCCTCCCGCATCGACCAGCGCAGGGCCGTGCACTTTGAGGCGCTGCATTGCCTGGTGGGCTGCCCAGCCCTTGGCCACACCGCCCAGATCCAGGTGGACACCTTCAGGTAAATAGATCGTGCGGGAAGCCTCTTCCCAGGTCACTTCCGAGAGCGGGTTAATCTCCACAGACCTCCGCAAACCTGGTTGGATTTGCGCCTGCGGAAGGGTGTCAAAACTGCGGTCATAACCGGCTTGAACAACTGCATCCAACACCGTCGGCGTGACCAGCCCAGCCGTGGCCGCCTCGGTCGCGAGCGCAGCCTTAAACACATCCCACAGAATCTGGCTGACATGAACCGGCTGGCCCGACATCGCATTTAAACGACTCAATTCGCTCTCGGGTCGAAAGCGGCTGAGCACCCGTTCCCATTCCTCAAACCACTTCGGGACCTCATGTAATACCAGTGGAGTTGGATCAGATGCCTGCTCTATGACAGCCAGCATCTGGCTGCCCATCGCGTGGAATGCCAGTCGATGCAACATCTAGGAAGTCTTGGTGGTCGTTACGGTTCCGGAGCTACCGCCACCATTACCGCTTTTTGCCTTCTTGGCCTTTTTAGCCGGGGCTGATACTTGCTGCACCTGCGGTGCCGCCCCACCAAGATAGATCTTGACATGCGGCAGCAGCGTTGGCACGACCTGCGGTGTTGGCGAAGGTTCCGGGGTTTCGGTCGGCGGGGGCGATGTCACCGGATCAACCTGATTAGCCAGATCCTGTTTGGCGGGAGTGGAGAACATGTTCCAGAATCCCAAGACTCAAGGCAATCGCAACGGCAGCAATCACCATCTGCACATCATTCCAGTTTTTGGACTTGGGTTTGTTTGCCATCATAAATTCCTGCTAAGCAAGGTTAATCTTCGCCGTCGTCGTGCTCATGATCATCTTTTTCGTGACTCACACCACTGTTGTTATTGCTGGCCTTCTTGGCCTGTTGCTTGGTCTGGACAGTTGTCTCAACACTACTCGAGGCGACTTGAAGCTTGGTTTGAGAAAGGATTTGCCCATCCAGGCCAACATACACCAAATTTCCAGAGCTAAAAGAAACCAGATAGGCATCGGCGCCGTTGAAAGTCGTCAGTTCGACGCTGTACAGATCATCCTGCCCCAAGGCTTGCGCAGCCAAAGCGGCAGCCTGTTCGGCCATCACAGGTGTTGGCTGGGTTGGTTCAGGCGTTTCTACAATTTCGACCGGTTGGACCGTCTCGGTTACAGCCGGTTGAGCGGCCACCAGACTCGCCTTGGCTTTAGCCACCTCTTGATAAGCATAGGCAACGCTTGCCAGCATCGCCAAAACAAAAGTCGTCAAGACCACAGAAATAAAGATTGAACTTTTACGCATGTCGAAAATCTCCTCAATATTGGTTTTTCGATATTTACTTACTGGTCGTTTTGAATCCAAATAAGTTACGGCTCAAATATTAGAGAATTATGAGAACAGTTCTCCCAATTGACTTTTTGCTTGGTACATTCCTAAAAGGAAAATTTTTTGGTTCCACCCACACCCTGCATAACAAAAAAACGCCCTCAAATGAGGGCGTCAGGGGTGGCTGAAGGGGCTCGAACCCTCAACCACTTGATCCACAGTCAAGTGCTCTGCCATTGAGCTACAGCCACCGCGATTAGCTGGGCGATTATACCACAGCGCTATTTACTTGCGAGGATTTTACGAATGGCTCCAGCCACTTCGCTTCGTTGAACAGTCTGCTGGTTTCCGGATGTCAAATCCTTAACCGTTACCGTCCCCGCGGCGGCTTCATCTGGTCCGAGCACTACGGTTACACGCATCCCAATCCGGTCTGCAAATTTGAACTGCTTGGGGAGCTTGATCGCCTCGGGGTAGCAGGTAACCTGCAATCCGGCCCGACGCAATTCAGCCGCAAGCGTATACGATTCCAGCATTAAATCGTCATTGAAAACAGTGACCAAGACCGGGGCGGGGGAGGCATCCAGGCCTTTCGGAAGGAGTCCATATTTTTCCAGGATCAGCGTGACAACCACGTCCCCCATTGCATAACCCACTGCCGGAAGCGGATCGCCGCCCACATCCGCCAGAAGATTGTCATAGCGACCACCACCCAGGATCGAGCGCTTGATTTCACCGCCAACTTCCCAGGCCTCGAACACCGTGCCGGTGTAATACAACAATCCACGCACGATGGCCGGGTCGAAGCGAACGTACTCGCGCAGACCGAGTGCGTCGATGGCCTTGAAGAATCGCACCAGCTCCTCGGACTGCCGCCACAGGTCCTGGTCGGCCAGCATCTGCTTGACGGATTCGATCTGAACCTGGCTTAAGCCGATGTCCGCGCCGTACTTCAACCAGGCCTCGATTGACATTTTTTCCCGCCGGTCAATCCAGGACGATACTGCCGGACGCTGATTTTTCGGAATGCCAATACCATCGAAGCGCGAATCCATCAGCTTTCGATTATTGACCAGGATCATGACCTCGCCCGGGGTGAGTCCGACCGTTTTAAAGAAAGTCGCCAAGACGGTCACCAGCTCAGCATCCGCTTCCGGCGAATCAACTCCCAGCATATCCACATTCCACTGGAAAAACTCGCGCGAACGTCCCTTTTGCGGACGCTCGTAACGCCAGAACGGACCAAACGACCACCAACGGAGCGGGTAAGTCAATTCGCGCTGTTTCTGGGCTACCATGCGCGCCAGGGACGGCGTCAATTCGGGACGCAGCGCGATTTGATCACCCGAGCGGTCTGTAAAAACATAAGATTGTTCCTTGACCAGTTCCTCGCCGGACTTGGCGGCATAAAGGTCGAGGCTTTCGAGGATCGGCGCTTCGTACTCCTGATAACCAAACGATTCCGAGACCTGGCGCAAAACACCATATAGCCAGGTGCGCACAGCCATCAATTCTGGGTAAAAATCACGGGTGCCTTTAACAGATGGGATGATATTTTTAGAGGCCATGAAATACTCCGGATCCAAACTGTATTTGATCCATAACCCAATATTCATTTATTGAATTATGAAATTATCCCTGTTATAATGCGACTTATTCTACTTGAAGGTATGCGATCACAGGCAAGGAGCAAGCCATGCAAATCAATTATCAAGAAACCAGCAAGGACCTGCTTAAGCGCATCGACATCCACGAAAAATATGGTGCAAAAAACATAGATCAATGGACTATTGACCTGCTCAAACCACAACCTGGAATGAAAATCCTGGACGTTGGCTGCGGAGCTGGAAAACAGTGCTTTTTATACCACGATTATACTAAAGGTCAGGCACAGATCACCGGCGGGGATTTCTCCGAAGAACTGCTTGACAAAGCGCGCGCAAAAGATGCCGAACGCGGTGGGAGCAACACAAAATTCATGTTCCTGGATTTCAATCAGCGCTTCCCTTTCGATGACAATCAATTCAATTTGTTGTCCAGCGCCTTCGCAATTTATTATGCCTCCGATCTGCAATTCACCTTCGGGGAAGCGCACCGCGTCCTGAAACCCGGTGGGCGCCTGTTTGTTTCCGGGCCGCTTCCAGAGAACAAAGAAATGTTCTACGAGATCATCAAGGAAGCCACAAATAAGCCGATCCCACCCATGCCCGGCTCCAGTCGCTTTAAAGGCGATATTTACCAGACAATCGAAGGCATCTTTTCCAAAACCGATTTACATGTTTTCGAAAATCCAATCACTTTCCCTGAAGTGGCACCCTTCATCGAATACGTCCGTGCATCGCTTTCCGAAGACCGAAAATTGTGGACCAGCATGTTCGGCAATAAAGAAGAGTACGAAGCCCTGATCGGCAAAATCGAAGTGGTCGCCAGTCGCTGGTTTGAACGCGATGGCAAGCTGGTGATGACCAAAGTCGTTGGCGGTATTCTGGCAACCAAATAAAAACAAGTCATTCAAGCAAGGACGACTGCGATGAAACTTTACGGAAAACGAGTTCTTTGTATCGGCGCACATCCTGACGACATCGAACTTGGAGCCGGGGCTTTGCTGTATAGCATTCGTGCTTTCAGCAATGTGCTGTGCGTAACACTTTCAGACAATCAAAAAAACTCCGCTCTCAAACATGTAGTCGAAGAACATCGCGCCGCCATGTCCGTGCTGGGTGTGACCGAAGACCGCGACATTGTCGAGACCTTTGAAACGCGTAAATTCCCTGACGCCCGCCAGGAAATCCTTGAATACCTGCTCAAACTGAGACGTGAATTCAATCCGGACATCATCTTTGTGCACAGCGAACGGGACATCCACCAGGACCACAATGTGGTGACGCAGGAAGCGCTGCGCGCTTTTCGCGGGATCACAGTGCTCGGTTTCGATGTTGTGCGCTCCAGTTATGGCTTCTTCCCTCACTTTTTAGTTAAAGTGACCGAGGAGGATGTAGAGAAGAAAATCGAAGCCCTGTCCCAATATAAAACCTACCACGACAAATATTATTTTGATCCAACGCTGCTAAGCGCAACCATGGTCCGGCATGGTGCACTGGCCGAATGTGATTTCGCAGAGGGATTCGATATTCTCAGAGTGGTAGGGGAATTTAAACCCTGTAATTGAAGACACCAAAAAAGCGGAGGCCGGGCCTCCGCTTTTTTGGTAAATAAATTAATTAATCTTTTGGCAAGCCAAGCTGGATCATCTCGTCCACTACCCTGACCGGGTAAGCGGGGATATCAACTACTGCTGGCATCGTCAGTACTTTTCCTGAGCGCACATCAAATTTGGCACCGTGACGCGGGCAAACGATCTCAAATCCCTCCAGGTCGCCCTCACCTACCGGCCCATCGTCGTGACTGCAAATATCTGCAATGGCGAATAAATCGCCAGCTATATTAAAGATTACGATCGGCTTGTCATCAATCTCAACAAACAGCCGCTCCCCGTTCGGGAGTCCGCTGAGGGGTGCCACCTCGATAAATTCTGCTGTAGATTCGTCAAATTTTGTATAGTTGTACATACCTTTTATTCCACCAAATCATCGGAAGCTTCCCCGAGACCATAAACGCCGGCTTTGAGTACTTTTAGCGAAAGCAAAGCACATTTGAGACGCACTGGTCCAAGATCAATTCCAAGCAAATCAAGCACAGCTTGCTTGTCCAATTGCTTGACCTCGTCGAGAAGTCTTACCTTGAATTGACTCGACCAATAAATCAGCGGATGCCTGAGAAATGGCGCATCCATGACCATCAAAAGCCGCCTCGGTAATCCGATCATCCCTGTCGACGCGCAGGGTAATCTCAATGTGGTCACCACACAATGGATTATCATCTTCAAAATGAATGTCGTTTGGGTCAAGATGTCCGCGAAAAAGCGGGTTTTTGTAATGTTCGATAATTAGTTCGCGATAAAGATCGTCCATTAGTTAAATATTTCCTTCACTTTGTAAATCCCATCCACCAACTTGTCAACCTCCTCTTTCATATTGTACAGGTAGAAACTGGCCCGCGTCGTGGCTGGAATACCAAATTTCTCGTGCAGTGGTTGGGCACAATGATGCCCAGCGCGGACGGCGATCCCGTCACGGTCAAGGATCTGGGCCACATCATGAGGATGGACACCTTCCAACGTAAAGGAGGCGACACCGCCTTTATGTTTTGATTCGGGACCAAAGACACGCACACCCGGGATTTCGACCAGGCGCTCCAGGGCATATTCGATCACCTCTTGTTCGTGGGCTGCGACAGTTTCCAAACCTATATCCATTAAATATTCAACCGCCGCGCCAAAACCGACCGCCTCGGCAATCGCCGGTGTCCCTGCTTCAAATTTGTGCGGTAGTTCGTTCGGACTGAATGTACGCAACTTGACAGTCTTGATCATTTCCCCGCCTCCCATGAAGGGCGGCATCTTGTCAAGCAAATCCAGTTTACCGTAAAGGGCACCAATGCCGGTCGGACCTAGCATTTTATGGGCAGAAAATCCCAGGAAGTCCACATCAAGTGCTTGCACATCCACCGGTATGTGCGGCACGGACTGCGCTCCATCCAGCAAGGTCAGAGCCCCGGCTTCGTGAGCTAATTTGATGATCTCCTGGGCTGGAGTGATCGTCCCAAGTACATTGGACATCTGCGTAAAGGCTACGAGTTTGGGTTCTTTTTCTAACAATTGCTTATACGCATCAAGGTCAAGCAAGCCGCTTTCACTGACTGGAATAAATTCAAGACGCAGGTCACGTTCTGAAGCCAGGATTTGCCACGGCACTAAATTCGAGTGGTGCTCCATTTCGGTCAATACGATCAAATCACCGGGTTTGAGATTGGCACGTGCCCAAGTGTAGGCTACCAGATTGATCAATTCGGTCGTGTTGCGGGTAAAAACAACCTGCTTGGCAGAGGGTGCATTGATCAACTTGGCAACCTGCCCGCGCGCAGCCTCGTACATGGCAGTCGCTTCTTCTGCTAACGCATGCACACCCCGATGGATGTTGGCGTTATGCCGGCGATAGAATGTATCCATCGCCTCAATTACCACCTGCGGTTTTTGGGAAGTAGCGGTCGAGTCCAGGTAAACTAAAGGAACGCCCGGGTGTACCTCCCGATTTAATATCGGAAAATCAGCACGGATTTTTCGCACATCCAGCGTAGTGCTGCGAAGAGAAGCGGTCATGCGTCTTTTTCTTTCGGTGATTTCTTTTGGAGCGAGCGAATATGCTCGGAATTTACCGGATACCATAGAATTCGGTCAGGCACCATCCAGCCATCCGTTAGAAATACATTTGTGCGGAACTGGACTGCCACCAATTTATTATCTACCTGGACGACGATCCCCTTAAGCCAGCCGCGCACCCGGTCTTCGTTCTTCTCGTGATCGCAATACACTTCAACCCGGTCGCCAACTTCAAAGGCGTGCTCGGTATCAGGGGATCGCATGTAAGAAAACTGTGTCATTCAACCTCCTCAGTAAGTGAAGCCCTCCCGGACAGGTAAAAGCATGAAACGCAAAAGCCGCGCGACCTCACGTTTCATGCTTTGGATACGCTCACCTCTTCGTGTGTCGAGATAATTTATTCGCCAGCAACCTTCTCGTGAATTGCCTGCTGGAAACGTTCGCGCACTCCCTCGAAGGGGATGCGCTGCATGATCGGATCAAAGAAACCTTCCACGATCAGGCGTTCAGCTTCCTCCGGAGGAATGCCGCGCGAGCGGATGTAGAAGAGCGGTTCTTCTTCAATTTTACCAACTGTCGCACCGTGCGAACAACGCACATCGTCCGCCAGAATTTCCAATCCGGGGATTGAGTCAGCGCGAGCTTCCTTGCTGAGTACCAGATTGCGGTTGGCCTGATATCCATCTGTCTTTTGTGCACCAGGCGCAACGTATATCATACCCTGCCAGACAGAACGGCTCTTGCCCTTTAACGCGCCCTTGAACAACAAATCGCTGGTGGTATTGGGTGCCAAATGATTCTGCTGCGTATCATGATCCAGGTGCTGCAAACCGTTGGTGAAGTAAAAACCAGACATACGACCCGTGGAACCCTGTCCTGCCAGGTCAAGCTCAGTAAAGTTTTTGGTCAGGTGGGACCCGATTGCCCCGAAAATCCAATCCAGGTTACCGTCACGGTCTACGCGCGCACGTTCGTGACTAAAATTCCAGACGTGCGTACCCCAAGATTGCAATTCCACAAAGCGCAAATTGGCCCCAGCCGCGACCTGGATTTCAACCAGGCCAGCATGCAAAGTGTGGCCATATTCATTTGGCGAAGCAGCCTCGTGTACATACGTGACTGAAGCGCCTTCGTCGATTAAGACCATCAAATGCGAGATATGGGCCAAATCCAGACCGGGACCCCACAGAATGCTGTGAAACGGATCCTCGACCTGAATGCCTTTAGGAACATACAGGACAACCCCATTTTGGGCTAAGGCGGCAGCCATGGATGCAAATTTTCCTTCATCCGCACTGACAACTTGTCCAGCCAAACGGGCAACCAGCTCGGGGTGCTCTTTCTCAGCGGTTCGCAGGTCGGTGAAGACCACACCTTTTTTTACAAGGTCAGGCTCGAGGTGGATGGAAGAACCGCCGGGAGTCAGGACAACCTGTCCGGCATGTTTTTCCCCTACCAGTGGATGCAATAACGCATCCGGTACACCGGGTAGGTCCTGGTGCGAACCGATTTCTGGCAGATGAAACCTATCGGTCGGTAGCGGTCGCAGGTCAGTCCGCCGCCAAGCCTCTTCCGCAGGAGTCGGCAGCTTGAGACGATTAAAGCTTTCCCAGGCTTGTTCTCGGTATTCTTTCAAGGCACCCGAGCGGTTGACCTGCCCAGACGTGAATTTGAACTCCTTGGTCGAGTTATCTGATCGTTGGGATCGTGAAGTTACGACAACGCGTGGTCTGTCTGCCATATTAACCAATCGATCCTTCCATCTGTAACTGGATCAGGCAATTCATCTCGACCGCATATTCCATCGGCAATTCCTTGACCAGGGGTTCGATAAAGCCCGAGACAACCATGGTTGTGGCTTCTTCCTCGCTCAGCCCGCGGCTCATCAAGTAGAAAAGCTGCTCATCTCCGACTTTCGAGACCGAAGCCTCGTGGCCAATGGTGACGTCTTCCTCGTCAATTTCAATGTATGGATAGGTATCGGACTGAGATTCGGGGTCGAGCAACAAGGCATCGCAAACCACATTGGACTTTACGCCGTGCGCGCCCTTGTAGACCTTGAGCAGCCCTCGATAAGAAGCGCGGCCACCGCCCTTGCTGATAGATTTTGAGGTAATCTTGCTGGTGGTGTTGGGCGCAAAGTGGACCATCTTGCTGCCGGCATCCTGGTGCTGACCCGGGCCGGCAAAAGCCATTGACAGCATTTCGCCGCGGGCGCCCGGTTCCATGAGATAGCAGGACGGATACTTCATCGTGACCTTGGAGCCCAGGTTGGCATCCACCCATTCCATGGTGCCGTCCCCAAAGACCTTGGCGCGCTGGGTGACCAGGTTGTAAACGTTCGTGGACCAGTTCTGGATCGTTGTATAACGCACGCGCGCACCACGCTTGACGACGATCTCGATCACGCCAGAGTGGAACGAATCGGTAGTGTACTGGGGAGCGGTACAACCTTCGACATAGTGAACTTGCGAACCCTCGTCCGCAATGATGATCGTGCGTTCAAACTGTCCGATGTTGGCCAGATTCAAACGGAAATAAGCCTGCAGCGGCAGGTCGACCTTGACGCCTTTGGGCACATAAACAAAGGAGCCGCCGGACCAAACCGCACTGTTCAGGGCAGCAAATTTATTGTCTTCAATTGGGATGACGGTGCCAAAATATTCCCTGAACAGGTCCGGGTGTTGGCGCAAGCCATCTTCGATGCTCAAGAATATGACGCCCTTCTCTTCCAGATGCTTCTGGATGGAGTGGTAGACCATTTCCGATTCGTACTGCGCTCCCACTCCGGAAAGGAATTTTTGTTCAGCTTCAGGGATGCCTAACTTATCAAATGTTTGCTTGATCGTGCTGGGCACATCGTCCCAGGATTTGCCCTGTCCCTCGGTCGGCTTGACATAATAGAAAATCTCATCCAGGTTGAGCTTGGACAGATCCGGTCCCCAAGTCGGAATTGAACGCTGCATGAAATGTTCGAGGGCTTTCAGGCGATATTCGAGCATCCACGACGGCTCGCCTTTCATCGCGGAAATTTGTTGAACAACCTCGCTGTTGAGACCTTTTTGGGATTTGAATACAAACGTGTCAGGGTCGCTAAATCCGTATTTATATTGACCCATTCCATCGAGGAGTTTCGTATCTTCTGTCATGGTTACCTCCAGTCAAAATTACCGGTAAGGATCAGGCGGAGACTGTGTCTTCGTACTTCTCGCGCACCCAATCATATCCTTGATCTTCGAGATGTAACGCCAGGTCGGGGCCACCCGATTCGACGATACGTCCATCGAGCATGATGTGAACAAAATCTGGTTTGATGTAGTTCAACAGGCGTTGGTAATGTGTAATGACTAGCAAACCCAAATCGGGACCCGCTAAAGCATTGACACCGTCTGAAACGATCCGCAACGCATCAATGTCAAGCCCAGAATCGGTCTCGTCCAGGATGGCGATTTCCGGCCTAAGAGTTGCCAGCTGCAAAATCTCAGCCCGTTTCTTCTCCCCACCCGAGAAGCCATCGTTGAGATAGCGTCCCGCCACGTCGTGGTTCATCTTCAGCAGGTCCATCTTCTCTTTGAGCAGCTTGCGGAACTCGGGGATGGAGACGCCTTTATCGTCTTTATTCTCGGCTTTGCGACGGGCATTCAACGCACTGCGCAAAAAATTTGCCACCGTCACCCCGGGAATGGCAACCGGGTATTGAAAAGCTAGGAAAACGCCTAAGCGGGAACGCTCGTCGGCGGCTAACTTTAGGAGATCTTTCCCTTTGAATTTAACTTCACCTTGCGTAACCTCATAGGCTGGGTGTCCCATCAGGGTATAAGCCAGCGTGGATTTTCCGGTCCCATTAGGCCCCATGATTGCGTGTATTTCACCTTGCTTGATCGTCAGATCGACACCTTTGAGGATTTCCTTACCCTCGATGTTGACATGTAAATTCTTAATTTCCATTTGCGACATACGTGTTAACTCCTAGTAAAAAATCATCGCTATTTGTTTTTTCTCGTAACCGCCATTATAGCAAAGGCGACCAGATATGTCAATATTTATGATAATATTCTAGTATATTCTTATGCTCCATCCTTGCTCTCAAAAATGGATATTTATGATAATTATCTATAATATTGACAAACCTAATCGGGACTGATATACTCCAAAAATAGAACCGCCCAAAGAAAGCTGTCACAAGATGAAAAGTACACGTGAGCGAATTCTTCAATCTCTCCTGCGCCACCCCGCCTCGACCATCAATGACCTGGCTGAGGCAGTTGGTATTAACCCGATTTCGGTGCGCCACCACCTGACCAACCTTCAGGTGGAAGGACTGGTTTCGGCTGAGGAAGAACGTCACGGAGTCGGGCGACCGCGCCTGATTTATACGTTGACCGAAGACGGCATGGAGCACTTCCCTACCCGCTACCTGCGCCTGACCTCGCGCTTGCTGTCCCAGATGAAAGAGACCTTACCTCAACCCATGATCAGCAAGCTGTTCTCCGAGATGGCGACCAGCCTGGCAGAAGAATATTCTGAACAGCTAAAAGGCATGTCGATGGAAGAACGCCTGGAAACCGTCAAGGAATTGCTGGCCCAGGAAGGTTTTGTGGTCGAATGGGAGAAGAGCGGGCAAGAGTATCACATTCACGAAATTACCTGCCCTTATTTGCAGGTTGGCCAAAACCACCCTGAAGTCTGTACCGTTGACCAAACCATCCTTTCAAATATGCTGGCTGTCCCGGCTGAAAAAGTAAAATGCATTCTAAGCGGTGATGCACATTGCACGTACGTAGTAACTTCAAATGTTGTGGAGCAAATATCATGAGCGAAAACGCTACCAATGAAATAAAATGGAGCCTACACGAAACCCATCCCGATCTGGTCAAGACATTGCGCGATGGTTTATCCGAAGTGGTAGACCCTGAAATCGGGTTGAATATCATCCAGCTTGGTCTGATCCGTGACGCCGACCTAGTCGACGACATCATGCGGATCAAGATGATCCTGACCACCCCCTTCTGTCCTTATGGTCCCGCCATGATCGAGACCACCCGCCAAAAAGCCCAGGATGCGATCAATAAACCTGTCACCATCGAGATGGGCGCCGATATGTGGGATTTCTCGATGATGGAAGATCCCTCCGCCCTTGATTGGGGTATGTACGCTTAGGTTGTTAAGTACCCAAAAACGGCGAGCAGAAGTGCTCGCCGTTTTTCATTCCATCGCTATGGATTTTTCTGGGTTTTATTCAAATGCATTCCGGTCAGATGCTCACCCTCCGAGAAATCACACAATAAGACCAGGGCATTGGTTACCACATTCGCAGCATTCTTCCAGGAATGCCTTAAACGGGCCGCAAACAGCAGGCTGTCCCCGGATTCCATGGCAAAGGTTTGATCCTCGACCTTATATTCCAAAGAACCACGCAGACAAAAAACAAATTCGTGCCCGGTGTGCATCATGGCATGCTGACCGCTCGTCGCACCACTTTCAAGGGTTAAAACAAAGGGCTCGATCCGGCCAATGAATTGCTCGCCGCCAAGTCCTTCCCAAACTCCCTGCACGAACGGTACCCGGGAACGTTCGTTGCCTTTAATAAATACAACCTGCTGCCTTTCGGCCTCGTCCCCAAAGAAGGACGTGATTGAAACGCCCAGCGCATCGGCAATTTTATACAGTGTACTGACCGAAGGAGAGGTCTTGCTGCGCTCAATCATACTCAGGGCGTTGGCAGACAATCCGCTCAAACTTGCCAGCGTCCGCATTGACATATTGCGCTGCTCGCGGAGTTGCCGCAGCCGCACGCCAACACTAACCGAGGGGGCATTTTTTGCATAAATATCCATACCAATACGCTCCTTAATATTCGGATATATCCTACCATATTGGGCGATTTGACACAATATCAAAACGATTTTGTCATAATATACTCATCTTCCCGACTCCACCAGGCACTAACCCAAGCGCTTTGTCTGTTGGCTACCTGCCATCTGGCAGGTAGCACCCCGGACCACGGTGAGCCAGGTGTTATAATCCCAACTATGTCTGGCTTAAAGCCATCGATCTTCCGTCGTCAGATTGCCCTACCTCAGGATCACGGCTCCTGGATATTTCTTCTCAGCCCATTATTAATTGGTTTATTTGCCGGAGGCTCTTTTGGCTTAGCCTCCGCTTTTTTGATCATTGCCGCCATAGCAGCCTTTTTGATCCGCCAACCGGTAACAATTGCAGTCAAGGCTTATAGCGGCAGGCGTAGCAAACAGGACCTGGCTGCAGCACGTGTCTGGATGTTGGTCTATGCGGTAATCATACTCGCAGCCGTGGCGGGTCTGATTTGGCAAGGATTTGCAATTGTCCTTTACCTGTCTGTCCCTGCCATTCCGGTCTTCACCTGGCATTTATATCTGGTCAGCCGACGTTCGGAACGCCGTCAGGCCGGAGTAGAAATCCTGGCAACCGGCATCCTTTCACTCGCTGCTCCGGCCGCCCTGTGGGTTGGTAGTGGCCATTACGACCCGATCGGGTGGGCATTGTGGCTTTTGATTTGGCTGCAAGCGGCGGCATCCATCGTCTATGCCTATTTGCGGCTCGAACAACGTTCTTTGGCTGATATCCCGGAGCAATCTGTATTATTTTTAATGGGACGTAGAGCAATGCTGTATACATCATTCAATTTGGGAGCAGTTACTGTCATGTCTCTCACTGGTCTCGCACCTCGATTCCTGGCCTTGCCATTCTTGCTGCAATGGATCGAGACTTTTTGGGGTATTACGCATCCGGCAATCAAACGCCAACCTACAGAGATCGGTATAAGACAATTGATCGTCAGTACGCTGTTCACCATCCTGTTCATTATGACTTGGAGGCTTGGATGAGCGACGAACTCACCTGGGAATTACTGCACGAAGTCTACGGGCGAATGGAAGCCGACTTACTTCAGACGTATCTCGAGGCAGAAGGCATTCCGGTACAAATGATTCAGGAGGGAGCCGGTCGCTCCATCTACCCGGTTACGTTCGGACCGCTGGCGTTGGTACAGCTTTTTGTGCCCAAAGAAAAACTGACGGCAGCCAAAACCTTACTAAAAAACTACCTTGATAACCAAACAACTATCGATACTGACGAGGCTGGCGATCAAGAATTTGGTGAGTGAATACGCCTAAATGATCTCAACTGAAATCGAACAAAATAGCTGATCATTCAAATAATCGTCTGAAAACCATGGAGGAAATCGGAGGAGACATGAATTTCGATTTAAATGATGAGCAACGCTTGTGGCAAAAAACCGTCCATGATTTTGTGGCAGTCGAGGTCCGACCTAAGGCTCGCGAAGTGGACGAGACCGCCAGCTTCAACTGGGAGGCAGCCCACAAAATGGGTCCGCTCGGACTACTGGGGCTTAACATTCCTGAAAAGTACGGCGGTGCAGAAGTGGATGCCGTCAGCGCAGCGATCGCGATCGAAGAGCTTGGCTGGGGTTGCGGAAGCACCGCTCTGGCCATCGCTGCTCACAACGGACTGGGCACCACCCCCATCGTGCGTTATGGTTCTGATGAACTGAAACAAAAATGGCTGCCAGTTGTATCCAGTGGCAAGAACAAACTGGCGGCCCTGGCCCTGACCGAGCCCGGGGCTGGATCGGATTTGCAGGGTGGGATTCGGACCAAAGCCGAAAAAGTTGGAAATGATTGGGTGGTCAACGGTTCAAAAATGTGGTGCACGAATGCCAGCATTGCCGAATACATCGTCAGCCTCGTTCGCACCGAAGCCGGGGCAGGCTCCCATTCCCTGAGCATGATCCTGGTTCCTACCGACACCCCCGGACTGCACATCGCCCCGCCGGAAAAAAAGATGGGGCTGAAAGGCTCCCCTACTTCGGCCGTGACCTACGCAGACGTGCACGTTCCACTTGGTAACCTGGTTGGCGAGGAAGGACGCGGGCTTAACCAGACGCTTGCAACCCTGGATGGCGGTCGCATCAGTATTGGTGCGCTTTCGGTTGGACTGGCTCAAGCAGCATTCGAAGCCGCAATTTCTTATTCAAAAGAACGCCAGACTTTTGGTAAGCCAATCGCTGAGCACCAGGCCATCCAATGGATGTTGGCTGATGCCGCCACAGAAATAGAAGCTGCCCGCAAACTCGTCTATTACGCAGCCTGGCTCAAGCAGGAGGAACGCCCCCACACCAAGGAAGCGGGCATGGCCAAATTATTTGCGACAGAGATGGCAGAACGCGTTTGTCGCAATGCAATCCAAATCCACGGCGGGTACGGCTATAGCCGCGAATACCCCGTCGAACGCATCTACCGCGATGCGCGCTTGATGACTATCGGCGAAGGGACCAGCGAGATGCAGCGCATGGTCATTGCCAGGCAAATACTTCGTTAAAATCAATCACCCGCAGGAAATCCTGCGGGTGATTGATTATTTTATGATTACAACCCAGGCGCTGTATTCCTCTGTGTAGTGTTCTATCTTGGCGCCATCCATCGAAAACAAATCGGCAATTTTTGGGGGTGCGAGAAAATGACTGCGCATCAATGCCAATTTTTCAGCCAGGGCGATAAGTCTGACAGAGAATCTGCGCACATCAGGTTCCTGAATAACAATCCGGCCGCCGGCCTTGAGGACCCGCCAAAGTTCCCGCGCGGTTGAAGTTTGATCGATCACATGATGGAGCGCATCCACCATAATCACACGGTCAAAAAATGCGTCAGGAAAAGGTAAGTGCTCAGTTAGAGAGCAGACAGGCCAAAGGTCGGGTTTTATTGCAGCCTGACGCAACATGCCCCGGGAAAGGTCAGCGACGATAATTTGGGAAGCCAGGCCATGCAAGGCAGCGGCGACGCGCCCTGTCCCCCCACCCGCATCCAGCAAACGCCCATCGACCGGTAAATCCAGGTAGCGTTGCATAGAATCTTGCGCAGAGAATTCGTGAATGGCACGGTCGTATAACGGGGCCAGCCAATCAAAATGGTCGAAGGGCATAAAAATTCCTAATTTCCCAGCGTAATCATATCCCGGATGCGCTCAAGTGAGGCCGGGCCCATACCCGGCACATCAAGCAAATCGTCCAACACGCGGAAGGGGCCGTGTGCCAGCCGGTAGTTGACAACATTCTCGGCCAGTGTCGGCCCGATGCCGGGCAGCGAATCCAGTTCATCGATCGTGGCGATATTGACATTGATCCTCGCGATCGACGAACCTCCACCCGACTGAAAATTCCGCGGAACGAGGATCTGGTCACCATCATGAACCAGCGCTGCCAAATTAATGCTTTCATTATCGGCGTCTTCCGCAAAACCGCCGGCGGCATCGATCGCATCCCCAATTCGGCTACCCTCAGGGAGCAAATAGACGCCAACTTTTTGGACCGCACCTGTTACGTAAACCTTGATCGGCTGGGAAGTGGGTTCCGGAAGAAGTCCAATTGGCCGTCCACGCGGCGGGCTGGCAACAATCCAGATCAGCCCCGCAGCGATCAATCCAACCAACAATCCGATCAGGATGTCGAGAATTCTTTTCATTGACATTCCGGTCCCTTTTCCAAATTATACCAGCCGCATGACCAACAGTGATCCGTTACCAGGCCTTACCATTCCAAAAATACCGGCCAGGTTCTGGATGCGGCGGAAATACTGTGGCATTTGCTCGGGCCGGACAACCTGAAAGCCAAAGCGTTCGTAAAATGGACCGAGGCTCGAGCGGCACATAAGATACAGCGGTCGCGGATAATGCCTTAGCAAATCTTCGATCAGAGCCCGCGCCACACCTTGATGACGAAAATCCTGCTCGACCGCTATTGAAGCCAATTCAAGAGTACCGTCACGATGAGGTTTGACCTGTCCACAACCAACCAATAATCCATCATTCGTCTCAGCAACGACAAAGCGCTGCCAATCTAATCCGGTCGGGTTGATACGAACCGTACGAATCAAGGATCGGATAGCGGGAAAATCATCCGTCCGAGCAGGGCGCAGGAAATAATCAACCAAGGCTGCCTGCCGCAATCAGGATCACGAACGAGGAGACGAACCAATGGATCAGGAATGGGTACAGGAAAGAACGTGTGCGATACGCCACCCAGCCGAAGGCGAATCCGCCAAAAATTGTCGACAGCGTCTCCACAGCCGGCTTGCCAAGATGCGCCAATGCAAAGGGAACAGCCTGCATCCAGAGCGCCTCGGGGCCAAAGCGGCGAGCGTAGCCGAACAGCAACCAACCGCGGAACATAAACTCCCAACCCAGCAAATCGACCAGCGTATTCCAGGGCAATCCGCCCGCCAGTCCGCGGTAATACAAAGTCATCGTTGGATCAGCGCGTGTGACAAACCACAAAATTGGAGCGATCAAAAGGATGCAGATGGCGGTAATGGTAATTCCGGCTTTCCAATCACCAAGTTGGAAGCCATACTCCCGCGGAGATTCGCGAAAGACAAACAACGTGATCAGCAAGGGAACCAACAAATACAGAATTGTACGATCTAATTCTTTGCTGGAGGTCAGCACATAATAATGATCAACCAGCAACAAAAGGGTTGATACGACTGCCAGGACTGCAATCTTCCAATCCAATTGCAGAGTTGCCTTTGGTTCTTGTACCATGCATTGCTCCTTGTACTCAATAAGGGAAAAACGTACGATTTCCATTCGGGCCGAACAATAGCGCCAGCTTGTCCGCATCGCGCCAGAGTTCCAACCCCCAATTGAGGCACAGAAGTACAACCGCCAACCCTGCCATAATCAAGGCCAGTTTCCCGGCTCGCGTGCGCCAGCGTTCAGACACACCGCTCCGTCCACGATCCCAGAGTTGAGCTGCAAGGATGGCCAGGAAGGGTACCAATACCAGATGGAAGCGCTCTTCGGCTAACAATAAAAGATGCGGCAGGATATACCCGAATATGATCAAAGCCAGCAGCCAGGCTCGGCGGTCCCAACGAACAAGTCCCAATCCCAGAGCGGCTGAGGTCGAGACCAATCCAAATGGAACCAACACCAACCCTCCTAACAACAGCAGGATTGGCAGCGGCAGATAGCCAAAGAAATCGTTCGAATAGAAATAGGTCAGGGCGCGGCGCTCGAGACCGAAGAAATATCCCAACTTGGAAACCATAAGTGAAGGGACACGTGTAGGATTGTCTTTAATGAAAGCCACAGCCGCCTGCATGCCCAATCGGTCGCGTTGGTCGTCATCCAGGATGGGAAGCAAATCCAATGAAATTCCATATTTGAAGGTTCCGCTGCTTTGCGGATGATAGCCCATGTACAAATTGTAGCCCAAGCTGACTTCGATGCCCGCTGGTCGATGGTATAGCAGCGAATTGCGAATTATCCAAGGGGCAATCGTCACGGCCAGGGCAGTCGCGGCCAGCAGCGCTCCCCGGCGTTCACGCAGGAAAAACCAGAGCCACAACAGGCACAATCCGCCGGCACCCAGAATAACTGAACGCGTCAGGGCACTTAAGCCTGCTAATAAGCCAAACCAAATGAAATCCGATGACCGGCGTGTTTCAACCCCGCGCAGCAGTACCAGGATCGAAGCCATCACCAGGAAGATGAATAGATTCTCGGTCGCCAGTGCCAGGGGAAACAGGATCAGCATTGGATAGAAGACAACCACCCAGGTAGCCAGCCTGGAAGCCCGCGGCCGATTGGGGAAAAAGCGAACTGCCAGAGAAAAAGTCAGTAATGGTAGCAGACTCCCCAATACCGCCTGGGCTAACCGTGCAAAAAAGAAACGCCGCAAGCCAAGACCAAAAACGGAGTAAACCAGGGCCAGGAAGGTGGGATAAAGCGGCGGTCGAAACGCGGTCAGCACCCCGCGCGGGTCGTAAGCTATAGACGAAAGATCGAGAGGGAGATATTGCTGGACCAATTGCAGGTCGTCCTGCGCGTACCAACGATAGCCATTTCCGCTGACGAGGCTGCGCGCCAGCATGTCATATTGGAACATGTCATCCAACCCGATACCCAGGTTATAGGACAATAGAACCGGAACCAAGCGAAGAGCCAGGGCGACGAGGAAAACTCGCCAGAGGAATTTGCGTGTGAGCCGGCGCGAATTGATCATTGATCAAAGAAGTGCAGAAAAATCCAGGATCAAATTGGCCAGTGTTTCAGGATGTTGCAGGGGGATATCATGAATGGAATCTTTCATCCACTCCAGACGCAGGTCGGGCCTAACCTTCAGGGCGTGTTCCACTCCGCGCTCCTTCAGCACCATAAAATCAGCCGCAAGCCCTTGTGGATCCTTCGGACGGGCCGGGACAGCCATCACCGGACAGGCCAGCTGTGACAGCCTCTCATAGGTCTGGAATTCCCACATGGCGCGTACGATCTGCATATGATGTTCGAAAGTCAGATGCGGTGAAATCGTTCCATCTGCGCGCAATTCGAAGTTGGCCAGGATGATGTCAATCGCCTCCTGCGAAAGCATCCAATCGCCCCGGTTTTGTTCGAGTCGTTCGCGAAACTCGGACAGCGGCGTACCTGCCAGCTGCGGCGGTTCCAGTCGTTCGGACACCGACTCCCAGGTTGCACCTGGCAGGTCGGTGAGTTGAGTCAAGCCCCCATCGACCAGGACCAGTCCTGAAGGAGAGTACGCACCTGAACGGACGTGTGCAGCGTAATCCAGAACGACCGAAGCGCTCCAGGAGTGGCCGACTAACAAGGGTTTTTCAAGCTGAAATAGTTCAAGGAAGGCAGCCAGATCACCCGTGAACGTCTCAAAACCGTAATCACCATCCGGCCCATCGGTAAGGCCGTGACCACGCTGGTCAATGGCTATCGGGACTAGCCCACCATGCAGCAGGTGCGGGACTACCAAGTCCCAGATACGAGCGTTGGAAGCCAGTCCATGCAACAGGATGACCGGCCGGTCATCCATACCTTGCTTCCAAGTTATATAATGAAACTGAATACCGTTAAGAGAAACAAAAGCTGAAGGCATCTGCCCTACTTGAGCAATTCCTGCAAGATGGTACGCGCGATTTGAGCATCAGCCTTTCCGCGCATTTTCTTCATGACCTGACCGACAAACCAGCCAATCAAGGTCTCCTTGCCACCTTTATAACCGGCCACTTCCTCCGGGTTTTCAGCCAGCACTTCTCCACAAACTTTACGGATGGCACTGTCATCACTGACTTTTGCAAGCCCTTCGGCTTCGACGATCGAGCGGGGGGATTTGCCAGTATTATGCGCCTTGCTGATCAGGGCTTTTCCGGTGTTGGTGGTGATAATATTCTCATCCACCAACTTGATCAACTCTGCCAAATTTTCCGGCGTGAGTTTCAGGTCAGCGGCTGTCAGACCTTCCTCATTCAAGAATCCCAAAATATCGTTCATCAACCAATTGGAGACACGTTTTGGATCGCCAGCATAGGCCTTGACAGCCGTTTCATAGTAGTCGGACAGACTGCGCTCGCTGGTCAGAATATCGGCATCGTATTCCGGTAGACCGTATTCTTCAACAAAACGTGCTCGGCGCTCAAGCGGAAGCTCGGGCAGGTCAGCCAGAATTTGAGTAAGCCAGGCAGTATCGAGATTAATTGGCAGCAGATCCGGTTCGCGAAAATAACGATAATCCGCCTCCGTCTCCTTGGAACGCATCTTCCGCAAGGTCTGAGCCGCCTCGTCCCACTCGAGTGTCCAGGCTTGGATTTCATGCCCAAGTTCGTATTCCCTGATCTGGCGCTCTATTTCTTTCTGGATGGCGTCGCGCACGGCCTCAATCGAGTTGATATTCTTGATCTCGGTCTTAGGATTAAGATATTCCGCACCCTTGGGTCGCACCGAGACATTGGCATCGCAGCGCAAATGCGCCTTTTCCATGTCAGCCTCAGAGATACCAATCCAGCGTAATAATTGTCGCAGGCGGATCAAATATTGCGCGGCCTCATCGGCCGAACGCAGGTCCGGACCGGTTACCATCTCCACCAGGGGAACGCCGCAGCGGTTGAAGTCAATCAGGCGCTGTCCCGCCTCATTCCTGGTTTTTCCGGCATCCTCTTCAAGATGGAGCTTGGTGATCGAAACATGACGATAGCCGCCATCCGGCATGGGCACATCCAGATAACCACCGCGCGCCAGCGGACGGTCGTACTGGGAAATTTGGTAACCCTTCGGAAGATCGGGGTAGAAATAATTCTTGCGATCAAAGAACGAGACCGATTGGGGCTCAGCACGCATGGCCGCAGCCAGCAAGACACCCTTCTCAACCACAGCCTTGTTCAATACCGGTAATACTCCCGGAAGGCCCGTACAGACCGGGCAAATATTAGTATTCGGAGGGTCAAACCATGAATCAGCCTTGCAAGAGCAAAATATTTTGGTTGTGGTATTAAGTTGGATATGGGTTTCAAGACCAATCACAGCTTCGTATTCGGGCATAGACTATCCCTTCTTTGAATTGGCGTAATTATAGGGCACGTAAAAGTGATGCGCAAGCAATTCGTCCAAATTTATTGCAACGCTCCGTGAACAGACGGACACCCGTCCGCCTTTCCCGGAAAACCGGGTAAAATAACTCCCGGCGTCCTGTGGGTGGGGATCCGCAATTTAGTCTAGCTGGAGCAATCATTAATGTCCATCAACAAACAAAGCAACGAAAAAGTCACTCTCAGCCGTAGCCTGAGTTTGTTCACCATTACGATGATCGGTGTCGGCGGCATGATCGGGGCCGGGATCTTCGTCCTGACTGGAATTGCAGCAGGCGTAGCTGGACCTGCCTTGATTTTAGCATTCCTGTTGAACGGCATTGTCACAACTTTCACTGCCCTATCCTATGCGGAACTCGGTTCTGGTTTCCCCGAAGCAGGTGGCGGCTATTTATGGGTAAAAGAAGGCTTAGGCGGAGTAAACGGCTTCCTGGCCGGATGGATGTCATGGTTTGCCCACGCCGCGGCTGGAAGCCTGTATGCGTTGGGTTTTGGCCGTTTCGCTTCCGAACTATGGGACATGGCCGGTGTACCGACTTATGGTTTGAGTATAAATCAGCTGACCCTGATTTTCATGACATTGATCATCATTATCTTTACAGCCATCAATTATCGAGGCGCGTCGGAAACCGGGACGATTGGAAATATCATCACCATGACCAAGATTTCGATCCTGGGATTATTTGTGATCTTTGGTATCCTGGCGATGCTGCGCACCGAAGCCTGGCACACACGCTTCACAACCGGCTTCATGCCGAACGGCGTTATGGGTGTATTCGTTGCAATGGGCCTGACATTTATTGCTTTTGAGGGATATGAAATTATCGCCCAATCCGGGGAGGAAGCCATCAACCCGAAACGAAACATCCCACGCGCTATTTTCTTGTCAATCGGGATCGCTGTGGCTGTCTACATTTTCGTCAGCATCACTGCTATCGGCGCGACGAAAGCTCCGATTGGCATGAAAGTCTACCAATACTTGGGCCAGCAAAAAGAAATTGCCATCGTGGATGTTGCCCAGCAAACTTTCCCGTTCAAGGTTGGCGGGATCGTTTTATTATTTAGCGGTTTGGTCTCAACCATGTCGGCCCTGAACGCCACGACATATTCTTCATCGCGCGTATCCTTTGCCATGGGTCGGGACCACAACCTGCCCGAGATCTTCGCCAACATTGATCCAATCCGGCACACACCAAATTTTGCCGTCTTACTCTCCGGCGGATTGATTGCACTAATCGCCTGGATGTTGCCAATCGAAGACGTAGCAGCGGCAGCAGACATCATGTTTTTATTGTTGTTCATGCAGGTTAACGTGACCGTTATGGCCTTACGGCACAAAATGCCCGATTTGGAGCGCGGCTTCCGCATCCCCTGGATGCCAGCCATTCCATTAATTGCAATCTTATCCAATGCTTTATTAGCAATTAATTTGTTTTCATTCAGCCCGGTAGCCTGGTACTTTGCGGTAGTCTGGATCGCGATCGGTGCGATTGCCTATCTGGCCCACTTCTCCAAAATCGAAGAGATGGAAAAGCCGATCGAGATTTTGCAGGAGGAGGTACTGGTAAGCAAGGATTATTCGGTTGTCGTGCCAGTTGCCAACGAAGAACAAGCGCGCATCTTCGGGCGCATTGGATCGCTAATCGCCAAGAACAATGGGGGCGAGGTGCTGGCATTGCATGTGATCAAAGTTCCACCACAGCTCACATTGGGTGAAGGCCGTTTGATGCTCAAGGAAGGAAGACCGCACATCGAGACCGTGATCGATCAAGCCAAGGCTCTGGATGTACCCGTTCACACCGTCCTGCGACTGGGTCGTAATCCGGCCGATGCGGTTCGACATACCGTCAATGAGAATGCCGCGGACTTATTGGTGCTGGGCTGGCCCGGTTACACCAAAAGCCCTGGAAGATTATTCGGCTCCGTCATCGATCCCATCATGGCTGACCCGCCGACGGATGTGGCTTTAGTTCGCTATCGAAGTTTTAGAGTATTGAAATCGATTCTGGTTCCAGTCGGTGGTGGTCCCAACAGCCGTCGTGCATTAAATTTAGCCATCAGCATGGCGAGTGAATGCGAGGACTGCCCGATCAAAGTCACCCTGCTGCATGTCATACCCAGGGATTCAGATCAGCACGGATTAGCGCGAGCGCGCCAGGTATTCAGAGACATATTGCAGGGAATCGATTATGATTCAATCGATACGCAACTCGTGAAGGGGGGGGATGCGGCAGAGGCGATTTTAAAGTATGCACGCGGAACAGAGAAACGCAAACCCTACGACCTGATCGTCGTTGGCGCAACCAATGAACCGCTATTCAAGAATTTGTTGGTAGGGAATGTTGCCGAGAAAGTAGCCCGAGGCGCCGACGTGACGGTAGTCGTAGTAAAGCGTCGCAGCAGCCCACTCCATTCATTCCTGCGGCAAACTGTGCTTGGCTCAGGAGAAAACGGAATAGATCAACCAAAAGAAGAGTAGCAGTTTATGTTTTCCTTCTGAAATATTGATATCGCGGAGGGAAGCTTATTTCAGGAATGGTGCCCCGGCCCAGATTTTGAGGTTTACATCGAGGATACAATGGCACACGTTTCACACAAACTCAACAATTCCATAGAAGGTGCGCTAGCCGGCGGCGGTGATCCGGCTACTTCGCCATTGTATGTCTTTGGACCCTTCCTGAAATTAATTGTCGTAGCCGGTGTGGCTGAAATCACCTTCGGGGCTTCGGTTTGGCTGGTTGTATTAACAATCGCTGTGGTATCAGCCATGTACCGCCTGGTCATGTTGTGGGTAACCGACGGCAGTGGTGGAAGCGGATTGAGTGAAGAGGAGTTTGGAGGTTGGGCTGTAAAAGTCAATGCCGCCATTACGTTTGTCGAATACACCCTCACCTTTTTAGTCAGCATGGCGGCATTGGTTACATTCATTGCCGACCGCATCCCCGTCCTCAACCAAAAATTCCTCTGGACTCAATATCGTGGCCTGGCTGCAATTGGCCTCAGCCTTCTAACTGGCTGGCTCGTCAACCGTGGGCCGAAAGTTGCCGCCCGGACATTTGGCCCAGCGACCGCCGGGGTACTAGTACTTTTATGGATCATGGTCGCTGCTACGATTTGGAAAACGGGCTTCCATCTTCCGTCATTAAATTTACAAGCATTTAACGCCCAACACCTCAACTATACAATCAGTGGTTATGCACGCATCCTGGCTGTCATGACCGGGATTGAGGTTTTTGCCAATCTTGTGGCCGCTTTCGACGGTGCACCGAAACGTAAGAGCAAATTAGCCTTCAACAGTCTAATAATCGTAATGGGTACAACCGCTTTAACCATGCTGATCGTCGGACCGGCAATTTTTAAATTGTCAGATCCGACAAATCCAAATGTTTCTGTTTTTACCCAAACAATGGATAGGCTTTTGCCTGACCCGCTTCCCTATTTTGGTACCCTGGTTGGAATTGCTGTACTGATGTCAGCCTCAGCAGCCAGCGCGCAAGGATTGCAAAATCTGGCACTCGGACTCAAAGAGCGAAACTACATCCCCCGCCTGCTTGGTCAACGCAACCAATTCGAAGTAGCAGATAAGCCAGTCTGGATCCAGGTGGTTATTGTCTGCATATGTTTTTTGTTGTTCGGTACACACGAAGAAACATATCTGGCTATTTACGCCGCCGGCGTGTTTATCTTATTAAGCATGACTGGCTGGGCGGTGACCAAGCGGTTGGTACGGAATGCTCACGGGAAATTTTCCTTTCAAAATGCTGCTTTGATTGGCGGCACAATCCTGGCCGCCATATTGACCACAGCCGCAACTTTCAGCATTTTTGCAGAAAGATTCACTGAAGGTGCGTGGACATATTTTATTTTCATCCCGCTACTTTATGCCATTTTCACCTACTTCCGGAACCGAATAGGGGAACCTTCCACGGAAATGGACTACCTCGGTCAACTTGATGCAGCTCAATTGGCCGGCTTTGGCTTTGGACAGTATTTGTCCGCCGATTCTGAATTAGATCAAAACGGCGAGCACTTAACCGAAGTTACCTGGCAACCTGATCCGATCGAAGGCAGCACCTGGCGGCAGGATAAAGTAAATATCCAAAAAGTAGTCGTCCTTCTGGATAGTTCACCCTTCGCAGCCCTAGCTCTCCCCTTGACTATATCCATTTGCAAAGCTGCTGGCGCAGAAATCGTATTGTTGTCATCGGTTAAAAACCACACCCAGTCTCTCCGGGAACAATACAATCACACTTACCATAATCGCGAAGTTTATCTAACCAATGTTGTAAGAGAACTAAAAGCAAGCGGCCTGGAAGTCGGATATAAAATTCTACCCGGTCACATCACTGATGCAACGGCGACACTGGTTCAAAATGAGGATATTGATTTGGTCATCACCTCCACCAGCGGCAAATCCGGCTCAAAACACTGGGTAAGTGGAGGGGTTTCCCGGAAACTCATCCAAAGAATCCCTACACCAATCATTTTGATGCAAACATCCGGAGAAGATGATGCCGAAATCAACTTGAAACGAATTCTGGTGGCATTGGATGGTTCGCTTTATTCCGAACGGACACTGCCATACGCCCGCGCCCTGGCCAAAGCATTTAATAGTGAAATCATTCTGATGTCCGTGCCGGCTGTCCCGGACATGAAAAGTTATCGAGCGCCTGCTGAATTCGTCCAGAACCTGCGGATCAAAGCTGACGCAAACATGCGCAAATTCATCAAAGCGGTTGCTAAATCACTGCGCCAGGATGGGTTGCATGTCCAAACAGTTGTGACCGGTTCGATCCCTGCTCAAACGATCGTACGAGTCAGTGAAAAAAAGGATGCAGATTTAATTATGCTCACCTCACGCGGACGAGGTGGCTTGAAGCTGATGTTTATGGGAAGCGTTGCGGAAGAGGTTGTTCAAAAAACAAATAAGCCGGTCTTCATGATGCCAATCCCCGATCAAATTGATTGATTGCTGGCTTTTTCGCTGGTTAATTCCCGCAAAGCATCTCTACCAATCCAGCGGGTAGTTTTGTTATTCGCATTTGCCAGATCGGATGCCAATTCCAGCGCTTGCGCATGCAAATAAATATTACGTTTTCCAATCTGCCGCAAAGCCCAGTTGACTGCTTTTTTGACAAAATTACGTTCATCGCCAGCTTGCTTGACGATAGCTGGCAGGAATTGCTCAAATTTCTCGTCGGGTGCCTTTTTGTCATGCACGGCCAGACAAGCCATCATCGCAAATCCTGCCCGGCGAACAAACTCTTCTTCCTGCTGGCTCCATGCGAGGGCCTTTTGGTAAGCCCAGGGTGTCCGATCGAATAAATTACTACAGACCTGATCGCACACATCCCATGAATCAAAATCTCGCACCCAGTTTTCCATCTGGGTCTCAGTCACCTGTTTGGGATCGTCCACAAAGGCAGCCATCAGGTACGTTTCGTGATAACCGCTGTCCCATAATTCCCGTGCCAGGGCATGATTCTTGCGATACTGCTTTGCCAATCCGCGCAGAACCGGCACCGGAATTCCTAATGTGTTTTCAGGGTTAATACCAAATTTTGCCATTCCCTTCACGTTTTCGGGGTTGGCGACTGACTTCAGATAATTCAGGATCGCATCCAGTTCACCAGACATGCTTCCAAAGCCCTGACAACATAAGTTCGCCGGACGTCACCGATCCGCTACCCAATTCCATCACTTATCCCAGAACCGGTGGGCGTTTTAGACGCCACTCCTGATCAGCAGTTGCCATTTCATACGTTCGACCTAGGCGCAGCAATACATCCTCGGAGAAATCCGGTCCAAGCAATTGGATTCCGATCGGCAACTGATCCTGATCAAAACCAGCTGGGATGGAAATCCCCGGCACCCCAGCGTGATTGGCCGGAACGGTAAGTTGGTCAGCATATTGCATCAAAACCGAGTCTCCATACACGCCTGCTACCGGAAATGCAGTGGTCGGGGTAGTCGGCGTCAACAAAGCCTGCAACCTATATTTTCCCTTGGGATCGAAGGCTTCATCGAAATCGCGGCGGATAAGTGAACAAATCCGCAGGGCGCGATTGTAGTATTGCTCGTTATATTGTGCCGCACTAACATACATCCCCATTAGAATGCGCAACTTAGGCTGCAGGCCAAAACCTTCTCCGCGCGTCTTGCGATACATGGCGCGCAGATCGTCCACCTTCTCGGAGCTCCGATACCCGTACTTGACGCCATCGTACCGGTGCAGATTCGAAGCTGCTTCAACTCGCGAGATGGCAAAATAGGTCGGGATCCCATAGCGCGTGTGCGGCATGGGGATATCTTCGACAATGTCCGCACCCATCTCCGCCAGTCGTCCGGCTGCGCGCATGACTACAGCCTTGATTTCGGTTGGCAATTCCCGTTCATCCAGTTGGCCGGTCTCTGGGTTGAAAAAGGTGATCCTGAAATATTCCGGCGACAAGCCAATCCGCAGACCCTTAATTCCCTTTTCCAGCCCGTTTAGGTAATCTGGCACTGGGACATTGGCTGCCGTGGCATCGCGCGGGTCAGGACCGGCCATGACGCGCAACATCAAGGCCGCATCCGAAACTGTCCGCGCCACAGGTCCTGGACAATCCAGGGACGAACCAAAAGCAATCAACCCGTATCGCGAAACACGCCCATAGGTTGGCTTCATGCCGACCACGCCGCAAAAAGCGGCGGGTTGACGGATCGAGCCGGCAGTGTCGGTGCCGAGCGACAATGCGCTTTCGCCCGCAGCCACCGCTGCCGCTGACCCGCCCGAGGAGCCACCTGGTACACGACTGGTATCCCAGGGGTTGCGCGGCGCGGGTTGGAAGGCCGACGATTCGCTAGACGAACCATAGGTGAACTCGTCCAGATTGACTTTACCCAGCATAAATGCACCAGCCGATTCCATCCGCGCCACCGGTGTGGCCGTGTAGGGCGCCACGAAGTTTGCCAGGATTTTAGAGGCTGCCGTCGAGGGCGTGCCATCCACACAAAAGATATCCTTGACCGTGAGCGGCACGCCCGCCAGCGGGCCTGGGTCTTCGCCCGCTGATAATTTCTTGTCCACGGCCTCAGCCTGGGAACGGGCGCGTTTTTCAGTCAGGGTAATAAAAGCGTGAACTCGGTCCGCTTCGGCATTGGGATCTCCATTAACTTTCCCTGGAATACCGTCAACAGCCGCAATTCGCTGAAGAGAAGCCTCAAGCACTTCAACTGCCGATACCCTGCGGCTGCGCACTAAAGAATTGATTTCGAGGGCAGAAAGGTCGCATAAATCCATAATGATTATTCCAGGTCGGTGTGCGGGATTTCGGGAACAACGATATAGCCATCACGTGTTTCCGGGGCTTGAGAAATGATTTTTTCGGGATTGGGATAAGCCTCCCACTCGTCTGGACGGACCGCAGGGGAAATCTCCGGGGGGTATGGGACTCCGTGCGAAGCGATTGGCGTCTCGGCCTCCAGCGGGATCGCTTCCAATTCGTGGACTGCTTTCAACTGGTTGTTTAATTGTCCGCGCAGGTACTCGGTTTCATTTGGATCCAATTCCAGCGCAGCCAATTCCACAAGGTGATCGAATATTTCGCGGCTGATTTCATCGTTCATAAAGGGATCCTTTCAGGGCGATTATACCCGAATCCCCTGCTGGGCCAACCATGCTATAATCACCGCATCCCAGACCTTTGGAGGACAGCATGAGTGAGAACCTCTTGTTTTCTCTCACCTCTGAGCATGAAATGATCCGCAATGCAGCGCGCGATTTTGCCCGGAAAGAGATTGCCCCGATCGCAGCGGAATTTGACGAAAGCGGGGAATTCCCAATCAAGACCATCAAAAAAATGGGGAGCATGGGCTTCATGGGCATCGAAGTTCCGGAAGAATATGGCGGGGCGGGTATGGACACGATGGCATATGTACTTGCCATGGAAGAGATCTCAAAAGTAGATGCCTCGCATTCCGTAATTATGTCGGTCAACAACTCGTTATATTGTCACGGTCTGCTTAAATTTGGCACACAGGAACAGAAAGAGAAATTCCTTACACCAATCGCGTCAGGCCAAGCTATTGGTGCATATTCATTGACCGAACCGATGTCCGGTTCTGACGCCGGGACCATGCGTTCACGCGCTGTTCGCGATGGAGATCACTATGTCTTGAATGGCCGGAAATCGTGGGTCACCTCCGGGCCGGTAGCCGACTACGTGGTGGTTTTTATGATGACCGCTCCCGAGAAGAAACACAAAGGTGTTACTGCTTTCCTGGTGGATACAAAAACTCCCGGTTTCACCCGCGGCAAAAAGGAACCCAAGCTCGGTATTCGCGCCTCAGCGACCAGCGAATTGCTCTTTGAGGATTGCCGGATTCCTGCCGAAAACCGTCTTGGCGAGGAAGGCGAAGGCTTCAAGATCGCCATGACTGTACTAGACGCCGGCCGCATTGGGATCGCTACCCAGGCGCTTGGAATTTCCGAGGCTGCCTACGAAGCTTCAGTTGCCTATGCCCAGGAACGAGAAGCTTTTGGCCAACGAATTGGCGAGTTTCAAGGCATCTCTTTCAAGATCGCTGATATGAAAACCCGAATTGAAGCTTCACGTTTGCTGATCTACCAAGCCGCACTGGCAAAAGAGGCCTCGAAGAAGAGCGGCGCACGCTACACACTCGAATCGGCGATGGCCAAGCTTTTTGCGTCGGAGACAGCCATGTTCGTCACGCATGCCGCCGTACAAATCCATGGCGGGATGGGCTATAGCAAGGAATTGCCGGTCGAACGCTATTTCCGCGATGCCAAGATCACTGAGATCTACGAGGGGACCAGCGAAATTCAGCGTCTCGTCATCAGCCGCAACGAATTAGGCATGAAATAACCCGGAGCACTAAATGGAAATGGTGATGACCTGGGGCATTTTTGTCCCTGTGGTCACTTTCTTCATCAGCGCTGGCCTGGTGCTGGTTACTCAATTCAGAAAATGGGCCGACGATTCACCTGCTCTAGAGAGTTCTTCGGAATCCTCAATCGCTTCGAAAACAAAAAAACCAGCCCATCCTTCTCTTCCAAAAATCGATCAAATTAAACTCTTCGTTGATAGATATCGATGGGAGCTTGCCCTCGCTACTGCAGCTGGGGCAATCCTGTTATTCGCGTTGGTTTGGGCTCCTCCAAGGATCGATAACAAGATCCCGCTCAATCCGTTATTCCCGGGGCGCCCGTTCTACAGCCTGCACTGGATCCGCAATTATGTTCGCGACCACTACAACCTGATCTGGGCAGCCAGCAGCAGCCTGTTTATTTTATGCAGCCTGCTCTTGATTGGTCGGGCTATTCAAATTCGGTCCAGGTCGGTTGCCGAATTAGCATTGTTGGTTGCATCCCTAAATCTTGCCTTTACAGGTCAATGGACGCTGAATGCCAATAAATTAATGTCTGTTGGGGTAATCTTCTATATTTTTGCCGCCGCTGGGTTCACAGGTTGGGCATGGAGTTCAAAACGACGCTTAAAGGCTGATTTTATTTCTCACCCAATCAAAAGAAGCACGGAGATCTGGCTGGTTTTGGGATTATTAACCCTAACCGCCTTTGGAAGGTTATATGCTCTCAAAGCCATTCCTTATGGGATTGAAGGCGATGAAGCCAAATGGACAGCGGAGGCCGTTGATTTGGGCATACGTGGAAAATACGATTCATCTGGCGAGTTTCATCGCGACGCACTGCCTGTCAGCTATTACATCCAGATGCCCTTACAGCGCCTGATGGGTCCGGGTATCCTGCCCGCCCGCTTAAGCGTGGCACTTTTAAGCATTACCGCAACGCTTGTATTTTATTGGCTGCTGCGGCAGATTGGGCCTGTCCCATTGGCCGCGCTCTCTGCCTACTTGCTTGGGTCGTCCATATTCGACATAAGTGCCAGCCGCCTGGCCAACGTCGAAAGCTTTGTAAAATTATGGCCCATCCTGACTCTGGCATTGCTAATGCTGGCAATCCGCAAACAACGCTGGCAAATTTATGGGTTTAGCGGTCTGGCCCTGGCGCTCGGCATGTTAACCTACGACACGGTCTGGCCGATATTTCTGGTAACGCTGCTCCTGGCAACCGCAGAATTGATCCGTCAACGTGTTGATGCCAAATTTTTTAGCCAATCTCTGGCAGTTCTGATCACGCCGACTTTGCTTGCTCTGCCAATGCTTATCCCGTACGCGCTAAGCCGAACAGAATATTACGACCTGAGCAGTAAGGGCTGGATGGGAAACTTTTGGGATCATCTAGGAAGCCGCACAAGCATGGTCATCCAAACCTGGTTCGTAGACTTACGATCTGACTTTATTTACAATCGATCAGGCCCTCTGCTAAATGCGATACTTTTACCCTGGATGGTCCTCGGGTTGGTTACAGGCTTCATTCTGATCCGGCAGCGTTACAACAGCTGGAATTTACTCTGGCTGGTAATATTAATATTCCCGGTTCCGGTCATCACTGATTCGCAGCTCGGACGCGTATATTATCCCGGCCTGCCAGCCGTATATGCAATGATTGGGTTGGGAATATTTCTTTTTTGGAATGAGGTCAATCGCTTCATGGGCAAGAACGCCCGGCCTTTGTTGATTTCCATTTCGCTGGTTCCTTTGATCTGGTTTCCATTATTTAATCAGTTTGTTTACTACAACGAGGTGCCGGATGCCACTGACAGGCAAATGCGCCGCGAAATTGGTGAGCTGGTTGCACAAGCCGCCAGCCCCGACACATTGATTTTCCTGCCGGTAGTCTTGAAAGCCGACGAACCGTTAAACAACGAATATCAGATGGTGGAAATGTTCATGCTGCAAAAAGTCCCATCCAATCAAATAGCTTCCTCCCACAAGTACGTTGCACTTGCCTCACTTTTACCAGACCTGACAGGAAACCTGAACGGCCATTCCAAAGCAGCTGTCGTCATGGACAAGACAACCAGCCTAGAGCGTGATATCAGAGACCAAATTGCGGCAAGTTTAATTCGCTGTTTCCCCGATGGTTTCGTGACGAAGGGTACCTATTTTGACCTTTATCAATTCGATCAAAACGCACTCCACACCGCTATCTGCAAGCCCGCGGAACTGACGTTGCAATTTAAACTTCCGCGAACACTGACATGGAATCTTTCAGCAGGCACTGCCCGCAGGATGGATTTTACTTGCCAGTTACGAAAAACCGATTTCACATGGATCGAAGCCGAGACCTTGTCGTTAGCGCCGGGTTGGCAAACTGAGGTAAACTTTGCCACCGGTTGGGGTGGGACCGGCTTTATCACGGATAGCTACAAGAGCCAATACATCACGATTGATTTTCCAAACAGAAATACAAAAGAGCTATACCTTTGGATCCGTTATTTCAAACGCGTGCTGGACCATTCTCCAGGTCAGGTCACAATCGCGGGGCAGACAGAGATGTTTGCCGATGTCGAACCAAGTCAACTGAACAGTTGGGTCTGGCAACGACTAGGACCTTTTCGGGTTGAACCGGATACGAACCTATATATTTCGCTTAACCGACCGTACACCGAAGACCCGCAGCACTTCATGGCGTTATTCATCGACAGTTTCGTGGTTACTGGCGACCCGGAACTTTCGCCTGAATCGAATTTGTATTTTGCGCCGATCTACCACAATTTTCCATATATGCCAGCGCTGCCCTTTGGTTCGATTGACACAAGCCAGATCTCACAATTAGATTCCGGCCACTATCGCTGCCAGGCTACAGCCATCAGCGATGATCCAATTGTTGACGTCTTTGGCAATTCACCGGTAATGTCCAATGAACTTGAATTCGAGGTTATTCGATGAAAGCAGTTCTGCTTGAGAAGCACGGGGGGCCCGAGTCATTACAATATGGGAATTTCCCGACACCCGACCCCAAACCAAATGAAGTGCTGGTGCGTCTACACGCAGCAGCTCTCAATCGGGCTGATTTGTGGACCCGCAATGGCTGGCCCGGGCTCAAGCTGGAATACCCGCACATCCTTGGTTGTGATGGTGCCGGAGAGGTAGCCGCGCTCGGCATAAATGTGAAGGACTTTCAAGTCGGTGATCACGTTGTGATCAACAGCAATCTGGGCTGTGGTGAATGCGACTTCTGCCTGGCCGGACAGGACAATCTGTGCCGCAACTGGCACCTGCTCGGTGAGACCATTCGCGGAACTTATGCCGAGTATATCGCCATCCCGGCTCGACAACTTTTTCGTATTCCCGAAGGCTATGATTATCATGCCGCCGCCGCCGCAGGATTGGTTTTCTTAACCGCCTGGCATTCTTTAATCAAACGTGGGAATTTGCGAGCAGGCGAATCCGTGCTGGTTGTGGGCGCTTCAGGCGGGGTCAATACCGCCAGTATTCAGATCGCCAAATACTCTGGCGCGCGGGTGCTGGTCGTTGGTTCGGACGCTAAAAAACTTTCTTTGGCCGAATCGCTTGGGGCTGATGTTTTAATCGACCGCTCACAGGCAGAAGATTGGTCAAAGGCAGTTTACAAAGCCACGAGCCGAAATGGTGCCGACGTGGTCGTGGACAACGTCGGCACGACCTTCCCGCTCAGCCTTCGCGCCTTACGCAAGGGCGGGCGCATCCTGGACGTTGGGAATACCGGTGGTCCTAAATTCGAGATCGATAACCGTTATATCTTCGCCAAGCATATCGCGATCATTGGCTCTAGCATGGGTACCCTGAAAGATTTTTCTGAAGTCATGTCATTGGTCATAGCTGGCAAGTTTAAGCCGGTCGTCGATCAAACCTTCCCATTGAAAGACGCGCGCGCAGCCCATGAACGCCTGGAAAGCGGACAGCAGCTTGGTAAAATCACCCTTCAAATTGATTAGGCGCAAAGGCCCAGCTTAACTCGCATGAAACGATTTAAATGGTTTGAGATTCTTCTGATCGTCGTGGTCCTGGGCGTGCACTTGTATGCAGCGCTATCTGAAGCCCACAACTTTCCCAACAAATGGTTTACGCGCGACGATGCTTTCTACTACTTTAAAGTGGCCCAGAATATTACCGAGGGCCATGGAATCACTTTCGACGGCATCAACCCTACCAATGGCTACCATCCATTATGGCTGCTGGTGTGCATACCCATCTTTGCTCTGGCGCGTTTCGACCTGATTCTTCCTTTGCGTATTTTGGTGATGGTCATGGCCGGCTTGAGTGCAGCTACCGGAGTTTTGCTTTACCGCCTCGGAAGACGGACGCTCTCGGAATTTGCCGGAATACTGATTGCTTCTTATTGGACCTTCAACATGTACATCCACAAGACCATCACGCAGCTCGGACTCGAATCCGGCATAACGATATTCGCGATGGTCCTGTTTCTGTATATATTACAATCCTTCGAACGGAGATGGCGCACAGAACCGGTTAACCCCAAACAAATCACTCTTCTGGCACTAGCTGGAATTTTTCTGCTTTTCAGTCGACTGGATACTGTTTTTTTAGTGACACTGATCGGATTCTGGATCGTCTTTCGCGGTAGCCCAATTCGCTACTACCTGATGTTGGATCTATTAATTATTCCCTCCAGCATAATTATCAGCTTCTTCCTGCGTTTGGGCATGCCGATGTATTTTGGCTATAACGACGCCATGCTGGTAATGATCGCGCTGGCACTGGTTCTACGAATACCGCTGTTTTATTTCAGCGGACTTTATCAGCCACCACGGACGCTACCCCTGCAAACCACATTGGTCCGCGCTCTTTTAGCAGTTTCCGCCAGCACGCTTGTCATTGGGGGATTGATGCTTGCCGTCTCTCCATTTTTGTACGGACTGCCGCGCAGCGCTCTGCTGCTCGACTGGGGATTGTGTCTGACGCTGGTGATAGCCAGCCGGGTCGCGGCCTACATCCTGAAAATTGGCGCGACGCCTCAGGCTAAGTCAGAACCGCTGGTATATTTCAAATCCAATTGGAAACGCTGGTTCGCCACCGGACTGCCGTATTTCGGCATCCTGGGAGGCGCGCTGGGCGCTTACATGCTCTTCAACCGGATCGTTATCGGTGCCGCGATGCCGGTCAGCGGTTCGATCAAGCGCTGGTGGGGCTCACTTCCAGACCGAGCTTATGGTGGTCCTGCCAACAGCCTGTCCGATATTTTCGGGATCGCCCCCAAGGGTACAAATCAATCCTGGCAACTGTTAACGAACCTGGCCAATAAACTCTCCGCTTTGATTGCGAGCAATCAAAGCGACCGACTGTATAACCAATACTATTTCGGAATCCTGGCTGCCATCACGCTTTTCACATTAATGGTGTTCTTGTTAAACCGCCGCCGCACCTTCCGTGCCTTTTACGAGATGGGATTGCTGCCCTTAGCCATTGGATCGGAAATCCACGTCCTTTCATATAATGCCATGGGGTATGCAGCCTCCAAAGAGTGGTATTGGATCAGCGAAATGTTACTGATCGTGGTAGTTGGTGGGCTGGTTCTAGATATCTTGCGTAATAGACTCCGCCACTGGATGCCATCAGACCGTCCAGCCAAAATCATGGCTGGGGTCTTAGCAATGTACATGATATTTGGATATAGCCAGGCCATCATCCAGCGCATGCCATACCATTCCGCCAATCCCGACCAGCCATACATGGAAGTGGCAACTTTTCTCGAAAAAAATACCGAAGCCGGTGCCATAATCGGTATGACTGGGGGCGGTAACGTTGGCTATTTTATTAAGGGACGCACAATCGTCAACATGGACGGGTTGATCAACAGTCCAGAATATTTTGAGGCACTCAAATCAAAACGAGGTGGAATATTCCTACAAGCCATTGGCATGGACTACATATTCAGCAATCCGGATATCGTGTTCCAATCCGAGCCCTATTGGCATCAATTCGACGGCACTCAATATCAGATCATCGATTTATATGGACGTAAGGCACTCATGTATTTATTGCCTGGCCAATAAGGTGAGGCGCAAGGAGACAATTTGAAACCTTATCTGGCATTTATCCCAGTGGCAGTGCTGGCTTTGCTATTAGCCGGCTGCAATCTGCTTAGCATGTCAGCAACTCCGACACCCCTACCCACACCGAAACCGCCACCTGCGACGTTCACCCCGAGCCCAACTTCCACTCCCATCCCTGCCACCCCTACGTACGATCCATTTTCCTTGGTGAAACCGCTACCAGGAACCGTCGCTTATGATTTCATCGCCCACATGTGTGACGCGCAATGGGCCAATGGCGGAACTAAATTTTCATTTTGCCCTGGTGATTTGGCTGATATTCAACCCGGCTACTTCGACCGATTGTATGGAACCTTTGTCGAAGGTATCGGCTGGACAGATGTCCCCGCACTCATTAGCCTTCCCTCCACCGGTGCCATCTTTGGCATTTATCCCGAATACGTGGTCATGCCGGGTGACCATTTTCGCGCCATCTTAGCCTGCCAGGGAGATGCCGAATGTGGCGTCGAATTCGCGCTTGAATATTATGATGCCAATGGAAAATATCATGGCGACGGACTGGCCTCCGTCCGACACAAATTTGGTGGGGGACCAATACCTTTGGACATTGACCTGAGTGCGCTCGCCGGACAGACAGTAAAACTCGTCCTGGCACTGAGAGATATTCAGGGCAACCCATCCAGCGACTATGCGCTCTGGATTGGCCCTCATATTTGGCGGGATCCCAACGCACCGCCTGCATCAGTCATTTCTTCCACACCCCCAAGCGCATCGGCGGGAAATGGAGAAGACAAAACTCCCGGTGTCATTTCCGGAAAAGTGGAGATGGCAAGTGCGCCTCCTTATCTCAACGACCCCGTATCCGGTAATAGCGCAACAGTAGTGGTGGTCTTCTTTAATCTGGACGACAGCACATGGTGGTATATTGACACCGGCTTAACGGGTCATCCCTATTACCAAATGACTGTTCCACCCGGACATTATCATGTTGTTGCATACGCGCACGGCGTCGGTGATGTAAAATACGTCACTGCCGGTTACACCGGAAATAACCCGTCGTGCGGGGAGGCGCTCAAAACCGTCGATGTGAAACCAAACGAGACCGTCAGCAACATTACGATCGCGGATTGGAATTGGAGTTGTGGCGGAAACGCCAGTCGACCAGCCAAACCCGCCGTAGTCCCGGTCCCGTGAGCGCCAATTGGGCGGCTGACTGAGATCCTTACGTTTTGCAGACTTAATCACAAATCTTTTCCAGCGAAGGCACACCCAATGCGAAACAACTGGAACCTATTTGCCAAGCTTGTAGCCATGGCAGCCGTCGGAGGCCTACTAGTCAGCCTGATTGGAGGTGTGCTGGGGCTGCTCATCAGCAAAATCTCCGACCCAACCGGCTGGAGCGACCCGATCGATACACTTGGCGGGGTTATTTTCGGTTACGGAATAGGCTCCGCTGTCGGAGCTTACCTTACCCACCGAAGGAACAGCGGCTCACATGGCTTTATGCGCGCCCTTCTAAGCAGCCTGACGGGTCTCTTTGCGGTCATTTTTTTGGCGGAGCCATTACACCTCGGTTCGACTCCGGTTTTAATGTGGGTTCTGTTGATTTTAATTCCGCCCTTGGTTACCAGCGGGATGATATACCAGAGTAACCCGAAAGAGGTAGAATGAATAAGGCTAAACGTCCTTTTTCCGTAACCCTGCTTGCCCTGGGAGTGTTAAGTGTAACGGTCCTGAACGCGGTTCGCAGTGGAACAGCTGTGCTCAATTGGGATTTATTGCGCAGCTTTGTTCCCAGCCCGGGACCGTTCTATATTTTCCTGACGGGACTTATCTGGACGCTGGTCGGTTTACTGATTTATATAGGTCTTTGGCTCGGGTATCCGTGGGCCAGGCGATGGGCAGCGCTCATGACAATCACATATTTTACATATTATTGGTTCGATCGGCTGGTATTCCAAAATGTTGTCCCGCGTACCAACTGGCCATTCGCCCTCATGGTCACGCTCCTATGGCTGATCTTCACTGCAAGCGCGCTTTTACTCCCTGCCAGCCGTAAATTCTTTACAAAGCGAGAAATCAATGAGTGATCATTCCAAAATCCAACATCTCCATGACTTGAAAGCACAATCACATCTGGGTGGCGGCGAAGAGCGCATCGAGGCGCAACATAAACGCGGACGGCTAACCGCCCGCGAACGCTTAGATCTGCTGCTTGATAAAGGCTCCTTCCGGGAAATAGATGCCTTCGTTGTTCACCGTACAAGCGACTTCAATCTCGACCAGCAAAAGTATTTAAGCGACTCGGCTGTTACCGGGTGGGGCACAATTGATGGACGGCTGGTTTATATTTTCTCCCAGGATTTCACGGTCTTTGGTGGCAGCCTGGGAGAAGTGCACGCCGAAAAGATCTGTAAGATCATGGATATGGCTCTGAAAAATGGCGCGCCAGTCATCGGTCTGAACGACTCGGGGGGTGCCCGCATCCAGGAAGGCGTTGTCTCTCTGGGAGGTTACGCCGACATCTTCCTGCGTAACACACTTGCCTCCGGCGTCATTCCTCAGATCAGCGCCATTATGGGGCCGTGTGCTGGAGGCGCGGTTTATTCCCCGGCTCTGACCGATTTCATCTTCATGGTCCGAAATTCTTCTTATATGTTTGTCACAGGGCCAGATGTAGTCAAAACCGTCACCCACGAGGAAGTCTCCTTCGAAGATTTGGGCGGCGCCAGTGTGCATTCCGAGAAATCCGGGGTCTGCCACGTGGCAGCCGAAAGCGAAGCCGATACGCTATTCCTGATCCGCAAGCTGATGGGGTATCTGCCGCAAAACAACATGGAGGATCCGCCTTTCGTGGAAACCAACGACGATCCATTGCGGATGGACGAAAGCCTGGATGCACTCATCCCCGACGATCCAGGCAGGCCCTATGACATCAAGGATGCCATTCGCGCCATTGTGGATAACGGACAATTTTTCGAAATCCACGAAAATTTCGCCATGAACATTGTCGTCGGTTTCGCACGCCTAGGTGGGCACTCGATTGGGATCGTGGCAAACCAACCTGCGGTCCTGGCCGGAGTCCTGGACATCGACGCATCGGAAAAAGCCGGCCGCTTCGTTCGCGTCTGCGATTCGTTCAATATTCCAATATTGACATTCGTAGACGTGCCTGGTTTCTTACCCGGCACCGTCCAGGAACACGGCGGAATCATCCGCTCCGGCGCCAAACTGCTGTATGCCTATTGCGAGGCAACCGTCCCCAAATTGACCGTCATTACGCGCAAAGCCTACGGTGGCGCCTATGACGTGATGAGCAGCAAGCATATTCGCGGTGATGTAAACCTGGCCTGGCCCAGTGCCGAGATCGCCGTCATGGGACCGGAAGGCGCGGTCAATATTATCTTCCGCAAGGAACTCGCAGAGGCCAAAAACCCGGACAAACGCAAATCGGAATTGGTAGCCGAATACCGCAATAAATTCGCAAACCCCTTCGTGGCCGCCGAGCGTGGATATATTGACGATGTGATCGAACCGCGCGAAACCCGTCCGCGCTTGATCAATGCGCTGGAAATGTTGAGCAACAAAAGGGATTCCAACCCGGCCAAAAAACACGGGAATATCCCGCTTTAAGCAAGCGGAGGTGACATGTTTACAAAGGTTCTGATCGCCAACCGAGGAGAAATCGCTGTCCGCATCCTGCGCGCCTGCCGGGAAGTGGGCATCGAAACCGTTGCGGTCTATTCAGAAGCTGATCGCCAGGCATTACACGTCCGCTATGCTGACGAAGCCTACCTGCTAGGACCGGCTCCATCGCGCGAATCTTATTTGCGCGGAGATAAAATCATCGAAATTGCCCACAAGTGCGGGGCAGACGCTATCCACCCGGGATATGGTTTTCTTGCTGAACGCGACGACTTTGCCAAAGCCTGCGAGGAAGCCGGGATTGCATTTATTGGACCCAAACCTTCATCGATCGCCGCGATGGGCGACAAAGCAGTCGCGCGCGCGACAGTGCTTAAGGCTGGCGTGCCGGTTGTACCTGGCACTGAAGACGTAGGTAATATGACCGATGAGCAACTGCTGGCAGTGGCATCCAAGATTGGCTTCCCTCTCCTGATTAAAGCAACTGCCGGCGGCGGTGGTAAAGGCATGCGCGAGGTCGTCAATCTGGAAGAAATGCCCGTGCTGATCCAGTCGGCACGCCGTGAAGCCGAAGCCGCTTTTGGAGATGGTAATGTCTATTTGGAAAAATTAGTCGAGGGTGCCCGTCACATCGAAATTCAAATCCTGGCTGATGCCTATGGCAATGTGATCCATCTAGGGGAGCGCGAATGCTCGCTCCAACGCCGACATCAAAAATTACTGGAAGAAAGCCCATCGCCCTTCATGGACGAAGAACTGCGAAAAAAGATGGGTGCAGTAGCAGTCAAGGCAGCCAAGGCAGTGGATTACATCAATGCCGGGACGATCGAATTCCTGGTTGATAAGGATAAAAATTTTTATTTCCTCGAAATGAACACGCGCTTGCAAGTTGAGCATCCGGTAACCGAAATGGTCACGGGCATCGACATCGTCAAGGAGCAAATCCGTATCGCCCGCGGACGTCAGCTAAGCTATGCGCAAGACGACATTAAACTTAATGGCGCCGCAATCGAGTGCCGCATCAACGCCGAAGATCCTTACAATGGCTTCCTGCCATCCACCGGTCGCATCGAACACAGCCTGCTCCCCACTGGACCTGGAGTTCGCGTGGACACTGGCGTCTACCCGGGGTTCGAAATTACGCCCTATTACGATCCGATGATTGCCAAGTTAATCGTCTGGGGTGAAACCCGCGGACAGGCTATCTTGCGCATGCGTCGCGCTCTGGAAGAATATCGCATTGTCGGTGTACGCACCAACATCCCTTTTCACCAGACCATGATGAATTCGCATCGCTTTATGGCCGGTCAATACGATACGCGCTTCGTCGAGGAACGCTTTTCGATGGAACAAATCGAAGAAGGACGCCGTGAATTCCCGGATATCGCCGCATTGATCGCCACCCTGGTAACTCATGACCAGACCCAACGGGCTGCGCAGATTGTCCGTCGTAATGAACGTGATACAAGCAACTGGAAATGGGTTGGACGGTGGGAGCGCATGCATCGCTAAGGAGCCTGTCATGAAATATGTAGCATCAATCAATGGAAACGAGTTCATCATCGAGATCATTGACGAAAAAACAGTTATCGTAAACGGAAAAACCCTGACAGTAAATTTTGACTCGGTCTCCGGACAACCGGTTTACTCGTTAATCGTGGATGGAAAATCTTACGAAGCTTATGTCTATCCCGGCGAAGAGGACTGGCAGGTACTCCTACAAGGACAGCTTTACCCGGTCATAGTTGAGGATGAACGCGAGAAGCGACTACGCGCCGCTGCGGGAGGCGCTGTCGCCGACACCGGTGAATACCATATGAAAGCTCCCATGCCGGGTATGGTTGTAAGTATCTCCGTAGAAGAAGGCCAGGAAGTCGAAAAAGGACAAGTGCTGGTCATTCTCGAATCGATGAAGATGCAGAATGAACTCAAATCTCCTCGGGCTGGCAAAATAAATCGCATCCGGGTCAAGTCCGGCGATAGCGTCGAGCAACGTCAGACTTTATTAAGCGTGACGTAATGACTAAAAAAGGTTGGGAAACAGAGGTCAAACTCTACGTTCTCGAATCCGAAAAAGTCGAGCGGCGCCTCCAAGCATTGGAGGCGCAATTGATTCGAGATCGCATTTTCGAAACCAATCTCCGCTTTGATCTTCCGGACCGCAGCCTTCGCCTTGAGGGTCGCGTGCTGCGTTTGCGACAAGACCGAGAAGCGTATCTGACATACAAAGGTCCCTCCGTGCTGACAGAAGGTGTGCTCAGCCGGTCCGAATATGAATTTATCGTCAGCGACTTCGAAATGGCCCGCAAGACTATCGAAGCGTTGGGATACCAACTTACTGCTGTATATGAAAAATATCGTGGCATTTACGCTCTCGATGATTCCCTGATCATGCTGGACGAACTTCCCTATGGGCACTTTGTAGAGATTGAGGGCCAGGACATCGATGCTATTCGTAAGATCACAGAAAAACTGGAATTAAATTTCGATTGCGCGGTCCCTAACAGCTATTTAAGATTATTTGAACATATTTGCGGGCAATTTAATCTGGATCCCGAGAAATTAACCTTCGCTGCCTTGACCAATATCAGCATAACCGCACAGGATCTGGGAGTCAAACCAGCAGATCGATAAATTCAGGAGTTTTCGGATTGCCAGCAACTATTGTCAATCAGGCGATCAATTAAACCAAGTAATGAAATTGGATATTTTTCAACCAATTTTCCCTGAGTCGTAGACAAATAATCAGGGGGATGGAATCAGGGTGTAAAAGATTGAACCAGCTTAATTTCTGATTTATCCCAGTGCAAGTTCTGGACCCGCCCTGGCTGTCCCAACAACTTTGGAAGCAGTGCTTCAAGCGATTGACGCGGACCGGTTGTAAAAAACTCTATTTCGGCTGGTTCGCTTCCTCGAAATTGCAGGGCGTGCGTTTCTAATAGACGTCGGACCTGCCTTGCTACTGCCGGTGCCGGATCGATCACACGCACTTTATCCCCAACAATTTCCTGAATCAATGGAATGACAAATGGGTAATGTGTGCATCCCAGAACAATCGTATCGATATTTTTAGCCAACATGGGTTGCAAGGCTTCTTCGAGAATAGCTCTCGTCCCAGGGTGATCCAGAGCTCCACGTTCAATTTGCGCCACCAAACCCGGACAGGTACTTTGGATCAAATCCACACCATTGGCAAATCGTTCGACCACCGAGGCATACAATGCTCCCTGGAAGGTAGCCGGTGTTGCCAAAACCCCAACAACACCGGTTTGGGTATGCTCAGCGGCAGGCTTGACGGCCGGCTCCATTCCGACAAACGGTACCTCGGGAAAAGTTTTTCGCAAGTAGAGTAAGGCCGCAGCGGAGGCAGTGTTGCAAGCCACGACGATCAATTTTGCCCCCTGGGCTAACAAAAAGCGAGTGATCTCCTGTGAAAAAGCCCGCACCTGTTCCAATGGGCGCGGACCGTAAGGGACATGTCCCTGATCGGCCAGATAAATGACCGGTTCATCCGGTATCTGCTGGCAAATCGCTTTCAAAACTGACAATCCGCCGACACCCGAATCAAAGACACCAATTGGCGCTTGACTAATTCGATCTTTCATACGAGCTGATTACTTCTCGGCTGCCTGAACAAATGAACGAAACAGATTGCGCATTGGCAGCTGATCTGTCAACCATTCCGGATGCCATTGTACCGCCAAACCAAACGGATGGTCAGGTAATTCCACCGCTTCGACCAGGCCGTCAGAGGCGTATGCAACCGGTTTTAGCCCCACAGCCAGACGGTTCAAGCCTTGGTGGTGCAAACTGTTAACCCGAACGATCGGCTCCCCCAGGATTTCAGCCAGGCGGCTGCCTTCTTCGACTCGCACTTCATGGGCCAGATAATTGCGTGGTATATCGGGATAGTAATCATGCTTGATTGCGCCCCGGAGCTGATCCGCGATGTGTGAGTAGAGCGTTCCTCCCAAGGCTACATTGGTTACCTGACATCCTCGGCAGATGCCAAAAAATGGTTTGCCATCTTCTACCAGCGTGTGCAGCAATGCTAATTCGAGGCCATCCCTGGCAAGATCCAACTCGGTGACCTTCTGGTGAAAAGCCCCACCATAGAGATCAATCGCGAGGTCACCACCACCAGTGAACATGACCCCACCCAGGTGTGGGTAAAGGATCCGCCAGCCTGCTTCAGGCAAATCCGAAGGGATCAATACAGGCACCCCTCCAGCCTGTATCAGGGCTGTGACATAAGGTTCGAGCAAAACAACAGCTGGCAGGTCATCTCTGGTGGTATCGCGATAAGTGGTTACACCGATCACTGGCTGGGACATCCTGGCTCCTGGTAAAGATAAAGGGCGCAGCAAAATTCCAGGCTGCGCCCTTTGGACTTCTGGGAACGGGCAGATTAGTCGAATTTCTGCTTGAGGCGTGCGCTTTTACCTGTACGGCCACGCATGAAATACAACTGTGCGCGGTTGACTTTGGAATGACGCTCGACGACAACTTTGTCCAAGCGCGGTGAGCGCAACAGGAAGGTTCGCTCAACACCTACACCATTGCTGGCAATACGCCGGACGGTAAAATTGGCATCATTTCCACCTTTGCGCAGGCGGATCACTAAACCTTTGAATTCCTGGATTCGCTCGCGGTCGCCTTCTGTAATGCGTACGTGTACACTAACCATATCGCCGGGGCGCAGTTCAGGGATATTCTCGTTTACTGGGGCTTCTACAGCCTTTATCAGATCGCTCATTTAGTTCTTCCTTACAATTTACGGGATGATCGCTTCACAGCGATGGTTTTCAAACGCAAGGGCGGATTATATCATGCTCCCAAGGATGCGACAAAATCGAGAACATCCGCCTGGCTTGAGCACAACCAAACCAGGCACTTTGCTCAAGAAGTCGATCGCTGTGCGAACTTACACTGCCTGGGACGAGGAAAAGCCCGGTTTCCTTGAAATTGACCTGGTTGCTCACTGCGGACAGTCCACCGAAGGTCAATTCATAAACACTTTGACTTGCGTGGATCTCTCTACTGGCTGGGTCGAATGCCTGGCCGTACTCACTCGCAATAAACAGACCGTTTTTGAAGCCATCAAAACCATGCGAACACGCTTGCCCTTTGCTTTGCTCGGTCTTGACTCGGACAATGGCAGCGAATTTATCAACGATCTACTCTTTCAGTATTGCCAATACCAAGAGATCACTTTTACTCGTTCGCGTCCATACCGTAAAAACGATCAGGCCCATGTCGAGCAAAAAAATTGGTCGCTCGTCCGCCGACTTATCGGTTATGACCGTTTCGAAACAGAAGCCGAATGGCAGCTCTTGCAGAGCATTTACGAAGATGGCCCGGGCAGAACGATTTTTCGAAATCACGTATATTTACGCACGACCAGAACGGCGTTATGTCCGCCGAAACCAAAGGCGTTGCTAATAGCGATATTTACATCGGCTTTTCGGGCCGTGTTTGGCACATAATCCAAGTCACAATCTGGATCAGGTGTTTGATAGTGAATAGTCGGCGGAATTACTCCCTCGCGTATTGCCTGGACACAGAAAACTGCTTCCAGAGCTCCGGTAGCACCCATCATATGCCCGGTCATCGACTTGGTCGAGGAAATCGGGATCTGATAGGCTTGCTCACCAAAAGCAGCTTTAACTGCTTTGGTCTCTGACAGGTCGTTCAACTGGGTAGCCGTGCCGTGTGCATTAATGTAATCCACATCCTGAAGATTTATTCCAGCTACATCCAAGGCCTGGCGGATAGCAGCTGCGCCTCCCCATCCGTCTACCGCGGGAGCTGTGACGTGGTACGCATCGGAGGTGGCCCCATATCCGGCCAGTTCAGCCAGTATGGTCGCGCCGCGCGCTTTGGCATGACTCTCTCGCTCCAACACCAGCACCGCAGACCCCTCGCCCATCACCAAGCCGTCGCGGTTTTTGTCAAAGGGCTGCGGTGTCATCGAATAATCATCGTTCCGGCGTGACATGGCACCAACCCGATCGAACGCTGCTACCCCGGTTGAGGTGACAGTCGACTCGGCCGCGCCGGTCAGCGCCACATCGATCATCCCGGCACGCAGCATCATCCAGGCCATACCGATGCCATCCGAACCGGAGGCGCAAGCCGATGCGATCGAGAAACACGGGCCTTTAACGCCATGATCAATTGCGACGATCCCGGCTGCGCCGTTTGGCATCAACATCGGAATCAAGAACGGGCTGACACGCCGCGGTCCTTCGGTGTAATTCAAGATGACCGCATCCTGCAGGGACTTCAAACCCCCGATCGCAGCCGAGATGATCACTCCGATACGTCCCGTATTAGATTCGGTAATTTCTAAGCCCGAACTTTCCAGAGCCTCTTTGGTGGCAGCCACTGCCAATTGCTCAAAACGGTCGCGGCGGCGAGCTTCCTTGGCCACCATATAATTCTCGGGGTCGAAATTCTTTACTTCACAGGCAATATGCACCAGCAAGTCGCTGGCATCAAACAAGGTAATTGGTCCAACGCCGGATATTCCGTCAACGGCATTCTTCCAGCTTTCCGATACGCTCAGACCGAGGGGGTTGACCGTCCCCATGCCGGTTACGACAATCCGCTCCTGCATGGTTCCTCCTTATGATATAAACGATTATTGCACCGGAGATTTGTATCCCGATCCCGTCAGCACCGCCACGACTGGATCAGGCAGATCCGGTAAGGCTTCCCTCAACGCCTGCCAGACCAGCGCAGACGTAGGCTCTACATATAACCCACGTTTGGCAAGTTCGTCACGCCCCGGTAAAATATTATTCTCATCCACAGCTACAAATAAACCGCGCGAATTCTTGACCGCAGCGACCACCGCGTCACCTCGTAATGGGAAACGCACGCGGACGCCTTCCGCAGCAGTCGGGTTCTCGCTGACCATCTCGAGCGCCAGTGGTCCGATCGTACCCATAGCCCAGAGCGGTGCGCAGGCCGCAGCCTGGACGCAGACGAGTCGGGGGAGGTCTGCAATCAAGCCAGCCTCCTGCAACGCCGTAAAGCCGCGTGCAATCCCGAGTAATAACCCGCCTTGTCCGGCGGGAACGATAACAGCGCCGGGGGCCCCCTGGAAAGCTTCATACACTTCATAGGCTAAAGTCGCATATCCGGGAAGGTTGAACGGCAGATAAGCGTGACTGGCGTAAGCCAGCCCTGATTCGGCAGCCTGCTGGACAGCCTGCGTCGCCGCTGAACGGGCTCCCGGGATGGAGATCAAGTCAGCACCGTAGGCTTCGATCTGCCTGCGCTTCGGACCGGAGGCTGATTCGGGCACGTAAACCCGAGCCTTAATCCCCGCCCGGGATGCGTAAGCCGCAAACGAAGCCCCAGCATTCCCTGACGAATCCTCCAGCGCCTCGCTCACTCCTCGGGCTGCGAGCGCGCCGACCAGCGCAGCCGTACCCCGGTCCTTGAATGAGCCAGTCGGGTTGTTGAATTCACACTTGAAAGCCACCTGACGATCGAAGGCGGATGCCCAAACTAGCGGGGTATTTCCCTCCCCCAACGAAAGTGCCGGAAAATCATCCGGCACCGAAAATGTATGCCGGTAACGCCAAATACCTGGCTGTGAATTGTCAACTCTGGTTGGATCGAAGAATAACGCCTCAGCATAATCGTACAGGCCACTACAAATCGGGCACCGATATGGCGTGTCACTTTCCGGATAGGGACGGTGACAGTTGGTGCATTGAACGGTGGCCACTGACCTAATCCCCTCTTTCCGGGATGTAATCTCCTTCAATCCAGAACTGGCCATCCGATCCAACTTCTTTCTTCCAGATTGGGATGATCTCTTTCAAACGGTCGATACCATAACGAGCAGCTTCGAAAACCCCGGTGTCACGGTGCGCGGCGGTGCAGGCGATCAGCACCGTCGGGGTTTTTGGAAATAATTTACCGATGCGCTGTACTATGGCAATTCCTTCGACCGTCGGCCATTTAGCCCGTATTTCGTCCGCTACCTGCTTCATCTTTTCTTCCGCCATTGGTTTGTAGGCTTCGTATTCGAGAAATTCGGTCTCGCGAGCTTCACCCCGCTTGGTAATGCCACGAACCATACCAGTAAAAATTGCCGCAGCTCCCGATGAGGCAAGCGTGATCTGTGCCAAGAGAGCATTCAAGTCGATTTCATCTTCAGTGACAGCAAAGAATGTTGGAGAATCCGGCATGCGCTAGCCTCCACTAACGGGTGGGAAGAGCGCCACTTCCGCCCCATCAGGGATCACATCCTCGTCAAAGGCGTATTCGTGATTGATCGAGACCAGCGCAGTTTGCAGGGCTTGTTCAAGATCCGCGTTTTGCTGGACGAGCAATTTTTTAAAAGTTTGGACATCAGAGCCAGCCGGAATTTCGATGGAAAGGGATTTGCTCCCGGCGTAATCCCGCAGGTTCGCAAAAAACAATACCATGATGCGATTCATTCGTTCACCACATCCCCACTCTGTCCACCATGTTTCTCGATCAGGCGGATGTTTTGAATTCTCATCGTTTTTTCGACCGCCTTGGCCATATCGTAAACCGTCAAGGCAGCCACCGAGACTGCTGTTAAAGCTTCCATTTCAACACCGGTCTTGCCAACCGTCTTGGCAGTCGCCGTGATGACCACGCCTGGCAGCGAGTCGTCTAATGTCAGATCGACATCCACCTTGGTGAGCGGCAGCGGATGACATAAGGGGATCAACTCCGAGGTTCGTTTTGAGGCGCTGATTCCCGCGATCTGCGCAACAGTCAGGACATCGCCCTTTTTTATCGATCCGGCTCGGATCAAATCCAGGGTCGCCGGCAACATGTGGACTTCACCTCTGGCAATTGCAATCCGCTCAGTGTCCGGTTTCGAACCGACATCCACCATGTGTACCCGGCCATGCTCGTCCAAATGAGAAAGTTCGTGAGAAGGCATATTTGAATTATACCGTCATTGAAACGAGGATGATATAATGCGCCTCCTATGGACCTGAATGTCGCCAGCCACCAGACAAGTGGATACACCGTCAATACCCCGGTTTACGAAGGGCCGCTCGACCTGCTGCTTGACCTGATCCAGCACGCAGAATTGGATATAACGACCATTTCCCTGGCGTTGGTAACCGATCAGTACCTGAATTACATCCACAGCCTGCAGGACGCCAAAGCAGAGGAAATTTCCGCCTTTCTGGTGATTGCCGCCAAGCTGCTACAAATCAAATCCGAGGCGCTGCTGCCGCGGCAACCGGTACGTGAGCCCGGCGAAGAAGATCCAGGGGATTCGCTGGTACGCCAGCTCAGGCTTTACAAGAAATTCAAGGAAATATCCATTCTGCTCCAGGAACGTGAAAGCCAAAATCTGCAAACTTATTTACGGCTCGCCCCGCCGCCAAAAGTCGAGGGCCGGCTTGATATGTCAGATATAACTCTGGATGATTTGATCGCGGCCGCCAGAGAGATATTTGCCAAGCAGCAGGAAAAACAGGCGCTGGGGACAGTCATCACGCCACCCAAGGTCACCATCCGCGAAAAGATCGACCTGATCGCCAAGATTTTGCGAAATTCGAAACACACATCCTTCCAAGAGTTGATCGGCAGCCGTCCGACCCGCCTGGAAGTCGTGGTCACATTCCTCGCGCTGCTGGAATTGGTCAAACGCTATCACGTTGCTGCCCGCCAGGTAACATTATTCAGCGAGATCGAGATCGATCGCACCAGTGATTGGAGCGAGGACGAAGAAATCGAAATCGAGTTTGAATAAGTACTGCCAGTAAAAGGGACTGGCTCAATTTAAGTCCTTATTTTGCTTCCACCTAAGGTCGTATTGCATCCACACGAACAACAAGACAGCTGCACCGATACCATCAATCACGACGTCCATTGCCGATGGATGGCGACCCAGGACAAAGGACTGGTGGAATTCATCCGTAACCGCGTATAGAACCGCCAACCCCCAAGCTAAGATCGAAGTGCGCCGATCATTGTCGGACTTGCCACGTAAACCGCGCAAATAAGACAGCGCCAGCAGGCCGTATCCGAGCATGTGACCGCCCTTTTTAACCAAAATGTCGGCCCAATTAAAATTTGGAAGATCCTTTCCGGGCGTTGCCGAGAAGGCAAAGATGACCAGCATCATCAGGATAGCCGGCCCCCAGCGATTTAAAAATGATTTGAAATTTTGCATGATCCAGATTGTAATCCACTCGAGAGTGGCTTTTAAAGATAATTTAAGATTACATCCGGTTCCGCATAAAGTCCAAGTCCGTCTTCCGTGCTATGCTAGCAACATACCCGTAACGCAAAAAAACACTTTTACCAGGGAGAAACATGATGAAATCTTCCAAACCTCTTTTTCCAAGACCCAAGCAAGGCAGATTGACCGTCGGCTTGTCAGTCGCCCTGATCTTCGTAACAGCTTGCGCCAGCTTTAGTGCCGCTACCACACCCGCGATTTCGGTTAGCTCTTTATCAACTCAAGTGGCGGCTACCTTGCAAGCCTTGACACCGGCTATGATCCCCACAATTCCGGCGACTGCCATCCCGGCATCTGCCACCCCAGTTCCCCCAACGTCAACGCCGCCCCCACCAACTCCAATTCCTGCGCCGCCCGGGTCAATTCGAATCGATTTCGCAACGGGAGCCACGGCCTCCAACACACCTGGGACCATCGCCCCCGGACAAACGCAAAGCTATCTAGTCCGCGCGCTCAAGGGACAGCCAATGATCGCCATGGTCGATTCACCCGGTCACGATTTGACATTTTCCATATCCGGCCTGCAAAGCGGACAGGTGTTGCTACCAGCCTCCAATGGCAGGAACACTTGGCAAGGCACCCTGCCTGCGACAGATGATTATGTCGTTCGGGTCATCGGCGGCGCAACCACTCAAAATTTCAACTTGTCCCTGACCATTGCCAGCCGCATCAGCTTCGCCCCCGGCGCCGACTCTGCAGTTGTCTCGGGCTCAACCCAAGGTGGTTTCAACGTGACATTCGCATTGTACGCTTCTGCCGGCCAGGCCATGGACCTCAATCTGGATGCCCCAACCGGTAAAGCAGCCTTAGAAGTCTGGGGGTTTGGCGATGGACAACCTTACCTGCGTTCGCAATTGGGGGAGACCGCCTTCAGCCTGAAGCTGCCATCCACGCAGGATTACATCATTGCAGTGGTACCTTTCGCAGGAGGGGCAGTAAATTTCAGTCTTCACGTCAAAGTAAAGTAGATTTGCCAGCATTTATATAAATATTCCGCACAAAACCTCCGCGGGATATTTATTCATTCCGGTATAATCCTTCCACCTTTTCCGTACTCAATTGATCGAATAGTGGATTCTATGACCAACCGACTTTCACAAACCACATCTCCCTACCTTTTGCAGCACGCCCACAACCCCGTGGACTGGTTCCCCTGGGGTGCGGAGGCGCTACAAAAAGCAAAAAGCGAAGACAAGCCCATTTTTCTATCCATCGGCTACGCAGCCTGTCATTGGTGCCACGTCATGGCGCACGAATCCTTTGAGGACAGCCAAATTGCTGAATATATGAATGCGCACTTCGTCAACATAAAAGTCGATCGCGAAGAGCGCCCTGATTTAGACAGCATCTATATGTCCGCCACGGTCTCAATGACCGGTTCTGGCGGCTGGCCAATGTCGGTATTCCTGACACCCGATTTAAAACCCTTTTATGCGGGGACATATTATCCACCTGAGCCACGCTTAAACATGCCATCTTTTCAGCAAGTACTTTCCAGCCTGGCTGACGCCTGGCAAAATCGTCGCGACGAGATTACAAATGTCAGCCATCGGTTAACCGAAAACCTCCAAGCCCAGGCACGATCCAGTCAATCCGGACATGCTTTACGCCCAACTTACCTGGACGAAGCAGTCCGTAACCTGCTCAAAAGCTACGACTGGGGTTATGGCGGTTGGGGCAGCGCACCAAAATTCCCCCAACCAATGACCATCGAGTTTTTGCTGCGACGCGCCTTACAAGACATTCATCCACAAAACGAGGCGCCCGATTCTGAAAAATCGGAAACGAATAACTCCCAGGCGCTCAAACCTGCGCTCCACACCTTGCACGCCATGGCGCGCGGCGGGATGTACGATGTCGTCGGGGGAGGTTTTGCCCGCTACTCCACCGACAACTTGTGGCGCGTTCCGCACTTCGAAAAGATGCTTTATGATAATGCCCAGTTGGCGTTGGCTTACCTGCACGCCTGGCAAATCACCGGCGAACCAGCCTTTCGACAGGTGCTGGCCAACACACTGACATTTGTCGAGCGGGAACTCGCCAGCCCGGAGGGCGGGTTCTATTCTTCGCTCGATGCCGATTCCGAGGGCCAGGAAGGCAAATTTTACCTCTGGAGTGCAGCCGAGCTCAAAAGCGTTTTGAGCGCTGATTACGTTTTCTTTCAGGCAGCATATGGAGTAACCGATCGCGGAAATTGGCAAGGCAAGATCGTTTTGCAGCGCGCAATCGACGACGCTACCCTGGCAGCGCGTTTCGAACTCAAGCCCGAGCAGGTTCCCGTCAAACTTGACGACTGTCACTCACGGTTGTGGGCTACACGCGAGACTCGCGTCCGACCCGGTACTGACGATAAAATCCTGACGGCTTGGAATGCGCTGATGGCACAAACCTTTTCCGAGGCAGCCCGGGCAATTCAGGGCGACGACCCCGGTGTAGGAAATCACTATCTTACGCTGGCTACCCGCAACATCCAGTTTTTATTATCCGCTCTCCGACCGAAAGGCAAACTCCGGCGTTCCTGGCGTGACAACCAGACCAACCAGACTGTTTTTTTGGAAGATTATGCTGCTTTGATAATCTCATTACTGGAACTTTACCAAACTGACTTTGACAACCACTGGTTTGTCACGGCAGCCGAACTCGCGGACGAGATGATCGATCGCTTCCGCGATCCGGATGGCGGCTTCTTCGACACCCCAGCAGACGGAGAGTCTCTGCTGGTACGTCCTAAGGATTTACAAGACAATGCCACCCCCTGCGGTAATTCTCTGGCAACGGACGCATTATTGCGCCTGGCGGCTCTTACTGACAATCCCGAATACCGTCGCCTGGCCGACGAAACCCTGGGATTGGTAACCAATTCCGTGTTGCAATACCCGACCGCTTTCTCGCGCTGGTTGTCCGCCGCAGACTTTGCCCTTGCATCAGTCAAACAAGTTGCGCTGGTCAGCGATGCGAAGGGTGCACCCGTCGATAATCTGATTCGAGTCGTCCGCGAAAAATATCGGCCGAATCTGGTGCTTGCCTGCGCTCCTTACCCGCCCCCCAAAAGGTCCCCTGCTCTATTGGATGATCGCCCGCCTGTGAATGGACAAACCACGGCATACATTTGCCATGGATTCGTTTGCAACAATCCGGTGGTTTCGATTGATGATTTGCGAAAACAATTGTAAAGGACTTCATTCGAGAGAACGTTCCAAGTCCTTGATTAACGAGATTAATGGACACAAAAACGCCTCGAGGCGTTTTTGTGTCCGGTCCAGTCAAAAACCTAGTCCAACAAGAATTCGATCAAGGCCTGGTTAAACACCTCGTAATTATCTACACTGGCCGCGTGACCGGCATGCGGAATCATTAACTGCCGCGCTCCGGCAATCCGATCTACAAGCACGCGCTGATTTTTATATGAGACGGTCGTATCCTTTTCCCCCGTCATGACCAGTGTTGGCGTGCGGATTTCAGCCAAACGCGAAACAACATTGAAAGTAGCCAAGGAACGCATGGCCGCCCGGTAAGCCTGCGGATTGGCGCTCGAAATCGAGCTGACCAATGCAAGGCGCGCCAGTTCCTGCTCCGGCAGGGGAAAGATCCGCTGCGCGACAACCTTAGCCTGAGCCTCCAGGCCAATTGTGTGTACCAAAATCAGACGCTGAAAAAAATAAATCCACTGATTCCATTTTTCAGGGCGCAGGTGGGCAAAGGTATTTGCCAGGACCAGCTTGCGTACGCGTTTCGGATAATCCAAGGCGAACTGAAGCGCGATCGTCCCCCCTAATGAAAGCCCAACGACGTGCACCGAGGTGGCTCCAATTTCATCCAGGAGATTTGACAACTGACTGGCAGCCTTGTGAATACTCCATTTACCGACACTGGGAGATCGCCCAAATCCGGGTGTATCTGGCGCAACTGGTCGAAATCCCGCCTCAATCAAAGCCGGAAATTGCATTTGCCAGGAACTGCCGTCCGCTCCCAGCCCATGCAATAAAAGTACAGCCGGTTGGCCTTTTGGATCAGGGTCAAGGTAAAATAGATTTGTCATATCCGAGGCAAAGATTAAGGCTCTCCGCCTGAGGCGGAGAGCCTTGCATTCTCCCTAAAACCCGCCGCCAGAATTATTCCTGTGGCGGTTCCTTTGGTTTATCTTCTTCTTTTTTATCTTCGTCTTCGCCGCTGATCCCATCTTTGAAGGCGCGGATGCCCTTGCCCAGTTCTCCTGCGATCTTTCCTATTCGATTGGGGCCAAACAGGATCACGACAATCACCAGGATAATGAGCAGTTCAGGAAGACCAAAATCGCGAAACAACATGCTAGCTCCTTCTTCGTTTCTTCCAGAACAAAATGCCAGTTCTGTCGCACCAAATTTACCACAATCACGGAGTTTTGACCATGCCTCAAGCTCCGCGACCCCAAATGATCCCTTCGACAAAGCGTATCAGACGGTTGATAAACGATCGCAAACGACCCAGCAAGCGATATCGTTGAGGATAAACGATCGGCTCAGTTTCCATTGGGCCAGTCCACTCGGCAGCCAGGGCTCCCCAGGTCAAGCCCGCACCAAATCCGACAAAGACAATTTTGTCTCCGGCCTTCAGCTGTCCTTTTTCTACGGCCTCGACGGTGGCCAATGGGATCGAGGCAGTGGATGTGTTTCCATATCGCTCGAGATTGACGATGAATCGCTCCATCGGGAGTTTCAACCCCCGGGCAGCCGCTTCGATAATTCTTAGGTTAGCCTGGTGTGGAATTACCCAGGAAATATCGTCGATGGTCAGTTTGGCATCTTCCAATACTTCCCGGGTGGCCTGCGCCATGACACGCGTCGCAAAGCGAAACACTTCGCGTCCGTCCATGCGGATATAATGCATGCCCGCGCGCAGTGTTTCATCCGAAGCTGGATGCTTGCTGCCACCAGCCTGCAAGGTCAACAAATCACCACCAGAGCCGTCCGAATGCATGACTGCGGAAAGCACACCGCCGGGCTGTTCACTGGCCTGCAGGACAAACGCACCAGCCCCGTCTCCGAATAAGATGCAGGTTGAACGGTCTGACCAATCCACAAATCGGGAGAGCGTCTCAGTCCCAATCACCAATGCATTTTTAATCGATCCACTGTGAATGGACTGTGCGGCCATATTAATTGCATAGATAAATCCCGTACAGGCAGCCAGCAGATCAAATGCGCCAGCCTTGGTCGCGCCTAACTGATCCTGAACAATGCAGGCAGTTGCCGGGAAGAGGTATTCCGGGGTTGAAGTGGAGCAAATGATTAGATCGATGTCGGTCGGCTTGAGATTGGCGACTTTAAGCGCTTTTGTCGAAGCCTCTACAGCCAGGGTTGATGGAAATTGATTGTCCCGCGCGATACGCCGCTCGCGAATTCCCGTGCGATCACGGATCCAGGCATCGTTTGTGTCGACAATTTTGGAGATATCATCATTGGTCAAGACCGATTCGGGGACCGACATGCCCCAGCCGGTGATGTGTGCGTATGGCATTTTATGACTCCTAATACCGGCTAATAATCAGCGTTGCGTTATGTCCACCAAAACCAAAGGAATTCGACATAATGTGCTTTGGGTTGGCCGGGCGCGTTTTGTTTGGTACATAATCCAAGTCGCACTCTGGATCCGGTGTTTCATAATTAATCGTTGGGGGCAAGAGGTCGTTCTGGAGAATTTGCACGCAGAAGATCGCTTCCAGGGCACCCGAAGCACCCAACAAATGTCCAGTCATCGATTTGGTAGAAGAAACCGGAATGCTATAAGCGTGTTCGCCAAAAACAGTCTTGATCGCTGCTGTCTCGCTTTTGTCATTTAACAGCGTGCTTGTCCCATGCGCATTGATGTATCCAATCTGATCCGGTTGCAGTCCAGCGTGCGCAAGCGCAAGGCGCATGCACAAGGCTGCCCCGGCGCCATTTTCGGCCGGTGCAGATATATGATAGGCATCGTCGCTGGTGCCGTAGCCAGTAATCTCAGCCAGGATTTTCGCACCCCGGACTTTGGCATACTCCAGCTCCTCAAGCACCAACACTGCCCCACCTTCGCCCATTAAAAATCCGTCACGATCTTTGTCAAAAGGACGGGATGCACCCTGCGGATTATCGTTTCTAGTCGAAAGCGCTCCCATCACGTTAAGTCCAGCCATTGCTACCGGGACAATCGCTGCTTCCGATCCACCCGCGAGCATCACATCAGCATCATCCCGTCTAATAATAGCCGCTGCTTCACCCAAGGTGTTTGAGCCGGTGGCACAGGCCGTGACGATTGCCAAATTCGGACCACGGATACCCAGATGAATTGCAACCATTCCGGGTGCGGTATCCGCAATCATCATCGGCACCAGAAAGGGACTCATACGATCCGGTCCACGTTCCCGATAGGTATCCGCTTGCTCGAGCAGGGTTCCGATTCCACCAATTCCCGAACCAATCAAGACACCAATTCGGTCGCGGTTTTCATCCGAAATTTTTAACCCGGCGTGTTCAACTGCCTGTAAAGCAGACGCCAGTGCAAACTGGGTAAAGCGATCCATTCGCCTTGCCTCACGCACACCGAATAAAGAAACGCCATCAAATCCTTTGACTTCCGCCGCAAACTTTGTCTTATGCTCGCTGACATCAAAATGAGTGATCGGAGCTGCGCCGGATTTACCGGCGACCAGAGATTCCCAGGTCGTATACGGATCGTTTCCAATCGGGCTGATACAACCAAGGCCGGTTACAACAACACGTCTTTGCATGATTTTCTCCAATGATGCAATACTGCCAGAGTTCTGGCAGTATTAACACAAGCATTTAAAAAGCGATACGCAATAACCAGAATCTATTCTTCAATATTTTTAAGCGTTTCATAAATTTGTCGCACATGAACGCGATCGTGTTCCGCCATGAAGCTCACCAATTCTCGAAAAGTGGAAGGCCCAAAGATTGCATGCCGAATTTTGCGATTCCAGGTTGCTTCATCCATATTTTGAAGCTGTTCAATCAGTTCAACACGTGCAGTGGTGAAATCATCCAGGGCTTCCAAACCATTTTGTCTTGAATATCCACGTTCCTTAGCCCACACATCGGTTTCCATCCCAGGGACAAATGGATTATCCTGTTCAAGGACTTTCTTCAGGCGCGGTAGGTTTACTTCCAGATCAACATCGCGCAGATGACACATAATTTCGGTCACACTCCATTCTTCCTTTTGCGGAGTGCCCCTCCATTGACGTGAAGAAAGCTGCGCAAGCATACTGGCAATTGCTGCAGGTGTGGAGCGCAGGACCGCAAGCAACCCACCCCGCAAATTGAAATCCGGCTGTAAGATTTGCCGGTCCACTCCTTCCAGCCAGGAGCACAAATCTTTTATCTGCCCTTTCCCCACAGGATTGAGGCCGTCGGGCAAATTTGCACCATCTGCCGTTATCCAATACGACGACAGGTCCATTTTCATTGCCGGGATTATATCCAATTCGGGATCGTCACCAACCAATAACACCGGTCCATCCGGCCAACCCATACGCGCCAACACTTCGGCGAAATAAGCTGGATTGGGTTTTGAAAAATGGAATTCCTCGTAAGAGGTGATCACTTCAAAGGGGTATTTCTGCGGATCCAATCCAGCCCAACGCAAGCGGTGATAGATTGCTTTCTGCGGAAAAAGTGGGTTAGTTGAGATGGCAATTCGATAGCCCTGGGCCACAGCCCAATCGACAAACGCAACTGCTTCAGGCTTGGGTCTTGTCAGCACCTGTAAGGTCGGGAAAATCTCATCATAGAATGTTTCGAGAACCGGCCGCATCTGCTCGCGATCCAGGCCGAGTGGATGGTAAAAATTTGCATCGAATGTCTCTCGTAATGTTTGGCGCGGATCTGAATTGGACATCATTTGGCGAGTACCAATCATTAGATATTTCACTAATTCATCCGGAGAAACGCGATCTGCCAAGTACCCGGCCAGCTTTTGAAAATAAGCCGGGATAAACGCATTCATATTCGAATCGAGCAAAGTATCGTCAAGATCGAGCAGAAGAGTGAGACTCATTTTTTCACTTCGAAGACGGGTGGTAGCGGATGGCATTCGCCACAACCAATTTCGGGTTGAGCAACAGCACGTTCCACCTTTTCACAAAAAGCTGTCACCTGTACCCGGCGCTGAAAAGCGGCAGTTATCGGCCGGATGACACGAGCATTGAGGCGCAAGAATTCACAAGCATTCGCTCGCGTAATTTCCGGAACGGGACAGGTTTTACACAATTCCGAGGTCCATGATTGCGGCGGAATGGACGAAGAGAGCAGTCGGCATTCTTCGTTACTCCGACCACGATAATAATCCCCGTAAAAATAGCGGCATTCAACACCAACCGGAGTGCGCATGAATAATCCTTTCTTAAAAAACTGTCCCCTGATGGGGACAGCAGTACGAATTTCAGATCAGGCGATCTCCACTATTATTTAGACCCGCGTGAGGTACTCGCCCGTGCGTGTATCAACCCGAATCGTGTCACCCGTTTCGACAAAATTCGGGACCTGGACTTCCAGCCCGGTTGCGAGTTTGACCTTTTTTGTTACCCCAGTTGCGGTGTCCCCACGCACGGCTGCTTCGGCCGTGACGACTTCCAGATCAACCGAGGTTGGCAACTCTATATCGAGCGGTTCGCCCTCATAAAAGGTCAGCTTTACCTCAAGTCCTTCGGTTAGATAACCCACCACATCTTCAAAGGCATTGATTCCGACCGCGGGCTGTTCAAAAGTCACATTATCCATAAAATGGAGAAATTCAGCATCAGCGTATAAAAATTGGACATTATGAAAATCCAAGCGAACATCCTGAACCCGGTCGCCAGACTGGAAGGTTTTTTCAATATTGGATCCAGTCCGAATATTCCGAGCCTTAACACGGATAATAGCATTCCCGCGTCCAGGCTTGTGATGCTGGTAGTCGGTAACGCGGTACAACTGGCTGTCAATTTCAAAGATCGTACCCTTGCGAAGTTCGTTTACATCGATCATGGATTTCCTCACACACAATAGTTTGCAAACAGAAGGATTATATTGCAAGCCCCCGAGCATGGCAAGGGGCACCTGCTAGGTTGCGCTTTGATGCCCTTTTTCGGCATTGGCCTCATCCTTTAAAAGTTCGATCGCATGTTGTAATACCGGGATGATGACTTGAAAATTCTCCGTGGCAGCCTTCGGGCTGCCAGGCAAATTGACGATCAATGTTTGGCTGCGGATTCCGGCCACCCCACGAGAGAGCATCGCATGGGGCGTTTTTTCCAGGCTTTTAGCCCGCATGACTTCTGCCAAACCGGGCGTCAGGCGTTCGACAACAGCCAGAGTAGCCTCGGGGGTCACATCGCGAGGAGCAAATCCGGTCCCACCGGTCGTCAAAATCACATCCAGATCACCCTGGTCAGCCCAGGCTGAGAGGGTATCGCGCAGTAGCGCTAAATCGTCGGGCAAGATCGATTGTCGGACAACACTCCAGCCCTGTTTCCGAGCAAGAGCAAGTAAGGCTGGCCCAGACAAATCTTCTCGCTCGCCACGAGCTGATCGATCCGAAACCGTTAACAGCCCAAACTGTAGGGTCATTTACAGCAAGTCCTTCCCGTAAGCGAACAGTTCCAAACGAGACCAACCCCGCTTCTCGTAAAACGCAATTGCCTCTTGATTATCTTTGGTCACCAGCAAATAATAGCGGATACATCCTTTAGCGCGGAGGCGGTTCTCCAGCTCGCGCATCAATCGCTCGCCAATACCCAGACCCCGATGGGATTTGCTCACAGCTAAATGATACATGATTCCACGTCGGCCATCAAAACCTCCCAAGACGCTGCCCACAATCCGATCGTCCACTTCGGCGACAAGGAACAGATCGGGGTCGCGCTGCATTTTTTTGTCTATCTCTTCTGGCTGGTCTGAGCGGCGTAATTGGATGCCAGGCCCGGCAGATGCCCACAACTGGTAGACCGCCGGGTAATCCTCCGGGTAGCGGACTGACCGAATTTCAATATTTAATGCTTGAGCATTTTTCGTCATTGGAAGAACGGGCTTTAAATAAGATCAAGTTGCCGTTTGATCATACCAATTAATTCATCCGGCATGTAGGGCTTAAGTAAAAAATCATCAGCCCCCTCGGCCATACACTCGATCTTCAAATTCATACCCGAGGTCATCACGACTTTAGTTCGATTGATATCTTCACTCTGGCGCATGGAGCGCAAAACATCCAGGCCATTATGTTTCGGCAAATGCACGTCCAACAAGACAATATCGGGGTTTTCGCGCCGCACAACTTCCAAAATATCTTCCTCAGCAGAAACCAGATCAATTACCTGGAAACCTTCCATTGTCAGCAGGGTACGAAGCAGGGAGAGCATGGTCGGGTCATCTTCTGCAAGCAGAATTTTAGCCATTTTCCGCCTTCTTTGTAGCGTTAGTTTGTTTATTTCCGTGTTTCCTGCTCGAGCTACGCTTTTTCTCCAATGCGGCTTCCAAAACATCATCCATGGTTTCGGCCAAAACAAATTTCATGGATTTTCTAATTTCATCAGGAACATCATCCAAGTCCATTTCATTTCGCTTGGGCAAGATCACCGTCTTTAAACCAAATCGGTGGGCAGCTAAAACCTTTTCCTTTAAACCGCCAATCGGCAGCACCTGTCCCCGCAGTGTGATCTCGCCGGTCATCCCAACCCGAGAGCGGACTTTGCGCCTTGAAATCAGCGAGACAAGCGAAGTTGCCATCGTCACGCCAGCGGATGGGCCGTCTTTAGGTTGTGCACCAGCCGGGATATGCAGGTGGATGTCCGTTTTTTCGAAAAAATTCTTGTCCAAACCGAGTTGCTCGGCCCGCGAGCGGACAAAGGACAACGCTGCTTGAGCAGACTCTTGCATGACATTTCCAACCGATCCCGTGATTCGAAATCCCTTACTCCCGGGCATTTTCGTCGATTCGATAAAGAGTACGTCACCACCATAGGGGGTCCAGGCCAAGCCGGGAACCACACCGGGGATGCTTGTCCTCAGGCTCAACTCATCAGGTCCGAGATAGATCGGGTTTTCCAAATATTCCTGGACGGCTTCGGGTTTTATAGCATACTTTTCACCCTTACCTTCAGCAATCCGCGTGCCAACTTTGCGACAAATCGCACCGATTTGCCGTTCCAGGTTACGCACACCAGCTTCACGCGTGTATTCGCTGATTATGGTCCTCAAAGCCTTGTCGCTAAATTTAATCTCGCCTGGACGCAGGCTGTTCTCGCGGATCTGGCGCGGAATCAGATAACCCTTGGCAATCGCGACTTTTTCACCCTCGGTATAACCAGAGATGCTGATGATTTCCATGCGGTCGCGCAAAGGTCCGGGTACAGTCTCTAGGGTATTTGCAGTGGTAATGAACATGACCTGTGATAGATCATATGCCACTTCCAGATAATGGTCGCGGAATTCCACGTTTTGTTCAGGATCTAAGACTTCCAGCAATGCAGAGGCGGGATCGCCATGAAAATCAAATACCAGCTTGTCAATTTCGTCCAGCACAAAAACCGGGTTATGGCTTTCCGCCCGCCGCAAAGCCTGCAAGATACGTCCAGGCATGGCGCCAATATATGTGCGGCGATGTCCGCGAATTTCTGCTTCATCACGCACGCCTCCCAGAGAAATCCGAATGAATTTTCGTCCCATGGAACGCGCAATCGATCGCCCCAAAGAAGTTTTTCCTACCCCGGGCGGCCCCACAAAACATAGAATTACACCTTCTCGCTCACGGCGGATCCTGTCCTGGTTTGGTTGTTTGATTTCATCCTGGCGTTCAATGCGCAATTTACGGATTGCCAGAAATTCCAGGATCCGCTCTTTAACATCCTCCAGGCCAAAATGGTCCTGATCAAGGATTTTCCGGGCATGATCAATATCCAGATTGTCGCTGGTATTTACCGACCAAGGTAACGAGACCAGCCAATCCAAATACGTGCGGATAACACCGTATTCAGCAGCTGCGGTTGGCAAGCGCGATAGTCGGTCCAATTCACGAAGAGCCTGCTTATTGGCTTCTTCCGGCATTTTAGCAGCTTCGATTTTTGAGCGGAATTCTTCAACTTCAACCGCCTGTTCGTCCTTTTCGCCAAGTTCCTTCTGGATGGCCTTAAGCTGCTCACGTAAAAAATAATCGCGCTGAACTTTCTCAATTTCTTCGCGAGCCTCGTTTTGAATTTTCTGGCCCAGCGTAAGGACCTCTGACTCGCGCACCAGCAAATTGATTAATTTGCGCAATTTTTCTGTAGTTGAATCCAATTCGAGGATTTTTTGTGCATCGTTAAGTTCGATGCGCTGGAAATTGGCAATCGTATATGCGGTTTGCAATGGATCTTCGATAGATGAAATCGAAGCGACTAACTCTTCCGGGAAGGAAGGGATCATCGTCGTGATTTCGACAAACTGATCACGTGCATTGCGCGCCAATGCCTCGGCTTCCAAACCTTTTTCAACTATTTCAGGCGCCGGCCGAACCCTGGCTTTGAGATAAGGTTCTGTCTCGACATACTCATCAACCTGGATGCGTTCTAAGCCCTGCACCAGGAGACGGATTGTGCCATCCGGAGCACGTAGCAATCGATGGACTGTTGCCAGGGTTCCGTACCGGTACAGTTCTTTCGGACCCGGCAGCTCAAGTTCCGGATCTCGAGAAGCAACCAATCCGACCAGTTTCGTATCGCTGGCCACCACCTCATCGATCAGTTTAATGGACCGTTCTTGTCCGACGGTCAACGGCACCGCAGTTTGCGGGTAAACCACCACCCCGCGTAACGGCAGGATAGGCAGCACTTCCGGAATCTTTGAGTTCTCCTCGTGACCGGACACCTGTTTGATTTCTTCGGTCTCTGGTTCTTTTTTCTGGACTAAGGCTGAAAAGACAGACGGCATAAATAACTCCAAGAGTGATACGTCGTTTTCCCAGATCCAATCAAATAATTCGGTGAAGCTTGTGAGCCAACGTTGGGCAGCCATGTAAACTTACTCAGTATCCTTAATCTCTATCCGGCTTGGTTGCACCTTGGGCAATGTCACTGTTAAAATACCGTTTTCATACTCTGCCCGGGATTTTTCATAATCGACCAGCCCCGGTAAACCCACTGCCGTTAAGAATTTCCCAAAACGAATTTCCATTTGATGGTAGGCGCGCCGTTCGGGTATTTCTGAACGGACACCGCTAATCACGAGAATATGATCCTCGACATTGACTGTAAAATCTTCCTCATCCGCTCCTGCGATTTCCACACGGACAATGTATTTGTCATCCGTCTCATACAAGTCTGTTGGAGGACTCCAGATATTTGAATTGACTTGAAAGCGCCAACCAATTGCACTCTTCACCTTGTGCTGATCAGAGACAGAAGAAGATTGAGGTTTTTTATTCACCGGAGGCATCGCAAACTCCTTATTGATACCCTTTGATTTTCAGGCTGGAGCCGCATCTCAACTATGCAGACAAAACAGCCTTTGCAGCTGCCAAAACCTTTTCATAATTCGGTTCGTCACCCAGAGCAGGCATATAATCAGCATAAGTGACCTGGCCCTTAGGATCGACCACAAACACCGCTCGCCGTAAGATACGCCGTTCCTTGACCAAACAAGCATACTTTTCAGCAAAATCAGCAAACATATGGTCAGATAATACCGATACCTGATCCACCCCGGCGGCGCCGCACCAGCGCTTCTGGGTATATGGTAAATCCTCACTAATAATCAAGATCGATATATCCTTGCTCAAGGAAGCTGCTTCTTGGTTAAATCGACGGGTTTCACGATCACAAACAGAAGTGTCCAATGACGGGACGGCGGCAATGATCCGAACCTTACCTTGCGTTTTCTCCAATCCCTTGACCAGATTCCAATCCTGATCCTGAACAGTGAATTCAGGGGCCATTTGCCCGACTTTGATATCCTCACCAATGATGGTGGTGTCCTTTCCACCAAGTTGAAGCAAACCTGTACGTTCTTTCATAGATATCTCCTTTAAGTCTAACTATAAAATCGAATTAATGAGCGCCCCCGGCGGGGCTCGAACCCACAACCTTGTGCTTAGAAGGCACCTGCTCTGTCCATTAAGCTACGGGGGCGAATAAGCATCACTCTGAGAAGGGGCGTATCCCTTTGTAAACCCTTGGACCGGCGAGCGTTCTCAGAATGGTCATTGCCGGACGATTAAGTCGTTCGCCAAGCTCGCGAGCATTCATTGGTTCATTTCCGTTGACCAGGAATAAGCGAAAAGCCGCCTCGACCAAGGCTGTCTGTTCGGTGACAAATTCCGGCTGCTTGGCACAATGGGTCAGCAAGATGTGCTGAACGCCATCGATGGGTCGGACCTCTGCGGTTTCCGGGTCTACCCAATCGATCGTCTGCCCTTCCTCCCAATTTGCAAATGCCTGCTGGTGTTCTGGGCAAAGCAGACTGTTAAGATAAACGCGCCAGTCGCGATCGCTGCGCTGCCACCAGTCGAAATCCACGTGGAAAGGAGTGTCCAGCGTTGGCTTAATCAGGCTGGAACGCTTCGCATCAGTCATGAAATCTCCTTATCACGAGATTCTTCCAAACGGAAGTGTAGGTCGCCCACATGGACAAAATCGTTACGGGTGGTCAACAAGCACAACAATGGCGCAGGCGGACAACGTCGAATAATATTGACAGCTGAATATAGTTCCTGCGCGTGTACGTGTCCCTGTGGATTTAGTTTAGTTAATTCGCGCATCATAATATTAACCAATTTGTCGAAGCTTTGGTGGTTTTTGAGCGCCTGAGCACGAGCCTGATCCACTGCCTCGACATCCGTTGCAGCTATGACCATGCGCTCGTTAAAAGCCGCAGTTACAACTTGCTTGAGCAAGGCAAATACAAGCCCGCCATCTGCACCGACGATAACCGTCCGCACCCAATCACGCGTGCTGCGGTGAGAAACCGGATCAACAATCACTTCACCCGGCTTCTCACCGTGTCGTACACGGATCAAGTTGCCGGGAATTAATTCCTTGTTCTGGTACCATTCCCGCAACCCAAATACGTAGCGATGCTGGCGCACAACCCACCCCGGCATGCGGTCGCCGGTTTCACCATCCACCAATGTAAAGCGGACGCGGGGGGATTCGTAGGCTGTTGGAAAGAATGTTTTTAGTCGGGCCGATACAGGCAGGGTCCCGGTTCGCCAGTGCGGATAGAGTAAACTGATAACCACTTCTTCGGCATCCTCTTCAGATGGCTGGGTCTGAACCTGGCTTAGTTCATCATCAAGTTGTGCCTCAAGTTCCAGCATCTCATCCGTTAGAACAGCGCGATCGTGATCAATCGGAATATATTTCAGGAATTCAGGAATATCTTGTACTTCGTCCGGTTCGAGGCGCTGCAGGCACCATAAGACCTGTCCCGCGGATCCAACTTCATCAAAGCGGGTATCTTCCTGCAGGGCGTAATTCAATGAAAATTCTGCCAGCTTTGGATTTACGCCGTCGGGTAATTCAACATCCTTGAGCAGGCCTGCCGTCGGGAGCGGCTCGCCCCCGGCCATGTCCAAGACAGCTTCAGCCAGATTTAGATGTCCAACATTGACATCCACCAGCAAGGCGCGCGGAAACCAGCGTCCAGCAATTCTGACCAGGTTATCGTCTGAAGAAAAAGCCTGATCCAATTTCTTTTCCAATCCACCGCCATACGTAGCCACGACCAATTGGGGATCGAGACTATCATCTGTGGGCGAAGCATCCGGTAATTCGTTTAGGTGATGGTCTGCAAGATTGTAGGCAAAGAATCGTTCATCTCCGCCATCCATCTCCACCGTCAAAACCCCGAATTCGTCGATCTCAGGATTGGTCCCGGGGCGCACGCCGGTAACCTTTCCCCTTTTCCACTCCAGCGCTGGAAAGGTAAGCGCATCGCCGATCTTATACTTGTCTTTCGGCAGGTAAATTTTACCGCCTGCCTTTTTCTGTTTAAGTTGAGCTTCCTGTTCGAAACGAATCCGTTCTTCCACCAACACAAATACCAACTCCCTAACCGTCATTGGTGTTTCAAGCTCAAATAGGTGATTGTGGAGGAAATCGAGGTCCTGTTTTTGAATTTCCAGGTTATCCCAGTAATCTTCTGGTAATTTTGCAGAAATTTTCATCATAAGCTGCCTTGCGGAGATCGTTTTTTTGAAACATGAATACGTCCCGTACCAGTGGCAACGGGCCGTTTCTAATTATACCCTACCCGGAGTGACTTCCCTTAATTTCTGTAATTCAACTCTTGACTGCCGTTTTGCCCTATGTTATACTCCATTCGTACGAATAATCTGATTAATCATCTTATTGAAAAAATATGCTACGTGAACGCTCGGCCTTCGACTCAATTTCCGGATTTCTCCGCTATCTGGCAAGACAAGATCAAGCGGAGACCTTCGGATTACCTTCGTTAACTGATCTGAGCCATGAATTGGGGATTAGCGTGGCAGCACTTCGCGAACAACTTGAAGTAGCCCGTGCACTCGGTCTGGTTGAGGTCAAGCCACGCACCGGCACGAAACGCTTACCTTACACCTTCTTACCAGCCGTCAGACAAAGCCTCGGTTATGCCATGACCCTGGATGAATCGCACTTCCAAACCTTTGCCGATTTACGCAAACACATTGAGACTGCATACTGGTTCGAAGCAGTCGAAAAGCTGACCGATGAAGATCATCAAGAGCTGAAGTCACTGATTGAGCGAGCTTGGGATAAATTACGTGGAAATCCAGTCCAGATCCCCCACGAAGAACATCGAAAATTACATTTATTGATTTATCGCCGACTAAATAACATCTTTGTTACCGGCATTCTCAATGCGTATTGGGAAGCTTACGAGGCAATTGGTTTAAATGTGTTTTCGAGCTATGACTACCTTCAGGAAGTCTGGCAGTACCACACCAAGATGGTTGAAGGCATTTGCAACGGCAATTACGAAACTGGCTATCAAGCCTTGATGGATCACACAGATTTACTCTACCATCGTCCAGTTTCTGAGTAGTAATATAAATCATTTGCAACGAGGAGACGTATGTCCGAAAGAATCGTAAATGACTTCTCGATCACCGTTGGCACAATCAATGGTTCAGGGAGCCAAACTGCAAACACAACTATCCTACGCGCCTTGTTCAAGATGGGAATTCCAGTCTCTGGCAAGAACCTGTTCCCATCCAACATTCAAGGCCTCCCGACCTGGTACACCATCCGCATTAGCCGGGATGGATTTATCGCCCGCCGCGAAGAACACGAGATCGTAATTGCAATGAACCCGAACTCCTTCGCGCGCGATCTGGCTGATGTAATGCCGGGTGGCGCTTTCTTTTATGCTGACGATATCAAATTAGACATTACCCGGGACGACATTGTCGCCTATCCGATGCCAGTTAAGGAGATTGTCCGTTCACAGGATATTCCGTCCAGCCTGCGCGACTTGGTCGCGAATATGGTCTATGTTGGCATATTGTCCCAGATGATCGGCATTGATCACAACAAAATCAAGCAGGCGCTGGATTTCCATTTTAAAGGCCGTCAAAAACCAATCGACATGAACTACAATGTAGTGAAACTTGCCGCAGATTGGGCGGCTGAAAATCTGGAGAAGCAGGACCCGTATTTTGTCGAGCCGCTTGACAAGACGGATGGGATGATCATGGCGGACGGCAATACAGCCTCCGCACTCGGGGCAATCTACGGCGGCGTTCAATTTGTATCCTGGTACCCGATTACGCCAGCATCCAGCCTGGCAGAATCCTTGATTGAATATCTCCCCACACTCCGCAAAAGCGATGACGGCAAACACACCTATGCTGTCGTCCAAGCGGAAGATGAACTGGCTGCAATCGGCATGGCAATCGGCGCGGGCTGGGGCGGATTGCGTGCCATGACTTCGACATCCGGGCCCGGCCTGAGCCTGATGACCGAATTCGTCGGTCTGGCATATTACGCGGAAGTTCCGGTCGTGGTGTGGGACGTGCAACGGGTCGGACCCAGCACCGGCATGCCCACCCGCACTTCGCAGGGGGATTTGACTTTCGTGCATTCCATGGGTCACGGCGATACCGAACAAATTATCCTGTTACCTGGCTCCGCCAATGAATGCTTCGAGTTCGGTTGGCGAGCCTTCGACGCAGCCGAACGCCTCCAGGCTCCGGTTTTTGTCCTGAGCGACCTGGATCTTGGCATGAACCAATGGATGACCGAACCTTTCAAATACCCTGACACACCGATGGATCGCGGCAAAGTCCTGAGCGAACAAGATCTGGAAAAGCTAAAAGGCGATTGGGGCCGTTATCGCGATGTTGATGGAGACGGTATCCCCTACCGCACTTTACCGGGCAACACCCATCAAGCCGCACCTTATTTTCTGCGCGGAACTGGCCACAACGAAAACGCCCGTTACAGCGAGGATCCGAATGTCTGGGTACGGAATATGGAACGCCTCAAAAAGAAATACCAGACTGCCAAACAATATCTTCCCAAACCCATCGCCCATAACATGGCTGGCGCCAAGATTGGCATCATCGCTTTCGGTTCGACGGATGCGGCAATAAAAGAAGCGCAACAGCAATTGGCAGATAATCACAAAGTCAAAACCGATTTCCTGCGATTGCGCGCAATCCCGTTCGCAGACGAAGTCAAAGAATTCATCGAAACACACGACCAAGTTTACGTGCTCGAGATGAATCGTGACGGACAAATGCATCAGTTACTGACACTTGCCTTCACTAAATTTGCCCCCAAATTGGTATCCATCGCTTTCAATGATGGTCTGCCGCCGACAGCTAAATGGGTACGCGAAAGTATATTAGTAAAAGTGAGCACCCTCGCAAAGGAGGTACGCTAACATGGCGACCAATCTTCCAATGGCCGGCACAAACGCCAACCTAAACTCAATCGGCTTAAGCAAAAACGATTATCGCGGTAATCCGAGTACGTTATGCCAGGGCTGCGGACATAATTCGATTTCCAGCCAGATCATTTCTGCCTGTTACGAGATGGATCTTGCCCCGGAAAATGTTGTCAAATTCAGCGGTATTGGCTGTTCGAGTAAATCCCCGACATACTTCCTGAATCGCTCCTTCGGCTTTAACGGTCTGCATGGACGCATGCCCTCTGTAGCCACCGGCGCCCTTTTTGCAGATTCCCACTTACGCGGGATTGGCATCTCGGGTGATGGTGACAGCGCCAGCATCGGCCTGGGCCAATTCAAGCACGCCATACGCCGTAATGTGCCCCTGGTTTACATCGTCGAGAACAATGGCGTTTATGGGCTGACCAAAGGTCAATTCTCAGCCACCGCGGAAGTCGGATTGCGGCTGAAACATCAGGGCACCAATACCTATATGCCGATCGACATTGCCTGGGAAGCGCTGGTTGGGAATGCCACCTTCGTGGCACGGTCCTTTGCCGGCGACCCCAAACAGGTCAAAGAATTGATCAAGGCAGCCTTGGGCCACAACGGCATCGCTGTCCTGGATATCATCAGCCCGTGCGTGACCTTCAACAATCAGGATGACGCATTTCACTCTTACTCGTGGGGCAAAGAACACGAAGCCCCACTTCATGAATTGTCCTTTGTGCCACCCGCCGAAGAGATCATGGTTGACTACGAAGAAGGCGAGGACAAGGAGGTCACGCTGCACGATGGCTCGGTGATCATCCTGAAGAAGCTGGATCGCGACTACGATCCGACCGACCGCTCCGCTGCCATCGACGTTTTAGAGGAAGCCAATTCCTGCAACTGTCTGCTTACCGGCCTAATCTACGTCGAGCCAGACAAGCCATCCCTGACCGATTTATACGAACTAACGGATAAACCGCTCAACCGGTTGGAAGAATCCGATCTACGGCCCAAGCCGGAGACGATCAAAGAGATCAACGATTTGATGTTCTAAATCAAAGGTCAATGCCCTCCCCGAAATCGGGGAGGGCATTTTTATTTGTATAATTATCCAAGCGCCTGAGGAGGAGACTATGAAGGATTCCCTATCCGGTCTCGCAGCCGGCCTGAGCGCGGCTGCAATTTGGGGAGGCATGTATGCAGTCAGTAAAGTCGTGCTCGAAATTATTCCTCCACTGGCATTGGTCTCTTTGCGCCTGATCCTCGGCCTCTTGACCCTGTCAATCGTGGCTGTTACGCGAGCAAAGCTACGGGTAGGGAAAAAACAATTCTGGCAGGTATTCGGCGTCGGCTTCGTTGGATATGGTGTATCGCTCAGCTTCCAGTTCGTTGGGACTAAACTTTCCACTGCGGCAAATGGGTCGCTAGTGACGTCCGCAACGCCCGCATTCGTGCTCATCTTTGCGGCTGTTCTACTCGGTGAACGGATCACTTTGCGGCGCTTCCTGGCACTGACAATTGCATCCATCGGGGTGATAGCCGTGATCGACCCGCGCACAGCCCAACTCAATCCGGACATGTTCTGGGGAAACTTGAGCCTGATCGCAGCCGCCTTAACCTGGGCGCTCTATTCCGTGTTGGTTCGCAAAGTCACCCGCAAGCTGGACGTGCTGACAGTCAGCTTGATCGCCTTCTCAGGTGGTTTACCGGTCAGCATACCCCTTGGAATCCGAGAAATCGCCCAACAAGGGATCGGCGAGATCACTCCTGGTATCATCGCGGGGATTTTATTCCTGGGTATTATTTCAACCGCCCTGGCGATGTATCTCTGGAACACCGCTTTCGCAATCCTGGATGCCGGCGTTGCTTCTCTGACTTTCTTCGCTCAACCGGTAGTCGGGACAGCCCTGGGTATTGTTTTCCTACACGAAAATCTTGGGCCCTTATTTTTACCTGGGGGGATATTAATTGGTATTGGATTGGTTATGGCCAGCCTGGAATCCCAATTTCCATCTAAGCTTGACAAAGGGACAACAACTCCCTATACTTAGTTGGGTAACACGTGTTACTACCACATTGAGGATAGAATTGAAATCACGCCGCGTAACCAGCCACGACGTTGCCAAATTGGCTGGCGTTTCCAGGACGACAGTCTCATTCGTATTAAATGATGTGCCGGGTGTCAGTATCAGCCAGGCAACGCGGCAACGTGTTCTCGAAGCAGCCAAACAGCTCAACTACCACCCCCATGCTACGGGCAGAAAACTTGCCAGCGGCAAATCTTACACGCTTGGGCTGGTTTTATTACAAAATCCCGAGCAAGTCTTTGAAGATGCCTTCCTGATTCAAGTTTTACTAGGAGTCGAACAAGCCGCTTCCCGGCAAGGATTTAATGTTTTATTAAAGCCAGTGGCCCCCGATGACAATAGCGGTTATTCACGCCTGATCAATGAAAATCATGTTGACGGTATCATTCTATCCGGCCCAAGACAGGACGATAATGAGATCGTGCGTCTTTTTAGCGAAGGTGTTCCGATCATGCTGATGGGCCAGCTGCCAGACAGCAAGATTCCTTTCGTCGATGTGAATGCAGTTGAAGGCGCGGCAATCGCTGTGCGTCATTTACTTGAACTTGGACGCCGCCGGATTGCCATGATCACAAACGCATCCCTTAATTATGTCTCGGCACAACACCGTCGCAGCGGATATCAGCAGTCTATCTCCGATTCCGGCCTCTCCCTGGACGAGGACCTTGTACGCGAGGGGGATTACACCCCTGCCAGTGGATTTCGAGCAATGCAAACTTTGCTCAATCTTTCCCCGCGACCGGATGCGGTTTTTATAGCCAGCGATGTGGTCGCTATCGGAGCGATCCAGGCGATCAAACAAGCCGGCCTGCGCATTCCGGAGGACATCGCAGTGGTAGGCTTCGACGATATCCCTTTGTCAGAATATTACGATCCGCCTCTGACCACCCTGCATCTGCCCGCCTTTGGGCTGGGCTGGGCCTCAGGGGAGCGGCTGGTACGCATCATTCAAGGCGAAGAACTTAGCCAGCCGGGTTTGGTACTGGACTCCGAATTGATCGTCCGCGCCTCGACCGTCGGCATTTCAGATTGAACCTGAGCCCCAATTTATTTGTGAAGGTCGAGAATTTGGTTATTCCCTGCAAAGGAGGTGATGTCCCCACTGCAACTAACTGTTTACCCGCAAATACATATCGTTTCTTAATTCTTAGATGGAGGAAAAGATGAATTCCAAACTATTCAAGTTCGCGGCCGTCCTCATGGCGCTGAGCATGTTCTTAGTCGCCTGCGGCCCCAAAGCCACCCCGGCCCCAGTGATGACTGAAGCGCCGACTGCGGCACCCGCCATGACCGAGGCTCCTACAGAAGTACCTGCCATGACGGAAGCACCGGCAATGCCCGCAATCGACTGCATGGGCGCCCAAAATGGTGACGAAATCAGTATGCTCTACCAATGGTCAGGGAACGAAGAAGAGAATCTAAATAAGATCCTTGCTCCGCTGGTGGATGCCTGCGGTATCGTCCTCAAACCAGAATCGACCCGTGACCAGTCGTTGTTAGATACGCGTGTCCAGGCCGGAACCCCACCTGACATTGCCTTCTGGAATGTAACTCAGTTGACGCAATACAAAGACCAACTCAAACCAATGACCGACTTGGGTGTTAATGCTGATAATTACGCTGACTATTGGAAAAGCATTGGCACGGTTGACGGCAAATGGTTAGGCCTGCCTGTCAAGGCTGACCCCAAGACCTTAATTTGGTACAGCCCAACCAACTTCCAGGCCTACGGCTATGAAGTACCCCAAACCTGGGATGATCTGACAGCCCTGGTTGACAAGATGGCTGCGGATGGAAATGTTCCGTGGTCAATGGGTTTCGAATCTGGTGACGCCACTGGCTGGACCGGCACCGACTTTATCCAGGACATTCTCCTGGTGACCCAAGGCCCGGACTATGTTATGGGCATCATCAACGGAACTGTCCCCTACAATGATCCTGGCGTAAAAGCTGCTTATGAAATTTATGGCAAATGGGCCATGGACGCCAAATATACTGTAGGCGGAGCACAGGGTACGCTATCAACTGATTTCAATGCCGCAATTCTGAAAGTCTTCTCCGATCCGCCAGAAGCGATGATGGTCAAGCAGTCTGGTTTTGCAGGCGGCACGATCACCACACAATACACAGATTACAAGTACGGTACCGATTTCGCTTTCTTTGGCGTTCCCGGTGCACAAGGCTTACAGGGCGGTTCCGACTGGATGATGGCATTCAGCGACAAACCGGCCGTCAAAGCACTGGTTGCTTATCTGAGCAGCGCAGAAGGTGGCCAGAAATGGGCCGAGGTTGGGTTTGACCTGACGCCGAACTCTGCCGGTGTTGATGCTTATACCGATCCAGCACTGCTCGATAAGGCTAAAATCCTGGCCAACGCCAAGGGCTTCACGCCTGACATCGGCGACAGCATTCCTGGTGGTTTCGGCAGCGCTGAGTTCAAGGCAGTTACTGACTATGTCAATGGCGGCAATCTCGATTCGATACTTGCAAGTGTCGCCAGCGTTCAAGCACAAGCCCTAGGAAAGTAAGCAACAATCAACGTCTGGGGACGCCATTCAGGCGTCCCCAGAACCACTCACAGGAGGAGAGTATGGCCACTTCAGATGCCGCCGTCCCCCAAATCATGAAGCAGGGCAAACTAGCTCCCTGGTTGTATTTATTGCCCGCCCTGGTTGTGATGGGCTTTTTCATCGTCTATCCGATGATCAATACCATCACTCTGAGCTTCAAAAACAAAGATGGCACAGCTTCCGCAGCGACTACCTGCATTGCCGGAAAACCATGTTGGGGCGTATTTGAGAATTACCGTTATGCCCTGGCTAACGAAATGGATTTCAGTTCGCCGGCAGCTTTTTGGAAATCTTTCTGGCAGTCATCTTACGGCAACAACATCAAGTGGATCATCTTGATGGTAAGCGGCACAGTTGCGATTGGCCTGGCTTTTGCGGTGCTGGCAGACCGCGTCAAGTACGAGGCGCTATCTAAAGCGATCATCTTCATGCCAATGGCCATCTCCTTCGTTGGAGCCGGTGTAATCTGGAAATTTGTCTATGATTACGGCACCAAACAAGTTCAAATCGGTTTACTCAATGCGATCATCACCGGGTTGGGTGGAAAGCCCGTCGCCTGGCTCTCGACGCCCGGGATCAACACAATTTCGTTGATCGTCGTCGGAACCTGGATCTGGACCGGTTTCTGCATGACCATCCTTTCTGCAGCGCTAAAATCCGTACCAGGCGAAATCATCGAAGCTGCCCGCGTGGACGGCGCCAGCGAGTGGAGGATCTTCTGGCAGATCATGGTCCCGATCATTGCCCCCACCATTACAGTTGTTGTAACGACCATGGTGATCAACGTACTCAAATTGTTCGACATTGTCTACGTGATGACTGGCGGCAATTACGGGACAGATGTCATTGCCAATCGCATGTACACGGAAATGTACACAAATTTCAACGTCGGTCGGGGCACAGCAGTCGCCGTGATACTCATCGTGGCGATCATTCCGTTCATCTATTACAACATCAAGCGCTTCTTGGCGCAGGAGGCCATGCGATGAACCGGGATAAAATCAATAAATTTTTCCGCCAGGTTCCCACGCACGTGATTATCATCTTCACGATCGTGATCTGGATTGTTCCTACCCTGGGCCTGTTGATCACTTCCTTACGGCCCTTGCAGGCCATCAACTCATCCGGATGGTGGACCATCTTTTCCCCCCCACCGGGCGCCAACGCTTATAAGCAGAATTGTGCTTCTTGCCATGGCGCGGATGGGAAAGCCATCCCCAATGCAGATCTGACCAATCCCGATCTGGTCAGTCAATTTCCGCGATCCTTACAATTGATGGCGGCATTGCGTAAGGAATTTAATGGCCAAGCGCATATGGGAAATATTCCCGTTCCGGATGCTCAAAATTCGGCTGACATCGCCGTATATCTAAAACGAATTTCCGGAATTGATTCCCCGCCGCGCTTTACAATTAACAACTACATTGATGCAATCGTTGGGTATCGTGGAACCAAGACATATGTTCAAGATTGTGATACCGGGACCCAACCACTGGATATTAATTGTAATATCAGTGACCTGCTCAATCCCCGCGGCATGGGACGCGCTTTTCTGAACAGTTTGATCGTCACTATTCCAGCAACTTTTTTGCCGATTCTCTTTGCAGCCTTCGCCGGTTATGCTTTCGCATGGCTGGACTTTAAAGGTCGTTTTGTCCTATTTGCCATCCTGGTTGGCCTGCAGGTGGTCCCTTTACAAATGACCCTGGTGCCGATCTCGCGGCTATATGCGCAAGTTGGATTAAACGGAACATTCATAGGCGTTTGGCTTTTCCATACGGGATTCGGAATGCCCTACGCCATTTACCTGATGCGCAACTTCCTGGGCTCGCTACCACGCGACCTGTTCGAATCCGCCTACCTTGACGGTGCCTCGCATTGGACGGCCTTCCGCCAATTGGTAATCCCGTTGGCCATGCCGGCGATTGCCTCGCTTGGTATTTTTCAGTTCTTGTGGGTTTGGAATGACCTGTTGGTAGCCTTAGTATTCCTGGGTGGTACGACGCCGGTCATGACCTACCAGATCAGCAACATGGTCACATCTCTAGGTGCTGGATGGCAGCTATTGACCGCTGCAGCCTTCCTTTCCATGTTACTCCCAATGATCGTATTCTTCGCTTTGCAGCGCTACTTTGTACGCGGTATGCTGGCAGGCGCAGTCAAAGGCTAAACCATCAACACTTCCTTGACAAAGACTTTGTTCGACCTGCTTGACAATCAAATAGATATCACCCGCGCTCCATTCAGCGATCGAGGCTCCCGGCTGTTGATTTATCAACAGCCGGGCCAGCCTCGGTTATACATAAGGCTGGCAGAACGCCTTACGAGCCTGGAACCGGGAATAGAATCATACCTGCAGCGCCTACCGTTTATTGAGGACTTAAGCCTGGTCGACGATAACGGGACGCCCATCGATTTTGAGACCGCTGTATCACCGGATAAGATAGAACTTCAAACACGAGTTGGTAAATTCGAGCTGGTCTTTCAGGATTCCCAAACGCTGGCTTTAGGACTTCCGCCTAACAAGACAAGCGGTTTGTACTTTCGCGTCCATCCATTCCTGATAAAAAACGCGGATGCCAATGGAGCCATAACTGCGGTCCGCGATATTTCCTATGCAACAAGTGGCAAATTCATTGAACATCGAGTCACGTCCGCACCCGATGGATTAAGCGTTGAACTCATCGCCCGAGCCGAGGCCGATAACGCCATAACGATTCATGTCGGCACGCAAGCCATTCATCCCAAATCTATTCCGCCCTTCTCGGAAATTCGAGACCAGGCTCGATCCCGCTGGCTGGAGTGGTTTAGAAGTGTTCCGGATGTAATCGAACCCTATCGCAGTAAGTACGCATATGCTTGGTGGGTGATGGCTAACAATTTGGTCTCTCCGCAAGGTTATGTGACCCACGAATCCATGATGCCTACCAAGGCTTTTTACTGGGGTATTTGGCTCTGGGACAGCGCCCTGCATGCCATCGCTCTTCGACATGCAAGACCCGAGTTGGCTCGCGACCAGATCCGAGTAATGCTGTCACATCAACTCCCAGATGGTATGCTGCCGGATGTGGTGTTCGATGAAGGTATCGTGACCAAGATAGACCATCCAATTCGAGCCACAGTCACAAAACCGCCCATTCTGGCTTGGGCCGCCTGGAAAATTCACCAGAGCGATCCTGATCTCGATTTTTTAAAAGAAATCTATCCAGCGCTTGTTCACTGGAATGCCTGGTGGTTCAACAATAACCATAATGATGACGAAAACGACGGGTTGGCCCAATACAAGCATCCCTATTCCTCCGGCCTGGACGACAGCCCGCTTTGGGATCAAGGGATGCCGGTAGAATCACCGGATATCAACACCTATCTAAGCATTCAGATGGATACCCTGGCATCGATTGCAAAAGCATTGGAAATGAATGATGAATCTTACAAGTGGCAGCAGCGGGCAAAAGCCCTGGTTGAGCGAATGATCGCTGATCTTTGGGACGACAATATCGGCTTGTTCTGGGCGTTTCACAACAAAGAGAGAATCCGGGTCGTCACACCATTCAATCTTTATCCACTTTGGACTGGCCAGCTGCCCGGTCCGATGCGCGCGCGTATAATCGCACATCTGGAAAACCCGGAAGAATTTTGGGGTCTGCATCCCTTGCCAACCGTGGCATATAACGATCCGGCATATAACCCGGAGACGATGTGGCGCGGTCCAATCTGGGCGAACATTAATTACTTTTTTATCGAAGCGCTGAATAAAGTTGGCCGGACCGACCTGGCTAATAAGCTACGCGAGAAGACCCTGGACCTAATCCTAAATCACCCAAGTATTTTCGAGTATTACAATTCCGAAACCGGCAAAGCCCCCGCTAAGGCAGCGATTATTTTTGGTTGGACAGCAGCGGTTTTCATTGACCTGGCAATTCAGGCCACGGTTGATGCAAACTTAGCCAAAGAACAGGAAAGGAATTTCAAGAAATAATTTGGTATGGACCAACCCTTCTGGTACAAAGACGCCATTCTCTACGAAGTTTACGTACGCGCCTTCAACGACAGCAATGCTGACGGCCATGGGGACCTACCCGGCTTGACTGAAAAGCTGGACTACCTGCAGGAATTAGGCGTGGACTGTTTGTGGTTATCACCGATTTATCCCTCGCCGCTCAGGGATGATGGCTACGATATTTCCAACTACTACGATATTCATCCCGACTACGGCAACCTGGATGACTTCTCGGAATTACTCAAAGAAGCACACCAGCGCGGTATTCGGATCATCATGGATCTGGTCCTGAATCACACCTCGGACAAACATCCCTGGTTTCGGGCAGCGCGAGCCAATCGCCGCTCACTATTTCGTGACTATTACGTTTGGAACGATAATGACCAGAAATACAGCGATGCCCGTATCATCTTTGTCGATTCCGAAAACTCCAATTGGACCAAGGATGAGCAGGCGGGTCAATATTTCTGGCATCGTTTTTACGCATCCCAACCTGACCTGAATTATGACAATCCAAATGTGCAGGACGAGATGCTGCGCATTATGAGCTTCTGGCTCGACCTGGGGGTGGACGGTTTCCGCGCTGACGCTGTCCCGTATCTATTTGAACGCGACGGAACCAATTGTGAGAATCTGCCTGAAACGCACGATTTCCTCAAGCGTGTCCGCCGCTTCATCAATGAGTATTATCCCGGACGCGTCCTACTGGCCGAGGCCAATCAATGGCCTGAGGATGTGCTGCCCTATTTTGGCGATGGCAGCGATGAATTCCATATGGGTTTCCACTTCCCGGTCATGCCGCGCATCTACATGGCCTTGCGAAAAATGGATCGCACCCCACTTGTTTGGATCATGAACCGCACCCCTCAACTGACGGAATCTTGCCAGTGGTGCATCTTCCTGCGTAATCACGATGAGCTCTCCCTGGAAATGGTTACCGAGGACGAAAGGAACTGGATGTGGGACGAATATGCTCCCGATCCACGGATGCGATTGAACATGGGGATCCGTCGTCGACTGGCACCCCTGCTTGACAACGACCAACGCAAAATTGAATTGGTCAATTCGATGCTCTTTACATTTCCGGGCTCCCCCATTATTTACTACGGTGACGAGATTGGCATGGGCGACAATATCTGGCTGCCCGACCGTAACGGAGTCCGTACACCCATGCAATGGACCAATACCGACGACACCGGCTTCTCGGAAGTACCCGTTCAAAGCATTTACACACCGGTGATCGACAACGATGTCTATGGCCCGAAACAAGTCAACGCCGAAAGCCAGCGCAAAGATCCCAATTCGCTGTGGAACGCCATCCGTCACATGATTGCTATTCGCAAACAAAACCGCGCCTTCGGATGGGGCGATTTTTCATGGCTGGATTGTGGAAATGACGCTGTAGCCGCTTATGAACGGGTTCATCAGAACGAGCAAATCATTGTACTGAACAATCTGAGCGATCAGATTCAGCCGGTGAAGGCTGCCCTTTCTGGTCGCAGTCGCGCCCTGACGGATTTACTCACGGGCAAGACCTTTGCCGGTCACGACGGAAAGATCGAACTGGATTTAAAACCCTACCAATATCTCTGGCTAAAATAAAAAGAGCCCCTTCGGGCTCTTTTTATTCCCTATTCACCCACGGTATGGAGCAAAGCCATATTCGGTGGCCGCATGGCATCTATCGGAAAGCCACACACCAGCACCACCTGCTGACCTGCCTGGACCACCCCAGATTCAGTAATGGCATGATCGACATGGTAAATCATCTCTTCTAACGACTTCGCGAATGGCACCAACTGCGGACGCACGCCCCACAAAAAAGTGAGTCGCAGGGAAGTCTCCGGATCTGGCGTAAAGGCCAGGATCGGCGAACGCGGTCGCACTTTGGACATCAGCCAGGCAGTGCGCCCGGTATTGGTAAACACGGCGACTGCAGTCACATCCCGGTCACGGGCCAATTCATGCGCCGCATGCGCCATGGAGGCGGCATCGCTCCCGCCCAGGGCGATGCGTCCTTGCTGCTGCCCCCACTCTAAAAAATGCGTTTCGGCTTCACGGATAATGCGATCCATCATCTGCACCGCTTCTACAGGATACTCGCCCGAGGCGGTTTCGCCCGAGAGCATGACCGCGTCTGACCCGTCGAAAATGGCATTGGCCACATCCGAGGCTTCAGCGCGGGTCGGCAGCGGGCTTTGGATCATCAATTCAAGCATCTGCGTAGCCGTGATCACCAGCTTTGCGCGTTGGTTGGCTTCCTGGATAATGTGTTTTTGGATGACCGGTACACGCTCGGGCGGCATCTCAACGCCTAAATCTCCCCGAGCAACCATCACGCCATCCACCTCTTCAAGAATTTTTTCCAAGTCATCCAATGCTTCTGGACGCTCCAACTTGGCAATCAAGAGCGGTTCGCGCTGATCTTTTTTCAGCCGTTTCATCGCCTGACGCACTGCAATGACATCTTTTACACTGCGCACAAACGAAATTGCAACCGCATCCACAGCCCGCTCAAGGCCAAAAGCCAGGTCAATTTCATCCTTGTCGGTAAAACCGGGAATGCGCAAGCGCACGCCAGGCAGGTTGATCCCTTTGTGTGGGAATAAGGTACCTCCAACCACCACGCTGGCGGTGATCATGCGTTCTGCGGCAGAAACAACCGACAAAGCCAGGCGTCCATCGTCGAGCAGCAGGCGATCCTCGATGTGAACTGATTCGAAGAATTCCGGGAAATCGACCGGAACAACTTGTTCAGCGCAGTCCGGCTTCGGGTCTTCCTGGGCATATAACCTGATCGCTTCACCAGGTTTCAGAAATAAGGGTTTGGGCAAATCGCCCACCCTGATCTTAGGTCCCTGCAGATCCTGTAAAATGCCAACGCTCATGCCGAGCCGCTCAGAGACCCTACGTATGCGAGCAATATATTCGGTGTGCTGCTCCCGGTCACCATGCGAGAAGTTGAGCCGGGCCACATTCATTCCCGCCTTCATTAACTGCTCCAGTTTTTCTTCGCTCTCGCAGGCCGGACCAATCGTGACAACAATCTTTGCTTTTCTATCCATGACATTTACCTTTAGAAATTATACTCGCCACAGAGCACTTTGCGTGTCTCCGCGGCGAATTTATTCCAGTCAGGTGAGAATTAAAATGTAGTGCAGTTTCTCGGCCTGCTTGTTCAGATCAGCGCGGAAATCGGGATGGGCGATATTGATTAGTTGCTGCGCTCGCTGCCGGATGGTCTTACCGTACAAATCGGCCACGCCAAATTCAGTTACCACGAAGTGGACGTGATTACGCGAAGTCACAACCCCCGCCCCTTCCTTGAGCATGGGGACGATGCGGCTGATTACCGTTCCGTCAGGCATCGAAGCTGTACTCGGCAGTGCAATCACCGGTACGCCACCTTTGGAACGCGAAGCACCATAGATGAAATCCAGTTGGCCACCGACACCCGAATACAGCTTGGGACCAATGCTGTCGGCGCAGACTTGACCCGTCAGGTCGACCTCGATCGCCGAGTTGATTGCCACCATACGCTCATTTTGGGCGATAACAAATGGGTCGTTGACATACTCGGTACGGTGCAGTTCGATCAGCGGGTTGTCGTCCGACCAATCGTAGAGGCGCTTCGTCCCCAGCATGAACCCGGCAATTATCTTCCCCGGATGCAGCGTTTTGCGTGCATTCGTTAACACGCCGGCCTCGACCAGTTCAATCACGCCGTCCGAAAAAAGCTCACTGTGTACACCCAAATCTTTTTTGTCATGCAGGTATTTAAGCACTGCATCGGGAATGGCACCGATGCCCATCTGCATGGTCGCGCCATCCGGGATCAACTCGGCGATGGAGCTGGCCACTTTTTCGATCACCTCCGAAGGACCTTCGTCGGTCATGGGTAATTCGGAGATCGGATAATTCACCGGGATAAGATAATTCAAGCGACTGACGTGGATGAATGAATCCCCCAAAGTGCGTGGCATCTGCTCGTTGACTTCAGCAATAATGATCCTGGCCGATTCAGCCGCCGTCTTCGTCAAGCCGACTTCGACACCCAGGCTGCAAAAACCGTGCTCATCGGGCGGAGAAACATGGATCAGCGCCGCATCCAAGGGTAAAATCCCATGCTTGAAGAGCAATGGAAATTCCGAAAGCAGCACAGGGGTAAAATCCGTACGGCCTTCGTGCACTGCCTTACGGATGTTGGCACTAATGAACATCGAATTGACCCGCAAATGTCCCTGCATGGCTGGACCAACGTAATCAGCAGGGCCGACCGTCAGCGCCTGGCAGATTTCGACATTTTCGAGATTGGGCGCGTATTCCACCAAAGCAGCCAGCACCTTCTGCGGGACGGAAACGTTCCCGGTCAGGAATAACCGGTTCCCGGACTGGATGGCCCGCACAGCCTCCTGCGGGCTGACTACCCGATCTTGATACTGGCTAGCCAAGTCCATCGTCAAGATCCTCTCCGTTTGTCAAGCGACTGAGGTGACGGAGTTTGCCGTCGATGGTGTTGACAGCCAATTCAAGAGCAGGGTTCGTCTTAATGGCTTTTTGGATGCCCATTTCAGCAAGGTCGATGATAAATAACATCGAAGCGTTGACAAAGGCATGGGTCGCCGTGCGAGCAACCACACCCGGCATATTCGGCACGCAGTAATGAAGCACGCCTTCTTCAACAAATACCGGATGCTCATGCGTCGTCGGCCTGGAGGTTTCCACGCACCCACCCTCATCAATGCTGACGTCAATGATCAGCGAGCGCGGTTTCATGGCCCGCACCATCTCACGCGTAACCAGCAGCGGGGCACGTTGACCTGGAACAAGAACCGCCGTGATAACCACATCCGCATAGGCGGTCGCCCGCTCAATATTACGGGGTGTCGAGATCATGGTTACCACGCCAGGAAAGCGGTCATAGATACGTTGCAGGGCACTGAGCTCTTTGTCGATAATCGTGACATGTGCGCCCAACCCCAGGAAAGCCTGGGCAGCGTAAGTTCCTACCACGCCTCCACCGATGATCACCACCTCAGCCGGCGGCACGCCTGGAACTCCACCCAGCAAAATACCCTTGCCGCCCCAGTTGTTTTGCAACAATCGGGCAGCTGTCTGCACCGCCATTGCACCGCCGATCTGGCTGAAGGGACGTAAAACCGGGCGGGAACCGTCCGACATTTGGATCTGCTCGTAGGCTACCGAGGCTATCCCGCGCTTCAGCAAGATATCGATCTTGTCTTGACGAGCGGATGCCAGGTGCAGGAATCCGGTCAAAATCGAACCGGGTTGCAACCACTCCAACTCATCTTTCATCGGGCGGGAAACCTTGAGAAGCAGGTCTGCGCGACCGAAGACTTCATCGGGGGAATAGACGATGCGCGCACCGGCGCTTTCGTATTCCTGGTCGCTAAACCCTGCTCCGATGCCCGCCTCGTGCTCAACAAAACATGTATGCCCAAGTCGGGATAAGATTTCAACCCCGGCCGGCGAATGTCCTACGCGATATTCAAATGGTCGGCGTTCTTTTGGAATACCGATGTTCATACTGCCTCCAATCCGCCTCTCAGGGCAGGTTCAAGACCTCACGAATGCGCGGAAGCGCCCAATCGATGGTTTCCCTGTCGATCACCAGCGGCGGCGCAAAGCGGATCACATGCTCATGAGTTTCTTTGGCCAGGATGCCTCGAGCTTGCAAAGCTTCGCAGAACCGTCGTGCACCCTTTGCTTCCGGTTTCAATTCAACCCCAATCAACAACCCCTTACCCCGCACTTCTTTGACATGCGGGCTGGGCATTTCAGCCAGTTGCTCCATGAAATACATGCCAAGCTGCTCGGCACGCTCAGACAACTTTTCATCCACCAACACCTTGAGCGCTGCCCGGGCTACAGCCGCACCCAGCGGATTCCCGCCGAAAGTCGAACCATGCTCGCCTGGCGTGAACAATCCCAATAAATCCGCGTCGGCCAGGATAGCCGAGACGGGATAAAAGCCACCTGAGAGCGCCTTTCCGATCACGGTAATATTCGGCCGGACTCCCTCGTGCTGGGCAGCAAACAACTTCCCGGTTCGCCCCAGCCCCGTCTGGATCTCATCGGCGATGAGCAATACATTATTCTGCTTGCATATCTCGGCCACGCGCCGTAGATAACCTTCCGGTGGGACGATCACGCCGCCCTCGCCCTGGATCGGTTCAAGCATGACCGCGGCGGCATTAGGCGTAATTGCCTTTTCGATTGCATCCGCATCGCCATAGGCTACGGTGATAAATCCGGGTGTGAAGGGTCCAAAGTCATCGCGATAAAGCGGTTCGGTTGAGAAGGTCACAATCGAGATCGTGCGTCCATGGAAGTTGCCTGCGCAAGTAATGATCTCCGCCTGGTGGCGCGGCACCCCCTTAACCCGGTAAGCCCACTTGCGGGCCAACTTGAGGGCCGTTTCGACTGCCTCCGCGCCCGAATTCATCGGCAAGGACATTTCATAGCCGGTCAGCTCGGATAATTCCTTGTACAGCAGGGGCAGCTGGTCGTTGCGGAAAGCCCGCGAGGTCAGCGTGACCTTCTTGGCCTGGTCCAGCAATGCCGCCAAAATTTTTGGATGTACATGCCCCTGGTTGACTGCCGAATAGGCGCTCAGACAATCCAAATATTTTTTACCATCCACATCATAGACCCACACGCCTTCAGCACGATCAATGACCACGTCCAGTGGATGATAGTTGTGCGCCCCGTAGCGCTCTTCGAGCTGAATATATTCCTGCGTGTTCATAGATCACCTCTTAGAAATGAAGAGTGGTGCCCCGAGCGCTGCGCAGTCGAGAGGCGGAGCCATGCAAAACGGGTTTCGAAACGAAACCCGTTTTTTTAGATTACCTATGCGACCCCAAGCAAACGAGCCAAAATCGCCTTCTGGGCGTGTAAGCGATTATGAGCTTGCGGAAAGATCCTGGAGTGCGAGCCATCTGCGACTTCATCCGTCAATTCATAGTTGCGATGTGCAGGCAAACAATGCAAAACGATTACATCTTTTTTAGCCTCACCGACCAATTTGGCATTGACCTGGTAGGGCGGGAAGACCTTCTCACGCTTGGCGGCTTCCTGCTCCTGTCCCATACTGGTCCAGGTATCAGTATAGATCACGTCAGCCTCCCTGACAGCCTGGTGGGGGTCGCGCAGAAAACTCAGTTTACTACCGGATTCTGCCCCGATCCCTTTGGCGACCTCGATCGCTTCCGGCTTGATATCGTAATCTTCTGGATTGGCAATTGTAAAGTTCCAACCCAATTTTGCGCTGACATGCATCAACGAAACAGCGACATTATTCCCATCCCCTATATAAGTTACATTCAAGCCCTTGGCCTTGCCGTACTGTTCCTGAATGGTGAGTGCGTCAGCCATGGCCTGGCAGGGATGGTTGTAATCGCTCAAGCCGTTAATCACCGGCACGCTTGACCATTTCGCCAGTTCCAGCACGTGTGCGTGTTCGAAAACCCTGGCCATGATCGCCTGAACATACCCGGACATGACGCGGGCCACATCCGCGATCGATTCCCGTTTTCCCAAACCAATCTCGCTGGGAGAAAGATACAGCGCATCCCCATCCAAATGACGCATGGCCATATCGAAGGAAACCCGGGTACGCAAACTGGGTTTCTGGAAAATCATACCCAACACTTTGCCTTTTAATAGCGGTTGATTACCGCCAGCAAAATATTCCTTTTTCAGGGAAATCGCCAGATCGAGCAGGTCTTGAAGTTCCTGAGGCGAATAGTCTGCAACGGCTAAAAAGTGCTTCATAAATTCTTTCTCCTTATTGTGAAGTATAGCACAGGGGTTTTGCAGCTTAGAGTCGCAAGAATCATACTTCTGCTATGAACTTCATCAATGGTGGTCATTGCGCAGGTGCGCGGTATTTGCGCCAGTAACGCAGCAATCCGTCTGCAGACATCCCCAATGGATTGGCCAGCGCATAAGAGCGGATGACGCCGTCGCTCAGACCGACCCCGCGTCCCTGGGCCTCCATCCATTCTGTAAATTGCTGCCGCAATTCATCGATCTGTGGCGCGGATGGCATTGTTTTTTCCAACCAGCGATCGATCTCGTCCAAAGATTTTTCCATCGTACGCAACTGCCATTCAGGGTCATCGAAAATCCCAAAATGGGTCGGTGCAATCCGGTTGAATTTAACCTGCCTCAGACGTTTCAGGCTTTCCTGCCAGCGTTCCAGATGAAATTCAGGTGGCGGCATTGGCACACGCAAGTATTGATAGTCGGGGATACGCACGCCGCCAACATCGCCAGTGAAACAAATATCTTCAAACAAGTAGGCGTAATGGTGTTCGGCATGCCCGGGAGTATTCAGCGGCACAAACCGCAGGTTCCCGATCGGGATTTCTTCTTCGTCCTGTACAACGGTCAATTGATCATCAGGAACTGCCAAGAATTCTCCCCAGAGTGTATCCATCTTATCACCATAAATGCGAGTGGCACTTGCCAGCAATTTCTCCGGGTGAAGCATGTGGGGTGCGCCAACCGGATGGACGTAAATCTGAGCACCCTGGTGGGCCAGCCAGCCAGCCGCACCAGCATGATCCAGATGGATATGTGTCAACAACACATGCGTGACATCCTGAACTGTCAATCCGTGTTCAGCCAGGCCGCGCTTAAGCGCCTCAATCGTCGAGCCGGGGCCCAATTCAATCAAAACGGCCCCGGCTGAATGCCTGATCAGATACGAGGCAATCGCGCGAGATCGCCCCTGGAAGTTTAAGTCTAAGGTGTATACGTGGGTTTGAACCATCTTGTCGCTATCTCCTGGTCGGCGGCGCTGCTTACGAGGCCTGAAAGTGCCTGCGCTAAATCAGCCCCATTATAAACTGAACAGACCGGGATGTTGCGATCCATCAAAGACTGGGCTAAGATTTCGCCCCCCTTCAGACCGCCGAATGACTCAGAAATCAGGAGGACCACGACCGGTTTCAAATCACGGCGCTGCAAATCATCAACCGCGATCAGGATTTCAGGGTGAAAAGTTGGGGTGACCAAAATTGCGCTGCTTCCACGGGGCAATTGTTTCGCCTGGGCAGATACCAGGCTGCCCAGGGGCAGTTCCCCCTCGGCCTCCAGGAAAGCCAGCACTTCAAGAATTTTATCTTCCTGACGCACAGTCCGCTCTGCCGGGATAATGGTTTGCACCTGGCCAGAAGCCACAAAACCAACCGCACGATCCTTACCGATGAAATAATGCGCCAGTGAGGCGGTAATACTGATGGCGTACTCTAGGGTCGAGGGTGGCAGCGAGAATGTTGGTCGCCTGCTGAACAACCAGCCATCCAATTGGTCAGCAGGCAGTTCGTATGGTTGTTCCGCATGGACGGTCGCTTGTGCATCCATGAACAACCAAACCTCAGCCTGAGGATCCCGGTCGAACTCCTTGACCATCAGCTGCCCGCGACGGACGGTTGTCGGCCAATGAATCCGTTTGAGCGGATCCCCCGGGTTATATTCACGAACGCCAGAAGCATGCGGGGTGACGTCAATTGCTTTGCGACTGATCGGTTTGCCGCCCGGCAGCAGACCCAGCGGCGAGGGGAAGGAGGCAATTTCAACCAACATCGGCAAGACTACCAGAGAATCAAGCGCCGGGAATTGCTTCTGGACTTTGAACAATCCAAATGGATCGCCTGAGGTAAGTGCGGTCGGTCCAAGCGAAAAGCTACCTCGCCGCATCAGCCAGGTTCGTGCTATGTAGGAACGTTTCTGATGCCCTCCAATCCCGGTCAGCAAGCGCGAACCCGTAGCCCCCGGCATGACCGAGGCATTCAGCACCTCGACCCACAAACAAGCTACCACACCATTATTTGCGACTTCGAAATGTTCTTCGAAAATGTCCCCCACATTTGCGCGCAGGGAACGCGCCTGGCGTACTATTTTCATACCCTGCAAGGACAATCGAGCCCAAAACCAACTGATCGTGAACAATAGCGTGCTCAGATATAAAATCCGGGAATAGATCGGCGCGCCACTGACCAGGGAACCGAGAATTCCGATGGCAAACAGCAGCCCAACCAGGACCCGACCAGGATTCATACCGCGGTGCCTCCTCCTACGGCTTGATAATCTCCACCCGGCACAGGAACGCTCAAAACAGTTTCATGGACAATTCGGTCAGCGCTCAATTCCCGCAAGCGAGCTGCCGGTCCGACGATAATGCGATGACCCAGCACCGACACAGCCAGAGCCTTGATATCGTCCGGCAGCACATAATCCCGCCCCAATAATGCTGCTCGCGCCTGACCGGTCCGGAACAGGGATAAACTTCCCCGTGGGCTGGAACCCAATGACACGTCGCTGCTCTGGCGGGTACGCCCGGTCAATTCTATGATATAGCGCTTGATTGCATCCGAGACATAGATTTTCTTGACCGCCTCAGCCGCGGCCAACACCTCCTCGATGCTGACAACCGCTTCCAGAGTTTCAAGCGGGTGACGCAATTGCTGATCTTCCAGGATTCGGATCTCATCCGAAGGTGTTGGATAACCGAGTCGCACGCGCAAAAGGAAGCGGTCCAACTGCGCTTCCGGCAGCGGAAAGGTGCCCTCATACTCGATCGGGTTTTGAGTGGCTAAAACCATGAAGGGTTTGGGTAAAATGTGGGTCACCCCATCGACTGTCACCTGGCGCTCTTCCATCGCCTCCAGCAAGGCAGCCTGGGTTTTGGGCGTGGCGCGGTTGATCTCATCGGCCAGAACGATCTGCCCAATTACCGGGCCCGGCCTGAATTCGAATTGATGCGTCTCCTGATTGTAGATCGAGATACCGGTAACGTCACTCGGCAGCATATCGGGTGTGAATTGAATCCGATTAAATGTACATCCGACTGACTTTGCCAAACTACGTGCCAATATCGTCTTGCCAACGCCGGGAACATCCTCGATCAAGACATGACCCTGACATAGAAGGCCAACCACAACCATCTCGAGGGATTGTCGTTTCCCGACGATCACTTTTTCCAGGTTGGTGATTACGCGTTCGCCGAATGTTTTTAAGTCTGTCATCCGCGTTTCCTTTCATGTGGGATAAAGTGATTGTAAGGGTTTTCAAGCCGCGGGGCAAGTCCGCCAGGAGTGGTCTTTAACAGCTTTTACCAGTCATTTAGTATTAATTATGGCGACCCATAGAATTTCCCGGCACGGAATTGGAGTATAATCCGCCCCAGGCCCCCGTAGCTCAATGGATAGAGCGCCTGACTTCGAATCAGTAGGTTGTGGGTTCGAGTCCCGCCGGGGGCACTAGATATGGCCGTATATCACCTTACACCCCCCATATTTGGGGTAAAAAGAGCCTCTTTTCATCGGGGCTCTTTTTGCTACTGCAGTTTTACTGCAATTTTACTGCAACTGGATCTGGACCGGAGTGATCAACTCTTCGATCTTCTCAGCCGCCTCGGTCTGCAAGCGCGCGGTGGCGTGTCCGTATATGTTGACGGTCGTGCTCGCCTTGGCGTGACCCGCGCGTCCCTGGACGGTGTTGACCGGCAGCCCCATATCCAACAATGCATTGAGCGACGTGTGGCGTAAATCGTGAAAGCGGATCGGCGGAAGACCAGCTTGCTTTAGGATACTTTTGAATTCATTCCTGACCCGCTTATCGTCGAGCGGCGTCCCAAGCGTGGTGGGAAAGACCAGATCGTGTTCATGCCAGCGTTCGCCAGCGATGGTCTTATCGTGTGCTTGCTGCCTTTGGTGTCTTTCCAATTGCTTTAGCGTAGCAGATCCGATCTTGATCTTCCGCCGGCCGGATTTGGTCTTCGGAGGGATAAAAACGTATCCCTGACCCGAGATTTGTTGAAGTTGGCGCTGCACGAACAAGACGCCCTTGTTCCAATCAATATCGGACCATTTCAGCCCGAGCAGTTCTCCTTCACGCATGCCCGTGGCCAATGCCAGGTAGTAGACTGCTTCAAATGGCGAGCCTGAGGCTGTGATTAAGAACTTTTGAATTTGTTCTTCGTTCCAAATCTTCATCTCAGCTTGCTCGACCTTTGGCCTCTCTACCGCGCTGACTGGATTGCGTCCAAGCAGGCCTTCACGCACTGCCTGTTTAAGCGCATTGTGAAGGGTAGCGTGGATGAGTTGGATCGTGCGAGCGCCTCGGCCTTCTTTTTGCTTGAGGGCATATAGTTGTTTAATATGCGCAGGCTGGATATCTTGCAAGTGCATCCGACCCAAAGCTGGAAGAATGTGCTGCCTGGCAATCTGCCGGTATTGCTGCACGGTCTTTTGCCTCCTCGACAGCTCCTTACCACTCAGCCAGGTTTCAAGAAAACGCGCTAAGGTGACTTGCGTCCCTTCGAAGCTGAGACCGGCATCAATTTGCTGCAGCGTCTCTTTGATCCAGGCGCGGCATTGGCTTTGTGTCTTTGCATACTTGGTCAACCGCCTGCCCTGCAAACTTACTTGAGCACACCAGCGGCCATCCTTACGACGATAGATCGATCCCTCGTGATTGCCTCGTTTTTTAGCCATGCTCATTTCTCCCTTCTGTGGTGAAAGGGATTCCACAGAAAGAGATGAGCCGGCTCGATTGTGCTATTTGATTATTAAGGTGCTTTTTTCTGACAAGCAGATTGTAACCCGGAAAATCGAGGTACGAAAGCTTATTAGCCAGGAGAGGTAATCGATCATGCTTTGCGATCAAGCAGATCACTGATCGTTGCATTCTCCGAAGCCCTCTTCTGGATATATTGTTCCAAATCCTCCGGGCGAACGCGCACCGCAGTGCCTATGCGCACTGTGGGAATATCACCGCGTTTCATGAGCAGATATGCAAAGGACCGGCTGACGTGCAGGATCCTGGCAACCTCTTCACTTTTAAGCAGATATTCTTCCATGTTTTTACTCCCAACTGTAAAGGCTTTCGAACCTGGAGTCATTATAGAGACCGTATGTTTCAGAGTCAAGCTAGGGTCTGTCCACTATGTACAAGGCTTTGCATGGCTTATAGACTTTCCCAAAAAGTGCCCGTTTCCGCGGATTTTTACCCTAAATAGGCTGGAATCCATAATCCTATATGGAAAAATCGGAAGACGATCAGCACACAAATCGCAGAGACCGCCCATCCAAGCAAAATCTGAAATGGAGTGTGGTGCTTCAATCGAATCCTTGCCCATCCAACCACTGGGGCGAATAACGCCATCACAAAACCCAGAACAGGAATTGTGAGGATCAGGACTGTTATGCAGCCAGCTATTCCGATCGAATGCAAGCTCAATTTCGTGAAGCGATCGTTGATCAACGAAGCAATTAAGGTAACCAGGATTGCAGAGGTTAGACAGGCAACGAGGATGGTTGGCGCACGCCCCCACAGCAGAGCAGCAAGGAAAAGCAACAACAGAATTCCAGCAAACAGGTAAAGGCTGTGACGCTGCTCGCGGATCGATATGGATGGATCACTATAACGGCCGGACCGGACACCGCGATAAACCAGAAACAACAGCGGCAATATCACGACACAGATCACCAGGATTGTCCACAAGATGGATTGTTCGATGGTTGATCCCTCTCGAAGCATTGCGACGACCATTGTAGGGATGACCACCAGAAATGGATGGAATATCCCAGACACCACCTTTGCCAGGCGGTCAGCAGCTTTGCCACGCTTCTTGGTGCCGCTCTGTTCCAGACCAGGCACCAGCCCGGAATAGCCCGCCAGGTGTTTGGGGCTCGCGAAACGAGTAATGTCCCCGATGGCCGCCAGCACGGTCATGCCAGTCACCACTCCGAAGCCAGGCAGCTGCATCAAGAGCAGCATGTCGTCCGCCCAGGGTTTCTGGTGGCTCATGCGCGCCAGCTTCTGGGTGATCTTTCCGGCCTGTTCGTCCAGGTGCTGTTTGGTTGTTATGTCCAGTTCGAACTGGAATTTCTCCGAGTCGGACAGTTCATCAGCCGGCTGCCATGCCCGCAACCAAACGAACCGCTATCGCACCTATGATATCTATCACGCTCGTCAGGAAGATTGTGCTGCCTGCCCCGCAAGAGCCAGGTGTTTGAGCAAACCCACATCTTCCCGCAGGTACCTTTCCATTCAAACTGATCAGCAACCCAATCTGATCGACGAGATGAAAGCAAAAATTGAATCACCCCAGGGCAAGAAGATCTATGCCAGACGCCTGGGCGTTGTCGAGCCCGTCTTTGCTAATATCTGTGTCCAGAAACACATGAACCGCTTCACTTTACGCTCCAAATCGAAGGTGGACGTCCAATGGAGGTTGTTCGTCCTGGTACACAATATCGGCAAGATCCACTCTTTTGGGGCGCTCCACTAGCCCCTGCGAGATCATATCCCCTGTCTAGTTGCCTTCGGGGCAGGAAACTGCACTCCCGATCATCGCCCGACCGGGAATTGCTCTCGGGAAAAAACAGTTTTTCGACAGTCTCGTTAGATGGCTTTTTGATTAAGACAGGATTGCCTTTTATACGGCATTGCCGTATAATTCATTTATGGAGTTCATCGAAGCCACCGCTTTCACCAAGTACGTCTACAAGTACTTGTCAGAAATTGAGTATATAGGTTTGCAAAGTTTCTTGCTTCAACAACCGGAATCGGGAAAGGTGGTCCCCGGTTCAGGTGGAGTGAGAAAGATCCGCTGGGGTATGTCTGGAAGAGGAAAAAGCGGCGGCGTACGGGTGATCTATTACTTCAAACGCCAAGATGATGAAATCTGGTTGCTAACGATTTACAGTAAAGCGGAAGAAGAAAACATCCCCGCTCATGTCTTACGTCAGATTGCAAAGGAAATTGAAAATGTCTAACCGTGAAATTGGCCAAGAAATCCTAGATGGTATTCGTGAGATAAAGGCTCACAAAGAAGGTAAGAAGTCTTTACGAATCCATTCTGTAAAGGAACCGGCACCCGTCAAGGAAATTCGGGCAAAATTGAAGCTATCTCAATCGGCGTTCGCTGGCTTAATGGGAGTCAGCCTGCGAACCGTGCAAGACTGGGAGCAGGGGCGACGCAAACCCAGTGGGCCGGCAGCCACCTTGTTGCGCATTGCAGAGAAAAAACCTGAAGTATTCAGTCAACTTTCATAGTCCAAGAAGGCTTACGGACTCAACCACCCACCGATAAGCAGCGGACAGGTGGCAAGAGCGGCCTCCCGCCACTGACGCAAACCGTTTTGTTTGTTGAAGATCTATTAACGATGATGAGGGCAATGATTTCAGCTAGAAGATCGGTTACTATTTGCCCAACTTGTTCTCCAATCCTTTCTGAAAACTGACGATAATGCATTTCGTACTTTTTTTAATTTTGATTACCGGACACTTTAACAAATGACGATTGCCACATAGGGTACACTTTGTTTTTTCCAGCCAAGGAAGAACAGGAGTGAACCAATGGACAATCGTCGAGTATATCGTACCATTAGAATGGCCATGAAACAATTGTTTCCAATCAAACCGGAAGGCAACTTTGCGCGCAGGCTGACCACAATGGCGGCCCTGGTAGCTGGCATCGTCCAGGCCAGGAGTTGTCAGCTGCCAGCGATTGCTCGAAAAACGCCGGATCTGGCTAAAGCGGACAGTCGGGTCAAACGCTACAGTCGCTGGGTACAGAATGAACGAATTGAGGTTGAGGGATTTTACCTGCCATTTGTGAGTGAGTTGTTGGCGTATCTGGCAGAAATCCGCGAACTGATCTTTGTGATCGATGGCAGTGAAGTTGGGCATCAATGCATCACGCTGATGATCAGCCTGATTTATCGCAAGCGAGCCTTGCCAATCACCTGGCTGGTGGTCAAAGGATGTAAAGGACATTTGCCAGAGCGTGTTCATCTTGATTTACTGACCCAATTGCAGGCCATCCTGCCCAAAAACTGCCAAATGGTGTTCTTGGGAGATGGAGAATTTGATGGGATCAACCTCCAGGCTGCCCTGCAAACCAAAGGTTGGCGTTATGCGTGTCGCACAGCTAAGAATACTCAGCTTTACGAAGAAGGCAGGCAGTTTTCGTTTAATGATCTGTTCCTCCAAGTTGACGACCAAATTTGCATTCCGCAGGTTTGGTTTACTAAAGAAGGCTATGGACCGGTCACAGTGCTTGCTCGGTGGGAACGAGGGTTTGCTCATCCCATCTACCTGGTGACCAACTTCGAATTGCCCGATGAAGCTTACTACTGGTACAAAAAGCGTTTTCAAATCGAAACCTTTTTCTCGGACGAAAAAAGCCGTGGATTCTTTCTGCATAAAAGCCACCTGTCCGATCCGCAGCGCTTGAGCAATTTGATGATCGCTGCTTGCCTGGCTTATCTGTGGATCGTCTATCTGGGATGTATTGCAGTACGAGACGATTGGGTAAAAATAATTCATCGCACGGATCGCTGCGATTGGAGCTTGTTTCGCCTCGGTTTGGCCCTGTTGGATCATTTGTTGAACGAGTTGATCCCTATCCCAGTCTCCTTTAACCTTTTGGAGAATAATTGTGTCCGGTAATCAATTTTAATTTTGAGTTCTGAGAGAAATTGATCAGTAGGGGTAGATATGTGAATACTATTCATCTCTAACATTCTCCTGTTTAACTTTGGCCAATTGTATTCATTATATTGGGTAAAAAAAGAAAGGCCTTGACGATTGATCAAGGCCTTTTGTGATTTTTGGTGATAAGAAAGATGGGCGGTGAAATCACCGCCCATCGAACGCCTATGCTGGCTGCAATTGATTGGAAATATGAACTTCTTGGTTTTGAGCGGCAGCGTCGAACAACCAGGTCTGGATGAGACGGTGCGCCTGATCCGGACTGAGCGCGCCGGACGCGACTTCAAAGAGCATCAAGCGCAGTTCGTCGTGCGTGGCGGTGCGCGCCGGGTCGGCATGCTTGGCCAGGAAATCCACGGCTTGCGCCACCTGACGGGCATTCAGCACGTCCACGTCCAGTCCAAGTGATCCAGCTTCTTCTCTACCGGAGAAAGCCAGAGGGATCAGAGCGTCACCCAGACGGGCGACCCGTACCCCGGGTCCCGGTTTGTGATCACAGTCGCAGGCGAAGCGCACGTACCCGAAGTAGGTCTCCCAGTTCCGCAGCGCGGAGCCGAAGAAATCTTTATAGGTCACGTACCAGTTGCCGCGCTCGTCGGTGGTCGCGGGTGCACCGCACAACGGACAGCGCTGTTCGGGGAAATACTGAATGTCCTCGACCCGTAGGCCGAGGTGATTTGGTGAAGCGTTCATGCTGTACTCCTTGTTCTGTCAGAAATCTTGGGGAAAACCGACGGTGATGACCGGTTCTCCTTCGTCGCCGAGGCTGCACACAGCCCACAGGTGCAGGCTAGTTGTTTGGAGCCGCCCCGTTTTTAAATCAGTCTCTTGTTGCAAGACGTTGAAGCGAACCGTATCCGTATATCGATCGTTCAAACGGATGCTTAAGGCAGCCAACCACAGCACGTCCCACAACCGGCCATCGTAATCCTGGCCATGAGCCTGATCGGCGCGGGAGGGAGTCAGGCAAGCGTGCAAGTCAGCGGTGATAACCATGGGGATCTTAAAGCCCAATTCCGTGGCTGTTTCGCTCACATCCACCAGCACGCCGTCGGCGATAGCCTGTGCGCGGCTGTAGGAAAAGATGGGCTGTTCTGGTTCAGGGGAGTTTAGTGGAACTGAAGTCATTCTGTCCTCCTAGCTAAATCCAAGCCCGCGCTCTTTGAGCGAGACATAGCGCGTGCCGCCGATGATTAAGTGATCGAGCAACTCCAAATCCAACAGCTTGCCCGCCTGCACCATGGCGCGCGTGACGGCCACGTCATCCGGCGAAGGACTGGGGTCCTGACTGGGATGGTTATGGACGACGATGACCGCGGAGGCCATGCGTTGAATGGCGGGCCTGAAGATCTCAGCGACCCGCACCTGTGAGGAGTTCAATGAGCCGTGATAGACCTCCACGATGTCGAGCACATGGTTGCGGGTGTCGAGCACGATCACGCGCAGATATTCCTGTTCCAGCAGGCTCATCTCATGCTGGACCAGCGCCGCAGCATCGCCGGGCGAGTTGATCGTCGCCCGTGCCTCGGTCGGTTCGTAGAGCTTCAAGCCCATCGACAGGGCCGCCTTGATGCGGACGGCGGTCTGTTGGCCGATGCCGCGCACCGCAGCAATCTCGGAGACGTGCGCGTGATACAGGCGTTTCAAGGCTTGCCCGGATCCTGCCGGTGAGCCGCTGTTGAAATGCGCCAGCAGGCCTTCGGCGACCTCGATCTGATTCGAGCCGCCAACGACCGCCGCCAGCAATTCGATCAGGCTGCAGGCCGCGACATTGGTACTGACCCGGTAAGCCGGTTGGTCGCGTAGAGGCAGCGTCTTCAATTTTGGCGGTTTGTAACGTGGGGGGATCGTGAGCAGTGTGTTTGTCATCTGTCATCCTTTCTGTAAAATCCTGGGGACAGACGACGCCCCCGCAGGGGAACGGTGGTCCGTCCCCAGAATTGGGGGTGTGAGATTACTGGCCCGGCTGGCCGTCTTGCGAGATCACCTCGTCGCGCCGCAAGCCGGGATACACAACTGACCCGTCGGGTGCAACGATCGGGGGAAAGAGCCAGGGGTTCTGGGAAAGCAGCTCGCGTAATACGCTGGTATGCGCTTCCCAATAATGGGACTGGCCTCCCTTGACACAGGCCCAACCCGCGCCGCGGCGCCGGCTGCTCAGGCTTTCGACGTAATAGGTCTCAGCCCCGCAGACCGGACAGGCGGCAGGTGCGACCGGGAAATATCCGGGCGGTGGGTCGGGGGCGCGTTCGCCTCCGGCTTTTAGATAATCTGCCACGGCCTGGATGGCCGGGCAGTCTGCCCCTTGCGAACAGGTGCAGCGCCTGTCTTTGCCCACGCGATGTTGCCCTGTGCGGGCATCGAAACCGAAGTCGACGGCATAGAAATAACCGACGACCAGGACTCGCGCATCCTCAAGCAGGGCTTGCGGACTGACTTCATGGATCTGTTTCTGTGATACAGCGATCAGGTTGCCTTTGTGCATAGGCGTCCTCCAAAAGGTGGGATTGCTGCTGACGAATTCCCTGGCTGCGCCAGGCAAACGAACGCTCAACGTCCGGCAGCTTGACGGACGTGATGCACAAAGCCCTGGGTAACGCCCAGGACAAAGGGAATGAGAAGCACGCCAGGCCGTTGGAGGAAACTCCAGCGGCCTGGCGTGCCGCTCATGAGATGAGCGACACACTTGAATTGAGGAGGAGAAGGGAATTATCTAAACGCTGACCGGTGCAGCCTGGTCGAACGTGAGCGTGATTGGATTGTCGTCACGCAGGAGGGGATCGTCGTTCAAGGCGAATGGCGCGACCAGTTCAGCGTCTTTCGATCATCTGATTATCTGTCAGACGAACACAACCAAACGTCAAAACGGGATTTCGTCTTCCGCCTGGGCGGGGACTTCGGCTTGACCGTTCACATCTTCGGTCGCGGCCTCGTTCTTGCTGCCCAGGAAGCGTACGAGCGTCGCGCTGATTTCGAAGGAAGTCGCAGGGCGACCATCCTGCCGGGTCCACAGGCGCGGGCTGCCCGTCTCGGGATCTGCCACCAGCCGGCCTTCGACCAGCACCAGGCTGCCCTTGTGCAGGTAGGTGTCGCAGGCTTCGGCCTGTTTACCCCAGACTGTTACTCTGAACCAGGTGGTTTCCTTTACCTCCTGCCCTGCCGCATCCCTATATTTGCGGTTAGTAGCGACGGAGAAGCGGGTGCGGAGCTGGCCAGAGGCGGTGTAATCCATCTCCGGGTCGCGACCCAGGTAGCCAACAATGAGTGTGGATTGGTGTGACATGTTGTTTTCCTTTCTGTTTGAGTAATATGAAATTTGAGCGTTTATTCGGCCGGCTGCCCCGCTGGCTTCGTGCCAGCGGGATGGCGCTCGGGCGGCACGACGCCGCCCGGCTGCAAAGAATCGAGCAGCAGCCGGGCCGCGACTTTGGACTTGCGGCCATTCCTATCCCCATTAGGGTGATATTGGTCGCCGGCCAGGAATTGCAGCACTTTGAGCCCATCTTCGGCCTGGGCCACCTGCTCGAGCACCAATCCCTTGTATTCGGGATGGCTCTTGGACCCAAGAGGACAGGGAACTGCCCTGGCTTGTTCCAGGGTCAGGTCGATGGCCTCCGCAGCCGGTTGCTTCTTTTCTGACTGCTTACCTTTGGAACGGGTCAGGCCGGCGCGCGAGCCTTTGTCGTACAGGTCATTACCGAATTGCCCGCCGAGCTGCCGGAAGCAGCGCTTGAGGCAGTCCGTGGCGCAGCCGGAGATGGCCGTATCGAGCGCTTCGGGCGCGTCGCCCGTGAAGTTGCAGCGTCCGACGTCGGCATGAACGTAGGCCTGGCCGTCTAAATGGACGGTCACGCGGCCGGTGATCCAGACGATGCCGACCTGCTCGACCAGCGGCTGGCCGTCCTTTCCGAGCTGGGGCACACGTCCTTGAGTATTCTTATCCCAGCGCGTGCGGGTCCTCTGCCACTGGCGTACCTGCGGCTCGCCGGTCTCGAACGACCAGCGATAGGCGAAGAGCTCGTTGGCGGTATTAATCACGTCGTAGCCTTCGAGATAGGGGACTTGTTCCCTTTTGGAGGCCTCGCGCCATTTGACCCGGGCAGGGTCGAGCGGCTGGTTGAGCCGTTCGATGAGTTGTGTGACTGGTGTATCAGTCATCGTTGAAACTCCTTCTGTGAAATCTGTTTGCGCCCCTTGCGCTAGCAGGTTCAGGCGCAGTCCGCAAATGTGCTTGCACTCCAGACCCAGGCCAGCATAGTGCTGGTGATCCGGGCAAGAGCAATTCAGGCATTCATCTTTAGATGAAAGGATGGTGTAGGTGTCGGTCGTTGTCTTGACCTTCCAGCTATCTCCCTCTCGCCAATATTGCCAGCGGCCTTTGGCAAACGCCTCTTCAGCGGACTTCTTTCGTTTGAGTTGTTCTGTTGGGATGTCTATGGTTTTGATCATGTCCTCCTTCTCCTGATGGTGGAATTACCTGCAACGGATGCTCCCAAATTGGGACGAACGCAAATCAACGCTCTCAAAGAGCGCGATTCACAAAATAAGGAATAATGGCAAACCGGCAGAAATTCCTGCCGGGATTCTGTACATGGGGCGGAGGACGGCCCCGTGAGAAGAAGTCTGTAACCGATATGAAGTTGGAAAAGTGCGGGAATAAAACACGGAAGAGGCGCCCCAGGGGGAAATACGTCTTCCAGTGCAGGCCGTGCCGAAGGGCCGCTAAGACGGCCAATCTTCGACGTGGCGAACGAACGGTGGGCGAGCCACCGGAGTCCGAAAAATTAGGTTGCGGGTTCGGCCAGTTCGGCCGGGTCAGGTTCAGACTGAACGCCGGCCGCAGGCGCTTCCGACTCAGTTTCTGACTTCATGTCCTTGGCGGCCCTGGCCTTCTTCGGGCGCTTGGCGTCGGCCAGGAACTTGACCTGCGTCGCCAGAATCTGAACCGTGGGCCGGCGGATGATCAGCTTACCCAGTTCGCCGGGCAATTCGACGCCTGCATGCGACTTGCTGACCACCAAACGTAGCGGCTCGACGATATCCCGCCCGACGATGCGGCCGGCCACGCGGACCAGTTGTCCGATCTTGACCCGGCGGGTACCCAGGTCCAGGGCGGGGTCGACCTGGACGGTGACGTAATCCGAGAAGGCCTTGCCGTTCTCACCGGGGCGATGGTTTGCCAGGCGCAGAAAACGCCCATCGCGGTACTCCCAGGAGCGGGTCAGGTAGCCTTCAAATTCGACCTGGTTGAGCATGGGTTAATTCTCCTTCTGTGAGTTAAACGAAAGCGCCACATCCAGCGGATGTGCTGCTGACGGATGTGGCGTCTGGCTAACGGATGGGGATATTCAGTTCTGCCGGCGGACCGGCGAGTTCACTATAGCATGGTCAGGATAAGTTGTCATCCACTGTGTCTACAGTTGCGTAAAGGCGGAGACATATTTCCAGACAATGAACGAGAGAAAAAGCTGATTGATACTTTGCAGCAAAAAGGAGCGAGCCCCCAGTTTTAACTACTTCGTCCCACCAGTCAAGGTATGTATTTCTCGTATAAGAGATGCGCACCTTTTTGAAAATAAATACGCTTAAGTTGACGAACAAATGCGCTTGAGACTCAAGCGCTTCGGCGGCACACACTAGGGCAGCGCTCACAAGTCGATGAGCTAACGCCTAGGTAAGGCGGGCGGGGCCGCCAAAAAACCAAACAGGATGGCAATTCCTACGACCTTTCCAAATCATAATCTGTCCTTTTCGAAAAAACATGTATACTAATTAAGTTGATACTGATTGCGCGAGGGGGTACCCCCGGGCACCAATAAACATTTGTAAAGTTACCTATCATGCCCAAAAAGAAAATACCCAAAACCCAACCATCACTTCCGAATGTTCCACCACCAGAAATTGGGGCTGTAAAAAAAGTAGCTCCCGGTTCCCCTGCCTTGCAACCAATGTCCCCAAAAACCGGCTCGGATTTGTTTATCGTGGATAACAGCGACGCCGATTGGAAGGTGCGCGCTTATTTGTCAGATTGGTGCGAATTTTCGAAATCCATTGATATTGCGACTGGATATTTTGAAATTAGCGCGCTGCTTGCTTTGAAAGAAAAATGGCAATCGGTTGACCAGATTCGCATCTTAATGGGAGACGAAGTATCGCTCTCGACCAAGCGGGTTTTTGAACAAGGTTTGGAAAAAATCGAGGGCAAGTTGGATCACAGCCTAGATAGCGAGAAAAAGGTAAACGACTTCCTTGAAGGCGTGCCTGCGATTGTGGAGGCTATCCGCTCAGGAAAAATTCAATGCAAGGTTTTTCGCAAGGATAAGTTCCACGCCAAAGCCTACATCACCCATGGTCGGGCGGCAGTATTGGGTTCCTTTGCCCTGGTTGGTTCTTCAAACTTTACGTATCCAGGCCTTCAGGATAATGTTGAATTGAATGTACAGCTCAGCGGCACCGAGGTGAGGCTTCTGCAAGATTGGTATGAACGGTTCTGGGTAGAGGCCGAAGATATTACACCAGACATCCTGAGAACCATTGAACGACACACAAAGCAGCATTCCCCATTTGACATCTGGCTCAAAGCCATGGATGAATATTTCCGTGGGCGCGACCTCGAACCTGATGTTTGGGATATGGAAAAGTCCAACGTTTTCAAAATTCTTGATAAGTACCAACAGGATGCCTACCGCAACCTTATGCCAATTGCCAAACTTTACGGTGGGGCATTCCTGTGTGATGGCGTTGGATTAGGAAAAACCTATGTTGGTCTCATGCTGATCGAAAGGTTGGTTTCCAAGGAGGGCAAGCAGGTGGTGCTGTTTGCGCCGAAGGCCACGCGAGAAGATGTCTGGGAGCCAGCATTACGACAATATTTACCCAAGGTGTTCAGTGGTTTTGTCAATCTAAAAATCTACAATCATACTGACCTCCAGAGAAAAGGCCATTGGCCTCAGGACATGGCGCTGACCTTACATGATGCCGACGCGGTAATTATTGATGAAGCCCATCATTTCAGGAACATTGGAATTAAGGGGGAAGGTGTGAGAACTCCTTCCCGTTATCGGCTGCTTCAGGATTACCTTCAAGCCAATAGCAGGGCCAAGCAGCTCTACTTTCTGACAGCGACGCCAGTCAATAACTCCATTCACGATTTTCGCCATGTTATCGAGTTATTTACCGGAGGCGAAGAGAGCTACTTTGCCTCAACCCTCGGTATACACAATTTGCGCTCACACTTCATTCAACTCGAAAAGAAGATCCTTGGGCAACTGCCGGGGGTCGAGCGACTGGATATGTTCTTAGAATCGGAGTATCAGGAAGCCGAACGCATCCTGCGTACCGATACGATGTTCGATGCATTGGTGGTGCAACGCAGCCGGGCTTTTGTAAAAGACAGCCAAATCCTTCATGGAGGCAGCGGGGCGATCTTTCCGGAGCGCGAACTCCCGAAGGTTGCTCCATACAGTATCAAGAACACTTACGGTACATTACTTGAGAGCGTCCGAACTGCTTTTAAGAAAGAACATCCACTCTTTGTTCTCGGTATCTACTATCCATTAGCTTATTGGAAGGGAGATAAAGAAAGTTCTACGTTCAAATCCTTTGATGAAGGCCGGCAGAAGCAAGTAGTCATGCTCATCCGGACCCTATTCCTAAAACGCTTCGAAAGCTCAGCCAAGGCTTTTGAGGGCTCCTGCTGGCGACTTCTGCAAAAGTTATTGGCTTGGGTCACGGTACATGCTCAAACCGAACATGACAAAAAACGTTTAGATCGATGGAAGACAAAGAACGCCGAATTGATTGGTTTTGTTCAAGCACACCAGCAGGAACTTTGGCCGGATGAAGCAGACGAAGACGAGGTTGAGGAATTCCTAAGTGAAGATGTGCTTAACGCTATCGAGCGCCTGAATCCAGAAGATTTCGATGTAGATGCAATCCTGGATGATACTTTTGACGATATGGACCAGTTAGCCGACTTTCTCAGGGAAGTGGCGCGTATCAAGCCGGCCCAGGACGATAAATTAAAAGCCTTGATCAAGCTGCTCAAGACAGATCGTGTGCTCAAGAATCAGAAGGTCATCATTTTTACTGAATTTGCGGATACTGCCCGTTATCTGGAACAAGAATTGAACAAAGCCGGCATCGAGGGAATTCATCGTATAGATGGCAGCAGTAACCAAAAACACCGCAGTGATGTGATCCGAAGATTTTCCCCCTATTACAATGGCTCAAGTTCTGCCGAAATTGTTGCGGCAGGTAAAAAAGAAATCCGAGTGCTGATCAGCACGGATATCCTGGCGGAAGGTCTCAACCTGCAGGATGCCACCCGCTTGATCAACTACGATATTCACTGGAACCCAGTCCGATTGATGCAGCGGATTGGGCGCGTTGACCGACGCATGAATCTCGGCATAGAAGCGCAAATGATCGCCGACCACCCCGAATTAAAAGAACAACGCGGCAAAGTGGCTTTCTGGAACTTCCTGCCCCCAGATGAACTGGATGACTTGCTGCGTCTCTTCCAAAGAGTTACGAACAAGGTGTTGGTAATCTCGCGCACTCTGGGTATCGAAGGTCGCACATTGCTGACCCCGGATGATGAATTTGACCCGATCAAAGAAATCAACGAGCAATGCGACGGTACATTATCTGAGATCGAGCAGTTACGCCTGGAATATATTAAGTTAGCCAAACAGTACCCTGACCTTATCGAAGAACTGGCAAAACTGCCTATGAAAGCCTTTTCAGGGCGCGCCTCGCCCAAACCGGGGGCTCGGGCAGTCTTCTTCTGCTACCGTATCCCACGCCCAGATCCCGATCTCATTGATAACGAGACCGCCCAGCCGCGTTGGAGTGACCGGGCCGGCTTCACGGTCTGGATGTGCTATGACCTGCTGGGAAACCGCATTCTCACGGAGCCAAAGGAGATTGCCGAATTAATCCGTTCAGAACCAGACACTCCACGCCACTGCTCGATTGAGCGAAAAACTCTTTCAGAAATACGCAAGAAAATGGATGACCAGATCATCAACGACCATCTGCGCCGCTTGCAGGCTCCTATCGGCGTCATGCCGATCCTGAAGTGCTGGATGGAGCTGAATTAGGAGTTCCCTGATGACCGATACCGCCCAACCCCTTTCCAAGATCAAGAATTTTGAACAACTCATCCACTACCTGGAAGAAGAACTTGACTGGCCATGTGAAGAATATGGTTTCGATGAAATTACATTCCGCTACGCCCCTTCAGACTTGGGAATAAAGGAGGAAGAAGCAGCCCAGATAACATCCATCCATCAACTCCGCCCCTTCTTTCAGGGTCAGCCTTGGGGAATCTTTTTCATCGAGTTCGAAAAAAAACGCATCCCAGTCGTTTTATTGCGCCGAGTCCTGAGCCATTTGGTCATCAAAAAACGAGCCTCGGCCAATAGAGCCGAGACAGCCGCCTGGAATATCGACAATCTTCTCTTCATTTCCGCCTTTGGTGACGTGGATACCGATCGGCGCGAGATCGCTTTCGCTCACTTCCATCAGGAAGAGGACAATCTGCCCACTTTGCGCGTCTTGGGTTGGGATGGGGCGGATACCGTGCTTAAGATGGAGTACGTCGCAAAGACGCTCAAGGAGAAACTGCGCTGGCCCGAAAACCCCAGAGATGTGGAAACATGGCGCGCGCAGTGGACGGGCGCGTTCCGCCACAAACCGGGGTATGTGATCAAAACGGCAAAAGAACTGGCAGAACGACTGGCGGAACTGGCGCGCAACATTCGCGCCGCCGCCGAAACGATCATGGAACACGAATCGGAAAAAGGGAGCCTGCGCAAACTGCATAAGGCATTTCAAACCGCGCTGATCCACGACCTGAGCGAAGAAGATTTTGCTGACTATTATGCGCAGACCATTACCTATGGTTTGCTAACTGCTGCCATCTCGCGCACCGACCTATCGGGCGGACAAGATGGTACCACGCTGGTGGCAGAGAACGTCACCGACATGGTCCCTATTACGAATCCATTCTTGCGGGAAATGCTGGAGACCTTTTTGCATGTCGGCGGACGACAAGGTAAAGCCAGTCAAGACGGTATCGACTTTGATGAATTAGGCATTCAAGATGTGGTGGAACTTCTGCGCAGCGATGAGACCGACCTGCCTGCCATCCTGCGTGATTTCGGCAATCGCGCTCCAGGCGAAGACCCCGTCATCCGTTTTTATGAAGATTTTCTGGCAGCCTATGATAAAAAACTGAAAGTACAACGCGGCGTGTTCTATACACCCAAGCCTATTGTTTCTTATATAGTGCGGAGCGTGCAAGAACTGCTGAAAACCGAATTTGGGTTGGAGGACGGCTTGGCGGCGACGGTCACGTGGGCTGAAATGCACGCGCGAAGCGCGGAAGTAAAAATCCCAAAAGGCGTTTCACCAAACTCGTCTTTTGTGATGATACTCGACCCTGCCACTGGAACGGCGACCTTCCTGGTGGAAGTCATTGACGTCGTTGAGCGCACCATGAAAACTAAATGGGCACGCGACCTGCAGTTATCCAAACCTGAAGAAAAAGATACTTGGAAGCATCACGAAATTGTGCGCCGCTGGAACGAGTACGTGCCCGCGTCGCTTTTGCCGCGCCTGTATGGTTATGAGTTGATGATGGCTCCGTATGCTATCGCCCACATGAAAATCGGTTTGAAGTTGTTTGAAACGGGCTACCGCTTTGCCAGCGACCAGCGCGCCAACATTTACCTGACTAATGCGCTCGAAGAGCCTTCGCAGTTGGCAGACAACAGCGCCGCCAGTTTGTTCGAAGCGCTGGGACATGAGTCGCAGGCGGTGAATGACGTAAAACAGGAAGTGCATTTTACGGTGGTGATTGGGAATCCGCCTTACGCAAATAGAGGAATGCTAAACAAAGGTGATTGGATATTATCTTTACTAGAGGAATATAAAAAAGGTCTTGACGAACAAAAATTGAACTTAGATGATGACTTTATTAAATTTATTCGCATTGGACAATGGCAAATCAACAAAACAGGATGTGGCATCTTAGCCTATATTACCAATAATACTTACTTGGATGGCGTTACTCATCGTCGTATTCGTCAAAGTCTCTTAGAAACATTTGAACATGCTAATATTTTGAATCTACACGGTAACAGCAAGAGAAAAGAGATGAGTCCAGATGGCTCAAAAGACGAAAATGTATTTGATATTCAACAGGGTGTTGGAATAAGCATTTTTACTAAAGCAGGTCAACGGACGGTAGGAGTTTTTCATTCTGACTTGTGGGGAGTAAGAGAACAAAAATATCTACAACTCACAAACACGACTATAGGCACTACAAATTGGCGTGAATTGAATGACATTGATCACAAATCATGCCTGGGAACATTTTACTTTTTTGAACCCAAGTCACTGATGAATATAGATGAATACTGCACAGGATGGGCTGCTAATAATATTTTCTTGTCATACAGCAACGGGATTGAAACACACAGAGACGAGATTAGCATTCATGATGACACCAATAGCCTGATTTTAGTCATAGAAGATTTACAGAATATGACTCCAGAGGATTTCAGGAAGCACTACAAGCTTAACGCTGATGGAAGAGATTGGACAGTAAAAGGAGCAAAAGAATCGGTACGCAAAATACAAACAAAGACATTTGAACCGATTACTATTTTGTATCGTCCATTTGATTTCAAGAAGACATTTTTGAATTCAGAAAACAAAGGCTTTATTGCTTATCCCCGATTCGATGTGATGCAGCATATGATAAATCCTAACATCGGACTCGTGCTTGCCAGATTAATTGTGCGAGACGACACATTTGATGCTGTCTTGGCGAGCAGATTTGTAACAGAGAAGAAAACAGGCGATTCAACTCGAAGCAGTTCGCTTTTTCCAGTTTATACATACCCTTCAAATGTCAGCGTTGCGATTCAAACAAGTCTGTTTTCAGCAAATCGTAACCCCAACAATGAAGGGCGAGCTCCGAATATCTCGTCTGATTTTATTGCGGACTTAGAATCACATCTTGGTCAAAAATTTATATTTGACGGTGTTGGCGACTTACACAAAACCTTTGGTCCCGAAGACGTATTCCATTACATGTATGTGATCTTTCACAGTCCCACCTACCGCAGTCGCTACGCCGAATTCCTGAAAATAGATTTCCCCCGCCTGCCGCTCACGAGTAATGTGGCGTTGTTCCGTCAACTGTGCGGGCTGGGGAAGGAGTTGGTGGGGTTGCATTTGTTGGAAGCGTCCACACTCAATAAGCCCATCACCAAATTCAAAGGCAAGGGTGATAACGTTGTTGCAAAAGGTCATCCCAAATATCAGGATGGAGTGGTGCTGGTCAACTCCAGCCAAGGCTTTGAAGGTGTCCCTGAGGATGTGTGGGAATTCCACATCGGCGGGTATCAAGTTTGCCATAAATGGCTCAAAGATCGCCGTGGGTGGGAACTCTCCGTGGAGGATATTACTCATTATCAGAAGGTGGTTGTGTCGCTGAAGGAAACAATCCGATTGATGAGCGAAGTGGATGCAGTGATCGAAGCTCACGGCGGCTGGCCCATGAAATGAAAAATCACACCGAAACCTTATTGCGCTTGGTAAAAGAATTGTTCGCGCCTGAAGAAGCCAAACAGTTACGGTTATTGACGGAAACAATGCCACTCAACCTTGACCAATTGACAGCATTCGACGAAAAATTAGTCGGACCAAGTATTTCGCGCATAAATTGTGAGCGAAGTGGACGTTACGAAATACCAGACCGTGATATTTTTCGTCCACTCCAATATTGCGGAATGTATTTCAAGGCCATGGTTTCAAAAGAAAACATTGACGACCCTCTTTGGCTGACGCGTGATATTGTCGAGATGAGCAGTTTGCATATTGAAGGATTGATCAAAAATATCGGGAATGTGTTTCATCTCCCATTGGGCGCAGCACTGCGCAATGCGATTGTAAAAAAGAAGGTTGACCCAACAACATGGAATCAAATTGACGGTTTTACTCATATCTATAACGACGCAAAGCACAATTTTAGCCATGCCAAAGATACTCATATGTTCTCTCTCGAAGATGCCATTATGTCATATTTTGTATGTCGTAATCTCGGCGTAAAGTTGTACCCACTTGCAAGACTAGCAACTGACATAAGAATATTTGACAAGGAATGCGAAAAATCAGAGAAGTCACGAATGCCGAGCTGGATAGTTAATTCGCCTGACGAGAAAGTGGATGCTGTAATCGAGTCCGCTAGCGGGTGGCCGATAAAGTAGAACGGAAATAAAAATGGATGCGATATCTATCAAAGATACAAAAGGTTTTGTAAGGGAATTTTTAGACGAATATCTCTCAGATGGGTTGGGATCAAAAAATAGAAGAGAGATTGATATCCTCATCATGAACTTGCTGATGAAATATGGAGACCTCGCTGTAAAAAGCAACCAGGAACTCAGCATTCTGCTCCAGGCGACTGAATCGAAGATCAAGGGTCTGCGTTATGAAGCTAGATTGAAATATCCACCTGATGAGGATTATGTAAAACGAGAATTCCTTTACATTCTTTACAAGTCCCAATCTGACTTCACAAGTGGAAAGATAATGTTTGCAATAGAAGATGTCTATCTCAGGCATGCCATCCAAGGGAGATTAAAGGCAAGAGGGATGTTTGCGGATACCTCCTTCAATACTGAAATTGTCAGAATAGACAAAAATTCTCTCGAATCTGTGATTGAGGAGTTGTATGGTAAGGAAACATCTGACGTTTTTCACGATGGCTTCAGTGAAATGGAAAACCAAGAAGAAGGTATTGATGCAGGAGCTTCAATTAAGAAAGCCTTGATGAAATTTGTAATTGATACTGGAATATCACTTGGGCTTAATTTATTAAAGAGCCGCTTGTCAACGTAAGTGTCATATGAAGAAAGATAAATCGTTCACTGAATTTCACAAACGTGTGAGTCGCGGTCGAAAATTTGAGAAATGGGAAAGGTCTCACTGGATAGGCAAAATCAATTCCGCTGCTGAATTTGAAGCGTCCACACAATGGGAGGGCAAACGCGGACGGGTGGACATACGACTAAGTTTGGAAGAGGATGGACAGGTAGTAATTGTTGAAATCAAAGCCACTGATTGGGATAAGGTTAAGGAGTATAGGGTAAGGCCAAATGCAATGCGGCACACTCGTCAAATTTGGCGTTATATTGAAGATCACTTAAAACCTTTAGATGTGACACCAGCCATTGTTTACCCGTCTCCGCCAACAACACCTGGACGAAAAGAGCAAGTGGAGGAAATCCTGAACGAAAGAGGAATTCAGGTTGTTTGGAGAAATGAATACTCGTTGTAATTCAAGTCGGTCGATGAAAAGTGAAGACGATGAAACACGAAATGGAAGCTATTGAAATTGATGAACGAGCCAAAGAAAAAGTAATAAAAGATTATGGTTTTCCTCCCTGTATACATATCCCAATTGCAGCCATAGACGAAAATGCTATTACGAGGTTTATCGGAGAAATAGTTGATGTTTTGGTGCCAAGTATGCCAAATAAAGCGCTTGTTGTGCAACCATATAAAATACCAGAATTAGACATGAGAATGCCGATTTGGCAAATGAATGAAGCGGCGGTCTTACATCACCCCAGACAGGTCTGGGTCCATGTTAATTATTCTGGTTACAGAAAGGCATATATTAAAGCATTCCCAAATGAGGACTTATCAGGTTTAGTATTAGATCATGTCTTAAATCGCCGAGTAGCAAGACTCAAAAGCTTCAACTATCTCAGGATTGTCCCCATATCAAGAGGGGCGAATTCTAGCAGTGGAGGTTTATCAGAAAAGTGGGGTGTTGAATATCATAGTACATCATCGATGGTGAAGAAGAATAAAGAAAATCCCACATTCATACAATACGCAGATTTAGCAGATATAACCAAAATGCTTAACCTTAAAACAGGAGGCTCAATACAGGATGGCGTAAATGACGTTATAAATCTTGTTTTTGTTTAGAGCATTCTGGGTAGATTTTGATGGCGAAGGATCTCTCCCCCGTCCCCTCTCCTAAAGGAAATGGGTGCCTGCTGGCGAAGGTTGACGCGCTGCAAGAGTTGCAGTCCGCGGGCGGGGAGGAGTTGGATGCGCTGCTGCCGTCATTGTTGGATAGGGCGTTTAAGGGAGAATTATGAGGAGAAAGTTATGGATGAAGTAACGCGAATATTACTTACGTCTGGATTAACTTTTTTCACCAGTATTGTGGCCGCGTATGTTACTACAATAATAACAGTGAACCTATCTTTGCGACGCTTCCGCTCTGAACGCTGGTGGGAACGTAAAGTTGAAGCATATGCTCGCCTGTTAGATTACCTCTATGATCTGCAAGAGTATGCTGCTAGCAAACTTCGTCAACACGAACCTACTGAAGAAGAGCGACTGGAATTTTCGAATCGTTCTAAAAAAGCCTCAGCCGAAATCCAAAAAATCAGAACAATTGGCGCATTCGTTATCTCTGATGAGGTTTGGAAGTTATTGAATGATATGGAAGTCGAACGTTCCCCCAATCTGAATAACAGGGAGCAGTCATTTTACGAAATGATTGATGAGGATGAGTTTATCCTTTCAAAATATATACCAATATTTCGCAAATTGATAAGAAAAGAATTAAAAATTTCTGATTAGATTAAAATAGTCAAACATTCTCTTTATATTGGATGAAAATATTTCATGAACCAGAGCCACATCGTAGCTTATATAGATGACCTGAATGAGTGGGTCAACTGGTTGCGGCGACTGCAGGCCGAGCATTCCGATGTGAATCGTGATCCATGCAAACTATTACAGCAAGTGAGGATATTATGGAACCAATTCTTTGGGTAATCACGATATTATTGCTTGTCACAATTCTCATATGCATTGGGAATATAAATCAAAAGAAACGACGGCTTGATGAACTGAACTCGGCGATTAAAATTTTACGCGGGGAAAAGAAAAATGCAGAACAACAAATGCAAATGTTAAAAATCGAAAAGGACAAGTTTTTCGAGAAAGTTCTTAAGTCTAAGAATCAGAATTAATCGATAAGGATAAAGAAGTTCTGGGCCTTTACGAAATTATAAAAAATTTAAAAACGGAAAATGCAGAATTACGTCGTTCCGGATGGTGAATTAAGGTGGAGAAAACAACATGGGAATGAAAAAGTTCGGGATTGATCTAGGCACATCATATTCTGCAATAAGCTATGTGGAGCGACCGCTTAGTCCCCAAGAAGACCCCACTCCGGTACAGTTCAGTAATAGCGCTGTCAAAATGCCAAGCGCAGTATACATACCTGAAGGAGGCGAACCATATGTCGGTTTCGATGCTATTGTGCAGAAAGTCGTCAATCCGGCGCGCTTCTACGATAACTTCAAGCGCCACCTTGATCCCGACCATCCGCAATTACGAGCATTGCCTGATGGGCAAGCAGTAGATGCCATAAATTTACAGCGACAAGTTTTATTAAAACTCCTGTCAGAAGCCAACCAACGTGTTGGTGAAGAGGTAATAAATCCCGTGATCTGCCACCCCGCAGGCGGTGCGTGGCACAGCTATTTAAAAACAGTTTGCGCCGGTTTGGATATCGAACCGGATTTCATCAGTGAGCCGGAGGCGGCGCTGTATTACGCTCAACACAAACATCGTTTTTTCAACGAAAAAGAGAAAAATGTGCTTTTGATTGACTTTGGCGGCGGCACCTGCGATTTTATCTTAATGAAGGTTTCCTTTGGCTTGGAAAATGGCATTCTTCGCCAGAGAAACGCCATTGCGTTTGACGAGGATCGTCTTGATTTAGGTGGAAATGACATTGACAGATTGATCCGGGATGAATTTATTCGAAAATGGAAAGAACGATATCCGGAAGAGCAACATCCCATACTTTACAAATCTCTGGAACGATTTGATGCGCCTGAAATTGATCAGGAATTATTTCAGACAGCAAAACTCGTCAAGGAAACACTCTCCCAGAAATATCGCGATGGGGAGATGAAATTTGAATTCCCGATTCGCTTGAATGGTCTGCCAAACAGCACCAAGCTGGAATATAAAATGCCTGTTCAGCATCTTTATGATCTTACTTTTGACTTCTTGCGACAAAAAATTGAGTGGATGCTGCTTGAAGATATCGAAGAAGGACCACAAAAACATAGGAAGTTTCTCGGGCGCAAAGGAATAAAACCCGAGGATATTACGTTAGTTTTGCTTACCGGTGGTTCCAATCAACTTCCTTGGATACAACACAAGATAATTGCGGATATCTTTCCTTATTTGTATGCACAAAAACGCATTCTGCTTCTTAGCAGCCCAGAGATGAGTGTTTCATTTGGAGCAGCCCTATATGCGTATGATCGTGACGAAGACAACATCAAATTTACCAGAACCCTTCAAGAAGATCTCCGAATAAAAATTGAAGGGCGAGATGATGCGTATGAATTGGTAAAACGTGGTGCTGTTCTTCCTTATCCATCTAAAAGGCTGTATATAAAAGCAAAACATTTCTTCCCATTCCCTGCAACCGGGAAGCAATTGCTCATTGAGCTATTGGCTGGAAACGATCACAGGGCATCAAAATGCAGACAGCTTTCTTATGAACCACGAGAGATAGAATTCCAGGCAGAGATAAGTGCGGGCTCTCCGATGCAGATGCGGGTTGAAATTGATCTAAAAGGCGATATACACCTTTATTTTTCACAAGTAAAATTTTCATTGCGTAAGCCAGAAGAAATCATGATATCCTTCGGGGCACTGAACGTGAAATCGGTTTTAGAAGAAGGTAAAAAATGAGGAGGGGGATAAGTAGTTTTTATGAGGGCGGTAACCGGTTATTTTTTGTCGTTATCACCGAACCGATTATTTGGATTACGATTGTTCTTATGTCTATCATCATATCACTGTCATTCATTTTCCCAAATGCCCAATTCTTTTATCCGATCTTTAACAAGGAAATTAATTATGTGGATACTTACCCCTTTAGAAATTCATTCGACGACCTGACAATTGCAATATCTGCTCCAGATAGAATTATCCCGAGTAATAAAGATGTTTACAAATTCCGAATTGACATTAAAAATACATCAAAAGTTTCTAAAAAAGTGGAACTTATTCTCGACGAAAATGATCCATTCCTAACTTTAATGGATCCCGAATCAAATAAGGCGATCAATACCCTACCAATTAAAATCGATTGGATTATTCAACCTGGAAATACCCTCAAGGTTGCTGATTATCTGCTCGAAGTGTTGCCTAATAACGAGCCGATTGAGCAAGTAAATATTGAGTTGTCCGTGGAAAGCACCAAAAGATTTGTCTATAAAGAAAGGATACAGAGTCAACTCCTACTCGGTGCCATATCTTTGGCTACTTGCTCTAATTTTGCCATTTATTGTTTCGATAGTGACATGGGTATCCAGAAAAGTTCAAGGATGAACCTCATGACAATGAACGAAGAACATATTGCCTTGGATGGTGTCCTGATCGACATGGCAGACTTTGGGTTGAACGAGGAATAGTTTGGCCTAAATGGTTCGTCGGGCGCAGCAGGCTGCTTACCCTGCGGGTATAAGGCTACCAGGATGCTTGTAAAATGAGAATTGCCTGTCCCAAATGCGATTTCAGTCCCTCCCCAAGCCTGCTGTGGCAATTGCCGGCCCGGCTGCGGGCATAACTGGCACACCTTTGCCACGCATGGCATTTTTCCGCGCTGTGCGAAAGTCTGTCACGATATAAGAGACCTTATGCCAATGGTTGATCTGTTCGTAAATTTATTCGATAGGGGGCAAGCTGACGTCCAGATGACTCTCAAATATGTGGTCCCCTGGTTGAAGCCACTTGATATTCGAAGCAACCATAAACTAGCAGAAGCGATGTGACGAGTTGCGGTACGCACAAAACAAGAGGAAGTCAATAATGACAGATTTTTGAAGGCTGAAGAACTGGGACTAAAATGATTCTCATAATGTAAAGTCGATCTAAGTCGTCAGCTTGACAGACCCCAATTTCGTCTCTTCTTCAAATCAAACATCTAGTTTTCTATCCCTGAATTCTCGCCTCGGCAACCCCCCTCACGCTATATACACCCTGAAACCGTAAAACCCCTGGCATCAACGAAGACAAATCCGCTAAGACAGTAACAGAAACCACACAAGTCGCCGGGTTGATGCTGATTCCGGTCACTGAGACACCGATATGCCGCTTTTGTAGGAAAGTAGTGTTCAAAGAGGCATAGCGCTGCGCGGTGGCGTACACGTCTGGCAGGAAGCGGATCTCACCGGTCTCCCGGAAGTGGACCACGTCGATGCGGGCAGCCGCAGCCAGGGCGGCTGCGTCGGCGGCTTTCCCAACGTCTCCCCTGGCATACACGATCCGCCCAATCTCGATCCCCACAGCGGTCAGTAACAGCAGGCCGGTCAGGATCAGGACGAAGAAGACCGTCATCTGCCCGCGCTCGGATCGCAAGGCTACCAACCCTCCTGCCGAAAGGTGGACTCAGCGCTAACCGTGGTCAGTTTCCCCAACCCAAACAGATCGCCGCCGGGCATGACCAGCGGAATGTGGGCCGTGACGCGGATTTGCACGGTTGAGCCGACTATGCCTCCCGGTGCGAGTACCGCCACAGCCGGATCACGGATGACCGGCTGCCCGTTCAAAGCAGACTGGGCTGCACCCACTGCTTCGCAGGGTGCGCAGCCTTGGGAGACCGATCCCATCCTGGCTCCATGCCGGGCGGCGTTCTCTACGATCGACAGCCCGTACAGGTACAAACCGAACTGCAGCATGCCCAGGAACATCAGGATGGCCAGCATCACGACCAGCCCGAACTCCACGGCACTCTGGCCGCGTTTATCGCTTCGTCTCAGCATGGTTACCTCCAAGAAACTGGCGTATAATTGCATTATCCTGATTTTGCAACTAGGAGCATACGGATGACTACTCAGGTTAGTATCGGTCAGGTTAAGCGCGACATTTCCGAATTGGTCAACCGGGTCACTTATGCCGGTGAGCGCATCATCCTCACTTCTCGCGGCAAGCCCAAAGCAGCCCTGATCAGCATGGACGATTATGACCAGCTGCTCAAGAGTGAGAAGCGCGCCACAGACGTGCAAAAATGGCTGGTCGAGACCCGCGCGCTCTCCAACAAAATCGAAAAACGCCGCGGCAAGCCGGTGGACGCAGACATCATTCTGGATGCCTCCCGCCGTGACCTGGAAGAGCGATGACCGACGACATCGTCGTGATTGATGCCAGCGTGGCGGTGAAAGCCGTTCTGCCGATCCATTGCAGGGACACTGTCGGATCCTGGTGCAGACCTTTTCCAAATCGCAGCCCGCTGCCCCGGCGCTGTGGGCAAACGAAACCACTTCTGCCATAGCAAAGGCTGTCCATTTTGGCGAGATTACCGAAAGCGAAGGACGTCAGGCGTTGGAACGGCTCCAGGAACTTGGCGTACGCCTGTTCATCCCAGATGCCAGCCAAAACCACGCGGCTTTCGATTGGACCCTGCGCATGAAGCGCGCCTCAGCCTACGACAGCTACTACCTTGTCCTGGCGCAGGCGCTGGAGTGCGATTTCTGGACAGCTGACCGACGATTGTTCAATACCTTGAAGGATGATCGCCTGGTCTGGTTACATTGGATCGAGGAACTTGCACCCTTGAACGAATAATCCAGACATCCTGGCAAAGGCTACTGGCCGGTGATATTTCTACAAGCCGCCGGCCGTTCTCTTTGCCTGGCTATCCGCCGCCCATCAAGCCGGCCACGCGCTGGAACAGGCTGATCAAGGCGTCACGGAAGATCGCAATTACGATCAATACTGCCACCAACAGCCCGGCCAGGATGGTGCCGAACTCGGCCGAGCCCTGGCCTTTCTGGCTCAGACGTGAGAGCGGGGTGAAGGGTGAAAAAATCTTTTTCTTGAACATGGTTACCTCCATATGGTCAAAGAATTGGCCAACCAAAATCAACGCTGACGGACTGCCGGGACTTCGATCAGGTACCAGCGGTCCGAACTCGAGTGGTTCACCGAGCAATGCCTGCCAGACCTGCGCTGCTTCCAGGTCGAAGAATGTCCCAGCAGTGATGATGGACAGTTCGTAAATGGAGGTGCGCATTGGGTGAGTGCCCAGCAAGCCGACCTCCGCCCGCTGCAGGCGACTCCCGCCTTTTGGCCGAATGGCCTGCCAGAAGCGCTCCGGCTGCAATGGGGTGACTACCAACCGGCGACCGTCTGCGCACTGGGCCACAATTGCCCGCGTTTCATCCTGGCGCCAGGCAGAAACAGAGACCACCTCAGGCGGAGCGTCCAGAATGTGGGCGGCAACCCGGTTCAACCAGGCACGCGGATCGTCTACCTGCACATCGCGGGCGGCGCGAGCGCGTTTCAAGCGCAGGTCCTGCTCCGCCCAACGTGCCGCTTGTTCGCGCAGGTCGTCGATAGCCTTGCGCTGGCGTTCGTTGCCCACGCTCAGCAGGGCGCCGAAGAAGATCACCGCGGCTATAACCGATATTGCAATAATGGTATCGAGCATAGTGTTTCCTTTCGTGGTTGTGGTTATGCGTGCTTTCCGAAGATGCCGTCCAGGGTTTTTCCCAGGCGGCGCAGCGCCTGCGGGCGCGGGTCTGAAAGACTGGCCGAGGCCAGGGCAAGCAGCAGCCCTACCAGTCCAAGTGCCGGCCAGAAGGTAAGCGATCGCGAGGCTGGGGGTGATGGCACGTGCGGAACCGGCGTCGATGCAAGGGCCGCCTGCGGTGATGGTGTCTCTAGCGTTTCACGCTGCGGGGTAGGAGACGGTCTTGGGGTAGAGATCTCGATATTATTCAGGAGGGGCGAAGGAGTTGCAACCGGCGAGGGCACGGAGGTGGGCGGCAAAGGGATCAATACCGTCCCCGTGGCGCGCCCGCTATTGCCGAAGCGATCCCAGGCTTCGAGCGTGACCCGGTACTGCCCTGGCGGGGCGAGCGTGCCGTCCCCGAGCCGACGGTCCCATAGAAACTCGGTCGGCAATTGTCCCGGGGGGTATTCGAACCTGCGTGCCGGCCAGCGACCCTGCGGGTCGGAGATCACCAGGCGGGCGCCGCCAAGCGGGATCAGGCGCGGATGGATGCTGAGCGGCACGCTTTCCCAGATCATCCAGGTATTGGGCAGTTCCACGTGCGGTGGGGCGTTGGCGACCACCAGCGTCACCCGGGCGGTGGACTCGCGATTGCCGGCCCGGTCCCGGGCGCGCGCCAGGATCGGGTAGCGTCCGTTGGGGACGCCGGTCGTGTCCCAGGTGTAGGACCAACTACCGCTCTGATCCAGCTCTAACGGCTGCCAGGTCCGGCCGTTGTCGAGCGAGAACTCGGCCGCAGCCAGCCCGCTGGTAGCATCGGAAGAGCTTCCGGTCAGAGTGAAGCGGCCGGAGACCGTCGTGGTCGACCCATCAGCTGGGGAAGTGAAGGTGGATTGGGGTGGCTGGCTATCGACCCGGATCGAACGCGAGGCGCTGCTCTCGTTCCCGGCCTGATCGAAGACGCGCACGTCCACCGCATGAATGCCGTCCCCCAGGTCGAGCGTCGCGCCCGCCCCCCAGCGCTGCCGTCCAGGCGAGTTTCGACCGCTGCCACACCAGAGAGAGCATCGGCAGCCTGGATGACAGGCTGACCGACGAACTGTACCAGCCGTTGTCTCCCTGCTGGCCGCTTACGCTCAGGTCGAGGTCTGGGGGTTGGGAGTCGCGCTTCCAACCAGCCGAGCCGGAAACGCTCCGGCCGCTGGCCGATTGGGCGGTATAGCTGGCAATCCCTGCCCCTTCAGGCAAAGGCAGGCTGCAACTCTGGCCGCAGGTGAAGGGGACGCCGTTCAAATCCCCGCTCAGGTTGACGGCATATCCTTGCGGGTCACTGACCGCCAGATCGAGCGCGGCGTTCTCTCGGCACCAACCGTTCTCGCCCCACAGGCTGCAAGACACCGATCCACTCAGGGTTGGGGGAAGCGGGGTCGGCGAGGGGGTTGGCGAGGGCGTAGCGGTGGGCGTGGCAGTCGGGGTAACTGTGGCCGGGTCCGGCTCAGGCTTGTCCGGCGTACAGGTGGCGTAGGCCAGGCAGCACCCCTGGCAATTCGGGTCAGACGGCGGGCAGACCGGGCAAGCCGGATCCCCCAACGGCTTCCAGCGGCTGCACACGGCGCACTGCGCTCCTACGCAAGTCGGCTGGGAGGCCAGGCTGAATAGCCCTACCGCCAGCAGGACCATCAGGAAGATCAGCAGGCTGGCTAGCAATCTTCGACTGATTGTTTCCTTCAAGCGCTGCAAGACTTTTTTCAACTTGATTCTCAACTTTTCATCAAGCATCAAGATCAATAGCCCTGGAAATCGCGCAGTCCGAGGAGAAAAATGACCACCACGATCAGGCCAAGCAATCCAACTCCTGCCAGCACAGCCAGGATGAAGGTTTCGATCCACTGCGGCATGGCGATCAAGACGCCGGCCGTCAATCCAAGGCAAAACAAGGCCAGTTTGGGCATATCAATCCTTTCCCTGATCAATAGCTGTCAGCCAGGCTTAAGATCACACCTGTCGCCAGGCCAACGATGAACCCGAGAAAAACGATGGCAGTCATTCGCGTTCCAGCGATATAAAAAGCACCAGCTCTCATGGAAGTGTTCGTGTGAAAGAGACCGGAAAGGCTCTTTCAGCTGCTGACGAATCGACTTCCAGGCGCTGGTGCCTGGTGCTAACGTGTAATACTCTTAATTGAAGTTATCTTAGCATGCTCCTGCGAGCATGTCATCCATTGCTTACACAAATCAGCCCATAACGAAAGAGGAACCCTAGCGTGTCGTCAAAGCAAGTGGCTCATTGGCAAGAGCTTCGCTCACCGGTTTCACATTTCGCCAACCTTGTATATACATACTTTATGATAATTTTCACTTGAATCGCGGACGATTTTTCTGTATACTTTTATCAGAATTAAGATCAAATCCGATTCTCGTCCAGGGGGCGAAAAACAACAACATGGCTCACCTGGATCACAGAAAACATTTGAGGAGGGAATCATGCACGCTTTCTTTGGGCGAAAAGCATTTGGAAAAACCCTACATGCAGTGGGGGCCAAAACCATCAATGCAATCGTTTTAGCAGTGGTATTGTTGTCTAATGTAACAGGCGTTGCCAGGGTGAGCGCCGCACAAGGATCCTCCCAACAAACACACAAAGCACCTGAAATTTTTGAGGGAAAGAACGATTTCCCACCCATAATTTTTACTCATTCTGAGCCGGAGATCGGCAGAGATCCTGAAGATGCGTCCACTAAACATTCTAATTTCGACCAAACTGAAAATTCCCCTACCAACACAGGTTTACTTCAAACGACAAGTTGCCAGACAAGTGGCGCTTTGGTTATCTCAAATGGAGAAACTTGTTCGTTGGAAGATGAAGCATACACATTTGACAGCATACTGATCCAAACTGGCGGAACACTCATTTTAAAGGGAAATTCGACGCTAAATCATGGTGTAACCATTTCATCAGGCAGCCTGGTTATCGAATCAGGTGGACTTGTCAGCGCGAACGGTCAGGGTTATCTTGGCGCTGCTGGGCCCGGGAAAGGCACCAATGGGACCGGGGCGAACAACCAGGCCGGCGGCGCAGGTTATGGCGGCCTTGGAGGAAGCGGATATGGGGGATACGCGGGTGGAACTGCTTACGGCGACGTTTACAACCCGGCTGAATTGGGGAGTGGTGGAGGTTCAGTAGGCTCAACCGCGGGTGGATCAGGGGGCGGGGCGATCCGGCTGGTGATTTCTGGCACACTGCAGGTCGATGGGATCCTCTCTGCCAATGGGAACGATGGAGGCCATACCAGCTTCAACGGCGCTGGCGGAGGTTCTGGGGGAAGCATCTGGGTCACCACCTTGAATTTCGCCGGGAGCGGCCAGGTCCGCGCCGATGGCGGCAGTGGCGGATCTTCCCTGTTCTATGGCAGCGGCGGCGGCGGCGCGGGTGGCCGGATTGCCATCGAAGTGAGCGGCGCCAAGACTTTCAATGGATTGGTTACGACTTTTGGTAGGGGCGGGAACCAGATCAGCGGCGGCGGAACGGTCTATTGGGCCGACGACGATCGTCTGGTGGTGGACAACAATTCACAGGCAGGTAGGCTGACGATCCTGCTCCCCGGAGACTATGATTTCGAGCACATCGACCTGCTTCACAGAGGCGCTTTAAGGGTTCTGGGAACAGCCTCGACCTTGACGCTGGCCAATGGGGCGCTGGGGGGAGATGGGACCGGCCAGATTGAGACCGAGGGGACAATCATCGCGCCGGCTGCCTTCGTGATCAGCGGAGCCACGATCAACTATTTCGAGAATTTTTCCGGTCCGACCGCTATCACCATCCAGTCCAATGGTTGCCTGTCGATGTCTTCCCCCTCAGCCTACCATACCGGCAGCTACAGCCTGCCGGATACAACCGTTGCCAGCGGCGGCACGCTCAAGCTGCTGTCCCCGGGGGATGGCGACACAGATTACACCGACGATCCTCCCCTGCAATTGAACATAAACAACCTGACGATCGAGGCGGGCGGATTGCTGACTGCTAACGGAAGCGGCTATCCGGGTATCGCTAATTCCAGCCGGGGACCCGGCGGTGGTGTGGCCGGGGGCGCCTCCACGGGTGGGGGCGGTGGCCACGGCGGACCGGGGCAGAGTGCGGCAGGTGCCGGCGGGATTGCGTACGGCTCCGCAGCTCAGCCGGTGCTGCCCGGGAGCTCAGGCGGTGGCGGAGGCGATATCTATGGCAATCGAACCGCGGGGGGAGCCGGGGGCGGGGCGATGATGTTGATTGTCGGTGACACCCTGACGGTGGATGGAAGCATCACTTCGAACGGCGTCTCCGGCGGTTCACGGGGCGGCGGCGGCTCTGGGGGCAGCATCCTGATCGAAGCTGCCAACCTGCTCGGAAGTGGGAGCATTCACGCTGAGGGCAGCTCGGGAGTAGGTGGCGGCAGCGGCGGCGGGGGACGCATCGCGGTCTACACCGGCAACTCCAATCACACCATTTCGTTCTCTGTTTCAGGTGGTTCGGGCTGGGAAATTGGTGGGGAGGGCAGCATTTATCTCGATCAGCTGGACCTGTTAAACTCGACCCTGGAGATTTCGCCGTCCCAACAGACGGCAGACGGTACCAGCCTTGCCACCCTGACTGTTACAGTACTCAACGTCGATGGTTATCCCATGCCGGGCAAACCAGTGGAGGTGGCAGTTTCATCCGGGTTTGGTTTGTCGATCAATGATCAGGCGGTGGGCAATAACGAGTATCTCTCCATCGGCGATACGGACGAAAACGGGCAGGTCGGCGCAACGCTGAAAACGACCAAAGCAGGTACCCGGACCCTCAAGGCGCGCAGCGGCCAGGAGCTGATTATGCAGCAGGCAAGCGTGGAATTCCTGCCTGGTGCTGTAAGCGCCGATCTCTCAAGCATCAGCGCCAGCCCCGGGCAGGTGCCGGCCGACGGAACTACGCCGGTGGCCGTCACGGTCATCGCCAGGGATGCATACAGTAACCTGATCCCAGGCGCTACGGTCGCGTTGCAGGCGAGCGGGAGTGCGGTCGTCACGCAACCATCCGGCCCGACAGACAACCAGGGTAGGGCCATCGGCAGCCTCAAGGATGCGGTCAACGAAAGCGTCACCGTCTCCGCGAGCGTGGACGGCGTGAGCCTGTCGCATACGGCCTCAGCCACCTTCAAGGGCGCAGACCTCAGTGTGACCCTGACTGCCCCTGCGGAAGCGCTGGCAGGGAATGCCATTCAGTACACTGTAAAAGTAAGCAACTCGAACTACCTTCAGGCGCAAAATACATCGGTACAACTCGATCTGCCATCTGGGGCGACTTACGTCGGGACGAGTTCCCCGGTTGTCCCAAGCCAAAACGGGCAAAGCCTGACCTGGGACCTGGGCACAGTGGGTGCGGGAGCCGTTTCCACCTTTGCGGTTTACGCCAAACTGGATGCCTCGCTGGCCGTCGGGACGGATCTCGCTGCCCAGGTGAGCGTATCGACCAGTTCCCCCGAGGAAAATCCGGCCAACAATACTGACAGTACCCAGACTACGATTGTAGATGGATACGCTTTCAGCGCTTCGATTGCGCCTGCGAGCCACACTTTGGGGCAGGGGGCTCCGGTTTCCTTTGACATCACCATAAAAAATATCGGGCTGCTGATCGGGCAATATGAGCTGACCGTCCCCGATCTCGACTCAGCCTGGTACTCGCTTTCCCCATCCAATGTAAGTCTGTCGCCAGGAGAAATCACCAAAGTTACGCTGAACGTCCAGGTAAACAGCTGCACGCCAACCGGCAGCCTGCCCTTTACCGTTAACGTCAGGAATCTGGTCAACGATGGAACCAAGACGTTACCGGCCAGCCTGGATTTGCAATCCGGACCGGTTCTCTCCGGCCTTTCCCCCAATAGTGGGAGTACGTTGGGGTCGCGGGACGTGACCGTCAGCTGGCGTTCCGACGTCGATTCTACGGGGGTATTGACCGTCTTCCCGGCCGGGCAACCGGACCAGGCCAGCACCTTTACCACCGAGAGCGGTACGGTCCATACGGTCGTTGTGCCGAACCTGGACCGCAACCTTACCTACGAGTGGTACGTGGAAAACACATCCTCCTGCGGTACAACAGCCAGCGCGCACAGGCAGTTCACCGTGGGAAATGGCATCGTGTTTGTCAATCGCAGCCAGAACATCACGATCGATCGCGATTATGACCAGCGGGTCAATATCAGTGTCCGCAATGACGACAGCGCGCCTCACACCCTTACGACTTCGCTGACCAGTCCCTATGAGGATTTGATCGTCAATTTCGTTGGCAGCGGCAGCATAGACGAAACTATCACTCTCCAGCCCGGGGAAACCCGGCAGGTCGAACTTGCCCTGCATGCCCAGGATACACAACTGCGCAGCTATGACCTGACAGCCGCTCTTGTAGCCGACGAAAACGGGACACCCATTAATGACAATGCCACGCTGCATGTCACGGTCTTATCGGACGGCGATTTCACGATCGTGGAGGACGAAGCCGCTTTCGATCCTCTCACTCTGGGACGCACGTATGTTATTACGAATCATGGAAAACCAATTACCGATCTCTCACTAAAGGCAGTCGACCCGACCACCGGCGAACCGGCACGCATCTTCCTGCAGCCCAGCGTCGACCACGCGCGCCTGGAGACGGGCCAGTCGATTCGCGTGGTCGCTTACCCAGTCTTTACGGAGGAAGACGCAAGCCAGCAAGCTTCGGCATTAGGCACTCCCCATTTGGCAGCAATCGGGAGTGGAGTGATCCCGATTGACTATACCTTAACTGGGACGGGCGCAGGCGTAACAAAAACGCAATCCGGTTCTACTTCCTGTCCATCAGGCAAGCAGATCTTTGCGGTGCAACTTGAAAATATGACCTGCACCTTCGAGACGAAAGATTGGTATTGCACCAACAGGCCGGTTGTCAATACGCCCCTTTTGATTCCGGCCTTTATCGATAGTGCATCGATTGAAAGCGTCAACTTGAGTTTTGTCAACCAACCTCATTCGAATGTAAGGCCGCATTCGGGGCAGATCAGCTTCAATGGTTATCAGGTCGCGTCGTTCAGCGATACAATTCCAACCGGCCAATACAGCGTCGATGTGCCTGCTTCCTATTGGAATGACGGTGTGGCAGGTAGTGTGGTCCAGAACATCGGCCTGGATACTCAACACCCGAATGGGGGTCATTACGTCAGTGCTGACCTGTTTACCCTGCAGGTTGGCATCAGCCAGGCGACTACCTATGCCTGCGCCGACTCTGCGACCAGTGCTCGGCAGGCTGTTCTAAAAACTTACGATTGTTCAGTAACATCTATATTAGAATGGGGATCGTTTGTACAGGATGATGCCGTCGCTAACCTGGCTGATTGTGAAGATACCATGGAATGCCAGACAGGTGGAGCCAGTACCGGAACGCAAAAAAAAGGTGGGGATCCGATCAACACGCGCACGGGCACTTTCTCGTATACAAATGTTGATCTGACTTTGCCGACTTCAGCCGGGAATTTACTCTTCCAACGTGCTTATTCTTCAGCTACAACAGTTAATTCTGAAAATATAATGGGGCCTGGGTGGACACATAACCACAATGCCCGCCTGATCTTCCCGGACGATCTGGACGGAGAGACCGGTTTCGTAATCCTGCGCAGCGTGGTGGGGAATGAGTACCAGTTCAGGATTGAAGCAGATGGTACATATACAACTGCGCCAGGTGTGACTGCAACCTTATCCCACAATGGCAATACCTATACGCTCAAGACTTCGGCCCAGTCCACATTGATCTTCGGTGAGGACGGGAAACTGATGAGCCGGGCCGATGAGTTCGGACGGGCCTTTACTTATGCTTATGATACCAATGGAAAACTTACGCGTGTTAGCGCTGACCAAGGAACGCGTTATATAGACTTCTCTTACGACACCCAGGGGCGGATTGTTTCTGTTGCCGACCACAGCGGGCGACAGGTGCTTTTCTCTTACGATACTATGGGAAACCTGATCACCTATACCGATGTTTTAGGCCAGACTTGGAACTATAGTTACGATTTTGATTCGCATATGACACAAGTCATTGATCCTTCTGGTACCAACATCGTGCAAACAGAATATGATTTACAGGGTCGTGCCTACCGACAGTTCGATGGAAATGGAAACCTGTTAGTAATGCTTGTCTACAACCCTGATGGAAGCACAACTGCTTACAATGCCCTTGGAAAGGTTGAAAACTATAACTATGACAACCGGAATGTGTTGACTGATGAAGCCAACCCTCTGGGCGCAATAACCAGCAAGACCTATGACTCCAATTTCCGCCCGGCTACGATCAAAGATCCGTCCGGCCAGACGACAACCCTGACCTGGAGCGTGGCCGGAGCCAACCTGACGCAGGTCGTGGACGCGGCCGGCGGCCAGACCGACATCACCTATGATGCGTTGAACAATCCAACTTCGGTGGTCGATCCGCTTGGTTACTTGTCCACATACACATACGATGGGTCGTTGCTGACCGGCGCGGCCGACGCACTCGACAACCAGACAACCTATACGTATACGCCCGAAGGCTACCTGATTTCGGTTACCGATCCAAAGAGAGGAACGACCAGCTATACCTACGACCAGTTCGGCCAGCGGACTTCCATGAACGATGCGCTGGGGAACGTATGGGGATATAGTTACGATTCCCTCGGCCGTCTTACCAATTTAACCGATCCTCTGGGACGGGTGACCCACAACGAATATGATGCGGCTGGCCGCCTGGTACGCTCAACCCGCAATTACGATCCGGCGCGCCCGCAGAACGACCAGAACCAGTGGAATATTGTCACGGAATACGCCTACGATGTGCGCGGGGACCAGATCTCGGTCACTGACACCTATGGACGCACTACATCTTATGAATATGACGATTTTGGTATGTTGATCCGCACCATCGACCCGGCGGGCAACGTCAACACCAACACCTATAACGCAGCCGGGCAACTGATTTCCACAACCGACCCGCTGGGACGTGTCACATCCTATGAATACGATGCCGCCGGGCAGTTGGTGAAGACCACCAACCCATTGGGAAACGTCACCCACACAACTTACAACCCGGATAGCACCGTTGCCAGCACGACCGATGCGCTGGGACGTGTCACGCGTTACCAATATGACGAACTGAAGCGAGTCGTGGCTGTCACTGCTCCGGGTGGCGGCGTAACGCGCAGCGAATACGATGCAGCCGGGAACATGGTCGCTTCGATCGACCCGTTGGGCAACCGCACCACTTACGAATATGACGCGCTGGGCCGTCTGATCAAACAGACCGACCCGTTGAATGGCGTGACAGAACACTTCTACGACGAGGTTGGGAACCGTATCCAGAGCATCGACCCGCGCGGCAACGCGACCACCTATACCTATGATGACGCCAATCGCCTGTTAGCTGTGACTGATGCGCTTGGGAACATCACCAGTTACGAGTACGATGACCTGGGTCTCCGGACGGCTATCGTGGATGCGAATGGCAACCGCACCACCTACTCCTATGACGCCCTGGATCGTGTCGTGACCGTTACCGATCCGTTGGGGCGCACGACGACCACGGCTTACGATGCCCTCGGGCAGGCACTCTCCCGCATGGATTCCAACGGGGTGGTGACTACCTTCGAGTACGATTCCCTGGGCCGCCTGACCAGCCGGACCGATCCCTTGGGCGGTGTGACGACATTAGTATACGATGCGGTTGGCAACCAACTGAGCGTGACCGATCCGAACGGGCACGTCAGCAGCACGTCCTACGACGCGCTCAACCGACCGGTCTCAATGACCGACCCGCTGGGCAATGTCACCAGCACGAGTTACGATGCAGCCGGACAGGTGATTACAACCAGTGATGCGCTGGGAAACGTTACTTCGTTTGGTTATGACGCCGCCGGACGGCAGACGTCCGTGACCGACCCATTGGGCAACCTTACCCAGAATACATACGACTCGGCTGGTCGCCTGGTGAACGTGACCGATGCGAACGGGGTCGTCACCCATTTCGAATACGATGCCCTGGGCCGCCTGATCGCTGTGGTCGAGAACTACCGACCCGGCTTCCAGCCCACCGCCGAGATCAACGTGCGCACCGAGTACAGCTACGATGCCAACGGCAACCGCCTGACAATCACCGACGCCAACAATCATGTCACCACGTTCACCTATGATGTACTCAACCGCTTGCACCAGGAATCCGATCCGCTGGGGGACACCTGGCAATATGGCTATGATGGGGTAGGGAATTGTGTCTCCGTCTACGATGCCAACCATGTTCTGACTACCTATACCTTCGACGCAGCCAACCAGTTGACGGACATCGACTATCCGGGCACAAGCGAAGACGTTTCCTTCACCTACGATGACGCCGGGCGGCGCGCCTCCATGACCGATGGCCTGGGGACGACGACCTGGACCTATGATGACCTCAATCGGCCCATCACTATCAGTGACCCATTTGGAGCGACGGTTGGTCACAGTTACGACGCGGTTGGCAACCGTACCGGTTTGGCCTACCCGGACGGAAATTCTGTGTCGTATTCCTACGATCCTGCCAATCGCCTGACGGGTGTCACGGATTGGAACGACCAGACCACGCAATACACCTATGACCCGCTGGGCCGTTTGCTGAACGTCTTGCGCCCGAATGGGGTGGATTCCGCCTACACATATGATGTGGCCGGACGCCTGCTGGCTTTGCAGCACGCCTCCACAGAGGCGACCTTGTCCTCCTTCCAATATGCGTATGACAACGTCGGCAACCGCACGCAGGCCATCGAGACCACCCAGACCGGAGGGACTGGACCGACCGTCCAGGTGACGGTCACCGAAACAAGTGGCCTGCCGATGGCCGGGAAGACCGTATACGTCTTCAACGGGGACACCTACACCGGATACAACCGGGTTACGGATATTAATGGTCAGGCTTCCATCACCTTACCTGAGGGCTCTTATCGCTTCCGCGTGGACGTGGACGGCACGCAGTTCTGGTCGGGCGTTGCGAACCACTGTACCATCGGCCAGTGCGCCAGCGTCATGATCAGCGTGCCCGAAGCGGTGCTGGTCAGCGTGCGCGACACCGACGGGGCGCCTAAAGCAGGGCTGAAGGTTTACGCCTTTGATGGGACCACTTACACCAACTTCAGCGCCACGACCGATGCTTCCGGGCAGGTATCTTTGCGCCTGCCGGAAGGAAACTATCGCTTCCGCGCGGATATCAACGGCACGCAGTTCTGGAGCGGCGAGAGCAACCACTGCGCCGTGCCCGGCTGCACCATCGTCTCCATCGACGTGAGCGTGCCGGTCGTGGTGCGTGTCCTCGATGACCTGGATATGCCGCTCAGCGGCGTGAACGTCTACGCCTTCGATGGGGATACTTACACCAACTTCAGTGCCGCCACCGGCGCCGACGGAGAGGCGATCTTCACCCTGCCGGCAGGCAGCTACCGCTTCCGAGCCGACTATAACGGCACGCAGTTCTGGAGCGATATGCAAAACGACTGCACCCTGCCCGGCTGCCGCCAGGACTCGGTGCGGGTTACCTCACCAGTGAGCGTGACCGTCCAGGATACGGATGGTGCGCCTAAGTCCGGCCTCAAAGTGTATGCCTTCGACGGCACGACCTATACCGGCTACAACAAGACCACGGATACCAGCGGTCAGGTTGCGTTCACCCTGCCTGAGGGCAGCTACCGCTTCCGCGCCGACTACAACGGCACCCAGTTCTGGAGCGATTCCCAGAACCACTGCTCTGTTCCGGGCTGTACCAGCGCAGGTGTGACGGTCACTAAGCCTGTGACCGTGACCGTCCAGGATGCGGGCGGGGCACCGCAGTCCGGCATCAAGGTCTACGCCTTCGACGGCACGACCTATACCGGCTACAACAAGACCACGGATGCGAACGGGCTGGCGCTCTTCACCCTGCCGCAGGGTAATTACCGCTTCCGGGCCGACTTCGACGGGGCACAGTACTGGAGCGGTGACGCCAACCACTGCACGCTGCCCGGCTGTACGGCCGTGACCGTCACGGTTGGCTCGATTGTTATTCCTCCTACTATCTCAATCCCGACCATCACACCCAGCGCAACCCCAACCGCAACCAATACTCCTACGCCAACAGGGACACCCACCTCGTCTCCGACCGATACGCCCAGCGCGACTCCCACGGCCAGCGAAACCGCAACCCCAGAGGCCGATACAGCCACACCGGCTGCCTCCGGGGGTGGACTCCGCCTGGCCGCACTGGCGCGCAGCCAGGTTCAGGCGGACCCGACGGGCACGGAGGTACTTGTGACTGTGCAGGATACGGAGGGGGCACCCAAGCAAGGCTTGAAGGTCTACACCTTCACTGGCACGACCTACACCGGCTTGAGCGCCACCACCAATGCGAACGGCCAGGCCATCTTCGACCTGCCGGATGGGGACTATCGCTTCCGCGCGGATCTGAATGGCACCCAGTTCTGGAGCGAGACCAGCAACAATTGCAGTGTGCCCGGCTGTACCGCAGCCACAGTGACCGTTACGGTCCCCGTTACCGTGACTGTGCAGGATACGGACGGGACGCCCAAAGCGGGCCTGCCGGTCTACGCCTTTAACGGCACATCCTACACCGGCTACCACGGCACGACGGATGCGGACGGTCAGGCCGTCTTCACCCTGCCGCCAGGCGACTACCGATTCCAGGCCGATTTCAACGGCACGCAGTTCTGGAGCAGTGTCGGGGATGACTGCACCCTGCCGAGTTGCCAGAGTGCCACGGTCACTGTCACAAAACCGCTGACCCTGACGGTGCAGGATACGGACGGAGCGCCAAAGCAAAGCTTGCATGTCTACGCTTTTGACGGTTCGGCCTACACCGGCTACAACAGCACAACGGATGCCGACGGCCAGGTCGTCTTCACCCTGCCCCAGGGCGATTACCGTTTCCGGGCCGATCTAAATGGTACGCAATTCTGGAGTGGAGAGGCCAACCACTGCACGCTTCCGGGATGTGAGAGTGCTGCCATCACGGTAACCATACCAGTGATGGTGACGGTCCAGAGCTATTCCGGTCAACCGTACTCGAATCTGAAGGTCTATGCTTTTACCCTTTCGGGCACAGGCGCTGGAGATACCTACACCGGCTACAACGGGACCACCGATGCGAACGGCCAGACACTCTTTACTTTACCGCAAGGCGACTATCGCTTCCGCGCCGATTACGACGGCGTGCAGTTCTGGAGCAGCGAAGGGAATAGCTGCAGCCTGCCTGGCTGCGCGCAGGATACCGTCAGGCTGCCTGGCGGCACAGGTGTGGGGACGGTGACGATCGACTACAGCTACGATCCGCTCTACCACCTCATCGCTGCCGATTACGATACCGGCGACTATTTCCACTACACCTACGATGCGATTGGGAATCGATTGACGCAGGAAAACGCTGTCCAGGGTCTGCCGGCTACGACGACATATACCTATGACGGTGCCAATCGTCTGACCAGTGTGAACGGCGTGACCTACACCTGGGATGCCAAAGGGAACCTGCTAAATGATGGCGTCAATACTTATGCGTACGATGCTGCCAACAGGTTGACGTCATTCACGGGTCCAACTGTGACGACGACTTACAGATACAATGGGCTCGGCGATCGTTTGCAGGAAATCGTGAATGGACAAACGACGACCTTTACCATGGACCTGAACGCCAGCCTGCCTCAAGCCCTTAGCGACGGCACCTATGACTACCTGTATGGAGTCAGCCGCTTAGCGCAAGTGAACAGGGATACCTTGGGCACCGAATACTTCCTGGGGGATGCGCTGGGTTCGGTCCGGCAACTGACCGATGAAACGGGAAACATCACTTTTGCCCAGGCTTATGATCCCTTTGGGGTGGTAACACAGACAGGGGGAGAATCGCAAACGGTATATGGCTTCACCAATGAACATAACAACCAAGGCTTGGTGTATTTGCGTTCCAGAATGTATTCTCCATCTATCGGAAGATTCGTTACTCGCGATGGCTGGGATGGGGACCCATACAGACCTATTTCAAATAATGATTGGCTATATTCTTATGACAACCCGATAATGCTAGTAGATCCAAGCGGATTCCAGCCGAGTCAGAGCAGCAGTGAAGAACCTTGCATTTTGGGCGGTGAACAGTTCTGTATTCTAGATAATGGCTTATACGCTGGTGCTTTCCTGGACGAGAGTCATTTTGGGGCTGGTGATCCAAAAGGGCTTTGGAGGAATTTGAAGCAGGGGAGAGGAAAAGGTGAAACGCTTGTCGAATTGGGTCAATATTCACCTGGTTTCAAATTCATCGGAGAATATTCTATTGATATTCCTGCCAATATATCGAATGAAAAATTGGCAGGAATTGGCGCGGGTATATGGGTGGATTATCAGAAAAGGTATGAAACATGGCAGTTTACATGGTACTTCCCCGGAGGAACTCACTCGGCCTTCGAAACGGCCGATATTTCATCAACATACCTAGGGTTTGTAGGTGCTGTCAAGGGGTATAGCTATGAAACAATAGTGATGCTATTAGGTGGTGGGCACTCTTCTCCAGACGCACCGTCTGGGCACTCTCAAACAGATATAGCAACCTGGGATCCCTGTAACCCCCTAAGATGTATATTATGGTCTTGCAGTGAAACGAGCCCCCGAAATGACACGATCTTCTTGAAAGCTCCGGACTCGTCTGGTAAATATCGATTCTTGCCATACCCTCCAGAATTATACATAGAACCATTGAACGAATACTGGAGCTTCAAAGATTACTGGAAATCGATTCATTTGTAGTGCGTAAATCTGGCCTATACCCAAGAATTAGCATAGAAAAACGGGAAGGGAGAGACTATATGAAAAGCAAGTCCATAAAGTTTACTCTGGTTGTAATTGGCATTCTGATTGGTGTAGTAGGTGTTTCATACCTGGTTCTAAAATGGCAATCCCGATTAGTTATCGAGCGGCTTCCTCCGAATATAGCACCACCTATTGAGATAACCAAATCACTTGCGTTATTATCTTCCGAAACAGTGGGAAGGATGAGTGAGGTTGTCTCCCTTGATCCTCCTGGCCATGCTAACGGCGTTGTATCATTAACGCAACCGACGGCGAACAAATATCTCCTGGTTGTATATGGGAATGGAATATTTCGTCGATGGGATTTAGATAGTCGAAAAATAGTAACTGAATTCAATTTCCTGAGTGCTAATAAGAAAGGAGTGAACTTTAGCGCAGATGGATCTATAGTCATTACGCCAGGAAAAGTACTCCCTGAGGGTTTGAGTGGCTATAACGTTTGGGATACAGAGTCCGGCGAGAGGCTTGACTGTTGGGGTGCTCATTGCCCCACAGGGGATCCAGAAGATTCTCAATTTGTTGATACGGGAATAGTGTTGGAACCCAACTCCAAATGGATAATTGATTATAGCGATGCAACCATAGGTGCGGTGGGTATAAGGGATAATATTATCTCGCATATAAGCATTGATTATCCATACGACAATCAAAAATTACACATTAGCCGAGTTATTCTGGATCAAACTGGTTCCTATCTTGCATATTCTCTTGAAGAAGGCAGGATAGCCATTTTCAATACTAAGGAATTCTTAGGATTTGAAAAAGTATTCTTTGAAAAAAGTAGAAACTTTGGAAGTCTTTCGTCAAAAGAAAAGATTCGTACTGTTGACATGACCTTTGACGATACGCGAAGTTGGCTGGCATGGCTGAATGATAAAGAACTCATAGTCTGGGATTTGAGGAAGCTAACAAATGCCAATCACATCAAATTACCTATTGATGGTGGGATAGTAATTATGTTCAATCATGCGGGGAATTTGTTGGCAGTAGGAACCGAAAATGGCTTCTTCATACTAAGTTTAGAGAAGGGAGAGAAGATCGAAGAGTTCAATGTTGGAGAAGTAACGGCCCTTTACTTTACCAAGGATGATCGTGCATTATTATGGGGTGATACACAGGGTGGGATTCATGTGTGGGGAATAAGACCCAACAATTAACTTCAAAGGCTTTTGAGTGTTGTACAATCACTATCATACGCCATCCAGACGGTGGCCTCCAACTGCCAGGATCACAAAAAATGAGACGGTTATCGTGGGTTGTCGTGTGATTCCTAACCAGAAATCGCCTGGATCAACGGCACACCCACGATCACCAGCACCGTGACCACGAAGGGTAAGAAGTAGAACACCGCCGAGACCACACCCAGATTAGAGCCCAGCCGCTCGGCGCGCGTCTCGGCCTGGGCGATAAACTCATCGGCGAAGGTCTGCGCCAGGGATTTGAGCAGGCCCTGCACCTGCACCCCTTTCCCCACGAACCCCAATTGAATCGCCAGGCTGATCAACCCGGCGTGCCGGCTTTCTTCAGCGGCCTGCCTGAGCATACCGCCTTCCCCATCCCGCAGGAAAAGCGCCTTGCCCGAGCCACCCTCCAGCACGCGTCGGAACCAGGCCGCCGTCTGCGTGGTACCTTGCGCAGCGCGCCGGATCACAGTCTCCAATGCCGCGCCGCTGGCCGACTCGGCCGCCATTAACTGCACGAACTCCGGTAGTTCCTGCGCGATTCGCAGACGCACCGTCTCGGCTTTACCGTGCAGATCCGAGCGCGCCAGCGACCAGCCGGCCAACAGGCCGCCGGCCAGCGCCAGGCTCGATCCCAGCGCCAGGTAGGCTGCCAGGCCCACGCCGAGCGTGATCAGCAGTTGTCTCAAAAAGACCGCCGCCGGGCTGCGACCCTGTAACTTCCCATCGGTGAAGGAAGCCCAGTACAGGTCGGAGGCCACCTGGCGCAGGTAGCCGGGCACCAGCCGCGACAGCCATCCACCTACGCGTTCTTCCAGAATGGATATTGCGCTAGCCCTGGGCTGCTCCGAACGCGAGATGCGCGCGGCGGCGCGGCGGTCGACCAGCTCCACGAAACGCTCGAAGGTCACCGCGATCAGCAGGGACAGAACCAGCGCCGTCAGCGTAATTTGGAGTTCGATCACACCACCCTCCGGATCTCGCGGCGCATGGTCAGGAAGCCCAGGAGCATGACGCCCATCGTCACGGCGATCACCACCTGCACCAGGGGCGCGCGAAAGGACTCGGCCGTGGCCGGATCGCGCGCCATCATCACCAGCACCCCGCCCATGATGAGCGGGATCAATCGGGCAGCCTGCAGCGCCTGCGCGGCTTTGGCGCGGGCGTGATTGCGGACCGAGATCAGGCGTTGGATTTGCATGGCAGCTGCGGTCACGGCGCTCTCCAACGGCAACACCTATTCCTACGACGCCAACGGCAACATGACCTGCCGGGTGGAGAACGGCCAGACCTTCAAGCAGGACTTCAACACCGAAAACCGCCTGGCGGTCGTCTCCCTGATGAGCGGCGACTGCGCCAGCGGCACCGCGCTCGCCACCTGGACCTTCACCTACGACGGCGACGGCAATCGCGTCAAGCAGGTCTATGATGACGGGACCGGCCCGTTAACCAGCCTGTATTTCATGGGCGGCGCCTACGAAGTGACCGTGGAATCCGGCGCGGTGATGAAATACTACGCCATCGCCGGCCAGACGGTAGCCATGGATGATGGCACCGGCATGCAGTACTTGCTGACCGACCATCTCGGCTCGGTGGTGAGCGTACTCGATGACAATGGTACCGTGCTCAGCCAGCAGCGATACCTGCCCTTCGGCGCGGTGCGCACGGACGTGGGTGCAGTCACCCAGACCGATTTCGGCTACACCTTCCAGCGAAACCTGCCTGACTTGGGCTTGATGGACTATCATGCACGCTTCTATGATTCTGGTCTAAAACGATGGACCCAGCCGGATTCGATTGTGTCAAATTCACTTAGTCCTCAGGCATTAATCGATATTCCTACGTGTCAAACAACCCTATCAACTATATTGATCCAACTGGGCATTATATTTTTGATGATGATCCAGCAATTATGTCGAATAGCGGTAATATATATAAACCCTCATATTTCTATAGTCCAAGCGATGCCCAAACTGCTTTCGGTGTACCTGTGGCAATGAGAGTAACCCAAGGGACTGCAGTGGCTTCTTCTGGGGGTGATATAGTTGGCCTGATTGAAGATGCTAAGCCAGATGGGCATTTCGTTTCACTTGGGTTTTCGGTATCTAAAGGAGTTAGTCCCAAGGATTTTTGGACAGGAAGTGTAGATATTGTGCGGGAATCAGACGATACCCTAAATCCTTTTGATAATCATACTGGGGGTATTTACATCTCCAAGGATTAAGAATCCAGCCATAGACGAAATTGCCGGTTCAAGCGAATCGGAGAAACCACCACAATTTTTGTTACCGACTATCGGAGTAACAGTATCTTGGGGAGCTATCTATAAAAGCGGTCATTACGGGAATTTCGATGTTTTGGATTATTCGGGGCCATTTATAGTTGATGTTGCTGGAGTTAATATTTGGCTTATTAGGGGCAGGTAAAGAAATATTTACTGCTGCCGATCGAAAAACCGGAAAAAGAGATTGGAGTCTCTTCGGTGTAGGTAATACATTTAGCTTTGGATGGGGTTTTGACTTACAAGCTGGACAATACGCAGTAAATTCCACGTACAGGGGGACATTCAATGATATATTTTTCCCTCCACCAACATACTGGATTGAAATAAAATGAAAATTATAAATTCGATTATTCTATTTGGAATTTTGATAATATTAGCTGCTTGTTCCACAATTAAGGAATATGGTTCACAAATCAATCAAAGCCGTGTCTCTAAACCATATTCCCAAAATAGTGAATTAGGCAATCCCTTTTGATTTGAATAACAATAGACCTCGGTTTGTTCGCCCGTTGACGATTGACCGTAATATACTTGCAAAGCACGCAATCTATTTTTGCGATAAATGCTCTTACTGGGAAAATAATCTGGAACAATAAAGCAAAAAGCGATATCCCATATCGAAGATGTCTTCCCATGAAGATTTACGAAAATTATTTTATAGCTTCTGGGGAAAATGGATCTGTTATGGCGTTAAACAGGGATACCGGAGTTGATATGTGGCATCTAAGCGGCACGCCAAGTAATGCACCTATCGAGGATTTATTAGTAAAAGATGATACTTCGTTTGTAGCTTGGTATGATTAATACTTGGAAGCCTTTGATGTTTTCACGCAAATACCTTTATGGAAACAAGAAGTACCAAACGTACATCCCTATATCTAGCTTATTACAATGGGATTGTAGTTCATGGGCAACTGTCATTTACAGGCATATCATTCTAAAACAGGTTTGCTCTGCTGCATGGGATGATTTGCTCGATTTTTCCGTTGCTTCAATGTTATATAACAATTCGATGTTATATATAGTAGGCAACAGGCTATCAAACAACAGGGCTTGTAGCAATGGATATCTCAAAGCCGGGTCGTCTTTTTTGGGAGGTTTCAACTAAAGATCTCCAATTAGCCACATATAATGTGGCAAGCATGGACCAGGATGCACTATATATCAGCGGAAACAG